>NZ_DATCTC010000016.1:0-325412 GCF_036568145.1 Parasphingorhabdus sp. | reverse complement strand
GACATCTGCAATATGGTTTTCAACCGAAATAGTAACGCGCTGTGACATGTTCTGACTCTCCGTGAATGGATTCGTTTATGCTTTAGCAGCGATGTTAATCGCTCGCTTAACAAGCGGCAACTGGTCATTGCCAAAATACATGCGTTCGTCCGCCGGATCGTCGCTTTTACCCCTCACAAAAATGCTGGGCGAGCCATAAGCCCCGCGCGCAATCGCTTCTTCGGTATTGGTGCGCAGTCGATCCTTGATTTCCTGTTCCCTAGTTTGCGCGACCAGTGCTTTGCCGTCCATGCCGACTTCATCCGCTATGGCTGCCAGCACCGCCGGATCATCCAGGTTGCGCTGATCGGCATAATAGGCGTTAAACGCAGCGGTGGCGAATTTGTGCAGCGCCGCCTGATCTTCTTCCAGCGCGCAACAAAGGCGCATGGCATGTACGGATTTGACCGGATGATGCTCGCTGGGGAAATTCATCTCCACACCGGCCAGCGCAGCCCATTCTTTCAGCACACGGAAACTGTGGACAAATTTGCGATTGTCCGGATTTTCACGGGCGGCATAAACGCTCTGGTTAACGGCGTTGAACACCCCGCCGACCAGAAACGGTTTCCAGATTATCTGCGCGCCGGTTTCCTTGATAATAGGCTGGATATTGTGGAACGCGAGGCAGGTCCACGGGCTTGATAGATCGAAGTAAAATTCAACTTTTACGGTCATCGCTTTAATCCTTTATCCCGAATAATGTCCGGCGTGCCTGTGCATCATCTTGCGGATTGCGGTTAATCCTGTCACGCCCCAGCGCCATTCCCCGCCTCAAACCTTCACGCTGTTTCAATATTTCATACCAGCGCTGGACATGCGGAAAATCGTTTAGATCAATTTCCTGCCGCCTATATGTCTGCACCCACGGGAAGCAGGCAATATCGGCTATGCTATATTGCCCGCTGGCAAGATAATCATGATCGGCAAGCCGCCGATCCATCACACCAAATAGGCGAAGGACTTCGTTTCGATAACGATCCGTCGCATAAGCAATGCGTTCAGGGGCATAGAGTTTGAAATGGCCATGCTGTCCCATCATCGGACCCAGCCCGCCCATTTGCCACATAAGCCATTCGGTCGCGGCCGTCCGTCCGCGTAAGTCATCGGGCAGGAAACGACCCGTTTTCTGTGCCAGATAGAGCAGGATCGCGCCTGTCTCGAACACCGAAACCGGCTCCCCTCCACCATCCGGATCATGGTCCACTATCGCCGGAATACGGTTGTTCGGACTGATCGCCAGAAACTCCGGTTCAAACTGCTCCCCCGCACCGATATTCACCCATTTGACAGTATAATCCAATCCGCATTCTTCCAGCATCACACTGATTTTCCAGCCATTTGGCGTCGGTGCAAAATAAAGATCGATCATATGGCTGCCCCTCGTTTCAGCGATGTCAGCATGAACAGTAGGGCAGATTGTGTATCGACATCAAGCTCCCCGACATATGGAATCACCGCCATGGTCACATCCCTTACCCATAGTCGCCCTACAATGACTCACGGCAGGGCGAGCTGACCGGTTAATGCGGTCGCTGGTGCCGTCCAAACATTGACAGAATCGGCCATCGGAGCCTAGTTTGATGCCAAGGCATAATTGAAATCGGGGGGCAATTTTAATGGGATGCCCTATATGTTATACGAGTTGTTTGTATCAGGCGACACCAAGGCAAAAGACAGTCGCGAACTTAATAATATCATCAATAAATATGGTGAAAACGCGATAGAGGAATTGCGTAAAAGGTCGAAAGACCCGTCGCTGTCTCTACGTGACCGCAGGCATTGGCGGCGGTTGCTGCGCTTTGCCACAACATCGTCTGATGCCCTGTCCGGCAAACTGAACTTTTAGAAATAGCATAGGCTGACCGAACTTTACCGGTGCGTAGTGTGGGGCAGAATTCCCATATACGCCGTTGGAAGCACCTGGCTATGCGGAACCTGACAGATTCGCCCGGCTTGATTGGCCCGATATAGGCGCGATTCTATCACTAATGCCAATCGACTGCCCCGCTGTCTCTATGCCACGTTGTTCTCCTGAAACTAAGGAATAGAGCCAGAAATTGGCTGAATATTGGAGAGAACAGCGATGGTTATGGACCCGGCATATATTGCACAGATCAAAAACCTGATGGAGTGGGAGGCCGCACGGACGGCTCCGCCAGAGGGATTCCCCCATCTGCCCGATCTGCCCGCTGGCCGTTATACGTCACAGGAATATTATGACCTGGAACAACAGCATATCTGGAAGAAAAGCTGGCTGTTTGCCGCGCATATTGACGAAGTGCCCGAACCAGGATGCTTCATGAAATGGGAAAATACCGGCGATCCCATTATCATTGTTCACGGCATGGACGGCAAAGTTCGGGCGTTTTACAATACATGCCGGCATCGCGGAGCGCCGGTTGTTACACAAGAAAAAGGCCGCTCTCCACGCCTGATGTGCGGTTATCATAACTGGACCTACAAGACAGATGGTGAGCTGGTCGGTGTGCCGGACAAACAGGATTTTACCGGGCTGGACATGTCCTGCCGCAGTCTGATCCCCGTGAAATGCGAACGACTTGGCAACCTGATCTTTGTGAACTTTGACGATGAAGCGATGCCGTTAAAGGAATGGCTGGGTCCGGTATGTGACGATCTGGAGGAGTTTCAGCTCGACAAAATCAGGCTTGCCTCACGCTACTCCTTCGACCTCAACTGTAACTGGAAGGTCGCGATGGAGGCCAATATGGAGGTGTATCATGTGCCCTTCATCCATCCCGATACCGTGTCCCCGCTGGTCGATCACAGGCGCAATGTGAATACGATGTTTGCCAACGGCCACGCCCGGATGCTGGCCCCTGCCCCGGCAGATACCGACCGCGAACATACCCGCGCCATCGACTCTCCGCCTGAATGGCAGGAAATTGATACAGTGGGCGAATTTGGCCGCACCTGCACACAAAGCTATACTCTGTTCCCCAACTGGGTGTCGCCGGTGTCCAATTATTTTGTGCCGCCACTGGTTTTCTGGCCCACCGGATTGAACACCACCCGTCTGGAACTTATCACCATGGCGCTCGATTGGGGCGATGGGCCGGCGCCGGACCTGTGGACCGTACCGGATGAAACAAAGCCCAATGGCCGGAATATGAGCCAGATCATCCTCGAAGACACACAATTTGGCGAGATGATCCAGAAGTCCCTGGAATCCGACGGTTTCAAGGGCGTTCCGCTCAGCTATCAGGAAGCGCGCATCTATAGTTTTCACCAGACGTGCGATAAAATGATCGGCTTGGACAATGTTCCGGAGCATCTGGCCGTGGAGCAGGTTATTGGTGATGAGTGGGTCTATCCCAATGACCCGCGTGTCGCGCAAATGGAGCAATTGGAAGCGGCGGAATAAATCCCGCCCTCCAATAACGGATATAGAGTACAGCCGGACCACATAAAAATGGCGAAAAACCGGCACTCTGTACCATCCAAAGAACATGGTGACGCATATATTACAGCAAAGCCTAGCGTTTCTTGCAGGACATCACTAAATGCACAATCATGCATTTCTTAGATCAAGCCAAAATATATGTTAGCTCTGGCGCTGGCGGGCCGGGGGCAGTTAGTTTTCGACGTGAAAAATTTATCCAATATGGCGGTCCGGATGGCGGAAATGGCGGCAAAGGTGGCGATGTCATCTTTAAAGCTGTTGAAGGCCTCAATACCCTGATCGACTTTCGCTATACCCAGCATCTGCGCGCACCGCGCGGCAGAGGCGGTGCGGGTCGCAACCGCACCGGCGCAGGCGGCGAAGACCTGGTCATAAAAGTGCCCGTCGGCACACAGGTTCTGTCGGAAGACAAGGAACATGTGCTGCTGGACTTCACCCGTGCAGGGCAAGAGGAAGTATTTCTGGAAGGCGGGATCGGCGGCCGCGGTAATGCCAGCTATAAAAGCTCCACCAACCGCGCTCCGCGCCAGCACCAACCCGGCGAGCCGGGCGAAGAAGCGGCAGTCTGGCTGCGCCTGAAACTTATCGCGGATGCGGGCCTTGTCGGTTTGCCGAATGCCGGTAAATCCACCTTCATCAACTTTGTCAGCAATTCAAAGGCCAAAGTGGGCGCCTATCCGTTTACCACCATCCACCCGCAATTGGGTGTGGTGCATCATCGCGGGCGCGAATTTGTTCTGGCCGATATTCCCGGATTGATTGACGGCGCGGCAGAAGGCGCCGGGATCGGCGACCGGTTCCTGGGCCATATCGAACGCTGTAAAGTGTTGCTGCATCTTATTGATGCCACCGGCGATGATCCGGTACAGGCCTGGAAAACCGTGACCAAAGAGCTGGAACAATATGGCGGAGGTCTATCCGAAAAACCGCAGATATTGGCGCTGAACAAAGCCGACTTGCTGGATGACGAGCTGATGGAATCGATTGCGGATGAATTACGCGCTGCGGGCGCTAAAGACGTTCTGCCGCTTTCGGGTGCGACCGGCAAGGGCATGGATGCCGTTCTGGACAAGCTGCTGGAAGCGGTCGGCAGTTACAGCTCTATCGAAGAAAAAGACCAAACCGCCGGTGATAGCGACGCCCACGGCGACGAGGAGGAAAAGGCAGACTGGTCCCCGCTATGACAGCGCCTTCCAACGAGACAATAGTCGTAAAAGTCGGGTCATCGCTGCTGGTCAACGATGATGCATCCTTGCGCCGGGAATGGGTGCAGACACTGGTGTCCGACATTGCCAGGCGCCATAAGGATGGTGCGTCGGTCATCATTGTATCGTCCGGATCAATCGCATTGGGTGCACGCAAACTTGGCCTTAAAAAAGGTGGCAGGGCCAGCCTTTCCGATGCCCAGGCCGCAGCATCCGTGGGGCAGATAGCCCTGAGCAGCTTATGGTCGGAATTGCTTGCCGAACACGAAATTACAGCGGCCCAGATGTTACTGACGCTGGATGATCTGGAAAATCGCAAACGCTATCTCAACGCCACTGCGACACTGGAAAAGCTGCTCGAAAACCGCGCTATTCCGGTGATTAACGAGAATGACAGCGTTGCCACCGACGAAATCCGCTTTGGTGATAATGACCGGCTTGCGGCGCGTGTGGCGCAGGCGGCCTCGGCTGACCGGGTTATATTATTATCCGATGTTGACGGGCTGTATGACCGCACACCGGGGAGCCGGACCGAAGGACAGATTATCGGGCTGGTCGAACAGGTTGATGCCCGGATCATGGCGATGGCGGATGGGTCCACATCCTCCGGCCTTGGCTCCGGCGGGATGATTTCGAAACTGGAAGCGGCGCGGATTGCCAATCTTGCGGGGATTGAAATGTCGATCATTTCCGGCTGTGAAGATTACCCGCTGGAACGCTATGCGCTGAGCGGTGTCGGCACTTTGTTCAAGGCCAGCGGCAATGCCAATGCCCGCAAAAGCTGGCTGGGCGGAGGGCTGACCTCTGCGGGAACCATTACGGTGGATGCCGGAGCCGCAGAAGCATTGAACGGAGGCGGCAGTTTGCTCGCCGCCGGGATCATCACCATTGACGGACAGTTTGAACGCAGCGATGTTGTGGAAATTGCAGACCCCGATGGCAAGATCATCGCACGCGGTCTTGCGGAATATAATGCCCTTGATTGCGCCAAGATCATCGGCCATCGCAGCTCCGAGCTTGAAGCGCTTCTGGGATATACGCCGCGTAGCGCGGTGGTGCATCGCAACCAGATGGTGCTGGTGTGACACAAGATGTGAAGCGTTAGTCCCATGCTGACAAAACCAACTCTGGCAATAACCGGCGCGACCGGTTTCGTGGGCGAGCATTTGCTAAACCTCGCCGTGCGTTCCGGTTTTCCGGTCCGTGCCCTCACCCGCCAAACGCAGGATGACCGGCCCAATGTCACTTGGGTCCGCGGCGCTTTGGACAATCCGGCAAGCCTTAGCGTCTTGTGCACAGGGGCCGATGTTGTCATCCACATCGCCGGTGTCGTCAACGCCCCCACACGCGAAGGATTTGAAGCGGGCAATGTCGCCGGAACCCTGGCAGTTGTCGTAGCCGCCAAAGAAGCAGGATGCAGGCGTTTCATCCACGTATCCTCGCTCGCCGCCACTATGCCGAAACTGTCTATCTATGGCGACACCAAGGCCAAGGCGGAAAAGATTGTCGCATCCAGCGGCCTTGACTGGACGATCATCCGGCCGCCAGCCGTTTATGGCCCAGGCGATGGCGAGTTTCTCGATCTTTTCAAAACCGCAAAACTGGGCTTTGTCCCCTTGCCTCCCGATGCCGATGGCCGCCTTTCCGTGATCCATGTGGAAGACCTCTCGCGCGCCTTGATGTCGATCATCCCCGAACAGGAAGCACTGACCGCAGCCACTTTTGAAGTGGATGACGGCAAGACCGGCGGCTGGACGCAGGCAGGATTTGCCAAAGCCATTGGCTGGGCGGTTGGAAAACAGGTCAAGCCGCTTGCGATACCGAAATGGCTGTTGGACCTTGGCGCCAAAACGGACAATCTGCTACGCCGTAACAAGGCCAAGTTGACAGCGGACCGGGTTAGCTATTTCTGCCATGACGACTGGACCGTCACTCCCGCCAAGCGGTTGCCCCCCGAATTATGGACACCGCAGGTCGAGACACGGCAGGGGTTGAAAGACACTGCCCAGTGGTATCGGCTGAATGACTGGCTATGACTGCTGCCCGAATGTTGGCGCTTAAAGAAGCGGCCCGGTAAACAGCTCCGTCACATAAGTGATAAAAGTTAGCGTCAATCCGAGCAGAAACACCCGGTAGGCCCAGCCGAGAAAGCGGTATTTCTTTCGCCCCAGAACGGTCCCCATCTGGTATATATCCCGAAGCATCGCTCGAAAAATCGCTTCCTGGTTTTCCAGTTCATTGTCGAGCAGGCGGTTCACATATTCCTCTTCCGACATATCCCTGAAAGCGCCAAAAAATAATATATTGGACGAGATTCCGGGACGCGGCACGATGGACGGCATGACCGCGATGGCGGCCAGCCCGGCCGAAGCAAAAGCAGCAACCGCCAGAATGAGAAGCGGCAGGGATAGCTCGCCCGCCTGACTTTGGCCAACAGCCAGCGTGAAAACAATGAATGTCGCACCGATCAGCATATTGGCTTTGTGATCCGCCATCAGGCTTAATTGAACATGATGTTGCTGCGTCGTTCGCAAGGTATGAATGGCATCAACCGGCCATTCCCGTTCTTCAGTCATCGCTACTCTTACCCTCACCTATTTACAGACTGCGACCCGATGCAGCGCATGAGTGGCACAGACGGTTCAATTGAGCAAGTTTAGTAATATCCTCATTCTTGCGCCCTGTTTCGGCCTTATTCACTTGCCAATAGGGCCTACACATTGGCAAAGGTCGCTTTGAGTCGACCTAATGGAATATTGGAATTTATATTATGGCAAGTCGCGAAGAAATTATGACGAAGGTTGAGGCGTTGGTCGGGCCGTTCAATAACAAGGGCGTTGCACTGACAGAAACGACCACCTTTGCGGGCGATCTGGAATGGGACAGCCTGACCGTGATGGATTTTGTCGCGGCGGTCGAAGACGAATTTGACATCATCATCACCATGAATATGCAGGCTGAAATCGAAACCGTTGGACAGCTTGCGGACGCCGTTGCCAAATTGATGGACAGCTGATCGAGACAGTGATGACAGATCTTTTCAGCAAATTCGATTCCCTGATCCAGGAACGCGAAACCCTGCTCGCAACGGGTGTAAAGGACCCCTTCTCCCTTGTGATGGAGGAGGTAAAATCGCCAACTGTTGCCATATGTAATGGCAAAGAAACCATCCTGCTCGGTACCTATAATTACATGGGCATGACCTTTGACCCCGACGTTCAGGCCGCCGGGCTTAAAGCGCTCAAGGAATTCGGGTCAGGCACGACCGGCAGCCGCGTTCTCAATGGCACTTACAGCCCGCACAAAGATTGCGAGGAAGCGCTTAAAGAATTTTACGCGATGGACCATGCGATGGTCTTTTCCACCGGCTATCAGGCCAATCTGGGAATTATCTCAACGCTGGCGGGCAAAGGCGATTATGTCATTCTCGACATTGACAGCCATGCCTCCATCTATGATGGCTGCGCGCTCGGCAATGCCGAGATTGTTGCATTTCGCCATAATGATGTCGAAGCGCTGGAAAAACGCCTGAAACGCCTACCTGCCGAAGCGGGCAAGCTGGTCGTGCTCGAAGGCGTCTATTCGATGCTTGGCGATGTCGCGCCATTGAAGGAAATGATCCGGGTCAGCAAGGAAAACGGCGCCATGGTTCTGGTGGATGAGGCCCACAGCATGGGCTTTATCGGCGAAAACGGGCGCGGCGTGGCCGAAGATCAGGGCGTTATCAACGATGTGGACTTCATCATCGGCACGTTCAGCAAATCGGTTGGAACCGTTGGCGGCTTTTGTGTCTCCAACCACCCCAAGTTCGAGATTTTACGCTTGGTTTGCCGCCCCTATGTCTTCACCGCGTCCCTGCCGCCAAGCGTGATGGCCACCGCCAGCACCTCTATCCGCAAGCTGATGCACAGCGGAAACAAGCGGGCGCATTTGTGGGAAAACAGCAAAAAGCTTCACAAGGGGCTTCGCGATCTGGGCTTTAAACTGGGAACCGACGAGGCGCAGAGCGCAATTATCGCGGTAATCATGCCCGATCTGGAACGCGGCGCGATGATGTGGCAGGCGCTTTTGCAAGAAGGGCTTTACGTAAATCTGGCGCGTCCGCCCGCGACCCCTGCCAATATGACCTTGCTGCGCTGCTCGCTTTGCGCAGAACATACATCTGAACAGGTGGACCAGATTTTGGGCATGTTTGAAGCCGCGGGCAAAGCGGTCGGAGCGATTTAAACCATAAAGATTTTGCAGAATATGGGCCAATTATAGGCCCTGTTTTAGGGGAGCATGAAGCAATGAAGCCGGAAACGGATAGCATCAAAATCGAACAGCGCGGCGCGATAGAGATTCTCTCGCTCAACCGGCCAGACAAGCTCAACACCATGAACGAAGAGATGATCTTCGCGCTGCAAGACTATTTCCGCGGGCTTCAGGACCGGCATGATGTTCGCGTTGTGCTTTTCCGGGCAGAGGGCCGGGCATTTTGTGCAGGGCTTGATATCGGTGCGTGGCAGAATGACGGATCGCAGGGACAAGTCCAGCATGTCTGGCGCACGCAGCGCAGCATTGCGACCGTGATGCAGTTGATGCGGCAATGCCCTCAACCGATTATCACACTGGCCCAAGGCGCGGCTTGCGGCGGTGGTTTTTCGCTGCTGCTGGCCAGCGACGTGCGTTACGGCGCGCCCAGCCTGAAAATGAACGCGGCGTATATAAAAATTGGCCTTGGCGGATGCGATATGGGGTCGAGCTATTTTCTGCCCCGGCTGGTCGGATCATCGCTGGCGTCGGAGCTTATCCTGACGGGGCGGTTCATTCATGCAGAGCGCGCTGAAAAGGTTGGTCTGATCAGTGAAATGGTAGACGAAGACAAATTGCTTGCGACCGTGCTTTCTCTCGCCGAGGAAATGCTCGACACCGCTCCGATGGGCCTGCGCCTGACCAAGGATGCGCTGAATCGCAATATCGATGCCCAGAGCTTTGAAGCCGCGCTCGCCATCGAGGACCGGCAGCAGGTGATGCTATCCATGACCGAAGACAGCCGGGAAGCCGCCAAGGCTTTCCTTGCGAAGCGCAAACCGGAATATAAAGACCGGTGAGTCATGCGTTGATCTAGACTTTTCTTACAATCTCTATGCTCAGCCCCGCCTGTAATTAACAGGTTGCTTCTTCTTCCTAAAATCCAATCCGCTCCATGCCGGAACCCATATGCCGGGCGCGCGTAATAGAGTTGGAACACGTTTTCCGGCACAGCGGAGGAGAAGCACAGATGGGCAATTACACGCGCTTTATCGTCATGATCTTGACAGCTACACTCGTGATGTTCGGGCTGATGTATCTCAACACCTATGCTCTTGATCATGTCTATTTCAGTGAAACCCGCACATGGATGGCAATCTATATGGGCGCAGCGATGACCGTTATCATGCTGCTTTTCATGCTCGGAATGTATCAGGACAAGCGCAAGAATATCATGATCTTTGCCAGCGCAGTTCTCATCTTCGCCAGTTCCTTATACCTTCTTCGCTCGCAGGACACGATTTCCGATCAGGCGTGGCAAAAAGCGATGATCCCCCACCATAGCATTGCCATACTTACAAGTGAGCGTGCCAATATCGAGGACAAGAGAGTACGGGACCTGGCCGATAGAATAATCAAGGCCCAGCGCGAAGAGATCAAGGAAATGCAATGGTTGATCAAGGATATTGATCAAAATGGCAAAGCTACGACAGATGCCAAAGCTGCGGCGCGCCCAGTTCCAGAATTTGAAGGCGATCTGAATCCGGAAGCCTGAGTATAAGGACCGGCGTGTTGCCACTCCTTGGCCAAGCGCTCCTATCGCTCCCTATGCTCGGTCCCCTGCCCGACTGTAATGAACAGCGCGCTTGCTTCTTCTTCCACATCGGCGGTGTGCCACACGCCGGGCGGATTGATCGCATATTCGCCTTCGTGCAGGACAATCCGGTTATGCGTCCCTTGCGGCATTTCCTGAATCAACGTGATTTCACCCTTGGTGCACAGCACGACCTCTGCGCCGGCGGGGTGCATTTCCCACATATCCCATGGTTTGGAAAAATTGTGCAGAGCCACCAGCCGCCCTTCCGCGCCATCCGCTGCGCGGCGCTCGACATAGGCCTCATACCAGTCCGGATCACCGGTAAAATCTGGCTCAATGATCGCGCTGGCGCCCTTTCCCAAATGAATTGGATGGGCCGATAATTTTTGTGCCACCGTGCTTCTCCCGAATAATGCGACTCTCTTGGAGCATCATAATAGCCTATTTTATCGCTCCGCCGGCGACTAATCGCGGCAACATGACGAGCGCGCCCAGAATAGGCCATTTGCGCTGCCACGGTTTGATGACATAATCTGTCCCGGCGTGGCGGTTAATCTTCCACGCGAGATAGTCGATACCGCCTGCATAGGTGCCCGAAGCTTTGGCCAGCCGCGCCAGTGTGAGCAGTTTTCCATTGCGCCGCAAACGTGGCCAACGCCCTTTTTCTGCCGCAATCTGCGGCCTCTGGCCCGGTGCTATATGGACCTTGCCATCCCTTATCTTTGCTTTAATAGCCGTCCGCCCGATGACAGCCTCGCCAAATTGTTCATATCGCTCTGGCGCGAAATCGACGACCGATTGCGACCGTTCTTTCCTCTCTGCTCTCAGCTCTGCCCCATAGGTAAGCGCAAAGCCCTTTTCCCATAGCTGCGTGAGAGAGACAGGCTGCGAAGCCGCGTCAATATGCGCCAAAGCGCCATTGAGCAATGTTACCGGAGCGCCTTCAATAGCGTCGATAATCGTCTGCTGCGCCTGTTCATCGGCGCACCACACCAGTCGCGACGGCTGTGCAAAACGTGCCCAGACGCTTACCGCGCTGGCCCCTTCCCGGTTGAGTTTGTAAAAATCATCTACGCTCAGCACCGCCACTTTGGCCACCAGACCGTCATGCTCTGCCGGAAAGACATTGGGCGGTAACAGCTTGTTCGCGCGCACCAGCCAGCTTTTTCCATAAGCCGCTTCATAGGACGAAACGATCAGATAGAAATCGAGCATCTGCCCTTCCAGCTCGGTTGTGCGCAGGCACGATCCATAAAAGAGCACAGCGCGAGACGCATCGCCATATTTCGCGGCTATTGCTGATGCAAATGCGGACACGAGCGGCTGGGCCGGCTCTGCCAGCTCCGCTTTAACAAGATGTTTCAGGTCGTTCACCCGCGGGATAATAGCCTAAGCAGCAAGGCGAAGGAAGGACACCGGCTTGGTTGATTTCAAAACAATCGGCCTGCCTTCCTGTGCAAGGAACAATTCGCCGTCCATCACGACATTGCTGTTCTTGCCTTCAATGCGGATCGTATCACCCTGTTCCAGATAGATACCCTTTTGCACGGTTTTACCAAGCCGGCCAAACAGAGCGGAAAAGATGAACCGCACCAAAGCTGCAGGCTTCTGGTCAATCGCCATGAACTGCAAATGTTCCCGCTTTCCGCGCGACTGGTTGAAACGGCGCATCAGCAACAGTTTTTCCAATGTAGTCACAATCAGAATAGCGAAATTGCCCTGATACTGGCCATTTTTAATCAGCGAAATGCTGATCGGAGAAGGCCTGTTGGGCAGAAACTTGGCACTGATACCGAATAACACCGAAGCCAGAGCCGCAAAAACGGTCAGGATATGGGATGCCGCATTGGGCAGACCCAGCGGATAGATTTTGTGACGGCAATAGAGAATAAACTCTGACAGACCGGCCCCGCCAACAAACATGCCCAGCACGACTTTGCTATCCTTGCCGCCGTCGGACAATGCGATCAGTTCCCGGTCAACCAGATGTTCGTGCAGGTCATGCTTCGCCATTTCGACAATCCGTTCCAAAGCCTTAAGCGGATTGCCCTCTGCGCCAAGATCGAGTGCGATCAGGTTGGTCTTGCCATTGGGCAACACCGCAACGGGCGGCGGATTATCCCCGAAATGCCCGCCCTGGTATAATTCCGTAAGGGCAGCCTGAACCGTACCGTCACCGCCATTGATTACCAGAACCTTGGGCTTCACTTTCGCAATCGTTTGCAATGCCTTGGTAATTTCATCGACGTTATCGACTTCATAATGGAAAACGTCGCTGTTCTTGACGCAATAAGAGCGCACTTCCGGCAAAATCGCACGATTCCCAGTAGAGTTAGGATTAGAAAGTAAGGCTACGTTTGCCATTGTTTAGTTACTCATTTCCCTGTTACACTTGCCATCACATATATCGCATCTGGATGCTGATCGACTTCACTTCATCACCCACCTGGAAAGCGGTTTTTTTGTAACTCGGCTTGCCCAGATTAAAAATATTGATGCTTGGGTCGTTCGACATACCGCCGCCATCGCTTGACAGGTCGGTCTTGCCATTACCGTTCACATCATGGCGCACGGCAATTGCATATGTCCCGCTTTTGGCCACTGGCAGACAGAACATCATGCTGCCGCGCTGTGCCGGCACTTCGATGCGTTTGAGCCACGCGCCTTTTTTCAGCCATTCTTCACTGGTTCCGCGATAGCTTTGCACGCGAATATTGCCCGATGTCTCTTTGATGCCGTTAACCTTCACCAAAACAGCGGGGCCGTTACCTGTCCGGCATTTGTTCAGGTTGTTAGAAATTATCTGATTTGCATGTGCCATGGATGCAGGAACCACCAAAAGCGCGGCAGAAAGGAAAAGCGGGGCTGCAAATTTCAACATGACGTGAATACTCCTACTCGTTATAACCGCATCGAAACTGCGGTAGTCAAAGAATCAATCCCCCTTTGCACAGGCAGTTATGCAAATGATTTACGGCAGAAACATGGTGAGAGGGCGACGATAAGTTGAAATTATTGACTTCCACCGACCGTTACATCGCCCGCCTGATTGCCGTGCCGCTCATTAGCACGCTGGTCATCGCTGCGATGTTGCTGGTGCTTGAGAAAATGTTGCGCCTGTTTGACTTTGTTGCCGCAGAGGGCGGCCCGGTCAGCGTGGTATGGCGCATGTTGGCAAACCTTATCCCCGAATATCTCTCGCTTGGTATTCCAATCGGCCTTTTGCTGGGCATATTGCTGGCTTTCCGGAAACTCGCCTTAAGCTCTGAGCTGGATGTTTTCATGGCTGTGGGTCAGGGATATGGCCGCCTGTTGAAAGTGCCCTATATGTTTGCGGTCGCGTTGATGTTGGTCAATCTGGCGCTTGTCGGCTTCATCCAGCCATTATCACGCTATTATTACGAAGAATTGCGCTTTGAACTGCGCTCCGGCGCATTGGGAGCATCGATCAAAGTTGGCGAATTCACCAATCTGGGTTCCAAGATGACGATGCGGATCGAGGAAAGCCGCGACAATGGCACGAAGTTAAGCGGAATGTTTGTCCGCGCGGAAAATGAATCGGGTCAAGTTCTATCCGTAACCGCCGAAAATGGCCAGTTTTTGGCTACCGATGATCCTGACACAATCATTTTGCGTTTGTCCAAGGGCGTGCTGATCCACGATGCACCAAATTATAATAAGCCCCGGATATTAAGCTTTAGCAGCCATGACCTGCCGATCGCGCTGCCCGATATAGAAGCGTTCCGGTCAAGAGGCGGCGAAGATCTGGAATATACTATTCCCGAACTGGTCAGGGTAGGCATGGACCGTGATCGCCCCGCGGCCGAACGCAACCAGAGCCGGGCCAATTTCCATTTTCGCATGGTCGAAGTCGCCATGATGCTGTTATTGCCTTTATTGGCGGTAGCATTGGCTATCCCGCCGAAACGGACCAATTCCGCTCTGGGGGTCTTTATCTCTATTGTGATGATTGTGACTTATCACAAGGTCAATCAATATGGGGAGGACATTGGCGCGCTAGGCATTATTGATCCGATCATCGCATTATGGGTGCCATTCCTGCTATTCGGGGCATTGATTATCTGGATGTATCATACGCTCGCCCATGTTCCCGGCGGACAACCTATCGGGGCTCTGGAAAGGGCGTTTTCGAAATTTGGCGGCGTTTTCAAAAACCTGCTCAATTTTAACCGGAAACGTGCCGATGTCCAATAACCCGCCCAAGATAACGTGAACGGAGAGACACTGGCATGAATTTTTTCCCTTCGCGAACACTGGCCCTATATATGGCCAAAATGCTGGCAGTGCGAAGCCTGGCCGTACTGGCTATGCTGGTGCTGGTATTGCAGGCGCTGGACTTGCTTGGCGAAAGCGGCCGGATCGTGTCAGTGGAAGGCAATGGCCAATCCGAATTGTGGACTTATGTCTCGTTACGCTTGCCGCAACTGGTGCAGCGGTTCCTACCCTTTTCGGTTTTGCTCGGCACGATCATAACCGCTGCGACGCTGAACCAGAATAGCGAAGTCATATCGATGAAAGCGGGTGGACTTTCCGCTCACCAGATCCTGGCGCCGCTTATCCTCACAAGCCTGATCGTCGCTATGGTGTCCTTTGTGTTCAACGAAACGGTCGTTGCCCCCTCTACCGCTCGGCTTTCGGCCTGGCAAAGGGTGGATTATGGACCAATACCCGCCGCCAGCAATGTGCGGACGAATGTCTGGGTCAGGGATGGCAATAATCTGGTCAACGCGAAAACCGTGACCGGACGCGGAACGGATGTCGTTTTGCAGGACATTACTATCTACGAACGGGTCAATAACAGCCTTCGCAGCATGATGCATGGCGAAGAGGCACGCTATTCCGGATCATCATGGACCATGACCGGCGTGTCCCGCTATGACGTACTCACCGGCGAAGAAGTGTTTCAGGACCAGTTGATTACCGGCGGCGGCCTGCGCCCCGATCAATTTACGCTGGCCAACGTGAACGCGGACGGCCTCTCCTTCACGCAATTAATATCCGCAATACAAGAGCTGGAAAAGGCGGGACGACCGACCAAGGAACTGGAAACCAGCCTCTGGCACAAGATATCAGGCCCCTTGTCGTCCGTTTTGATGCCCTTGCTCGGCGCGGTGGCGGCCTTTGGTCTGGCACGGTCGGGACAGCTTTTCATCCGCGCAGTCATAGGCATGGCGCTTGGCTTTGCCTATTTTGTAGCGGATAATTTCTCGCTCGCTATGGGCACAATTGGTGCTTATCCGCCTATCTTGGCGGCTTGGGCACCGTTCATCCTGTTCTTCCTGATCGGCGAGACCGTGTTAATCCGGTCCGAGGAATAGGCTTAGCTGGCCGTCCCTGCCGGACGGGCGGCGGCAGCTGTTGCCGCTGTATGACCGGCACTGCCCCGCACCAAATTGGCCACCAGAGCCCATAGGCTGGTGTGATTGGCCCGGTAATAGGTTGTTCCCGTCGGCAATGCCTTTGCAATGCGGCGATGCGCTTCACCCAGCGCGTGATAAGGAACGCCGGGCAAAAGATGGTGCAGCGCATGATAGCGCAGACCGACCGGCGCCCATAATGCGGGCAAAAGTGCGGGTGGCGGGACGTTCACACTATCGAGATACTGTTCGGTCACGCTCATGACCTCACCGTCATTTTCCCACAAATGCGCGACCAGCGTCCGGATCTGGTTCAGGACCACTGCGCCCGATACGATTGCCAGAATGATCAGGAAAGCCCGTAGCGGCAAAAATCCGGTTGCGGCGGCAGTAAGCAGCGCAATGGCCCAGATGCTTGCGGCGATTTCCTGCGCATACCATTGTTTTTTGAACGCACCTTCAGGGGGTCGGCGGCGAAATTCGGGGTTTATTATCAACCCGGAATAACGTTCAACCACCACTTTGCGAAGCGGCGGAATGACTAGGGATAGCGGCGACAATATCGCATAACGGATGAGCAGGCCAATCGGGGCCAGCACCGATACCAGCACAAAAAGCGGTACGGTATAGGGTTTCATCAGCGCAAGCGGCAGATATTCAGGATCTTCGGCTGTGCCATAGCGGGTGCGAGCGTGATGAAGATTATGTATCCCTTCATACATGAACGAAGGCAGCAACAGCGGAACGCCCAGCAGCGCATTCCACACAAAGCGGAAACCGGGCAATGACCCGCGACGGATGTGGGTCAGTTCGTGAATGAAACTACCCGCGCGATAGAGCGCCAGCACTGAAACGATACCCGCCAGAACCGCAAAACCGGGAGTTTCCAGCATAATCGCCGCAACCATTGAACCATATCCGACCAATATGGACGCCAGAAAATCGGCCCAGTAAATCACTGGGTTCACGGCATTCAGATCGCGCGTGAGCTTTGCCGCCGTGCGGATCAGCTCATTATCATCAAAAGAGGATGTTCCCGCAACGGCCTGACCGGCTTCAGTTACAATAGAATCAGGCGACATGGCCATGTCTGCGGTTTGATGAGTGGAATGTTTCATAAGTTACTTCTTCCTAATCTGCTGCCTACAGCAGGACAACATGGCGAGATCATGGCATAGCTATGTTTTCTCGCCCTTTGTTGGTTCACCATCTCCTGACATCATCGCAAACACAGGTCCCATGTGCTTGACATATTGGCCTGATTGGCGTCACAGCGACAAAGCTGATTATAAATAATCCTTAAAAGGTCATAAAACCACCGTGTCATCGCATATAATCATCCATCCCGTCACTACCAAGGCCCAGCTCAAGAGTTTTGTCGAATTGGCCTATCAATTGAATGCCAATGATCCACATTGGGTTCCGCCCCTGAAATCAGAGGCTTACGGGCTACTCAACCCCAAGAAAAACCCGTTTTTCGAACATGCCAATGTCCAGTTATTTCTGGCCGAACAAAACGGTGAAATCGTGGGCCGGATCAGCGCGCATATTGACCATCTGGCCCTGGAACAGCCCGTAGAACAGGGTTTTGGGCCGGGTACGGGAAATTGGGGACTACTGGAAACCGCAAATCAGGCAGCCGCAGCCGCTTTGATCGAGGCCGCCGAAAAATGGTTGAAAGAACAAGGCATGCACCGCGTGGTTGCGCCGATCAGCATGTCCATCTGGGAAGAACCCGGACTGCTCACTTTTGGCCATGACCATAGCCCGACCGTCATGATGGGGCATCACAACCGGGAATATCAGGGCTGGATAGAAGCAGAAGGCTATAACAGCGTCAAAGAGCTGACTACTTACGAACTGCAAATTGCGGACGGCTTACCCCCATTGATCGACCGGATCGTCAAATCGGGAGAGCGCAACAGCAAGCTAAAGCTGCGCAAAGTCGATAAGTCGCATTTTGACCGTGATGCGAAGATCATCATGGACATATTGAACGATGCCTGGTCGGATAATTGGGGATTTGTACCGCTAACCGATCACGAGATCGAACATCTTGGCGTCAGTTTGAAACCCATTGTCTATGAAGACCTTATCATGATCGCGGAGCTGGAGGGCCGGCCGGTGGCTTTCATGATGACCTTGCCGGACCTGAATGACCGGATAAAGGATATGAATGGCAAGCTGTTCCCGTTTAACTGGGCCAAGCTGCTGTGGTGGCTGAAATTTCCCAAATCCCCGACCATGCGGGTGCCGTTAATGGGCGTGGTCAAGGATTTGCAAAACAGCCGGATTGCCAGCCAGATGGCGTTTATGATGATCGAATATATCCGCCGCGAAGCTGTCGCTCATTATGGCGCGACCCGCGGGGAGATTGGCTGGATTCTGGATGATAACAAAGGGATGATGGCCATTGCCGATGCTATCGAGGCCAAGATCAACCGGGTCTATACATTATACGAAAAACCTATCTGAGCAGGTTAGCAGTTTAAGAGTAAATCCGGCCAGATAGCGTCGCTTCAAAGGTCCAGATCAACCCATGTCGGCGCATGGTCGCTGGCTTTTTCTCGCCCGCGATGTTCCTTGTCAACGCCGCAGCTTTTTAACTGGTCCGCTGCGATGGGACTAAGCAACAGATGGTCGATCCGGAAACCCTGATCGCGTTGCCACCCACCGCTGCGATAGTCCCAATAGGTCCAGATATTCCCATCCGGATAGGTCATGCCAAGGGCATCGGTCCAACCGTCATTAAGGATGCGCCGATAGGCCTCCCGGCTTTCCGGCTGCATGAGCGCGTCATTTTCCATCGCCTTGACCGAAAAGACATCATTGTCCCTCGGGATCACGTTATAATCACCGGCCAGCACGGCAGGAACTTCCTCTTGCCAGATTTCGGCCGCGCGATGACGCAACCGTTTCATCCAGCGCAGCTTGAAGTCAAATTTCGGCCCCGGCTGCGGGTTGCCATTGGGTAGATAGATGCTCGCCACCCGCACTGTTAATCCATTTGCGCTTCGCACATTGGCTTCAAGATAGCGGCTATGCTCGTCTTCCGGTTCCCCGTCCAGGCCGCGCTTGATCTCTTCGGGTTGTTGGTCGCGGGTCAGGATAGCGACACCGTTAAAACTTTTCTGGCCATGCCAGATCGCGCCATATCCGATTTTCTCAAACGCATCCGCTGGAAAACCATCATCCATCGTCTTGATCTCTTGCAAGCAAGCGACGTCGGGCTTTGTTTCTTCAAGCCATTCAAGCAAGCGCGGAAGACGCGCTTTAATGCCATTGATGTTAAAGCTGGCTATCCTCACCGAAAGCGCGCGATCAGATAGAGAAACTGGAGCCGCAACCACAGCCGGAGGCCGCGTTGGGGTTGGTCACCTGAAATGCGCTGCCGCCAAGGGATTCAACAAAATCCACGGCGCTCCCGCGCACAAGGTCCAGACTGATGTCGTCAACCACCAGCGTAACGCCTGATTCCTCAACAGCTATGTCGTCGGATTCGATCTTTTCGGCCAGATCAAAACGATATTGGAAGCCGGAACAGCCACCACCATCCACCGCCAGACGCAATATCGCAGGTTTTTTCTGTTTTTCGGCAATCGCAGCGACGCGCTTGGCTGCATTGGGGGTCAGGAAAATTTCTTGATCCGCAGCTTGGGTTATCTGTGTCATGCTCTTAAGATAGGGCTTGTGCATCACAGTGTCAAAAGAAGGCAGCATAAATATTTCGTCTGCCCCGTTTGCGAACCCGCTAGTGCTGGTCCTTCCTTGCCATCAGACCATGTGAGCCATGTAGACTGACGGAAAAGGTAAGGATTCACACAAACAAAATCAGACACAAAAAAAGGGGTCGGTGAGCTTAGCTGCACCGACCCCAAAATCACCCTCTCCCAAAGGTGTAAACTCTTAAACCCTATCCCTTATTCGTCAGGTCCGCCCACGGCTTCGCCTGGGGTCGCTTTCTGGGACAACAGGAAATCATTGGATTGCATGAACGGTACAGGATTAACCGCTTCACCGGCAATACGGACTTCATAATGCAGGTGGCTGCCGGTTGAACGGCCGGTTGAACCCATGAAACCAATCAGATCACCGCTTTTAACGCGTGTGTTGGGTTTCACGTTCAGGCGGGACATGTGCCCGTAACGGGTTTGAATTTCGTTGCCGTGATTGATTTCGACATAATTGCCATAACCGCCCAGCCATTGTGCCCGGCCGACAATGCCGTCTGCGGTGGCATAAATGGGAGTTCCTACCGGTCCAGCCATATCCAGCCCCTTATGGCTGGCGCGGCGACCTTTAAAAGGATCTGACCGGAAACCGTAGGAACTGGTCAGTCTGAAATTTTCGACAGGCTTGCGGGATGGAATGGTAAGCCTGACCGCTTCATGCTTGCCCATGTCAGCCCATTTATCAAAAAGCATCCGGAAAGCGGGATCGGCCTGCCCCAGAATATTTTCACTGCTTGGGGATGCAGATCTTAAAGCATCGACAGAAAGTCCTGCTTCTGCTTCGCCGGCCTCGGCAGCCATTGCTGTGGAAGAAAAAATCATCGCAGATCCGAAAATTGCGACTGCTGTGATCTTGCTCACAGCTACTTTACATATACCTACTACGCTATCGGTCATAAACTCATGGAGTCCCGCTCTTGTCACCCAGAGATTGCTCTACTGGCTTGGATTTTGACAGAAATTCTGCCCCCGTGCTGTAGGAACAGGACTAAGTTTAATTTCGTTAATTATTCAATACCAAGATAATATTCTTGGGTTAAACCGGCTGCAAGACGCGCCGAGTCGTTGAAAGGAGGCTTCAACCCGCCTCTAAAGTGGGTTTTCACCAAGTCCTTCCAACAGCGATGTGGATCGCTCTTGAATTGGGTACAACACAACTCAAACCATTTAGTTCCAAAAGATACGTGATTAATTTCGTCATGATAAATCCGCTTCAGCACCCTTGCGGTGAGCGGATCACCCATCGCGTGAAACCGCTCTACGGTATCAAGCGTAATATCAAGACCGCGCGCTTCCAGCACCATGGGAACAATTGCAAGCCGGGCCGCGGCATCATAAGCGGTTTCCTTCGCCGTATCCCAAAGCCCGTCATGGGCCGGTAGCGCACCGTAAAAACTGCCCATTTCCCGCAATCTGCGCTCCAGTAGTACAAAATGCATCGCTTCCTCGGCCCCGACGCGGAACCAGTCATCGGCAAATTCACGCGGAAACTGCGCCGCAAACCGCCCGACCATATCATAAGCCAGATCAATCGCGACAAACTCTATATGCGCCAGCGCATGGATAAGCGCGATGCGCCGCGTCAGCGATGTCCCCTTGCCCCGCCGTGGCATCTGCCCCGGTCTAAGCAATTCCGGGCGGGCGGGCCGGGCCGGAACATCGGGCATCAATGCCGTGAAATCGGCTGTCAGAGCACCCTTACGCCATTGCCGGGTAGCCGCACGGGCAGCCATAACCTTCGCGGCTGGCTCCGGCGTCATCAGGACGTTTCTGACGGCCTCACCAGCCGTTTGATATTGGGATGTCATTGGAAACTAAAGTGACGCAGTTGGCCGCTAACTCGCCTGAACCGCCGCCAACACTTCTTCGGCATGTCCCTTGACCTTCACTTTTGGCCAAGCCTGTAAAACCGTCCCGTCCGGCCCGATCAGGAACGTGGAGCGGATGATGCCCATGAAGGTTTTCCCATACATTTTCTTTTCAGCCCAAACGCCAATTTTGCTCAGGAAATCGGTCGATTCATCCGATGCAATATCAACCGTCAATTCCTGCTTATTAATGAAATTCTGTTGCCGCTTGGGACTATCGGCAGACATTCCGAGCACTGCAGCTCCGGCTTTTTCAAACTCGGGCAAAAGCGCCGAGAAATCCCTGGATTCAGTCGTACAACCGGGCGTGCTTGCCTTGGGATAGAAAAACAGAACCAGCTTTTTGCCATGATAGTCGGACAGTTTCACCGTGCTGCCGTCTGGCGCTGTCAATTCCGCATCCGGCATTTTGTCGCCAACTTCTATCATATGATATCTCCTAATATTTCATTCGGGTCGGGCCGCAAATGGCGGTTCCACTCGTCGATAACGCATTGCCGGGCCATATCATAGCCTTGCAAAAGTTCATCCCAGCTATCCTGTCCGGCCGCCTTGGCAATCAAATCACGGCTCGTTTCGGGCGGATAGTCACAGGTGGGCGACATTAATCGCAGCGCGACCAGCAAGCGGGTCATCAGTTCATAGGCCGCGACCATATCCTTGTTCAGATGCCCGCCATCAACAAGGCCCCGTGCCGCCTTGCCCAATTGGGGATGCAAAGCCTCTCCGGTTTTCAGCTGCAAGAAGTGGATGATAAACTCCCAGTCCACCAGACCGCCTTCCATCAGCTTGGTATCCAGTGGTCCTTTGGGCGGTTTATGTTTGACGATATCCAGCCGCATCTTGCGAACGGCCTTACGCAGTTCCTCCGGCTCGCGTTCCTTTTGCAAGATCCGGATGATCTGGCCTTGTAATTGCTCGCACGCCGCTGCGCTGCCGTAAACCGGACGCGCTCTGGTCAGGGCCATATGCTCCCAGGTCCAGGCGCTTTCGTCCTGATATTTGTAAAAGCTCTCCACACTCACAGCCATGGGCCCCTGCGCTCCGGAAGGCCGCAAGCGGGTATCGACATCATAAAGCGGCCCTGCGGCTGTCGGAACAGAAAGGGCAGCGACAATACGCTGGGCAAGGCGATTGAAATAACGGGTACTACCCAGGGGACGCTCCCCGTCGGATTCCACGCCATGATCTCCGGTGAACAGGAAAATCAGGTCAAGGTCAGAGGCATGGGTCAATACCTCTCCGCCCAGCCGGCCCAGCGCCAGAATGACCATCTCGCTACCCGCGACCTTGCCATGAACTTTTTCAAATTCCTTTATCGTGGCATCAGTCAGAACCCGGATAGCGGCCTCCGCAACACTCGCATAGCCGCCCGCTATTTCCAGCGGATCATGGCGCGATTCGATCAACTGCGTTCCAAGGGCGAAACGCTTTTCCCCGACCCGCTCGCGCACCCGATCGAGCAGCATCTGATAATCATCGCCGTCTTCGCGCCAGGAAAACTGCTTTTCCAGCTCGGCCGTGGGCGGCGGCAGGTCCAGGGCGCTTGTATCGATCAACCCTGCGAATAATTCGGTCCTGCGCGACAGTTCGTCGGCTAATACCGGCGCATGGCTCAGGATACGGCCCAGCATTTCCCGAAGTCCGGGACGCGCCTCTAGCAAGCGGAAAAAGTTGATCGCGGTCGGCAGCTTGTCGATCAGGCGGTCAAATCGCAACAATGCCTGCTGCGGGTCCGGTGATCCGGCAATGGCAATCATCATATCCGGCAAAACGGCCTCAAAAGAGTCCACGGCGGCGGTGCTTCTGAGCGCGGTGACTTTCCCGCTACGCCAGCGCTTGATTTTCTCGACAAAGATTGCCGGCTGCGCAACGCCCCGGCTTTCAAGCGCAGCTTCCAAAGCGCTGTCCGCGTGTGGAAGCGTGGTGCGCTCATCAGAAGCTATCAGTTCGTCATAGATCGTACCGACCGCCTCAACCGGCCCGGTCAATATGCCAAGCAGGTCCGCGCCCTCGTTCAGCCCATGGAGCCGCGCCACCCGGTCCAGCGCCGCCCCGTCATCGGGAAGGCTGTGGGTTTGCTGGTCATTGACCATTTGCAAGCGGTGCTCGATCACCCTGTAAAGCTCGTATGACCCAGCCAGAACCCCGGCCTTTTCCGCGTCAATCCGGCCAGCATCTGCCAAAGCCTGTAAAGCGTCCCTAGTCGCCGGAACGCGTAGCGCCGGGTCGCGCCCGCCATAGATTAGCTGGTGCATTTGCGCGTAAAATTCGGCTTCCCTGATCCCGCCGCGCCCGCGCTTCAGGTCATAGCCGGGTCCGAATTTCTGTCCCCCGGCATAATGGTCGCGGATACGGACGGACACCGCGCCGATATTGGCAATCGCTCCGTAATCAAGGCTGCGGCGCCAGATGAACGGGTTAATGGATTCCAGAAAATATCGGCCAAGCTCCGCGTCACCGGCGGCAAAGCGGGAGCGGACAAAAGCCGCCTGCTCCCACGCTAGTGCGCTGGATTCATAATAGCCGATGGCCGCTTCAACCGGCAGAGCAACCGGGCTGACCTCCGGAGAGGGACGCAGCCGCATATCGACGCGAAACACATAGCCGTCGGCATCGCGCGCATTCAGCGCATCGACAAGTTGCTGCCCTATCCGCCGCGATGCGTCGCTTGGCTCCTCCCGCCCTCGCGTAGGGATTTTGTCCGGATCGTAAAGGAATATCGGGTCGATATCCGAAGAGTAATTCAGTTCCTGACTGCCATGTTTGCCCAGCGCAATGACAGCGAAACCATGCGGATCTGCATCCGGATAGCGCGTCGTATAAATGTCCGCCAAAGCCTCTTCCAGTGCGCGGTCGGCAAAGTCTGACAAATGCCCCATGACCTCGCTCAGGCTAAGCTGGCCGGCCAGATCACCCACCGCCAATGTAACGGCCAGCGCCCGCTTTTCGCGCCGTAATTTCTGCCGAACAGTTTCCGCGCCAGCACCAGCGGATTGGGCAAAGTCAAAAGCCGCTTTCAAATCCTCGGCGGCGAGCAATGATTTGAGTTCCGGCAGCACCTCTAGCCCAAGGGAAAGATAAGGCGCATGGTCTTCGGCACGTTTGATCGCGTCTTTCAGGCTGGTTTGTTGCGGCATGCCTTCTGTCATTGGCGTAAATATCTCTGGCGGAAATTGCTGGCGAAGGCGGCAAATACCCCGCCTGCGATAGCCTCTCTCATACCAGCCATAAGCGACTGATAATATGAAATATTATGCTCCGTCATCAGCATCGCCCCCAATATCTCCTTGGAGCGGACCAGATGATGCAGATAGGCCCGGCTATAGGTCTTGCAAACCGGGCAGGCGCAACTGGCATCCAGCGGTTCCAAATCCTCGGCAAATTGCGCGTTACG
The DNA here is from genome assembly GCF_036568145.1 of Parasphingorhabdus sp. Lineage (GTDB taxonomy): Bacteria > Pseudomonadota > Alphaproteobacteria > Sphingomonadales > Sphingomonadaceae > Parasphingorhabdus. The sequence continues at coordinate 300,540 of NZ_DATCTC010000016.1, read as the reverse complement.
GATATTCACCGGGCCATCCGCTGTAAAAGCCTGACCATTACGGCCGGATCGGCTGGGCAACACGCAATCGAACATATCAACGCCGCGCTCCACCGCGCCGACCAGATCATCCGGCTTGCCGACCCCCATCAGATAACGGGGTTTGTCGGCAGGCAGTTGACCGGGTGCATAATCAAGCACACCGAACATCGCCTCTTGCCCCTCGCCCACTGCCAGTCCGCCAATCGCATAGCCGTCAAAACCAATATCGATCAGCGCCTGCGCCGAAGATGCGCGCATATCTTTATCGAGCGAACCTTGCTGGATACCGAACAGCGCAGCCTTTGCGGCATGTTCCTGCCCACTGTCAAAGCCATCGCGCGACCGCTTGGCCCAGCGCATGGATCGCTCCATCGACAGAATTGCTTCTTCGCGCGTTGCACCATTTTTGGTGCACTCGTCAAAAGCCATGACAATATCACTGCCCAGTAGCCGCTGGATTTCCATCGACCGTTCCGGCGTCAGCATGTGGCGCGATCCATCGAGATGGCTTTGAAACTCCACCCCGTCCTCGCTCATCTTGGTTAGATCAGACAGGCTCATCACCTGATACCCGCCGCTGTCGGTCAGGATGGGCCGGTTCCAGTTCATGAACTTGTGCAACCCGCCCAGTTTCGCCACCCGCTCTGCACCGGGGCGAAGCATCAGGTGATAGGTATTGCCAAGGATGATATCCGCGCCGGTCGCTCGCACATCCTCTGGCTTCATCGCCTTTACAGTCGCGGCTGTCCCCACTGGCATGAAGGCAGGTGTGCGGATTTCCCCGCGCTGCATAATGATTTTTCCCGTCCGCGCCTTGCCGTCAGTTGCAGCGATCGAGAAAGTAAAACGGTCGGCCATGAAAATTTATTCCAATCCGAATCAAAGATCAAAAGAGGGTTTTCAGGGCAATAGCAGGCTGGAATCACCATAGCTATAAAACCGATATCCCTCGGCAATCGCATGGGCATAGGCGCTCTGCATCACGTCGAGCCCCATCAGCGCACTGACCAGCATGAACAAAGTCGATTTGGGCAAATGGAAATTGGTCATCAATCCGTCAACGGCGCGAAATTGGTAGCCGGGAGTGATGAATATGTCCGTATCACCTTCAAACGGCTGGATGATCCTGTCTTCCCCGGTCGCGCTTTCGAGAAGGCGAAGGCTGGTCGTCCCGACAGCAATCACCCGGCCGCCATTTTGCCGCGCCTGATTCAAACGCTCCGCCACCGCAGGCTCTATCCTGCCCCATTCGCTGTGCATCTGGTGGTCATCGGTTTCATCTACCTTTACCGGTAGAAAAGTCCCTGCCCCCACATGCAGGGTCAATATTTCCTGACCAACCCCGGCATCGCCCAGCGCGGCCATCAACTTATCGGTAAAATGCAGTGCGGCTGTCGGCGCGGCGACGGCGCCCTTTTCCCGCGCGAACATCGTCTGGTAATCTTGCGCATCCCGCTCGTCTATTTCGCGCTTGCTTGCGATATAGGGGGGAAGCGGCATGGTGCCTGCGCGGGCGAGCAAGACCTCAACCGGTTCATCACCAAGGAAGTGGAGCAGGAAACTGCCATCGGCATATTTTTCTTCGGCACGCGCCCGAACATCTTCGCCAAAATCGACGACATCATCAATTTTCAGCCGTTTGGCGTTGCGGATAAATGCCTGCCAGCGGCGCAGATCGACTCGCTTGTGCAAGGTCGCGCCAATTTTCGCTTCACCGCGCCGCCCTTCCAACTGGGCGGGTATCACCTTGGTGTCGTTGAACACCAATATATCTTTGCTCGACAAAAGCTGCGGCAAATCACCGACGCTATGATCGGAAAGCTGTCCTGCTCCGGATACGCTCAGCAGCCGCGCACTGTCCCTTGGCACAGCGGGGCGTAGGGCAATGTTCTCCGGCGGCAGCGCAAAGTCAAAAAGATCTACGCGCACAAAAAACCTATGGTTCGATCGGCGCGTTCAGATCGTCCACCGAGATTTCTTTTTCAGCTGCTTCCGGCACAGGAGCAAAAGAGCCCGCTGGCGGCGGGGCTTTGCCGTCCGCTGCAATAGAGGCTTGTAAAATCCGGCTTGGAATCGCGGGCGGTTCGCCGCGGTTTATAGCATCGACATATTCCATGCCCGCTGTAACCCGGCCAAAAGCGGTATAGTTTTTATCCAGGGAAAAGCGCGGATAGAAAACGATGAAAAACTGGCTGTTTGCGCTATCTTCTTCCGCTGCACGGGCCATAGAAACAACACCGCGCATATGCGGGAACGCGTTAAACTCGGCCTTCAGGTCCGGCAATTCCGATCCCCCCGTTCCTGTGCCGGTAGGATCGCCCGTTTGCGCCATGAAGCCGTCAATAACGCGGTGGAAAATCACCCCGTCATAAAAACCCTGGCGTGTCAGCGTCTTGATACGCTCGACATGGTTGGGGGCCATCGCAGGATAAAGCTGTATCGTGACACGGCCGCCGGTTGAAAGATCCAGATGGAGTATATTCTCTTCGGCAGGAACCGATGCCGGAGCCGGTTCGACTAGCGGGCTTTGTTCCTGCGCCGCTGCACCGGTGGTAATCATGGCGAACGCGAAGAAAGAAACAATCAATTTGCTTAGCATGTTTAACTACTCACCTGTTCTTTGGTCATAGGGTGGTAACCATGGCTTTGCCCGATTACAATATTGTGGCCTATTGGACGAGTTTTGCTTTCGCTGCAATGAACTGCTTGCCCGGTCACCGATATTGCGCCGGGATTATTGCTCACCCTTCAAACCGGTTTCTGCGACCCGCTTGTTCACTTCTTCGCAGACTTTTGGCGAAACAAACTTATGAATCTCACCGCCATAAACCGCGATTTCCTTCACCAGTCGAGAGGCAATGGGCTGCAACGAAACATCGGCCATCAGGAACACCGTTTCAATCTGGCTATTCAGTTGCTGGTTCATTCCAGCCATTTGATATTCATATTCAAAGTCGGCCACAGCCCGCAATCCGCGGACGATAACGCTCGCGCCCTGTTTCTGGGCAAATTTCATCAGCAGTGCGTTAAAGGCAACGACCTCCACCGCATCGCCCATATCGGCGGTTTCGCGGCGCACCATGTTTAATCGTTCTTCCAGGGAAAACATAGGCGATTTGGAAGGATTGGTCGTGACACCGATAACCAGCTTGTCCACTAACCGCGTTCCGCGCTTTATGATGTCCATATGTCCCAGCGTGATGGGGTCAAAGGTTCCTGGATAAACGCCAACTCTCATAATATTCTCTCTCCCATTCCAGACCGTGACTAATGGTTACGCTGGACCGTATATTCCGCGATGGCCCGTAGCAGATCTGCTTCCGCTCCATAAGCCTTCAAATGCGATTTTGCCTGATTGACCAGAATTTGCGCCTGTTCCCTCGCACGCTCCAGCCCCATCAGGGTCAAAAATGTCTGTTTTCCAGCCGCCTTATCCTTTTGCAGCGCTTTTCCGGCCAGATCTTCATTCCCTTCGACATCCAGAATGTCGTCGGCAATCTGGAATGCGAGGCCAAGATCATGGGCATAGCCGCGAAGGCCCTTTCGCCCTTCATTCGGAACCCGGCCCAAAATTGCGCCAATCTCAACACTGGCTCTTATCAACGCGCCGGTTTTAAGCTGCTGTAACCGGGATACGGTCGGCAAATCAAATGACGTTGTTTCCGCAACAATATCCATCATCTGACCGCCAACCATGCCCGAAGCGCCTGCAGCCTTGGCCAGACAAGCGACCATTTCGGCCCGGACAAACGGATCTGCATGCGTGCCCTCGTCCGACAGCAATTCAAAAGCCAGCGTTTGCAGCGCGTCACCGGCAAGCACCGCTTGAGCCTCGCCAAATGCCTTGTGCGCGGTCGGTTTGCCGCGCCTTGTGTCATCGTCATCCATGCACGGCAGGTCATCGTGGATCAGCGAATAAACGTGCATCGCTTCGACTGCCGCCGCCGCACGCAAGCTGCAGCTTTCGTCGACATTGAACAATCGCGCCGTCGTTAACACCAATAAAGGCCGCAATCTTTTACCGCCGCCAATGGCAGCGTGACGCATCGTTTTATAAAGCTCTGCGCGCGCGTCGTCCGGCACGGCCAGTAACAGATCAAACTGCTTGTCAATGGCACCCGCAACACGGACCATTTCCTGTTGCAGATCCAGATTATGGATGGTGGCCATCTTTATTCCGCGTCAAAGGCAGTAGTGCCCTGAGCATTACCATCGCGGCCTAGCGTGATTTTCTCGATTTTTGCTTGCGCGTCTTCCAGGCGTTTCTGGCACAATCCGCGCAGTTTTTCGCCCTGTTCATAGAGCGCGATTGACTGGTCCAGCGGCACATCGCCGCTTTCCAGCTTTCTGACAATTTCTTCCAGCCGCCGAAGTGCGTCTTCAAAGTTCAGATTGGCGGTGTCGCCTGCTTCATTTTGGATCGTATCGCTCATAGCAATTCCAATGACGGGGCTTTGGCCTTGGGTCAAGGCCTCGGAAGCGGAAATCTGATCAGTATTGGCAAGGTGAAAAGACCCAATGTGGCTTTTTGCCAGCCGGTTCAGGGCAGATCAGCTTTTCGGCTCTGCTGCCAGTGCCTTCATTCTTGCCGGAAGCAAAGCCATGATCTCTTTGCGCCGGTCCGTGCCCATGGCCCCCCATTTCGCAATTTCATCCAGCGTACGGCCACAGCCGGCACAAAAGCCGCTGTTTCGATCTATCGTACAGATACTATTGCAGGGGGATTCCATAGGTTTCTACTCGTAACAAAGGTCAACTTTAAGCGGAAAGCTCTTCCTCAATCTGACCGAGCCGTTCTTTGCCAAAGAACATCTCGCCATCAATATATATGGTTGGCACACCAAAAGCGCCGCGACCGATTTGTGCCTCCACATTGTCTAACAGCGTCTGTTTCACAACGGGATCCTGTGCTTTGGTGAACAGTTCCTGTGCATCAAAACCACCCTCTTCAATAGCTTTGCTAACCGCTTCGTTATCCGTAACATCCAGTGCCTCTTCCCATATAACAGGCAGCATCGCCTCGATCAGCGCGATGCGCCTCTCCGGCTCAAGCGCAACCAGCATCCGCTGCAAGGTGACACTGTTAAACGGAAAATGCGGGTTCATCTGCCATTTGGTCAGGCCATGCTTGGCGATAAAGCGCTTCATCTCCAGCATCGCATAGGCGTTCTTGCCCTTGACTTCGGCATCACGAATGAACGGCGGGGCATTTCCCGTCAGCTTTAGTATCCCGCCCAGTAATACAGGTATCACCTCGATAGTCGCGCCATGCTTTTCTGCCACTGCTTTTAGCGGATACCAGATCAGATAGGCATTCGGGCTTACAAAATCGAAAACAAGTTCAATGGTCTTACCCATATGTCATATCCTTATCGGTTCAGTAAAAATTATGTCAGTCTATTCTGGGTCTATTCTGTAATGCAATGAAATTGCTACTATATTATCGATCCGGGCCATATATCCATTACACATATCCATGCCGGGCGCGGCTGCTTGTGCAGCATGGCCTGTTTTTTTTGAATATGACGTCCAAACTTCACTAACTTCACACCAAGGAACCACTATTTTCCGCCGATTTCTGTTTTTTGGGCAGGATTTTCCAACATTTGATCTGCGGGTGAATATTCGTGCTGAGAAAGAGCCGGGCCATGCGTATCATGGGTGCCGCACTGTAGGACAGCTTTTTAATATAGGCCGATTTACAATAATGCAGGGCAAAACTGATAATTCACACTAGGCGGAATCGGAGCGGCTCGCTAAAGGGTTCCCATGACACAGACATCCTCTCGCACCGCTGAAAAAATCACCCCTGAAATTGTCGCCGAACATGGCCTCAACGAAGAAGAATATCAGCGCATCCTGAACGCCCTTGGCCGGGAACCGAATATCACCGAACTGGGTATATTCTCGGTCATGTGGTCGGAACATTGCTCTTATAAATCCAGCCGCCTGCATCTGAAAAAGCTGCCAACAACCGGCCCGCAGGTTATTTGCGGCCCCGGTGAGAATGCTGGCGTGATCGACATTGGCGACGGACAAGCCGCGATTTTCAAGATGGAGAGCCACAACCACCCGTCCTATATCGAACCTTATCAGGGGGCTGCGACCGGGGTCGGCGGCATTTTGCGCGACGTGTTCACGATGGGCGCGCGGCCGGTGGCGAATCTTAACGCCTTGCGCTTTGGCCGCCCAGAGCATCCCAAGATGAAACATCTTGTCAAAGGCGTTGTTGCTGGCATTGGCGGCTATGGCAACTGCGTCGGCGTTCCCACTGTCGGCGGAGAGACGAACTTTCACCCCGCCTATGACGGCAATATCATTGTCAACGCGATGACCGTGGGCGTCGCGGATGCGGACAAGATTTTCTATTCCGCCGCCAGCGGTGTCGGCAACCCGATTGTCTATGTCGGGTCCAAAACCGGCCGCGACGGCATCCACGGCGCAACGATGGCCAGCGCCGAGTTTGACGACGACAGCGATGAAAAGCGCCCCACCGTTCAGGTTGGCGATCCGTTTACCGAAAAACTGTTGATCGAGGCGTGCCTTGAACTGATGGCCAGCGATGCGATTGTCGCGATTCAGGACATGGGCGCGGCGGGCCTCACCAGCTCCAGCGTCGAAATGGCGACCAATGGCGAAGTTGGCATCATCCTCGACATGGACAAGGTTCCGTGCCGCGAGACGGGCATGACCGCTTATGAAATGATGCTGTCCGAAAGCCAGGAACGCATGTTGATGGTCCTGAAACCGGGCCGTGAGGAAATGGCCGAGGCGATCTTTACCAAGTGGGAACTGGACTTTGCCGTTATCGGTGAAGTGACGGACACCCGCCGCATGGTGCTGACCCACAAGGGCGAGACGGTTTGCGATATTCCGCTGGGACCGCTTGCCGACGATGCGCCGCTTTATGACCGGCCGCACCTGACCCAGGAAGAATATAAAGCGCATGTCGCGATCAAGCCGCTGGACAATATTCCGGCGAGCAGTGATCTGGGCGCGGATTTGCTGAAAATGATGGCAAGCCCTGCCCTTGCCTCCCGCCGCTGGATCTGGGAGCAATATGACAGCCAGGTCGGCGCGAACACCGCTCAGCGCTCTGGCGGAGACGCCGCTGTTGTACGCGTTCACGGCACCAATAAAGGACTGGCGATCACCACCGATTGCACGCCGCGCTATTGCAAGGCCGACCCGGTCGAAGGCGGCAAACAGGCGATTGCCGAATCCTATCGCAACCTGACCGCGGTTGGCGCAAAACCGCTGGCGACCACCGATTGCATGAACTTCGGCAACCCGCAAAAACCGCATATCATGGCGCAATTTGTCGGCTGTATCGAAGGCATGGCAGAAGCCTGCACGGCGCTCGACATGCCCATCGTGTCCGGTAACGTCAGCCTGTATAATGAAACCACCGGCGCGGATGGCGTGAGCCATGCGATCTTGCCAACCCCCGCCATTGGCGCGGTAGGCTTGCTCGACGATCTCGACAAGATGATGACCATCGGCTTCAAGGAAGAAGGCGAAGCGATCTTTGTCATTGGCCAGAATAACGGGCATCTGGGCCAATCAACATGGCTGCGCGAGATTCATGGCCTTGAAGACGGAAACGCCCCTGAGGTTAATCTTGATCTGGAAAAAACACATGGCGATTTCGTGCGCCAGCTGATCCGCGACGGCAAAGTCACTGCTGTTCACGATATTTCGGACGGCGGCTTGCTGGTCGCGATTGCGGAGATGGCCTTGGCCGGAAATATCGGCGCGTCACTCGAAGAACTGGGCGACCATATGACAGCCTTTGGCGAAGACCAGGCGCGCTATGTCGTGACCAGTAAGAATGCCGACCAGATTCAGGCCGCGGGCATCCCCATGTGGCGCATTGGAACGACGGGCGGCGATAAACTGGATATTCAGGGCCGTGCGGTAGCGATCAGCGACCTGCGCGAAGCCAGCGACAGCTTCTTCCGCGACTGGATGGAGTCCTGAGCCACTTCAGGTAATAAACCACTTCGTCATTTCCGCGCAGGCGGGAATGACGGTGTTGGGTTTGCGGTAGTCTGGTTAGATCAGGCAGGCTGGCCGAGCAGATTATAGGGGTCGATCCCCTGTGCCACATAGGTCTGATGCGCCTGCTGATAATATACGGGCTTGCCGATATTCAGAAATGCGCGTGCTTCGTCTATGGGCATGGCGAGTAATTTCTCGATATCGTAATACGCCAGCCTTTTCGCTGCCTTACCCAATTTCTGCCCTTCGCGGACCGCGCGCAGAACCGGCGCAGCCGACGGCGCCTGTTTCTTCACTTCCAGCGCCCCGGCATAAGCGATGAACAGAACGCCCAGATTGGGGTTCTGACTATAGGTGAAGGCCAGAACGCATTGTTCGCCCAGCGCATCACGGCCATAGCCGGTCAGGACGTGGAGCAGGTCATGTGTATCCCGCATCCGGTTTCCGAACCATTCGATCACGTCATTGCGCTTTTTATGATCCGAGCCAAAGCGTTCATACTCGGCTATCAGCCCGGCAGCGGTCAGACCTTCTTTTTCCATGAAACGGACATAGGCCTGTCCCAGACTGTCTGAGGGAAGCTCACGCAATTTGTCATGATTATCCAGCATCTCCGCCAGATTGACATTACGCTCCATCAACTCTTGAGCATGCGGGCTTTTCAAAAATTCTTTGGTGTTGCGGAGCAGGGATTTGCCCGACAGCGCTTCGATGATGTAGAAGACTTCGGCTGTATCTTCCTTATCAGCGATCAGGTTGCGGAAATGGCGAAAAGCCTTGATCGGCCGGAATCTGGGCGCTTTGAAATTTTTATTCTGGAGAGGCATGGCTGCCGGAGCTGTTATAGGGGGTATAGTCGCCATTAAAGAATCACTTTAACTGTTACTGATGGTTCTGCATAGCTATTATTAACACTTATGTCAATAATAGCTATTTTCTTTCCTGAATATCCGCCAGTGCCTATGCATAGGGGAAAGACTCCCCTGCCCTATAGCGCCCGATGAGCATCATTGAATGACCACGACACAATCCCGCCATATCACGCTTGATGCCCTGCGCGGATTTGCGGTCATGGGAATATTATGGGTCAATGTCGTAGCCTTTGGCTTGCCGGAAATGGCTTTTGCCAGCCCGGCCATCGGCACGGTCGGCAGCCCGTCGGATATCGCGGCATGGGCCGTGTCATTCATCTTCTTTGACGGAAAAATGCGGGCGATTTTTTCGCTATTGTTCGGGGCCAGCATGATGCTGATTATCGAACGCGCAGAGATCACCGGGGATCGGCCCGCGCTGGTCCACTATGCACGCTTGTTCTGGCTGGCGATATTCGGCCTGCTCCACTTTTACCTGTTGTGGTGGGGGGATATATTATTTCTCTATGCCGTGTCGGGCGCGGTCATCTATCTCTTTCGCGGCTGGTCGGGCGAGGCATTGGTCAAAGCCGGTGTCATCGCTTATCTGAGCGCATCCGTGCTGATGATAATCGGTTCGGCGGGGATGCTATCCTTGCAAAACGCAGCGGCGCAGCCGGGCGCGGCACCCGATATAGTGGCCAGATACACGATGATGATCCGCGACCTTGGTATCTCTCCCCAAAGCCTTGCCGAAGAAACGGCTACATACCGGGGGTCGTTTATCGAGATCCTGACGGACAAGCTGACCAACCAGCTATCGTTACCCTTTCGCGGCCTGTGGCTTGCTCCTTACGAGACTATTCCGCTGATGATGCTGGGCATGGGGCTGTATAAATCCGGGTTCCTCACCGGCCATGCCGACCGGCAGATCTATGTCCAGATCGGCATCTGGGGAACATTGATCGGCGCCCTGTGCTTCGCCGCGATGACCTGGCTGGCAGTGGATCAGGGGTTCGAGATCGTGTTGATGATGAATATTACGCAGGGGTGGAGCACCCTGCCCCGTCTGGTAATGACAATGGGTTATGTCGCCTTGCTCATCCTGTTAATCCAGCGCTTTAGAACGCACCCGCTGATCCAGAGAGTTGCGGCGGCGGGGCGCGCGGCGTTTTCCAATTATCTTGGCAGCACTATCTTCATGACCTTTATTTTCTATGGGTGGGGCCTTGGCTTATTCGGCACAATCGGGCGGGCCGGGATGATATTATTGGTGCTGGTTTCATGGGCCATCATGCTGTTCTGGTCAAAGCCGTGGCTGATTCGTTTCCGTTACGGGCCGCTGGAATGGCTGTGGCGTTCCTTGGCGCGGGGAAAGTGGCAGGCGATGCTAGTTGATAAGAAATCTCAATCACTGTGATTTTTTGATATTGCGATCTATTCGCAATAGATATATACGAGTCGCAGGAGGAACACATATGGTAGTTTGTGTTTGCAACGCGATTAAAGAAAAAGACCTGCGAGCCGCGGTTCGTGACGGATGTGAGAAACCGTCTCAGGTCTATGCCCAGCTGGGACGCAAACCAAAATGTGGCCAGTGCCTGTCTTTCGCGCGAACCATTATCGAAAGCGAAGTTGCGACCGCTTAGTATTATCGTTAAAAACTCATTGAAATAACTAGGTTTTTCCAGGCAAGCCCTTTCCTGCAGGGCTTTGTTCGTGTATAACCACAGGCATCTTGTTCCCCATAAAAAGGATTGTCCCATGAAGGGTGATGCCAAAGTTATCGATTTTTTGAATGAAGCGCTGAAAAACGAACTCACCGCGATCAATCAATATTTTCTCCACTACAAGATGCTCGACAATTGGGGTGTCAGCAAACTCGCCAAATTTGAATATGAAGAATCAATTGACGAGATGAAGCATGCCGACAAGCTGGCCGAGCGGATTTTGTTCCTCGACGGTTTGCCCAATTTCCAGTTGCTCGGCCGGATCAAAATCGGCGAGACTGTCGAAGAAATCCTGAAAGCCGATCTGGAACTGGAGCATGAAGCGTTACCCATGCTGAAAGACGCTATCGAATATTGCGAAAAAATCCGCGACTATGTGTCCCGTGATTTGCTTGCTGACATTCTTCAAAGCGAAGAGGATCATGTCGATACGCTGGAAAAACAATTTGATATGATTGAGCGCATGGGTATCGAAAATTATATCCAGCTTCAGTCGGAATCAGCCGAATAAACGACTTAACCGTTACCGAAATGACCGCCCAATAGGGTTGCGCGGCGCTTGATCTGTGTGGGCTGCCCCACGGATTGACGCCGCACAACCGGGCTGGAATCATGTTCCAGTATCGGCAGGGTTTCCTCAAACAATGTCCGTAATCCAGCCACCTGCGCCACGAGCTCATCGGGTGTCTGTTGATGTTCCACACATTTGCGCGCCGTCATCTCGATCTGTTCCGCCAAAGCGGCCAGCCGCATGGCACCAAATTGCAGGGATTCGCCTTTTAATTTATGGGCCGGCATAATCATCGCGGCAGCATCATTCGCCCGCATAGCCGTTTCGATAGCGCATACCGACTGCGTTCCATCCTCGCGGAAATAACCCAAAATACGGACCAAATCCGCCCCTAATGCAGACCGTGTTTCACCAAAGACTGCCTGGTCAACCAGATCAGGATTATATTGCATCGGAATGGACAGCCGCTGGGTGAATTTTCATAGCCCGCAGAATATAACGAAAACTGTAAAGGCTTGGTTACCCTGCCCTAAAATATTTGGGCCGCGAATCCTGCGTTCTGATGACCGTAATAAAGGCGTCCCTGACTTCAGGAGGCCTTGTCATAATAGGGATTTTTCGGCGAACGTATGATCAGCCTTACCGGCACCCCGCCAAAACCAAGTTCACGGCGGATACCGTTAATCAGGTAGCGATGATAGCTTTCGGGCAGGTCATCGACACGGGTTCCGAATATCACAAAGGATGGCGGTCTGGTCTTGGCCTGCGTAATATAACGCAGCTTGATCCGCTTGCCGCCCGGTGCCGGTGGTGGATTTGCTTCAATCGCATCTTCAAACCAGCGGTTCAGCTTGCCGGTAGCAACGCGCTGTGACCATATCCGCCGCGTCTTGAACGCCGCGCGCATCAACTGCTCTATCCCCTTGCCGGTGAAGGCAGAAACCGTGATCAAAGGCACATCACGCACCTGTGCCAAGCCATCGTCCAGCGCGGCACGAATGCCGTTGAACAGTCCGCTTGGCCCTTCCGCCACATCCCATTTGTTAATCGCGATAATCAGGCAGCGGCCCTCTTGAATGACTTTATCGGCAATCCTCAGATCCTGGGCCTCAAGTCCCTTGGTCGCGTCGAGCAGAAGCACCACGACCTCGGCAAAATCGACCGCCCGCTTGGCATCGGCAACGGACATTTTTTCCAGCTTGTCGTCCACTTTGGACCGCTTACGCATACCGGCCGTGTCGATCAGCCGCACCTTGCGGTCCGGGCTGATACCATCCAGCTTGTCTTCCTCGCTCAGCGCATCATCATGCCAAACCCATTCGACCGCGATGCTGTCACGGGTAATCCCGGCTTCCGGACCGGTAATCAGGCGGTCCTCGTTCAGCATCTTGTTTATCAGCGTGGATTTGCCCGCATTGGGCCGCCCGACAATCGCCAGTTTCAGCGGTGCGCTTTCATCCTGCGGCTCATCCTGAGCTTCCGCTTCAAAAGCCTCCACATAGGGGCGGATCGCCTGAAACAGGTCCGCGATACCGTCACCATGCTCCGCACTGATCGGAATAGGCTCACCAAAGCCAAGCGCATAGCTTTCATATATGCCGGACTCCGCAGACCTGCCTTCTGCCTTGTTGACCAGCAATATCACAGGCGTTTTGGACCCCCGCAACCAGCGGGCGATTTCTTCATCAAGCGGTGTCAGGCCAGCGCGGCCATCAATGACAAACAAAGCCACTTCGGCTCCGGAAACAGCCATTTCCGTCTGCTTCCGCATCCGTCCGGGAAGGCTTTTGGCGTCTTCTTCTTCATAGCCGGCTGTATCGATAATGTTGAACTTAAGCCCCAACAGATCAGCCGGACCTTCCCGCCGGTCGCGCGTAACGCCGGGGCGGTCATCGACCAGGGCAAGCTTTTTGCCAACCAGCCGATTGAAAAGCGTGGACTTACCAACATTCGGGCGCCCGATAATTGCAATATTGGGCAGCATGTGGCTGTTCCCGTTCCTTATCTATGACTTATCGGAACGCAGAAATGCGACCGCTATCGTCCAGTATATAGAGCATACCGTCTGCCACGATCGGCGGCAGGGATACGCCTTCTTTCAAATCAATCAGGGTCGTGCTGTTTCCTTCTTCCAACGAAATGGAAACAACCTCACCCGTAGTGCTAGCGGCGATCAGGCGATTGCCTGCCAAGACCGGGCCGGTCCAGCTAATGGGGTTCTTTTTCTTTTTCTCGTTTTCGAAAGTGGCCAACTGGCTGATCCACCGCACTTTACCAGACGGACGTGCAATACAAAGCAGCTTCGAATCATCGGTCAGCACAAATACCCATTCCCCGGAAACAACAGGGGTGGAAATACCGGCAATGTTAAGCTCCCAGAGGCGCTGTCCTGTAACCAGCTCATAGGCCGCCATCCGGCCACCTTTCCCCAGCGAGAAGACACGGCCGCGGTCAATAACCGGGTCCGCATCAATATCTGACAAGGTAGCAACAGAAACCGAGATACTGGTCCGCGCCAGTGCGTCGCTCCACAAATTGCGGCCATTTTCATAACGATAGGCCGTCAGTTCGCCGGACGAATAGCCCGCGATTACCGTACCCTGCGCCGCCGATGGAGCCGCTACCCCAAAGATACCGGCCAGACCGACTGTGCCCGCCTCGTTCCACTGTACGGAACCATCAGCCTGACTGAGCGCGTAAATCTGGTTGTCCTGCGTCATCACATAGACATTGCCGTTGGAAAGCGTTGGCGAACCGCGCATCGGGCCAGCCGGACGTACTTTCCACAATTGGCTGCCATCGGCCGCATTCAAGGCTACAACATCGCCAACACCAGTGGTGGCATAAAGCTTTGTTCCGTCAACGCTGACACCGCCGCCAAACCGCGAGGAGCTGGCATCATCCTGCACTCCAATTTTCACGGACCAGATTTTGGCACCGGTTTTTGCATCAAAAGCATGAACCTCTGCCTGAGTATCAATCACATAAAGGCGTCCATCTGCGACGACAGGCGCAGCAGCCAGCCGGGCGCGCTTGGTCGTGCCGCTAATATCCGCTGTCCACACACGGGTCGATGCAGAGCCCAGTGCCAGATGGCCCATGGACTTGCTGGCATTGCCGCCCGGCTGCGCCCAATCCGCATTTGCGCGCGGCGCGGGAACGATAACCGAAATACCGGCCAGCGCCGGATCAACTTCTGCACCGGTTTCCGCACCAAGGATGCTCGTACGCTCACCCAATGTCGGAGTGCTTTTTTTATCGTCTTTACCGCCCAGAATAGCGCAACCGGACATGAGGGAAACAGCCAGTAATCCAGCGCCAATCTTTGCAACACGTTTGTTTTTAGCCGAAATCATTAGTTTGCTTCTCCCTCACTCGCCGCTGTATCTGCTTCTTCCGCCGCGGGATTATTTTCTTCGTCCAGATCGGATTCGACAGCATCAATCCCCTGAATTCCGGCCATCTGCAAAGCACGTGACCGGATCGTAGGCGGAACGCCATCATCCTTTGCAAGCTGCGCAAACAAAGGTCCCGCCAGGTCCGCTTTCTCCATATTCAGATATGACAGCGCAACCATTTCTCCGGCGCTGCCAAACCACGGATTGCCAGGAACAGCCAGCGGTTTCAGCCGGTCAATAATTTCCTGGGGCTTCAATGTATCAAATTCAGCGGTGGTTTGCCGGACAAGCGCCAGATCGCGAAAAGGTTGCGGCAAGGATTTATCCGCCACAATCGTTTTATATCCGGCAATGGCAGCTTTCAGGTCCTGCTTTTCCAGCGCGATATTGGCCTGCATCATTCTGGCCGAAGCCCGATAGCCTATCTGATCCGCATTTTCGAGCTGTTTCAACGCACTTGCAGCGCCGTCCAGATTATTGCGCTTCATGCTGTCGATTGCGGCAACATATTCCTCGCTTCGCACTCCGGATTCTTCTTGCAGGTTGTTATTATAGAATATCCAGCCGGCAAGCGCCGCCAGAGCGACAACAAGGCCCAGACCGATCCAGATACCATAGCGATAGCCGAAGTTCTTGAGATCATCCTCACGAACAGCGGCATCGACCTCCTGCATGAACACTTGTTCTGAGCGATCCCCCTGTGGTTCCGGTGCTTTTTTATCGTCTTTGGCCAACTGGGCTTCCTTCAATATTGCAACTTGCTGGGGAACATTCATTCAATTCCCGAAAATACATCGCGTGTCTTTACCGATGATGTATGAAATGTCCAAGTATATCGTCCATTTCCAGATGCTGAACAACGGATGGTGATTACAGGCTGTCGGGATCAATCTTTGGGTTGATAAAGCTGGTCAGGCCCCGGAAAACTCCGGCTGCGGACTTCATGGGCATAGTCGGCCGCGGCTTGTTCGATATTTTCGGAAATATTATGATAGCGCTTCACGAAACGCGCCGTGCGATCAAACATGCCAAGCATATCATCCACCACCAATACCTGGCCATCGCACTTGGCAGAAGCGCCGATTCCAATGGTAACCGCCCCTACTTTTTCGGTGGCCTCTATCGCAATCGGTTCCAGAACACCTTCCAGCACAATCGCAAACGCCCCTGCCTGATCGAGAGCGACCGCATCGCCGACAATCTTTTTCGCCTCGGCATCACTGCGCCCGCGGGCAGCATAGCCGCCAAGCACATTGATAGCCTGAGGCGTCAAACCGACATGGCCGACCACCGGAATACCGCGATCAACCAGAAAACGGACGGTCTCCGCCATCACTTCGCCACCCTCCAGCTTTACAGCCGCAGCGCCGGTTTCCTTCAGGATGCGGGCTGCGTTTTCATAGGCTTGTTGCGGAGATGCTTCGTAAGAACCGAACGGCATGTCGATAACCACGACGCTGTGATAGCTGCCCCGCACAACCGCCGCGCCGTGATTGCACATCATTTCCACAGTCACCGGGATTGTGGACGGCAAGCCATAAATCACCTGGGCAAGGGAATCACCAACGAGCAGCATATCGCAGTGCGCGTCCAGCAACTGCGCCATCCGCGCGGTATAGGCTGTCAGCATCACCACGGGCTCTGCCGTCACGCCATCGACCTTGCGGCGCTGGATTTTGGGGACCGAGAGCCGCTTCATCGGCTGCGGCGTCGGGTTGGCACGGCTTGTTGACGTATCGAGTGTGTAAGTCGTGGACATAGATATTCTAATAGCCTCCATGTAACATTAAAACCAGACTAACATGAAATCACCATTTTCCAGACGCAAAATCAAATATTTATTGGCTGGAGCAAACTCGCCGCTTCATTGCCTGGCTGCGGAAACGGCTTCGCGCGGATTATCGCTGAAAAAACCGTCAATTCCCGTCGCCAGAAAGGCCTCTATCTCCGCCTTCATATCTCCCACGGTAGAGTCTGAACCATCGCTTTGAAAATCCTTTGGCAGAAAGGCATTTTCCGCCCGGAATGTCCAGGGATGCACCACCAGTCCCGCCCGATGCGCCGCAGCGACCAAGCCGGTTGGCTCGCCCAGATAGCCTAGGAGCGAGCGCGCGATGACCAGATCCTTGGCCGGTCCGATGCCATCTGCATAGCTTGCGATTTCTGCCAGCCCGTCCGCTGTCAGCATATCCGCATAGTCAAGGTCCGGCATGTCCGCTGGCCCGCCGCGTTCGGAAACAAGCTGCACCAGCCGGATATCGGTTATCTTGTCGATCGCGCGCAAATTGCCGACTTCGAATGACTGGATAAACACCGGATCGTCAGCGCCGCTAAACCCATATTTTCCAAGCAGTTCCAGCATCGGTTTTTCATGTGGCAGACCGATTGACGCGAAATAGGAGGGGTGCTTGGTTTCGGGATACACGCCCACGCGCTTACCAGTCTTTTCCTCATGCGCCTTGATGAGTTGCAACACTTCTTCAAAGGTCGGAATCTCAAACTGCCCGTCATGGCCGGTATTCGCCGCCCGCAACTCCGGCAGCCGTTCTTTGGCGCGCAGGGTTTTTAACTCGGCAAGCGTGAAATCCTCGGTAAACCAGCCGCTATAGTCGGTCCCGTCAATGGACTTGGTCGTTTTGCGGTCCGCAAATTCCGGCTTGTCGGCGACATTTGTCGTCTCGCTGATCTCATTCTCATGGCGAGCGACCAGAACGCCATCTTTTGTCAGCACCAGATCGGGTTCGATAAAATCAGCGCCCAGATCAATCCCCCGCTGATAGGCTTCCAGCGTATGTTCGATAACATTACCGCTCGCGCCGCGGTGCGCGATCACGATGGGCGGTTCTCCGGTCAATGTCGGCATCGGCTTTACTGGTCCATCATTAGCGCGGGATTGCATGTTGCAGGCGGTTGTTCCCGTCACAAGAAACAGGATCAGGAAAAACCGCTGCATCACATCCCTTCCCTAGCCGCCCGCTATCTATCCGTTACGCGCGGTAAGCCCGGCCGCTTCATAATCTGCGGCCTTGAACCCGACGACCAGTTCATCCCCATGCTCCAGCACAGGGCGTTTAATCATGCTCGGATTTTCCTGCATCAGCATGATCGCGGTATCTTCGCTGACATTTTCCTTCACCATATCCGGCAGTTTTTTGAAAGTCGTACCGCGCTTGTTTAACAAAGGCTCCCAGCCAACCTGCATCACCCACTCTTCCAGCTTGTCCTTGGTAATGCCGGATTTCTTATAGTCATGGAAAACGTAATTAATGCCGTTTTTCTCCATCCAGTTGCGCGCTTTCTTGATCGTGTCGCAATTGGAAATGCCATACATTTTCGTTTCGTTACTCATGAATCTGGTCCTGTTAATTGTCTGCACCGAGCATTTTTTCGCTCATAGATGCGGCTCTGCAACGGACTTAGCCCGCTTTATATTTTGCGCAAGAGGCAATCGATTCATGCTGATTGGAATTGGGTCCTTTTGCCCCCGTAAAACCAGGGTAATTTGGTTCTTAATCCAGTCTCTTGCCGATCGTGATGACAGGCTGCACTTCATAGCCTATCGCCTCGTAGAATTCGATAGCCTGTCGATTATCATCGCGTACCATCAACTGGATTTTCGGTGCATCGCGTTCCCGGAGCCATTTTTCTGCGGCTTCCATCATCATCCGCCCCAATCCTTGTCGGCGGCTTTCCGGCAAAATGCCGAGATAATAGACCCATCCGCGATGACCATCATCCCCCACCATGACCGTTCCGCTCAACTTTCCTTCCTGTTCAAAGCACAGGATCTCAGAGGCTGTTCCACCGACGGCGCGCCTGAAATCAGCAGTGGCATCATTCCACGGACGCGTAAGGCCGCAAACTTGCCAAATCGCCACAACTGCACCGCAATCAGCCTGGGTAGCGAAGCGTATCATCAGATATCCACAATGATCTTTCCGAAATGCGCGCCCGATTCCTGATGCCGGAATGCATCGGCCAAATCAGAGAGCGGGAAATGCTTGTCGAGAACCGGTTTGATACCATTGACCTCAATGGCCGCGATCATGTCGAGTTGATGCGCGCGGCTGCCAACGGTCAGGCCCTGCACCCGCAGGTTTTTGCCCATTAGCAGTCCGGTCTGTACTGGTCCGGCAAAACCGGTCAGCACACCGATCAGCGCAATATGACCGCCAATGCGCGTGGCCATCATTGATTGGTCGAGTGTTCCGGGTCCGCCAATTTCAACGACGCAATCGACACCGGTCCCGCCGGTGAGTTCCAACACTTTCGGTCCCCAGGCTTCAACCTCTTTATAATTGATCAGATGGTCCGCGCCCAAATCCTTGAGCCGGGCCAGTTTTTCATCCGAAGATGATGTCGCAATGACCTTCGCCCCAGCCGCCTTGGCAAATTGCAGGGCAAATATCGACACGCCGCCAGTCCCCTGCACCAGCACGGTATCACCAGGCTTCACGCAGCCATCAACAAACAGCGCGCGCCAGGCGGTAAGGCCCGCGCAGGTCAGCGTCGCCGCCTCTGCTGCGCTATATCCCTTGGGCGCACGGGTCCAGAAAGACGTCTCTCCGACCGCCTGTTCACAGGCATAGCCGTCAATTCCGTCGCCGGGCACTCGCTGAAAGCCGCTCTCTGGTGGCCCGCCTTCAAGCCAGTCGGGGAAGAAGGTCGAGACAACCGTGTCTCCGACTTTAAATTCTGTCACGCCCTCACCAACCGCCGTCACTTCGCCCGCACCATCAGACATCGGAATACGATTCTCGGCTGTCGGAATCATGCCCGTGACCACGGCATAGTCATGATAGTTAAGCGACGATGCACGCAGCCGAACCGCAATTTCACCCGGACCGGGGGCCGCAGGATCGGGGAGATCAACAAATGTAAGATTATCAAGCGATGCGGGCGCGTGAAGTTGGATGGCTTTCATGCTGGATCTCCGATTAATGATTTAGTACGCAATATTAGAGATCAAATATAGTATGATCTGTGTACTAAAACGCTGAACTGTCACTGGTACATATTCGTGCAGTCAAACCTTACTTACGTAACTTTCGAGATATATTTAACTAGATCGTCAAGTCCTTCTTGCAGCTCGTTAGAGTCAAATTTTGTGGCACGGTGAACGATTGAGTTTCTCATATTCAAAATTTCGTCCAATCGCCATCTTTCGTTTTTCGATATAACATTGTCCTTTACTAACTTTTCTAAAGTATCCCTTATAGATGGATTCAGGTCTAACTCATCAGCATTAAAAGCCATATTTTTGCTCGCTCGTTCAAAACTTTGCCAAGCATCGATAAAATTTCCCTCAGAAAAACTATCGCTGTGCTGCACCAGCGTAGAACTAACTAAATTTTGTTTCCGATAATACACCAGTAATGTTGATAACACAGCCAACAACAATCCAAAAAGAGACGATAACAGTGCTAATCCTTCAGAAGTTGAGAGATCAATATCCAGCCTGAGAAAGGTAAAAAATAATATGCCGCCAAAAAAGATTAATAACCCGGCGTAGCTATAAGCACGTAGAACTGTTTCAAGTCTGCTTGAGCGACCAAAAGTCTTGTTCTCATTCGTCGTTTTGGCATCTTTTTCCAAGCTAATCCCTCACATAAGCCATAGTTGTTGATAGTACAGCTAAGAGCAAACAACCGATAAAAAGGAGTACATGAATAATTTCTGTCATTTTTGCGACATCAAATAACAAACCAGTCGCTAAAACTGAAATCACAGAGACTATTCGCCAAACCGCCGAAATGCGTTTGGTACTTTTAAACAAAGAGCCTCGTGAGAAAAGCTTCTCAGCTTCTTTAACCATCGTGCTGGTAATTTCTGGGTTACCGGAGCCGCTGTTTTGGCCGGTTTCGATCCTTCCAATTTCAGCCAGTAGCTCTTTCTTGTGATCAGAAATAGAAGCAATAAAATCCAACTTTGCTTGCTCTGAAAACCCAACCAGCTCATGATCTTTTATTTCAACTAAATTAGGCATGTCATTCTGTTAGCACTATAAATTGGGAGTTAGCAATTCTTTACTCCCACTCAATAGTCCCCGGCGGTTTGCTGGTATAATCATAAACCACGCGGTTTATGCCCTTTACCTCGTTGACGATCCGGGTCGAAACGCGGGTCAGGAAGCCTGCGTCGAAGGGATAGACGTCAGCGGTCATGCCGTCGGTGCTGGTTACGGCGCGCAGGCCGCAAACGCTGTCATAGGTTCTTTGGTCGCCCATCACGCCGACTGTTTTGACAGGGAGCAGGACGGCAAAAGCCTGCCAGATCGCATCATATAATCCGGCATTTCTGATTTCTTCCAGATAGATAGCGTCGGCTTTGCGCAAGATGTCGCAGCGTTCCTTGGTCACCTCTCCGGGGATGCGAATCGCAAGGCCCGGACCGGGGAACGGATGGCGGCCAACGAATATTTCGGGCAGGCCAAGCTCGCGGCCAAGCTCGCGGACTTCATCCTTGAACAGTTCGCGCAAAGGCTCGACCAGCTTCATGTTCATGCGTTCGGGAAGACCGCCGACATTATGATGTGATTTGATCGTAACACTCGGCCCGCCGGTAAAGCTGACGCTTTCGATCACATCGGGATAGAGCGTGCCCTGTGCGAGGAAATCCGCGCCGCCAACCTTTTTCGCTTCAATTTCAAAGACATCGATGAAAGTCTTACCAATGAATTTGCGTTTCTTTTCCGGGTCCGTCTCGCCTTTCAGGCCGTTCAGGAACAATGTCTCGACATTCAGGTGCACCAGCGGGATATTATAATGCCCCTTGAACAGGCTCACTACCTGATCCGCCTCACCCATCCGCATCAATCCGTGATCGACAAAGACGCAGGTGAGCTGGTCGCCGATCGCTTCGTGGATCAGCACCGCTGCAACAGCGCTATCGACGCCGCCGGACAGGCCGCAAATGACTTTCCCGTCGCCAACCTGCTCGCGGATTTCCTTGATCTTGGCTTCTTTGAACTCTGCCATGGTCCAGTCGCCGGAACAGCCGCAGACGTGGCGCACGAAATTGGCAATCAAGCGACCGCCATCGGGTGTGTGCACAACTTCGGGATGGAATTGCATGCCGTAGAAGCGCTTTTCATCATCCGCGATAATCGCAAAGGGCGCGCCTTCGGTCGTTGCGACGATGCGAAAGCCGGGGGCAAATTCTGTTACCTTGTCGCCGTGGCTCATCCACACCTGGTGCTTCTCGCCGACTTTCCACAGGCCGTCGAACAGGACGCAGCTTTCCGAAATCTCGATAAAGGCACGGCCGAATTCGCCGCTCTCGCCGCCTTCCACCTGACCACCCAATTGCGTGGTCATAACCTGTTGGCCATAGCATATGCCAAGCACCGGAATGCCGGCATCCAGAAACGCCTGCGGGATGCGGGGGCTGCCCTCATCGGTGACGCTGGCGGGGCCGCCCGAAAGAATGATTCCCCTGGGCTTCAACCGCTCAAACGCCTCCTCGGCATTGTTGAACGGGGCGATCTCTGAATAGACCCCCGCTTCACGGACCCGCCGGGCGATAAGCTGCGTGACCTGAGAGCCAAAATCAACGATCAGGATGGTTTCTTCATGAGCTATAGACATGGCTATGCGCTTAATCTCGCGCGCGGAAAGAGTCTATAGCCTGCGTTGATGCGCGGGCGGTTATTTTGGATTTTGCGCCTCGGCCAGCTCCCGCAAGTCGGTTTTCAGGATCTTGCCAATATGGCTACGCGGCAGTTCATCGATCAGATGCAGCTCTGACAGGCGCTGTGTCTTGCCAAGCTGGGCATTGGTCGCCTCTCTCAGCGCTTCCAGATCAAGCGATGCGCCTGCCTCTGCCACAACAAAGCCGACGGGTGTCTCGCCCCATTGCCTTGACGCGATACCGACCACCGCAGCATCGGCAACATCGGGCTGGGCCATCAATGCTTCTTCCAGATCGCGAGGATAGATGTTGAAGCCGCCGGAAATAATCATATCCTTTGACCGGCCCATCAGGGTGATGAAGCCATCCTCGTCCACCTTGCCAATATCGCCCATGCGTTGCCAGCGATCACCATTTTCATCATACCAGCTCGCCTCCTCGGTTTTTTCCGGCTGGTTCTGATAACCGCTCATCATCGTTTGCGATCGCCCGACCAGCTCGCCTATTTCGCCGCGTGGCAAACGGTTCAGATCTTCATCCACGGTAATCACTTCACTGCCGCCCCAGGCAATGCCGACGGTGTGCAGCTTGTCCGGATGGGCATGGGCGAGCAATATGCAGACCACGCCGCCTTCGGTCATCGAATAAACCTCGATCAATCCGCCGGGCATGCGTTTTATGACTTCGGCCTTTAATTCGGCGGAAAATGGTGCGCTGGTGCAATATTTATGGGTGAGGCTGCTCAGGTCATAATCGTCAAAGCCTTCAAAATCCATCAACCGCTGATATTGCACGGGGACCAGCATGGTATGGGACACGCGGTTTTCCTGCGCCAGTTCCAGCCAGCGCTTGCAATCAAATTTCCGCATAAGGATGGCCGTCCCGCCATAAGCCATGGTGGGCAGGAAAACGGCAAGCGTCGTGTTGGAATAGAGCGGAGTGGACAAAAGCGACACCTTACCCGGCTTGCCATAGCCTGTGCTTTCGCCGACGGCTATTTGATACCAGCGCATCTGGCGGCTGTGGACAATCCCCTTTGGCGTGCCGGTCGTGCCGCTGGAATAGATGATGTTGAACGGGTCTTTGGGACCAGCGCCCATATCTTTCGGCATAGCACCTTCCGCAGCCATCCAGTCGTGCATCAACGGTGCATCGTCTTCTGCCACGTCCAGCATGACATGTTTGAGCGGCGGCAGGTCGATACCGCTGTCAAACAGCTCCGCCCGCTTCGCGCTATCGACAAACAAGTGCATCGCGCCGCTGTCGGCCATCATATTGGCAAGCTGTTTCGGCGTTGCCGAAGTTGTGAGCGGCGCCGCGCAGCCACCAGCCACGATCGCGGCAAGATAGGCAATGGCATAGCGAACCGTCGTTGTGCCGAGGATCGAAACCGCCTGCCCTTTTTTCAGTCCATCCGCCTGTAGCTGCGCCGCGACCCGGTTGACCAGATCGGCTGTCTGAGCCCATGTCAGCTTTTCCTCACTATCATCCAGAGCAATCCGATCCGGCTGGTTCTCGGCATGAGCGTTGATAAGCTCGGCCATTTGCCCGAAAGGCTGTTCCAGATAGGTGACAGGATTTAATGCCATATAATATTTCCCTGTTGCTAGAAGTGAGCGGAGTTAAGTTTTTAACCCGCTACCAATTTTACATAAGCACTATCGACCCAGCCGCTTTTGCAGGGGCCATCATAATTGCGCTTGGTGCGGACGGGGGAGGATACACCGCAATCTATTGCTTCCTCACCCTCTGCTGGCGTGGGGCTATAGACGACGCCCATCCATTGCTGGTCATGGCTGCGGCTGCATATATGGACGAATTGCCCGGCTGTCAGGCTATCCTTGGATTCAGCACTGGCAAAGGGCGCGATCAAAACCGCTAACTCCTCGTCCCCGCGCAGATTGGCCACCCTGCCCGCTCCCTGGCAAGCTGAAAAACGCGGACCGCCTTCACCGATACGGACCGGCTGTTCACCCGGGCTTGATCCCTCTCTTTCCAACCGGCCAGTTGGGTTTGCGGAATCCGTCTGGCTTTCCTCCAGATCATCGCTGACCTTCGTGGTTTCAGAACAGGCGCTGGCTGCAAGGCAAATCAACAGGGCGGTGCAAAGCTTTTTCATCATGAATATAGCCTAGACCAATAATCGTCCCGATGGAAAGATTTGAATGGCAACTGATTCAAAGCACAATCTGGGTCTGGGTCACGACCGCAACCAATGTTCCGTCATCCAGTGTGATCCGCGTTTGCCAAACCGATTGCCTTTTGCCGACTTTCAACGGGATGGATTCGCCGTAAACTGTCTGTCCTGCCGGTGCGCCGTTCAGGAAATTGGTCTTGCTTTCGGATGTCGTCGTCCCGCCTGATCCTTCCGGCAAGTTCACAAAGCCACCGAAAGCGCCCAGAACATCGGCAAAGGTCATCACGGCGCCGCCATGGATAGATAGCGCACCTCCTGCCTGCGCCGCCGTGCAAATCTCTGGCCGCACCAGCATTTCGCCAGTGACTTTCTCTTTGGTCATTTCAGTGATTTTAATGCCCATCGTCTTGGCAAAAGGCACAATATCGGCAGGGTTCGTCATATAGCAATCTCCTCCTCTAACAGGGGTCTAGTGCATCATTTCAGCGGCGAATAGCGCTGCTGAAAAGAACCCCCGGCCAAACTATCATAACTGACTGTAAAACATACAATTTATTATCTGTATTTCAAACAAAATCCTTGGGTTTCGGGCCTCAAACGGCTAAGAGGATCATATGAGTGAAAACATAGAAAACGGCACCCCGGAAGGTATGAAAAAACCTTCCGATAATCCCAATCAAAGCGAGTATGGCGCAGATTCTATCAAGGTCCTGAAAGGCCTTGATGCCGTGCGCAAACGGCCCGGCATGTATATTGGCGACACCGACGACGGTTCGGGCCTGCACCACATGGTGTTCGAGGTTTCCGACAACGCGATTGATGAAGCCCTGGCGGGTCATTGCGACCTTATTCAGATCACGCTGAACGCAGATGGCAGCGTCTCTGTCGAAGATAATGGCCGCGGTATTCCGGTGGGCATGCACACGGGTGAAGGCGTCAGCGCAGCCGAAGTCATCATGACCCAGCTTCACGCGGGCGGCAAATTTGAAAATACGTCCGACGACAATGCCTATAAAGTCTCCGGCGGTCTTCACGGCGTGGGCGTATCCGTGGTTAACGCTCTGTCCGAATGGCTGGAACTGAACATCTGGCGCGAAGGCAAAGAGCATAATATGCGCTTTGAATTCGGCAATACCGTGCGCTCACTGGAAGCTATCGGCGATTCCAATGGCAAAAAGGGTACGCGCGTCACATTTTTCCCGTCCCCTGCGACGTTCAAGATTACCGAGTTTGATTTCGAGAAGCTGGAACACCGTTACCGCGAGCTTGCCTTCCTCAATTCGGGTGTCCACATCCTGCTGCGCGACGAACGAGGTGAAGATACCAAGGAAGTCGATCTGTTTTACGAAGGCGGGATTGCCGCTTTTGTGCGCTACCTTGATCGTAACAAGACCCCTATTGTCCCGGATCCCATCGCTATTCATGGTGACCGCGACAATGTCACCATCGATGTCGCGCTGGAATGGAATGACAGCTATTATGAAAATGTGCTGTGTTTCACCAACAATATTCCGCAGCGCGATGGCGGCACCCATCTGGCGGCTTTCCGTTCGGCGCTGACACGCACGCTCAACAATTATGCCGAAAGCTCTGGCGCGCTCAAGAAAGAGAAGGTCAAGCTGACCGGCGATGATATGCGCGAAGGCCTGACCGCCATTGTGTCCGTCAAACTGCCGGACCCGAAATTCAGTTCACAGACCAAGGACAAGCTGGTCTCATCCGAAGTGCGGCAACCGCTCGAAAGCCTGATGGCGGACAAGCTGGCCGAATGGCTGGAAGAAAATCCGCAAAACGCTTCCATGGTCGTGCAGAAGGTGATTGACGCTGCGGCAGCGCGTGAAGCGGCGAAAAAAGCGCGCGAACTGACCCGGCGCAAAGGGGCGATGGATATTGCTTCCCTGCCCGGCAAGCTGGCCGATTGCCAGGAACGCGATCCGACAAAATCCGAACTGTTCCTGGTGGAAGGTGACTCCGCTGGCGGCTCCGCAAAACAGGGGCGCGACCGGCATTATCAGGCGATCCTGCCGCTCAAGGGTAAAATCCTGAACGTCGAGCGTGCACGCTTTGACCGGATGCTGTCGTCCAAGGAAGTCGGCACCCTGATCCAGGCCATGGGCACAGGGATTGGGCGCGAAGACTTCAACATAGAAAAACTGCGCTATCACAAAATCATCATCATGACCGATGCTGACGTTGACGGCGCACATATCCGCACGTTGCTGCTGACATTTTTCTATCGGCAAATGCCGGAAATCATTGAAAACGGTCATCTTTATATTGCCCAGCCTCCGCTTTACAAAGTCGGCAAGGGCAAGAGCGAAGTCTATCTGAAAGATGACAGCGCGCTTGAAAAATATCTGATCGATGCCGGTTTGCAGAACATGGTCCTTCAAACCAACGAAGGCGCACGGTCCGGTCAGGATTTACGCAATCTGGTCGAACATGCCCGCCGTATGCGTTCGCTGATGGCCTATGTTCCGCGCCGTTATGACAGCACTATTGTAGAGGCTATGGCCCTGACCGGCGCCCTTAACCCCGATTATGGCTTCTCTGACCGAGAGGCTGCGGTAGCGGCTGCCGCTGCATGGATGGATGCCGTTGACGAAGAGGGCCGCTGGTCCGGCAGCGTTTCCCAGGAAGGCGGTTATCTGTTTGAACGTGTGTGGCGCGGCGTTACCGACCATCATATCATCGAAGCCAAATTCCTTGAATCCGCAGAAGCGCGCAAGCTGCACAGCCTAGCCTCGCAGCAGAGCGAAACTTATACCAGCGGTAGCCGTCTCGTGAAGTCTGCAGCGGGTGACGCCGATGATGCGGACGAGGATGCACTCGCAGGGGCACAGGGCCTATTAATCACGCGGCCATCCGAATTGATCGATGCCATATTGGCTGCGGGCCGCAAAGGGCTGTCTTTCCAGCGGTATAAAGGACTGGGCGAGATGAATGCCGAGCAGCTTTGGGAAACCACGCTGGATCCTGAAGTCCGCTCGTTATTGCAGGTGACGGTCGAACAAGCCGACGTTACCGACGAAATATTCACCAAACTGATGGGCGACGTTGTCGAACCACGACGTGAATTTATCGTCGATAACGCGCTGAACGTCGCCAATCTGGATGTCTAGCAAGATATAGCCGGTACCGGATATTGCTGACTGGCGGAAAAGCTAGTCGGCAATATCCAGACCAACCGCATCGGCCAGAAAACCGTAAATATCGGAATATTCCTCGATCAGCTTGTCCGTGGGCTTGCCGCTGCCATGCCCTGCCCGTGTTTCTATACGGATCAGGTGCGGCTTGTCACCGGTGCCGAGCGCCTGTAGCCGCGCGGTATATTTGAAGCTGTGACCGGGGACTACACGATCATCCGTGTCGGCGGTTGAGACGATAAGCGCGGGGTAATCCGTGCCATCCTTTATGTTATGATAGGGTGAATATTCCCGCAAAACATGGAAATCCGCTTCTTTTCCGGGATAGCCGTAATCATCGACCCAGTAGCGTCCGGCGGTAAACCGGTCAAAACGCAGCATATCCATAACGCCCACGGCAGCATGACCGGCGGTGAAAAGATCCGGCCGCTGGTTCACTACCACTCCGACAAGCAGGCCGCCATTAGAACGCCCTTCGATCGCAAGGCCGTCTTGCGGTGTAATGCCTTCCTCGATCAGATATTCACCCGCAGCGATAAAGTCATCAAACACATTCTGTTTGTTATTCAGACGTCCACCGTCATGCCATTCTTTACCATATTCGCCGCCGCCGCGCAGATTGGCAGAGGCATAGACCCCGCCCGCTTCGATCCACGCCATTTTCGGAGCGCTATATTCAGGCAGAAGCGAGATGTTGAACCCGCCATAACCATAAAGCAGGGTTGGCGCGCCCTTGCTGGGGTCAATGTCTTTCCTGTGGACAAGGAACATCGGAATTTTGGTGCCGTCCTTGCTTTCGTAAAAGCGCTGCGACACCACAATATTTTCTGGATCGAACGGAATATCAGGCTTTGCCCAGACTTTTGGAGCGCCGACATCGCCAAAGCGGTAGATTGTGGAAGGCCGGTTAAAGCTGGTGAAGGCAAAAAATGCCTCGCTATCCTTGGCCGATCCATCAAGGCCGCTCACCTGACCCAGCCCCGGCAGGTCGACAATGCCTTTGGGAGTACCATCCAGTGCGAATAGCTCAAGCCGGCTTTTCGCGTCATCAATATAATCCACAGCCAATGTCTCGCCAACCAGTATGGCGCTGTCGATCGTGGCGACATGTTCCGGAACAATCTCTTCCCATTCGGGAGTTTCAGCGCTGACATCCGTTTTCATGATCCGCCGGCGCGGTGCGTCTTTATCGGTTGCGAAATAGAGTATATCGCCAATACCGTCGACCAGTGTCCAGTTATTCTCCAGCCCCTTTATCAGGGTGCGTGTTTCAAGTTCAGGCGCATCGACCTTGACCAGCGTGATTTCATATCGTTCATCTGTTCCGGAGGATGAGCTGATTACCACCCATTCGCTGTCCGATGTCAGCTCCGCCACATGGTTGAGGTCGGGCCGGTCGGGTGTTTCGTAAACTTTCATATCCTCTGCCTGCGGCCTTCCGATCAGGTGCAGGTAGATTGTCTGGTCCTTGTTCAGCGACTGAAACGTCTCGCCCTCTTCCGGAGCCGGAAAGCGGGAATAGAGAAATCCAAAATTCTTGGGCATCCATGCAAGGTTGCTGAATTTCACCCACTCAACCGTGTCGTCTAAAATCTTGCCGGTAGCGATCTCGATCACTTTCACGGTGCGCCAGTCAGAGCCGCCATCCTGAATAGCATATACGAGCAAGCTGCCGTCGTCCGAAGGCTTCCACTCCGCAAGCGCCGTCGCGCCATCATCCGACCATTTGGCCGGATCGATCAAAACGCGCTCCTCGCCATCTTCGCCTTCACGAACGTAAAGGACAGCCTGATTCTGGCCGCCGCTCTTGCGTTCGTAGAAATATTTCCCTCCTGCCTCGACCGGGACGCCCAGCGCATCATAATCAAACAGCTTTGTCATGGACGCGGCCAGAGCCTCTCGCCCGTCCAGCTTTTCAAGATAGGCGTTCGTCACAGCATTTTGGGCATCCACCCATGCCGCGACATCGCTATCCTCGCGGACATCATTTTCCAGCCAGCGATAAGGGTCTGTGATTTTCTCGCCAAATTGTTCTTCAACTACGTCAACAGTTTTGGTTTCGGGATAGGTCAAAGCATCGTCTTTCATTGTTGCACTGGCTTGGGCCAATGCAGATACGGGGGAGATTGCGGTGCTACTGGCCAACGCCAAAGCAAAAATAGTAGTGATGCGCATGAAGGATTTCCCGAAAACTGTGGATACAGACAAAAAAGAGGCCACAAGCTTATCGCTTGCAGCCCCTGATTTCAAATGAAACAAACTTTCAGAAAACGGACTTATGCGTCTTCGAAATCTTCTTCAGCGTTCTGGTCCGGACCGCTGTCCTGACCCTTGGCTTCTGTGTCACGGTCAACCAGCTCGATAATCGCCATTGGCGCAGCATCGGATGCACGGAAACCGGCACGGATGATCCGCGTATAGCCGCCGTTACGGTCGGCATAGCGTTCAGCCAGAATTTCAAAAAGTTTCTTTTCCTGAGCCTCGTCCATCAATCGTGCATGGGCGATGCGGCGATTGGACAAACCGCCTTTTTTCGCAAGAGTAATCAGCTTTTCAACATAAGGCCGCATTTCTTTGGCTTTAGGAAGTGTGGTCTGGATCTGCTCATGCTTGATCAATGCCGCTGCCAGGTTTTTCAACAATGCCTGACGGTGGGCACCGGTCCGCTGCATACGGCGGCCCTTCATTCTATGACGCATATTCTATACTCCGTTCGTATTGGGGCCGTATGAGGTACCCCGATGCAGGCCGGTTTAAGGGTCGGCCCAGTTTCCCGTTTAAGCCGGTTATTTGATTAACCGAGCAATTCCTGTTCGAGCTTCTTGGCCATTTCTTCAATATTTTCAGGTGGCCAACCGGGAATATCCATTCCCAGACGCAGCCCCATGCTGGACAGCACTTCCTTGATTTCGTTCAAGGATTTGCGGCCGAAGTTTGGCGTGCGAAGCATTTCCGCTTCGGTTTTCTGGACCAGGTCGCCAATATAGATAATATTGTCGTTCTTGAGACAGTTTGCCGAACGTACCGAAAGTTCCAGCTCGTCGACCTTTTTGAGGAGGTAACGGTTGAGCTGGTTGGCATCGCTTTCCTGCTGGCTTTGTGCAGAAGCCATGCCGATGGGCGATGTCACGCTTTCCAGAGCTTCTTCGAAATGCACGAACAGTTGCAACTGGTCCTGAAGAATACGGGCAGCATAAGCAATCGCATCTTCCGGTGTCACGGTGCCGTCTGTTTCGATGTTCAGGTTCAGCTTGTCAAAGTCAAGCTCCTGACCAACGCGGGCATTTTCGATTTTGTATGAAACCTGACGGATTGGCGAATAAAGCGAATCAACCGGGATCAGGCCGATTGGCGCATCAACCGGACGGTTGGCAACCGCAGGAACATAGCCCTTACCGGTATTAACCGTCAGCTCCATGTTAAACGATGCCCCTTCGTCAAGGTGACAGATGATCAGATCAGGGTTCATCACTTCAATGTCGCCGGATACAGCAATATCACCCGCTTTTACTTCGGCAGGGCCAGTTGCGGAAAGTTGAAGACGCTTGGCATCGTCGCCTTCCATTTTCAGCGCAATCTGTTTGACGTTCAGAACGATGTCCGTGACATCTTCACGAACGCCGGGAAGCGACGAGAATTCGTGCAGCGCGTTTTCGATCTTGATCGATGTAACTGCAGCGCCCTGAAGCGATGACAGCAAAACGCGGCGCAGCGCGTTACCAATCGTCAAGCCAAAGCCGCGCTCAAGAGGTTCAGCTACAAAAGTAGCTTTACGCTTGGGATCACCACCAGATTTTATATCGAGAACATTGGGCTTCTTCAGTTCTTGCCAGTTCTTCATATTGACAGTCATGGACTTCCCCTAGTGAGTTCAAAGAGTGGGTTGGACCGTTACCACTCCGAATTACCAAAAATTGGAAACTACCGGCCGGATAGCTTCCTTGAACAAAGTGGTTTAGACTCTGCGACGCTTGGACGGACGTACACCATTATGCGGAATCGGCGTTACATCGCGGATCGAGGTAATGGTAAAGCCGACTGCTTGAAGTGCCCGAAGTGCAGACTCACGGCCAGAACCAGGGCCTTTCACTTCCACTTCCAGGGTGCGGACACCATGTTCAGCCGCTTTTTTACCAGCATCTTCTGCTGCGACCTGCGCCGCGTAAGGCGTAGATTTACGAGAGCCTTTAAAACCCATCATACCTGCGGAGGACCAGCTAATCGCATTGCCCTGTGCGTCGGTGATGGTAACCATCGTGTTGTTAAAAGTGGCGTTGACGTGCGCTACGCCTGCCGAAATATTTTTGCGCGCGCTTTTTTTCAAGCGCTGCGGTTCGCGTGCCATGTTATCAATTCCTACCTAATATCCTGTGTTAAGCTGCCCGGTTAGCCTTGTGACTGGTTTGAGCAACCTCCGGTGGCGAAACAAGAAAAGCCGGTCCAAAAGGACCGCCTGCCTATCTTATTTCTTCTTACCGGCAATTGCCTTGGGCTTGCCTTTACGGGTGCGCGCATTGGTATGCGTACGCTGTCCGCGAACAGGAAGTCCCTTACGATGACGAAGACCGCGATAGCAGGCCAGATCCATCAGACGCTTGATGTTCATTGCTGTCTCACGACGCAAGTCACCTTCAACAGTCAAGTCTGAATCAATGGTTTCGCGTATCTGCAAAATTTCCTGATCGGTAAGGTCCTGAACCCGGCGGGCCGGATCGATTTTCAGTTTTTCGACAATTTCAGCCGCTTTGGTGCGTCCGATACCGTGAATATAGGTAAGCGAGATAATTACGCGCTTGTTTGTTGGGATATTTACCCCGGCAATACGTGCCAATATTTTTCTCCTGCTCCACAGAGACCGAGTCGCCGGTCTCTATCTCATCGCTAAGTGGTTAAAAACACATCCGAAACGCGCAAAACCAGCGCGCACCACGAAAGGTACTGCCGGTTCAACTCTGTTTCGAATGAGGTCCATCTAAGACTCATCAGGCCGGGAGTCAAGCACGCGATGCGGGCACCTGCCCTCAAAAATGACGTTAGTGTAACGCCAGTCGAGCCGAGGGCTGGCTAAAGATCACGAACGGCCTATTCCTTGGGCAAAGGCCGTACCCTTTACCCCTTCCCTTTGGTCTTTGTCTTACCGGGGCTGGCATTTGCTTCGATAAACTGGATGATCTGCCCCGCAATGTCCTTGCCTGTGGCATTTTCAATTCCCTCCAGTCCCGGCGAGCTGTTTACTTCCATAATCACCGGACCATGATTGGAGCGCAATATATCGACGCCCGCGACGTTAAGCCCCATGACTTTGGCTGCCCGCACAGCGGTGGAGCGTTCCTCCGGTGTGATCTTGACCATTGTTGCGGTCCCGCCGCGGTGCAGATTGGACCGGAAATCACCCTCCGCACCTGTGCGCTTCATTGCCGCGACCACTTTGCCGCCGACGACAAAGATGCGAATATCGCTGGAACCTGCCTCTTTGATGAACTCCTGAACAAGAATGTTCACGTTCAAGCCGCGAAAAGCCTCGATGACCGATTTGGCACTATTGGCCGTTTCGCCAAGCACAACGCCAATGCCCTGCGTTCCTTCAAGCAGCTTTATAACCGCAGGCGCTCCGCCGATAATCTTCAGCACCTCGTCAGTCTGTTTGGGGTCGTGGGCAAAAGCGGTAACCGGCAGGCCAAGGCCATGCTTGGCAAATATCTGCATCGAGCGCAATTTGTCCCGCGAGCGGCCAACCGCAACGCTTTCGTTCAGCGGCCACACGCCCATCATCTCAAATTGCCGCAACACCGCCAGACCATAATGGGTGATCGACGCCCCGATGCGCGGTATCACCGCATCAAAACCCTTCAGCGTCTCCCCATTATAAAGGATCGACGGCCGATGTGACGTGATGTTCATCGTGCAGCGAAGCGTGTTCAGGATTTGCAGCTGATGCCCGCGTTCTTCCGCTGCTTCTAACAGACGCCTGTGGGAATATAGCTTCGGATTGCGTGCGAGCATGGCGATCTTCATAAATTACACCTTCGCAATAGAATTGATGGCAGGTTGTCCCAGCATCCAGCGTTTGGCACTATTGACCAGAAAGCCCCGTTTCAGCGCTCGCCGCCCGATCAGCACTGGAAATGCCATAGATTGACGGTTGGCCAATGTCATATGGCCAACCCATGTAAGCGGTCCGAGTTGCATAATTGTTTCTATAACATATCTTTGTTGAGAGCGCCCGTTGGAACTTTTAACCAGGCGCTTTTCCAAAACTTTCGCTTCACAGCGTATCGCGGGTAATTCCGGTGACTTGGGGATCGTGAACCTGACCCATTGCTCACCATCACGCTCGAACGGCTTTATCCTGACAGCATGGAGCGATGATGTTGCCGCTCCGCTATCGATCTTCGCGTGAATATTCTCGATACCCAGTTCCGGCAGGCTGACAAGCTCGCACCAACCTATTTCACAAGGCTCTGTCAGCTTTTTGCGTAAGCGTGGCAG
Organism: Parasphingorhabdus sp.; assembly: GCF_036568145.1. Lineage (GTDB taxonomy): Bacteria > Pseudomonadota > Alphaproteobacteria > Sphingomonadales > Sphingomonadaceae > Parasphingorhabdus. The sequence goes on along the minus strand of NZ_DATCTC010000016.1, from coordinate 266,627 downwards.
TTTTTCAGGTTTCATGTTTACCATCGGCCAATATGTGGTCGATGGTATCATGATAGGCAAGATTATTATCGCCCCCGCATCGACGGGCTAGTGGCTTCAGGCGTCAAACAACCCCGTAAGCCAGCATGGCATCTGCCACTTTCTTGAAGCCAGCGATATTCGCACCCTTCGCATAATCGACATAGCCATCGCCCTGATCGCCATATTCGACGCACTGACTATGGATACCCTTCATCAATTCGGTCAACATGGTGCCAAGCCGTTCGTGGTTCCAGCTAACCCGCTCAGCATTCTGGCTCATTTCCAGCCCGGATACTGCCACACCACCTGCATTGGCCGCTTTACCGGGACCATACATGATCCTTGCATCGTGGAAGACATGGACGCCTTCCAGAGTGGTCGGCATGTTCGCGCCTTCGGATACCGCCATCACGCCATTGTCTACCAGCATTTTGGCTTCGATTTCATTCAGTTCATTTTGCGTTGCGCATGGCATGGCAAGATTACAGGGAACACCCCACGGGCGCAGCCCTTCATGGTAAGTCGCCCCTTTAAACTCGTTGACATAATCCGCTATACAGCCGCGGCGATGGGTTTTATGAATTTTGACCCAGTCGATTTTCTCTTGGGTGAACCCTTCGGGATCATACACAAAACCGCTGCTGTCGGACAAGGTCAGCACTTTGCCGCCCTGTTTCAGAACCTGCTCTGCCGCGTGGGTTGCAACATTGCCAGATCCGGAAATAACTACGGTTTTGCCTTCAATGCTGTCATTCTTGTGGTTCAGCATGTCCTGCAGGAAATATACGGCACCATAGCCGGTTGCTTCAGGGCGCAGCTCGCTGCCGCCATATTCGCGGCCCTTACCGGTCAGCACGCCTTCCCAGCGATTGGTGATCCGCTTGTATTGACCGAACATATATCCGATTTCACGGCTACCCACGCCGATATCACCCGCAGGAACATCGGTATCCGGGCCAATATGACGGTAAAGTTCGGTCATAAAGGACTGGCAAAAACGCATGACTTCGGCGTCGGATTTCCCTTTGGGATCAAAATCCGCCCCGCCCTTTGCTCCGCCCATAGGCAAGCCGGTCAGAGAGTTTTTAAACGTCTGTTCAAAGGCCAGGAATTTCAGAATACTTTCAGTCACATTGGGGTGAAAGCGGATACCGCCCTTATAAGGGCCGATCGCATTATTGCTTTGGACCCGCCAACCCCGCTGGACACGAATACGGTGCGTGTCATCTTCCCAGCATACGCGAAAGGAAACCACGCGATCAGGCTCTGCCATACGGCGCAGAATCTGGGCAGTATGATATTGTTCCTTGTCTTCTATAAACTCGTAAATATCCTCGGCAACTTCCTGCACCGCCTGAATGAATTCGGTTTGACCAGGATTACGGCTTCTTACGCCTTCCATGAATGCAGCGAAATCCACATGATCGGAACCTATCATCGTCTTGTACCCCCTAAAAGATTATCTGCGTGCTACCTGTCGGCTGCAACGCTTAAGAATCGCGGGCCGACTATTGATTTAAGATAGAAGCTTTATAACAGATGCGCATAGCACTGAACTTCTAACTTAATAGATAAGTTTTATAACTAATCTGAATTTGGAAAGCCGGTTTTAACCGGAAGCAAGAGTGGTTGAAATCGCGTTGCTGACTTCATCCATGCTGGCCATGCCATCAACCTTCGTCACAATGCCGCGCTCCTCGTATATGGGAAGGATCGGCTGTGTTTTCGCGCGATATTCGGCCATGCGCGTCCGGACGGTTTCTTCATTATCATCCGGGCGGCGCTTAAAATCACTGGAACCGCAGACATCACAAACATTGTCCTTGGCGGGCTTTTTGAAAGTGTCATGATAACCTGCCCCGCAATTTCCGCAGGTAAAGCGTCCTGTAATACGTTCAACCAGAGCATCTTCATCCACAACCAGCTCAATCACATGGTCCAGCTTGCGGCCACGGGCGGCCAATATCTCGTCGAGCGAAACAGCCTGTGCAGCAGTGCGCGGATAGCCGTCAAAAATAACCCCTTGGTCAGGGCCAAGATCGTCCAGCTTTTCGCCTATGATCCCGGAAACAACTTCATCAGGTACCAGCTCACCGGCTTCCATCAATGCCTTGGCTTTCAGACCAACTTCCGTGCCGGCCTTGACCGCAGCGCGCAGCATGTCGCCAGTCGAAAGCTGAACCATGCCAAATTTGTCTTCAAGCAGTGCGGCCTGGGTGCCTTTACCAGCGCCCGGTGGTCCCAACAGGATGATATCCATATCTCATTGTCCCCTATAACCTATGAAAATACTGAAACCCGGTTCTAGCGTTTACGCCGACCACCCTTCAGTTTTGCTTTTTTAAGCAGATCGCCATATTGCAAGGCCAGCAAATGGCTTTGAATCTGGGTCACTGTATCCACGGTTACGTTGACGATAATCAGCAAGCTGGTCCCGCCGAGGAAAAACAGTGGTAGGTTGGTTTGTGCCATCACATATTCCGGCAACACACAAACCAGCGCCAGATAGGCAGCGCCAACGACCGTGATACGGGTCAGCACATAATCCAGATAGTCGGCTGTGTTTTTGCCCGGACGAATACCCGGAACAAACCCGCCATTTTTCTTAAGATTGTCAGCCGTTTCTTCCGGGTTAAAGACAACCGCTGTGTAGAAGAAACAGAAAAAGATAATACCGGCAGCATATAGCGCCATGTAGAGCGGCTGGCCGTGAGCAAGATATTGGTTCAGCGCGATGACAAAATCACCCATTGCGCTTTCACCCGCAGTCGTATTGCCTGCAAACTGGCTGACGGTCAGTGGCATCAAGAGCAGTGAGGAGGCAAAGATTGGCGGGATCACGCCTGCCGTATTTACCTTTAGCGGCAAGTGGCTGCGGTCCGCCTGCATCACGCCATTTTGCGTGGCGCGTTTGGGATATTGGATCAGCACGCGCCTTTGCGCCCGCTCCATGAAAGAGATGAACAGGACCAGGCCAATCACCATTGCGAGCAAGCCGATGATGGTGATAGCGCCGATCGAACCGGTCCGGCTGCCTTCCATCAGGTTGCCGACGAAAGTTGGCATCTGCGCGACAATACCGGCCATGATGATAAGGGAGATACCGTTGCCGATACCCCGGCTGGTGATCTGCTCACCCAGCCACATCAGGAACAAAGTACCGCCAACCAGACTGATAACCGCACCAACACGGAAACCAATGCCGGGATTAACCACGGCTTGCAGACCCGATTGCGAGGCAAAGCTTTCAAGGCCAACGGCAATAAAATAGCCCTGAACTGCGGTCAGGCCGACCGTACCATAGCGGGTATATTGGTTAAGCTTTTTGCGGCCCGCCTCGCCGTCTTTCTTGATCGCGGCCAATGTCGGGGACAATGCTGCGGCCAACTGGACGACAATCGACGCGGTAATATAGGGCATGACGCCCAGCGCGATAAGGCTCATCCGCTCCAGCGAACCGCCGGAGAATGTATTGAAAATGTCAAGAACGCCGCCGCGTGTCTGGTCATACAGATCCGCAAGCACTACAGGGTCAACGCCTGGTAGCGGAACAAAGCTTAGAAGGCGAAAAATCACCAAAGCGCCCAGTGTAAACCAAATCCGTTTGCGAAGCTCGGTTGCTTCTCCGAATTTTGCCAGGTTCAAATTTGCTCCGACCTGATCGGCTTTTGATGCCATACTAGACTTCCCTGCCTCACTATACCGTCATAATATAACGGCTATTAAATTCTGCACCCGCCGTAAAGTGACGGTGGGGCTGCCTTCTAGCAAGTCCTGTAAACCTTGCTACGAAAACGATTCCCGCATGGGCGGAAATATAACTGCCTTCATATCGGTTGTTGGGGAGCCAAAGACAAGAGGCAGAAGAAAAAGAGGTTCTGGCACCCAGAACCTCTTTCAGAATCAAGCTTTATTTTTGGCTCTGTTAGCCGCTTTTTTCTCTTTCGCAGGCTTGGAAGCAACTGCTTTTTTCTCGTTTTTCGGGCGGTGTGCGGCTGGGCCGGAAAGAATTTCCACTTTACCGCCAGCTTTTTCAACAGCTTCGATAGCCGCTTTGGAAGCACCAGCAACCGCGATCGTGATCTTCGCCTTGATTTCACCCTTGGCGAGCAAACGAACACCATCTTTGCCGCCACGTGTCAGACCAGCTTCATTCAAAGCAGCCTGATCGAGCGTGCCATCATTGGCAAGACGTTTGGTATCAATAAATTTCTGGATCATGCCCAGGTTGACTTCGGCATAATCGGTGCCGAACGGGTTGTTGAAACCGCGTTTCGGAAGCCGCATGTGAAGGGGCATCTGGCCGCCTTCAAAGCCTTTAATGGCTACACCGGAGCGGGATTTCTGACCTTTTTGGCCACGTCCGCCGGTTTTGCCTTTGCCGGAACCAATGCCGCGGCCAACACGGGTACGCAATTTGCGTGCGCCGTCATTGTCTCTAATATCGTTTAATTTCATGTCTTGTACTCGCTTTCGCTTTTATTCGCACGGTTGTTTCAGGGTTTAGCCTTCGACAACCTCTACTAGATGTTGCACTTTACGGATCATGCCACGCACTTCCGGTGTGTCTTCCAATTCGCTGACACGATGCATCTTGTTCAAACCCAGTCCGATCAGCGTCTTGCGCTGTTCTTCGGGGCGACGGATTGGTGAACCAACCTGTTTGATTTTCACTTTAGCCATTATGCCTTACTCCGTAACTGCTGCAGCATCGGCCTGAGCCTGTGCTTCAGAAGCGCCACCGCGACCGAGCAGGTCGGCAACTTTCTTGCCACGCCGCTGCGATACAGACTTGGGGCTGGTCTGTTCACCAAGCGCCACAAAGGTCGCCCGGATCATGTTATATGGGTTGGACGTTCCGTTGGACTTGGTCACCACATCGGCAACACCAAGGCTTTCGAAAACGGCACGCATCGGGCCACCGGCAATGATACCGGTACCTGGAGGTGCCGAACGCAACGTCACGTTACCTGCGCCGAACTGGCCTTTGCCATCATGGTGCAATGTCCGGCCTTCACGTAATGGAACGCGAACCATTTTCTTTTTTGCAGCAGCCGTTGCCTTGGTAATAGCTTCAGGCACTTCACGTGCTTTACCCTTACCGAAACCGGCGCGGCCCTTGCCATCACCAACAACAACCAAAGCTGCAAAACCAAAGCGCTTACCGCCTTTAACAGTTTTGGAAACGCGGTTGATGTGAACCAGTTTCTCGATCAGTTCTTCGCCCTGATCCTGATCCCGGTTACCACGTCCACGTCCACGTCCGCCATCACGGCCACCGCCGCGATTGTCACGTCCGCCGCGATTGCCACCGCGTGACTGACGTTCATTACCGCCGGTTTTGTTTTCAGGCGCTACAGCAGCTTCAGGCTGATTACCTTCGCCGGTCGTACCGGGCTGTGCTGCACCTTCTGGTGTTTTGTTTTCATCAGCCATATTAAAACTCCAATCCGCCTTCGCGGGCCGCGTCAGCCAAAGCCTTCACACGTCCGTGATACAGGAAACCGCCGCGATCAAAAATTACTTCCTTGATGCCAGCTTTTTTCGCTGCTTCCGCAACGCGCTTGCCAACATCGGCTGCCGCTGCGCTATCGGCACCGGTTTTCACTTTGGACGCTTTATCGATTGTCGAAGCAGAGGCAACTGTTTTGCCTGCTGAATCGTCAATGACTTGCGCGTAGATGTGACGGCCCGTGCGGTGCACAGACAAACGAGGCTTTGTAAGCCCGCGCTTACGCAATTTGGTGCGAACACGTTGCTGACGCCGTTTGAATAAAGAAAGATTAGCCATGGCTTATTTCTTCTTCCCTTCTTTGCGGTAAATATATTCACCGCGATATTTAATGCCCTTGCCTTTATAAGGCTCCGGTTTACGCCAGCGCCGAATTTCGGCAGCTACCTGACCAACCTGCTGTCTATCAATTCCCGAAATCTCGACCGTAGTCTGATCCGGTGTCTTGATCGTGATGCCTTCCGGAATATCGAAATCGACATCATGGCTGAAACCGAGTTGCAGGTTCAGGACTTTGCCCTTTACTGCCGCACGATAACCAACACCGTTGATTTCAAGCACTTGGGTGAAACCTTCGGTCACACCGTCAACAAGGTTCTGGACCAGCGTGCGCTGCATACCCCAAAAGGCGCGTGCGCGGGTGGTTTTATTTGCTGGCTTAACCTGCAAACCATCGTCGTTCAGCTCATAGGTCAGATCATCAACCATCGGGGTCGAAAGCTCGCCCTTTGGTCCTTTGACCTTAACCAGACCGTCTTCCATGGTGGCGGTAACGCCAGCAGGAATGCTCACTGTTTTCTTTCCGATACGCGACATGATCAGAACACCTCTGCGAGAACTTCGCCGCCGACATTCTGGCTGCGCGCTTCTGCGTCAGACAAAACACCTTTAGGCGTCGAAACAATTGTGATGCCCAGACCATTACGCACTGTCGGCAATTCTTGCGAACCGCTGTAGATACGACGACCAGGCTTTGAAACGCGGGCAACGTGGCGGATTGCCGGCTCGCCTTCAAAATATTTCAGTTCAATACGAAGACCGGGGTGCTTGTTCACCTCTTCTTCGCTGAAGCCACGAATATAACCTTCGCGCTGGAGAACTTCTAGAACAGCGCCGCGCAATTTGGAAGCAGGTGAAACCACACTGTCCTTACGCGCCTGCTGTCCATTACGGATACGGGTGAGCATATCACCCAAGGGATCGGTAAAAGCCATATTATCTTCCCTTTACCAGCTGGATTTCGTTACGCCGGGGATAAGACCTTTATTGGCCATATCACGCAGCTCGATGCGGCAGAGACGGAACTTGCGGTAATAGCCGCGTGGACGTCCTGTTGTTTCGCAGCGGTTACGCACGCGGGTAGGATTACCGTTGCGCGGAATTTCCGCCATTTTCAGACGCGCAATCAACCGTTCTGTCTCATCAAGAGACTGATCGTTGGCCATCGCCTTCAACTTCGCATAGCGGCCAGCATATTTCTTAACCAGCTTTTTGCGACGTTCGTTTTTATTAATGGAACTCAGTTTCGCCATGACTTAAGTTCTCTTCCTTTCTTGCGTGTCCCCGAAAACCATGGGGACTAATAAAGTTACGGGCGGAATTACGCCGCGGCTTTCTCTTCTTCTTCTTCCTTCGGGAACGGGAAGCCGAACAATTTCAGAAGCTCACGAGCCTCGTCATCTGTTCTTGCGCTTGTCGTCACGATGATGTCCATGCCGCGCACCACGTCGATGTCGTCATAGGCAATCTCAGGAAAAATAATCTGCTCTTTAATGCCCATGGCAAAGTTGCCGCGGCCATCAAAACTTTTCGGGTTCAGTCCGCGAAAGTCACGAATACGGGGCATTGCCACCGTGACCAGACGGTCCAGGAATTCATACATACGCTGACGGCGCAAGGTAACCTTACAACCGATCGGCATGCCTTCACGCAGCTTGAACGTCGCGATAGACGTTTTCGCTTTGGTAATGACAGGCTTCTGACCAGCGATCAGTTCCATTTCCTTCGCAGCCGTTGAGACTTTTTTCTTGTCCTGGCTACCTTCGCCCACACCCATGTTGATCACGATCTTTTCGATGCGTGGAACTTCCATGTGGTTCGAATAGTTGAACTTTTCCCGCATCGCTTTGACGATTTCATCGTCATATTTTTTGCGCATGCGCGGCAAATATTTATCAGCCATCGACTTTCTCCCCGGATTTCACGGCCACACGGACCATTTTACCGTCTTTCTCTTCAAAGCGAACCCGTGTCGGTTTGCCATCTTTAGGATCGGCCAGGGCAACCTTGCTGATGTGCATAGGTGCTTCACGGCGTTCCAGACCACCCTGAGGATTGGCCTGTGTCGGCTTGCGGTGACGAATAGCAACATTGGCGCCAGCGACGATAAGTTTACCGTCCTTTGGCATCACTTTGGTTACTTCACCGGATTTGCCCTTGTCCTTGCCGGACAGAACAACAACCGTGTCACCCTTTTTAATCTTTGCATTGGCCATGACTATAGCACCTCCGGCGCAAGACTGATGATTTTCATGTGCTTCTTGGCGCGCAGTTCACGAACCACAGGGCCAAAGATACGGGTGCCGATTGGCTCCTTCGCATTGTTGACCAGCACTGCGGCATTCGTATCGAAGCGGATAACCGAACCGTCTTTGCGGCGGATATCTTTACGTGTGCGAACGATAACGGCCCGGTGAACATCACCCTTCTTGACCTTACCGCGCGGTGCAGCTTCTTTAATCGACACAACAATAATGTCGCCAACGCCAGCGAACCGGCGCTTGGAACCGCCCAGCACCTTGATACACTGCACACGTTTGGCTCCGCTATTATCAGCGACCTCCAAGTTCGATTGCATCTGGATCATGGATCCAATTCCTTCTTCATTCCGCCCCGGACAAATGGAGCACAGTTAAACTTCGCTTGCTTCAGCTTTCGGCTTTGACTTCGCCTTCGTCTGCAGCAGTAATTTCAGCAACCTTCGGTGTTGCAGGGGCAGCAGCAGCGCCAACCCGTTCCAGCACCTTCCAAGTTTTCAGCTTGGAAATCGGTTTCGTTTCCTCAATACGCACGGTTTCGCCGGTGCGGATCTCGTTATTTTCATCATGCGCGTGATATTTCTTCGAGCGCCGCATAATCTTTCCGTAAAGCGGATGCTTGATTTTGCGTTCGACTTTAACGACAACTGTCTTGTCGCCTTTGTCTGACACTACCGTGCCGGTGAGAATACTTTTTGGCATATCGGTTCCTTACGCCTTTTCTGAGACGGCGGCTTTCGCACGTTCGCCCTGTAGTGTTTTGATCTTCGCAATCGTGCGGCGCACTTCACGCATCCGGCTAGGCTTTTCAAGCTGGTTGGTTGCGGCCTGGAAACGCAGGTTAAATGCCTCGCGCTTCAGTTCGCCCAGATCGCTTTCAAGCTGATCGTCGGTTTTGGTCCGCAAATCCTGAATCTTGCTCATGTCCTTAACCTTCCAAATGTGTGGTATCGCCAAGGCGCGCCACAACTTTTGTCTTAATAGGAAGCTTCATCGCTGCACGCTCGAAAGCAACCGCTGCAATTGGGCCGGGCACACCGTCAAGTTCAAACATGATCCGGCCAGGCTTTACGCGAGCCGCCCAAAATTCAACCGAACCCTTACCTTTACCCTGACGGACTTCAGCAGGCTTCTTTGAAACCGGCACGTCCGGGAAGATACGGATCCACAAACGACCTTGCCGTTTAATGTGCCGCGTGATCGCACGACGGGCTGCCTCGATCTGACGAGCCGTAATCCGCTCTGGCTCCATGGCTTTCAGGCCATATGTGCCGAAGTTCAGCGTCGTGCCGCCCTTTGCGCTTCCTTTAATCCGGCCCTTGTGAGCCTTCCGGAATTTTGTTTTTCTTGGTTGCAGCATGATGCTCTACCTATTCCCTAATCTATCAACGTGCCAATTAACGAGAGGGCCGAACACCGGAAGTTTGCGCTTCCACCATCAACCGATCCTGAGCCATCGGGTCGTGGCCCAATATCTCGCCTTTGAAAATCCAGACCTTGATACCGATAATGCCATAAGCGGTCAGTGCTTCATGCTCAGCATAGTCGATATTGGCGCGCAGCGTATGAAGCGGCACGCGGCCTTCACGGTACCATTCAACACGGGCAATTTCTGCTCCGCCCAAACGGCCACCACAAACAATTTTAATACCTTCAGCGCCCAGACGCAGAGCCGACTGAACAGCGCGTTTCATAGCGCGGCGGAAAGCAACACGGCGGATGAGCTGGTCACCAATGCCCTGTGCCACCAACTGTGCGTCAACTTCAGGCTTGCGAATTTCAACAATGTTCAAAGACACATCGCCAGAAGACATTTCGCTCAACTTGCGGCGCAGCTTTTCGATATCCGCACCCTTTTTACCGATGATAACACCGGGACGGGCAGCATAGATGGATACGCGGCAGGTTTTGGCCGGACGCTCGATCACAACCTTGGAAATTGCGGCCTGCGGCACGGTTTCCAGAATATATTTGCGCATCTTGATGTCTTCCATCAAGAGGTCGCCATAATTGGAACCATCCGCATACCAACGGCTATCCCAAGTCCGGTTAATCTGCAGGCGGAGCCCGATAGGATTACTCTTTTGACCCATGGTTTACGCCTCTTCTTCTTGCGCTTCGCGAACAACGATACGTACGCGGCTAAATGGCTTGATGATCTTGGCTGAACGACCACGTGCGCGGGCTTTCCAGCGCTTCATGGTCAGGCTCTTGCCAACGCTGGCTTCCTGAACAACCAATGCGTCAACATCCAGATTATGGTTGTTTTCAGCATTGGCAATGGCGGAAGCGAGAACCTTGCTCACATCTTTCGCCATAGCCTTTTTGGAAAAGGACAGGATGTTCAAAGCGTCTTCCGCTTTCTTGCCGCGGATAAGCTGTGCAACAAGATTCAGCTTTTGAGCAGAACCACGAATGGAATTGCCAACAGCCAAAGCTTCATTGTCGCCAACGCGGCGGGGTGATGATGCCTTACCCATTATTTCTTGCCTTTTTTGTCTGCGCCGTGGCCGTAATAGTTCCGCGTCGGTGCGAACTCGCCCAGCTTGTGGCCAACCATGTCTTCATTCACGGAAACCGGAATGAATTTCTGGCCGTTATAAACGTTAAAAGTAAGCCCGACAAAATCAGGAAGAACGGTGGAGCGACGTGACCAGGTCTTGATCGGCGCGCGCTTACTGGCTTCCTGAGCGTCCTGTGCTTTTTTCAGCAGATGGAGGTCAACAAATGGACCTTTTTTGATGGAACGAGCCATGCTTACCTCTTCTTCTTAGCGTGACGCGACCGGATGATCATCTTGTCCGTCGTTTTGTTCTTGCGAGTACGAGCACCCTTTGTCGGTTTGCCCCATGGTGTCACGGGATGACGACCACCGGAAGTCCGGCCTTCACCACCACCATGCGGGTGATCGACAGGGTTCTTGGCAACGCCGCGAGTAAGAGGACGACGCCCCTTCCAACGGGTGCGGCCAGCTTTACCGAAATTCTGGTTCGAGTTGTCGGGGTTTGAAACCGCGCCAACCGTGCCCATGCAATCGCTGCGGATATAGCGTTGTTCACCAGAGTTCAGGCGAACAATAACCATGCCGCGGTCACGGCCAACAATCTGGACATAAGTGCCGGCGGAACGAGCGATCTGGCCGCCCTTCCCTGGCTTCATTTCCACATTGTGGACGATCGTACCGATTGGCATTTGCGACAATTTCATCGCATTACCCGGCTTCACGTCAACTTTTTCGCCCGCAATCACTGAATCGCCAACTGCAAGACGCTGAGGAGCCAGGATATAGCTCAGCTCACCGTCTTCATATTTGATCAGTGCAATAAAGGCGGTCCGGTTAGGATCATATTCGATCCGCTCAACGGTTGCAGCCATATCGAACTTGCGGCGCTTGAAGTCCACCAGACGATATCTTTGCTTATGACCACCAGCGATACCGCGAGAGGTCACGTGCCCTTTATTGTTACGACCACCAGTCTTGCGCTTACCTTCAACAAGCGCTTTGACAGGCTTGCCTTTCCAAAGGCCGCTCTTATCCACCAGGATAAGGCCACGTTGCGCGGGACTTGTCGGTTTATAGGATTTTAATGCCATCTTCTATTCCCGCCCTAGATTCCGGTTGTGATGTCGATGGTCTGGCCTTCAGCCAAAGTAACGACAGCTTTCTTAACATCGTTGCGCGTGTAGGGGCGACCCTTCCAACGCTTGCTCTTGCCCTTTTGGACCAACGTGTTCACGCCCTTTACCTTGACATCAAACAATGCTTCGACAGCGGCTTTGATCTGGGGCTTCGTCGCGGTGTTAGCGACTTTGAAAACCACAGCGTTATGTTCGCTCAGCAAAGTTGATTTCTCGGTGATATGCGGGCCGACAATCACGTCATAGTGACGAATGTCAATTGCTTCTTTTTTAGCCATTGAAGCGTGCCTCCAGCTTTTCGACTGCGGCACGGGTAAGCACCAGAGTGTCGTGGTTCAAAATGTCATAAACATTGGCACCAGCAGCCGGCATGACGTTCAGGCGCGGGATGTTGGAAGAAGCTTTCGAGAAAGCGTCATTCACTGCATCACCGTCCATGACGAGAGCCGAGTTTCCGAAACCAAGGTTCGCGATAAGAGCCAAAAGCGATTTTGTTTTCGCTTCCTTAAGATCGATATTTTCCAGCACGATCAGATTGTCGTTCTTCGCTTTGTCGCTGAGCGCCATTTTCAAACCGAGCGCACGAACTTTCTTGTTCAGCGAAGGGTTGAAGTCACGCTTGCGAGGACCGTGGGCTTTACCACCGCCGACGAAGATAGGAGCCCGGCGTGAACCATGACGAGCGGTACCGCCGCCCTTCTGGTTACCGAACTTCTTGCCGGTGCGGGCAACATCGCCGCGTTCACGAACTGCACGAGCAGTGCCACGTGCGTTTTCACGCTGCCAGTTTACGACGCGGTGCAGAATATCTGCACGCGCTTCAAGGCCGAACACGTCATCATTCAACTCGATGTCAGCTTTAGCGCCAGTCAGGGCTTTACCGTCGAGGGATTTCACTTTGATTTTCATGGCTTAGCCCTCCTTCCCTGCGTCATCTGCGGCATCGGATTTTTCTTCTGCCGGCGTTTCTGCGGGAGCCGCTGCTGCTGCTTCTGCGATTTCCGCATCGGTTGGACCAACTGGCGTTTCAACCACTGCATCCGCTTCGATCATGCCCGCTGGAGCATCTTCGGTGGAAGTTTCATCCGCATTACGGCGCATCGCACCGGGGAATGGAACGCCCTCAGGAAGAGCAACTTTCACAGCATCTTTAACCAGAAGCCAGCCACCCTTTGAACCGGGAACGCTGCCGCGCACAAAGATCAGACCGCGAGCGGCGTCTGTGCGAACGATTTCAAGATTTTGCTGGGTGCGGTTTTTCGCGCCCATGTGACCGGCCATCTTCTTGCCTTTGAAGACCTTACCCGGATCCTGGTTCTGACCAGTCGAACCGTGTGCACGGTGCGAGATGGAAACACCGTGGCTGGCGCGCATACCGCCGAAGCCCCAACGCTTCATGGCGCCGGCAAAGCCTTTACCCTGTGTCACACCCTGAATGTCAACCATTTGACCAGCAATGAAGTGGTCTGCGGTGATGGTAGCACCAACGGGGAGCAGAGCATCTTCGCTCTCGACCCGGAATTCGGCAACACGTGCCTTGGGCTCTACTTCTGCTTTTGCAAAAGCTTCACGTTGTGGTTTGTTTACATTTTTCGCTTTACGGGCACCTGCACCAAGCTGGACAGCAAAATAGCCATCACGTTCCTGGTTACGGGCTCCAACAACCTGACATTCTTCCAGAGAAAGAACGGTTACCGGCACATGCCGACCATCTTCCTGGAACAAACGGGTCATTCCCATTTTCTTCGCGATCACGCCAGTACGCACGATCATTTCTCCTTACAGAGGCCCGGTCGCGGTATTGCTAGCGGGCGTGCTACAAAAAACTCAGCCCAATATTTTTGAATATCGCCCCGTCCGGGCCAAAGCGCTCAAATGATCCGAGGACCAAGTAAACTAAGACGGGGGACACATGACCCGGATAAGTCCGGCGGTTTCCCATGTCACCGCCACCCTGTTAAGGGGCAGCGTCATCACTCACATTAAGCGAGCTTAATCTCTACATTCACACCAGCAGCAAGGTCGAGCTTCATCAAAGCATCAACGGTTTGCGGCGTAGGCTGCACGATATCGAGCAACCGCTTATAAGTCCGGACCTCAAACTGTTCACGTGATTTTTTATCAACGTGAGGGCCGCGGTTTACGGTGAATTTTTCAATATGCGTTGGCAATGGTATCGGTCCACGGATAAGCGCGCCGGTACGGCGAGCTGTGTCAGCGATATCCCCTGTTGCCTGATCAAGAACCCGGTGATCGAATGCCTTCAGGCGTATGCGAATATTCTGCGTTTCCATATGAACCTTATACCAATGTCAAAGAGCCGTCCTTCGCCAAAGCTTAGGCAGATAAATCCGCCAAGTCGTAACGAAGGATTACTATGTTAAAACCTTCAAAATAAAAACCGCCCGATTTTGCCGGGCGGATTTTACGCCATGCCCATTCGGGCTGGAAGCAGCCGCCCGAATCACTAAATCCGAGCGGCGATGCAGTCCTATATTACTTTGTTACGGCGCTGACAACCCCAGAACCAACAGTCCGGCCACCTTCGCGGATAGCGAAGCGAAGACCCTGGTCCATAGCGATTGGTGCAATCAACTTGACGTTGATGGTCACGTTGTCACCAGGCATAACCATTTCCGTTCCTTCAGGAAGGATAACTTCGCCGGTTACGTCCGTTGTACGGAAGTAGAATTGTGGGCGATAGTTAGCGAAGAATGGCGTGTGACGTCCACCTTCGTCCTTGGACAGAACGTAAACTTCTGCTGTGAACTCGGTGTGCGGCGTAATCGAACCTGGCTTACAAAGAACCTGGCCACGCTCAACGTCTTCACGTGCAACACCGCGGATCAACGCACCAATGTTGTCGCCAGCCTGACCGGAGTCGAGCAGCTTGCGGAACATTTCAACGCCGGTAACAGTTGTTTTCGTGGTATCTTTGATACCAACGATTTCAACTTCGTCGCCAACATTCACGATGCCGGTTTCAACACGGCCGGTAACAACCGTACCACGACCAGAGATCGAGAACACGTCTTCGATCGGCATCAGGAAGTCTTGGTCAACAGGACGTTCTGGCTGAGGAATGAAGTCATCGACAGCTTTCATCAGCTCAAGGATTTTATCCTTGCCGATTTCATCGTCACGGCCTTCCAGAGCTGCAAGAGCAGAACCGGCAATCACAGGAATGTCATCGCCAGGATAGTCGTAAGAAGAAAGCAGTTCACGGATTTCCATTTCGACGAGTTCGAGCAACTCTGGATCGTCAACCTGGTCAACTTTGTTCATGAAAACAACAAGAGCAGGAACACCAACCTGACGAGCAAGCAGGATGTGCTCACGAGTCTGTGGCATTGGACCGTCAGCTGCGTTCACAACCAGAATGGCACCGTCCATCTGAGCCGCACCGGTGATCATGTTCTTAACATAGTCAGCGTGGCCTGGGCAGTCGACGTGCGCATAGTGACGCGCTTCGGTTTCATATTCAACGTGAGACGTTGAAATCGTGATGCCGCGCTCACGCTCTTCCGGTGCTTTGTCGATATTCGCGAAGTCTACGGCCGTACCACCTGAAGATTCAGCCAGCACTTTCGTGATCGCTGCGGTCAACGTGGTTTTACCGTGGTCAACGTGACCGATGGTGCCGATATTGCAATGCGGCTTATTGCGTTCAAACTTTGCTTTTGCCATTTTATCTACCTCTAATTTCTATCGTCTTGATAGTCTGTGCCGCGCTTTGGCGAGACTATCCAAATCTGTCAACACCCTTTCGGCTTCCAGGCTTTATTCTTAAGCCAGAAACAGAAAGTAAGCGCGGTTACTCGTAAAAAGAGCAGCAGCGGTTAAGCCAGCTTCTCCTTCAATTCTTCTGCAACATTCCGTGGCACTTCTTCGTAATGAGAGAATTGCATGGTATATTGTGCACGTCCCTGTGTGAAAGAGCGCAGCTCGTTCACATAGCCGAACATATTTGCCAGCGGCACCAGTGCGTCAACCGACTGTGCGTTGCCGCGTGTATCGGTGCCCTGGATCTGGCCACGACGTGAGTTAAGGTCGCCGATAACGTCACCCAGATAATCTTCCGGTGTAACCACTTCGACCTTCATGACCGGCTCAAGCAGCTTGATACCGGACTTCTGGGCGGCTTCACGCATCGCAGCGCGCGCCGCAATTTCAAAAGCCAGAGCCGAAGAGTCAACGTCATGATAGGCGCCGTCAAACACGCGAATGTTAAAGTCGATGATCGGGAAGCCGATCAGGCTGCCGGTTTCAGCAGTTTCACGCATACCTTTTTCGACTGACGGGATATATTCCTTCGGAATGTTACCGCCCTTGATTTCGTCTTCAAAGGTAATGCCTGAACCGCGCTCACCGGGAGTGACTTCAAATTTGATACGAGCAAACTGTCCGGAACCGCCGGATTGTTTCTTATGGGTGTAGTCAACTTCAACGGCTTTACCGAGGGATTCACGATAAGCCACCTGCGGAGCACCAACATTGGCTTCCACTTTGAATTCGCGCTTCATGCGGTCAACCAGAATGTCGAGGTGAAGTTCGCCCATGCCCTTGATGATCGTCTGACCGGATTCGTGGTCGGTCGACACCTGGAATGAAGGATCTTCCGCTGCCAGACGGTTCAGCGCAACGCCCATTTTTTCCTGGTCGGCTTTGGTTTTTGGTTCAACCGAAAGCTCGATTACGGGATCGGGGAACTCCATCCGTTCAAGAATGATCGGATGAGCAGGATCACACAGCGTGTCACCGGTCGTGGTCGCCTTCATACCAGCAAGAGCAATGATGTCGCCGGCAAAGGCTTCATCAATATCTTTCCGGTCATTCGAGTGCATCTCGAGGATACGGCCGACTTTTTCTTTCTTGTCCTTGACCGAGTTCAGCACGGAACCTTTTTCCAGCTTGCCGGAATAGATACGGGCAAAGGTCAAGGAACCCACAAACGGGTCGTTCATGACTTTGAAAGCCAGCGCAGCAAATGGTGCGTCATCGCTGGACGGACGGGAATCTTCGGTTTCGCCATCAAGCTTGACGCCCTTGATATCTTCAACATCAATCGGGCTTGGCATATAGTCCACGATAGCGTCGAGCAAAGGCTGAACGCCTTTGTTCTTGAACGCGGAACCGCAAAGCACAGGAACGAAGCTCTGGTTCAGCGTGCCCTTGCGGATGAGCGACTTCAGGGTCGCTGCGTCAGGCTCGTTGCCTTCCAGATATTGTTCCATCACGTCATCGTCCTGCTCAACAGCAAGCTCGATCAGCTTTTCGCGATATTCAGTAGCCTTGTCGACCAGATCTTCGGGGATTTCGCCATAAGTATATTCAGCGCCAAGGTCTTCGTTCTTCCATACGATCGAACGCATGTTCACGAGATCGACCAAGCCGATAAGCGACGATTCGATACCGATAGGAATATACAGAACAGCGGGTGTCGCACCAAGGCGGTCGATGATCGACTGCACACAAAATTCAAAATTGGCGCCGGTACGGTCGAGCTTATTGATGAAGCACATCCGTGGCACTTTATATTTATCGGCCTGACGCCAAACAGTTTCGGACTGCGGCTCAACGCCGGCAACGCCGTCGAAACAGGCTACCGCGCCGTCAAGCACACGCAGCGAACGTTCCACTTCAATGGTGAAGTCAACGTGGCCTGGCGTATCAATAATGTTGATCCGGTGCTCAGGACCTTTGCGGTCCTCGGCGTTCCAGAAACAGGTGGTCGCAGCAGAGGTGATGGTAATACCACGCTCCTGCTCTTGCTCCATCCAGTCCATCGTCGCCGTACCCTCATGGGTTTCGCCGATCTTGTAAGATTTGCCCGTATAAAAAAGGATACGTTCCGTGGTGGTAGTTTTACCAGCATCAATATGGGCCATAATGCCGATATTACGGTATCGTTCGAGCGGATGGCTGCGTGCCATAATCTTTACTCCAGAATCTTGAGGGGCCCCAATTAGCGCCGCCCATATAGTGAAACAGGCCAGCGTTGACCAGACCTGATTAACAGGAAATTTAACAAATAAATCCGTTAGCGCCAAACCTGCAAAAATGTGTCATTCGACAACAAGGTTGCGGCCGGTTTACCGCTAACGGTATACTATAATTGTGCCTACCGGCGGTACTGGCTTCAAGCCTACCAGCGGTAGTGGGCAAATGCGCGGTTGGCATCAGCCATTTTATGCGCATCTTCACGCTTCTTCACCGCGTTGCCGCGATTGTTGGAAGCGTCAAGAATTTCACCGGACAGGCGCGCTGCCATTGTGGTTTCACTGCGAGCGCGAGCCGCCGCAATGACCCAGCGAATAGCAAGAGCCTGAGCACGTTCCGGCCGAACTTCAACCGGAACCTGATAGGTTGCACCACCAACACGGCGAGAACGGACTTCGATGCCCGGCTTCACATTGTTGAGGGCATCGTGGAACAACTGCAGCGGATCTTTTTTCGCCTTGGCTTCCACGCTATCCAGCGCACCATAAACAATACGCTCAGCGGTGGATTTTTTACCATCCATCATGAGGTTGTTCATGAATTTCGAAAGAATCTGATCCTTAAACTTTGGATCAGGAAGAATTACCCGTTTCTCGGGACGACGACGACGTGCCATATTATATAACTCCAGTTAGCCGGATATTGGCCAAATTGTTTAGCCCAATTACTTAGGACGCTTGGCGCCGTATTTGGAACGGGATTGTCTCCGGTCCTTAACGCCTTGTGTATCGAGAACGCCGCGAACTACGTGATAACGCACACCGGGAAGGTCGCGCACACGGCCGCCGCGGATCAGAACGACACTATGTTCCTGAAGGTTGTGGCCTTCACCGCCAATATAGCTGATAACCTCACGCTGGTTGGTCAGGCGAACCTTCGCAACTTTACGCAAAGCGGAGTTTGGTTTTTTCGGAGTCGTTGTATAGACACGGGTACAAACGCCGCGCTTTTGCGGATTTGCTTCCAGTGCCGGTCCGTTGGACTTCGTCTTCTGAGCCACACGCCCTTTACGGACGAGCTGGTTAATCGTTGGCATAAAGTCTTCACCTTATTGGATCTAGATAAACTAGGGTTACTCTATCGACGCAAATCGCCGAAAGTGTTTTGCCTATGTGTTTTTCCGGAAGCGAGGGATGTCACCCTGACAGGCAGAAATAGCATTCCCACTAACAGAAGCGCGGCCCTTAGCGGGGATTCGCCAAAACGTCAACAGTGGATCGGGACGAATATGGCTCGTTCACAAGCTTGTTACGACAGTAACACAGGCTCCCGCCCCTGCACAGAGCGATTTGTAGCGATGTGTGTAGCGGAATACTATTCATCCTGAAATATTTGCCTACTTATATAAGGGCCCTAACTGCGCCCTGCCCCATCCCTCCGACAATGCACAATGTTGCAAAGCAGCGTCCCCTTGCCCTTACCGGACATGAGGCCGTCAATTGACCGTACAATTAACGGCTGAATTCCTCGCTATTAAGCTTATCTGATGAATCCCCGCAATTGCCTTTCGGCTTATTGTGCACTGCAACATTTTTCTTGACTTGGACGCCATCCAGGCATATTTGTGCACTGCAACAAAATATGGAAGCAAAGATGGCTGATACAAACACCAACGACAGACAGGCTGTTACGGCTGATGCAAAGCCCGTTAGCCACTCTGCTGAACCCCCTACTACTGCGGCTGCGCCCTCGACGCCTGTAATTTCCCAGCCACAGGTTGAACCGAAACCGACGGAGAAGACGGTGGCTGCCGAAAAGCCTGCCGCTGAAAAAACTGTCGCCAAGAAAACCGCAACGAAGCGCAAGGCCGCTCCAAAACGCGCCGCCACAACGGCCCGCAAGACTGCAAATAAAGGAACCACCAAAATGACCACAGCAACAAAGCGCGTAGCGCAGAACGCCAAGACCGCTAATACCAAGGCCGCCAACAAAGCAAAAACGGCCGCTGATACGCTCGGCGAGCGGTTCGAGAAACTGGCCGCCGAGGCTCAAGAACGCGCGAAAGAAGCTGCCGACCGTGCTGTTAAGCTGTCCAAGGATACCGTTGAGTTTAACCGCGAAAATATCGAAACCCTGATCGAAAGCGGCAAAATCACTGCCAAAGGCGCTCAGGAACTTGGCAAGACCAACCTGAAATATACCCGCGAAAACCTGGTCGAAGCCAGCCGTGCACTGCGCGGAGTATTCAGCGTTGCTACGCCGAAAGACTTTTTTGAAAAGCAGACCGATCACCTGCGCACCGGCGTTGACCGTATGAAGGATCAGACATCTCACAACATTGACGCCATGACCAAACTGGCCGGAGACGCCTATCAGCCCATCGCTGATCGCCTCAGCGCCATCCGCAAGGAAATCAAGAAAGCCGCTTAAGCCGCTTTTGTATAACGACTTCGCAAAAGGGCTGCTTCCAGCGGGAGCGGCCCTTTCATTTAGCCCATAACGGGCGGCTTATGGCAAAATCGTGATCAAATCACGACCAAATCAACCCCAACTAATGAAACCGCCACTTGCCCTACGGGGCAAAAATACCATATCTTGTGCAACATGATGAAAGCACAGATTCTCTTCCCGAACCCTCCCGGTGCTGACCCGCTTGCTCCCCAGGCTGGTAAAACCATGCCGCGGGGCGTCCATGCAGGAGATGACGATAAAGATAGCGGCGGCGATGGTGACGGCAATGATACGAATATCGGTATCGCCACCAAGACGCGCGCCAAAACAAAAAAGCCCAATCCTTATAAAGTGCTGCTGCTCAACGACGATTACACGCCGATGGAATTTGTCGTGCTTGTGCTCAAGCGCTTTTTCCAGATGGATATTGACCAGGCCACTCGGGTGATGCTCCATGTCCATCAAAAGGGCGTCGGCGTCTGCGGGACTTTCAGCTATGAAGTCGCAGAGACCAAAGTCACTCAGGTGATGGACTTTGCGCGCAAGAACCAGCATCCCCTGCAGTGCACATTAGAGAAAGCCTGAACCGGCAACCGCTATAACGCCAAAACAAGGAACAAAGCCATGTCAGAGACTCCGGTCATTACCGTCGATATCGTCTCGGACGTAGTCTGCCCCTGGTGCATTATCGGTTATAAAAAACTGGAACAGGCCATGCAGCGTTTTGAGGGTCAGGCGCAATTCGCCCTCACCTGGCACGCGTTCGAGTTGAACCCCGGCATGCCGCCGGAGGGGCAGGATATAAACGAACATATGGCGCAGAAATATGGCGTCACCCCCGCACAGAGCAAAGACAATCGTGACCGGCTGCGCAGCGCGGGCGCCAATCTTGATTTCACGTTCAACTATCATGACAATATGCGAATGGTGAACACCTTCGATGCTCACCGCCTGCTCCACTGGGCCGGAGAAATGGTCGATGATCCGGACAAGCAAACGGCGCTTAAACTCGCGCTGTTCAAAGCACATTTTACCGATGGCAAAAATGTCAGCGACTATGATACACTTGTCACGATTGCGCGCGAAGTAGGTCTTGATGCCGCTCGTGCGCAGGCCATTCTCGCCAGTGATGAATATGCATCACAAGTGCGCGCTGTTGAAGCCGGATGGGAAGACCGCTTTATCTCCGGCGTTCCGGCTTTCATCTTTGACAAGAAATTCATGGTTCCCGGCGCTCAGGACAGCGATGTATTCGCCCGCATAATCGAGAATAAGGTGCTTCCCAAGATCCTGTCAGCCGAAAGCGCGGCTCAATAATTTCCAACCAATAAAGCCTAGAAAGACCCTTCTTTCAGCGATGGATAGCGGGTCACGATATGGTCAAAGACAGCCGGGTATAAAGTCGTCGCAAACTGGCAGCCATATAAGTCGCCATTGTGCCAGCAAATCTTGCTCTCCTGTGCGGCAAAAGATGGCAATGTCATGAAAATATGCTTTTCAAAGCTCAGCCGGGTCATACAGCGCATACGAAATCCGGTCAGCGACAGATCGATTACCATCACCCCGACCTTGCCAAGCCCAAGCTGACGGACATCTGCTGGAATCTCTACACCCTTGCGCGAAGCGAGCCGGTGGTCACCCAGTCGGAACTGCTTGTCCAAAGCACGATGAAAAGATTTGTTGACCATCTCCAAAATAATCCCGCCCTGAATAACCCCGCCCGTATTTCGCCCGAAATCACTCTGATGGTGTCATTGGCGCATGCTGACGGCGGGGGTCTGACACAGGCCGATAATAGCGCCTGATGTTTATGCAAAGGTTAAGAGAGTCAATTTTAGGTGATGAAGCCCTTTGGCAAGAGACCATACATCCCAAACTCTCAACCACAATTGGTTTGGCAATACTCCGCTTCTTCGTCCTCCAGCTCGATCTGGATCGTGATGTGGTGAATGGAAAAACGCTCTTTCACCATATTCTGCACATCTGCCAGAAACCCCTTGCCGGGATGCCCGTCGGGAACGACAAGATGCGCTGTCATCGCGGTTTCGCTGGTGCTCATGGGCCAGATATGAAGGTCATGCACAGCCGCGACGCCGGGCAATTCGGACAGGGCTTTCAGCACGTCCTCGACATCAATATCCTGCGGCACACCCGCCAGTGACATTCGCACGGCATCGGTCAGTAATCCCCATGTGCTCCAGAAAATCAGAGCGACGATCAACAGGCTGATGAGCGGATCAATCCAGTCAATTCCGGTATAAAAGATTATGATACCGCCAATGACAACACCGGCAGACACTCCGGCATCCGCCATCATGTGCAAAAAGGCACCGCGTATGTTGATGTCTTCCTTCTGTCCGCGAATGAAAAGCATTGCGGTTCCGAAATTGATAACGATACCGATGGAAGCAACGATGATGACGGTTGTGGAGGCCACTTCGCTGGGCGAATTAAACCGCCCTATGGCTTCCCACGCAATCGCGCCGCAAGCGACCAGCAGGAACAGGCCGTTCAGGAGCGCCGCCAAGATTGACGACCCGCCCAGACCATAAGTGAATTGGGCACTAGGCGGCCTTTTCGACAGCTCTGCCCCCGCCCATGCGACGGCAAGGCCCAGAACGTCTGAAAGATTATGCCCCGCATCGGCCAGCAAAGCCATGGAACCGGACAGCAGGCCATAGACCACTTCAACGACAATATAGATTATGTTCAGAGTGATACCGATGGCAAATGCACGGCCAAAATCGGTAGGTATATGCCCATGGGGCCCATGACGGTCGTGATGACTGTGATGGATATGCCCGTGATTATGATTATGCTTGGCCCCGGCGGACATATGCACTCCAATGGTTACGCGGTCCATATTGGACTAATAAACACTGCTATGCAAATATACGGATTATCCGGGATGGTCCAGATTTATTTAATGTTTTCTGTATGTTATATCATTAAGATGATGGATTATCTATCAATCGACGATCAGGCCGATGGCAAGATAAACAATAATCGCAGAACCAAAACCAAATATTGTTGCGAGCACAAAGATGATACGCAGAATATTTCTGTCAATCCCGCTCCAATTGGCGAGGCCAGAGCATACTCCCATCAACTTTCCGTTGGCTTTATCGAGATGTAATTCTTGCTTCATGGTTCTATTTTTCCTTTTTGGTGATGCAACCGGTTCCGGCCAACTGGATGGTGAGGAACCGGTGCTGTTTTTCCTGCCTGCCATCAGATGAACAACGTGCCGGCAGTGTTTACGGCTGGGCCTACGCTGGCGGTAATGGCAATTGCGGCTGAAACGATGGCGGCGAAAGCGGCGGCGATGTTGCTAGAGCTATTGATAAACATTGTAATGTCCTTCCTTGAAAAATTTGGGCTTCGTCGTTGTGTCGGCGAAGATGTTTCTTACTTTGCACAGGGCGTGCCAGTTTTACGAAACCCATAAATTACAATATGTTATGCCTAATTGCCCACCCTAGTGATTTTGACTGAAACTTATATTTAGGATTTTTCCCCAACTTTTGGGATTGAATGAATGGAATATGAACAGCCCGAAACGGTCACACCGCTGAACAGGGCTGCACAGCGCGATTTTCCTTCTCATCCCCTTCCGGCAGGGCTAGAGCTTCATCCTGTCATGACGATTTCCCGGCTCACTTTGCAAAATTTCAGGAATTACCCGCAATTACGCCTGGAAGCCGCGCCGGGCTTTGTAGTGTTGAGCGGTGAAAACGGGGCCGGAAAGACCAATATTCTGGAGGCCGTATCTCTTTTGTCACCTGGCCGCGGCTTGCGGCGCGCCTCTCTCAAAGATATTGCCTATGAAAACGGGTCCGGTGATTTCGCTGTGGCCGCTGAAATGGGTGATGTCCAGTTGGGCACCGGGACCAGCGCGACCTATCCGGAGCGGCGCAAGACGCGCGTCAACGGTGCCGCAGTGCCGACCAATGACCTCGCGCAGTGGCTTTCCATATTATGGCTGACCCCTGCGATGGACCGTCTGTTCATGGAAGGCCCGTCGGGGCGGCGCAATTTTCTCGACCGGCTGGTTACCGCGCTAGAGCCCGAACATGCGCGAAACTGCACCCGCTATGATGCGGCGCGGCGAGAGCGAAACCGGTTACTGGCGGATGACTATATGCCGGATAGCGAATGGCTGGACGCGCTGGATGGCCAACTGGCGCGCTTTGGAAGTGCCGTCGCTCAGGCGCGTTTACGCATTACACAGGCTTTGAACGCGATGCTGGAGGGCACTGCCGACGGGCTATTTGCTGCGGCCAAGCTGAATCTGGAGGACGGCGGGTATCACGACCCAGGGGCTTTGCTCCACAGCCTGAGAGCGAGCCGCCGGGACGACAGGGCGGCGGGGCGCACGCTGAAAGGGCCGCACCGCGCTGACCTCACCGTTTTTCATGCAGAAAAGGATCAGGCGGCGGAAAAAAGCTCGACCGGCGAGCAAAAGGCCCTGCTCTTTTCGATGATCTTGGCGCATGCCGACTTGATCGCGCAGCAGCGGGGAAGCCGCCCGATCCTGTTACTTGATGAAGTGGCGGCCCATCTCGACCCCAAAAGGCGGGCCGCTTTATTTGGAAAATTGTCGGAAAAAGGTGGTCAGGTCTGGTTGACCGGTACCGAACCGGGGCTGTTTGACGATGCTCCTGATGATGCGCTGCATTTCCGGGTTGCGGACGGGAGTGTAACGATACGTTAACCAACAATATTATCGGAAAATTTGCCTCTTTTGCTTAGGTTTTTGACCATGCAAAAGTCCGCTCCCTATATTCCAAATGTCGCAACCAACGGGTTGCTGAAAATGGGCAGCGCCGTCATCCCGATCCTGTTGGTGCTTCAGGCAATATTATTTCCGGTCCACTGATTTATCCGGGAATTGCTGGACAGAATGCGCGGCTAAAGCCAGAATGGCACAAACTGCTTTTCCGGCCGGAGCGATAGATAATGAACGATAATCCACCGGTTTGCCTGGTCATTCTAGCAGGCGGCCAGTCGCTCAGGATGGGCCAGGACAAAGCCACGATCCGGCTTGATGGAGCGCGGCTGATCGACCGGGCGATTGCGCGCTATCAATCTTCTGCCGACCGGATATGGCTATCGGCGGAAAGCGATTTTGACACCGGAATCGATATTATCTCCGATGATCCTGATATGCCCGGCGGGCCGGTTGGTGCGATTTTCACAATTGCAGCGCATTTGCCAATATTATGTCCGGAAGCCGTGGGCTTTGTGACGATCCCGGTCGATGCACCCTTTGCACCGGATGATCTTATCCCCCGGTTAAGCGCCGTTCCCGGTTGCTCGGTTGCCCAGAGCCCTCGGCAGCTACATCCGGTTTTTGGCTATTGGCGCTGCGATATTGTGCGCGATGTATCCGAAACATACCGGAACAATAAACAAACCGAATCGCTGCACCAGCCGGCGCCATCGCTTCAATGGCTGGTCCGGCAATGCAATTCCCAACTGGTTAGCTGGCCCGATGAGCAGGCTTTTATGAACATTAATACGCCCGAAGATCTGGCCTTGGCAGAAGCCACCATTATAAAAGCACAAATATAAAAGCCAGCGAACGACAAGCGCGCGCTGGCTTTTAATATCAGTGACTGAAAATCCAGTCGCTGATTAACGGCTAACCTAGTTCAGGCCACGAATTTCTTTTTTGGTCAATGTCGTCGCCAGTTTGCCGTCGGTTTTTGAGAGGGTTTCAGCCTGGATGCGGCGTACTTTACCTTTGTAGATAACCAGCACGTCGCCATCATTTTCAACGCGGCTAACTTTTGCAACGCTTGAGCCGGACGCGTCATAGAGACGTTCGTTGCGTTCGACTTCTACATCTGCCGCAAATGCAGCAGGAGAGGTGAGAGAAAACGCAGCTGCGCCAAGAATGATAGCAGAAAATTTCTTCATTATGAGACTCCAGTAAAAGTAATAAGATTTGGAGTGGCTATAAGCTGATGTTAAAATCAGTATCAATTTGAAATGCTGCACCTGCGAGTTTCATTTTTGCAACTCGCTTGCATTTTCTGCAAAAAGCCTGGCCTTTTGTAATATTATTATGCGAAAAACAGAGGATTGCTGCCAAAAATGATAGCAGAACATCTGTCTGATAAGCCCGGATTGCGCGCCGGGTTATTGGAATCCAGCGCGCCCGGCTAACTCACTCCCACCAATAAGCAGCCCTTTGACGGGTGCCCGTTGTAACTTCGTTCATGGTTACAGGGTCATACATCCGGCCGTTCACCATCACCCGGTGGATCTTGTCGCTGTTGCGGATATCGGCGGTGGGATCGGCATCCAGAACGACCAGATCGGCAAGCTTGCCCGCTTCCAGTGATCCGATTTCCTCGTCCATCCCCAGAGACTTGGCGGAATCAATTGTTCCGGAACGCAGCGCCTGTAGCGGGGACATGCCGCCGCGCACGAATGACCAAAGCTCCCAATGGGTTCCGATACCCGCCTGCTGCCCATGCGCGCCAATGGATACCAGAACGCCCTTATCCGCCAGTTTCTTGGCTTCGCGGGCATTGTCATCATCGACAAAATCCTCGTCCGGCGCCATGGTCCGGCGCACGGTTGCGGCCGCCAGCTGCTTGGGCGGTGTGTGGATCATCAACGGATGCTTGAAAACGTCAGTCGCCTGCCGCCAATAAGGATCACCCGCCAGCCCGCCATAGCTGACCACCAGAGTTGGCGTATAGTTAGTCTGTGATTGCGAGAACATCTGGACCACGTCGTCATAGAAAATATCAAGCGGGATATTATGCTCCAGCGTACTGTTGCCATCGGCGACCAGTGTCATGTCCATGCCAAAAAGCGAACCGCCTTCCGCCACGACCAGCATATTTTCCTGACGCGCCGCTTCGACGACCTGCTGGCGCTGTTCACGGCGCGGCTGGTTATAATTTTTCACGCTGTGCCCGCCCTGCGCCTTTAACCGGCGAACATGGGCGAGCGCATCGTCAAAATTATTGATTTCGGCATAAACATCAGCGGCTTTCGCACCATAGACAACTTCGCCAGTGGAAAAGATTCGTGGTCCGATGAGCTGCCCTGCCCGCTGCATTTCCGCAGCGACAAAAATCTCGCTCGCTCGGCTGGAAGGGTCATGGATAGTCGTCGTGCCAAGCGCCAGGTTCTGGATCAGCGACCAGTTTTGCTGCGGCACCAGTTCATCCGTGCCTTGCGGGCCATGAGCATGAGCGTCAATATAGCCGGGGACAATGGTCTTGCCGGTAAGATCAACCACGCTCGCGCCCGCTGGCACAGCAACAGAGCCACGCGGCCCGATGGAGACGATCTTGTTCTCCCTCACGACAATCGTGCCATCCTCGACAATCCCGCCTGCTTCATCGCCCATTGTGATTAGCCGCGCACCGACCAGCGCCAATGTGCCGCTGGGTTTGTCCGCCGCGATCGTCCGCTCCAGAGACACGCCGCTACTTGACGGGGTGAACTTGGGCGCGTCCTTGCCAGCGGGTGCAGCGGGGAAAAGCGCGTTGGTCTGGACCGTGTAAACCGTTGGCCCCACGCTCCAGTGGAGCTGCTGACCATCTTGTGACCAGTGAATATAATCCGCGCCGCCGCTGCTAACCGCTGTTACGGGCATTGATTTGCTGTCCGGTGCCACCGCAACCGCTTGGGTGCCGGGCAAAAGCGGCATGACAAAGGCTTCGTAATTCTGGCGGAAGGCGACATATTGGCCATCTGGCGAGACAATATAATCGGTGGTCAGCTCACCCGTCGCATGGGTGCGCTTGGCCTCGCCATTCATGTCGCTGCTCGTCAATATGCGCTTGTTATCTTTTTCCTCCATCATGAAGATGCGGTCGCTATTCGCGCCATATTGCGGCCCAGCCGCATCCTTGGCAATGCGCTGCGGTGTGCCACCGGATGCAGCGACGCGGTAAATCCCGTCATCCATCGAATAAGCCGGAGACGTAAGATAGCCCCCATCCTTCATTTCAAAGATGATCGTGCGGCCATCGGGTGAAAAGCGGGGCCGGGCATAATGGCCGGGTCGATCCGTCACGGTGCGGGCGGAGCCCCCCGACGCACTGACCGTCTTTATCTGGCCCAGTTCCTTGTCGGTCCAGCCGACAAAGACTATCGAGCGGCCATCACGGGACCATGAGGGGAATAGCTCACGCTCACCATTGCTGTTCGTCAAACGCTTTGGCGCTCCGCCGCCCATCGGTTTGATATATAGCTGTCCCAGGCTTTCATACACCACTTGCCGACCATTGGGCGATACCGCTGCAAAGCGCGGCATTTTGGCGGTGAAACTGTCCGATGCCACTGAGATCCTGGGGTGCGGAGCATTGGCCACGCCGCGCGTGTCGTTTATTGTGAACGGAATTACCGTCGCGCCGGAACCATCAGCGGCCACCTTGCGTATCTTGCCGCCTGCCCAGAAAACAATGCTGCGGCTATCAGGCGTCCAGTCCATATTGGGATATACGCCCGTGACCGCCCAGGTTTCCTGCACATCCTGATCCAGATCATCATAGATTTTGCGCTCAATACCGGTGGTCAGGTCTTTGACATACAGCTTTGACTGGGTTCGTTCGCGCCGGACAAAGGCGATGCTTTTGCCATCGGGCGAAGGGGTCGGCCGCACGGACCCGCCAAGGCCGGAAACCGCAGTGCTGATTTCGCCGGTTTCCAGATCATATTCCTCGATATTGAACAGATCGGTATTGGAATCCTGCGCATAGATAAACTGGCCGCCGGGCGTGATGTTGCGCGTGTAATAGAGCGATTTGCCATCGGGCGCATAAATCGGCTCACCCAGTTCTTTTTGATGGGTGTCATTGGGCTTTTTGACCAATACCACGCCTGCCCCGCCGGAAACATGGTAGACCCAAACCTCTCCGGTGCCGAGCGACCGGCCAGTGGTGAAATGTTTCTTGGCAATTATGTAACGGCCATCCGGGCTCCAGCTCGGCTGGTTGAGCAAGCGGAACTCTTCCTTGGTCACTTGCTTTTTGTCGCTGCCATCGCGGTTCATAATCCAGATATTATCCCCGCCGCCGCGATCCGACGTAAAGGCGATGCGTTTCCCGTCGGGGGAGAAACGCGGCTGGACTTCCCAAGCCAGCCCTTCGGCAATGCGAGTCGGATTCCCGCCGGAAATTGGCATGGTGTAAATATCACCGAGCAGAGCAAAAGCGATGCTGCCGCCATCCGGGCTGACATCGACATCGATCCAGCTTCCCTCATCGGTATTGATCGGAACCTGCTTGATCGTAGCGCCCTTTGGCGCGTTAACGTCCCATTTTTCCTCTTTGGCTTTATCGTCAGACGGCTGAGCATAAACCTGTCCGGCAAATGAAATGGCGGCAAGAGCTGTAATAAGGCGATATTTCATGAAAACTCCGATGACCCGTTTATTTTATGTCGCCAATAAACAACAAAATTACCAAGATGAACAGGGGAATATTGACGCCCTGTGCCTCCCGCTATTGTCACAGGCTATCAAAAACAGTTCATGTTTTCTATCAAAGCCCTAGTTAAACAAAGGGTGTTCGGGGATGCACCCTCGTGCCAATCACTGCGTAATGGCAGTTCTTGAAACCCGATCCGAAATCACCCCAGCGGTGTCCAATCAATACCCCAATTATGTGATTGGCGTGTTGTTCATGCTCACCATGCTGAACTTCCTTGACCGGCAGATCATCACCATATTGGCGGAGCCGGTGAAACAGGATCTCGGTTTGTCAGATACGCAAATTGGCTTGATGACCGGCCTGTCCTTCGCCATTTTCTACACAACGCTGGCCATTCCTGTGGCGGCGCTGGCGGATAAATGGAACCGTAGCCGGATCATTGCCATATCTATTGCGATTTGGTCAGCGATGACAGTGTTCTGCGGATTGGCGGCCAATTTCACCCAGCTCTTTCTCGCGCGTGTAGGCGTCGGAATTGGCGAAGCGGGGTCAGGGCCTGCATCCCACTCGTTAATTGCCGATCTTTTCCCGCCAGAACGCCGGGCTGGCGCGCTCGGCATATTGGGTATGTCCATACCGATCGGGGCATTCATTGCTTATGCTGGCGGTGGCTGGATCGTCGAGCGTTTCGACTGGCGTATCGCATTTTTCATGGCGGGATTGCCCGGTATCATTATCGCACTGGTTGTCTGGTTCACTGTTCGCGATCCGCGCGGCAATATCCCCCTGGCCCAGGCGTTCAAACGTGATCCCAGCAAGATTAGTTTGAAAGAAGCACTGCGCACCCTGTCAGCCAAACCGGCTTATTGGCATCTGGTCGCTGCGGGTATTCTCGTGCAATTTGTTGCTTATGGTATTGCCAGTTTTTACGGCAGCCTGTTCGTTCGTGTCCATAATATGGGCTATGGGGAACTGGGCTGGAAACTTGGTATCATGGTCGGGCTGTCCGGTGCGCTAGGGGCCTGGCTAGGCGGAAAGGCCGGTGATCGTTTCGGTTCGCTTCGCGCCACGCTGCCCCTTGTGCTGACTTCTCTGGTCATGCTTGTCTCAGTTCCGGGCATGATCTTGGCCCTTTATGCACCAAGCGGCAATCTGGCCATGCTACTACTGGCCATCCCTACATTCGCTGCGACATTCTATTATGGCCCCAATTTCTCCGCTATACAGAGATTGGCAAGCGACGAAACCAGAGCGATGGCGGTTGCCATCTACCTCTTGCTTGCCGGAATAATCGGGCTTGGCATTGGTCCAGTCTTTGTCGGTATGCTGTCTGATATGTTTAGCAGCGACCTGAGCGACAGCGCCGCGTTGCAGCGGGCTCTCGCCTGGCTCGCGCTGTTCAACATCTGGGCTGGATTTCACTTCTGGCGGGCTGCGCGCAGATTGCAGGATTGATATTCTAAACCGTTCGCCCAGTCATAAAATTGACCTTCCCCACTTTAACGGTTCCGTTCGCCCGCTCCTCTGGGTAGGACAGCCGGATGATCGAGAATCTCCTTCCCCTCCTGAAATCGACCTTTGGCTTTAACGCATTTCGCGGGGTGCAGGCCGAAGTTCTGTCGCGGGTGATGGAGCGCAGGAATACCTTGGCGGTCATGCCGACGGGTGCCGGGAAATCCTTGTGTTATCAGCTTCCCGCCATAGCCAATGAAGGCACGGTGGTGGTTATCTCTCCGCTAATTGCGCTCATGCACGATCAGCTACGCAGCGCAGAAGCCGTGGGTATCCGCGCCGCGACGCTTACCTCTGCTGATGACAATCGGGCAGAGACTATTGCGCGGCTGAAAGCGGGCGAACTGGACTTGCTTTATGCTGCCCCTGAACGCGCTTCGGGTGATCATTTTCGCAGCCTGCTTGAACAGACACGCATTTCCCTTTTTGCCATAGATGAAGCGCACTGCGTATCGGAATGGGGTCATGATTTTCGCCCCGATTATCGCTTGCTACGTCCATTGCTCGACCATTTCCCGGATGTACCGCGCATTGCGCTGACGGCCACTGCGGACAAACATACCCGCGAAGATATATTGGTGCAGCTTGGCATAGAGCAGGACGGTTTGATCGTTGCCGGTTTTGACCGGCCCAATATCCGGTACAATATCTCACCGCGCAAGGGGCTGGCGAAGCAGATTACCGACCTTGTGGAGCGCATTCCCGGCCCCGGCATCATATATGCCCCGACCCGCAATGCGACAGAGAAAATGGCGGAGCAGATCGCCCGCACGGGCCGCAGCGCACGCGCATATCATGCCGGACTCCCCCCCGAAATGCGTCAGCGTAACCAGGCTGATTTCGTGGCATCCGAAGATATGGTGATGGTCGCGACCATTGCCTTTGGAATGGGCATCGACAAGCCGGACGTCCGCTTTGTCGCCCATGCCGGACTGCCCAAATCCATCGAGGCTTATTATCAGGAAACCGGCCGCGCAGGCCGCGATGGCGACCCGGCGGAGGCCCATATGTTCTGGGGCGCAGAAGATTTCGCGCGTGCCCGTCAAAGGTTGGCCGAAGTCGATGAAGCGCGCCTTGCCAGCGAAAGGACTAGGCTTGCCGCTCTGGGCGGGCTGGTCGAGGCGGCGGGGTGTCGCCGCGCGATCCTGCTCAAACATTTTGGGGAAGACCCACCACAAAGCTGCGGCAATTGCGATAATTGCCTGAACGCGCCGGTCACACGCAATGTTACGGAGCTGGCCCGCAAGTTCCTGTCGGCTGTTTACCGCACCGGCCAAAGCTTTGGCGTCGGCCATTTGGAAGCGGTCCTTACCGGCAAGCAAGAAGATAAAGTGCTGTCACGCGGGCATGACCAGCTCTCCGTCTTTGATATTGTCGATGCCGAAGAGGCGCCGCTGATCAAACCTGTCTCACGCTCCCTGTTGCTGCGTGATGCGCTACGCAATACCGAACATGGCGGATTGATGTTCGGGCCAGAGGCACGCAGCATTTTGAAAGGCGAAACCGAGGTAGCGATTGTCGAGCCGCCTGTGCGCGAACCTAAAAGACGTCGCGGCGCAAGCGCCTCCCCCAATCCGGTTGGCGATCCGTTATTCGACGCGCTGCGGGCCAAGCGTATGGAGCTTGCCAAAGAACAAGGCGTCCCGCCTTATGTCATTTTCCACGACAGCGTGCTGCGCGACATGACCGGTTTCAAACCGCGCAATTTATCAGCACTGGCTGAGCTGCCCGGTATTGGTGCGGCCAAGCTGGAGAAATATGGCCCCCAATTTCTTGGTGTGATTCAGGACATTACCGAAGCGCAGGAAGAGAGAGCATAAAAGGGCCGTGCAATTTACGCTTCAATGATGATAATTGCCGTTCACACTCGATAAAAACGCCGAGTCCGTTCAAGATATACTGACCAAGACAAAAGAGGAAAACCAAGCCATGTTCCGTCCGATTAATGATAAAATCAGCGTATCTCCGCAGATCGAATTGGCGGATATAGAGGCCGCCAAGGCCGAAGGCGTGGCGATGATTATCAATAACCGTCCGGATGGCGAAGACCCCGGCGCACCGCAAAGCGCCGAAATCGAAGCGGCGGCCAAGGCTGCCGGGATTGATTATGTCGGTATTCCTATCTCTCACAGCGGTTTTTCCGCGCCGCAAGTCGATGCTATGATCGCCGCTCTTGATGGCGCCAAAGGCAAAACGCTGGCTTACTGCCGGTCGGGAACCCGCTCCGCCTTTTTGTGGTCGCTGGCACAGGCGAAGCAAGGTGTATCGCCGGATGAAATTGCCCGCCTTGCCGGTAATGCCGGATATGACATCACTCCCGTCCGCGCGATGGTCGAAGCTTTAGCAGGCGGAAACGCATAGGCTCTAGACAGCAACTAACATTCATGTAAACAATGGGGCATGGAGAGCTTTCCTTCCCCGACGCTTTGGGCGATTCCCTTTTTCGTGGCGACAGTCGCGGGCGAATGGCTATGGAGCCGAAGGAACAGAAATATCCGCTATGAAACCAGGGATGCGGTAACATCGCTATCCCTTGGATTAGGCAGTCTGGTCGCGGGATTTGCGACAGCCGGGATTGTGTTTGCGCTTGCGCTATGGGCCTATGACCACCGGATTATCGATTTGCAGATCGGCTGGCCCCAGGCGCTATGGCTTTTCCCCCTTGCTTTCGTTCTGGATGACCTGGCCTATTACTGGTTCCACCGCACCGCGCATCGTGTCCGCTGGTTCTGGGCCGCGCATGTCATTCATCACAGCAGCCGGCATTATAATCTAACGACCGCGCTGCGTCAGACATGGACCGGATTTTTCGCGCTAAGCTTCATCTTTCGCATGCCTCTGTTTTTTCTCGGCTTTCCGCCTGCGTTGATCTTCTTTCTCGCGGGGCTCAATCTGGTTTATCAATATTGGATACATACCGAGGCGATTGGCCGGATGCCGCGCTGGTTTGAAGCGGTGATGAACACCCCCTCGCACCACCGCGTCCATCATGCCACCAATCCCCGCTATCTGGACCGCAACTATGCCGGGGTCTTCATCATCTGGGACAAGATGTTCGGCTCGTTTGAGCCGGAAACAACAGACGAAAATATCGAATATGGCATCGTCAAGAACCTGACCAGCTACAATATTTTCTGGGCCGCCTTCCACGAATGGGTCGGCATCGCGCAGGATTTGTGGTCGGCGCCCTGGCGCTACAAATTAAACTATCTAATCAAACCGCCCGGATGGAGCCATGACGGCTCCAGAGAAAGCAGCGAATCCATAAAGGCACGCTGGACGCAACAGAGGGCACAACAGGAGAGAGTTACATGGCAGAATATGACATCATCGTTATCGGCGGCGGATCGGCAGGAAGCGCGGTTGCCGGGCGACTCAGCGAAGATGGAAAACGGTCGGTCTGTCTGATCGAAGCCGGAGGCACGAATAATAATTTCCGCGTGAAAACACCGGGAATGATGCCGTTTCTGCCACAAAACACCAACTGGCGATTTGATACCGTCCCCCAAAAGGGGCTGAACGGACGCATCGGCTATCAACCGCGCGGGCGCGGCCTTGGCGGGTCGAGCGCGATCAACGCCATGGTCTATATTCGCGGTAACAAATGGGATTATGACAATTGGGCAGCGCTGGGCTGTGATGGCTGGAGCTATGATGATGTCCTGCCCTATTTCAAGAAATCCGAAAGCAATGAACGGGGCGGCGATGAATTTCACGGCAGCGACGGGCCGCTATCGGTGTCCGACCAGAAATGGCCCAACCCCGGCAGCGTCGCCTTTGTAGAAGCCGCGCGGAATTTACAGATCCCCGTAATCGACGATTTCAACGGTGCGAAACAGGAAGGCATGGGCCTTTATCAAGTGACCCAGAAAGGCGGCGAACGCTGGACTTCAGCGCGTGCCTATATCGAACCGGCGCGCGGCAGATCGAATCTCGATATCAAAACCGATTCTCTGGTTGAGAAGCTGATCATCGAAAATGGCCGGGTCACGGGCGTTCAGGTCTTACGCGGCAAAAAACGGGAAATCCTGTCCGCCAAAGGCGCTGTCGTCCTTTCCGCCGGTGCATTCGGCTCACCGCATATCCTGCAACTGTCCGGCATTGGCCCCGCGGAGCACCTTAAGGAAAAAGGCGTTGATGTCGCTTGTGACAAGCCGGAAGTCGGTGCGAACCTGAAAGACCATATCGACTTTGTTTCCGGCTATAAAACGGAATCCACAGAGCTGATTGGCGATTCCTTTCAGGGCACGCTTCGCATGGCAAAGGCGATTTTGCAGCACCGGATGAAACGCACCGGGATCATGACCACCCCTTATGCCGAAGCCGGTGGTTTCTGGACCTCTGGCCCCGACATTCCGGCCCCCGATATCCAATATCATTTCGTGCCCGCCATGCTGGAAGATCATGGCCGCGAAAAAGTCAGTGGCCACGGCTTTAGCTGCCACGCCTGCGTCTTGCGCCCACACAGCAAAGGCACGGTGCGCCTAGCATCAACCGATCCCGCAGCGCCGCCTGCCATCGACCCCAATTTCCTTGATGACGATCGCGATATTGAGACTTTGCGTAAAGGCGTGCGCCATATGCAGCGGATCATGGAAGCCCCGCCGCTGACCGATTTCAAACCCACAAACCGCTACCCCATCGACATGAGCGATGACGCCGCACTCGATGCCCTGATCCGGCAGCGCGCTGATACCGTTTACCACCCTGTCGGCACTTGCCGCATGGGCAGCGACGACAACGCTGTGGTGGACAGCCGCCTGAAATTCAAAGGTCTGGACGGCCTTTATATTGCAGACGCATCAATCATGCCGGAAATCGTCAGTGGCAACACCAACGCGCCCAGCATCATGATCGGTGAACGCGCGGCGGACTTTATCAAGGCGGATTTGGGGTAGTTGTTCAGGGCGCTCCAAACCCGCCCTAAGCAACAATCACATAGCCTTCATCGCCCTGCCCTCGGCACATTTGCTTGGAAACCCGCGTTTCCTCGCCTTCGATTATCGCGACATCGGTTATGCTAAGGCACCGGCGTCCATTGGGCTGAGCGTTGAGGGCAGTGACGGTTGACGATCCGGAAACACCGGAGCGAGTCGGGCTTTTCCAGCTTGCCGTGGCACCGACTTCCTCTTGCTCGGTGACTGCGACAGTGGCCTCGGCAGCTTCTTTCTGCTCGTCTTCGGTAAGCTGGCAGGCAATTTCGCTGACCAGCAGCGCCCCCACGCCGCTTGAAATGAGCGTGCCGACATTGCCAAGACCGGCCACATTACCAGCCACGCCGCCTATAATACCGCCGAGCAGGCCACCGCGCCCTCTCGCTTTTTTGCATTTTTGTGCGGCTGTAGCCTTTTCCGCAGTTTTAGGCGCGCTGCTTTCTTTGTCGCTTTCTTTATCGCTGGCCACATATTCGGGCACGTCATACCCGCCGCAACCGGTGTTGAAGCAAAAGCGGTCCTGTAAATAGGCGCGGTCAGTCTGGTAACGCGACTCCAATTCGCGATAGCCGGCAAGATTGGCGCCTTCCGGGTCGGACGCGGCATGTTCCTGCATTATCGCTTTGTAAAAATCATCGCGGGCCTTTGCCGAGTAGGCCATTTTTCCGGCGACTTTATCTGTATAAAGGGCAGATAATTCATTCTGGTGATCGATCATCCGCTGCCGGAACGGGGTCAACACCTGTGCATAATAACGGTCGAGCGATATGGTGCAGCGGTTAATCTCTTCGGCCTTGTCGAAAGGAGCTGAGATTTTCTGAAAATCCTCGCGGCAGTCAGGATAGCCTTCTGACGTTAATATCGGGGTTGGTGGTAATGAGGGCAATTCCGGCTGGGGTGAGACAGGCGGGGAATAGGCGCGATCCGTATCGGATATGGCCTGTTCCTGGGAATTGGCCGGAACGGCCGCATGGACGGCCAAAAAGGCCGTGGCCAGTGCATAAGATAGGCTGTGCATCCATTTTGTCATTTCATTCCCTCCCCTTGCGGGCTGACTGCTCCAGGCAGACCATGATACGAAACCAAGACCGCCAGCTGGAATGAAACTAGGCCATTTTTTTCAGCCTGTCTGTGAAATATCGCACAATGTGACAAATCTCATCATAACATAAAACCGGTATATGGTATAAGCTCTTCATAATCACCTTCGCCGGATGGGAAGAAAGGTCATGAAAACTCGTTTCAAACCGCTGATATTACTGGCCGCAATGCTGGCTGTTCAGGGGAATAGTGCGCCGGACAAAGATATTGTCATGGATCCCGCCAACCCGACATGCCCGGACGAGCCTGATTGGTCCGATTATACGGAAATGAAGCTCACGCGCGTAGAGAAAGACGGCACATCCGTTCTGCTTGCCGAAGGATTTGTGGATGTAGGATTGCCCCAGCGGCTGAAAAAAGCGCTTGCCGATCATGGCGATATTACCGAAATCTGGCTCCGCTCGCCGGGGGGAGATGCCCGCGCCGGAAATGAAGCGGGACGCATTATCCGCGAAGAAGGCGGTTTGATAATCACCCGTATCCCCTCAGGATGGACCTGTTTCAGCGCGTGCAACTTTGTTTTCATGGGCGGCCGCGCCCGGATTATCGAGGATGGCGGAAATTTCATGGTTCACATGTTCACGATGACAAATGACCGCAATGCTATCAATTACAGCATTGAAATGGGCACCGATTCCACGGTCGAGCTTATCGGGGAAGTCGAACAGGAAAGCGCCCTGCTGGCGACTGAAGATAATGACTTCCTAATCCGCATGGGTGTGTCGCGAAAGCTGTTGACCGATATCATGTATAGACAAAAGGCGATCGAAACAGACGGCAAAGACAGGTCAACGCGGCGCTGTCTGACCAGAGAGGAAGCGCTCAAATATAATGTCGCCAATGTCGAGTGAAGGTCGCCGGTGACATTCAGAAAAGCCTACCAAAGGCCTGCGGCACATTGCTTCCGGTGCCTGATACGGCAATAAACCTGTGTAAATTTAACCATATACGTTAATATGTGACATAAGTTTACAACAGTTTTTTTCCTGTTTCTTTCAACGATTTGACTTCGTTCAAGCCCAGTCTCCCGTCCTTATGTCCGAAAATTACTATAATTCGCCCGATGGTCGGCATATCCTTTCATCGACTGAAACAAACGGTTCATCGCAGATTCAGTCTCGAAACTTAATCTCGTGCGTTGAAAGTTCAGAGTAACAGAAGGAAGAACGATGTATTTACCCCTAAAATCATTCGCCGACCGGACTCTTGATGCGCCGGCTGAAGCTACGAACCCGCAAAAAGAAGCTGTGCAACAACGGGGATATCAACCGATGTATCATCAGGACATCGTCAACCACTGCCCCGGTTGCGGTAAATCCCAATGGTATGTAGGCCGGTTCAGCGCGGAATGTGCCTATTGCGAAACGGCTTTGCCACTGGCGATAGTTTCAAGCCAACCCATGCAGCCGCGCTTTACAGAAAGTTTTAGCAAAACGGCAATGGCGGCCTGATCCGCTACGGTTTCGTTTATGAACAAAAGAATATGCGGGAAAATCTGTTCCGTCAGTCTTGGGCATAGATAACATTCTCTGCATCTGGCTGACGGTTCTCGCATCACCCCTCCGGGTTTAATCCCCCTCCCCTGAACGCTGAAACTTGTGTCCCCATCCTGTATCCGGGAAGGTGTTTCAGTATCTGGTTCACGCCCTCGTATAGTGTCAGAAAACGCTGTTAAAATCAGCGGTTACACAGTTCATCTTACGTGCAGAACAGTTCCTATGTGTTGGAAATGCAACAGATTTGGCCATTTCCAGAATTTTCGTTCCAAAATGTAAAATATCATCTGCCGTTCATCTAACAAGCCGCATTTCAGAGGGGTTCCTTATGGAACAAACTACGTCTGCACACGTTTCCAGCAGATGTTTGAATAGTAATAATGGAGTAATAAAAATGAAATCCCCCCTTATAATATCTCTCCTCGCGGGCAGCATGATGGTTTCAGCTGCGGCCCAGGCTCAGGAAACATCCCCCTTCTCTGGTCCCCGCATCGAAATCCTCGGCGGCTATGATCAGCTTAGCTCCGGCAGTGACGTTGATATCGATACCGACAATGACGGCATTTTCGAAGAGAATGATATCGACCAGTCTGTCGACGGCTTCGCTTATGGCGCAGCGATCGGTTACGACTTCGATCTAGGCTCGGTAATTGTCGGTCTGGAAGGCGAGTATATGGACTCGACCGGAAAGCAGGGAACCGATGAAGATATTGCTGCGCCCTTCGGATATCGCATCAATGTCAATCGTGACCTGTATGTCGGCGCACGGATCGGCGCGCAAGTAGCGCCCAGCACCTTGCTCTATGCAAAGGGTGGCTACACCAACACGCGCGTAGAATCCCGTTTTCAGGACCGTCTTGAAGATGATGGCTTTGACCTGAATTTCGATGATGCCCAGTCAGTAGACGGTTTCCGCGTAGGCGCTGGTGTCGAACAACTTATCGGCCCGGGCTATGTGAAACTGGAATACCGCTATTCCAACTATAGCGCCATGAAGTTTGATGACCGACTGTTCTCGGACAACCAGGAAATCGGCATTGACCTTGACCGTCACCAGGTCGTGGCCGGCGTTGGTATGCGTTTCTAAACTCCAGAAAATATTTCTGTAATCCATAAAGAAAGGGCGCGCTGACCAATGGCTAGCGCGCCCTTTTTATATCTTTCGATTACCGGTTATTCACTCGCTACCGGTAGTTTCGCCGGGCACCGGGAATCCCCGTTTCTTGAGGATATATTTCACTTCCGGATCACGGCCGCGGAATTTGCGGTATGCTTCCTTGCGATCCGTTTCGTTTGCGGTGGACAGGATTATCGAGCGGAAGCGTTCCGCCGTGTCCTTGTCCCACACATCCCCGGTTTCTTCAAAGGCCGCCCAGGTATCCGCGTCCATGGTTTCGGACCACAAATAGCTGTAATATCCAGCCGAGTAGGCGTCGGACGAGAACAGGTGATTGAACTGCGGCAAGCGGTGACGCATCACAATCGTATCCGGCATGCCGATTTCAGCCAGCGTCTCACGCTCGAACGTATCGGGGTCGGTGACCGGTTCGGCGCGGTTGTGGAGTTTCATATCCACAATGGCAGATGACAGATATTCCACCGT
The DNA here is from genome assembly GCF_036568145.1 of Parasphingorhabdus sp. GTDB lineage: Bacteria > Pseudomonadota > Alphaproteobacteria > Sphingomonadales > Sphingomonadaceae > Parasphingorhabdus. The sequence continues at coordinate 226,480 of NZ_DATCTC010000016.1, read as the reverse complement.
TGAAAAGCCTTCATTAAAGGTTTTCGACTTGTTGATCTTGTCAACCAGCTCCTGCGGCATAGGCTCACCGGTTTCGGCATGTTTGGCATAATTATCCAGCACATAGCGGGTGAGCAGCCAATTCTCGTTCACCTGGCTTGGATATTCCACAAAATCGCGCGGTGTCCCGCCAAGTCCCGGATAGGTGATGTCATAGTTCAGATAATGCAGCGCATGACCAAATTCGTGGAACAGGGTCGATGCATCATCCAGACTGATGAGCGTGGGATCACCCACCCCGCCTTTGACGAAATTGTTATTGTTGGACGCCAGAACATAATCATTCTTACCGCCCAGATCGAACTGGCTGCGATAGGTGGTCATCCACGCACCTGACCGTTTCCCGCCGCGTGCAAAATTATCGAGATAGAAAAGCCCGACTAGCTTGTCCCCGCGCTTCACTTCAAAGGTGCGGACTTCGGGATCGAAAACCGGCACGCTGCCCGTATTCTCGGTAAAGCTCATCCCGTACAGCTTGTTCGCGGCGTCAAACATCGCGTCGACCATGTTGTCCAGTTTGAAATAGGGTTTGATCTCCGCTTCATCGAGGTCGTATTTTTCATTACGGACCTTTTCGGCATAATAACGATAATCCCATGGCTTGATCGTGATGTCAGCACCCTCGGCATCGGCAATCGCCTGCATATCAGCCACTTCTTCGTTCACCCGTGCGACAGCGGCGGGCCAGACTTTCATCATCAGCTCCATCGCGGTTTCGGGGTCTTTCGCCATCGTATCGGCCATGCGGTAATGGGCATGGGTTTCAAAGCCGAGCAGCTTCGCACGATCCGCACGCAGCTTCAGGATTTTGGCGATCGTCGCGTTGGTGTCGTTCTCATCGCCATTGTCGCCGCGGTTAATATAGGCGTTATAGACTTTTTCGCGCAGATCACGGCGGGTCGAGTTTTGCAGGAAAGGCTGCATCACCGAACGGGTGTTTTTCAGCGCCCAGCCCTCTTTACCCTGTTCCTTGGCCGCTTCGGCAATGGAAGCGATGAAACTGTCCGGCAATCCGGCAAGATCGGCCTTATCGGTCAGGAAAATAAAGGTTTCCTCATCGGCCAGAACCTTGTTGGAAAAGTCGTTAAACGCTTTTGACAGCTCGGTATTATAGGCAATCAGTTGCTCTTTATCCGCGCCTTCCAATAATGCGCCGTTGCGGACAAGGGCTTCATATTCACGCTCAACCAGACGCAATTGCTGTGCATCCAGACCGGCGTTTTCCCGGTTGTCATAAACGGTTTTATACCGCTGGAAAAGTTTCGGGTCGAGGGTCAGCTCATCAAAGAAAGCCGAAACTTTTGGAATCCACTCACCCTGGATCTTGCGAACCTCGTCATTGGACAGGTTGCTTGAATATACGCCCCAGATGGCGAAAAGCTCATCGGCGCTGGTGCTTGCCAGTTCCAGAGGCACGATTGTATTATCAAAGGTCGCTGGCTCGGGATTGTCACGCACGGCAACATATCTGGCCTTGATGTCCTTCATCATCTGGTCAAATGCCTGCGGAAAGTCGGAGACTTTCATTGCATCCCACGGCGGAACACCGCCATAAGGGCCTGTCCATTCCTGTAAAATGCTATTTTCAGACACATTGCCAGATGGTTCGTTCATTTCATTCTTCCCGTTTGCGCTTACCTTGTTAAGCTCCGCAGTTGTTTGCTCTGCCATGGCGGGACTACTGCCGATGCCGAGCAAGGCAGCGGTTGATACGCCCAGAAAAAATTTGCGGCTGGAAACTGAAAATCGCATATATGCACTCCAAAAATTAGGAAATATGGCCCCGCTCAGGATATTGCCCTGAGCTCCTTTCGTCTTGAGATTCCATATAGGAACAGAACATAGAAAGGCAAATGGTTACGTGTGAAATCATCCTTAGACGAAACGAGCTTAGCCATCGATGAACGCATTATTCCCGATATTCAATCCTGACCCTGTCCGCTGCATTTTTGGCGAGCCGCCGGGCCGCATCGCTGTCAGCGCCGGTTGCCAGGGCCACCCCCATACGCCTGTGGACCCGCGTGACGGGCTTGCAGAATATCCGCACATCCACTTCGGCCCCTTCCCCGCCCAAGGCCAGAGCATCGGCAATTCCGGTAAAGGCAAAATCCCCGGCCTCGCGGTCGGCCAATATCACGGCACTGGCGCTTGCCGGAGCGGTCTGGACGATATGCGGGATGGGCAAAGCCATGACAGCCCGGGCATGAAGATCGAATTCGCTCAAGTTCTGGCCTATTAACGTGACCATGCCGGTATCATGCGGACGGGGGCTGAGCTCTGAAAAAATAACCTCGTCCTGTCTGGTCACGAAAAACTCGACGCCGAACAATCCATAACCGCCAAGGTTATCGACGACTTTGCGCGCCATATCCTGAGCGGATTTCAACGCGTCCTCTGACATGGCAGCGGGCTGCCAGCTTTCCATATAGTCACCGCGTTCCTGCCTATGGCCAATGGGCGGACAAAACAGGACCCCTTCGCGTGTGCGGATGGTCAAAAGCGTGATTTCATAGGCAAAGTCGATAAACTGCTCGACAATCACACGGACGCGGTCGCCGCGCATATTGTCAACAGCGTAAGTCCATGCGGTTTCCAGCGCGTCGATACTATCTACCTTGCTCTGTCCCTTGCCAGAGGATGACATGACCGGCTTGATGACCAGCGGCAGCCCTATATCATCAGCAGCCGCCTGCACCTCGGCGAAACATTCGGCATAATGATAGCGAGACGTGACAAGTCCCAGTTCCCGGGCCGCAACATCGCGGATCGCATCGCGGTTCATCGTAAGCTGAGTCGCGCGTGCGGATGGCACGATATTATATCCCTCGCCCTCCATCTCCACGAGTATCTCGGTACGGATAGCCTCGACCTCCGGAACAATCAGGTCGGGTTTGTGTTTTTCGATGGCAGCGCGCAATTTATCACCGTCGAGCATGGAGAATATCTCGCACTCATCCGCGACCTGCATCGCCGGAGCGGCCGGATAAGCGTCGCACGCAATGACATAGGCACCAAGGCGCTTGGCGGAAATGGTGAATTCGCGGCCCAGTTCGCCCGAACCCAGCAACAGGATTTTTTTGGTAAAAGTCATGATATTGTCATTAGCGTGGTTTTATTTGCGCGTCATGTCCAACTTGTTAAGCGATTATGTGTCCCACGAGTAATGATTTGATGCTGAGCCCGATTTGGGAACGTCCTTCGACCAACCCGGAACTAAAGGCTATGTTCATTGTTCAAAGGTTACGGATAACCAATTTCGCGGCACAATGAAAATAGCATTGATATGTTATATCATTTCTCTTAAAGGAGGGTGCAACAACCCTCAACCCCTCATTCAGGCGAGTATTCATGCCCCAGATCAAATATTTCCTCTCTACCGCTCTATTGATCAGCCCCATCACCCCAATTCTTGCCCAACAACCCGTCCTTACACAAGAAAGTGCGGATCAGGATACATCCGATACGCCGCAACTGCGCGGGACATATGACGATTTTCACAAGGATGACGCGATCGTCGTGACCGCGCCCTATGTCAAGAAGCTGGATATTCTGGCTGGCACATCTGTATTATCGGGCGACCAGTTGACCAAGGATATGCGCGGCCAGATTGGTGACAGCCTGACCAGCCTTCCCGGTATTTCCTCGACCAGCTTTGCGCCCGGCGCTTCCCGCCCGGTATTACGCGGTTTTCAGGGGCCCCGCGTTCGGGTTCTGACCGATGGCCTGGGCGCTCTCGATGCTTCCAACACTTCGACTGACCACGCGGTCGCGATTGACGCCCTGACTGCCCAGCGTGTTGAAGTGCTGCGCGGGCCGGCGGTTTTACTGTTCGGCGGCGATGCGATTGGCGGCGCGGTGAATGTGATCGACAAGCGCATTCCGCGCAATGTCCCTGACGAAGCCTTTCACCTTGATGCCATCGGCGGCTATGGCAGCGCTGCAAATGACTGGAGCATGGGCGGCTCGCTCGACGTGAAACTGACGGACTCGCTTGTATTCCATATCAACGGCAGCTTCCGCGATACCGATGATGTCAATGTCGCCGGTTATGTCCTGGCGCCCGAGCTACGCAGCGAAGTTCTGGCGCAGGCCGCCGAGGAAGCCGAGGAAGGCCATCTCGACGAAGCGGCGGAGCTGACCGCTACCGCCAACCAGCGCGGCAAGGTCCCGAATACGGCCAGCCGCACAATTAACGCATCCACTGGCCTCGCCTATATTGGTGAAGGCGGTAATATCGGCTTTTCGGTAAGCTATTATGACACGGATTATGGTGTCCCCACCCGCCCTGGAACGGTGCACGCGCATGAAGCTGACGATGATGACGACCATGACCATGATCACGAAGAAGGTGAAGCACCTGTCACAATCGGGCTGGAACAATTCCGCGCCGATCTGCGCGCCGGTGTTGATCTTGGCGGATTTTTTGAAAAGCTCAACCTGCGTGCCGGCTATTCCGATTATGAACATACCGAATATGAAGGCGATGAAGTCGGCACGGTGTTTCAGGTTTCGGGTGTAGAGGCCCGTGCGGAACTGGTTCAGTCGGATCGCAACGGTTGGCGCGGCGTCATCGGTACGCAGCTCTTGCAACGGGATTTCAATGCCATCGGAGCAGAAGCATTTGTTCCCAAGAACAGCGTCGAGAGTTTGGCGGCCTTTACAGTGCAGGAAATTGATCTTGGCAATTTTGAGGCTGAAATCGCAGCGCGCTATGAAAAGACCGATCTTTCGTCAAACATCATCAATTTCGATCGCAGTTTCGACAGCCTTTCCGGAGCGCTTGGCCTTGCCTATGCTCCTGATGGCACGGGCCTGAAAGTCGGTGTCAATCTCTCCCGCTCGGAGCGCGCACCATCGGCTGAAGAGCTTTTGTCCGATGGCCCCCATATCGCAACCCAGGCCTATGAAATCGGCAATCCGGATTTCACGACAGAAAAAAGCTGGGGCGGAGAGCTTTATGCACGCTGGGATTCAGACGATCTCCAGTTGAACGCGACCATTTTCGCCAACCTGTTCAATGATTATATTTTTGAAGCCGCAACCGGCGCGGAAGAAGATGGCCTGCCGGTTTTCCAGTATTTTCAACGCGATGCGACTTATTATGGCTTTGAAGCCTCAGCATCCTATGTCTTTGCCCGCACAGGCAGGTTTGACTTTGTCGCCGACGGGGTAGCCGATTATGTCCGGGCAAAAATCAAGGATGGCGGCGGCCCTGTTCCCCGGATCCCGCCGCTGCGTCTGTTGGGCGGTATCGAGGCGCAAAGCGACGCGCTTGACCTGCGCGCAGAACTGGAATGGTCCGACGCCCAGAACCGGGTTGCAGCCTATGAAACGCCAACTGACAGCTTCACCCTGGTCAATGCGTCTGCGGCATGGCGGCCATTCGGTAAAAATGGCGGCGTGACACTTTTGGCTTCGGCAAACAATATCTTTGATGTTAATGTGCGCCGTCATGCCTCGTTCACGAAAGATTACGTACCACTGGCAGGTCGTGATATTCGTATCAGCGCAAAGTTTAGTTTTTAGCAGAAATCGGGTAGCTTCCGGTTCTCGCTAGAAACAGAGAATCAGGAGCTACCCAAATGCGGAAAATCTTCGCTTCCATCGTTATTACATCAACTCTCTTGCTGGGTGCGTGCAACACTGTGCAAGGTGTTGGGGACGATATTAAGTCCGTTGGCCGCGCCGGCGAACGGGCAATCGACTAATTTTAATGATCGGAGAATTTATGCGTAATATTTTAGCTATTTTGATGTTGTCTGCGACCTTCGTTCTGGCGGCCTGTAACACGGTTCAGGGCGTAGGCGAGGATATCGGTTCTGTCGGTCGTGCTGGTGAAGAAGTCATCAACTGAGCCTATTACACTCATCCACCTGTAAACTATCCGCCGCAAATGATCCGGCGTTGATCGCTAAACATGCAATTATGAGGCCGGTTGCGGGAACCAAAACGCGATCTGTGCATTATGTTTGAGTGTCGGCATATTATGTCCGGCCGTAAGGAGAGCGAAAATGCGTAAGATCTTTATGACTTTTATCCTGTCATCAACGATGGTCCTTGCCGCGTGCAATACCGTTCAGGGTGCAGGTGAAGATATTGAATCTGTCGGCGAAGCGGGCGAAGAGGTAATTGACTAGCCCTAAACCGCCATATCTACTCGGCAGCTTTGGTCTTTTCCTGCTTGCGCTCGGTAAACCACATGATCGCAAGCGAAGCCTCGTAAAGCAGGATCATAGGCAGGCCGAGTAGAAACTGCGACACGATATCCGGCGGCGTCAATATTGCGCCAATCACAAATGCCAAGACAACCATATAACGGCGAAGGCCCGTAAGCTGTTCGCGTGTAACCAGCCCTGCGCGGTTTAACAATAAAAGCAGCACCGGAAGCTGGAAACACGCTCCAAAGGCCAGCATGAAGCGCATGACGAGATCGAGATAATCGCCCATTGCCGGCAGTGCTTCCTGTGTCATTCCGCCGACTTCGCCCTCAAATCCCAGAAAAAACTCGAAGGCCAGCGGCATCACAACGAAATAGGCCAGCGAGGCTCCAGCGGCGAATAAGATCGGTGTGGCCAAAAGAAACGGCAGAAAAGCCCTCTTCTCGTTTGAATAAAGCCCCGGCGCGACAAAGGCCCAGACCTGGTTCGCAATGATCGGGAATGCAAGGAAGAAGGCAGCGAACATCGCGACCTTTATCTCGACAAAAAACGCTTCGTAAAGCTTGGTATAGATCAGCCTTCCCTCACCCGGCGGAAATGCGTCGGTCAGCGGGGCCACCAATATTCCAAATATCTCGTCGGCAAAATAAAAGCTGACCAGGAAAGCGATGAACAGGGCAATCACTGTCCGCACAAGACGTTGCCGCAATTCGATCAGGTGATCGATCAGCGGAGCCTTGCTCTCATCAATATCCGGTTTGGACGGGTTGTTCATTGACCGGATTCTTTTGCCGGTTTTTCTGATGTGCTGTCATCAAGCGGCAGATCCCGTTGGTCCGCTTCGCCAGTGTCGTTTTCGCCAGTCTCGTTTTCGCCAGAGCCATTTTCCTTGGGAGCATCCAGCGCCCGCATCACCGGTTCATCTTCTGCATCAGAAATGTCGGGATGTTCGAGCATGATACGCTCGTTCTCCGCGGCCCATTTCTTTTCCATTTCCTGCATTTCAGCCTCACGCACCATGGCATCGAAACCGGTGCGGAAATTGGCCATGACGCCGCGACCCTTGGCCACCCAGCGGCCTGCCGTACCAAGAGCGCGAGGCAATTCCTTTGGGCCAATCACCACAATGGCAATGATCACGATAATCATGATCTCGGACATGGAAAGATCAAACATGGGTGCGCGCCGCTATTCCCCGCGGGCAGGCATTAACCAGCGGTCTTGTCAGAGCTGGTCGTTGTCTCTGCTTTGATATCGGTTGGTTTAGTATCAATCTGCGGCGAGGAACTTGCACTTTTCTCTTCTTCGGAAATGCCTTGCTTGAATGATTTGATACCTTTTCCAACATCACCCATCATCTCGGAAATCCGGCCACGACCGAATAGGATCAGGACCAATGCCCCAATGATTAAAATCTGCCAAATACTCGGTTGCATCGAAAGTCTCCTTATCTGTGCCCACTACTTAGGCTCTTTCGGTTTCACTTTCCAGTGAGTCTCTGGAGTCCCCTTCATTTTCTTGGCTATTTTCTTCACCCTGCGGCAATTCTTCTGCCTCGAAATCCATCTGTTCCATCGCAAAATCAACAGGGTCAAGCAAACCAGCGGCTTTCAGGTCGTCAATTCCGGGCAATTCCTTGCGGCTCTGGAGGCCAAAATGGGTAAGAAATTCCGCAGTTGTAGCGTAAATAAGGGGACGTCCCGGCACTTCACGGCGCCCTGCGGGCCGGACCCAGCCCGTCTCCATCAGGACATCCAGCGTACCCTTGGCAACCTGAACCCCCCTTATGGATTCTATTTCAGCGCGGCTCACCGGCTCATGATAGGCAATGATGGCCAGTGTTTCCATGCCTGCACGGCTCAGTTTGCGTAGCTGCGCGCGTTCACGCCGCAGCAGATGGGAAAGGTCATGGGCGGTCTGGAAATGCCAGCGGTCACCCGCTTTGACCAGCGATATGCCGCGCCCTGTATAATGGTCCTGCAAAGCGTTAATCGCCCCGCGAACATCCGCGTCTTCACCGACATATTGCCTGATATCCGCAATCGTCATCGGTGTTTCGGAGGCGAATAAAGTCGCCTCGACCGCGCGGATGATGTCATCCATCACTTCTCGCCTTCAGCTTTAATGGGGCAAAGCTTTCATCCTGACTGAGCACCAGTTTCCCCCGCCGGGCCAGTTCCAGAGCCGCAACGAAACTGGATGCCAGTGCCGATTTACGCAGTTGCGGCGGCCCGCCAGGGGGAAGAAAATCCCGGATATCCATCCAGTCTATCGCTTCGCCAAGCATCAGGGAAACCCGCTCCAGCGCATCTTCCAAAGTCATCACCATACGCTGTTTGACGATATGGACCGGCGGAATGCTCCGCAATTTGACGCGCCCGTAAGCGGAGATCAGGTCATAATATTCCGCCTGCCAATGCCGGTTATTGACGACCCGCAGGCCTTCTGGCGCACCGCGCGTAAACACATCACGGCCAATCCGGTCACGGGCAAGCAACCGGGCTCCCGCCTCCCGCATTGCGTTCAGCCGCTCCAGCCGCATTTGCAGGCGCAGAGCCAGTTCTTCGGGTGAAGGGTCAATTTCCGGGTCCTTGGGCAGCAACAGACCGGATTTCAGATAGGTCAGCCACGCCGCCATCACCAGATAATCCGCAGCCAGCTCCAGTTTCAGGCTCTGTGCCTCGGCTATATATTTCAGATATTGTTGCACCAGTTCAAGGATTGATATTTCCCGCAAATCAACCTTCTGGCTTCGTGCCAAAGCCAGCAAGAGGTCAAGCGGCCCCTCCCAACCGTCAATATTCAGCGTAAGCGCGTCATCCTCTTCGGGCGGGGATGGCGGGAAGAAGAAACTCTCCGTTTCGCTGTCTATATTGACGCTTCGGTCCATCAGGCCGCCGCCAGCAACGCATCACGGCGGGACAGCAATTCCGCCAATTCGACTTGCTCACCGGCCTCTTTCAATGTTTCCATCGCTTTATCGAGCCGCGCGCGGGACTTTTCGCCAATCTCGCCCAGCAGGTTCGCGATACCGGTCATCTCGTCCATCCGGCCCCAGCAGTTCAGCGCAATATCACAACCGGCCGCAACCACATCGCGCGCGCGTTCCGGCACTTCGCCTTTCAGCGCCTTCATGTCGAGGTCATCAGAAAATAACAGGCCGTCAAACCCGATTTCCCCGCGAATGATATTTTCGATGACGACCGGCGACAGGCTGGCACAGCGTTCCTTGTCCCATGCCGTGTAAACGATATGCGCCGTCATCGCCATCGGCGCGGCGGATAGGGTACGGAACGGGGCAATGTCGGCTTCCAGCTCTTCCGCAGACGCATGGACCGTAGGCAATTCCATATGGCTATCCACCACGGCGCGCCCGTGGCCGGGGATATGCTTGATGATGCTGACCACACCGCCCTTGGTCTGGCCATCAATCACCGCCCGCCCCAAAGCCGCCACCTGCATCGGGTCACTGCCCAGCGCGCGGTCCCCGATAGCCTCTACCGTATCCGGTTGCCGGACATCCAGCAGGGGAAGGCAATTGACGGTTATGCCCACTTCACGAAGGCTTTCGCCAATCGCCTGTGCATTGATCCGTGCCGCTTCGATCGCTGTGCCGGGGGCAATGTTGTAGAGCTTGTCAAAAACCTCTCCCGAAGGAAAACGGGGCCAGACCGGCTCTTGCATGCGCGCCACCCGGCCACCTTCCTGGTCGATCAGGATAGCCAGATCGTCACGGCCATGCAAATCGCGTAGCTCGTCGGTCAGCGCCCGCAACTGGTCCTTGCTTTCGACATTGCGGCCAAAAATAATATATCCGGCAGGATCGGCGTCCTTGAAAAACGCTTTTTCATCAGCGGTCAGGCACAGTCCCGACATACCAAAAATGACCGGCTTCATGATCCCGTTCCACCCAATTTCACGCATATATACATGATTATGTCATGCGGAAAATTGGCAGGCCGGTAAAGCGGAAAGCACCATTATCCACAGTGCTTCCCCCGTTTTCCTGTGATTTGCCCGAATGGGAAAGCTATTTACGGGACAACAACGATGCAGCTTTCCCCGGCTGCTTTCAGGCTGTTGCATATTTTCTTTGCCGCGGAGACATTTTGAGCCACAGCGTTGAGCCGGTAAATCGTGCTGCCTTCAACCGTGCCTTCCACAACCTTTTTGGGCAATGCGTCGATATCCGCAAAGCGGCGGGCGAAACCCGACCATGCTTTATCGGCCTGAGCGGCGGTACTGAAAGCGCCGAGCTGGATCATCGCACTGTCCGGATTAACTGGCGGCGCTGTTTCATCATTCTTGATCGGTGCTTCGACAACCGGAGCCGTGCCCAGCTTGCCGGTCGTGACCTGCCCCTGACTGGCCGCAAAGCTGGCATCGCCGTCGCCTTCAAACTCCCTCACCTGCGGGTCGCTGGGGCGTATCTTGTAATCGCCTTTTGGCGCCTCGATCAGGCTTCCGTCACCGCTCAGGCCCATGGTATTGCGGTTTTGCATCCAGTAAATACCGCCAACAATCGCGGCCAACAGGGCAAGGGCCAGAATGATGAATATTGCAATGCGAACCGGGGAATATTCCCCCTCGTCATCTTCATATATTTCGGCGGATTCCAGCCATGGCAAGCGGTCGCCATCTTCCAGATCCAGACCTTCCATACTCATGCCTGCGTTACTAACATTAGACATAATCAAACCCCGTGTTTTTTTGCCCGTGTTTTTTTCAGCGCTTACATTTTATCGGCGGCGGCAACCCCCATCAATGCAAGGCCGTTCTTAATCACCTGTCCTAAATATTTGGCTAAAAAAAGTCTCGCGGACGTTATTTCAGGATTATCGGCGATGATGATCCGCAGCTCTGGCCGGTCATTGCCCATGTTCCAGAACGCATGAAAAGCCGCCGCCAAGTCATTGAGATAAAACGCAATTCTATGTGGCTCACGGTTTATCGCTGCGGCTTCCACGATCCGCGGGAATTGCGCCGCCTGCTTGATAAGGTCGAGCTCTTCCGCGCCCAGCAGCGCAAGATGCTGCTCGGAGGGCTGGAGATTTTCTTCGGCAGCGGCCTTACGCAGCGTCGATTGAATCCGCGCATGGGCATATTGCACATAAAAGACCGGATTATCGCGCGACGCCTCTTTCACCTTGGCAACATCAAAGTCCATTTGCGCGTCGGCCTTGCGGGTTAGCATCGTGAAGCGCACAGCATCCTTGCCGACTTCATCAACCATATCGGCGATGGTGACGAAATTGCCGGAGCGTTTGGACATTTTTTCCGGCTCGCCATCGCGCAGCAACCGGACCATCTGGACCAGCTTCACGTCGAACTTCGTCTTGCCGTCGGTCAATGCCGCGACCGCAGCCTTGATCCGCTTCACGGTGCCGGAATGGTCAGCGCCCCAGATGTCGATCAGCTCATCCGCGCTTTGGGCCTTCTGGTAATGATAGGCGAGATCCCCGCCAAAATAGGTCCAGCGGCCATTGGATTTCTTGATCGGACGGTCCTGGTCATCACCAAATTTTGTCGAGCGGAACAAAGGCAGTTCCACCGGCTCCCAGTCGTCGACTGTCTTGCCCTTGGGCTGTTCCAGAACCCCGTCATAGACCAGACCACGCGCGCGCAGTTCAGCCTCTGCCACATCGGCCTTGCCCGCTTCCAGCAGCTCCGCTTCGGATGAGAACAGGTTGTGCTTAATGCCCAGCAGTTCGAGATCGGCGCGGATCATATCCATCATTCCCGCAACCGCAGCCTTGCGGAAAATCGGTAGCCATTCCTCAATCGGGGCATCGCGATACTGATCGCCATATTGCTGCGCCAGCGCCCATCCGACCGGCTTCAGATAATCACCCGGATATAGCCCCTCCGGAATCGCCAAAATCTGTTCGCCCAACGCTTCCCGATAGCGGATATGCGTGGATTCGGCGAGGATATCGACCTGCGCTCCGGCATCGTTGACATAATATTCGCGGATCACCTTGTGACCGATAAATTCCAGCAGATCGGCCAGCGCATCGCCCACAACCGCGCCCCGGCAATGCCCCATGTGCATCGGGCCGGTCGGGTTGGCGGAGACATATTCGATATTAACGGTAATGCCCTGCCCCTTGGTAGAGCGGCCATAATCCGCGCCCAGTTGCGCTATTTCCCTGAGCTCCGTGAGCAGCACTTCATCACTGACCCACAGGTTGATAAAGCCCGGCCCGGCAATTTCAGCGGCCTTTACATCGTCCAGCACCTTCAGCTTTTCGACTATCTTCTCGGCAAGATCACGCGGTTTCTGCTTCGCCGCTTTGGACAGGACCATCGCGGCATTGGTCGACAGGTCACCATGCGATGCATCGCGCGGCGGTTCCAACGTGACATTCTTGCGGTCGAGTTCGCCGGGCAATGCCCCTTCAGCGACCAACTCATCTAAAGCTTTGTCAATATGTTGTTGAAAAATATGGAACAACATCAGTTCATCCGATTCTTTATAAACATGCGATCAAAATATGAGCCGTTACAGCTCGCCGGTATCGGGGTCACCCATAACGGGCTTGCCGGAATATGAAAAGAAATTGCCGCACCAGCGCGCCCGCAAGTTCGGGCGAACATAGCGGCAATGCTCTCAATGGCCGGGTTTATCGGCCAGCTTTATCGCGTAGCATTATATTGCAACTGTTCCGGGGTAAGCTGAAACCCGACCAGAAGTTCAAAGGTTGAACGGGCCATCGCAGCGCGCACTTCCGGATCGGCCAGCGGGTCCAGGGCAGCATCCGGATCGCCCGGCTTTCTGCGCCGTGTAATCTTTTCAACAATCTCTTCGGGCAGGCGCGCAGCGGCCGCATCAATATAGGAAGCGGCCTTGGCGGAAGTCGAAGCGCGATATTCGCCGTCGGCAAAGGTCAGCGTCACTTGATTCACCCGCTTGGCGATAACAGCAGTGCCCCCGCGCACGACGGTCGAGAAATAAGGCAGCGTCACTGTGCGCGCGCCTTCGGCATTCGAGCGCAAGGCATAAACGTCAAATGACGCTTCGGTATAGATACGCGCGCCTTCGCTGTTACAGGTCGAGCGGACATTGGTGATATTGGCCACCACATCAATCGCGCTGGCATCCGTGCTATTGGCGGGATTAAACACTGTGATATCACCGGTATAGTCGGGAACAGCCACCGCCGGGCATCCTGTCCGGGTCACGTTCACCCCGACACCCGTGCTGACATCAAGCGCGCCTTCCTTGGCACAACCCGCCAGAGCCAGAACCGTTACACTCGTCAATAGCAGCTTATTGAAACGCCCGTTGAATATCATGCTTATTCCTTGCCTTTTATCCCGATTCACCCAGATATACTCTGCGTCCTTGTTCAGGGTATGAAAACCCTTATCTATGCCTTTAAGAGCGCGCAACCATCCTTAGGATGAACAGACGGGCTTTTCGCCGCCTCCGTTTTTCACTAAGGCATATTTCATGGAACAGCCAGAATCAAAAAAACCCCGTATTAGCTTGCTTGTAGCCGCTCCGCGCGGATTTTGCGCCGGCGTGGACAGGGCAATTAAAATTGTCGAGCTGGCGATCAAAAAATATGGTGCGCCGGTCTATGTTCGTCATGAAATCGTCCATAATCGCTATGTTGTCGATGAACTGAAAAACCAGGGCGCGATATTTGTCGAGGAACTGGACGAGGTTCCGGACGGCGTTCCCGTGGTGTTTTCCGCGCACGGTGTGCCAAAGGCTGTACCCCATAAAGCCGAAGAACGCGGCCTTGAATATCTTGATGCCACTTGCCCCCTGGTATCCAAAGTCCACCGGCAAGCCGAACGGCAGGTCGAGGCGGGGCGGCATATTATTTTTGTCGGCCACAATAACCATCCGGAAGTCATCGGTACCTTTGGTCAGGTTGATGAGGGCATGATGACCCTTGTCGAAACACTGGACGATGTAGCGGCGCTGGCGCCGGCTGATCCCGACATGCTTGCTTTCCTTACGCAGACCACCTTGTCCGTCGATGATACCAGAGCCATTGTCGAGGCGCTGCAAGCACGCTTTCCCAATATTGTCGGGCCAAAGGGCGAGGATATTTGCTACGCCACGTCTAACCGGCAGGATGCGGTTAAAGATATAGCGAAATCCTGCGACCTTATGCTGGTGATCGGCGCGCCCAACAGCTCCAACAGCCTGCGTCTGGTGGAAGTGGCCCAGCGTGAGGGCACAACAGGCTATCTGATCCAGCGGGCGAGCGAGATTGATTTTAACTGGATGGAAGGCGTCAAAACACTCGGCCTGACCGCCGGTGCTTCCGCCCCTGAGATATTGGTGCGCGAGGTCGTAACCCATTTGCAGGAACGATATGATGTCGAAGAACAGAAAATAGAGGCAGCCGAAGAACGTATGGTTTTCAAACTTCCCCGCGGACTAGAAGCCGCCTGATGGCTGTTTATACAAAGGTTAGTGCAGAGGAAATTGACAGGTTTCTCACCCGCTTTGACGTAGGGACGCTTGTTTCTGCAAAGGGCATTGCGGAGGGCGTGGAGAACAGCAATTACCTGATCGAAACGACGAAGGACCGTTTCATCCTGACGCTTTATGAAAAGCGTGTCGATCCCGGCGACCTGCCCTTTTTTATCGCGATGCTGGACCATCTGGCGGAAAAAAACTGCCCTGTTCCGCCGATGATTGCCGACCGCGATGGCACAAAGATCCAGCAATTATGCGGCCGCTATGCTTGTCTGATTAAATTCCTGCCCGGCATTTCTGTGAGCCTCCCCACCGCCGCGCAGGCAGAGGCAACCGGACAGGCTCTGGGCCAAATGCACCATGCGCTCAAAGATTTTCCGGGTGATCGGCCCAACAGCATGAACCATGATACATGGCGCAAGCTGGCAATTGATTGCGGCCCCGACGGGTTGGACGCGATTGCGACGGGTCTGCATGATCTGGTCGATACGGAACTTGATTATCTCGACGATCATTGGCCGGATGACTTGCCAAGGTCGGTTATCCATGCCGATCTGTTCCCTGACAATGTGTTGATGCTGGACGATCAGGTCACGGGATTGATCGACTTTTATTTCTCCTGCACCGACATTCGCGCCTATGACGTGGCGATAACCCATGCCGCATGGTGCTTTTCAGAGGACGGCGCAGAGTTTCACTCCGACATTTCTGACGCTTTGCTGCGCGGATACCAGTCGGCGTTCAACCTGAACCCGGATGCACATTCTGCATTACCCGTGCTTGCGCGCGGCGCGGCGTTGCGGTTTTTGCTGACCCGTGCTTATGACTGGATCAATACGCCCGCCGATGCGCTGGTCACGCGCAAAGACCCGGTGGCCTTTCTCAACCGCCTTCGTTTTTATCAAGCCAACCCGGACATTTTTGCAATATGAGCGACCTTTCCTTCGTTGAAATAGCCACGGACGGGGCGTGCAAGGGCAATCCGGGGCCAGGCGGCTGGGGCGCATTAATCCGCTATGGTGACAAGGAGCTGGAGATTTCCGGCGGAGAAAAGGAAACCACCAATAACCGCATGGAATTGCGTGCCGCGATAGAGGCGCTCAACATCCTCAAGCGGCCTTGCCGGGTCAAGCTGTCCATCGACAGCACCTATGTGAAGGACGGCATTACCAAATGGGTGTTCAACTGGCAGAAAAATGGCTGGCGGACAGCGGCCAGAAAGCCGGTTAAAAATGCCGACCTATGGCAGGATTTGGTCGAAGCGGTGAAACGCCACGAGATCGAATGGCACTGGGTGAAGGGTCATAATGGCGACGCCGACAATGAACGCGCCGATATATTGGCCAGCGATGCGGCGATAAAGATGGCGCTAAGTTAAAAGAAACCGGCCACAGGCGATCATAGAAAAAAGCTGTCCTACACAGTGCCTGCTATGATAGCGGAAAAGCCGTCTTTCTCAGTCTGAATAGGGTTCGGCACGCGCTTTGGCCGAAAATGTCAAACGCCTTCACCCGCGCTTACCCTCATTTTCAGGAATCGGCGCAAATATACGGTTCCTTGGTGTGAAGTTAGTGAAGTTTGAACTTGCTCGCGCTACTAAGCATGAGGCGTAAATAACGAGGCGCGCCTAATTCGCAAACGCGCCTCGACGATCTTACAGCCTAGCTATTATCTTCGATTTCAGCACCGGGGCCGTTTTTGATGATAGAATCAATCGCATTCTTGGCGCTGGCTTTGCTCGTATAGCCCTCAGAGGAGAACATGATCTCGCTATTATATTTGAAACGAACGCGAAACTCGCCTTTTTTATCTTTATAGATTTCAAATTTATGCGCCATTTTCTCACTCTCCTTTTTTGTCTTACGGACAAGTGATTTATTGCGTTTTAAACTGCTGAGAGCAATGGCAGAGATGTAAAAGCTTCTTTAGCCTGCGAAACGAACCGGATCATATAATGCCGCATCAATAGAGCGGACGGACGCTTCCCGCTCCCTATCCAGGAAAATGGATTTCGCCAGTTTCGCCGCAGCGGGGGCGGTTTGAATACCAAAGCCGCCCTGCCCCGCAAACCAGAAGAAACCGGGCTCAACCGGATCAAAACCATAGACTGGCAGGCGGTCTGGCGCAAAGCTGCGAAGCCCAGCCCATTTGCGGGTTACCGAGCGGATTTCGACATCCATGATGGACTGGAAACGGTCTATCGCCACCGCCACGTCCCACTCCTCCGGCGCGGCATCGCACGGGTCGACCGGGGTTTCATCATGCGGGCTTAACCAATAGCTGCCGCCCGCTTCGGGTTTGAAATAAAAACTGCCATCCAGCGCGACAACAAGCGGCATATCGGGTGTGGAAGGCGGGTTAGTGGATAGCTGCACCATGGTTCGCCGCATGGGTTGAATATCTATTGGCATCGCACCGGCCAGCTTGGCGACTTCGCCTGCCCATGCCCCGGCGGCATTGATTATCTTGCCCGCCCGAATGATATTCGCGCCGCTTGTTATCATCCACGCGCCTTCCGCCTGCTCAAGTTTCTCGACCGGGCTTTTGCAGGATAATGTCACGCCCTTGCGCTTGGCAGCACGTAAATAAGCCATGTGCAGGCCCGCTACATCAATATCGCAGCATTTCGGTTCATAAACCGCCTGGTCCCAGCCCGGTTTCAAATTCGGCACATTGGCTGTGATCTCGTCCAGACCCCACGGGATCATGGTGACACCGCTCCCGGCAAATTCCGCCAAAAAGTCCTGAACCAGATGCGCTTCCCCGGTGCGCGCAATATTGACGGCTCTGCGCTTTGTCAGAAAACCCGTTTCGGAAAAGGAAGAGGGCGGATCATTCAGGAAATCGAACGATGCCGTGGTGAGCGGCTGGACTTTCGGTCCGCCATAGCTCTCCGTCCAGAATGCCGCCGACCGGCCGGTGGAATGATGGCCCGGTTGATCCTCCGCCTCCAGAATGATTACCGAGCAATGTTCGGCAACTTCGGACGCGATGCTTGCCCCCGCCATTCCGGCTCCGACAATGGCGACATCATAGTTCATGTTTGGATCAATGCTCATGTATTTCGGTTTAGTGGCGGCGCTACCCTATCTAGAAATTCAAAGCTGGCCTGCAAGGCCGCATTGCGTACGTGGTCCACTTCACGGTAAATTTCATGGGCACATTCCGGCCCGAATATTTTAATCTCGGCATGGGGCATCAAATGGACAGCCCGTTCTATGGTAGCATTGTCCACCAGCTCATCAATTGCCGTAGCAAGCACGAAAACAGGCGCGTCCACGGCTTCAAGACGCTGGCGGTCCCTAAGCCTGCGCGCGGAGGAATAGGCCCGCTCTACCCAGCGCCAGCTACCCGGACCCAGCCGCACAAATGGCCGCTCCTTAAACCAGAAAAATTCATCCGAATAACGCGCCGCATCATGGGTCAAAAGCCCCTGCCTCAATACTTCCGGCTCCAGCGGTTTTTCACTCACCTTCCACGCCCGGCGCTTCGCCCGGCCAAAAGCACAGAAAAGCTTCGCAACCAGATGCGCCGCCCATTCCGGCATCCCGCCCCCTGCCGGTGCCAACATTGGCGCGGATAATATTACGGCATCGGGATGAATACGCTGCTCGGTAAGCGCCCGCGCAACAATATGGCCACCCATGCTATGGCCAATGACAATATGCGGTGCGGGATGATCCTTTTTCCACTGCCTGTAGAAAGCGGTCAGGTCGTCTACCCAGATGGAAAAATCTTCGATATGCCCGACATGTTCATGCGGCCCGCACCGCCCGGAGCCGCCCTGCCCGCGCCAATCCGGCGAAGTCACGTTCCATCCCTCAGCGTGGAAATCGTTAAAAGTCTCAAGATATTTTTCGTAAAAATCCGCCCGCCCGGTCATAAACAGAACCGAACCGCGACTATCCGCACCCGTTTGCAACCATTCAAACTGACGGATCTCCCAGCCGTCAGGAGCGTGCCAGATCAGCTCTTTGGCACCTTCGGGAACAGATCGTCGATCAAAACTAGGCGGGTTCGATCGACTCAAAAACGGGCTCCGGTTGTCATGGTTACTATTTGGTAAGGCATTTTTATTAAAGCTGTTTCCCGTGAACGGGGAACAACTCATCTACTTGCTCTGGGGCGGATTGGCAATTGCTCTGATCGTTGCGGCGATTACAGACATCAAAAGCCGTCACATTTCCAATAAGCTGAATCTGGCTATTGCGCTGGGCGCTCCGCTGTTCTGGATTGCCAGTGACATGACTTTCTGGCCCGACATGATGTGGCAAATTGCTGTGGCTGCGGTTGTGTTTACCATATTTGCAGGATTTTTTGCCCTCGGCGCGATGGGCGGCGGCGATGTCAAGCTGCTGGCTGCCATAGCGTTATGGCTGCATTGGCTCAGTTTAATCCAGTTACTGGTGGTCATGTCCGTCGCTGGCGGTGCGCTCACGCTGTTAATGATAGCCGCTAAGAAAATCCAAAAAACCAAGGGTCCAGTAAAGGTCCCATATGGAGTGGCGATATCGTTCGCGGGGCTTTGGGTAATCCACGAACGATATATTAACCATTTTACTTGAAAGAGAAAGTTCGGCCAGCGGATCGTTTCAGGATGATCGATTTCTGGGGGGCATTCAGGAGGCGTAAAACGTCATGGACAAGAAAAAACTTATATTGCTCATCGGTGCATTGGTGGTGGCTGCGGTCACGGCCTTGCTTGCCAGAAACATGTTCGCAGGCGCATCCGCGCCGCAAGTAGAAGCGAAAAAAGTAGAAGTTATGGGTCAGGAAGTTCTTGTCGCTTCACGCGCTCTACCCGTCGGCACGATCATCACCCCGGATGCTTTCAGCTTTCAGCCATGGCCGAAAGAGCTGGTGGAGGAAGCCTATTTCCTCAAAGAGGGAACGGACGTTGATTCCCTGAATGGGACAGTTGTGCGCAATGCTATCACGGCCGGCCAACCGCTCACTAAAGGTGCCATTGTCAGCCCCGGTGATCGCGGATTTCTGGCAGCGGCGCTTGGCCCCGGAATGCGCGCCATTACCATTCCTGTGTCAAGCCTGACAGGCGTTGCCGGTTTTGTATTTCCCGGCGACCGCGTCGATTTGATGCTGACACAAACGATCAAAGGCGATGGTCCTGAGCTCAAGGTGTCGGAAACTGTTATTCGCAATCTGCGGGTTCTGGCCACCGATAACCGGGTTACACAGACAAAGGACGAGGAGGGACAGACTGTTCCCAAAACGGCCAAGCTCGTGACGCTGGAAGCGACGCCGAAATTGGCCGAAAAAATTGCAGTTGCCCAGACCCTGGGAACGCTCAGCCTTTCTTTACGATCTTTGGCCGATAGCGCCACCGAGCTGGAAGAAGCAATCGCTTCCGGTGACATCAAGCTGCCTAAAACAGATGATCCTGTTGAAGAAGCAGCGCTACTCAAATCCCTTGCGGCACGCCCAAGTGCGAGAAAATCGACTTATTCAACCGGCGGTGAAGTCTCTCGCTTTGAAGCACGCACACCTCCGCCGCTTGCCAAGGAAGAAACACCCGAAGGCCCGAAAGTCCGGGTTGCTCGCGGCGATTCTGTCAGCGAAGTGAAGTTTGGAGATAAATAATGTCCATGCAATATGCAAAGTTCGGGCAATATGCGAAGTACGGAGTCTATACCGTTGCCTCTATGCTCGCTCTTGCCGGAACCATTTATGCTTCGGCACCGCTGAACGCACAGTCAGTCAATATCTCGGTACCCCAATCACAGATTTCCGTTTCTGTGGGACGTGGCAAGTTGATTACCCTGCCCTCGCCCATTGAAGATATTTTTATTGCCGATGACGATATTGCCGACGTGCAGGTTCGCTCTCCGCGGCAGGTTTATATCTATGGCAAGACGGGCGGGCAAACGAGCTTTTACGCAACCAGCGGTTCCGGAAAGGTCGTCTACTCGGCTGAAGTTTCTGTGGGTGCCGAAATATCGTCCATTGACCAAATGCTGCGCCTGGCGATGCCCGATTCCAAAATCTCTGTCAGCACGACGAATAATTTTGTCCTTTTAACCGGCACAATTGCAGATCCGGATGATGCGGAAGAAGCGGAAAATCTGGTGCAAGCTTATGTCGGGGAAGAAACTCGGGTCGTCAGCCGGTTGAAAACCGCAACACCGATGCAGGTGAATCTGAAAGTCCGTTTTGCGGAAGTCAGCCGTTCGCTGGCCAAGAACATCAACGGCAATGTTATGACCCGCGATACAACGGGCGGTTTCCAGTTCGGCGTAGCACGCGGACGGAACTTTGGCACGATCACGGACTTTGATACAAGCGGCTTCCCGACTTTGGATGCATCCAGTCTGTTTGGCCTGCCTGCCGGTTCCGTTTCATTGCCATTCAATACAACAACCGGGCAATTTGTAGGCATGGGAGGGACCGCGTTTTCCACCGAGCAGGCATCTGGCCTGGATACCATTACTGCGGCGGGCCGGTTATTTGGCCTTGATATTTCAACAGCACTGGACGTTTCCGAACGAGTGGGGCTGGCGACGACACTCGCATCACCCAATCTGACGACAATTTCCGGTGAAACCGCGACATTTCTTGCGGGCGGCCGTTTTCCCATACCTATGTCAACCGGACTGGGCGAAGTGAGCGTCACCTATCAGGACTTTGGTGTCAGCCTGTCCTATACGCCAACGGTGCTGTCCAACGGACGAATTTCGATCCGGGTCAAACCAAGCGTATCCGAACTTTCATCAAATGGTGCAGTCAGGCTGAACGGCTTTGAAATTCCGGCAATTTCTACCCGTGAAGCGGAGACAACTGTTGAACTGGGTTCCGGCGAAAGCTTCATGATCGCTGGCTTGATGCAAAACACTTACAATTCAGCCGTTGAGAAAACACCGGGACTGGGCGACGTGCCGATCCTTGGCAACCTGTTCAAATCGGACGGCTATCGGAAGAATGAAACCGAACTGATGATCGTGGTGACGCCTTATCTGGTGAAACCCGTAAATGATGAAGACATTGTTTTACCAACAGATGGGTTCAAACAGGCCAATGATTTTGAACGGGTGATCATGAACCGGCACAGTTCAGATGGCACGGGTGATAGGCCGAAGCCAAAGGTCGCGCCCCCGGTTACATCTGGCCCGGCATTAAGCAGCATGGCCCCGCCCGTTCAGGATAAAACTGCAAGACAACCGAGTAGCTCCGAAGGCGCGGCCCCCGGTTTCAGTTTCGACAAATAGTCCGTTTCAGGAGAAAACATCATGCGTTTTGTTTCTACAGCACTTGTAACAGCTCTCGGACTTTCGCTCACGGCTTGTGGCAGCACGACAGCCAATCGTACCGTTTACAGCGAACGGCAGCCGGTTGTTACCCGCTCCCATTTCGTTCTCGACGTCAATACGGAGGGTTCGGGCTCTCTTCCGGACGGAGAACTTGGCCGCCTTGCAGGATGGTTTGATGCGCTTGAGCTGGGCTATGGTGACCGGGTTGCCATTGATGATCCGGGCTATAATGCCGGTCCTTCTGCCCGCAGTGCTGTCGAAACTCTTGTCGCCCAAAAAGGATTGCTGGTTAGCGACGTTGCCCCGGTAACCGAAGGCCATGTTCCCAGCGGCACCATGCGCATCGTTGTGTCACGCTCAACCGCAGAGGTTCCTGGCTGTCCTGACTGGAGTCATCGCAGCCATACTGATTTTCAAGCACGTACAAGTGAAAATTACGGATGCGGCGTAAACAGCACACTGACCGCGATGATTGCCGATCCCGAGGATCTGGTGCGCGGCCAAGCCCGGGACGGAGAAGACCAGGCCGAGGCGTCCAAAGCCATCCGCGCCTATCGTGATAAAGCCAAACAAGCTGGAGAAATAAAATGAACGCTCCTTGGAAGCCCGGTTCAGCTAACGGACGTGATCCGTTCTCGGCTTATGTTTGCGACGAGGATACGCTGGACTTGCTCCGCCCTGTCATAGAAGAAATGGGTTGGCCGACCGACAAATGTCACAAAGGTGGACTTCGTAACGCTGTGCAATCGCTATCGGTTACAGCAAGCCCGAACATATTGATCGTCGATCTGTCCGAATCCGGTGATCCGTTGAACGATATCAATTCACTGGCCGAAGTGTGCGAACCCGGCACAGTGGTCATCGCTATGGGGCAGGTCAACGACGTGCGCCTATATCGTGATTTGATTGTCAGCGGGCTGCAGGACTATCTGTTGAAACCATTTAGCCCCGAACAATTGCGCGACGTTTTGAGCCACGCACAGGCCACGCTCAATGCTCCAAAAATGGAAGATCATGTCAGCGAGAAACCGCATGTTTCGACCGCTGTTATCGGAACCAGAGGCGGTGTTGGCGCATCGACAATCGCGACATCATTGGCATGGCTGTTAAGCAAAGAAAAAGGACGGCTGACCGCACTTCTTGATCTTGATGTCCATTTCGGAACGGGTGCGCTCTCGCTTGATCTGGAACCGGGTCGCGGTCTGACCGACGCGATCGACAATCCCAGCCGGATAGACGGCCTGTTCATAGAACGTGCCATGATAAAGGCAAATGACAAGCTGTCCCTATTGTCTGCGGAAGCCCCGATCAACTCGCCCATGATGACAGACGGCACAGCATTCTTCCAATTGCAGGAAGAATTCCGCGCCGCATTTGAATGTACCGTTATCGACTTGCCGCGCGAAATGCTGATCAGCTATCCGCATTTGTTGGCTGATGTAAACGCGACGGTGATTGTCACCGAACTGACTCTGGCCTCTGCACGCGATGCCATTCGCTTGCTGTCCTGGCTCAAATCCAACGCCGCGCAGAGCAAAGTTATCGTGGTTGCCAACAAGGTGCAGTCCGGCGGACTGGAAATCACCCGGCAGGACTTTGAAAACTCCATAGAACGCAAAATCGACATCATGATTCCGGCCGACCTGAAAACGGCTGCTCATGCTGCCAAATTGGGCCAGGCCTTTGTTGAAGCTGGTAAATCAAGCAAAGCGACAAGCAAAATCATCGCCCTATCTGAACATATACTTGGCACGGTAGAGGCGGATGACGACGATGGCGAAGCCAGTGCAAAACCCAGTCTGATGGATAAATTTGGCGGGATGAAATCGCTTTTGTCGCCAAAGAAAAAGAAAGAAAACGAGACAGCCAAATCGTGATGCAGGTTCAGCCGCTCTTTCTTTCTGATATGCGAGGATGCTCATAATGGACATGATGCAGATAGCCATTCTTGGCGGGGGGGTGTTGACGTTCCTGATTCTCATCCTGTTTGCTTTTGCCGGTCCGTCCGGGTCCGCGGCAAAGGCAAAGCGGCTGGATAAAGTACGCTTCCGCCATTCTGACAGCACCAATGCCAAGATGGAAGCGCAGATGAAAAAGGCCGTCAGCGCGCGCAAGAAAAACCATCGCCCGGCTGGCGCCAATCAATCAAGACTCGACACTCTTGCCATCCGCCTGGACCGCACAGGTCGGACATGGTCTTTACCGCAATATTTTTATGTTTGCGGCGGCTTGTTTGCGCTTGTCTTCGTTGCCCTGTTGATAAAGGGCGCGCCGCTTCTTTTGTGCCTATTCGGCGGAACAGCCATCGGCTTTGGCCTGCCTCATATGGCCGTCGGTTTTCTTATCAACAAGCGTGTGAACAAATTTACCGCCTCCTTCCCCGATGCCATTGAGCTTCTGGTTCGCGGGCTTCGCTCCGGTCTGCCCGTGACCGAGACTATTGGCGTAGTCGCGAGGGAAGTGAGCGGCCCGGTTGGTGAAGAGTTTTCCAAGGTTGTCGACCGGATCAAGATCGGCCGGACGATGGAAGATGCCCTAGGCGAAAGCGCAAAGCGGCTCGATACACCAGAGTTCAAGTTTTTCTGCATCACTCTGGCTATCCAGCGCGAAACCGGCGGTAACCTTGCCGAGACACTGGCCAATCTTGCCGATGTGCTCCGCAAACGCAGCCAGATGAAATTGAAGATCAAAGCCATGTCCTCTGAATCAAAGGCATCAGCCTATATTGTCGGCTCACTGCCGTTCATCGTTTTCGGTTTGGTTTACACGGTCAACCCCACTTATCTTGATGGGTTTTTCTCTGAAGATCGTTTGATCATAGCGGGGCTAGGCGGGTTAACATGGATGAGCATTGGCGTGTTTATCATGGCCAAAATGGTCAACTTTGAAATCTAGGGGGAAGGAGTAAGGCAATGCCCGATAGTGGTCCAACTTTACTGGGAATAGATGTTCTCTGGGTGGCGACCATCATGGCTGCTATAGCGACGCTGGCCGCTGTCTTTGCTATCTATACAGCTATAACGGTCCGCGATCCTATGGCAAAGCGTGTCAAATCGCTAAACGCACGGCGTGAACAGCTAAAGGCCGGTATCTCCGCCTCTACTACAAAAAAACGCGCAAAGCTGGTCCAGCAAAACGACGCGACCGACCGTATGCGCGGCATGTTATCGTCTCTGAAAGTCTTGCAGGATGACCAGCTGAAAGAATCCCAGCAAAAACTAGCTCAGGCCGGTATCCGGTCGAAAGACTGGGCTTATGCGGTTATTTTCAGCCGCCTGGTCCTTCCCATCATTCTAGGCGGCGGAACCGCGCTGCTTATATATGGCTTTGACTATTTTCCCGACTGGTCCCCGCTCAAAAGATTTTGTGCTTTTGCCGCTGCAACGATTATTGGCTATAAAGCCGCTGATATTTATCTGAACAACCTGATTACCAAGCGAACCGACCTCGTTCGTAAAGGCCTTCCCGATGCGATTGATCTTCTGGTGATTTGCGCGGAGGCTGGTCTGACCGTTGACAGTGCTTTTGCCCGCGTGGCAAGGGAACTTGGCGACGCCTATCCCGAGCTGGCTGATGAATTTTCACTGACCTCGATCGAATTGGGCTTTCTGACCGAGCGGCGCCAGGCTTTTGAGAATCTGGCTTATCGCGTCGCGTTGGAGCATGTCAAAGGCGTGGTCACAACGATGATCCAGACCGAAAAATACGGCACCCCGCTGGCTTCTGCGCTGCGTGTATTGTCGGCTGAATTCCGCAATGATCGCATGATGCGCGCTGAGGAAAAAGCGGCGCGTTTGCCTGCGATTATGACGGTCCCGCTGATCCTGTTCATTCTGCCAACGCTCTTTATCGTGATCCTTGGCCCCGCGGCCTGCTCGATCTCGGACTCGATGTTATCGTAAGAGCAATCAGGCGAAAAGGTTATAAGAGCGGCAGTTAAAGACGATTATTCGTTCGCGATGTCATCTGCAGACTGTTTGATTTTCGTCAGCATAGCGGACAGGCTCTGTTTCTCTTCATCGGAGAGAACCAGCATTATTTTCTGTTCCATCACTTCCGCTGCCGGCATGATCTGGTCATAAAGCTCCTCGCCGGTTTGGCTGAGCATTATATGGTGGGAACGGCCATCCGCGCTATTGGGGCTTCTGTCCAAGAGCGCCCTGTCCGCCAGAGTTTTTACGGCGCGATTAACCGTGACCTTGTCCATCAGCGTCGCTTCAACAAGCTCCCGCTGGGTTGAGACTCCCCGGCTGCCCAGAACGGCCATAACCCGCCATTCCGGGATTTTCAGGCCAAATTTATTCTTATAATCATTGGAAATCAAATCGCTCACTGCATTGGATGTAGTGGACATCTGATAGGGTAGGAAATCATCAAGTTTTCTGGCCATGGAAAATGTTTATTCAATTTTGGAGCGAATTCCAATCCAAAATGTCCTTGGATATGTTCGCTCAATAATATTACTGTTGCTAATCGCTGCCTCTACCCGCGCATCGAACAGGTTTTCAACCCGCCCTTCGACCAATAGCTGGTCATTCACTGCAAAGGCCACGCGGCCGTCAACGGTAAGCGCGTCATCCAGTCGCAAAATATTCTGGTCATCCTCATATTGGCTACTGGTATAGCGCATGGATAAAGAAGCCCCTGTTCCGTTTTCCAGATTCCAACGCAATCCAGCCGAAACATTGTGCTTAGGTATTTGCGCCGGACGTAGACCGTCAACCGCCGCGGCATCGCCGGATCCGTTCACTTTGGCATCAATATAAGCATAAGCGGCTCGAGCAGACAGATTTTGGATGAGATTCCCAAGATCAAACTCAGTATCAATTTCAATGCCTTTGGATTCAATGGAGTCAAGATTCTGGCGCTGGCTATAGGTCGCGCCAGGGGCGACAAAGCCAACACCGGGGAACATCCCGGGACCAGTGGCAAGCGTCACATTGGCAACGGCATCATCCAGTTCGTTATAAAAGGCTGTGATACCGACGGAAACGACATCGCCCTTCCAATCCAGTCCAAGTTCCGCCCCCTTCACACGTTCCGGTTCCAGCAATGCATTGGCCGCAGTCGCATCGTCGCCGACGCGAAATGGCCGGAACAATTCGTTCAATGTAGGCAAACGCCAGCCAAGATAGGCGGCCCCGCGCAATGTAAGCCTGTTTGATACATCATAGGCAAAGCCGCCGCGAGCAGTAAATTCGGTTCCGTCACGATCGGCAAATTTCTCGTCCGTCCGCACTGAACCGGGAAAAGGATCGATAAGTTCAATCTCGCGCAATAGTCCGTTATTAATGGTCCAGTGATCAAAACGCCCGCCACCTGTCAGCGTGAGCCTCTCCCTGGGCTGCACACTGGCTTCAACAAAAGCGCCATAGGTCGCGGTTGAGCCACCGGCATTGCGGCTGCGGCGCGGCGTATCATTATCGGCAAAGAAATAATTCTCTTTCGTCTCCCCTTCTGTCCGCCGCCAATCTCCGCCGATGCGAAGCTCGACATTTTCCCCGACCGGAGGGCGCACTTCAAACCGTGCGCCAATGCCGGTGGAAGGAACATCAAATTGCTCAAACACCCGGCTCACACTGTTGCGGTCATCCGCGACGCCGCCAAAGCTGACATCGAAATTGCGGATCTGGACATAGGCCAAAGCGGACCATTGCCAGTCCGAACCGCGATTTACCAACTGTATGCTGGCATCGGCGCCATCATTATGGTTCTCACTAAAAGCAAATCCGCGCTCTCGGTCATCGGTAAATGCTCGGACATTCGCCTGTAATTCGGTATCCCCGCTCAGCGGCACGGCATAACGCACGGCCACACCGGCCTGTTCATATTCCGATGGCCGATCCACCGCGCCGCGCTGATCTTTAATGATCGGAATATAACCGTCACTGCGGGCATAGTTGGCGGAGATGGTGAGCTGCCCCTGTCCCAATTTGCGGCCAAATAACAGGTCAGCCTCAACACTGTCACGGCTGCCATAAGCCGCGCCCAATTCGATCAGATTGCCGACATCCTGACTGAACAGCTCGACACTACCCGCTATCGCCCCGGACCCTTCCACACCGCTACCGCCGCCGCGCGTAATGCGGGCAGAGCCGAGCGCCAGTGCATCATAACCCGGCCATGCAACCCAGCCGCCAAACGGATCGGCTTGCGGTACGCCATCTAGCAACAAGACAGCACGAGACGATGCGTTACCGCCAAGACCGCGCAGCGTGATCCCCTGGCTGGTAGGATTGGCTGTCCGCGCATCTGATCGTCTAAATTGCTGAAGCCCCGGTATATTACGCAAGGCATTTTCAACCCGTATATCCTCATCCAGCGTAATCACGACCGTGCTATAAGCATCATCGGCTTCCGGCAGGGGCAGCCCGGTAACGGTTATGTCTGCTGGCATCGCGGCGCTGGAAAATTCCTCAGCTCCTATTTCAGCCAATGCGGGAGTGCTCACAAGACATAGGGGCGCAAGGCACACAGACGCCAAAATAGATTTTTTCATTATGCTGGTTTTACCTGTTCGGGAGCTGCGTCATGGAACGCAGCCAGTTCATTACATGCGGCATCAATCCGCGCGAGTTTGGGAAATGCCGTTAGATCGGTTTCAAACCGGCGGCCATTATACATCTGCGGGATCAGGCAGATATCCGCCAAATTAGGCGCATCACCGCCAAAAAACCCGCTATCCGGTGCCATGGCTTCCAATGCTTTAAAACCTTCGCTGACCCAATGCCGATACCAGTTATCAATCGCTTTCTGGTCCTGCCCCATTTCGTTTTTAAGATATTTCAATATCCTCAGGTTATTCACCGGGTGAATGTCCGCCGCGACCACCATCGCTTGCGCCAGTGTCTTACTCCGTTCCAACGGATCGCCCGGTATCAGCGGCGGGTCAGGATATTTTACATCAAGATAGTCGATAATCGCCAGCGATTGGGTCAGGTCATGCCCGTCTATATGCAGCATCGGGACAAACCCCTGCGGATTACGAGCGATATAATCGGGTTGTTTCGTGCTATCGTCCAGCAAACTGGTCGGGGCCACCTGATAGGCAATGCCTTTCAGCTGCAACGCTATGCGGACGCGGTAGCTTGCGGAGCTACGCCAGTAATCGAAAAGAATGATATCACTCATGCGGGGTTTGTGGAGAGAAGGCAGCTAAATTGCAAGCCAGAAGCGGACTAATGGCTACCGGAAGCAACATGGCCGCCTGTGATGGATATATTGCCGCTAGCCTCAACTGAAACGCTACGTCCGGTCCGTTTAGACAGTTCGTCCAGCCATGCCTGCCGGTGGTGCAACTTCGCTGCCACTGCGGGATGGACGTTTAGTTTCATATCCCCGCCCCCTGAGCCGCTCCGTTCCGCCAGACGTAATAGCGCCAAGGTCGCTGTCAGCACTCTGTCGGCTTGTATGATCTCCAGAACAGAAGGGCCGGTTTTCCGCGCCACGATTTGCAAAAAGCCGAAACCGTTGATCGCAGTACGCTCACAATTTCCGGCCATATGCGCGTCAAATATTCTGCATATCTCTGTCCGCTCCGCCTTTGCGGAAAGGGTCGGGAAATCTATGCCGATGGAGCCACCAATATCGAAGCGCGTCAATACCAGCGCAATATGTTTCGCCGCACGTTTTGCCAGTTCAAATGGAGGAAGCGGCCCGTCCACATCAATCACCGTCATCGCTGGTGTGAGCGAGACTAGCAACGTCCCGCCATCAAAGTCTATACGCCCCGTTTCTGCCTGTTCCATGGCTTCATTCCAGCCAAGCTCGGACATTATATCCGGTCCAAAGGCTTGAACATGGTGGATCGGCTGACCGCTCTTCTCGATATGCTCCAACAGGGTTGGTCCGGCTGCAAGCGCGCTGTCATTGGCCGCTGGCCGCGCTTTCGCCCGTTTTGATTGCCCGTCCTTTTCGTTCAAAGCCTCTCGTACAATTTCCACACGCAAAGCTGCGCCCTCGGTCAAACCTTTGGGGAGCGGCTGCAAAAGGCATTGCTCACCGCTTTCCAGCGTTACGATACCCGATTGTCCTGCAACCCATTGGCGGGTAAATTGCGCTTCAACAATGGAGCCTAGCCTTGCGCTATGCCATTCCCGTTCAATCCGAACCGCCGTCAATTCGCCCTGCTCCAGACGCAACGCCCGGTTCTCTCCGATCCCGGCTTCATAAAGCCAGCCGTTTTGGAAATCAGGCTCCATCTTGATTGAATGGATAACCCGAGGAAATAAGCAGATTACGTGTCTCATAAAGCGGCAATCCCATGATCCCGCTGAAACTGCCGCTGATCGAAATGACGAAGGCCTCGGCAATCCCCTGAATGGCATAGCCACCCGCTTTGCCCAGTCCTTCGCCGGACTTTATATAAGCATCGATCTCGCTATCCTGAAAGCGTTTGAACTTTATCGTGCTGTCGGAAAGCTTTGTGCGTGGTGTTCCATCGGCTGCGATAACGCAAATGGCCGACATGGTATGATGTCGCCGTCCGCCCATCAGTCTAAGAAAACCGCGCTGCTGCGCTTCATCTTCCGCTTTACCCAGAATCCGCCTTCCAACCGCGACAACTGTGTCGCCCGCGATCAGTATCTCGTCATCACTGCGTGGCACCGCAGCGGCCTTTTCT
This sequence comes from Parasphingorhabdus sp., assembly GCF_036568145.1. Taxonomy (GTDB): domain Bacteria; phylum Pseudomonadota; class Alphaproteobacteria; order Sphingomonadales; family Sphingomonadaceae; genus Parasphingorhabdus. Next base: position 195,958 of record NZ_DATCTC010000016.1, on the reverse strand, counting down.
TGTGCCATACGCAAGACATAATCGCGCGGCAATTCACCCTTTAGCGGGGTTTCATCAATTTCGGGGGACGCAATCCGGTCAGGCTTCACCCCCAACCGGCCAAGCAGTTCCAGCCGGCGCGGGCTGGACGAGGCTAGGACGAGTTTCATCTCTTTCGCAGCCCGGATCAAGTTCGAGGCAACGAACGATGGCCCGTCACTTGAACCTGTAAGTAATACGACCTTTGGTCAGGTCATAGGGTGTAAGCTCAACGAGCACTTCATCACCGACCAGTACACGGATACGGTTTTTACGCATCTTTCCTGCAGTATGGCCAAGCACTTCATGACCATTTTCCAGTTCGATCCGGAACATCGCGTTGGGGAGCAGTTCGCGAACCATCCCCTTCATTTCCAATAATTCTTCTTTTGCCATCCGGCTTTACTTCATCCCTATTGATTCGTGGCTCTTTCCACGTGTTGCGCTGCGCCATAGCGATAAATTGTGCAAAAGGGAAGAAATTGCTGTGTTCCCTCAACAAGGGCGGTAATAGCGGCTTAATAGTAGTATCTAATCACCCCGATCGTAAACTGGACCCAAATTCGCACCAAATCGGTATTGCGACAATTTATTACAAACATTGAATTGATAAAAATAGACTTGAACGGCATCCCAAGCCTGTTCCCCGGTATCCAATTTTTTTAGAGCAATAATAATGACAAAACACCTCCCCCCTGTTTTAAACCCGCATTTTCTGGGCGCCAGTATATTGGTTCTCTCCTTTATGGCTGTCGCTGCCACCCCCGTTTATGCTCAAGTGGATGACGAGCCTTATGACAACGACGATATTATCGTCATAGCCGAACGTCCACGCGGGTCCGTGATTACAGACGTTCCGCCTGTTATCGAGCTGAATGCAGAGGATATTGCCAGCTATGGCGTGTCCTCTGTTTCCGATCTTCTGGATGAATTAAGCAGTGAGACCAGCTCCAGCCGCGGGCGCGGCAGCGGGCGGCCCATTGTTCTGATTAACGGTCAACGCACATCGGGCTTTCGAGAAATACGCGACCTGCCATCCGAAGCGATTAAGAATATTCAGGTTTTCCCCGAAGAACTGGCCCTTCAATATGGCTATCGTCCGGACCAAAGGGTTATCAACTTCATTTTGAAGGATGATTATACCGGCTTTAGCGCAGAGGCCGAATATGGTGTCCCCACTCAAGGCGGCCAAGGTGTGGCAGAGCTGGAATCTACCATCACCCGGATCAGCAAAAACAGCCGTCTTAACATCAATGTCGAATATCAGAACAAAACCGCCATTACCGAAGCAGAGCGCGACATCATTCAGGATCCTGCAGGCGAAGCGGTTGGCTTAGGCCATTTCCGTACCCTTAGCGATCCATCGGATGATATAGAGATTAACGCAAGCTACAGCCACAATTTGGGGGATGGCATCACATTGTCGGCCAATGGTGGTTATAATTTTAGCAAATCTCGCGGCCTATCCGGGCTACCCGGCGGTACAATAGATATCCCGGCCGGCAGTCCGTTTGCGATCTCCCCGGATGACGAAAGTCTGTTTCGCTATTTCACCCAATTTGATCCGCTTCGCAGAACGGTTGAGACAAATACTTTACAGGGCGGAGCCGCGCTGAACGGTAGTCTGTCCGGTTGGCAATGGTCTCTAACAGCGGATTATACCCGTGAGCAGGTTAATACGGCTACTGATAATTCCGGCGACCTCAGCGCTCTTCAGGCGGCAGTGAATAATGGCACGGCCGACCCGTTTGCCAGCGATTTCGGGCCGCTCCTTTCCCCCCCAGTCACTGACTATGCGCGGTCGGTTAGCAATAGCATCAATACTCTTGCAACCATATCCGGAACGCCGCTTTACTTGCCTTCCGGGGCTGTCTCAACAACCTTCCGCGCAGGTTACAAACGGCAGGATCTGAACAGCCGTGATATAACCGAAGGCGTTACGACCCTAACTAATCTGGGACGGGATAATTTTAACGCCGGTTTCAATATCGACATCCCGCTCGCCAAAGAGAATATTGACGTGGTGGAAGCTATTGGAGAACTCTCCATCAACGGTAATCTGGGCTATAGTGAACTTTCGGATTTCGGCGGTTTGCTCGAATATGGATTTGGATTGAACTGGGAACCGATAGACGGACTGAACTTTACGGCCTCTGCCATCGGTGAAGAAGCCGCGCCTTCCATACAACAGCTTGGCAACCCGGTCATTGTTACGCCCAATGTAAACATTTTTGATTTTGCCACAGGCGAAACCGTGCTCGCCAGTATCACCACCGGCGGCAATCTTGCGCTGCCTGCTGAAAAACGGCGGGATATCAAGCTGGCGGTGAATTACGAGCCGGAATGGTTCAAGGACATGAGGTTTATCGCTGAATATGTCCGCAATAACAGCAAGAATGTCGCGTCCGGTTTTCCGTTGCTGACTCCTGAAATCGAGGCCGCTTTCCCGGATCGTGTGACGCGCGATAATACGGGCCGGTTGATCGCCATTGACCAGCGCCCGGTCAGTTACAGCAATGTGCGTAGCGAGAGCATTCGCTATGGTTTGCAATTCTCCAAACGTTTTGGTCAGCGCCAGGAAAGCGGAAATGCAAGCAGGGGATCACCGCGCAGTGCGGCGCCGTCTGGTGGGGCAAAAGCGCCAAATGGACAAAATGGAGAAGCGACTGCCACTTCGCAAACTCCGCCACAGTCGCAAGCTGGCGAACAGGGCGGCAAGAGAGCTGCCCCCGACGGTCGTGGCCCCGGTGCTGGCGGCCCGCGCGGCGGTCATTGGAGACTATCGGCCTATCACACCGTTCATCTGGAAGAGAGCGTTCTGATCCGTCCGGGTGTCGAGGAACTGGATCTGCTTAATGGCTCGGCCATTGGTTCGACAGGCGGTAAGCCGCGCCATAAATTTGAGCTGAACGGCGGCTGGTTCAAAGATGGTCTGGGCTTCCGGCTTCAGGGTCAACATGAAACCGCAACCCGCGTCAATGGCGGCCTGACAGGCTCTGACCTGCGCTTTTCAGATCTGACGACGCTTAATCTGCGAGTGTTCATGAACCTCGATGATCGCGGCGATCTGACAGAAAAAATCACGTTCCTGAAAGGCGGCAGGCTGTCGTTCAGGATAGACAATATCTTCAATGATATTCAGGATGTCCGGGATAATAGCGGCATTGTCCCGCTACGCTATCAGACCGGCCTGATCGATCCGATCGGCCGATATGTCGAACTGAGCTTTCGCAAACGGTTTTAATGACAAGGAAGCAGGTAGCACCCTCACTTCACCAGCGATAATTTCCGCATAATCCGCCAGCATGTTGCCTTCACCTTATTCTGTTTCGGGAACCGGCCCGGCATTGCCGGGTTCAGCCCCCATTCTCGCAACATGTGGTTGAATGCATGGGCATCCGCCTCGGCAAAGCTCCAGTCCGATCGCCAGGTTATCGAAAGGGATATGCTGGGCTCCGGCCCGTTTTTCACAAAATGCGGCGCCATGACAGGCACGAAGATTGCTTTTCCGGGCGTCAGGTGAAAGGCCGTCCCTTTCTCTGCAAATCCGTCTTGCCACACCAAATTGCGCGGTCCGCCGGTGTGATAAGCCTCGTGCGCCGTCGCCGGAGCATATAGGCTATCTCCGGCGGGAAAGACTGTCATCGTCTTTTCGCCGCGCAGTTGCAGCAATATATTATGTTCCGGATCGAAATGATAAGGCGTCATCGCACCGGGTGAGGAAACAAAGATAAAGCCTTGCGGCTTCAGCATCTTGCCGGTCTTCTTTTCCAGAACGGGTTGGATTTCCGCGAGCAAGGATAGCAGTAACGCCTCATATTCCGGCACCTGCTCGATATTCTTGAGCACGGCCCAGCTTGCCGAACTCTCGATATTCAAGATCGTATCGGCAATCGACAATCCATTGTCCGGCACGTCTTCGGGGGCAATCCCGACAGGCAGGTCGCCGGGATTATATTCGACGCTGGCATCTGGCAATGCACTTCCCAGCTTCGCCAACGCACCCAGCGTTAACAGATCATTGGCCGCCATATCATGGTCCAGTAACTGCGGCTGTTCTGGATAGCAGGCCGCAAATTTCCGCCGAATATTTTCATCAAAAACCGGCTGAGTAGAAACTGGCGGCTTAAACTTATCCTGTCCGGAAATATGGTTCATGTCTGTTCCTGCATAATATCTATAATCTCGCGCCGCTTGATACGGGCCATCAGGTCTTCACCAAGCCGTAATGTGCGAAACAAAGCGGTGCGCGACATTCCCTTAAGCTCGATGGAAAAGCGCCCGATATGGCGGCGGCCGGACCAAAGACCGTCGATCATCGGATGATCCTGCGCCGCGCAGCTATCCATCCAGTCTATATCCGGCTGACTAAGGATTTTGAGGTTTTCGAGCTGCAACAGGACACCGGGCGAAAAGCGGGAATAGGCATCGTCAAATGCGGTCTTGAACGAAAAGCTGCCCGGCGGTGAAAGGAAATTGACCAGCATTGCCAGCGGCTTTCCATCCAGCCGCAAGTCATGCCGTTCAAGTTGCCCACAAGCCGCCGCACCTGCCAGCGCTTCGCGAAAAAAACTGCTTGTATCGCCCGAACAATCAAGCGCGGAGCCCTCCTGCCCTTTCCAGCTCTCCCGCTCCAGCTTCAGGAACTCGTCAATCCACAGGGTCAGCCCGGTACTGTCCCGATGACAGGAATATTTGACCTCACCTATCTCGCTCAATCGCTTGGCCTGACGACGCAGTTCCTTGCGCTTTTTGGACCGGACCGTTTCTGCAAAATATGCTTCGGCGTCCAAGTCGCTTTCCAGCAAGGCCCGAGCAACGCTATGGACCAGATCGCAGCGCCGTTTTTGGCGAGCGCATACGGACCGCAAAGCCCGGTCCAGCGAACCGCCAACCGTCAACCCCCTGATATGCAAGAAGCCCGGCCATTTTTTTGCATCCAGCGTGTTTAACAGCGCTGTCCAGAACTGGTTTTCAAATCCGCTCCGCACCAATGGCGTTCCCAGAAAACTATTATGGTGCCCCCAGTTTTGCACAAACGGAACAGGCCAGCGGCCCAATTGCCAGGTCGGCCCCACCGGCAGCAATCCCAGCAAATCCGATTTGCATGGCGCACCGGCCCAGAACAGGAAAAGGCACAGTTCGGGATGGACGGAAAAATGCTTCAACGCAGGACCAAGCATCCAGTGCTCGTAAAATATGTTCGGTTCCGAAGCATTACGCGCCAGTTTTTGCCATGCGGACAGCAATTCGCTGTCTATTGCGGCGATTGGCAATATTTGGGCACAGGAAGAACTGTTCAGGCACAGCCGGTCCCCGGTTTCATAGAAAACCGTGGCATGTTTTTGGGGTTGTAACCCGCCTGCATCCATGTAGCGCGTCCTGTCTGTTTGGCGGGGCTACTAGCAAGAATAGGGTAATAACCGATTAACGGCCGCGCACTTCAACGCGCAAAGAAAACCCCGCCGGAATTGCGTCCAGCGGGGCTTTATCAACATAACCAAATAATCGGGGGTCTTAAACCGCCAGCGCAGCGAGCAGAAGCAACGCGACAATATTGGTGATTTTAATCATCGGGTTCACCGCCGGGCCTGCTGTATCCTTGTATGGATCGCCAACAGTATCGCCGGTCACCGCTGCTTTATGGGCTTCGGAACCCTTGCCGCCGTGATTGCCGTCTTCGATATATTTTTTCGCATTATCCCATGCACCGCCGCCTGCTGTCATCGACAGAGCAACGAACAGGCCGGAAACGATAACACCCAGCAACAATGCACCAAGTGCGGCAAAGCCATTTTCCTGACCTGCCACAGCGGTAATGACGAAATAAACCACGATCGGTGCCAGAACCGGCAATAGTGACGGCAGGATCATTTCCTTGATCGCCGCCTTGGTCACCAGATCCACCGTGCGGGCATAGTCGGGGCGTGATGTCCCGTCCATAATACCCTTGTCAGCCGCAAATTGTGCCCGGACATCTTTCACAACGTCACCGGCAGCGCGGCCCACTGCAGTCATGCCCATGGCTCCAAAGAGATAAGGCAAAAGCGCACCGAGCAGCAAACCGACAATCACATACGGATTTTCAAGACTGAAGCTGACCTGCAATTGCGGGAAAAACTCCTTAAGGTCAGCTGTGTAAGCCGAGAAAAGGACAAGCGCAGCCAGACCGGCAGAACCAATGGCATAGCCCTTGGTAACCGCTTTCGTGGTGTTGCCAACAGCATCCAGCGCGTCGGTTCTTTCCCGAACGCTCTCATCCAGACCGGCCATTTCGGCGATACCGCCAGCATTGTCGGTTACCGGACCATAAGCATCAAGCGCCACAACCATACCTGCCAAAGCCAGCATGGACGTTGCAGCAAATGCGATACCGATCAGACCCGCAAGCTGGTAAGCCACAACGATACCGACCACGATGACCAATGTTGGCAAAGCAGTTGCTTCCATCGAAATGGCAAGCCCCTGGATCACGTTGGTACCATGGCCTGTTTCCGAAGATTTGGCGATAGAGCGCACGGGACGATATTGGGTTCCGGTATAATATTCGGTAATCCAGATGATCAGGCCAGTAACCGCCAGACCAACCATCATCGACCAGAACAGCGCCATGCCGGTGAACCCGCCGGAGCCGTCAAGATCCGCGCCGATTACAGCATTCATATCACCCAGCGTACGCATGGTGACATAGTAGATTGCAGGAATCGACAGAACAGCAGTGGTGATAAAGCCTTTATAGAGGGCACCCATGATATTATTACTGCTACCCAGACGCACCATATATGTGCCGATGATAGAGGTGATGATACATGCACCGCCAACAATCAGAGGCAGCGCCATCAAGCTGTTGAGCATCGTGTTACCGACAAGATCGCCGAAAAGCAGGGCCAACAGCACCATGGTAGCGCCAACGGTCACAACATAGGTTTCAAACAGATCGGCAGCCATACCGGCACAGTCACCAACATTGTCGCCGACATTATCGGCAATGGTTGCAGGATTGCGGGGATCATCCTCCGGGATACCAGCTTCGACCTTGCCAACCAGATCGGCGCCAACGTCAGCCGCTTTGGTAAAGATACCGCCACCAAGACGCGCAAAGATCGAGATCAGGGACGCACCAAAGGCCAGAGCAACCAGCGCATCAATGACGTCGCGGCTATTGGCTGCAAGGTCAAGATGCGTAGTCAGTACCCAGAAGAAAATGGAAATCGCAAGAAGCGCAAGGCCGGCAACCAGCATACCGGTCACTGCACCCGCACGAAACGCCACGGTGAGGCCGGTTTGCAAGCTCTCGCTAGCGCCCTGTGCCGTGCGGACATTGGCGCGAACCGAAATATTCATTCCGATATAACCTGCAACACCGGACAATATGGCACCGACCAGAAAGCCTACCGTGGAAATTGCACCGAGGAATACGAAAACGAGAAGCGCGACAACAACGCCGACGATCGCAATCGCGCGATATTGCCGATTTAGATAAGCCTGCGCGCCTTCCTGAATAGCCGCAGCAATGTCTTGCATTTTTTCGTTGCCAGCCGGTGCACCCAGCACCTGACGGCTTGTAATAAACCCGTATAATACGGCTATTAAGCCGCAAATAATCGATATGGTAACAACAGTCATTGCTGTTCCTCTCCCCTAATATTTTCTGATCTCCTCCACAATTGGAGTGATATCTCAGAAACTTATAAAGAGTGAACTACATGGCGCAAGCCCTGATTTTACTAGGAACCCCTAGCATTGCGCGTAACATTCGAAATAGCTGGAACCTGAAAAAATGGCCCGTATCAATTATGGATAAAGCCCAAACTCTCCGGCAATTCCATTTGCTCGCCGTTCCTGATTAGCGACACATTCGATCCGGTCCGGCATTGGCCAATCCGTGTTAGCTCGATCGGCAGCACCGTTTCCGGGCTGGCAGTGAGCAGCAATTGATAATCGTCTCCGCCGGTCACCGCGTTCATTCGGGCGGCTTCACCGTCACCGAACAACGCCTTGAAAGCCGGTGAAAGCGGCACCCGGTCAAGATCAATCTCAAGATTGACGCCGCTGGCCTTGGCAATTCGGGAAGCATCCAGCAATAGCCCGTCGGAAATATCCATCATGCTGCTGACCAATGATGACAAGGCGCGGCCTTCCTCCAGTTTCGGTTCTGGCCGGTTATATATTTTTAGCAATTCCGCAGATGTCTCGATATCGGTAGCGTCTGCCTTGCCAGTTGCTATCTGCAATCCGGCCCATGCATCACCAATATTGCCTGTAACATATATTGCGTGCCCGGGCTCCGCCCCGGAACGTGCGGGAACGATATGGCCTTTGGCCTCACCAAAGGCGGTTAGCGACAAAGTGCGTTTGCCGCCCTCACCCACCGATACGGTATCTCCACCAAGCAGCGGCGTGCGAAAATGGCCGATAGCCTCTTTCAGACCACGGACAAAGGCATTATCCCATGCGTCGTCACTGGCCTGACTATAACCCATTATTAGTCCAAGCGGCTTTGCGCCCTTGGCGGCAAGGTCAGACAGGTTTACTGCAATCAGCTTCCACGCAACATCTGCGGGATCTGCGCTGGACAGAAAATGCACATCTTCGACCAGCATGTCATGGGTCATCACCAGCTTGTGGCGGCCAAAAGGCAATACCGCTGCGTCATCAGCCAATCCGCGTGCAGCGGGATGCGTTGCCAGTATTTTCAACTGGTCAATAAAATCCAATTCGGTCAATCAGGGCTACCCCAACAAAAATGACATGCCCCCATATCCGTTTCTAATACCCTGTCTTTACCATGCAGGAACGCGCTGAGTTAGCTTTTTACCTCGCCGCGCACCTGCTTCGCTATTGCATCCAGTAAACCATTGATGAAGCCACTGTCCTTTTTATTGAAAAAGGCATGGGCAACATCGACATATTCGCTGATCACTGTCCCCGTCGGAACTTCGTCCCGTTCCATCAATTCAAAGGCCCCGGCGCGCAGGATTTGCAACATTGTTTTGTCGAGACGCCCCATAGACCAGTCAGACGCCAGTTTTTCTTCGATAAGCTGATCGATTTCGCCAAGGTTGCGAGAGACTCCGATGACGATATCATCAAAAAAGTCCACTTCCACAGGTCGGTATTGCGCGTCTTCTATCTCTGCACCAAGCCGGTGGTCATGAAATTCCTTCAAAAGGCGCGGCACAGGCGTTTTTTCCATATGGTGCTGGAACAGGGCCTGAACTGCTGCAAGGCGAGCCGTGGAGCGGGTGTTTGATTTTGCGGTCATCGATTCAATCTTTTCCTTACGCTTGCTGCATGGGCAGGCAAGCCTTCTGCCTCGGCGAGCGCAACTGCCGCCGGGCCAATTTTTTCCAGTGCCGCCTGGTCACATTCCAGAAAGCTGGTCCGCTTCATAAAGTCGGTGACAGAGAGCCCGGACGAAAAGCGCGCGCGGCGACCAGTGGGCAGCACGTGGTTTGGACCGGCAACATAATCGCCAATCGCTTCCGGTGTGTGCCGCCCCATGAATACGGAACCGGCATGACGCACCTTGTTGAACAAAGCCTCCGGATCGTCGCAGGCCAGTTCCAGATGTTCGGCAGCCAGACGGTCAACCAGCGGAATGGCTTGCTCCAGACGATCAACAACTATTATAGCGCCATTGTCGCCCCAGCTTTGCGTAGCCGTCTTGCTTGTCGCCAATTCGGCAAGCTGCGCGTCTATTCGCTCGGCCACCTGATCGGCGAAACCCGCGTCATCGGTGAATAATATCGACTGGCTGGTGGGGTCATGTTCTGCCTGGGACAATAAATCTGCGGCGATCCAGTCCGGATTATTTTGACCATCGGCAACCACCACAATTTCCGATGGCCCCGCAACCATGTCGATGCCGACAACGCCATAAACCTGCCGCTTGGCTTCGGCGACCCAGGCATTGCCGGGGCCCGTAATCACATCGACAGGCGTTATCTTGTCCGTTCCGAATGCCAGCGCCGCCACCGCCTGCGCTCCGCCAATCCTCCAGATTTGGTCAACACCGGCAATTTGCGCCGCAGCGAGAACCAAGGGGTTCATCTCTCCGCCCGGTGTTGGGGTTACCATGATAATCCGGTCAACACCCGCGACCTTTGCCGGTATGGCGTTCATCAGCACGGATGACGGATAGGCTGCACGGCCACCCGGAATATATATCCCTGCCCGCTCAACCGCATTCCAGCGCGCACCGATGCGAACCCCGGCGTCGTCACGATAGTCACGATTTTCCGGTTTCTGCCCTTCGTGATAATCGCGGATGCGGATCGCGGCCAGCTCCAGCGCAATCCGCAAATTGGGATCAAGCCCCTCAAGCGCCGCTTCACATTCCACTTCGGAAACCTGCCAGCCGGTAAAGTCCAGATCATGTCCGTCAAATTTTTGCGTCAAACGGGACAGCGCATCGTCGCCATTGGCGCGAACGTCCTTGATAATCGCACGCACATCCGCCGATACATCGGCATCGGCCTCTCTTCGCGCATTGACCAGTGCGTCAAAAGCACCGGCAAAACCGGCATCCGATGTTGAAAGCCGCAGCGCCATTATGGCTGCCCCACCAGTTCACGGAATTTCTGCACCAGCGCGGTCAGTTCCTGACTACGCATCTTGAAAGCCGCCCGGTTCACCACCAACCGCGCAGAAATGTCGATAATCCGGTCGGTTTCAACCAGATTATTTGCTTTCAGCGTGCTTCCCGATTCGACCAGATCGACAATATGCCGCGACAGACCAAGCGAAGGCGCCAGCTCCATCGCGCCATTCAGTTTGACGCATTCTGCCTGAATCCCCCGCGCCTCGAAATGGCGGCTGGTCAGGTTGGGATATTTGGTGGCAACGCGGATGTGCGAGATATTGTCAATCTGCTCGGCATCATCCTTGGGCTGTGCAACCGACAAGCGGCAGCGGCCTATACCCAAATCAACCGGCGCATATAGCTCGCTATAGCTGAATTCCTCAATCACATCGGAACCGACAATTCCGATTTGCGCAGCGCCATGCGCGACAAAGGTCGCCACATCAAAAGCACGGACACGGATGATCGAAATATGCGGCTGATTGGTGCCGAACATCAGGCTGCGATTGGCCTTGTCGAAAAATTCCGGCGCAGGCTCAATACCGACCTTCGCCAGCATCGGCAGGGCTTCGTCGAGAATCCGTCCCTTGGGGATTGCAAAGATGAGGGGTCTGGTCATAGGCTTTCTATCATAACGTAGGGCGCATTAGGGCTTCACACCAGAAAGGGCAATATGTCTAACGAGCAAAAGGTAAGAGAGGCTTTCGCCAACCAGATAGAATATTGCCGTTCAAATGGTGCGCCGATTACAGGCCGGATTGTCGAAGCGATTATCGGCGCGGTAGATAACAGCAGCGAACTTGGCCGACGGGTATTGGGATGGGATGGCGATCCGCTTGCCGATGCCCTGCCCCTGCGGGTTGCAGGTGGCTTTCATGCGCTGCACATGGCCGGGCAACATGACCGGCTTTCCGCCATTTATAACGGTGATGAAAACGCGGCGGCCGATGCCGAACAGATTATCGCGCAGATCATCGCCAGCGATGAGGCGGCACTGCTCCCGTGGCTCGATTCTCCGCCGCAGACCAATGAAGCGGGCCGGTCCTCCTCTTATATAGCGGGATTGCTGTGGCTTACTTCTTGCGGTTTGCCGCCGCGCTTTGAACTTCTCGAAATCGGCTCCAGCGCCGGGCTGAATTTAATGATCGACCGCTATCATTATGACCTTGGCGGTGTCAGCGTAGGACCAGAAGATGCGCGGCTATCCTTCAAACCGGAATGGCAAGGCCTGCCTCCCCCCGATCAACCTTTTACCATCGAATCAATCTGCGGATGTGACATTGCTCCCGTTGACCTGACCGATCCAAAACAGGCTGACCGACTCACCGCCTATATCTGGCCCGAACATATAGTCCGTTTTGAGCGGATGAAGACCGCCATCGCACTGGTCAACGAAAAGCCGCCATGTCTGGAAGCGCGTGGCGCCGGTGACTGGATGGCCAAACAGCTCGCCAAGCCGCAGAAGGTAGGCGAAACACGGGTGCTGATGCACTCTATCGTATGGCAATATATACCCGAAGAAGAGCAGGACCGGATCACTCAACTGATGGAAGAGGCTGGCGGCAAGGCCACTCCGGACCGGCCATTGGCATGGCTATCGCTTGAAGCCAATCGGGCGACTTACCGACATAAACTCACCGTGAGACATTGGCCCGGCAGTGGTCAGCCGGTCAAGCTGGGGGAAGCCCATGCCCATGGTGCCTGGGTCAAATGGTCAGGGGTAAAAGCCTGATAGCCGGTTCACTCGCCGGGTGCTGTCGCCTTGATCGCCATGGCGTGAACCTTGTCGCGCATCAAATCGCCAAGCGCCTTGTTGACCATCCGCTGCCGGTTGAGCCGCGATTGGCCCGCAAACTCCGCACATTCGATCTCGACCGTGAAATGCGATTCGCCGCTGCCGTCATCCCCGGCATGGCCATGATGTTTGGCACTGTCGTTGATGACGTTGAGCGTGGTGGGTGATAGTTCGGCCAAAAGCCGCTTTTCGATTTCTGCGGCCACAGGGCCTTTTGATTCTGTTTCCATCATGCCTATATAGGGGATCGATTAACTTTTGCGAACCGCCTTCTAAAGACAGCATACGGACAATCAATTGCCTTCCTCCAATTCCAGAAAAAAGAATCCCAGCCGTGTTCACAGCCGCTTTCATGGCCGAGTGGAAACGGATGGCAAAAGATGCGAGATTGAAGGCTGCACAGAGGGCGGCGAGTTTCGCGCGCCGCCTGTATACGGCGCCTCCCATGGCTATGACGGTCCGGGGCAATATCGCTGGCTATGTCTGGATCATGTCCGCGAGTTCAACCAGGGCTATGATTATTTTGACGGAATGGATCAGGAACAGATTTTTCAAGCCCAGCATTCCCTCAACGGATGGGCGGATGAAAGCTATAGCAAGCGCCGAATCTATACCGCCGGAGCGGGATCATCACCGGCATGGTCCGATTTTGACGATCCTCTGGATGCAATCAGCGCAAGATTTGCAGCGGGTATTTCCCGGCCACAATCACCTGGTCGGATGATCAGCGCGGCCGACCGTAAGGCGCTTAAAACGCTAGGGCTTGGCGAGGATGCGGAACGCGGCGAAATCCGCAGACGCTATTCTGAACTGGTCCGAAAATATCATCCTGACCGGAATGGTGGTGACAGAAGTCATGAGAAACAGTTGGCAAATGCTATCGCGGCCTATACGCAGCTTAGGGAATCACCGGATTTTAGATGACAATCTGAAAAACGTATAACACGCTTGCCATATGGCCCGGAACCGACGCTGTGCGAAAACGATAGGCGATCTTCGACAGGTTCGGTGCTAACGGCCAGAAAAATCAAGCAGTGCATAAAGCAGTGAAATGAAACTGAGGACGAACATGACCGATTTACCAAACACCCATCCCAACGGCAGCGGCGAAACCGTTTTGGATGCCCCCGATATTACGGTCGATGCACGGGAAATGTTTGGTGTTGATCTGGATATGCAGATCCCCGCCTTCAGCGAAAAGGATGAGCGGGTCCCCGATCTTGACCCGTCCTATGTGTTCGACCTGGACACAACAGCCGCTATTCTTGCCGGATTTGCCTATAACCGCCGGGTTATGGTTCAGGGTTTTCACGGCACGGGTAAATCAACCCATATCGAACAGGTTGCCGCGCGCCTCAACTGGCCGTGTATCCGGATCAACCTTGACGCGCATATCAGCCGTATCGACCTTATCGGTCGTGATGCCATTGTATTGAAAGATGGTCAGCAAATCACCGAATTCCGCGAAGGCTTGCTGCCCTGGGCACTACAGACGCCGACCGCTTTAGTGTTCGATGAATATGATGCCGGCCGTCCCGACGTAATGTTCGTGATCCAGCGCGTGCTGGAATCCGAGGGCAAATTGACACTGCTCGACCAGAACCGCGTCATTCGTCCGAATCCCTATTTCCGCCTTTTTGCGACCGCCAATACTGTCGGCCTTGGTGATACCAGCGGGCTTTACCACGGCACGCAGCAGATCAACCAAGGGCAGATGGACCGCTGGAACATCGTGATTACGCTCAACTATCTGCCCGCGGCGACCGAAGCGAAAGTCATTCTTTCCAAGGTTCCGCAAACAGACGACAAAACCGTGGAAAACATGATCAAGGTTGCAGACCTGACACGCCAAGGCTTTGTCAATGGCGATATTTCAACCGTCATGAGCCCGCGTACCGTGATTAGCTGGGCGCAAAATGCCGCGATTTTCAATAATATCGGATTTGCTTTCCGCTTGAGCTTCCTCAATAAATGTGATGAAGCCGAACGGATGCTGGTCGCGGAATATTATCAGCGTGTCTTTGGCGAAGATCTGCCGGAAAGTGTTGTTGAAAAATAGTCAGTTCGCGCGTTCGCAGGCGAAATGATAACGATCATGCAATGGCATAATAAGGCTTGCTACATTCTGTATTGCCGATGTAATACAGCAAGCTCATGTTAGATAACCCGCCTCCCGCGTATGGTTTTGATAATGGTGAACCGCGTTCGCGGGGGATGTGGCCGTTCCGCCGCAAAGCCCGAGCGGAAGCCATGCCGGAAACCCCGGGAACCATGGCTCCTTATCCCGAAGGCTCAGCGCCTTTACCGCGCGAGAAACCGCGCGGTAAATGGTGGTGGTTTAGCCGTGGGCTCGCCGTTTTACTATTTCTGTTTATCCTGCTGGTTGCGTGGCTTGCCATTACAGCGCCGCTGTCCAAGTCCTTGCAGCCCATTGCACCGCCGCAAATCACACTGCTGACGTCCGATGGACAACCCATTGCTCGCGATGGGGCTGTGGTGGACGAACCGGTAAATGTGGCAGAGCTTCCCGATCATGTTGTGGACGCCTTTCTGGCGATTGAGGACAGGCGTTTCTATTCCCACTGGGGTGTTGATCCGCGCAGTCTTGCCCGGGCGATATGGAGCAATGCAACGGGCGACAGCATGATCCAGGGCGGCAGCACGATTACCCAGCAACTTGCCAAGCTGACCTTTCTGACACCGGAGCGCAGCCTGATTCGCAAGGCCCGCGAAATGTTTATCGCCTTTTGGATGGAGGCATGGCTCACCAAGGACGAGATATTGGAGCGCTATCTCTCCAACGTCTATTTTGGCGACAATGTTTATGGCCTGCGCGCGGCATCACTGCATTATTATTACCGCCAGCCAGAAAACCTGAAACCGGAACAGGCCATCATGCTTGCCGGGCTGGTTCAGGCCCCTTCCCGGCTTGCCCCGACACGCAATCCCGACCTTGCCGCCAAACGGGCAAAGCTGGTGAAAGCCGCCATGGTCGATGCCGGTTTCCTGACCCAGGAAAAGGCCGACACACTGCCCAATCCGGTGCTTGATGTCCGCATCCGCAACACATTGCCAACCGGAACCTATTTTGCCGACTGGGCTATGCCACGCGCCCGCGCCCTTTCGG
Source organism: Parasphingorhabdus sp. (assembly GCF_036568145.1). GTDB lineage: Bacteria > Pseudomonadota > Alphaproteobacteria > Sphingomonadales > Sphingomonadaceae > Parasphingorhabdus. The sequence continues at coordinate 180,433 of NZ_DATCTC010000016.1, read as the reverse complement.
GAATGACCTATAACAAGCTGACATTGACCACCACTCTCGATTCGCGGCTACAGAATATTGCCAGCAAAGTGGTGAGCCGCGCTCCTTTGGGCAAAGCGCAGGTTGCACTGGTGGCCATGCGGCCCGATGGCGAGGTCGTCGCAATGATTGGCGGGCGCAATTACAAGGATTCCGCGTTTAACCGCGTTACACAGGCAAAGCGCCAACCGGGATCGACATTCAAGCTGTTCGTCTGGCTCGCCGCTTTGCGCGCAGATATGCGGCCCGATGATCTGGTCGATGACAGCCCGATCACCCTGGGCAGCTATAGACCGAAAAACGCCGGGGAAGCTTATCGCGGCAAAATCACGCTGAAAGAAGCCTTTGCAAAATCGAGCAATGTTGTCGCTGTCCGCCTGTTCGAGCAAGTGGGCGACAAAGCGGTCATCCGTGAGGCGCGTAACCTTGGTATCACCTCGAAACTTGCAGAAGGCGATCCCAGCCTTGCCCTTGGCACATCGACCATGACGCTTCTGGAGCTCACCGCCGCCTATGCCGGGGTTGCGGGGAATAGCTGGCCTGTCAAACCCTATGCTTTCAAAAAGGCCGAGCAAAGCTGGATGGAATGGCTTGTCGACTGGCCGGGCCGCTATGGCACCAACACGCATCAACGCATGGAGGACATGCTCCGCGCCGCAGTCAATAACGGAACGGGACGCGCCGCCCGGCTTTCCATTCCCAATTACGGGAAAACCGGCACAAGCCAAAATAACCGCGACGCGCTATTCGTCGGCTATGCCGGAGATCTGGTGGTCGGTGTGTGGGTCGGCAATGATGACAACACCCCGCTTAAGGGCATTAGCGGAGGCGGTATTCCTGCGCGTATCTGGCGCGATTTCATGAGCGAGGCTGTAAAAGGTGCGGGACCGGCCAGCAAACCGGAACCGGTGCAAAAACCCGATCCTGATGGACCGGTTCAACCACTGGATGTGCCGGATATCGGGGACTTGCCGGACATTCCGGTTGATCTGGGCAAATCCGAAATCCGTATCAACGGCAGTGAAGGGGTAACAGTATCAACTGAAATTGGCGGTGTTCCATTGGATCTGAACATTAATAATGACGGGCTGGCCGTCGGGAGCAGGCCAGAACAGACCAGCCCGCCACCGGCCGGTCAGCCTGCCGAGCGTTAAGCCGTTAATCGTCCCTAGCAAAATCGGTGAATTTAGACCTTTGATTCCCCTCACCTTTCCGCTTATGGCTAAAGACTTCTATGGCTGAACGATCCAAACTTGATGATTTTAAAGAGGTGCTTGGCGGAGCAGCGCGCGCGCTGTCCGGTAAAGGTGAGGTTGAGCTTGCTTATACCGCCGAAGCGCCTTCGCAATCGAGAGAGCATCTTAAAGTACCGATGCCTGCCCGTGACCTGCCCGCAGATCAGGTCGCCCAGGCACGCGGCTTTGCGGATAGCTTTGCACTGAAGCTGCGTTACCATGACGAAGCGCGTCACCGTAAAAACGCGCCGCAAGAAGCTATTGCCCGCGCTTGTTTTGATGCCTTGGAACAAGTTCGGACCGATGCTCTTGGTTCCCGCACCATGAAGGGCGTGAACGGCAATCTTGATGCAGCGCTGGAAATGAGGATGCGGTCGGATCCGATTTCCCGTGCGCAGAACCGCGATGAAGTGCCTATTTCAACCGCCCTTGCCTTGATCGCCCGTGAAAAGCTGACCGGAGAAAAACCTCCGCAATCCGCGCAAAAGGGCGTGGATATGCTGCGCGAGTGGGTGGAAGAAAGCGCCGGTACTGATCTTGACGGGCTGAACCTGACGCTGGACGATCAGGAAAACTTTGCAAAACTTTCCACACAGTTGCTTGAGCATCTCGACCTTATCAAAAGCGATGATGAAGCATCCGAAGCAGATGATAGTGACGAAGATTCTGACGAGGATAGCGATGAACAGCAGGATGATGGCGCGGACGAAGAAGCCACGGGGGACCAGGGTCAGCAGGATATGCGCTCTGAACAGTCCGAAGACGACGCTCAGGAAGGCGAAAGCGAGCTAAGCGCCGACGATCTGGAAGAAGGCGCAGAGGACGAAATGGGTGATGGCGAGGATGACGGTATGATGCCGGTGCGCCCCAATCGCCCGATGTCGGATCTGCCGCCCGGTATGGATTATGCGCCGTGGACTGAAAAATATGACGAGATTATCAGCGCGACCGAATTGTGCGATGATGACGAGTTGGCACGGCTGCGGGCATTTCTCGACCAACAGCTTACAAGCCTGCAAGGCGCAGTGACGAAGCTCGCCAATCGCTTGCAACGCCGCCTGATGGCGCAGCAGAACCGCAGCTGGGATTTCGATCAGGAAGAAGGCATGCTGGATGCCGCCCGGCTTGCCCGTGTGGTGAGCAATCCGGCGCATAGCCTATCCTATAAGGTCGAACGCGAAACCGATTTTCGTGACACTGTGGTTACCCTGTTGATCGACAATTCAGGTTCGATGCGCGGGCGGCCCATCAGCATTGCCGCAATCAGCGCCGATATCATGGCACGGACATTGGAGCGCTGCGGCGTCAAGACAGAGATACTGGGCTTTACCACGCGCGCCTGGAAAGGCGGCCAGTGCCGTGAAAGCTGGCTGGCGGCCGGTCGCCCTGCCAATCCGGGCCGGCTCAATGACCTGCGCCATATCATTTACAAAGAAGCGGACGAACCGTGGCGGCGGGCGCGCAAAAACCTTGGCCTGATGATGCGCGAAGGCCTGCTGAAAGAAAATATTGACGGTGAAGCACTGCTCTGGGCGCATAACCGCTTGATCGCACGTCCGGAAGAGCGCCGCATATTGATGGTTATTTCTGACGGTGCGCCGGTTGATGATTCTACTCTTTCGGTGAACCACGGTGCCTATCTGGAAAATCATTTACGCAGGGTGATCGAGTGGATCGAAAACCGCTCACCCGTGCAATTGGTGGCTATTGGCATCGGCCATGATGTTACCCGCTATTACAAACGCGCCGTCACAATCATGGATGCAGAACAACTGGGCGGAACGATGGTCGAACAACTGGCCGGGCTATTTGATGAGGAACAAAAATGAACGTAACCGAAGCTGTTGAATCCCGCCGTTCCATTCGCCAATTTCTCGACAAACCTGTTGACCAGAAAACCCTCCAAAAAGTCCTTGAAACCGCCACCCGCTCCCCATCCGGCGGCAATACTCAGCCATGGAACGCGATTATCGTGACTGGCGACGAACTCACGCGAATTTCCGATGCAGTCAAAGCCAAAGTCCGGACCGCTCCTGCCGGAGAAGGCATCGAATATGACATCTACCCCAAGGGCCTGGAAGGCCGCTACGAAGATCAACGGCGGGGCGTCGGCAAGGCCATGTTTGGTTCGCTGGATATAGCCAGAGATGATAGCGCTGCGCGGGTTCAGCAGATGATGGCCAACTGGGACAGCTTTGGTGCGCCGGTGCAACTGTTTACCTATACACGCAAATATATGGGGCCGCCGCAATGGTCGGATATGGGAATGTGGCTGCAAACAGTCATGTTGCTTCTTCGCGAAGAGGATCTGGATAGCTGCCCGCAGGAAATATGGGCGCTATACGGCACTTATATGCGTGAATTGCTTGATATTGACGACGATCATATCTTTTTCTGTGGCATGGCAATCGGTTACCGTGATCCCGATGCGCCGATTAACAATTTCGATGTCCCCCGTGTCCCGTTGGCCGAAACGGTTCAATTTCGCGGGTTCTAGCCTGTTGACTTCCCCTCCCCCAAACATTTACGTGAAGTGACTTTTGTCACTTCGGTGTCGATTATCTGCTATACTAGGCTTGAGTGTATCGCGTAAGAATATGTCAAACAGACATTTCGGGTCGCAATTTGGGTAGCTCTAACGAAATGAATTGAGCTGCCTTGAATATATTGTGGGGAATATATGACTCGTCAGGGACTTTTTCATTTGCCTTTATTGGCATTGCTGCCTGCTTTGGCTTTGGCAACAACATCATCTCTTGCATCGGCGCAAGAAACACCTGTGCAACTGCGCGACAGCTTCCCGATAGGCACCGGTGGCGGCACATTATGTCAGGTTCAGGACCGGAGTTCCGAAAATCCTGCAAAACAAAGCATTTTCGATCGTAGCTGGACCGTTGTTTGCCGCGATTCCGCTCGCCCGATCGGCAATATCTTTGCTTTTCAATCACCCAAAACCGACGTTCTGGCTCTTGTCGCACAGCATCGCCAGACCCCGGTTTCCTGCGATACGAATCCTGAGGCAGATGAAGTAAGCGGCATTAGCCGGAGCATATGCCAACTAAAGAGCGAACCGGTTAACTACTCGATATTTCAGGAGCAACGCGGCAATGTCACCTATGTGGCAGAGGGCCTCACCGCTTATGACAGCGCGACCATTCTGGCGTTACAATCCATAATGTCGGACAAGATTGTCGAAGGCAAAATCGATGTTGCCTCCACCTCGATCAACGACCCGCTGGCCTTCGCCAGAGCGCAGGCATTGACGCTAAGCCCCAGTCAGGCCTTGGCAGAAGGTTATCGCCGCAATCTTAGCGGCAATTACGCAGAAGCCGCTGCTTTTTTTGAAACATTGCAACAGCGCACCACCGATTCAGGTGAAAAAGCCATCCACCCCGAAGAATTTTACATGAACCGCGCCCTGCAAAAATCCAACCTCAGGGAGTTTGCAGAAGCCGATGCGCTTTTTGAACAAGCGCGGTCCGTGATTTCGGATGATATCATAAGCCAGAAATTGCTGCGTAATTTTGAAGGCATGCATCTGCTGAACCAAGGCCGCTATGATAAAGCGTTGGAGCGGATCAACCTGCCCATAGAGGCCACAGAGGTCCAGCGGGATGCGCTGATATCCGGCCTCACCATCACTACGCCCATTGCAATGCGTATCAACGGGAATAACAAAACCGGTGATCTGCTAGGTTTTGATACCAACCTTCAGTTGAGTGATGAAGAACGTGTCGCTTTGATTGATGCCCAGGCATTACAGCTTATCGGCACCGCACAGCGCCTGAAAGGCGATGTCGACACGGCCCAGCTATCGCTGACGAGCGCCCATAATCGTGCATTATCGGTGCGCAATGGGCGGGTAGTGTCGATCACCCGGCTGCGCGCGCAAATATTATCGGAACTGGCATTGATTGTTGAATCAAAAGGGCAGTTTGGCACGGCAGAGCAGTTGCTCCGCAATGCATTGGAACTGGTTGAGCTGCAATATCCTGAAACACGATCGGTCAACGCAGCCAAGGCAAGACTGGCCAGCTATTTATTGCGTCAGGGCAAAGAAAACGAAGCCCGGCAATATTACCGGGAAGTCGTTGACAGCTCGCTGGGCAAGCGCAATGCCCTTGCCGGTATTGCCAATCAAATGACTCCCTATTTTGAATTGCTGAGCAATGACCCGGATTCTGCCGCCGAGTTTTTCAAAGCCGCCCAGGTTCTGGTCCGGCCGGGCGTTGCGGAAACGCAGGCCGCCCTGTTCCGCGAGCTGAGCGGTGGCACGGATGAAGCCGCCCGCCTGTTCCGGCAATCCAATAATCTTACCCGCAGCATCGAAAGGCTGCGTATGCGCTTCACCGCGCTTGGCAAGGTCGAGCAAACGCCTGAAACGCTCCGGCTGCGCAATGATCTGGCCTCGGAAATTGCTGCGCTGGAGCGCAACCAGCAACTGACCATCGTCAGTCTGTCGGAATTTCCGCAATATCGCGCAGTGGCGGAAAGCTCCATCACTCTCGACGAATTACAGGCAAAGATGCGACCGTCAGAGGCCTATGCCCGCATAGCGGTTGTGGGCGAAGACATCTTCATGTTTTACACGGACAAGCAATTTGCAACCGTCTATAAACCCCGGATAAGTGCCAAAAAGCTGGACCAACAGGTGGACCAGATACGCGCTTCCATTTCGTCCTATGAAAACGGCCAATATGTCACCTATGCGTTTGATATTGAATCCTCCCACGATCTTTACAAGACGCTGTTTAGTCCATTGTCGGAACGGCTTACGAATATAGAGCATCTGGTTTTCGAACCGGATGGAGCCATGCTGCGCTTGCCAATCAATTTGCTGGTAATGGATGATAGCTCCGTCTCAGAATATCTGGAGCGTGTTGAACAGCCGGACGGCGATCCGTTCAACTTTACGGGCGTCAAGTGGCTCGGCAGCGATATAAATATCAGCACAGCCGTGTCAGCACGCAGCTTTGCCGACGCACGCGAGGCGCCGATTTCAAGGGCTTCGCGCCAGTATCTGGGCCTTGGTAACAACCAGCCTGTGCTGGCCAATACCAGCATTGGCGGCGTTCGCGCCTCTACAGAGGGACTTGATGCAGAGTGTAACTGGTCGCTGAACGAATGGAACAAGCCGATCTCGGCTGCTGAACTTGTTCAGGCACAATCACTGATCGGGCAATCGGGTTCCGATATCCTGACAGGCAGCGCGTTTACCGATGACCGGATTCTGGCGAAATCGGATATATCCGACTATCGTATCCTGCATTTCGCAACCCACGGCCTGGTCACCGCACCGCGGCCATCCTGCCCAGCCAAACCGGCACTGCTGACATCATTCGGCGGAAAGGAATCTGACGGGCTATTGGCCTTTGACGAGATTTTCGACCTGAAACTGGATGCGGATATTGTCATTCTTTCGGCCTGCGATACCGCCGGCTATGCCAGCATAGAAGCAACCCGCGAAGCCGGTGTCAGCAGCGGCGGCGGCACGGCACTGGACGGACTGGTGCGATCCTTCATCGGCGCCGGTAGCCGTTCTGTATTGGCTAGCCATTGGCCTGCGCCTGATGATTTTCAGGCTACCGAGCGTCTGATTGGCGGATTGTTCACCGGTGGGCAGGGGCAATCCATTGCCACCGCGTTAAGGCTTTCACAGAAACGACTTATGGATGACCCGCTAACATCCCATCCTTATTACTGGTCCGGCTTTGCCATTATCGGCGATGGAGCAAGACCATTCTTGCCGGGGGAACAGGGCGGCGATGACAACATGCCGGGTCAAACAGTCACTTCTGCCCTGAAATAATGACCAATTCCGATGTCTCTAGCGACCCCGTGCCAGCCAGCCGCAATGTAAAGGCGGAGGCCCGCGGGATATTGCAGTCACTACGCCGCCTGTTCAATCAACTGGGGCCGATCCGCCTTGGATCGACCTTGCTCTTTCTGGTGCTCGCGCTGCTGATGGCGCGGTTCAGCTGGTCAACGCCGCTGATTCAGGATGCCGAGCGTGCTCTGTACGATATGCGGGCCTCTGTCTTTGCTCCGGTAGTCGAAAAAGAAGACCGGATCGTGATGATCGTCTATAACGAGGACACGTTGAAACTGACGGGTCAGCGCTCTCCGGTAGATCGGACAATCCTGGCGCAAGCGTTGGAAACTATTGATAAAGCTGGCCCAAAGTCCATCGGCATCGATATTTTATTCGATATGCCGCAAGATGACGATGAACTGTTAATCTCGTCTTTCGACAAGATGGAAACACCCACTTTCATCGCCTATGCGGCACCCAAATCCAATCGCGAGATTGATTTTGTCCAGCACGAGTTTCTTGACCAGTTTCTCGGCAATCTGGAAAACGATACAGTCAAAAGGACAAGTATCCTCATAGAGACTGACAGCGACGACGTGGCGCGACGCTGGACGGTGCAACCCGAAGGATTGCCACCTTTTTTAGCCATTGCCCTGACCAGGCCCAATCCCGAATTTGCGGCGAATGATGGCGCTATCCGCTATCTGGTTCCTGCCCAGCCGGATATACCTGTGTTCGATAAATTCCCCATCGAAAGCTTTGCCGATCCGGCAACAGCAGAAATATTGCAGTCCTTTATCAAGGATAAATATGTCTTGATCGGCGGTGACTTTATCGACCGCGACCGGTTTGAGACGCCTGTTGGTTCCATCAGCAACTTGCAACATGAAGATGGCAAGATGATCGGTCTGGAAGTCCATGCCCATATGTTGGCGCAGTTGCTCAACAACGACATACCGACCCCGATCCCCGGTTGGGCATTGTGGGTCGCCGCCCTGATTATCGCGGCTGCCGGTGGCATTTCCGCTCTGGCCGTGGGTAATCCGTTAAAGGTCGCGGGCATATTGCTGTCCCAGTTTATCTTCTTTCTGGTCTTCCCGTTTGTCTTGCATAAACTAAACGTCGATACATTAACCCTGCCCGCGTTCGGATGGGCGTTAGGCTGGCTGTTCGGTTATGCCTCCGTTGGCTCAGCGGCAAGAACAGTCAATTCCCAGCAGCGGGCATTTGCACAAAACGCATTGGGCAAATATCTCCCAAAATCCATCGCCGGTGAAATATTACGCGACCCCGAAAAGCTTGCGCTGCATGGCGAGAAACGGCAAATTTTTGCGGTTTTCACCGATCTGGAAGGCTTTACGAAATTGAGCCACGCTATCGAACCGGAAATGGTGGCAAAGCTGCTCAATGACTATCTCGACCGGCTGAGCGATGTTGCGCTGGAATATGGCGGAACGATTGACAAATTCGTCGGCGATGCGCTGGTCTGTTTCTGGGGTGCTCCCCTGTCCTTGCCGGGAGATGGCGAACGGGCCGCCAGAGCCGCTTATGCGCTGTATGAAGCGGGTGAAGATTTCCGCAAGAATGTGCCCGAAGGGGTCCCGCCCATTGGCCGCACGCGGGTCGGAATGCATTATGGTGACGCCATTGTCGGCAATTTCGGCGGCGAAGGCCGTATCCAGTATACCGCCCTTGGAGATGCCATGAATACGGCGGCACGGCTGGAAGCGGCCAATAAAGTCCTCGAAACAAAAGTATTGGTCAGCAAAGAGGCGATGGAGCGCACCGGTCTGGACTGGTACCGGCCGATGGGCAAAATCACACTGCGCGGCCGCTCCACTCCGGTTGAGGTTTTTGAACCGGTACCCGAATGGGAAGAGAAAGACCGGGAAGCAGTGACCGCCGTCATAGCAGCCCATGAAAACGGTGATAATAGCTATGTTCAAGCACTTGGCGCCATGATGACACAATATGGCGAGGATTTAGGCCTTTCCAATTTGCTGAAACGATTAAAAGAAACAAAAAATGGAGAAAGCTATGCGCTCGGTTGAATGTAAAACAGTCAAATCAGGAAAGCTCACCGCAAGGTTGGGCAAAGCTGCGTTGGGAGCATTATTGCTGGTCGGGGTCAGCGGCACTGCCTTGGCGCAGAATATGGTTGTCCGATCCACCGGCCCTTCTGCCAGTTCCTATCCTGCCGGTAAAAAGCTGCCTGCTAACGCGAAATTGACGCTCAAGAATCTGGATATGGTGACAGTCCTTAGCAAAAGCGGCACTCGCGTTTTCAAAGGACCGGGCACTTATTCGCTAAACAGCACCGCCAGTAAGCAGACAAGCAGCACGACACGCCTGGCCAGCTTCATCAGCAATCGCGGTAGCAGCCGGGCAAGAACCGGGGCCGTTCGTAGCGCTGGTGTAGGTGTATCGGATGCCGAACCGCAAAATCCCAATCTGTGGTTTCTTGATGTGACCAAGGGCGGAAAATTCTGCGTCGCCGATGCCAATGCCCTGGTATTGTGGCGTCCGGATTATACCGGATCGGCCACCGCCAGCGTTGTAGAGCCGGTAAACGGCACCGTGACGGAAATCGCATGGCGCAAAGGCAACCCATTGAAAAGCTGGCCATTGGACTCAGCGCCGTTGAAAGATGGTGCGAAATACCAGCTTATCGGATCCAATGTCGATAAATCGGTCGAGGTCAACTTTGTGATGCTGGATGAAGCCCCGCAAAATCTTGACGACGCCGCGGCGGCATTGATTGCCAATGGTTGCCAGAGCCAACTCGATCTCTTGGTCGAAACACTGCAAGATGGTTCTACAGACGGCCAAGGGTAGCATGGAATAGATTTCACGTCCCGATATCGGGCAGCAATGCAGGGGCTGGGACGTGAAAAGAATATATAATATTTCCGGGGGATTGGTCTTGCGGGAAATATGGGAAAACGGGGAAGAATATGTCGCGAGCTCGCGCTGCAAAAAATCTGGTCTTTTTATTATCCGCATCGACAATATTATCCGTTCCGGGCGTTGCCTGGGCGCAATCGTCAGTTGCTGCACCGACGAGAGAAGAAATCCAGCGAGGTTTGCTGGATGAAGCGGAGAGAGGGCAAGCGCAAGCGTTGACAGTCGAAGGCGGTGTCGAGCGAGCCCCCTGCCCCCTTGCCAGTCCGGAGTTCGCGGATGTCAAATTCACCTTGCGGTCTGTTGACTTTAGCGGACTTGAAATGGTTGACGCGTCGATATTGGCCCCATCCTATAGCGGCTATGTCGGTCAGGAAGTGCCCGTCGCTGCGGTGTGCGAAATCCGTGACCGGGCCGCTACGATATTGCGCGGCGCAGGCTATCTTGCCGCTGTACAGGTCCCGCCCCAGACAATTGAAGACGGCAATGTCAAATTTGATGTCCTGCTCGCGAGGATGACATCGGTACAGGTGCGCGGCGATGCCGGGGCGTCCCAGTCGCTGCTCAAGAAATATATCGACCGGCTAACCAATGAGCCGGTATTCAATATCAATGTAGCCGAACGCTATCTTTTGCTTGCCCGTGATATTCCGGGGCTGGACGTGCGCCTGTCATTGCGCCCCGCAGCATCGGGGCAAGCCGGCGATGTCGTTGGAGAGTTTAACGTATCCCGCACACCGGTTTATGTGGATGCCAATATCCAGAATTTCGGGTCCAAGCAGGTTGGCCGCTTCGGTGGCATGCTCCGCGCACGGTTTAACGGCCTCACTGGTCTGGGCGATCAAACTACGGTCAGCCTTTTCTCGACCGCCGATCTCGATGAGCAGCAGGTAGTGCAAGTCGGCCATGACTTTTACGTCGGAAACGATGGCCTGCGTCTGGGCGGCAATTTCACCTATGCGTGGACCGATCCCGATTTGCCGAATAATTTTGATATTGAATCGGAGACATTGGTCGCCGGAATCCATGCCACCTATCCGATCATACGCAGCCAGACACAGAATCTTTTCGGCACGGTCGGCTTTGAACATATAGACCAAAAGACAGAGATTTTCGGCATCCGTTCCAATGAGGATGACCTCAGCATCGCTTTTGCCCGTCTCGACTATAGCGCGGTTGACCCCGCCAGCATATCGGGCCGCAGCGGCTATTCCGGCTTTGAACCGAAATGGGGTATTGCCGCCTCGCTGGAATTGCGTCAGGGGCTTGATATATTAGGGGCCAGCAAAGGGTGCGGACCGGGATTTGTTCGCTGCATAGGGCAAGCGATCATCCCCACACGGGCCGATGGCGACCCCACCGCTTTCGTTGTCCGGGGGGAAGCGCGGTTCGATTATCGCCCTACCCCTTTATTGGCCTTCAGCTTGAAACCGCGCTTTCAATATTCGCCTGACGCCCTCTTTGCCTATGAAGAAATTTCGGGCGGCAATTATACGGTCGGACGCGGCTATAATCCCGGCACGATCATCGGCGATAGCGGCTATGGGGTACAGACAGAGGTCAGCTATGGTTCACTGGCTCCGTCCACGCCGCGCGGAATTGCATGGCAACCTTATGTCTTTTTCGATGCCATGGCGGTATCGAACAAGAACATTTCCGGCGATCCCCAGGAAATTTACTCCGCAGGCGGCGGTATCCGGGCGACGATCAGCCGTCAGGCCAGCCTGGATGTGATGGCAGTCGTGCCATTGAAACGCGGGCCATTCCAGACTCGCCGGGATAGCGCCCGCGCATTGATGAGCCTGACCGTGCAACTTGCACCGTGGTCACGGTGATAGCCGGGAAAAAGATGATGACAAAGACAAGCAGAAACAGCGCGATCAAAGGCAAAGCCATGACAAAAGATACAAAATTATGCGGTCGGACAGCATCTTTCCTTAAATTGAAACTGCTGGCCAGCGGGTCCCTCACCGCGGCCACGATCCTGCTTGCTCTGGCCCCTCAAACGGCATTGGCCCAGGCGGCGTCACCTAGTGGTCATGCGGTAAATGCCGATCCCACATTCACTTCGGGTACGGGCTCATTCATGCCTGATACCACGGTTGATACGGTCTTTGTTGACAGCGGCCAGGTCATACTCGACTGGACTCTTTTCGATGAGTCCGGCACGGGCACGATCAACTTTCTGCCAAGCGATAATAGTCTGGTTTTCGACACTATCAATGGCGGCGATTATACTGTGCTCAACCGTATCGTGCCGACGAATCAAACGCGCGGGATCAGTATCGACGGGAATGTCACCAGCCAGAGCAGCGGGATTACCGCAGGGAACATATGGTTCTATAGCCCCGGGGGCATAATTGCCGGAGCCGGGTCTAATTTTAACGTTGGTTCATTGCTGCTGACAACCAATGCAATTGATACAACCGGCGGTCTGTTCGGTGCCGACGGAGAAATCCGTTTTAACGGTCCGACAGGCAGCACATCAGGGATTACAATCGCCAGCGCAGCACAGATAAATGCGCTCGAAGATAATAGCTATGTCGCCATGGTTGCGCCGCGCATCGTTCAAGGCGGCACAGTTACCGTCAACGGGTCGGTCGGCTATGTCGCGGCGGAACAAGCCGACATCACGATCAACAATGGCCTGTTTGATATTAATGTAACCGTTGGCTCTGAAAGTGGCAGCGGTATCGAACATACCGGCACGACGAGCGGGCCGCCCAGAATCGTGCCTGTCGGATCTCCCGAAGCCGATAACCACACAATCTATATGGTGGCTGTCCCTAAAAACCAGGCCATGACCATGCTGCTGTCCGGTTCCGTTGGTTATATGCCTGCGAGCGCCGCCATAGAGAATTCAGTGGATGGCACTATTATCCTCAGCGCGGGCGGGAGCATAGCAAGCAATGGCTTTAGTAACACGATTGATGAAACCGTCGATCCGACCCGCAACGCCAGTATCAACATTTCCGATGCGAATATCATCAGCGATGTAGAAGCTTTTGCAAATAACGATATCATTCTTGAAGCCACTAATAGTGCGGCGATTACAGGATCGCGAGCCTCGTCATCCTCCATCCAGATGGACCTTACAGCTGGCAACGCAATCCGCATGGAAGCCAGCACTGGCGGCACGATTGACATTGATGGTGGCGCGACGCTCAATGCTATCAACGGAGCCCAGATAGTTGTCGGTGAAAGTTCTTCAATCAACATCACCGAAGAACTGGCCGTAAACGCATTTAGCGAAACACAAGGCGGTATCATAGATATTCTCATCAGCGGCAGTGGCAGCAGGGTGAGCGGGTCCGGAGAGTTGATCGTGGGTAATGAACTCAACGTCAACGCCGGTATAATAGGCCTTTCAGGCAGTGATGCGTCCCTTGAGCAGGGAATCGACACCTTTGGCGGGACGATTAATCTTGATATTACCGCAGGCGGTTTATTGGACATCAACGCCAATGGTGTGAATCAGGTATCCATGTTCGATGTCTCTGCCGCACCCATCATGGGAACTGTCACTGCAGGGGAAGCCACAGGCGGAACAATCAATGTCAATATCAATGGTGCCGGAAGCACGCTGACCAACGGTGGTGCAAGTGACCTGGTTTTCGCCGCAGAGGGAATGAGCGGGAATAATTTTTTCGGTTCATCCACAGGTGGGACGAATAGTGGCGGCACCATCAATTTCGATGTGACTGGCGGCCTGATCAATACCTATTCTCTCTTCGCCCTTACTGGTGCGACAGCAACCGAAAATGGCCGTTTCAATGGCCAGCCCAATCTCGGTGAGTCCGAAAACGGTGCCAATGCTGGCAATATTACGGCCAATTTCACCGATGCCACACTTAATATCACCAATAATCTGGCATTTCAAAATTCAGCCTCAGCAAGAATCCAATATGATGGCAACGGGAATGAATCTGACGGGATTGCAACCGCCGGAGTCCTGAATGTCACCTTTGACAATAGCGACCTGAATGGCGGCAGCCTGTACTTTGAGAAAGATATTGTAGGCAATGGGTCTGCCGGGGATTTATCTCTGAATATAGTCAACGGGTCAAATCTGTCCCTGACTAGTGTTATGCAATTATATGCAGAGGCCCGTGTCAACTCAGAGGGAACCACAACGAACAGTGGTAACATAAACCTGTTGGTTGATAATGCTTCGTTGGATGCCCCGCTTTATTTTCTGGGTACCGGTCGGACTACATGGGCGGCGGCCGATGCGTCAACGGACGGGACAACCGGTTCGATAAATGTCCTGGTTCAAAATGGCGGTAGCATGACGGGCGGAAACTTGTTCGTTGATGCCGGTGCACGGACGTTTACGCAGGGCGGAACAGCCACTGCCGGCGATATCGCCATTAATATTGACGGCGGCACATTAGCCATCAGTGAAGGATCTTTTAGCGGCCCCTCGGTATCGCTTACGGCAAGCGGTTCGGGATACGGCAATATAGATGATGGCCTTGCCAGTGAACGGGGCTTGGGGATCGGTGGTAACATCACCTTTACGATGGACAATGGCGGCACTTTCCTGGCCGACAGTTTCAGTTCGGACACCAGTGGCCAGATTGAAGATTTCTCGGAAGGGCCGATTCTAATCCGTGGTCAGGGCGGAAACGGCGTCGGCGGCCTTACGACATTCAACCTGAACAGTGGTAATTTCACCGTCGGTGAAATGTCGGTGTCGTCCAACGGATTGGGCTCCTTCGGCGGCAATTCTGATCCTATGGGCTTTTCTATGGAACCAGGCGTCGTGGGTGATGGGGGCGACGGACAAGGCGGCGATATCGTTTTCAATATCGGCGGAGCAGATGTAGCTGCAAATAGCATGCTGTTCTCGGCCAACGGATTTGGCGGCGATGGCGGATATGCCAATTTTCTTGACGCCATGGCCGCCGGGAATGCAGGAAACGGTTCTGGCGGGAATATCACCATCAATGCCACCGCCGGAAGTTTAACCGTCTCCGGAAACTTGACCGTGCACAGCAACGGAACGGGTGGCAGAGGGGGTGACGGTGTCAGTGTCAATTCCGGCAACGGCGGCGATGCGCTAGGCGGAAACGCAGTCATCAACATTGAAAACGCGGCAACCCTTTCGGCTCCGCTGGTTAGCATAGCGGCAGTCGCCACTGGCGGCCGTGCCGGTGATGCCTTGTCCGACATCCAGGCTGCACAACCGGCACAGCGGGCAGGTGATGGTGGTAACGCGATTGGCGGTAGCGCAATTTTCAGCAATTTTGGTACCAGCAGCTCATCATCGTCTGTCGAAGTCCTCGCCATGGGTTTCGGCGGGGACGCAGGCAATGATCCCGACGCACCCGTGCGGGAGACTGATCCGTTTTCTCCCCCCCTTCTACCGGCCGGCTATGTTGGTCAGGATGCTGGAAATGGCGGTAGCGGAACCGGCGGGGAAGCAAGAATTACTTTAGGGCAGGATGATAATGGCAATGCATCCTATCAGGTTAATGCCAATGGTCTCGGTGCCAAAGGCGGTGGCGGCAATAGCGGGGGTAACGCCGGGAATGGCACCGGCGGGACCGCGGTTCTAGGCATCACCAACGCGTCAATATCATTAGGTGACCAGATGATTACCGCGACCGGAACGGGCGGCGATGGCGGCATTGCAAACGCCATCCTTGGCGATGGCGGCAATGGCGGTGATGGCTTTGGCGGGATAGCACGGCTGGATGTCTCCGGTGCCGGTGCTGAACTGATCGTAAACAGCGAGTCACTTCCAATATTCAGTGATGGCTTTGGCGGAAATGGCGCTGATGGAGCCAGTAATTCCGGCGGCGATGGAGGCATTGGCGGCAATGGCGGCTCTGCGACCGGCGGCACAGCGGAAATTGCTGTCCGCACTGGAGCAAATGTTACGATTAACAGCGAAGCCTTCACGCTATCCAGCACAGGTTACGGCGGACAGGGCGGACGAGGCGGCGATACCATTTCAAATACCAGCGGTGACGGCGGCAATGGCGGACAAGGTACCGGCGGGACAGCCCGTTTGCTGGCACAAGGCGGCACGATAACCGGCAATGACGTTACGATTGTCACTCTTGGACAAGGCGGCGGAGCCGGTGATTCAGGGCTGGTAGAGATTGCCAATGAAGGCATTAGCGGTGTCCGCGGTGACTACGGCTCTGGGGCAGGTGGAACAGCCATTCTGGAAGTGCAGGAAGGCAGCCCCGGCATCATCACCCTTGGCAATGTTTCCATGATCGCCAATGGTTTCAACGGGTTTGATGATTTAATTCCAACAGACCTTGGTGGCCGTATTGAGATTATTGATACATCCACCGATCCGGCCGGACTGATCTCCCTCGCCTCCCTGGATGCAGAGGTATTGGCCGGCGCGGGACCAGCCAGCGGATTCTTTATGTCCGGCAACAGCGGCACGACCAATGTTGCGGGCGATTTCACGGTCAATGTCGCCGGTGATGTTGTCTTTACCTTTGACGGTGACGGACAGTTGTACGTCGGCGGGGGCACAGACATTAATACACCGCAAAACCTCATCATTACTCACACCAATCGACCAACCGGGCGGGATTCCATTATTTCGGTGGGCGATTTTAATGCCAATATCGGCGGAAGCATCGATGCGATTGCGGATTCCAGTTTACGGTCAAATGCCTCGATCGACTTTATCTCTGGCGGCAGCATCGGCTTTGGTAGTCTCTTCGCAGATTCCAATGTAAATCTGTTGTCTATGGATGGCAGTATCACCGGCGATAGGGTCGGCGGCGATAGCGGCATCAATATTGAGACACCCGGCGTCGTTACCATCGGATCACTGGATTCGTCCGGCGCAGTGGATGTCACAGGAGCGCAAGGCATTGAGCTTCAGACCCTGATCGGCAGCAGTGCTTTTCTCAGCGCCTCTGATGGAGATGTAGCTGTTCGCGCCTTTGCTGGCCTTACAAGTGGCCTGACTGCGAGGGGTCTGAATATATTTCTGAGATCGACCGAGAATTTGGAGGTCGTTGCAGAAGCCACAGATGGCAATATCGACATCGTATCGACCGGAAACCTGGTCACTTACGGCTTAACCGCGGCAGGCGATATTCTGTTTTCCAGCACCGGCGGTTCGGTTACAATTAACGAGATACCGGCACAGGCGGGCGGCGATATAACCATTACCGCCGCGAATGATGCCAATATCGTGACCGGCGCATATGCAAACAATAATCTGTCGATCATCGCTGGCAACCTGATCAATCTTCAGGGGCTGGCGACCGGAACGGCCATTGACCTGTCATCGGCAGATATCAATATCGGATCTTCTGGCCAGCTTGGCACATTCACACAGACCAGTGATGTTTATATTGAGAGCAACGGCGTTAATCAGGCCATTTTGGGCGGCACGGGAACAACCGGCGTGTTCAGTCTTTCCGAAGAAGAATTTGGACGCATCCGGGCCAATCAAAGCCTGTCAATCTTCGTTCAGGCCACCGGCGCTGATACGCCCGATCTGGTCATTCAGGATTTGACCGTGCGGAGCATCGATGACTCCAGTGCAGGGCAAATGACGGAGGCCACGCTCGGCTTTGCCGGTGCGCTGAACATCGATTCCGGTCAATCCACACGGGTTGACGGCAACCTCAACCTCACCAATGCCGTGTCTGAATCAAGCTTGAACATGATCGCACTCGATGACATTCAGATCAATGCCAATGGCGGTGTGATCCAGATTACCGATGGCAATAACGACTTTGGCTCTGTCGGTTTTATGTCACTGAACGCCCGGAATATCTATGCCATGACCGATCAGGCTTTTGACGATATCAACGGTCTTTCACTCAGCGATATTGATCTGCGTCTGGGGGATAGTGACGGCATTGATCTTGACGGCGGCCTGATCCGGGCTGGCTATGCCCAGCTTTTTGTCAGCGAAAATCTGTTCATTCAGAATACTGCGCCGGACGGGGACTTTAACAGTCGCCGGGGCTTTACTGTCGGCAGCCTTTTGACTGGCTCCAGCAACAGCGGCAATAATATCAATATTGTCATCAATGGCGTAATTGACGGTGTATCGGGCGCTGACACCATTGAGCTGACGAATATCGAGGGTCAGTTTGATCCGGCATCGACAGTCAACGGCTGTCTGATTGTCGATCCGACAAGTTGTGGCGCTCCGCCCCCAACGCCGAACCCAAATCCAACGCCCGAAATCCCTGTGATTGACCCGGTACAGGATATTATCGAGGAAGAGATGGATTCTGGCGAAAACGGTTCGTCAATCAATGGTCCGCTTCAAAATAATCTTATCGAAATCAAGGAAGTGGAGGAATTTATCAATGATCCATTGATAGACGCCCCCGTTACCGGAGCCGGTAATGACGACCTGTGGAGCGGTGCAAACGGGTCTGGCAATGATGGCGATGAAGGCGATTGTGAAGATGGCAGCGCAGAATGTGGCCAAACCGATCCAGCCAATTAGATGCACTTGAGGCTGCCCATAAATTGATCGGTTGACCTTTTATGCTGCAAGCCATTAGGCGGTGATCCATGAACGAAACGACCGAAAATATGGCCGCAGTCTCCACAGCTTCCCGGCCGCTGATGCTGTTCAACAGCCTTACCCGCACACAGGAAGTTTTCACGCCTGTTCATGAGGGCGAGGTCCGTGTCTACACCTGCGGCCCCACGGTATATAACTATCCCCATATCGGTAATATGCGGGCCTATGTCTTTGCCGATCTGCTTGGCCGGACATTGAGCTGGAAAGGCTATAAGCTTACCCATGTCATCAATATCACCGATGTCGGGCATTTGACCGATGACGGCGATGCGGGTGAGGACAAGCTGGAAAAGGCGGCTGCCGAACGGGCGCAGTCCATCTGGGACATCGCCAGGCATTATACCGAGGCATATTGGGAAGATATAAAGGCGCTCAACATTCGCCAGCCTGCCCACTGGTCCATCGCGACCGATTATGTTCCGCAGATGATAGAATATGCCAAGGCTATTGCCGACAAACATTGCTATGAACTGGACAGTGGCCTGTATTTCGATGTTTCCACCGTTGCCGATTATGGCAGACTGGCGCGCGCCGCGACCGAAGAAGGCGAAGGCCGGATCGATACGGTGGAAGGAAAGCGCAATGCCGCCGACTTTGCCATCTGGCGCAAAACACCGCCCGGTGAGAGCCGGCAAATGGAATGGGACAGCCCATGGGGGAAAGGCGCACCCGGCTGGCATCTGGAATGTTCCGTCATGTCGGAAGCGTTGCTCGGCCTGCCCTTTGATATCCATACCGGAGGGATCGACCACCGTGAAATCCATCACCCCAATGAAATTGCCCAGAATCAGGCGCACAGCGGCTGCGACCACAGCGGCGCACAATTCTGGATGCACAATAATTTCCTGATCGACCGATCCGGCAAAATGTCAAAGTCATCAGGGGAGTTTTTGCGCCTGCAACTGCTTATCGACAAAGGCATCCATCCCCTCGCCTACCGGTTGATGTGTATGCAGGCCCATTATCGCAGCGAGCTGGAGTTTAGCTGGGATAACCTGATAGCAGCACTCACCCGTCTGAAACGCATCGTCATGGGCGTTGAGCGATTGAAGGAACGTCTTGAAACTGCACAGGGCGCAAAGCCGCCTCACCCCAAAATTGCCGAAATCCGGGACCAACTGGACGCGGCAATCAGCAATGATCTTAACAGCCCTCCGGTCATTCCGTTGCTGGAAGAGTTGCTTTCGCTAAAGAAAATCGACGCCGCGAAGCGAATGGAGTTGTTGCAGGAAATCGACTTGTTGCTGGGGCTAGGCCTTGAAACGCTGACCAGAACTGACCTGCGGTTGCGGCCCAAGTCTGTGTCCATTAGCGAAACTGAGATTGAACAAAAGCTGGATCTGCGCCAACAAGCCAAGAGCGCCAAGGATTTTGCCGCCGCCGATGCGATCCGTGATGAGCTGATGGCCCAAGGCGTCGAATTGATGGACGGCGATCCGCTACGCTGGGAATGGAGCATTAAGATATGACTAAGCCGATTGCAGCACTGTCGACGATGGTTCGCCCGATGATTGAGCCCCACTGCGATGACCTGGATGTCACATGGTTCACCAGCACGGAAGAGGCTTTTGAACTCGCTCCTCATGCAGAAATCGGCTGGTTCGACTTATATGATAAAGAAGTTATGGCCCGGCTGCTGTCCAGCGCGACCAAATTGAAATGGCTGAATAGCATCTATGCCGGGTTAGAGCATTTCCCGCTCGCCCAGTTGAAACAACAAGGCACGATTCTCACCAACGGGGCGGGGCTTAACAGTTCCCCCATTGCCGAATTTGTGGTGATGGGCATGCTTGCCGCCGCCAAGCGATCTGACAAATTGTTCCAGCTTCAACAGCAACAGGAATGGCCGGAACAGGCCCCCGGAACCACCGAATTGGCAGATAGCAAGGCGCTCATCATCGGCTATGGCGGTATCGGCCAACAGGTTGCCAGAAAACTGTCCGGTTTCGACATGACCATAACCGCTGTGCGGCGGACCGCCAGCGATGATCCGGCCGGTATCGGGACAAAAGTGATTGGCACCGACGATTGGCGCGCGCGTATCGGGGAGTTTGACTGGGTCATCGTTTCTGCACCGGCCACTTCCGAAACGCAAAAGCTGCTTGGAAAAGACGAATTTGCGGCGATGAAACCATCCGCATGGCTGGTCAACGTGGCGCGCGGGTCGCTGGTCGATCAGGATGCTCTGGTCCAAGCGCTGAACAGCAAGTCTATCGGTGGTGCGGTTCTCGACGTGACGGAGCCGGAGCCTCTGCCCAAAGGAGATCCGCTCTGGACTGCGGAAAATTGCATTATCACCATGCACAAGTCCGGCGTAGCGCAAACCCGGATGTTTCACCGTGCAGCAGACCGCTTTATCGAAAATTTGAAGCGTTACCGTAACGGCGAAGAAATGATCGCCGCCGCTGATCTGGATCGCGGCTATTAAAACGGGGAAAAATTTATTTATTGAGTCGTGACACAATGTAAAATTTAGCTTATCTACCAGTGATATAGGGGTAGGGATGGCTTTTTTCGAGGGAAAAACCATTTCGTGGTCGTTGCCATAATCTTTAACAATCACTGGTCATAACGATCAGGGGGGAGATTTAACATGACCAAAGCATCTGATTTATTCGTCCAATGTCTTGAAAATGAGGGCGTTGAATATCTTTTCGGCGTTCCCGGCGAAGAAAATCTCGATATGCTCGATAGCCTGTCGCGTTCAAAGAAAATCAAATTCATTCTGACGCGGCACGAACAAGGCGCTGGCTTTATGGCTGCCACCTATGCCCGCCATACCGGCAAAACCGGCGTATGTATGGCGACCCTTGGCCCCGGTGCCACCAACCTTGTCACTGCCGCCGCCTATGCACAATTGGGCGGCATGCCGATCCTGATGGTCACAGGGCAAAAGCCGATCAAGAAGTCCAAGCAAGGACGTTTCCAGATTCTGGACGTTGTTGACATGATGGGCCCGATTACAAAGTTCACGCATCAGCTCGCCTCTGCAGACAATATTCCCAGCCGCGTGCGCGAGGCCTTTCGCCTGGCAGAAAAAGAAAAGCCCGGCGCAACCCATATCGAGTTTCCCGAAGATATAGCGGATGAACAGACCGATTCCGTGCCTATCGCGCCCAGCCTTTCCCGCCGTCCAATTGCCGAAGCCAAAGCGATACGCGCTGCTACGAGCAAAATCGAAAAGGCCAAATCCCCCATTCTTGTCATTGGCGGCGGTGCCAACCGCACGACAACCGGCAGGATGCTGACCCAGTTCATCGCAAAAACCGGTATTCCCTTTGTCACGACACAGCTCGGCAAAGGCGTGGTCGATGAAACCAACAAAGAATTTATGGGCTGCGCTGCGCTGTCCGCCAATGACTTTGTGCACAAAGCCATCGAAGCCGCGGACCTCATCATCAATGTCGGTCACGACGTGATCGAAAAGCCGCCATTCTTCATGACGGACGGCAGCACAGAGGTCATTCATGTTTCCATGAACAGCGCCGAAGTGGACCCGGTTTATTTTCCGCAGATCGAAGTGATTGGCGATATTGGCAACGCCATCTGGCAAATGAAGGAAGATATCGTTCCATCGGGTTCGTGGAATTTCGATGCCATGTATAAAGCCCGCGCCGCCGAAGAAGCGCATACCGCGACCATGGATGACGACATGCGCTGCCCCATCTATCCGCCGCATCTGGTAAGGGTAGTTCGCGAAAGCATGCCTGCCGATGGCATCATCTGCCTCGATAATGGTGTCTATAAAATCTGGTTCGCACGTAACTACAAGGCACGGCAGCCCAATACCGTATTGCTTGATAACGCTCTGGCAACCATGGGCGCGGGCCTGCCCTCTGCGATGGCATCGGCGATGGTCTATCCGGATCGCAAGGTCATGGCGATTTGCGGTGATGGCGGCTTCATGATGAATAGCCAGGAAATGGAAACGGCAGTCCGGCTGAAACTGAATATCACGGTGCTGATCATCAACGACAACAGCTATGGCATGATCCGCTGGAAACAGGCCAATATGGGCTTTCAGGATTGGGGTCTGACATATGATAATCCGGATTTCGTGAAATATGCAGAAAGCTATGGCGCCAACGGCTACCGGATCACCAGCGCGCAAAACCTTCAGGAAACGATCGACAAATGCCTGAATAGCGAAGGCGTGCACCTGATTGATTGCCCTGTGGACTATTCAGACAATGACCGTATCCTTAATAAAGAGATCAAGGAACTGAGCCAAAAGGTGTAACATAAAGGTACAATCGAGAGGCATATGACAAAGCTCAAAGACGTTTATCCCCTTTACCTCAACAATGTCGCAGTCCAGCCGAACGAGGATCTGGAAGTCACGGACAAGTTCACCAACGAAGTGGCTTTCCGGACGGCACGGGCGACGCCCGAGATAATTGAGCAAGCAATTGCCGGCGCGGTGGAAGCAGCCGAACCCATGGCGCGCATGGCAAGCTATGAACGGCAAAATGTGCTGCAACATTGCGTGGACCGCTTCAAGGAACGTTATGATGAACTTGCCTATTCGCTGTGCGTCGAAGCGGGCAAACCGATCAAGGATGCCGAAGGCGAAGTTGGCCGCTTAATCGACACTTTCCGCATTGCCGCAGAAGAAGCAACGCGCAATTATGGCGAGGTCCAGCCGCTCGATATATCCGAGCGTGCCAAGGGCTATCAGGGCATGTGGAAGCGCGTGCCGATTGGTCCGTGCAGTTTCATTTCACCGTTTAACTTTCCGCTCAACCTCGCGGCACATAAAATTGCGCCCGCGATTGCGGTGGGCTGTCCCTTTGTGATGAAACCGGCCTCAAAAACACCGCTTGGCGCGATTATCATGGGCGAGGTGCTCGCAGAAACAGACCTTCCCAAAGGCGCATTCTCGATATTGCCAGCCAGCCGAGACGGTGCGGACCTGTTTACCGTGGATGAGCGGCTGAAACTATTGTCCTTCACCGGATCGCCCGATGTGGGCTGGGACCTGAAAGCCAGAGCCGGGAAAAAGCCTGTAATATTGGAACTTGGCGGCAATGCCGCTGTCATCGTCGATCATGACGCGGATCTGGAAGATGCGCTGGAGCGTATTATTTTCGGGGCCTTTTATCAATCCGGCCAAAGCTGCATCGGCGTCCAGCGGATCATTATCCACGAAGCAGTTTATGACAAGTTCAAAGACATGCTGGTTGCCAAGACCAAGACACTGGTCGCCGGTGATCCCAAAGACCGCAACACATTCATTGGCCCGATGATTTCCGAAGGCGAAGCAAAGCGCCTGCATGGCTGGATCGAGGAAGCCGTATCGAACGGAGCGACCTTGCTTTGCGGCGGGGAGCGCACCGGCAACATGCTGGAGGCGACCCTGCTTGAAAATGTCGACCGGAATGCGGCGGCATATCGTGAGGAAGCCTTTGGTCCGCTGGCTTTATTGTCCAAATTCAGTGACTTCAACGCTGCTCTTGATGAAGTGAATGATAGTAAATTCGGGTTGCAGGCTGGTATTTTTACCCGCGATCTGTTCAAAACTCTGGATGCGTGGGACCGGCTTGATGTCGGCGGGGTCGTGATTAACGACGTGTCATCCTATCGGGTAGACAATATGCCCTATGGCGGCGTCAAGGATAGCGGGCTGGGCAGAGAGGGGATCCGCTTTGCGATGGAGGACATGACAGAAATCCGTAATCTGGTCATCCGCCGGAAATTATAGCGCCCGGCAATATGGAGCCTGAATATCGCAAATTTACATCTGACCCGCTATGCAGCGGAAAATGGTGATGCGGATAGGGTGAAAATCCTAACAGCAAGGTGATGCAAGTCACAGAAAAAGCGCAATATTTCGGAATATTTTTCATTGCATTGAGGGTGCAATGGCGCATAATACGAAGCAATTGACGTAATTTACAAAATGGGCCGCGTCGAGTTTATTAAGGGGGCTGGTCTTCGGACCAGAAAACACAACGATGACAATGGGGGAAAACTTGTCAGGCAAACGCCGCTGGTCCGTAGTGGCTGCTTCTCTATTTTGTTGTGTGCTCGCCGGAATCGCTCTTTTCATATCTTCTGTTGCCGCCCCTGCTCCTGTCGAAGCCGCGCAAGATCTGGCCAGTGGCACTCATATGGGCGTTGCCACATGCGGCGGAACCACATGCCACGGGCGACAGGAAGCAGATGGCGAGATTGTCCGTCAGGACGAGCTGATGCGCTGGCAAGAGGAGTCCACCCCCGGCGGCGCACATAGCCGGGCTTTTCGCGTCTTGCGCGAGCCCCGCAGCATCGCCATTGCCAAACGCCTTGGCATAAAGGACGCAGCCTCTTCGCAGCAATGTCTGGGCTGCCACACCACGCAGGCGGCGAAAAAAGGCCCGCGTTTTCAACTTAGCGACGGTGTCGGCTGCGAATCCTGTCATGGCGCTTCATCCGGCTGGCTGTCTGCCCATTATGCCGTCGGTGCCACCCATGCGCGCAATGTGTCGCTTGGCCTCACCCCGCTTGATAACCCGAAAGTGCGGGCCAGTGCCTGTCTCGACTGCCATTTCGGCAGTGCAAAAGATGGCCAGTTTGTCAGCCACCGGATCATGGCGGCGGGTCATCCCCGTGTTGCGTTTGAACTGGACCTGTTCTCTACGCTGCAACAGCATCATGACGAGGATGCCGACTATATCCGCCGCAAAGGCAAAACGAATAATGTCCGGTTCTGGGCTGTGGGCCAGTCAATGGCGCTGGAACGCTCGCTGAACCTCTTTTCGAAACCATCACTGGCGACCGAGGGAATTTTTCCGGAATTTTACTTCTATGACTGCCATAGCTGCCATCGCCGTATTTATGACGAGGCATCAGCCCGGCCGACATCGATAAGCAACCCTGGCCGCCCCATTCCAGAAGGCATGCCGCCCTATAATGACGAGAATATGATCATGCTGAGCGCCGCAATCGCCGTAGCAGCGCCCGATCTGGCCGGACAGTTTAACGCACAGTCCAAGGCATTTCACGCCGCAATGGCGCAGGGGCGCGGTCCGGCTGTCGAAGCCGCAGGGCGTTTGCGGCAAACAGCCACGGTCCTGGCGGATCGCTTCTCCCGCGCCAATTTTGGTCGTGAGCAGACGTTCCAGATCATGGAGACCATCGCCGGACAGGCCATTTCCCCGCGCTTCACCGATTATGAAGGCAGTGTGCAGGCAGTAATGGCCATTGATACCTTGCTGAGCGGGCTAGTGAATAATGGTCAGGTGAGCGAGGCAGCAGCATCCAGCCTGCGTGGTCAAATCAACGTGGCCTACAAGGCGGTGAGTGAACCCAATAGCTACGAACCGCTGCAATTCCGCCGGGCGCTGGGCAGCGCGGTTAGAACCATGAGGGCTTTACGATAATGCGAAAGTTCCGTTTCTCCGCTGCAATCTCTGCGGCTGCGCTCCTTCTGGCATCTTGTGGCGGCGGGGGTGACAGCAACGATTTTGGCGGCACGCCATCGCCATCTCCGGCTCCCTCACCCACACCGTCACCGATTGATGGCACGGGCGGTGCGTTTACGCCTCCCGTCCAAGAATCGCTTAGCGTCACGGATGTGCAAAAAATTATTGCCCAAGCGGTCGGGGAGGCAACGGCTCGCAACCTGCCCTCGGTAATCGCGGTAACAGACCGGGTCGGCAATGTTCTGGCGGTGTTCGAGATGAACGGCGCCCGGCCAACCGCTACCACCAGCGCGCGGACCGCTTTGGGGGCAATCAATAGCCCCACTGTCGATGTGCAGGGCGTAGAATTTCCCGCCGCCGCCGGTGCTATCGCAAAAGCCATTACCGGCGCTTATCTGTCCAGTTCGGGCAATGCCTTTTCCAGCCGCACCGCCAGCCAGATTGTTCAGGAACATTTCCCGCCAGCACCGACTACAGCAGGGCTTGAAAGCGGACCACTTTTCGGTGTGCAATTCAGCCAATTACCATGCTCTGATTTTAACCAGCGTTTTGGCAATCCCGGCGCTCAGGCGTTGATCGGACCAAAACGATCTCCGCTGGGCCTGTCGGCCGATCCGGGCGGACTCCCGCTTTATAAAAACGGCGTTGTTGTCGGCGCAATCGGTGTGATGGGGGACGGTGACTATGGCTCCGATCCCAATATTCTCGACACCGATGTCGATGATGAAGAAGCGATTGCTCTGGCGGGGATTCAGGGGTTCGCCCCGCCCGCTGCGATAACCGCCAATCGCATCTCGGTTGATGGCACACAGCTTCGTTTCAGCGATATGGTGGTGAGCGACCTTTCTCCGCTTCAAAGCAATTTTGCGGCGATCAATGGCACATCGGGCAACCTTATCGCCGTTACGGGCTATACAACCGGTGCTATTATCGCAGGGACAGCCTACGGGACAGAGGCTTCCGGTGTTCGCGCGTCCACCGTGGGCGAGTTCAAGAACCGCGATGCGTTTGTCCTGACCGATGGCACTGGCACCAACCGCTTCCCGATCCGCGCGGCAACAGACGGGGGTGATGTAACAACGCCGCTTACCGCTGCCGAAACGCGGGCAATATTGGAAGAAGCATTTATTGTCATGTCCCGCGCACGGGCGCAAATCCGCCAACCGCTGGACAGCCGCGCGCAGGTTTCGATTTCGGTTGTCGATACGCACGGCGAAATACTCGGCATTATCCGATCCCCCGATGCGCCGATTTTCGGGACAGATGTGTCGCTGCAAAAAGCGCGGACCGCATCGTTCTTTTCGGGAAGTAATGCGGCATCCGACCTGCTTGCCAATCCCGATAGTGATGTCGCCGCATTTGTCGGGCGCGTCAGGACATTTTTGAATGATCCCAATGCGCTCACGGGCTTGACCGCCTTTGCCGATCGCTCCGGCGGCAACCTGTCGCGTCCCTATTTTCCGGATGGCGAGCTGGGCCGCCCCAACGGACCCTTGTCGCGCCCTATAGAGGATTTCAACCCTTTTGCGACGGGGTTACAGGCTGCGCTGATCCTGCCCAATCTGGGGCAGCACCTTGCTTTTGTTACCGGGGCATCACCAACCGATACACCAATGCGCTGCACCAATATGCCTGATGCGGCTGCGGGGCAGAACCGGCTTGAAAACGGTATCCAGATTTTCCCCGGAAGCGTTCCGATTTATCGCGGCAATCAATTGGTCGGCGGTCTTGGCGTGTCCGGTGACGGGATTGATCAGGACGATATGATCAGCTTCCTCGGCCTGCATAATGCGGGGGTTCGTCTTGGCACCATCGGCAATGCGCCCAAGGCCATGCGCGCGGACAATATCGTCGTTGATCTGGGCAATGCCAATGTGCGTTTGCGCTATGTAAACTGCCCGTTTGCACCATTTCTTGATACGGACGACCAAAATGTCTGCGAGGGGCTTTAGCGCCGATGTCCGCAGTCGTTTCTTCTTTTTTGCCGATAATGGCAGTGATGTCCGGTCAGGCCGAGCTGATGGAGACGCGGCACCTGTCTGCCGAAGAAATGGAAACTTCTCTGTCCGCTTTGATTGCGGGAGAGAAGTTTGACTGGATCCGTGCAGGCAATACGGATGCGGCTCTCACGGATATGGGTGCCGGAACCAGCGCCGCTCTTGTAACCGCTATTGACGAACCGACGTCAGAGGGCGCGGATAATGTTGAGGACGAGGCCGAAACCGAACCGGCTCCAGCAGCGCCCGAGCAACTGGAAATGGACTTTGAGAGCATTGATGCTGACGAAGCCCTGATTGATGGCCGCCGCCGTCCCGGCGTTCCCAAAGAGCTGCCCGAACGCGTCACCCAGAACAACCCCGGTGCGATCAGCGCACCGCCGCCGGAAGCGTTTCCGACCGATGAATTTCCGGTTCCTGACAGGTGGCGTATTTTAAGGTCGCTATGTCCGGAAAAAGGCAGCGATCAATCTATCTTTCAGGTCTTTGGCGCGCTGCGGAATAATTGCCGGAGCACCCTGAACCCCTATGGGCAAAATGTTCTGAAGGGCGATTTGCCGATTCCGGCGGACAAGAAACCATCCTTCCTGAAAGGCGATGACTGGTTCTTTGTCGTCAATGCGATTTCCGACACGGTTATCGAGCCGCGCAGCTTTCCCATTCCCGTGGGTGTGCAAACAACCGAACGTCCCGGTAACATCAATGTCTTCGGTCGTTCCGGATCAGAAGTTTATGCACAGACCTTCATAACCGGCTTTGCCCTGATAAAAGGTTCCACTGCCTATAAACCGCCGGATGTCGAATACCGGGTCACGCTGGCAACGCAGATCAACCATGTCAATGTACCGGAACGCCGGGTGCTGTTTGTCGAACCTTCCAAAAAGTCGCGCCGGACAGATTATTTTATCGGCGTGCAGGAAGCGTTTTTTGACTATCATATCCGCAACACTTCCGCCCGCCATGACTTTGACAGTTTCCGGATCGGTATCCAGCCGATGCAAGCCGATTTTCGCGGTTTCCTGTTTCAGGATAACCAGCTTGGCTTTCGCCTGTTCGGGACGCGCGACAATAACCGCGTGCAATATAATCTCGGCGCGTTTGTGCAGTTGGAGAAAGACACCAATAGCGGCCTGAACGACATTACCCAGACGCCGCGTGACAGTTATATCTTCTTTGCCAATCTCTATCGTCAGGACCTGCCGTTTGTCGGCCTGACCAGCCAGTTCAGCGTTACATACAACATGAACCGCGAGAAAAACGATGTCGAGATTGACGATAACGGCTTTCCGGTTCGCCCTGCCCTGATCGGTAATTTGCGGGGCCGCTCTTATGATGTGGTGTATCCGGGTTATGCCGTGGATGGCCGGATCGGGCGCATCAACCTCACGGGACAGGTTTACGGCGCTTTCGGTGAAGACCGCAACAGCATTTTCACCAGCGAACCCGCAAAGATTGCCGCCTATTTTGCCGCCGCAGAGGCAAGCTATGATGTTGATTTCCTGCGTTTCCGGGCGTCGGGCCTGCTCGCCAGCGGGGACGGCAATCCTTATAATAATACCGAAGCCGGTTTTGACGCGATTTTTGAAAACCCCATATTTGCGGGGGCGGATACCAGCTATTGGATCAGGCAGACCATTCCCTTTGCCGGTGGCGGGCGCGTGATCGGTCTGAATGGCCGCAACGGTATTCTCAATTCGTTGCGCTCCTCCAAAGAACAGGGCCAAAGCAATTTCAACAATCCCGGCACGATTTTGGCCGGTGCCGGCGTCGATGCCGATCTGACGCCCCAGCTCCGGTTATCGGCAAATGCCAATCATTTGTGGTTTCACAAGACAGAAAGCCTGGAGGAGCTGCGCGTGGAGGGTAGTATTCCCAATGATATAGGATGGGATCTATCCACTGCGGCAATTTACCGTCCCAAAGCCTCGCAGAACATTGTTTTCCGTCTGTCTGGCGCTGCCCTGCTCCCCGGAAAGGGATTTAAGGATTTGTTTGACAAGACCGACAAGCGCGATTTCCATTATTCCATACTTTTCAACGCGATATTGGCTTTCTGATATGCAGTATTTCCACCATATTACATTGGCCACATATATGCCGAATATGCCGAGGCTGGCTCAGAGCACGGCTGCGCTGTTCTTTGCGGCGCTATTGCTGGTTTTCGGTTCGCCCGATGCCCATGCTGCAGGCAAAGAAAAGCCCCAGAAAATTGACTATCGCTTTACGCCCCCTGCTCCCCAGAACCAGACATGGGATGCCGCAGATGCCAAAAGCACGGGCTGCGTTTCCTGTCATACCGACAGCGATCAGAAAACCATGCACGCAAGTCCCGCCGTGGTGCTGGGCTGTGTCGATTGTCATGGCGGTGACGCCAGCGTTACGGGTGACAATGGATGGGGCAGAAACAGCCCGCAATATATGTATGCGCTCAAAAATGCGCACGTCCTGCCCAAATATCCCGAAAGCTGGCACTGGCCCTCTTCGGCCAATCCCAAGCAGAGCTATACGCTGCTGAACAAGGAATCACCGGAATTTGTCCGTTTCGTTAACCCGTCCGATTACCGCGTTGCGCGTGAATCCTGCGGCGCGTGCCATATGGAGATTATCGAGGCGTCCGAGCGTTCGTTAATGGCAACCGGTGCCATGCTATGGGGCGGCGGCGCTTATAATAACGGTATCGTGCCGTTTAAAAATTACCTCTTTGGCGAGGCCTATACGCGCGACGGATTGCCGGCAACGATCAAGTCCCCCGGAAATCCGCATGGTAGCGTGACCGAAGAACAAAAGAAACGCGGCGCTCTCCCGATTCTTTATCCCCTGCCCACTTGGCATACTGTACCGCCGGGCGATATATTCCGTGTGTTTGAACGGGGCGGGCGCAATATCAACACGCAGTTTCCGGAAATCGGCCTGCCCAATATTGGCGGCATTATCCAAAGGCTGGAAGAGCCAGGACGCCCCGACCTGAAACAATCCAACCGTGGCCCCGGCACGGGCCTGCGCGTCGCTATTCCTATACTCAACATCCATAAAACCCGGTTAAACGACCCGTTCACATGGTTCATGGGCACCAATGACCAGCCCGGTGATTATCGCCAGTCCGGCTGTGCCAGTTGCCATGTCGTCTATGCCAATGACCGCGAACCACGGCATAGCCTGACCTGGGCCAAATATGGCCGCGATGGTCAGACACAAACCAAAGACCCGACGATCCGCAACCTGAAAAAGGGCCAGGTTCGTTTCGGCAGCTATGGCACATATGATGCTGCCCACGGTAAAGAGGACGGACATGCGGATGAGCATGCGGATATTTCCGGCGGCGAAACAGCCCCAGAGGACCGTGAAAAAGGTCACCCGATCCAGCATGCGTTCACCCGCGCAATTCCCACCGCGCAGTGCATGAACTGTCACATGCATCAGCCCAACATCTTCCTGAACAGCTTCCTTGGTTACACCATGTGGGATTATGAATCCGATGCTCCGCTCATGTGGCCGGGACCGGATAATGTAACGCCCAAGCCGGAAGGGATGAGCGACGAAGAATATCAAAAAATCTATAAGCAGCAGAAATACCCGACCGCCGAGGAAGTGCGTAAGGTGCTGGACCGCAATCCGGAGGCCGCTTCTCCCAAGGGGCTTTGGGCCGACCTCGATTTCCTGCGCAATGTCTATGACGTCAACAGCAAAGCCAAAGACACCCAATTTGCCGATTATCACGGCCATGGATGGAACTTTCGCGCTATCCTGAAAAGGGACCGCGAAGGCAATCTGCTCGATGAGGATGGCAATATCGTCGATAATGACGATCCGGAAAAATTCCGCCGCGAAGGGGAAGAAAAATTTGTCGAACCCGGCACTAACCCCGGCAAGACTGTGCATATGATGAGCATCCATGCCGAGGTCGGTATGCAATGCGCCGATTGCCATTTCGGGCAGGACAGTCACGGCAATGGCCTGATTTATGGCGAGGTTGCCAATGCCGTCGAGATTGGTTGTAAAGACTGCCACGGCACTGCGGATGCTTATCCGACCCTGTTGACATCCAATGTTGCCGCGCGGCCCAAGGGCAATAATCTCAGCCTTTTGCGTAATGCCGATGGACAGCGCCGCTTTGAATGGATGCAGGATGAAAACGGCAAGCGCGTGTTGATTCAGCGCTCTATCGTTGATCCAAAGCTAAGCTGGCGGGTTAGTCTGGTCAAAGATTCTGTTGATCGATCCCATCCTGACTTCAACCTGAAAGCGGCACGCGCAAAGCTCATGTCGAAAAGCGGGTCGGAGACGGGGAAATATAGTTTTGGTAGCGGTGTCGCCGCTGCTGACCGCGCGCATAGTGACGACAACATGGTCTGTTTCACCTGCCACCTGAGCTGGACCACCAGTTGCGGCGGTTGTCACTTGCCGATCGAGGCCAACTGGCAAGCCGAAAGCCATAAATATGACGGCGGAACGACGCGTAACTTTGCGACTTACAACCCGCAGGTTGCCCGCGACCAGATGTTCCAGCTTGGCAAACACCAAACGACCAAGGGCAATGTGATTGCGCCGGTTCGCTCCAGCTCGGCCCTGATATTGTCCTCGACCAACATCAACCGCGAACGCATCTATGTGCAGCAACCGCCCATCTCGGCAATCGGGTTTTCCAGTCAGGCATTTGCGCCGCACTTCCCGCATACGGTTCGTAAATCCGAAACAAAGCAATGCTCCGATTGCCACCTGAGCGAAGCCAATGACAATAACGCGATCATGTCGCAATTATTGTTACAGGGCACGAATTTCGTGAACTTTGTCGGCCTTCATGCCTGGGTCGGACTGGACAAGGGCTTTGAAGCGGTGCGCGTCACGGAATGGGATGAACCGCAGGCCGTTATCGGCTCCTATCTGCAAAAATATGCCTATCCCGATTACTGGCGGATGCATGTCGAGGATAATGGCCGTGAGTTAATCAACTGGGTCCGCGGCAAGCGGCTGGACAAGAACCTCTCCGGTGAAACCAAGGCGCTCGAAGAATTTGCCAATGTCGTTCAGGGCACAAGTGACAGCGTCCGCTGTTTACAGTTGCGCGGCGAATATATGTTTGTCGCAGAGGGCAAAGGCGGCTTCCGTGCCTATGACGTGGCGTCCATCGGTAACAAGGGCTTTTCCGAACGCATCGTCAAAGCCCCCTTCTCCTCGCTTGGCCATGACACGCATGTGAAAACAAAAAATGCCACCTGCATGGCGCTTGCGACCAATCAACCGATTGCACCCGAACGCAATACAGCGGAAATGCGGGAGATTAATCAGGAACAGACGTTCCACCCGATCTATAATTACGCGGTGATCACGGACAGCGAAGAAGGCCTGATCCTGGTCGATATCAACACGCTGGCCGATGGCGAGTTCCGCAATAATTTCTTCAAGCGCGCCGTAACCTGGAACGCTGGCGGCCTATTGGATGGGGCGAGACATATCACGCTGGCCGGGCATTATGCCTATATCACGGCGACAAGCGGCTTGGTCGTTATCGACCTCGATGACCCGCTGAAACCGCAGCATGTAGTCACTCTGCCGCTGGATGATGCGCGCGCTTCGGCATTGCAATTCCGCTATCTGTGGGTGACGGATGCGCAAGGGGTGAAATTGTTCGATGTCACGGATATGGAAAAACCGGTTGCGGTTCCGTCCGGCACCATCCCGCTGAACAACGCCCGGCGGCTCTATCTGGCACGAACCTATGCCTATATCGCGGCCAAGGAAGAAGGGCTGGTCATCGCCAATATTACCAACCCCGAAGCACCTGTAATCTATCGCAAGGAAACATTCGGCGGCCAGATGAACGATGCCGAAGATGTGATTGTCGGGACAACCAATGCCAGCCTGTTCGCTTATGTGGCGGATGGCCGCAACGGGTTGAAAGTCATTCAGTTGACCTCACCCAGCAGCCAGCCCAATTTTTACGGCTTCTCACCGCCGCCGATGCCGGAATTGATCGCCTTTGCCCGCACGCCGAAACCGGCCCTCGCCCTGTCCAAGGGGCTGGACCGTGATCGTGCTGTCGATGAAACCGGCGGCCAGATAGCGGTGTTCGGAAGGCTCGGCTCCCGGCCCTTTACCCGCAGCGAGATGCAGCGCTTTTACCTGAACAGCAAGGGCAAGCCCTATTTCGTGAAAGACGAAGCGAACCTGTCGGACTGGATTGGCCCGGTCCCGCCTTTGCTGGCGCGGCGGTAACAAGTTCGCCCTCTCGTTGGCAGGGCGCAAGAAACAAAAAGCCCCCCGCATTCAGGAACAAAATGCGGAGGGCTTTTCTTTAATATCTATAGGATCAGGCTTTAACAGTCGCGGTCAATAGCCCGGCCAGCCAGCGCGCCGGCTGCACCGCCGATGATGGTTCCCACGGTCTTGTCACCGCGGCCAGCCACTTCGTTGCCAAGCAAACCACCGGCAATGGCACCGATTATGGTGCCGCCCGTGCCGCGGTCACATCCACGATAGCGACGGTCATTATTATAACGGCGAGAATCACGGCGATCCCGGCGGTCATAGCGATCACCCCGATAATAGTCACCGCGCCGATAATTGCGGCGATCATCACGAACCTGTTGGTAATAGCCGCCATCATATCCGTTATAATAGCCGCCGCTACGCGCTTCAGCAGGTGTCGCAAAGGACATCGATGCGATGGCAGCGGTGGTAACGGCAAGTGTTCCTAAAACCTTGTTAATCATAGCTTCTACTCCAAAAGGATCTGGCGCGATCCGACTCGTTTAATGCCCTACATGAATCGTTCTAGACACCCCCGCTTGTCCCGTAGCTGAATATCGATTTTATGTTATGTTCATGTTTAAATGTATTTTTATGAACTAAATGTATTTTTCCTTTATATTACAGATAGATATGGTATTTTTGTTGAGCCTACTAATCTTTTGAATGATTGTCGCGATTATCTTCTGCGGATAGCTAGGCATGAGAAAAATCGGAGAAGATCATGAAACTCAAAGGCAAAACCGCTGCAATCACCGGCGGCACCGCAGGCATAGGGCGCGCTATTGCCGAAGCCTTTCTTGCAGAGGGCGCGAAAGTCGCGCTTATGTCGCGCAACCCGGAAAAAGGCGCGCAGGTTCTGGACGAGCTTGATGTTAGCTCCCGCGCCATCTTTGTCGCCGGGGATGTCATGGAACAGGCATCTGTCGAGGGTTTCATAGATAAAACGGTCGAGACATTTGGAACGATCGACATTCTCGTCAACAATGCGGGCGGCGCCGGGGGTCTTGCGCCGCTTGCCGAGCTTAGCGACGAGGTTTTTGACGAAACGATGAAGTGGAATATCTATTCGACATTCTGGGCAACCCGCCGGGCATTGCAAACGATGATCGCGCAAAAATCCGGACGCATCATCAATATGAGCTCGACCGAAGGCAAAATGGGCAAGGCCACTTTTGCGCCCTATACCATCGCGAAACACGGCATCATTGGTATGACCAAATCTGTCGCACAGGAAGTCGGCCCTATGGGCATCACGGTTAATGCCATCTGTCCGGGGCTGGTAATAACGGACATAATCCGCAATAATGGCCCGGAAACAGCCAAGGGATTGGGCATGACTTTCGATGAGATGATCGACATGTTTGCCCAGGAAAGCGCACTCAAGCGCCCCAACACAGCCGAAGAAGTTGCCGCCATGGCCCTGCTGCTCGCATCCGATGAGGGTGGTGGAATTACCGGCGCGGCGTTAAGCGTTGACGGCGGAACATCGCAATATTGAATCGCAATATTGATCAGGCGCAATGCGGGTTCAGGGTAAAAGCTGATCCCGTTTTCGGGCAGCGGCCTTCATGTCTGCCCACGGGTCAGCCTGTTTACCGGCGTGGCCCTGCCCCTCTTCCTGCGCCGCGTCTTCATCATTCGCGCCGACCGCCGTTACGGTCGGCGGCTCTGCGGCAACACAATAAGCGGTCACCAGCACCATCGCTGACCACCACAGCGCATTATTGCGACTGGCAAAGATACGGCTAAGGCGAGGTCCGAACATGGGCCGAGCTTAGCGAAGCTTTCTTAACATTATGTAGTGGCACGCGGCTGCAGCCCATTCATATGTGCTTCATGAAAACCAATATTTGGTAATTTTCACCATTTAGCGGCGTCCACCAATATAGCGCCCAGAGCAGAAATAGCATAAGCCTTTGATTTATAATGAATATAAAAACTGGCACGCTCTATGCAATGATACAGACATCATCGCTTGAACAATCAAGAATGAGCCAAATTAACCAGTCACGAACTTAAAGGAACTTAAAATGTCTAACACAAAACTTCAGAACCAGCTTACCGCCGCTTTCGCAGCATTGCTTTCCGCCGCCGTCATGATCAGCATGAGCGTTGGCCCCGCTGCTCAAAATGCCGCTTCGCTGATAGCCTGATCCCGCAATTCGAACCCGTCATCTGTTCTCAACGCCTCGTCTCATTATCTCATCTCTGGCCAAAAAAAATCTGGCCCTCGCGAAAGCCGGGGCCAGATTTCATATTCCATAAAGCCTGATCCATGGCCTGATCTATAAAGAGATTCAGGCCGTCATAAGGTATAAGCGCTTAACGGCAGCGCAATCCGCCGCGGTCAATTTCACGGCCCAGCAATGCGCCGCCCGCACCGCCAAGCAATGTGCCTACAAGCCGGTCTCTACCGCCGTCCAGCTCGCGCCCTAACAGAGCGCCAACAGCGCCGCCGATAATCAGGCCGGTCGTGCCATTATCCCGCTTGCAATGATAACGTCCATCCCGTCCGCGCCAGATCCGGTCATTGCGCGACAGACGGCGCGGCTCATAATAGCGGCCGCGGTCATCATATCTGTGTCTATGCTTATGCTTGCCCTTATATTTGGCCTTATAAAAACCGTGTGCCGGAGCATGATCAGGCGGCCCAGCCAGCGCGGGTGCAGCCGGTATCATTAAAGTAGCCGCAGCGAGACTCATCAACATTTTTCGCATTTTTTACTCCTGTCTTTGTTCCGATGGACAGGATTATCATGGGGAATATGAACGCCGCCCAACGGCTTCATTCAGTTTTTTCCAATGTCGTCAGACTGTTATATATGTGCGACAAATGACAGCTTATTGACAGGCATTCAAAAAGTTTTTCAGCGCTTCGCCCGAGCCGTTCAAATGCACGCTGAACTTATGCCCGTTCAGATTGACAAAAGCGCGCTCCCCCTGCGCCATCGCCGTGAGCAGATCATGCGATCCGGGCAAGTAAAATTGCGGCATGTAGCTTTTCTTGTCCGCGTCGCCGGTCGGCATCATTCGCGCCAGCACACCGATGGACCGGCCATCATCAATCCTGACCGTAAAGCCGAACCGGTCCCCCGCAACCAGTTCCTTTGGCGCCGCGGCTATCATGTTGGAGATCCGGACGGTTCCATCCGCCTGCCTTTTGCAAGCCATTGTCCAGAACCGGTTATCGGTTTGCGGCGACATGAACGAAAGAACAGGAGCAGTGACATCGCCATTATAATGCCAACCCATGCCGAACGCCTGTCCCGCGTCGGGATAATCCACACGCGACGGGAGGACCGGCTTGACGGCCTCCTCAGCCGCTACAGGCGAAGATTTGGATGACGCATCCACCTGCGCGAACAGCGGCGCGTGCCCCATGGCCAGCGCAGTCGCAGCCAGAGTTGCGAAACGAACTGCCTTTGCCATCATATGCGGCCACTTATCATCAAAAACTGCCCCTTAATTGCCCGATAACCATACAATGAAGGGATTTGCCCCAGCGTCAAGACGTCAGACTTCACAATAGCGGCCAATTCCGCAGGCCTTGCTTTTCTGCAGTTAGGAATTAGGGGCTGGCTCTAGGTCATTGCGGAAACGAATGCACGCAATGCAATATAGTATCCCCATCAGATGATGGATAAACCCTACCCCTCGTCCCCATAAATCGAAACGCTTTGTTCGCCGTCGCTGGTCGCGCGGGCGCGGTACATTCCGGGGGTGTTGAAGCTGTAGCCGGCCTGCCCCCATGGTGTTGCATAGATTACACCGCCGGTTCCGCCCAGTTCGCCCAGTTCCGCGATTACGTCATCGGCGATTTTTTGCACGTCCGCCTGTGAAAGGCCCGCTTCGCCTTCCATGTCACTGACGCGCACCTTTATCCGTGTGCAGATTTCATGGGCAACGGCCAGCCGGATGAAATATTCCCCCGACCCGGTGGCGGAGATCGCGCAGCTTCGGTTGTCGGCATAGGTGCCTGCGCCAATCACCGGGCTGTCGCCAATCCGGCCCCATCTTTTTCCGGTCATCCCGCCGGTCGATGTGCCAGCCGCCATATTGCCCTTGCTGTCCATCGCCACCGCGCCAACCGTGCCGAATTTATAATCGACATCTTTGGCGCTGACCTTTTCGGCCAGCAAATCCTCTATCTGTTTCAACCGGTATGGAGTCGCGAAATAATCCGGATCAACCTGTTCCAACCCCTGTTCGCGGCTAAACTGGTCCGCCCCTTTGCCGGACAGCATGACATGCGGGCTGTTGTCCTTGACCGCGCGGGCAAGCAATATCGGGTTCTTTGTCGCGGTGACACCTGCAACCGCTCCGGCGGACAGATCGCTGCCGTCCATGATGCTGCTGTCCAGCTCATTCGTCTTGTCCCACGTGAAGACAGCGCCTTTGCCAGCGTTGAAATTATGGTTATCTTCCAGAAAGGTGATGACGGCAACAATCGCATCGGTGGCTGTGCCGCCGTCTTTCAGGACTTTTGATCCGGCTTCCAGTGCTGCGGACAGGGCCGCGCGTATTTCGGTATCCTGCTGCGGCGTGATGGCGGTGCGTTCGATGGTTCCCGCTCCGCCATGGATGGCGATTGACCAGCGTGGATTTTCTGATGGCGCGCTCTCTGCCCGGGCGATAGAAGCCGGTGCGCAAAGCAGGGCGGCTAGACCGGTTAAACGCATCAAAAAACGGAACATTGCAATTCTCTCCCACTTCGCGCTTACCTTTTGGGGGCGAAGGGCATATATGTCGAGCAAGAGAGCCCTTCTGACAAGAGCAAATTATGACTGCCAATAGCCCTTCCCTTCGCCCGTGGCGCGATATTGACCGCCGCAAAAGCCGCCAGATCATGGTCGGTGACGTGCCGGTCGGGGGCGATGCGCCGATCACGGTGCAGACGATGACCAACACGCTGACCAGCGATGCCAAGGCGACAATCGACCAGATCCGCCGCTGTGAAGAGGCGGGCGTCGATATTATCCGCGTGTCCTGTCCCGATGTGGAAAGCACCGCGGCGCTCAAGCAAATTGTCCGCGCCAGTAACGTGCCCATCGTCGCGGATATCCATTTCCATTATAAACGCGGCATAGAAGCGGCAGAAGCAGGTGCGGCCTGCCTGCGCATCAATCCGGGTAATATTGGCAGCGCTCAGCGGGTCAAGGAAGTCGTTGACGCCGCCAAGGCCAATGGCTGCGCTATCCGCATCGGGGTGAATGCCGGTAGCCTAGAAAAGGACCTGCTCGAAAAATATGGAGAGCCTTGTCCGGAGGCGTTGGTCGAAAGCGCGCTCGACCATATCAAGATTTTGCAGGACCATGATTTTCACGAATATAAGGTAGCGGTGAAGGCGTCTGACGTTTTCCTTGCCGTTGCGGCCTATGCACAGCTTGCCGAGACAGTGGATTGCCCGCTGCACCTCGGCATTACAGAGGCGGGCGGTTTGATTGGCGGAACGGTCAAAAGCTCCATCGGCATGGGCAATTTGCTGTGGTCGGGAATTGGCGACACGATCCGCGTCAGCCTGTCCGCCGAGCCGGAAGAAGAAGTGCGTGTCGGCTATGAAATGCTAAAGGCATTGGGCTTGCGGACGCGGGGCGTTCGCGTGGTAAGCTGCCCCAGCTGCGCGCGTCAGGGCTTTGACGTTATCCGCACGGTGCAGACACTGGAAGAGCGGCTGCAACATATTCGCACGCCGCTGTCGCTTTCCGTCCTTGGCTGCGTCGTCAACGGGCCGGGCGAAGCGCGCGAAACCGACATCGGCATCACCGGCGGCGGCGCGGGCAAGCACATGGTTTACCTGTCCGGCGTCACCGACCACCATGTCTCCGACAGCGATATGGTCGATCATATCGTCAAGCTGGTGGAAGACAAAGCCGCCGAAATCGAGGCAGCAACAGAAGCCGCCGCACAGCAGGTGGAAGCGGCG
Source organism: Parasphingorhabdus sp. (assembly GCF_036568145.1). Taxonomy (GTDB): domain Bacteria; phylum Pseudomonadota; class Alphaproteobacteria; order Sphingomonadales; family Sphingomonadaceae; genus Parasphingorhabdus. Next base: position 140,362 of record NZ_DATCTC010000016.1, on the reverse strand, counting down.
GAATAGTTTTTCATCCCCTACTCTTTCGTCATCCTGAACCTGTATCAGGACCCAAATAAGCCATGTCAGGATGAATAAATTATAATGAAAAAGCGGGGATCGCGTGTTTTAATCTATGTGCTGGGCATTCTTGGGCTGATAATATTGGCGCTCGCCTTCATGCCGCTGAAACTCGCGGTAAGCATGGCGGGGCTTGAGTATTCGCGGTTTTCCGCGCGGGATATTACCGGCACGATCTGGAACGGGCGGATCGAGCAGGCGCACATGGGGCCGTTTGCGCTGGGTGACCTGAATGCGAGCGTCCGGTTCTTTCCCCTGCTCACCGGCAACATCACGATGGATCTGGATCGTCCGGCATCTGCGGGAGACAGCGGTTTGAGCGCGGCCATTGGCAAACAGGGCGGCGACATGATGGTCGAAAATGCCACCACCGTCCTTGGCGTAGGGCAAGCGCTTGCCCCCCTGCCCGTCACCAATATCACGCTGGATGATTTCAGCACCCTGTTCTCGCGCGGCCGCTGCCAGTCGGCAAGTGGCAGGGTGCGGCTCTCGCTCGACGCCAATATTCCGGGGCTGGATCTGAAACAGGGCTTGCTCGGCAATGCCAAATGCGATGACGGCTTGCTCGTCCTGCCGCTCACCAGCGGGTCGGGTATGGAAGAATTAACCCTGAAAATTGAAGGCAATGGCTTTTATACTGCACGATTGTTCCTAAATGGGAATGAACGCGCCTGGACATTGCTGCTCCCGACAATGGGTTTTCAGCAATTACCGGGCGGCTATGCCATTACGGTGTCGGGTCAGTTGGAACAAATGAGGTAGCTATGAGCAAATCGGTGAAATTTTCCATTCTTGACCTGTCGCAAGTGCCGGAAGGATCGGATGTAAGGACCGCGCTCGATCGCTCCCTCGACCTGGCGCAGCATGCGGAGGCGCTGGGCTATGAACGTTTCTGGATGGCCGAACATCACGGCATGGTCGGCATTGCCAGCGCAGCAACAGCGGTGGCGCTGGCCCATATCGGCGGCGGCACGAAAACCATCCGGATCGGCGCAGGCGGGATCATGTTGCCGAACCACGCGCCGCTGGTAATTGCCGAGCAGTTCGGCACTCTGGAAGCGCTGTTCCCCGGCCGTGTTGACCTGGGGCTGGGCCGCGCGCCCGGATCGGACCAGATTGTTGCACAGGCGCTGCGGCGCAATCTGAACACGGACGCCAATGAATTTCCGCGCGATGTTCTGGAGCTGCAAGCCTATCTGTCCGGGGACGAGCGGCTGCGCATTCAGGCAACGCCCGGCGCTGGATCAAACGTCCCGCTCTATATCCTCGGCAGCAGCCTGTTCGGGGCGCAGCTTGCCGCCGCTCTCGGCCTGCCTTATGCCTTTGCCTCGCATTTCGCTCCGCAGGCGCTGGATGAGGCGCTCGCCATTTACCGCCGCGAGTTCAAACCGTCGGAGCATCTGGCGGAGCCTTATGTGATCTGCGGCTATAATATATTTGCCGCCGACAGCGATGCCGAAGCAGAGCGTCTTGCATCCTCGATGATGCAGAGCTTTGTCGCTCTACGCACCGGCAATCCCGGAAAATTGCCACCACCGATAGAAGGCTATCGCGAAAGCCTTCCGCCCGCAGCGCAAGGGATGCTGGCGCAAACCCTGCAAGCCAGCGCGATTGGCACCAAGAATACCGTTCGCAGCAGTGTAGAGGCGTTTCTGGAGCGCACGCAGGCGGATGAGCTGATAATCTCCTGCTCTATCTTCGACCATGAAGCGCGGTTGAAATCCTACACGCTTGCTGCCGAAGTACGGGATTCGCTCTCCGCCTGATGCCTGCCCGGCTTAAAAAGCCGAGAACGGTTTGTCCTTGTCCACGCGCACATCCTGCGGCAGGCCAAGCACGCGTTCGGCGATGATATTTTTCAAAATCTCGTCCGTTCCGCCTGCGATACGAAGCCCCGGCGCCCACAGGAAACTTTCCTGGAATATCGCGTTCGCCGCCGCTTCGTCCTTGTCGGAAATAATCCCGTAATGGCCCTGCATTTCAATCGCGCTGTTGCAAATGTCCTGCAAATGGTTGGCAGTGATAACCTTGCCGATGGAATTTTCCGGCCCCGGCGTTTCGCCTTTCGACAAAGCCGTCTGGGTGCGGAACTTGGTCAGCTTATATCCTTGCGCCGCGACATACCAGTCGGCCAGCTTGGCCCGGAACACCGGATCGCTCATCGTCCCGGCTGAACGCGCATAGTCCATGATTTCCTGCCAGTCCGGCCCCGGAGAACCACCCACGGCAAGCCGCTCGTTCATCAAGGTCACCAGCGCCACTTTCCATCCCATGCCGGGCTCACCCAGCCGGTCGCTGTCGGGAATACGCACATCGGTGAAATAGACTTCGTTAAATTCGCTGCCACCAGAAGCCTGATGGATCGGGCGAACCTCGACCCCTTGCTGCTTCATATCGACAATGAACATGGTCAAGCCCTTGTGCTTGGGCACATCGGGATCGGTCCGCGCCAGCACGATGCCGAAATCCGCATAATGCGCGCCGGAGGTCCAGACTTTCTGCCCGTTCAGCACCCAATCATCGCCATCTTTGACCGCTTTTGTTTTCAGGCCCGCGACATCCGATCCGGCTGCGGGTTCAGAGAAAAGCTGGCACCAGATTTCTTCGCCATAAAGCGCCTTCTGGACATAGCGTTTCTTGTGCTCGTCCGAACCAAAGGCAATCACGGTCGGAACACACATGCCCAGACCGATGGTGAAGGGCGCAATCGGGGCGTCGAATTTGCCCTCTTCCTGGTTCCAGATAACCTGCTGCATCGGCGTACCGCCGCGCCCGCCAATTTCCTTGGGCCATGTAATCTGGGCGAACTGGTTTTCCGCCTTGATTTTCTGCCACTTCTTGGCCTGCTCCAGATAATCTTCGCGGCGTCCGGAACGCAGCGATGCCTGGTTTTTGGGTTTCAGATGCTTGCTCAAAAAAGCATGGGCTTCGGCCCTGAATGCAGCTTCTTCTGGTGAGTCTTTAAAATCCATTTTTTAATCCTCGTAAATCTTTTGCTTATGCGGCGTTTTTGGCTTCCAGCGCGGAAACAAGCTTTTCTTTCCACACCGCCGGACTTCCCGCCTGCACCGCCAGTAATTTCGCGCGGCGATAATAAAGGTGGCAATCCACTTCCCACGTAAAGCCCATGCCGCCGTGCGTTTGAATATTTTCCTTGCTGGCGAACCAGAATGCTTCCGATGCGGCAACCCGCGCAGCCGCGGCGGCTTCGGGTAATTCCGCTGCATTGGTGGACAATGCCCATGCGCCATAATAGGCGTTGGAGCGCGCCACTTCGTTTTTCACATACATGTCGGCCAGCTTGTGCTTGATCGCCTGATAACCGCCAATCGGTCTGCCAAATGCCTGACGTTCCTTGGCATATTCGGTGGCCATTTCCAAAGAGCGTGTCGCGCCGCCAATCTGTTCAAAGGCAATCAGTACAGCCGCGCGGTCCATCACCTGCTCCAACAGGGCCATGCCGTTTCCGGTTTCCTGTCCCAATCGCGTTGCCGATGCTCCGTCAAAGACGATTTTGGCATGGCTGCGTGTAGGTTCCAGCGTCTTGAGCGACGTGCGCGAGACTCCGTCCTGCTCCAGCTCCACGATATAAAGGCCTGTCCCGCTGCCCTCTTTGGCCAGAACAACGGCATGAGTAGCAATATCGCCGTCTGTCACCGGCACTTTTGTTCCCGACAATTTGCCGACATTGAAGGCAGTCTGCAAAGAGGTTGCCGACAAAGCGCCCGGCCCCTCGGTAGTGGCTATACATCCGATAATCGTGCCATCGGCCACTTTGGGTAGCAATTCCGCTTTCTGCTGCTCGGTCCCGGCCAGCTTGACCGCTTCTGCAAAGAAATAGGCCGATGATCCGAATGGCACAGGCGCAAGCACCCGGCCCAGTTCCTCAGCAATGACGCAAAGTTCCAGCATGCCAAGGCCAAGCCCGCCAAATTCCTCTGGAATCGCGGCCCCAAGCCAGCCCATTTCGACAATTTTCTGCCAGACTTCTTCATTATGGGTCATCGCATCGTCATCGAGTACGGCGCGGACATGCGCGCTTGTGCATTGCGCGCTCAAAAATTTGCGCGCTTCATCACGCAGGAATTTCTGATCTTCAGAGAAATCAAAGTTCAATCTACCAGCTCCTAAACCTGTTTTGTTTATGCGCTTCATCACCAGCAAAAGCCTGAGGCGAATCATTCGTTATAATCAGGACCAGAATAGGCCCGATTGATGTTAATCAGTCAATTAAATTCTGACCCGGCAAAATTGTCTCTTTCCTACATATAACCATATAGGTTATTTGTTGTTCAATTTCTAAAGGGAAGGGTTATTATGACGAATATCGACAGATTGATTGATGATGTAATCGCGGTGGAGGGGGATTATTCCAACCACCCGGCTGATCGCGGCGGCCCGACGCGTTGGGGCGTTACGGAAACCGTGGCGCGCAGCCATGGCTATGCCGGTTCCATGCGGCATTTCCCCTATGACGAGGCGGTGGCGATTTATAAGCGCACTTACTGGCTGCGCCCCGGATTTGATAAAATTTCGCTCCATGCGCCCGAATTGGCCGCCGAATTGTTCGACACCGGCATCAATATGGGGCCAGCGACCGCCACCGGCTTTCTGCAACGCGCCCTCAACGCGCTAAATCGCAATGGTCAGGATTTCCCCGATATAAAGCTGGACCGCAAAATCGGCCCGCAAACTATCGGCGCTTTGCAACAATTCCTGAAAAAGCGCGGCGCGAACGGGGAGCGCGTCATCCTCAAAGCCGTCGAGGCGTTGCAGGGGGAACGTTATATCAGTCTGGCCGAGAGCCGCCCCGCCAACGAGGCATTTCTCTATGGCTGGCTCGCGCATCGCATCGGGTGAAATGGCTTTGGCAAACATATTATTCGACCAGGCAAGCGAACATCAATGGTGCGTCAGTGGTTAGCCAGTGGAGCGTTTGTCGAACCATGGACCAAAATCAGGCGCAGCATCATTTTCACACCGAAAAATGGAAAATGGCAGAAATAAAGGCTTCCTTGGTGTGAAGTTAGTGAAGTTTGGCAAATCTTACATTCTTGAATCTCATAGAAAAGGACTCTTATCATGTCTTTATTATCCACCCTTATCGGACCTGTTTCACAGATTATCGACAAGGTCATTCCCGACAAAGAGGCGCGCGACCGGGCCAAGCTGGAACTTTTGAAAATGGAAGGCAGCCACGAACTGGAACAGGTCCGTGTCCAGATGTCCGCCATATTGGCCGAGGCGCAATCCGCCGACCCGTGGACCAGCCGCGCCCGGCCCAGTTTTCTTTACGTCATGTATCTGCTCTTGCTCTGGGCGATCCCGATGGGTCTTATAGCCGCGATCCGGCCAGAAGCGGCCCGCGATATTGCGACCGGAATGAACGCTTATCTGGCCGGAATTCCCGAACCTTTATATGCTCTGTTTGGCACGGGATACCTTGGATATACGGTCACGCGGCAGTGGGGAAAGATTCGCGGAGTGGAGAAATAGACGCAAAATAGGGTGACCGGTTAACTATTTTACCCGTTATGTTAACCATTATAATGCTCTGTAGCCCTATGATTTTCAATATTTTTATCATTTGGTAGAATTACACTTGCCATGGATATGCCGTTGCGGATAGAGATGCAGGTCTAGTTCATTCCAAAGGGGATATTTAATGTCTAACGAAACAAGCCTTCGCAATATGCTGGCAGTAGCCGGCCTTGCACTTGCAATTCCTGCTCTTTCAGCATGTGCTGAATCCGCTGACGAAGCAACAGAAGCTGCTGATACTGCAGAAGACGCTGCTGTTGAAGCTGAAGCTGCTGCTGATACCGCTACCGACGCTGCTCTTGACGCAACGGGCGAAGCTGCTGGTGAAGCCGCTGACGCTGCTGGCGAAGCTGCTGAAGCCGCTGGTGAAGCCGCTGAAGCTGCTGGCGAAGCTGCTACAGACGCTGCTGAAGAAGTTGCAGAATAAGCCTAGCTTATTTCGTATTAATACATGCAAGGAATGCTTTTGGCCCTCACGGGCCATATAGCTATTTGGGGCGTCCTGCCAGTATCCAAAGCGATACCGGCGGACGCCCTTTCCTTTTGATACGTTCCCGCCATTACCGGCTTGCTATGCCCGGTTTGATTGCGGAACCATCTAAAGGATCGCTGAAAGACGCGGCTCAGGGTGACTATAACAGGCGTACAGCCCCGACCCTTGCGCTTTCGCGGCAAGGATCAGGACCAGCTAGCCCAAGGGCCTGAAATCAGCCTGAAATCAGCCTGAAATCAGGAAGCGGCAGCTAATGATGCCGCCATCAATTCCTTGTCCTTGTTGGTAGGATTACCACGCAGACACAGCCCGCCATTGACCTGCAAATTCTCGCCGGTCATGAAACATTCGTCACTGGCCAAGAATACAGCCGCTGCGGCAATATCCTCGCTCGTGCCAATCCGGCCCAGCGGATAACGTGCCTCAAAAGCCTCAAGCAGCCCCGGCACCTGCTCGACACCTGCGGTCATAGGCGTGCGGGTAAGCCCTGGCGAAATACTATTGGCGCGGATACCCTGCTCGCCAAATTCATGTGCGACACAGCGAATGATATGATCGGTTGCCGCCTTGCTACCCATATAAGCGGCGTGATCGTTGAGCATGATCGTTGCCGTCGCAGAGCTGATCTGGATGAGAGAACCGCCCTTGTTACCCGCCTTTGTCATCGCCCGGATCATCGCCTGGTAAAACTGGAAAGGACCGACAAATTGAAGCGCCGAAATCATCTCAAGCTCTTCCCTGGTATTTTCCAGAAAGGGCTTCAAAAAGCCAAGGCCGGTAGCGTTGACCGCAATATCAACACTGCCCATTTTGCTGAGCGCCGTTTCGCCAAGCGCGTTAATATCATCCTCTTTCGTCAGGTCGCAGAGCGCATAATGCCCCTCAATTTCTTCTGAAAAACGCTTCAGCTCATCTTCTTTCCGCCCAGCAACCAGAACGTCCGCACCTTCGTCCCGAAAGCGCTTCGCCATGACCTGTCCCATATTTCCAGCACCCGCTGCGCCCAATATAATAGCTTTTTTACCTTCAAGACGTCCCATAATTTCTCTCCTCGATTGCTGGATATTTCCGTCACACTAAATGATCGACCAAACTAGATGATCCGTGGATACGGGCCACTGTCAATATGAGTATTCCCTCGCCCACTCTGTTCAAAAGAACCCTGCGCAGTCCCATAAAAAAAGGGCCGGGAACAGCTTGCACTGCCCCGGCCCACCATGATTAACGGGAGAGTCAATCAAAACTTGAAGCTGGCTTCCACAAACACCTGACGACCACGGTTTTGCGTGACTGAAAAGTCATCGCCTACCGGCAGTCCCAGTCCTGGCCCGGCCAGGAACGGGCGGCCCCCACTGGTATTCGTCCAGATTTCATCAGTCAGGTTCACACCGACAAGCGCCAATTTCCACTTTCCTTCGGGATGCCCAATGGAAACTGCACCATCAATGGTCACATAGCTGTCCTGTTTATAATCTGTCAGCGTCGATTGGTTTGTGAAGTAAGAGCTCGAATATTGCAGGTTACCGTTCAGACCGAATTCCATATTATCACTGAAAGGCATAGTCCAATCGAACGCGATATTGCCGGCAAACTCAGGTGCTCGCGCTGCTCTGCGACCGTCCAGATCGGTCTCGTCACCGCTATCCGGAATACCGTCGGGATCCAATGTAATAAACTGCTTCGAGAATTTGGCATCCGTATAGGCCAGCGCACCAGACAGGTTCAGCCCCTCTATGGGCGTGAACCAAGCCCAATCAATATCAATACCTTTGGTTGTGAGCTGACTGGCGTTGTACGTTAGATACTGAACTTTCGTTGCATCGAAATTCTGCACCTGAAGATCGTCGAACACATAATAGAAGCCCGAGATGTTAAAGGTAACAGACCGGTTTGCAAACTGGCTCTTCACACCGATTTCACCGCCCATGCCGGTTTCTGAATCAAAGCGGATAGAATCGGCAACTGCCTGACGAACTGCCGGATCGGGATCGTTAAAGCCCAGCAGACTGTTCGATGGCAAGGCGCTATTGTCTACACCACCCGATTTGAAACCTGTCTTGAACGCACCGTATATATTGATATCCGGTGTCGCTTGATAGCGAATGGACACTTCGGGTGAGAAATTGTTATCGCTAAAGTTGATTGGTCCGGAAAAGAAACCGCTGTCAATAAACGCGGGGGTCGCTGAAAGGAACGAGTGAACGTAAGGGACTGTAATCCGGCTTACTTTCGTTTCATCTGTCCAACGTAGACCACCGGAAAGCTGTAACTGGTCGGTCAGGTCCAGCGTTGTACTCGCAAATACGGAAAATGCTTCGGTTTTGGTTTTTTGCTTCTTGTAATAGTCAAAAGTATTTCCGGTCACAGGATCTGGTGCAATAAGCGAAATATTTACCGCCTGCTGCGATGTACCCAAATCGATCTCGCGGCTTTCGTAGAATGCGCCGACCATGAAATTGAACATGCCATCAAAATTACTTGTCAGGCGTACTTCCTGGGTAAATTGTTCGGTCTGGTTGCGTGGGTCACTTTGCCCAGCAGCCAACGCAGCGCCCGGAAAGTTGACTGCATCAAGTGCCGGTGCAATTGCGGATAGCGGCAAACCAGCCGGATTGAAGGCAAGACCGACACCGCCATAGCTATAGCTGTCAAAGTCAACTGAATCGAGGTTCAGATAACCGGATACGGAGGACAGTGTGAGAGTATCTGATAAATCCAGATCCCATTTCAAACGACCAAAGAAAATATCGGTTTCGCCAAATGGTTTGCCTGGATAACGGCCATCTGCACCGGCACTTCCGTCAGGAAACTTCCCTACGAGCGCAGGGTTTGGATCAACCTGCGTAGCATAGGTATCATCATTGATGTTACAGCTTGCTACGGTTGGAATAGCAACTGCCCCTTGCAGCAATACAACTTCATCGGGACGACCATTGGCACCGCAATGAATGTCCTGATGGGCTGTCGCGCCATCATTCTTGTTTTTGACATAATTCAGCTTCAGATTGGCGTTGAAATTGTCAGCGGGGTCCCACTGCAATGTCGCACGACCGACAAATTCACTCAGGCCGCGCTCCCGGTTAATGGCCGGCGTGCCTGGCTCCAATTTCACATACTCGTCAATGTCGGTATAGCGCGCAGCCAATCGGACACCTAATGTGTCACTCATTGGACCGGAAATATAACCGCCAAAAACTTTCCCTTTTTCTTCAAATTCGTAGGATGCCTTACCTCCCATTTCCCAATCCTGCGTAGGATTGGCAGACCGGATGGAAAACACGCCAGCCGAAGCACTTTTACCAAAGAAGAGGGACTGCGGGCCTTTCAGTACATCGATCTGCTCGACATCAAAGAAGCCGGCCTGCACGATACGCATCGTGCTAACCTGAACACCGTCAAAATCGAAAGCGACAGCGGAGTCAAAGGCAGCCGAAAGGTTCGAAGACCCAACACCGCGCAGTGAAATCTGTCCGCCGGAGCCGGAACCACCAATGGCTACGTTCAACGACGGGACACGACTGACTACATCAGCAATCTCATCAACCTGAAACTTCTCCAGAGTCTCGCCACCAATGGCAGAGACAGTGACCGGTACTTCCTGCAATGTTTCTTGCTGCTTACGGGCCGTCACAGTAATAACGCTATAACCGGTGTCTTGTTCGTAACCGCTATCTTCCTGCACTGCATCCTGCGCATATGCAGGTACAGCAAATCCCGCAAAGACCAGACTGGCAGCTGAACCTAGCAGCAATGCCCGTGCGGTCACATTATTATGGCGTGTATTTTCTTTCGTCATCGCTTCCTCCCTTATTGACCCAGTTACGTATCCGGGCCGTGTTGCAATTGTTTATTGTGCCTGCTGGCGAATTATGAATTGGCTTCGCGTTGCAGATTATGGGAGCATATTAAACGTGACTTTTGCGGGGCTCTGCTACCCAATTTGATAGCAAATCGTCACAGGTGTGATATTCATACCACATTATCCTCGATGATAGCTGAAATTACGCTACGAAAACTAATGATTTTAATGGTTGTCATATGGTTCGTAATTGCAACTTATGCTATTAACCAGACGGTTATTTGGGAGAGGGAACGATATGGCTCGGCTAGAGGGTAAAATTGCAATTGTTACTGGAGCGGCTTCCGGGCTTGGGAAAGCAATTGGCGAAACATTTGCCAAGGAAGGTGCGAAGGTTGTTCTCACGGACATAAATAGCGAGAGTGTCAAAGAGCTAGGTTCATCAATCGGAGCACATGCAATGGGACTACACCAGGACGTTGCCGATCCGAGCCGCTGGCAAGAGGTCTTTGACGAAACGCAAAACACATTCGGAACGCCGCATATCCTGGTCAATAATGCCGGTCTGGTTATTCCAGCCACGATTGAGGATTGCACACTGGAACAGTTTCGCCTGACCAATGCGGTGATGTTAGAAGGTGTATTTCTTGGTTGCCAGACGGCAGTGCGAGCTATGAAAAATAATGACCAACCCAGCTCGATCATCAATCTCAGTTCCATGGCCGCTCTGCAGGGATATTCCGCATTCCTGGCATATACGGCCGCCAAAGGCGGTGTGCGGTCGATGACCAAATCAGTGGCGCTGCACTGCAAAGAACAGAATTATCCTATCCGCTGCAATAGCCTGCACCCTGCTGCTATCGATACACCCATGGTCCGACAAGCATCTGTTGGTGCAGAGGGCGAACCGACACCCGCAACCGGCATGATCCCGCTGGGCGAAATGGGCCACCCTAACGACGTTGCAGAGCTTTGCGTCTATCTGGCAAGCGATGCATCGCGGTTCATGACAGCAGGGGAATATCCCGTCGATAACGGGGCACTATATCAGCCAAGCTAGTTAATTAAGGGGCATTTGCTTTCATAATGGCAGCAACCTGTCCCTGAAACTCGGCAAGGTCAAAATAGTCCCGCCACTTGGCGATCTTACCATTTTCAATTTCAAAAGCGCCCATGACCCGGATTGCTATCCATTGTCCGGCCATCTTGAATTTATCTGTGCGTTCGGTAAGCACCACATCGCCATTGGTTGCGATTGCATGCACGGTCCAATCCGCTTCTTCAAAATTAAATGCGCCGCCGTCAAAAAAAGCCTTTACCTCAGCAAGGCCGTTACATGGTTCCATCGGGATATTATGATAAAAAATATCATCCGCCATCGCGGCATAAATGGAATCAAAGTCACGCCGGTTCCAGCTATCGATAAAGTCGAGAACAAGCTTTTCATTCACATTTGACATGGTTGCCCCCTATTTGTCCGGTGAAACGTCCAGAATCAACTTGCCCTGATTGCCGCCTGAAAACAGCTTCATAAAGGCATCGTAGCTATTCTCGATACCCCGAACGATATCCTCGTCATGCTTGATCTTGCCTTCAGCCAGCCATTGTCCCATCTGGGCGATACCCTCTGGAAAGCGCGGGGGATAATCACGGACAAGAAAACCCTTGATCGTTACCTGACGGGAAACAAGATACCACAGGTTCCGGATACCCACGGGTTCAGGGCTGTTATATTCGCTGATAAGGCCACATAGCACAACGCGTCCATATTCGTTGATTGCGGTGAGGCCTGCGTCCAGAATGATACCACCTACATTTTCCCAGATAATATCGACACCATCCGGCGCGGCTGCGGCGATTTCCGCCTCCAGCTCGCTCTGACTCTTGCCGCGATAATCAATCGCAGCATCAAAGCCATAATGGTCGATCAGGCGCGCGCATTTATCAGCGCCTCCCGCAATTCCTATAACCCGGCACCCCTTGATTTTGCCGATTTGTCCGACCAGCGATCCAACCGCGCCCGCCGCACCGGTTACCAATAATGTGTCGCCTTCCTTGGGCTGGCCATCCTCGATCATTCCGAAATAGGCCGTCATGCCAACTGCGCCAAGCACTGACAGGAAATTGGTCGGAGAAGGCACAAGTGATACGTCAACCGGAGAGGTAAAGCCCCCTGCTTCGACGACCGAAAATTCCTCCATTGCCGCCAATCCGACAACCCATTGTCCCTCGGCAAAATCGGGATTTTTGGAAGCATGGACCCGTCCAACCGCACTCGCCCGCACGGCATCGCCCAAAGCAATTGGCGGCATGTAGCTTTCTGCATCGCTCATCCATCCACGCTGCGCGGGATCCAGTGAAATATAATGGTTGCGGACAAGGAACGCACCGTCTGCCAACTCTGGTAATTCCTCTTCAACCAGTTTGAAGTCGCCTGGCTTTGGTTCGCCGTCGGGGCGCTTGACCAGCGTGAATTTTCTGTTGGTTGTCATATTCTCTCTCCTAAAATGACTCTCCTCCCAAGAGAGCTAATGGTTCCGTCCAACTCTCTTGCAAGTCGCCCCGGTGAGAGGATGTCACTGATTGAACAACCTTCACACCGTCTAAGACTATGCGGCTAATCAAGCCCCCCTATTTTCATTGAAGAGGCCTGATTTTCAATTAAGTGGTAGCTTGCTGTTTCTTGATTTTCTTGGCGAGCGACCATTTGTGAACCTCGGTCGGTCCGTCGTAAACGCGGAAAGCGCGAACCTCACGGAAGACCTGTTCGACCACAGTATCCCGACTAAGGCCAGTGCCGCCCATGACTTGAACACATTTGTCAGCAATGCGGAACAAGGCTTCTGAAACGGCAACTTTCGCCATCGAGCTTTCAGTTGTTCCAAGGTCACCGGTATCAAGAACACGCGCGCACCAATCGATCATTAATTCGGCTTGTTTCAGATCAATCTGGTTTTCCGCCAGCATGAACCCGACCCCTTCGTGATCGATAAGCGGCTTGCCAAAAGCCATCCGCTTTCTGGCATAATCCGATGCGATTTCCTGCGCCCGGTCACAGGAACCAAGCCAGCGCATGCAATGGGTCAATCGCGCCGGGGCCAGCCGGACTTGTGCATATTTGAAGCCCTCTCCACTTTCTCCAAGCATCTGGTCAGCGGGCACACGCAAATTTTCAATATTCACGACAGAATGACTACCCGGCATGGAACTGTCGATCGTATCCAGCACTCGTTCGATGGTAATCGCCGGGTCAGGCAAATCGACCAGGAACATACAGGCGCCATCATCGGATTTCGCCATGACGATTCCGACTGTCGCGCCTTTGGCACCGGTGATAAATGTCTTGCGGCCGTTAATCACCCAATGATTGCCATCGGGTTTTGCCGTTGTCTGCATCATCATCGGGTCGGATCCCGCTCCGTTTTCACTCGCCGGTTCGGTCATGAAAAAGGCGGAGCGCGTGGTTCCGTCAATCAATGGTTGCAGAAAATGTGCCTTCTGCTCCGGCGATGCACATTTGCCGAGCAGATACATATTGCCCTCATCCGGCGCGAATGTATTGACCGCCAACGGCCCAAGAGGTGACAAGCCGGATTTGCGCAGAACCAGAGCGGTTTCAAGATGCGTCAGATGGCTACCGTCTTCACGGATATGCGGTGTGAGCACACCTGCCTCTCTCGCCAAGGCCCGCATTTCCTGCACCAGTTCATCGGTTGGGCCATGATCCTCGCACCGGGCATCCTTTTCATAATCGAATATTTTGTTCCGGACGAAGCCCTCGACCTTCTCGGCAATTTCTCTGGCTTCGGCACTAATTTCGTGATTCAAATCATAGTCCTTTCATTATTCCGTCATTGTGGATCTGCATCAGAACCTCTCTACCTTACCTTAAGCCTGTTAGAGACGGCGACACAAGTTGGCACGACGAAATAGATTCGTATCAGCGCTGCAATATCGTGACTGCTGCTACACCAGGAGCGCCATAAACCTGAGTATAGGCGGTTTTCGGATCACCCGGAACCTGACGCTCACCAGCGGTTCCGCGCAACTGGACGACATTTTCATAGACTTGCCGAAGCCCGGACGCGCCAATCGGTTCCCCGCAAGCAAGGCAACCGCCGTCAGTATTAACCGGCAGCGCACCTTTAATTTCTGTTCGTCCCTCGATCAGCCATTTTTCCTGATCCCCGTGCGGGCAAAATCCGTTCTCCGCCATATGCATGATTTCCGCACCTGCCTCAGTATCCTGAAGCTGAGCAATATCGATATCTTCCGGCCCCATACCAGCCTGCTCGAAAGCTGCCTTGGCAGCAAGTTCAGTCGCAGTGCCGCCGCGCTCATTATCAATCGATGCGGCAAAAACTTCAAACGAGCCTGGCGGACGAGTCCGCATTACAGAGGTTTTCAGGCGAATTATCGGCCCGCCAAGTTCTCTGGCTTTTTTCTCGCTCGCAAGGATCAGTGCCACAGCCCCTTCGGCCGGAGAACAGAACATATATTTGTTAAGCGGGTCGCTGATCATCGGGGCATTCATGATCGTTTCAAGATCAACTTCACTGCGCCGCCACGCGTGATCTGTTTTGGCCCCGTTGCGAAATGCCTTTTCTGCAACCCGTCCCAATGTTTCGGTACTTAGGTTATTTTCATGCAGGTACCGCATAATCTTTGCGCCAAAGAACTGCGTAGTAAGCATATAACCCGCTTCACCATACCAGTTAGGCAGGCCATATTCCGCTGGATTGGCGTTAAACGCCCCGCGCGGGTGCTTGTCAAAACCGACAGCCATGCCAAGCTCATATTCACCCGACTTGATCGCGCTAGCTGCTGCGTTGAGCGCAGACCCACCGGTTGCACATCCGTTGGAAACATTGATAAACTGAATACCGGTGAGGCCAAGATGCGACACCATCGTATCTGCAGCGCCGGAAGCGCTGGAACCACCGAAAGCAAATTCGACATCAGCCCAATCAATTCCGGTGTCGGCCAGCGCCTGCTTAACAGCATAAACCCCCTGATCCATGCCATCCCGTCCCTCGGTCCGACCAAAAGGGTGAATGCCAGCGCCTACAATACATACGTCGCTCATCTCAATCTCTCCTCAAACAGCTTTCAAAACTTCAAACAGGCTTGAAAGCATGAATTATTTTTTGCTCATCATCTGGTGCATCCGGGTTTAGCGGAATGGCGACAAGCTCGACTTCCATGCCGATTTTCACGTCTTCCGGTTCAACGCCGGTCAGCCGGGATTCCACCATCGTCTGTCCGGGCAAAGAGACATAGGCAACCACATAGGGCTTGAAAGTCTCTGGATCCGCAGGTCCGATATAAGGGGGCTTTGGCGGAAAACGTTGAACGGTATAAGTCCAGACGGAACCGCGGGTCGCCAGTTCTATAGGTTCTATATCATCATTCGGTGTGAGAGGCAGCGGGAAGGATATATGGCCCGTCTGTTTATTCCGCGCACCAAGAAGGGCTGTCATACTCTCATCCGTGAACAGATTATCTGCGATAGGCTGCGCGTTCATACGCCTTTTCCTTTTGATTTCACCAATATGAAGCCCCGACACTAAGCCAAAGACTGTCTGTCACTAACTGCCAAAACGGCTAGTTAGATTTTTAATAGCCCGAATGCACGGCGAGCATCTCGCCATCTACCAGAAGGTCTCTTCCGGTGACGAAACCCGCATCATCACTGGCCAGGTAAGCTGCGGCACCCGATCCTATCTAATTTGGGAGACGCTCTTGTAAATCCTGCCTCTATTATTCGTTTAATATCTTAGGAAAGGAAGCTGGATGCCAACGCCCGAACATATGACCGAGATAGTGAAACGCTATCTTGCTGCTATCAACGCCGGTGACATGGATGCGGTGATGGCCATTTATGCAGACAATGCCAAAGTCGAGGATCCAGTTGGCACAGAGCCAAAGACGGGTGCGGACATATTGCCCTTTTACCAAAGAGCTTTTGCTGGTGGCGCGAAAGCCGAGCTGACCGGCCCGCCCCGCGTGAGCGCCAGAGCGGCGGCTTTTCCGTTTCATGCCGAAATCAAATCCGTCGACGGAGCGGTGACCCATATTGATGTCATCGACATTTTCGAATTTGACGATGAAGGCAAAGTCGTAAAAATGACTGCCCATTTCGGACCGGGTAACGTCACCCGCAGCGAAGGCTAAACGCTTAATCGCCAGCCGGCCTAGTAACCCGACCGTCGCGCCAGCCGGTCGGCATGGAATCCTGCATCGCCAAACATCTGCTGGGCCACATGGACTCGCTTGAAATAAAGCCCGACATCATATTCGTCTGTTACGCCAATGCCGCCATGCATCTGGATCGCTTCTTTCGTGGACAATTGCGCGGTATCCCCCGATTTTGCCTTGGCCATCGAGCAAGTCGCAGAGGCGCTTTCGAAATCATCATCAAGCAATTGCAATGACTTAAGAACAGCCGACTTGGTCATCTCAATCTCGGTCGCAAGATGGGCTGCGCGGTGCTGGAGCCCCTGAAATGAACCGATTTTCTGGCCAAATTGCTCGCGCTCTTTCAGATAATCTACGGTAATCGCAAAAGCCTGTTGTGACGATCCGGACATTTCCGCGCTCAATACCGCGCGGCCCGCAGACAAAATCCCTTCCAGGGCAATATTACCGCCGTCTATTGTGCCAAGGATATCATCGCCCGTCACCTCAAGACCATCAACCTCGATATCAGCAGCATTACGGCTATCGATCATTGGTGTATGCGTGCGCTTGATGCCCTCCGCGTCGGCATTAACAAGAAACAGTGTAATGCCTGATGAGTCAGCGACCTTGCCGGATGTCCGCGCCGCAATGATAAGCTTATCCGCAATATTCCCGTCCGCTATAAATGTCTTTGAACCGGACAGAATATAGCCATTGCCATGGGGCTTGGCAGAAAATTCGATATGTTCCGGACGGTGATGTGGCCCCTCGTCAACCGCCAACGCGAACAGGGTAGATCCATCGCATATTGATCCCAGATATTGCTCTTTCTGTTTGGCACTACCGTACCGCTGGATGGCAGTCGCTCCCAGAACTGAAGTGGAGAAAAACGGCGAAGCGGTCAGGTGGCGGCCCATTTGCTCGGCCAGCACACCTGCGCCAACATATCCAAAATCACTACCGCCAAATTCTTCATCGACGATAATCCCGGCCCAACCCATTGCAGCCATTTCCTGCCAAAGACTGCGGGAAAAACCATCCGGATTTTTGCTATCTCTCAATTGCCTGAGCGCGGCGACCGGAGCATTCTCGGTTAAAAATCCGCTAGCCGCATCCTGCAGCATTTCCTGTTCTTCTGTGAGAATAAGGGCCATGTCGTTTTCGCCTAATTATGAGCCTGATTTAATTTTCTGACTTAGTTGTCGGGCAGTTCCAAGACTCGCTTGGAAATGATGTTAAGCTGGACTTCGGTCGTGCCACCGAGGATCGAGTAGGCACGGTTGTAAAGCCAGGTATTGGCCAAGCTGTCATGCTCAATCCCGTCGGGACCAATTGTCGCGGCCTTTGTGCCTTCAATGTCCATACGCAGTTCGCTACCCTTTTTGGTGAGTTCGGAAGCAGCATATTTGAGCATGGATGATTTGGCGCCAAGGCCATTGCCATTACTGGCTTCATCGTTCATCCGCTCGACCGTCAGTGTATAGGCCCAGTCATCAATTTCGGCCTGGGCAATTTTCTGCCGCAGCGCCGGATCATCCAGCCGCCCTGTGGCGTCCAGACCGATTTTTTCGGCTGCATATCCGCCAAGATTTTCAGGTCCTGTCGCCCCGCGTAGAGGGGACATGGTTCCAAGCATGCCGCGTTCGTGAACCAGCAGGTTTTTTGCAACATCCCAGCCCCGGTTTACTTCGCCGACAACGGATAAGTTGTTTTCACCATAGGCTTTGGGAACTTTCACATTATCCAGGAAAGTCTCGCAAAACGGCGAATGGCCAGAGATCAGGACGATCGGTTTTACGCTGATCCCCTCACTCGCCATATCAATCAATATGAAGGTAATGCCCTTATGCTTGGGCGCATCAAAATCAGTTCGCACCAGACAGAATATCCAGTCGGAAATATCTGCATTGGACGTCCAGATTTTCTGTCCGTTGATCAACCAGTGATCGCCTTTGTCTTCACATTTGGTCTTGAGCGAAGCAAGATCAGAACCCGCGCCGGGCTCGGAATATCCTTGGCACCAGCGGATTTCACCACGGGCAATTGCGGTCAGGTGCATCTGCTTCTGCTCATGCGTACCGAAAGCCAGCAACGCAGGGCCAAGCATAGAGATACCAAAATTACTCAGCGGTTTGCGCGCGTTAATACGGCCTAATTCCTCGGCAAGGATCTTCGCTTCGTCCGCCTTCAGTCCAGCGCCGCCATATTCACGCGGCCAGGTCGGTACCGTATACCCCTTTGCAACAGCCGCATCGAACCAGCGTTTCTGAGCTTCGGACTGAAACTCCCATTGGCGGCCGCCCCAGCATTGATTCTCTGCGGTGATGTCGCCATCGCGCATTTCCTCTGGGCAGTTTTCTGCTAGCCATTCGCGCGTTTCGGCGCGAAATTTTTCCAGGTCGCTCATATATTCCCTCTTGTCATATAACCATCTTATTGCAGACGGCGAAGGGCTGGCACTGCGCAAATAGTTAGCGCTAGCAACAAGCCAGCCCCAATATGCGTCAATCCAATCGCAATAATTGCTTGCCGAAATTCTGCCCCGCAAACAAACGCTTCAGGGTCTCAGGGATATTATCGAAGCCTTCCTGGATATCTTCCTTAAAGGTGATTTTGTCTTCCTTGATCCATTGACGCATGCGTTTCTTGGCTTCGGGAAACTCGCTCGCGTAATCGTTCATAATAAAGCCCGACATCGTCCCGCGCTTGAATATCAGATTGAAATAATTCTCGGGACCAGCTGGCATATCGCCTTGTTCATAACGAGAGATGCCCCCGCAAATCACAATACGTGCATGCATGGCAATATGAGCCAGCGCATCGTTCAAAATCTTTCCGCCGACATTGTCGTAGAAAACGTTGATCGACTGGTTGCAAAGCTCTTTCAGTTTGGCTCGCACGTCTTCATTTTTATAGTCAATGGCATGGTCATAGCCGACTTCCTGGGTCAACCAGTCACATTTATCCTTGCCGCCTGCAATGCCAATGGTCCGGCATCCGGCAATCTTGCCGATTTGACCGACCATAGAGCCTGTTGCCCCTGCTGCGCCGGAAACCACCAATGTATCGCCCGGCTGCGGCCGTCCGTGCTTCAACAGACCAAAATAGGCCGTCAATCCCGTCGTACCGAGAGCACCAAGATTAGCACTTAGCAGATCATCATCGGGAACTTTGATCAATTCGCTGCCCGTTAACATCGCATAGTCCTGCCAGCGCAGCCCGCCCATGACCTTGTCACCAGCGGCAAATGCGGAATCGCGCGATTCAACTACTGTGCCGATGCCGCTGCCCCGCATCACTTCACCAATTTCGGTTGGAGCAACATAACCGCCGATATTTTCCATCCAGCCTTTTTGGGCAGGGTCGAAAGCAAGAATCTCGTTCTTGACCAACACGTGGCCTTCGGTGACCTCAGGTACCTGTGTCACGACTTTCTTGAAATCGTCGTCCACAAGACCACGTCCTCTGGGGCGTCCGTTAATCAGCCACTGTCTGTTTTCTGTCATCCTAATCCTCCAATTTCGTGATATCCGTTCTGATAGACTGAAGCCCGGCGACCGGATAACTGCCAGCTTTGATAGCTTTGCTGTTTATAAGGAGGGGTCGCCATAACCCTTGAGGGCCGCGAAACATTCCATGAATTTCCAGTAGGATGGTCTAAAACCAACGATATTTTGCTGCATTGCGGGAATATTGACCGTCGCGGAAACCCGCATTTCGAATCCACAATATTCCGTAATTGCGGGGGCCGATTTTCCTGCAATACTCCCTATAACAATAGTGGCCGGTGATCTGCCCTGCGCTATTTAGGAATATATGGAATAGACCTATCCTGATAGAGTTCAGGTGATACATGTTTACCAAAAATGGAGTGAAGCCTTGAGCGATACACAAATGGCAGACAAAGATGTCCTGATAGACATTTTTACCCGTGCGGACCTGATCATGCAGTCGGATATCCGCTTTCGTAAAATGATTGGTTCAGGACAATTGCAGATTGTATATTATCCTGTGCGTGGTCAGGAAGTTGTCTCTTCCGCTATGATGGCCGCAATTAATCAGGAAGACTATCTCGTCACCATTTACCGTGGACTGCACGACCAACTGGCCAAAGGCATCCCATCCAAAGATCTTTGGGCAGAATTTGCCGGCAAAGTGACCGGCACTTGCAAAGGCAAAGGCGGCCCGATGCATATCACCCACCCGAAATCCGGTGTTATGGTTACAACCGGCATCGTGGGATCGGGCATTCCGATTGCCAATGGATTGGCTCTCGCCAGCCAGCTGGACAAAGACGGCAAAGTCACAGTTTGCTGCTTCGGTGATGGGGCGTCCAATATCGGTGCCTTTCATGAAGGTCTGAACATGGCGCAGGTCTGGAAACTGCCAGTGATCTTCCTCTGCCAGAACAACCTGTATTCCGAACATACGCCGATGGCTTTTGCCACCAGTTCGGAAACCATCAAGCAGCGCGGCGAAGGACTTGGCATGCGCTCAGTCCGCGTCAATGGCAATGACGCCAGCGAAATGTATGCCGCAGCCAAAGAAGCCGTGGAATATGCGCGTGCCGGCAAGGGACCAACCCTGATCGAGGCCATGACATTCCGCTTCCACGGCCATTTGCTGGGCGACACCAGCCACTATATTCCCAAAGAAGAAATGGAACAGGCAATAAAGGATGATCCAATGCCTATCCTGCGCCAGCAATTGCTCGACCTTCAGGTGAGCGAAGCGGACATCGCTGCCATTGAAGCCAAAAATACCGCAATCATTGATGAAGCTGCACAATTTGCGCTCGATAGTGATTATCCGTCAGGAGACGAATATCGCATTGATGTTCTAGACGTGGAGATTGCAGCATGAGCACGCCCGATAAAAAAGAAGCCCCGAAGCAAATCATGTTCGCACAAGCGTGTAACATGGCAATGGCCAAGGCGATGGCCGATGATCCAAAGGTCATCCTGATGGGTGAAGACATTGCCGACGAACAAGGCGGCGGTGTGTTCAAAGTAACGGCTGGTCTTTCGGAGAAATTCGGTACCGACCGCGTGCGCTCGACGCCGATCTCGGAACAGGCGATTGTCGGGGCCGCTGTAGGCGCGGCTTTGGTCGGATATAAACCTGTCGCGGAAATCATGCTGATGAACTTCATCACCGTGGCTATGGACCAGATTGTCAACCATGCGGCCAAATTACGGTTCATGTCCGGCGGACAGACCAGCGTGCCGCTAACCATTCGCACCACCACGGGTGCAGGAACCGGTCTGGGCGGGCAACATAGTGATATGCTTGAAGCATGGCTGGCCCATGTTCCGGGCTTGAAAGTGGTTGCAGCATCCAATCCGGCAGATGCTTATGGCCTGCTATATTCATCTATCATGGACCCCAACCCGGTGATCTTTATTGAGAACACCCCGACCTATTTTTCAAAAGGTCCAGCGCCAGCACCTGATCATGTCGTGCCACTCGGCAAGGCATCCGTTCCGCGGGAAGGTAGCGATATCAGCCTGATCACTTACAGCCGCGGCGTT
Organism: Parasphingorhabdus sp.; assembly: GCF_036568145.1. GTDB lineage: Bacteria > Pseudomonadota > Alphaproteobacteria > Sphingomonadales > Sphingomonadaceae > Parasphingorhabdus. The sequence continues at coordinate 118,758 of NZ_DATCTC010000016.1, read as the reverse complement.
GGTGCCTGTCACGCAGTTGCGGAGAAACTCGCTGGCGAAGGTATCTCATGCGAAGTCATAGACCTGCGCACAATCGCTCCGTTTGACGAGGAAACCGTGCTGAAAAGTGTGGCCAAGACCAAGGCTGCGGTCGTCGTGCATGAAGCCGTGAGAAATTTTGGAACCGGCGCAGAGATTTCGTCGCGCATCCATGAAGAACTATTCTCTGAACTCAAGGGACCGGTTGGACGGGTTGGATCAGGCTATGCCCCGGTTCCCTTCTCTCCCGCCATTGAAAAGGCCTGGATGTTCAGCGAAGATGATATTGAACGTGAAATCCGCAAATTACTGAGGTAAATATGGCTACTGAAATCCGCATACCAAAATTGGGCTTTAGCATGGAAGTCGGCACACTTGCAGAATGGCTGGTGCCCGATGGCTCTGATGTCACCGAGGGGCAGGAAATTTATGCTCTCGAAAATGACAAATCCACGCAGGAAGTGGAATCACCTGCAACCGGAAAACTCAAGATTATTGTCAGCGCAATTGGCGAAGAATATCCGGTTGGCGAGCTGATTGGAGTGATTGAATAACCGGTGAAAATAGAAACTAACCAAGCCTATCATTATAGATAGCGATGTTGGGTTGACTAGAAAACCAAACATGCGAAAGATGCGCTAATCGGGAGCCCGCACGAACGGGCTCCCTGGAGAGGAAGCGCATAAATGGCCGAAAATTTTATCGAAGATATTCCTGATTTTTCAAAGTTAACTTTCAGCCGTATCCTGAACAGTGTCACCATTACCAGCCCCGCTGGGATTCGCCCCGCTGCAGAAGCGATTCACAAACTCGCGCAATCCTATAACTTCCGGATCGCGGCCAGCGCCGATATTTCGTCCAAAGCCCATATGGTAGATGCCGAAGGTGAGCTGATTAACAAAGATATTTTCGGCTGGACAGCCAAAGGCGAGCGCTGGTGGGAGGATACCCGGCTGGCACTTAGTTCTCCGCTACCGCGTGCATGTCGCTATGAAAGTGAGCCTATCTGGTGCAATGCCGAGGGTTTCCATGGCCATTGGCAGAACGAATATCTTAACGAGATCGACCTCAAAGGATATTTTAATGGCACCTCCAGCGCCAAATCAGCCATTCTGATCCCGATACATTTGCCTTTCGGGCAAATCGCGTCGGTCAGCTTCACCCCGCTGGATAATAATGTCAGCGAGCTTAGCGAACCTTACCGGCTGTACTCGGACTTTTTTGCTGTTGTCACCCGGCGTTTTATAACAGGCTATGTCCTGGCGATGCGGCAGAAGCACCGGATGCCGGCCAATTGTATCCTGTCTAAACGGGAAGCGGAATGTCTGCACTGGGCAGCTATCGGCAAAACTGACAAGGAAATCAGCATGATATTATCGCTGAGCCATGCGACTATCCGCTATCATGTTAACCGTGCGGGGCAAAAGCTCAACAGCGTCAACCGCGGCCAAACGATATTCAAGGCCGGGCAGCTCGGTTATCTGGGTGCTACCGACTAATAGACGCCCAGATCGGAGTAAGGAAATCTATTTTCGCAGTAGCGCGAACACGCCTGTCATCGTCATCAACAATCGATCATCTGCGACAATATTGCCGTGGCAATATGCCGTGCGCGTGCCCTTGCGATCAATATAGGCATGGGCCACGACCCACTCTCCCAATTTCGCACCGCTAAGGAAATTGGTGTTAAGATTGATCGTGGCAATCGGTAAATGCGGCTTCTCACTGACAAAAAGCTGATAGCTTAGCGCAACATCGGCCAAGGTTGTCAGCACACCGCCATGGGCCACATCAATTCCATTGATATGCCCTTCCCCGATACGGATGCCGACCGCAATATGATCGGCATCCTTTCGCGTATAATAGGGACCCGCTACGTCAAGGAAGCCAGTCGAAAATCTGGCAGGTGCAAATCCCGCGGGTATAGTTCCAGCCTCCAAAGCTCCCAAAACCCTATGCCGCTGTTTGACGTTTCGGACTCTTGGGCGGTGTTTCGCTAGTCAGCCATAATTCGAGCGTCTCGTGAAAATGGCGCAGCTTTGATTCCTGGTAGCTGGCAAATATCGCGACACCGTCCGGCTGGCTTTTAATCCCCTTTTGCATGGCTTTATGGTTGAGATAATCCTGATTGAAAACCTTCGCCAGATAGCTACCCAATCCCGTGGCCTCTGTATAATCGTCTTCCAGATCAAGGAACTTGCATTCCGCCGGCTCAGGTCGCTCGGCCCCTTCGGGCAGCGCAACCATATACAGCACTTCATGCAATGATTGCTCAGGATTATCACCATCCGGGCGGAACCGGTAAAAAATCGGATTAAAGTCCGCCCATGGGCTTATATTCGGGAAAACACTGTAGAAAATCGCATCGGTCAGATCGGCATCGCTGATCTCATCCACCTTGTCACCCCATACCGGGCGCATTTGTTCGCGCCGCGCCTGTGCCGCTTCCTGCCGGTTAGCCTGAGCCGACTCACCTGTGAACTCCATCGGCATGTCCTCATCTGCGGGTGCGATTTTACCGCCGACCCAATTGCACATATGAGTATCAGCCGATTTCAGATCACCTTCTATATAATTGGCTTCCATATCGAAAATGCCGCTCTTGCCATTAGGCAAAGAAACCTCAACCCTGTTTTCTCCCAACCGCTTGTACAGATGCTTGCTGAGCGGGTGAATGAAACTCTGGAAGGCTTTCTTATCCGGAAAAGCGCTAGGGTCCGGGTTTTCGAGCCCTGTGTGCGGGCTTGGCGAACCATGGGCAGACATGGCGCGGGACACATTGGGCCACACATCATATTTACTGTTCGCATCGGCAAAAGCCGGCATCAATTCGGGATGGGTCGCTACCACATGATAGGATTCCATAAAGGCTTCCTGGGCAAGCTTCCAATTGCAAGGCAAGCGCTTGATAACATGTGCGGCCTTGTACCGGCGCTCGAAAGGAATCTGGAAATGACGATCAAGATCGCCAATAAAATCCTCAAGCGGCTCACAATCGGGATCCGGATTGATGAAAACAAATCCGCCCCATTCGCCGACGCGAACCGCCTTAAGACTATGCGTTTCTTCACTGACCGTCGGGAAATCCCACTGGCAAGGCACTTCCTTCAACTTGCCATCCAGTTCCCATGACCAGCCATGGAACGGACAACGCAGGGCTTTCTGCTCTTTTTTATGGCCATCGCAAATCGCACGGCCGCGATGCATGCAACTGTTAGGGAAGGCTTTAATCTCGTCCTCTGACACACGGACAATGAGGTAGGACATTCCGGCAATATCATAGACATGGGTATCACCAACCGCCTTGATATCATCTTTGTGGCAGGCCATTTGCCAGACCCGTTTCCAAAGCATTTCCACTTCCCGGTCATGCTCTTCCTTGGTCCAATAGCGGCTGACATCAATACTCGTCAGGCCCGGCTCCATTGGCGATTCTTCAAAATATACTTCGGGCGCCCGTACTTTGTCGCCTTCCAACAACTCGATATAAGAAATGCCGTTTGACCGATTATGTCCTGTTAATGTCTCGACCATCATCTTCTCCTGAAAGCATTGAACTTCTTTTGCCTGAGCCTACTGCAAGAAACGGTAAACTCCACTAGTGAAACTGGCAGCCCCTTGCATCTTGCCAAAATATGTTCGCCCCGCGAAAATACCGCAACATTACTAATGGTTTTGAGAGGACCGTTGGGTCCCGTTACCTGTGTATCCTACCCGATAACAAGACAGGCATGAGTCTGTACAAAAGGAGAGCTATTCCGTGAAACTCTATTCCAGCCTTGGCCCGAATCCACGGCTTGTTCGTATGTACATCCTGGAAAAAGGGCTGGATATAGAACGTATTCATATCGACATTCTTACGGGCGAAAACCGTACACCTGAATTTGCCGACAAAAATATTCTCGGCACGACTCCCGTCCTGGAACTCGATAACGGCTTCATGCTGAGTGAGATCATCGCGATCTGCGAATATCTGGAAGAAACACATCCCGACCCTGCCCTGATCGGCACTACCCCGGAAACGCGCGCCGAGATACGCATGTGGGCGCGCCGTATTGATCTGGAAATAGCCGTGCCCATGACTCTCGGATTTCGCGGCGGCGCTGGCCGCCCCATGTTCGAGCCGCGCATGGATGTTGTCAGCCCCGAAGCAGCAGCTGAATTATCCGCTATATCTGACCGGCATTGGATATGGCTGAACGAACAACTGGGCGACAAAAAATATATCTGCCAGGACAAGTTCACGCTCGCAGATCTTGTGGCTTATTGCTTTATTAAATTTGGCGGCACGATTGGATGGAGCCTTCCCGAAGGTACCGATAATCTGGCCCGTTTTGTCCAGCATATGGATGAGCGCGAATCTGCCAAAGTCTGGTTGGATAGCGAATGACCGATATGACCACATCATCACCCGCCTCGCTCGCCAAACTCGGCACCATCATGCAGATCAGCTATGTGCCCGATGATTATGATGCTGCTCTTGACTACTGGACCCAAAAAATGGGTGCCGGCCCGTTTTTCCACACCGAAGGTGTCCAGGTCGAAAATGTCAAATATCGCGGCCAGCCCACCGACTTCCGTTTTTCCATGGCTATTGGTTATTGGGGTGATGTGCAGGTAGAATTGATCCGTCCCGATAATGATGCCCCGTCCATGTTCAAGGACTGGCGCGAAAAAGGATTACAGGGGGTTCAGCATCTTTGCATCATGGTCGATGATCTGGCCGAAGCGCGGCGAATTAGCGAAAGCAAAGGCGGCGAAGTCATTCAGGAAGTCACTCTGCCCGGCGGTGTCGGCGGGGCCTTCTATGCTGATTATGGCGGCGGACCCGGAACCATCATCGAATATCTGCAAATACCGCAAGCTGGCCGCGAAGGCTTTGCTGCCATGCGGCAGGCCCATCTCGACTGGGATGGAAAAACAAACCCGATAATAGGAAAAGAATGAATGAGCGAAGCACCGGAACGCAAACCTGACCAGAAACCGATCAATTGTGTACTGGTCGCTGCCGGTAAATATCATGATATTGATTTTGCTCGGCTGGAAGTTCTTAAATTACTGGCAGAAGATGATCGCATCCGGGTACGGGTATTTGAAGATTACGAAAATCTCGACGCGATCAAGAACGCTGATTTCCTGGTCAGTTATACATGCGACCTCCAGCCCAGTGTAGCGGCACAAAAGAACATTCAGGATTTTGTCAACAAAGGCGGCCGCTATTTCGCTTTGCATGGCACTAACTCGGTCCTCAGATTCCTTGAAAACGGGCTAGTCGATGCGCCGGATGAAATGCCGGTCTTTGCTGATACGCTAGGCACCCGATTTCTCGCGCACCCGCCGATCATTCCATTCACGGTCGATAATGCCCAGCCGGATCACCCGCTGGTCAAGGGTATTCCCAGCTTTGAGACTGTCGATGAGCAATATCTGGTCGAAACGCGCGCCGAGCTCGATATATTACTCGATACAGAATATAATGGCACGGATGATATTAGCGGCTTTGTCCATAGCGATATCAAGAAAAGCCGCCATCCGGTTTTCTATATCCGGCGCATGGGCGAAGGTGCGGTTCTCTATCTGACCATGGGCCATTGCCGCGGACATTATGATATGGAACCGGTACTCGATTGGTGGCCGGAAATAGACCGGTCAGGCTGGCAGCAACCAATTATCTACGACCTGCTACGGCGTGGCATAGCCTGGTCGTGTGAAACGGCTATCTCGAAATTTTAATCGCCGGATTTCAGGCATAATTTTCACCCGCGAACATAATCGTCAACGATATTAAAGGAGTGCAATATGGATTTAGGACTTAAGGGCAAGAAAGTCATTCTTACAGGCGGAAGCCGCGGACTGGGGCGTGCGGCGCTTGAGCATTTCGCTAAGGAAGGCGCTGATGTCGCCTTTTTCTCTCGCAATGCGGAACAGGTTGCGGCGGCAAAAAGCGAGCTTGAAGCACATGGTGGCAAAGTGTTTGCCGAGGCATTCGACATGAGTGACATTGAAGCTTATCCCGGCTGGTTGAAAAAGGCAGCAGAGGAATTGGGCGGATGCGATATTTTTGTACATAATGTCAGCTCTTCCGGTGCAGGTGCGACCGGTGATTGGGAAGTGACATTCCAGACCGATATCATTGGTGCTGTCAAAGCGATGGAGGTATTGGAGCCTTATCTTGAAAAGTCGGATGATGGCTCGGTTATCTTCATGTCATCAACTGCTGCATTCGAAACTTTCGTTGCGCCTCAAGCATTTAACGCAATGAAAGCGGCGCTTATCACCTATGGATCGCAGCTCAGCCAGGCACTTGGTCCCAAGGGGATCCGCGTTAACATGGTATCCCCCGGCCCGATCAAATTCCCCGGCGGCAACTGGTCCCAGATCGAGGCGGGTATGCCGGACTTCTATGAAGCCACCAAGGCCGGTTTTGCACTGGGTGATTTCGGCAGTGCAGACGATGTCGCGCGTACCGTTGTATTTCTGGCAAGCCCGGCATCAAGCTATACGACCGGCACAAATGTCGTGATTGACGGCGGCTTTACGAAAAGAGTGCAGTTCTAAAAAACTGAGTGCCTCTCTTCAATAAAGAAGGGGACGGATGGTTTTGAAAAAAAGGGGGGGGGGAGGTTTTACGCCTACTCCCCCCTTTCCAATTCCCTAGACAGCCCCCGTTGGCCAAGCTCTTGTTTCCTCTCCCCCAGAAGAGGGAGAGGATCAAATCTCTAATTCACCGCGCGGTCTTTTCCTTCCCAATAGGGCGCACGCAATTCGCGGCGGAGTATTTTCCCTGACGGGTTGCGCGGTAGTGCCGGGATGAAATCGACCGATTTGGGACATTTATAGCCCGCGATATTCTTGCGCGCATGACCGATAATCTCCGCTTCATCCGCATCTGCATCGCCCTTTAATACAACGCAGGCTTTCACAGCCTCACCCCATTTTTCGTCCGGCACGCCGATCACTGCGACATCCGCAACGGCCGGGTGGCCATAGATCGCGTTCTCGACCTCTGCCGGATAGACATTTTCTCCGCCCGAGATGATCATATCCTTCACCCGGTCATGGATATAGAGGTAGCCGTCTTCGTCAAAATAGCCCGCATCACCAGTGCGCAGCCACCCTTCGGCATCAATTGTCGCAGTCGTGGCTTCGGGCAGGTTCCAATAACCTTTCATGTTGTAGGACGAGCGCGTGGCAATCTCACCCACTTCTCGGGGCGGCAGAGTGTTACCTTCATCATCGATAATCTTCACCTCGACACCCTGTAGCGGCTTGCCCACCGAACGCATTTTCTCATTCCCGTTCGGATCATGATCTTCTGGCGGCAAGGCAACAATCGTCCCTGTTGTTTCCGTCATGCCATACATCTGCACAAATTCGCAGCCGAGAATATCAATAGACTGCTTCATCATTTCCAGCGGGATTGGAGACGCGCCGTAAGTGATATATTTCAGCTTCGAGAAATCGACCTCGCCAACCCTTGGGTGATTCAGTAATATCTGGATCGCGGCAGGCACCATGAAAATCTTGTTAATGCCATATTGCTCAATGAAATCGAGCGCCTGTGACGGGTCATATTCCCGCACTATGACCGCGTGGCCCCCGCTGTAAATATTTCCAAGTCCTGACCCCGTCCCGCCAATATGGAAACAGGGCATGGCGAGCAACATAGTCTCTCCCGGCTCTGACTTTTGCCAGTCGGCCAGTTCATCATCCGACAGCCTTGCGCGAGAGGCAAAGATGGAAGCACCCGTCAGAACCGCCCCTTTTGGGTGGCCGGTTGTACCCGACGTGTAAAGCTGCAAGGCATCATCGTCCGGCGCACAATGCACCATCGGATCAACATCGGGAAATCCATCGCGCCATTTCGGATAGCCGGGAAATTCCGCATCCGCTCCCTCGGAGCCGATAATGGTAGTGACATGCTCCAGATCGGGTTTAATCTGGCGCGCAAGATCAACAAATTCGGGTCCAATGAACAGGACTTTTGCCTGACAATCATTGACAATATAAGCCACTTCGGGGGCCGCCAGGCGCCAGTTCACGGGCGTCATCACTGCGCCGATTTTTGCCGCGCCTGCCAGTATCTCGAAATACAGATGCGAGTTCTTACCCATATAGGCGATCCGGTCGCCCTTTTTGACACCAAGCGATAACAGCCCGTTGGCCGCACGGTTGCTGCCTGTATCCAATTGGGAATATGTCATCTGGTCACCCTCGAAGGTGAAAACGACCTCGTTCCCTCGTTCCTTTGCCCGTTCCCGGATAACGTCAGCGATTGTTATAATATCTTCTTTCAGCATATACCTGTCCTGTTTTCACGGTCCTCCACGGGACCGATTCCCAGTACCCTATCTAATCGCCGCGGCCGTGCATACAGCCTAACAGATTCACTAGCCCCGTTTCTGAACATTTATAGCCGGGCCTTCTGCATTAAAGTCATAGGTGCAATCGCTGTGCCGCGGATTACCAATAAGCCATGCGTGATTTTGCCCTTCATCAAATTTGCCTGGCGCAAGGCGGCCCGGCCGCACTCGTCCGGTTCGCGGCAAAGGCCGGCTTAAAGAAAGTCTGCCTGTTCACATCCTCACCGGTGACAGAGGCCGGGGAGAATATTTTTCCGGTTGTTACCGCTGCTGACAAACAGGATTTCCAATCGCTACTCAGCGATAATCACGTATCGATCATCAACGCGGAATATTTTCCTGTCATGCCCGGCGTAGACGTGACGCAATATAAGGCTGCTTTGGAACTGGCCGCAGAATTGGGCGCCAAACGCGCCGTTACCCACATATCTGAAACCGATAGCGCAAGAATTACGGACCAGCTTGCTATGCTTTGCGAAATAGGGCGCGATCTGGGCATGGAGATCGGGCTGGAATTTACCGGCTTTGCGAAAGGCTGTGACAGCCTTCAAAAAGCAGTAAAGCTCCACCGCGTCACGAGCCAGCCGAACCTGAAAATCGCAATTGATGCGCTGCATTTATTCCGGACAGGCGGAACGCTGGATCAGGTTAAGGCCATTGATCCGCGCGATATTGGCTATGCACAAATATGTGATGGCGCCCATTTTCGCAAATCGGATAGCTATGACGAAGAAGCCATGAACAGGATGATCCCCGGCGAAGGCGTGTTCCCCCTTCGTGACTTTCTTGCCCTTATGGGGGATCATGTCGATCTGGATATTGAGGTCCCGCATTATAATTCCGGCCCGTCTTTTGATGCGGAAGATTGGGCCTGTCGGGCAATTGCTGCAAGCAGGGCTTTATTGTCCCCTGCCTCATCCTCCACCAACCGCAACAAATAATTTACGGATAATAAAAAATAGATTGCCGCTTCACGCTCAGGCTCTCTTGCTTCACAGCATCGGCTCGAATAAGGTTAGTCTATGTCAGGGAAAGAAAAATTGGCCGTGAAAGCGCCTAAAAAGATCAAAAGCACAGCGAAGAAAAAACCTCGGTACATTGAATTGGCCGATGAATTACGCGCGGCGATTTTACAGGGGGATTATGCTGATCCTGGTAATTTCCCGACAGAATCTGTCCTGTGCGAAAAATATGATGTCAGCCGTTTCACGGTTCGGGAGGCTTTGCGCAAGCTGACCACCGAAGGCCTGATAACGCGCAAACGCGGGTCGGGAACACTGGTTCAGCCAGCAACGGCGCGCGCCGGAGCGCTGCACCAGCCGCTGAGTAACGTCGGCGAGATTTTGCAATATGCGCGTGATACCACTATTATCTTTGAAAAGAGACAGCCCACCGCCATTCCCGATGATGTAGCGGCTCAGATTGACATCAGTCCGCAAGGTGAATGGTTTACCTTCCGCGGAAAGCGGATGAAGCCCGGAAAAGAGCTGCCCATCGCGCTCACAGAGGCGTGGATCCATCCCGATTTGGCAGAAGCCGTAGCGCAGATCGATACCAATGCGGTTACCCTGTTCGGTCAGATTGAATTGCTCGGAAAAGTTACGGTTACACGTGTGACCCAGGATATTCAGGCGATTAAAGCCTCAAAAGACATATTGGAGGGACTGGGCCTGACCAAAGGCGATCCGGTGCTACGCATCCTGCGCTGCTATTTCGACGAAGATGGCCGGATTTTCGAGATTTCTGCAAGTTATCACCCTGGCGAACATTTTGCCTATTCGATGCATATCGAGGTGGATTGATCTCCACTGCGTGGACCCCATATCATTACTGATCGCCTCCCCTAGACATTTATAATACAGATAATCTTATGACACAGAATAATCAGACATCCGTGAATATCGTCGAAGTTGGCCCGCGTGACGGGTTGCAGAATGAACCGGATATAATTTCGACAGCCGACAAGCTTGGCATTATCAGTAAAATGATCGATGCGGGCATCCGCCGGATGGAAGTGGCCAGTTTTGTTCACCCCAAGCGTGTGCCCCAGATGGCCGATGCGGAAGCGGTGATTGCCGGACTGCCGGACCGCGATGACGTCTCTTATATCGGCCTGTGCCTGAACAAGCGCGGCGTGCTGCGCGCGCTGGCGACCAAGGAAGAGGGCCAGCGCGGTATTGACGAAGCGGGCTGTGTCATCGTTGCCAGCGACACGTTCGGTCAGAAAAATCAGGGGCAGACCATAGAACAGGGCATCCGCGAAAATCGCGAGATGATCCGTTTTGCAAAGGCCGAAGGGCTGAAAGCGCAGGTCACAATCTCCGCCGCCTTTGGCTGTCCGTTTGAAGGGCATGTTCCCCCCGAAACCGTGATGCATATCGCCAGTGAAATGGCCGAAGAAGAACCGCTTGAAATCGCGCTTGCCGATACAATTGGTGTCGGCGTCCCCGCTCAGGTCGAGGACCTGTTTGGCCGCTTGAAAGAACTGCTGCCCAGCAACATTAGCATGCGCGCGCATTTCCATGACACGCGCAACACCGGCATTGCCAATGCCTGGGCCGCTGTGCGGTCCGGTGTGACAACGCTGGACGCCAGCATTGGCGGGCTTGGCGGCTGCCCGTTCGCCCCCAATGCCACGGGCAATATCTCTACCGAGGATTTGATCAACCTGCTGGACCGGTCGGGGATAAAGCACGGCGTTGACCTGACCCAGGCGATTGCCACCAACAAATGGTTTGAAACCATATTGGGCAGGCAATTACCCTCGCTCGTCGCACGGGCCGAGGGTTAAGGGCCGAGCGTTAAGCGCTGGATCCGGTCTGGCGATTATACTAGTGCTATTCTGTTAGTGGACTTCTCTTTTGCTGCCGATAATCTGGCTGGCAAAGGAGCATATCACGCATGGCTATACTGGACAGGTTCAGACTGGATGGCGAGGTCGCAGTCGTCACTGGCGCCGGCAAAGGCATTGGACGCGCGATTGCATTGGCTTTGGCAGAAGCGGGCGCGGATGTGGTGCTCGCGGCCCGGACGGCCAGTAATCTGGACAATGTGGCAGAGGAAATCCGCGCCCTTGGCCGCCGTGCCATAGTCGTGCCCACCGACGTCACGGATATGTCCGCACTGGAGCATCTGGCCGATAGGGCAGTGAATGAGCTGGGCTCGCTCGGCATCTGGGTCAATAATGCGGGCGGTTTGCCGGACGGAACACCGCGCTATCTTACCAGAACATCTGAGGATGAATGGGACGCGCAGATTGATCTTAACCTGAAAAGCGCCTGGATGGGCGCTGTCGCTGCGGCCAGGCACATGAAAGATGACGGCGGGGTCATCATCAACACATCGTCCCGCGCATCCTTTGGCGGTCAGGTGAAAAACGGCCCCTATGGTGCATCCAAAGCGGCGGTGAACAGCCTGACCAGCACATTATCGCTTGAACTTGCGCCTAAAATCCGGGTCAATGCGGTCGCTCCCGGCCCGATCCCTACCGAAAATTTCGACGAGTCCATGGGAATAAAATCCGAAGAAGACCGACAGAAACTGCTAAAGAATATCGGCATCCCCCTGGGCCGGTTTGGCCAGGAAGATGATATAGCCGCTGCCGTAGTCTATATGGCTTCACCAGCCGCGAGTTGGGTGACCGGTCAGTGCCTGTTCGTCACCGGTGGGCTGTAAATAGCCTATAGCGACTGCCCGTCATCAATCACGAACTCCGAACCCGTCACCGAATTCGCGGCATCGGATGATAAATACAGCATCATCGCATCAAGCGAAGACATATCCTGCAACCGCCGCCGGTGGAAAGCCGCAATCTGGTTCTTGCCGCCTTCGGTTTGAAACCAGTCGCCCTGAATTTCTGTGGCGATATAACCGGGATGGACGGTGTTGACATTCACCCCTTGCCGCACCCATTCCCGCGCCAGATTGCGTCCAAGATGCGCGACGCCGGCCTTGCTTGCAGCATAAGCGCTGTCCCCTTCACCGGTCAGGCGCGATGTGATGGATCCGATAATGGTGATCCGGCCATTTTCCTTTGCCCGGCTGTCACTGGCGATCAGGCGCTTCGCCCCTTCGCGCGCGACCAGATAGACGCCGACAAAGTTGGTGCCGATGACATTTTGCAAGCCATCAATAGGGACATCTGTCGATCGGCCGGGCACGCTGATCCCGGCATTGCAGACGACAGTATCCACGATACCGAATTTGGCTTCCGCCGCATCATAGGCCGCGATTATGGACCCTTCATCCGTCACGTCCATGGGAACTGCCAGCGCGTTACCCCCCGCAGCGATAATCCTGTCTGCCACTTCCGCAGTACGATCAGTGCGCCGTGCGCCCAGCACCACGTTCGCTCCGGCCTTAGCGAATAATTCCGCAAAATGCGCTCCCAGACCCGATGATGCTCCGGCGATCAGGGCTGTTCGATTGGCCAGTGAGAACGGTATTTGCATGATTTTTCCTCTGGTTAAGCGTGATTGAAATCGGTCCTAGACCATCTTGCTCCGATGGGGCAATATCGCTTTTCATAGTAGTAAAATGAAAAACAGGGAGAGGGACGTTATGATTGATGCGTCACTGGATTATAACGGAAAAATAGTTGCCATCATCGGCGGCTCCAGCGGAATTGGCAACGCCACGGCGCAGGCGTTTCGCGGACGCGGGGCACGGGTCCATGTCACCGGAACACGCGCTAGTGCAGACGATTACTCAAAGGATGAAGGCTCTGACCTGGAAGGCCTGCATTATGCTCAGGTCGATGCGGCTGATAATGACGCGATTGCCCGCTATCGCCAGACATTCGACCGGCTGGATGTGCTTGTCTGTTCGCAAGGAATGGTGCTCTATAAAAGGCAGGAATTTGAACCCGACAATTTTGCGAAAGTCATTCAGGTCAATCTCAACAGCCTGATGACCTTTGCCAGTGCATTTTATGACCTGTTGAAAGCAGCCCAGGGATCAATGATCATTGTGAGCTCAACCGCTGCCTATCACGCCACCGTTGGTAACCCGGCCTATAATGCTTCAAAAACCGGCGCGATGGGCCTGACCCGCACTTTGGGCAAGGCATGGGCACCCGATGGCATACGCGTCAACGGCATTGCTCCGGGTCTGATCGCCACCAAGATGACGGCCGTTACAACGCAAAATCCAAAGCGCCGGGAAGCAACTATCGCAAACATCCCGATTGGCAGGATTGGCGAGCCAGATGATATGGCTGGCCTGTCGCTGTTCCTGGCCTCTCCACTTGCACGCTATATAGTCGGGCAAACGCTTATCGCGGATGGCGGGTTGTTGTTATGACATCACGCAGTCTGCGGCGATAGCACGGCCGCTTTGCCGGGCACGGCCTTGGCGGCGTATAAATAAGCGAATATTGCTGCAATCAGGCTGAACACCGTAATCGCGATCATCGCATAGTTAAGGGACATGGTGCCATAATCCCCGGCCAGTTTATCGCTCATCATACCTACCACGGCGGGTCCGATGAAATAGCCAAGGAAAGTTGCGGCCAGACCATTGATCGAGGATGCTGTCCCCCGTTCAGTGGGCGAAACCGAAGATTGCATCATGGCGATAGCCGGTCCCTGGGTTGAACTATGCGCTGCATAGCCCAGCGTATAAAGGACAAGGACAAGCAGGACATTGTCGGATAGCAGGCAACCAACCAGCAAAGGCAAGGATATTAAAATGACAATGGCGCTATACCACGCGCGCCATTTCGGGTTACGCAGCGCCAGCCAGTCGGTAAAATATCCCCCAAGGATCATGCCCGGCACTCCGCCTGCCGTCCAGGCGATGCCAAGATAAATACCGACCTGCGACACCGGTATTTCAAAATTGCGCATAAGGATCGGAGCCAGCCAGATCGAGAAACCATAAAGCGCAATAATGCCCAGTGCATTGGCCAGCACAACGCGAACGAAAATCCGGTTTTTCCATAGCGAAGCCATGGTTTTCGCAAAAGGTTCCTGCGTGACAGCTTTTACCTTTTCCTGCTCGCTCTTTGAAAAGCGGCTGCGATCCGGTTCACGGACTGTCAGATAGATTATCGCGCCCAGCACAACGCCCGGCAAACCGAGGATGATGAACGTCCAGCGCCAGCCATAGGCTTCCGCCAGTAAACCACCCGCGACAAACCCCATTACAGGCCCCAAGGCCGCCCCAAGGGAAAATATTCCCATCGCTCTGGATAGTTCGTGCGTATCGAAATAATTGGTGATGATCGAAGTTGCGGGGGGATTACCGCCCGATTCCCCCACACCCACGCCAAGCCGCGCCAGAAACAGTGTCCAGAAACCTGTAGCAACCCCGCAGAGTGCAGCCATCACACTCCATAGGCTGACGGCAATCGCCAGCATATTTTTGCGGTTGGTGCGGTCGGCCAGCCGCCCTGCCGGAATGCCGAGCACCACATAAAAAATCGTAAAGGCAGTTCCCGCCAAAAGACCGATTTGCGTGTCAGTGAGGACAAAGTCGGCCTTGATATCCTCGATCAGGATCGACATGACCATGCGATCCGTGATGTTGAACATATAGGTCAGCATCAACATGAATAAAATAAAGTAACGATACGCGTTTTTCGGTACCGCTGCGGCCTGCTGAACCATATTCATCCTCTCCCTTTGGGAAGGGAAAGGAATAGCGTGAAAAAGGGGGCACAAGTCCCCCCTTTTATGATAGGATTATGATGGTTTTTTTAAGCTGAACTTATCTGGCAGCCGACAATTTTATATGCCGCCGCATGTGGTGGTCCACACTGCCAAACTCGCTTTCAATAATGGACAGCCGTTTGAAATAGCTGCTGACCGCGGTTTCGTCGGTTACGCCCATGCCGCCATGGGTCTGCACCGCTGACTGGCCGACAAAGCGGGCCGCCTGGCCGATACGCACTTTTGCCGAAGAGACGGTTTGCTTGCGCTCGGCTTCTTCTTCGCTCAGCTTGATCGTTGCCAGATAAGACATGGAAACCGATTGCTCATATTCCATGAACATATCGGCCATCCGGTGCTGAAGCACTTGAAAGCTGCTGATCGGAACGCCGAACTGCTTGCGCTGCTGCGCATATTCCAGCGTCATCTTGTTCGTCATCTGTATCGCGCCCACCGCTTCGGCACAGACCGCTGCGGTTGCTTCATCGACAACCTTCTCGATCAGCGCAAGGCCGTTGTCCAGTTCACCGATCAAGGCATCGCCGGGAAGCGAAACATTCTCGAAATACACTTCCGAAGCGCGGCGACCGTCGACAGTGGCATAATCGCGCATGCTGATGCCGTCTGCATCCTTGGCGACGATGAATACGGAGACACCGTTCCGGTCAGCCTGACCACCAGAGGTCCGTGCCGTGACGACAAAATGGCTTGCCCATGGCGCGCCGATCACGACCGCTTTCTGGCCGCTCAGGGAATAGCCGTCGCCGTCTTTCTTAGCGGTTGTGGTCAGGTTCGCCAGATCATAGCGCCCCTGCGGCTCGGCATAAGCAAAGGCGAATATTTTTTCACCAGCGATTATGCCGCTCAGATATTCTTCTTTTTGCGCTGTCGTTCCGGCATGTTTCAGGAAGCCGCCGGCACAAACCACGCTGGGAATGAACGGTTCGACGACAAGGCCTTTACCGAATTCTTCCATGATCAGCATGGCCTCGACCGCCCCGCCGCCAAAACCGCCATCCTCTTCGGAGAACGGCGCGGCGAGCATGCCAAGCTCCGCCAGCTGTGCCCAGAATTCCGGCCGCCAACCCGCTTCGCTTGCAATGATCTCGCGCCGCGTGTCCCATTCATATTGCTCCCGAACCAGCCGGGAAATACCATCACGAACCATGTTCTGTTCGTCAGAAAAATTGAAATCCATAATATCGCTTTCTTATGATTTGTGCGGTTGGATCTAGAGTCCGAGAACCATTTTGGTGATGATGTTCCGTTGAATCTCGTTGGATCCGCCGTAAATCGACGTTTTACGCATGTTGAAATATGTCGAGGAAGCACCGTGGGCATAATCCGGACCAATCGGGAAGTCGTTCGATCCGTCTTCCGGAAAGCTGCGGAAATCGGGCATGCCGTAATTGCCGACAGCTTCCAGCGTCAATTCGGTCAGGCGCTGCTGTATTTCCGTGCCCTTCACTTTCAGAAGCGAACTTTCCGGCCCCGGCCCTTTGCCTGCCTGTTCACCTGCCAAAGTCCTCAGCTCGGTGATTTCGAGTGCCGCAAGGTCAATTTCCAACTGGCTGATCTTGCGCGCGAATCCCATGTCCTCGATCAAGGGCTTGCCATCGAGCATCTCTTTTGAGGCAATGTCCTTTAGCTGCTCTACACCGCGCTTTGACCGTGCCACTCCGGCAATGCCAGAGCGTTCGTGCGCGAGCAGGAATTTCGCATAGGTCCAGCCCTTATTTTCTTCACCCACACGGTTTTCCACCGGAACGCGAACATCAGTCAACCACACTTCGTTCACTTCATGGCCGCCATCGACCAGCTTGATCGGGCGCACTTCGATGCCAGGCGTGTTCATGTCCACCAGAATGAAGCTGATGCCCTGCTGTTGTTTCGGCGCATCGGGATCGGTGCGGCACAGGAAAAATCCCCAGTCGGCATGCTGCGCCAGCGTCGTCCAAGTCTTCTGGCCATTGATGATATAATGGTCCCCGTCGCGCACCGCCGTTGTTTTCAGCGATGCAAGGTCCGAACCTGCACCCGGTTCCGAATAACCCTGACACCACCACACGTCGCCGCTGCGGATGCCCGGCAGATGCTTTGCTTTTTGTTCTTCATTACCGAATGTATAGATAACCGGGCCGACCATGGAGACGCCAAAAGGCAGCGGCATAATGGCATTGACGCGGGCATTTTCCTCCGACCAGATATAACGCTCTGTCGGGGTCCAGCCGGTGCCGCCATATTCCACCGGCCAGGCAGGAACCGACCATCCCTTTTCACCAAGGATTTTATACCAGGCGGTGAGCTCTTCCCTGCTCATCTCATCCTGCATGTTCTTGCCTTGAATGTGCTTGGGATAATTATTCTCGATAAACGAGCGCACTTCGTCGCGAAATGCATTTTCCTCTGCTGTGAATTCCAGATTCATGAACGACTCTCCAATGACTATTTTCACGCAACAATAAGTCAAAAACTGCAGAAAACAAGCAAATCCAGAGAGGAAACCCAAGAGAAGAATGGTGACGCTACGGCAAGGGCGGCTCCCGCCAACCCGCATCCCGCGCTACCCGCCAGAAAATTTAACCGCTTTGTTAAACTCCGTCTGAAAATTTGTCCTTGCGCCGCTTTCCGAAACGCATATTGCGCTCTAGCTTGGCTCGCAGAGCGGTGTAATAGGCTTCCAGGAACAGCCGTTCGTCCCCGCCTCTCGATTCCGTGTCCCAATCCCTGCCGATTTTATTACAGATTGACCGCGCCACTGCCACAAGCGCTTCATCTGCGCCGGTCCGCAGCACGCTTTCCAATGTTTGCAATTCATATTCACCATAGACGGACAGGTCTGCATCCGAAAATTCATAGCGGGCCACTCCCCGCCCCGTCACCGGATGGGCATGGGTTTCAACCGAAGGCGCAACCACGCCGTCGAGGTTCCACCTGACATCCCGGATCACCCAGGTTCCCGCAATCAGGTCACCGCAGCGCAACCGATCCTTATTGAACAGCGGGAATGAAGCAAATATCGAAACCCAGATAAAAGCGGTTAATCCGGAGATACCGGAGCCGGACAAAATATCAGACCCCGTTTGCATCAGTTGCAACGGTATGAACAGCTCGATAGTCCTCAAAATATTTCGGGCAATGATCGCTTCTGCTGTCAAACGCCCCCCGTCGCGGGATGCCACACGGATGCCAAGTGCACGCTTTCCCCATGTCGCCGCCCGGTCGCCCATCTCGAAATATATGAAATAGCCGTTTTGAAGCACAAAATTGCTGATAATCCAGACAATGACGATAAAGCTCAATGGCCCTTCAAGGCTGAACATATCTCCGCCGTTGCTTCCAGTCAGGATAAGAAAACCGAAGAGGAAGCAAAGGATACCGATGCCGGTCGAGATCAGACTGATAATCACGAGGTCCAGAACCAGCGCCCACACCCTCGACATAAAGGGTGCGACAGAAACATGAAGCTCAACCCCCTCTGGTGAAACCATGATCCGGTCCAGCCCGGCTTTGGCGGACCTTTGGACCCGCGCACCGGATTTTGCGCTACCCATAAGCCGGGCCCTTCTTCTGACCGTCATAGACAAAGAAATAAGCCAGCCAGAATAGCAGCATCCCGCCGCCGACCAGATAACGCAAAGCCGTATCGTTGATAAGCTGGCGCGCGAACCCTTCCAGCAATCCGGCACAAAATAGCATGACAACCACGCCCGCCATCACCACCGCAGAACGCTTTCCGGCCTCACGCGCGGCGACCAGATGGGATCTCGCACCGGGAAAGGCAATCGAACGCCCGACATGGATCCCGGCCGCTCCGGCCAGAAGTATGGCAAATAGCTCTGTCGTGCCGTGGATGGAAAGCCACGCGATAAAATCAGCCGTCAACCCGCGCTGGGCAAAAACCCATAACATTGCGCCCAATAACGCCATATTGTGGATCAGCAACAATATGCTGGGCACTGCAAATGCAAAGCCGAGCGCAAAGGCCAGGATAGCGACCTGTGCGTTGTTGCTGAACAGATAGGCCGCGAATATTCCCAAACCGTTCTGTTTTTCCGCGCCGAACAACGTGCCGCGCAAAGCCTCTTCAGTGGCACCGGGCACACGGACATCGGCAAAGTCGCCGGGAACCAGCGCATAAAACCAGTCACTGTCACCAGCGACCAGCATATAGCCAATCAAGGTTCCGACAATCATCACGGACAGCGCGATCCAGATGTCCAGCTTCATATCCCGTATTGCCCGGCTCCAGCCGCCGCCGAAAAAGCCTTTCAGCCATCTGCCGAAACTGGTCTGGGTGCCGTAAACCATGAAATAGGCCCGCAGCGCCAAAGCTTCGAGATAGTCGATCAGGGCAGCATCCAGCGAGCTTTCACGCGCGATGGACAGGCTTGATAATGTGGTCCGGTAAAGCGTGGGGAGCGCGAGCACATCCTCGTCACTCAAGCGCCGCGCCTTTCCCCTCTCCATCTTGGTGATGATTTCTTCCAGACGCGCCCAGTCGGCTTCCCGCTCCAGACGAAAGCGGTCGCTTTTCAGGACGACCGTGTCAATCGCCCGCCCTTCTTTGGGGTTTGCCGATATGTCCGCCATCAGATCGCTCCCCGCCGCTTAATTTTAAGATAGCTGTTAATCAGCTGCGTGCCGATATTTTGATGCGGGCCTTCGATTACATCAATACCCATATGGCGAAGGCGGCTAACGACCAGTTTCTTTTGATCGAGCAGGCTTTGCGCCATCACGCTTCGCGTAACATCCTGCGCGCTTTCCGGCTCTTTCCTGATGAATCTGGCAAGCTCTTCATCTTCCAGAACCACGAACAGCACCAGATGCCTGTCAATCAGCCGCCCGGCGGCCTCCAGCATCAAATCAGCGCTGGTCGGATCGGTAAAATCGGTAAAGATTATTATCAGCGATCGCCGCTGCAACCGGGCCGACAGTGCCGACAAAGCCAAAGTGTAATTGCTTTCCTGATGCCGGTAATCAATCTTTGCTGCATCCTGTTGCAAGCGATAGAAATTACGGCTTCCTGACAGGAAGGGCGTCGATATTTCGGGCTTGGCGGCAAAGCTGAACAGGCTGGTCTTATCACCCGATTTAAGCGTGATATATGCAGTCAGCAAGGCCGCCGAAACCGCACGGTCAATTCGCGGCAATCCATCGACAGGCTCGCACATGGCCGTTCCGCAATCCAGCGCAAAAACAATCTGGTTGTTGCGGTCGGTATCATATTCCTTGGCCATCAATTTGCTGTGCCGCGCAGAAACTTTCCAATCAACACTGCGTCGATCCATGCCCGGCTGATATTCGCTCAGCGCCTCAAACTCATTCCCCTCACCGCGAAATTGCCGGGATAGCAGCCCAAAAACAGAGTCGCGCAAAAACATCTGCACGGCCGGGCTGCGGACTGCGGATATGTTGGGCACGACCGCAATCGACTGGTCATTGGTCCTGGAACTTTGCCGCCATGCAAGGCCCAGCGGCCCTTTCCAGCGCAGCCAGAGTTTCCCGATAGCGCCAGTCCCGCGCCGGGCCGGTATCGTGGTTGCTGCCCCGCTGAATGCAGGTGTCTGGGGGGCTATCTGGTGGAGTGTAAACTCAATCCGGCCGCTTTGCGATAACCTGTCGTCCACACCCAGATTCGCGCTTACCTGGCGGGGCATGATTAACCCGGCAAACTCGGCCTTCACGCCCAGTTCCAGCGGCGCACCGATTTCCGTAGTCCGGGGCGCCGTAAACTGAACATCGCTCATCTTCGCCGCGATCATTCCATCAATGAAAAGCAGCAAGACAAGCACCGCCGCCCACGCAATGCCAACCGCCCAAAGTCCCGGTATCACCGCCGCCAGCAACGTCGAAACAGGCGCGCCAATCACGATGAACATCACGGCTCTGGCGGTGGGGTAGATCAACGCGGCGCTTCCGTCCGGTCAATCAAGTCTGCAATGATAGCGTCCACACGGCGGCCTTCGATTTCCGCCGCCGGGGATAATATCGTTCGATGCCTCAAAACCGATGGCGCAAGCGCTTTAACGTCGTCTGGAACCACATAGTCACGGCCCGAAATCGCCGCCCTTGCCCGCGCGGCAGTGGCCAGCATAATCGCGGCGCGCGGGCTGGCACCATTTTCAAGATCAGCCGTTTCACGGGTAGCGCGGACCAGCCGGACGATATAATCGGTGACATCCTCCACCAGCTTGACCGATTTGACCGCTTCCGCCGCCTCAGCCAGAGAATGACTGTCCGCCTGTGCACTGATCCCGAAATCATCAGGCCCCGGCGCTCCTACCCGCTGGCCATATTGGCTGACAATCTTCTTCTCTTCCTCCGCATCGGGATATGCGATCAACATCTTGAACAAAAACCGGTCCAACTGCGCTTCGGGAAGCGGATAAACCCCTTGCTGTTCAATCGGATTTTGGGTGGCGACCACCATGAATTGCGGGGATAGCTGATGCGTCTCCCCGTCTAGGGTGACAGCGCGTTCCTGCATGGCCTCCAGCATCGCCGCTTGAGTTTTTGGCGGCGTGCGGTTTATTTCATCGGCAAGCAACAGGTCACAGAATATCGGGCCGCGTGTCAGGGTGAACGTGCTGGTCTGGAAATTGAACAGGTTGGATCCGACAATATCGCCGGGCATCAGATCGGGTGTGAACTGTATCCGGTTAAAATCGAGATTGAGCGTTGCGGCGAAACATTGCGCCAGAAACGTCTTGGCGGTCCCCGGCGGTCCCTCCAGCAATATATGGCCAGCGGAAAACAGCGCGATCAACAGGTGGTCAACCACCTCTTCCTGCCCGACAATCGCTTTTGCAACCTCCGCGCGGATATTATCCGCCAGCGTCTTTAATTCCCCGACATTCATCCGATAATTTCCTTTTTCCAACGATAGAGCGCCCCAGCCCAAAGCGCAGTTTCCTGCGGGTTACGGGCGTTTTTGAGCCTATTGTGCAAGTCCGTGAAGCTATGGCCATCCACCTCGCCCAGCATGTCTAGCTTGCGGTCCTGAACCTCCTGGTCCGCATCGGGCGACAGGCCAATGGCATGAATCGCCTCAACCCTGATTGTGTCTCCATATGTTCCACCGACAATATGTTCGCGCCGCATCCTGTGAATGAAACCCGCACTGTTATTGACCAGTGCGGTTTTTCCAAAATCAATACTCCGCCCCTCCCGCACCCCCGCCCCAAAGCGATTAAACGCCATCCATGCAGCGGCCAGTGCAGCAATGACCAGACAGATTGTGGCAGATAAAAATGGCGGGTTAAAAGCAAGGGTGAGCAAATTTTCGGGATTACCAAGCCCATTGAAGGTTAAGTCAAATGTAACCCTGCCGTCTGTCCCGGTTGAAACAGCTTCCATAAGAGCCAGCGCATGTCTGGCGGTTTCCTTATCCGCCATCCCGCTATTGTTAAAGAGATCGGCATCAGCGACAAACACCAATGGGAAAAGGGACTCATCAATAGACTCTTCATCTGTGACGCGGGATTCATCCAGGCTATCCAGCTGTGGATAAACACCGCCATCATCCAGATAAGCGACCAGAGCGCCGCCCTTTGGCGCAGGAACAACGGCGCGGATAGAATTGCCGGACATAGTGACCGGAACTTCCGGAATTTTAACAGATCCACCAACCGCAGATGGAACGACTGGCCGCTCATTCGTTTTCGCTCCACCTTTATCGGCGACATGGATATTAACATCAGCGATATCCTTGAGCATTGCCACTCCAGAATCCGGGGCCAGTGTTCCAAAGCGCTGCACCCACCCCTTTTTAATCCTTGGATCGGGAACCCGGCCAACCTGCCATTTGGGCAATATGATCATCGTAGGCCCGATATAAGCCCGGTCCCTTGTTACCTTCGCGATATCAACAGCCTCAACATAAGAAGAAGGCGTCAGGACCAGCAGGCCATAATTATCAAGCCCCGCGGAAGTCCGCGAATATTGCACCTTGACCCCGGTTTTTTGCATAAGGTCCGCAAGTGCCTTATAGCCAACAAGGCTGTTTGAAGCACCATGTGCATCACCATTCTGGCTGGAAGACAAAGGACTTCCGGCACCCAACCCATAAAGCAGCGCGACAAAAGCGGGAAAGCCGATGGCAAACATGATTATGATCGTCGTGCGTTTAAACGGATTGGTCTGAACGCTCATTTGATGTCAGCCTCCGGCTTGTGCCAACTCTTGGCCAGCACAAATTCACTATAGGCATTACGAGATGCGGCCCAGCCTTCTTCACCAATGGGCGTAGCCGCGAAAACCCCGCGTTCAACATGCCCGGCTATCACCGCAAACATAGCTCGTGCGGTTTCAGGCAAACTTTCAAAGAGCCCGATTTCACGTGCGGTATCAGAAGGGCGGAGCAGATCGGGACGGCGTTCCTCAATATCCTCTAAGCTACGAAACAGCAAAAGACGCGCAGCTTCGTCAAATTGTCCCTTTGCAGCAAGCACATCCGCTTCGTCGAGCAGCCGCCGGGCTGCCATTTGGTCCGGTCGCCATTCTTCTTCCGGCTTGGGTTTACGGCCACGCCAAATCTGCCAATAGGGAGATAATATCACCCATAATAATGTCAGGAAACCGGTTGCCAAAAGCACCAGCAATACGATCTTCAGCACCGGCCACGCAGCCGCTAGCATTTCCCCCGCGGGGGTCAGTACATCACTCAACCAGTGCAGAAATTTGCCCCACCACTCCGGCGGCTGCGCTTCCGGATCCGGAATAATATTCGCAAATTGGATATCATCATCCGTTCGCACGTCTTTCCACGCAGCGTCAAAAGAAGCGTCTTCGTTATCACCTTGAACTATTGCGCCTTTTGCCACTGGCTGGATGTTACAGAAAGCTTTGGTCGGGGCAAGAGCGAAGATTACAGTGCTTGTCAGGCTTTACGGCCTT
The DNA here is from genome assembly GCF_036568145.1 of Parasphingorhabdus sp. GTDB lineage: Bacteria > Pseudomonadota > Alphaproteobacteria > Sphingomonadales > Sphingomonadaceae > Parasphingorhabdus. The sequence continues at coordinate 94,826 of NZ_DATCTC010000016.1, read as the reverse complement.
CTGCCGGGGTGACAATCAATAGCCAAATATAACAAATGTTGCGCTTCAATAAGAATTTATTGCTCCCGCTCATATCAGGGGTTTGCTAAGCAATTTGAGTAATCCAAATTATATCGGAACTTTTACGTGCAGCAGCCAGTCTCCAGAACCCCGCTAACCCACCTTCAACGCCTCGAGTCAGAGGCCATTCATATCATGCGGGAAGTTGCAGCAGAGGCCGAGAATCCGGTGATGCTTTATTCTGTGGGCAAAGATAGCGCTGTGATGCTCCACCTTGCGAAAAAGGCATTTTTTCCATCTCCTCCACCTTTTCCATTGCTTCATGTGGATACGACCTGGAAATTCCAGGACATGTATAGGCTGCGAGAAAAAGCAGCTAATGACGCTGGTATGGAATTGCTGATTTATCATAATCCGGAAGCCAAGGAACGCGGCATCAATCCATTTGAGCATGGCGGCCTCCATACGGACATGTGGAAGACTCAGGGGCTGAAACAGGCACTGGACAAATATGGTTTTGATGCGGCGTTTGGCGGGGCACGGCGCGATGAAGAAAAAAGCCGGGCAAAGGAGCGTATCTTCTCATTCCGCTCTGCCAGCCATCGCTGGGACCCTAAAAACCAACGGCCAGAGCTTTGGAAGCTATATAATACGCGCAAATCCAAAGGCGAAAGCATCCGAGTATTTCCCTTATCCAACTGGACCGAGCTTGATATTTGGCAATATATTCACCTTGAGAATATCGAAATCGTCCCGCTTTATTTTTCTGCGCCCCGCCCAACAGTGGAACGCGATGGAATGATCCTGATGGTCGATGATGAACGTTTCCAGTTTCAAGAAGGGGAACAACCGGTTGAACGCTCAATCCGTTTCCGCACCTTGGGTTGTTATCCTTTGACCGGAGCTGTTGAAAGTGAGGCAACCACCCTGCCCCTGATTATTCAGGAAATGTTGCTAACGACTACTTCCGAGCGGCAGGGACGGGCGATTGACCATGATCAGTCCGCGTCGATGGAAAAGAAAAAGCAGGAGGGTTATTTCTAATGGATAGTCCTGAAACAATCTACAAAACCGACGCCCTTATCGCAGCAGATATTGATGCTTATCTTGAAACACACCAGCATAAAACGATGCTGCGTTTCATTACCTGCGGTTCAGTGGATGATGGAAAATCGACGCTGATCGGGCGTTTGCTTTATGATTCCAAAATGATCTTTGAGGACCAGCTTGCCTCTTTGGAAGCAGATAGCAAAAAAGTCGGCACACAAGGTCAGGAGATTGATTTTGCGCTGCTGGTCGACGGGTTGGCTGCTGAACGTGAGCAAGGTATTACGATTGATGTAGCGTACCGTTTTTTTGCGACAGAGAAACGCAAATTTATCGTCGCAGATACACCGGGGCACGAACAATATACCCGCAATATGATAACCGGCGCATCAACCGCCGATCTAGCGATTATTTTGATCGATGCACGGCAAGGAATTTTAACGCAAACGCGCCGCCACAGCTATTTGGCACATCTTATCGGCATTAAACATCTCGTCGTTGCCGTGAACAAAATGGACCTTATTGACTATGACGAAACGGTCTATGATCAAATTGTCACCGACTATGCAGCCTTTGCCAACGACGTGGGCATAGAGGCTTTTACACCTATCCCGATTTCCGGATTGGCCGGTGAGAATATCACCAGCCTATCCAGTAATACACCTTGGTATAAAGGCCCTAGTCTGGTCGGGCATCTCGAAAATGTGGAAGTGATGAACACCGCCAATCAGGCGGAACCGCTACGGATGACAATGCAATGGGTCAACCGACCCAATCTGGATTTCCGGGGTTTCAGTGGGCAAATTTCCAGCGGAACCGTCAAACCGGGCGATGAAGTCCGTGTTCTTCCCAGTGGCAAGACCTCCACAATCAAGCGCATTGTCACCATGGATGGTGATCTGGATAAAGCAGTGGCCGGTCAGTCTGTCACTCTGACTTTGGCCGACGAAATTGATTGTTCGCGGGGAGATGTCATCGCCGCAACCGATGCGCCGCCGCAGGTAGCGGACCAGTTTGAGTCCACTATTGTCTGGATGGATGAAGAAGAATTATTACCGGGCCGCAGCTATTGGATGAAAATCGGAGCGCAATTTGTTAATGCAACGGTCCATCCCCCAAAATATCTGATCAACGTCAATAATCTGGAACATCTTGCTGCCAAGACACTCCAACTCAATAATATAGGCGTCGCCGAAATTACTACTGACCGGCCAATTATCTTTGAGCCTTATTCCGACAACCATGACCTTGGCGGTTACATTCTCATTGACAAGATGAGCAATGCCACTGTCGCTGCCGGCATGCTCCATTTCAGTTTACGGCGAGCGCAAAATGTCCATTGGCAAAATATTGACATCGACCGCGCCGCCCATGCCCAGCAAAAGCATCAGGAGCCACGCGTGATATGGTTCACGGGCCTTTCAGGCTCCGGGAAATCCACCATCGCGAACTTGGTCGAAAAACGGCTATATGCGCTTGGCAAGCACAGCTTCCTTTTGGACGGGGACAATGTCCGTCACGGGTTGAACAAAGACCTTGGCTTTACAGACGCCGACCGGGTGGAGAATATTCGCCGCATCGGGGAGGTTGCCAAGTTAATGGCTGATGCCGGGCTTATCGTGCTCACGGCCTTTATTTCACCGTTCAGGGCAGAACGCCAGCTTGTGCGGTCGATGTTGCCGGAAGGCGAGTTTATCGAGATATTTATCGATACACCGCTTTCTGTCGCGGAAGAACGTGATGTGAAGGGGCTTTACAAAAAGGCGCGCGCTGGCGAACTTAAAAATTTCACCGGCATTGATAGCGACTATGAAGTTCCCGAAAATGCGGAGCTTCGTATCGACACGACCAAGATGAAACCGGAAGAGGCTGCTGAACTTATCGTCGACAAAATTGTCGGTAGCTGGGCTTATACCATATGACCGATGCGGAACTCGCGGCAAAACTGGCCGAGGACGCGGGCGCACTACTTTTGGAATTGCGCAAGAATTCGGGCTTGGACGGGAAGCAGCTTGGTGATGCCGGCGATAAGGCGGCGAATGACCTGCTGGTCGCTGCACTGCGTGAATTGCGGCCCGGTGATGGCCTGCTTTCCGAAGAAAGCAAAGATACGGTTGAGCGGTTGAACAAAGAGCGTGTCTGGATAATCGATCCGGTAGATGGCACACGAGAATATAGCGAGGGACGGAAAGACTGGGCAGTGCATGTGGCACTGGCTGTGGACGGGAAACCGTCTGTCGGAGCTGTGTCATTACCCGGGCTTGGTTTAACCTTACGCAGCGATTTACCAATCGCCCTTCCCGTTCGTGCCAGCAAACCGCGTCTTGTGGTCAGCCGGACTAGGCCAGCAAAAGAAGCTGTCGCCGTTGCAAAAATATTGGATGCAGACTTGGTTCCAATGGGATCAGCAGGCGCCAAAGCAATGGCTATTATACGCGGAGAGGCCGATATTTATCTTCATTCTGGCGGCCAATATGAATGGGATAACTGCGCTCCTGTAGCGGTAGCGCAAGCGCATGGACTGCATTGCTCTCGTATCGACGGTAATGCCCTCATTTATAACCAGCAAGATACATATTTACCCGATTTGCTGATTTGTCATAAGCAGGATGCGGGCAGGGTATTGGAGTTGGTGAGCACACTTGATTTTAATTAGATTAGAGAGACCCCGCTTAGGCTAACGTTTATCAAGATGCCTTCTCTATCTCATCATTGTCCCGACCATGCTCAAATTCCGGAACAAGTTTTTTAAGTAAGGTGATTGCTTCTTCCGAATCGCGGCATTTTTGGAATTGGCTCAATAGTTCTGCCAATATCGTCTGATCTATATGGCTTTCACGAGCCATCATTATACGATTATGCACTGTCGATTTCGGATCATTACCAATAATCAACTCTTCATATAATTTCTCACCCGGACGCAGACCAATTTCCACGATTTCGATATCACCATCTGGCTTAGCTTTGTCGCGTATGGTCAGACCGGACAAATGAACCATGGTCTTCGCTAAATCCATGATACGAACCGATTTTCCCATATCCAGTACAAAAACTTCACCGCCTTTGGCCATACCACCAGCCTGGATAACGAGTTGTGCAGCTTCCGGTATTGTCATGAAATAGCGAGTAACATCACGATGCGTAAGCGTGATCGGCCCTCCAGCCTGAATCTGTTGCCGGAACAAGGGAACTACGGAACCACTTGATCCCAGAACATTACCAAAGCGGACCATAGAAAACCTGGTTTCACTTTCTTCAGCCAACGCCTGGATAATCTGTTCGGCGCCACGCTTGGTCGCCCCCATAACATTGGTAGGGCGAACTGCCTTGTCCGTGCTGATAAGGATGAAGTCACTGACCCTTGCGATATGTGCTGCTCGGGCAATCTCATATGTGCCCAATATGTTGTTTCTTATGCCTTCAACCGGATTGGCCTCTACCAGAGGTACATGCTTGTAAGCTGCAGCATGGAAAACAGTATCTGGATGCCAAAGTGCAAAAATCTCTGCCAGACGATTAGCGTCTGCAACAGATCCCAGAACAGGAACAATCTCTATCTTGCCAGGAGTATGGTCTGCCGAGAGATTGCGAAGTTCTTTTTCGATGGCATAGAGTGAAAACTCCGACACTTCGAACAGTAACAGTTTACGCGCTCCGGATTTCGCAATTTGCCTGCACAGTTCACTGCCAATAGAACCGCCAGCACCGGTTACCATGACAGTTTTACCTAAGATCGTCCGACCGAGAAGCAGCTCATTGGGGGCAACGGGCTCGCGACCAAGCAGATCTTCGATGTCCAGCTCACGGATGTCATTAAACGATACTTGACCGTCAATAATATCCTTTACGTTCGGCAAGGTTTGAACATGGACCTTAAACTTCTGGATTTGGTCAACGATAGACCGTCGCTTTTTGCGAGAAATATTCGGAAGTGCGAGCAAGATGTCAGTTACAGCATATTTAGTGATGACATCTTGTAAATTGCCGCTCCAGAAAACTTTGTCGCCGTCCAGTTTTTGCCCATCCAGCCGCTGATCATCGTCGATATAGCCACGCATCGCCATTGCTGGCTCAGACCGCATAGATGCTGCAAGTTGTTGCCCGGCATTACCCGCACCATATATTAGGACCGTCTTAACTTGTCCGCCAAAGCGGCTCCTGTTCAATAGATCCACCATTAGATAACGTGCTGTGACACGCGAAAAACCGACCATTATAAAGAAAATAATGGGCTGAAGAATTCCCACTGTCCTTGGGACGCCTGCAATTCCGATAATTGAAAAAATAGCAACCATCGGTATACTGTAGAAAGTGAGCGCCCTTACCAAGGTCCTCATCATACCAGAGCCAGCATAGCGGAATATCGCATTGTAGACGCCGACAAAGTAGAACACCGGTATCATCGTCAACAGTGCGACCAGTACAATTTTCTGGACAGCCAGATCCCAATAAATCCAGACACCTATGCGCAAAGAGTAAGCTATCCATATAGATTGTATACAAAGAACCATATCTAGCAGAAGCACGATAGCCTGCTTCTGCCAGCGCGAGAAATTCGCGATTTTTTCTAGAAGAGCGGTAATTACGGCGATCATGGCTTCGATTTTTCCAATTCCAGATGAATATTCATTGAACCATCGCTTCAAACGTAGACGGGTGATTTTAATCACACAACTGTAATTAGGCAGATTATACAGTTACTTGTGAGTCTATGATAAGCTGATCTGTTTATGTAAGCATTCTAACTTCCCAGTAGGTAAGGACGTATCAGATGCTAAAATCATAAGGGTTACTATCATAAAAAGATAGAATGCACTGTAGAGAGGTTAGAACAAGTTCCCTTGCTTGACCGGAAAACGCGATCAGGCCAGAGAAGCAACGACACAAATCTGCGTCACCCTAGTGACAGTATCAGCCAAAAGGACAAATATGAAAATTACAATGATCGGTTCAGGCTATGTTGGCTTGGTTTCTGGTGCCTGCTTCGCTGATTTTGGACATGAAGTCATTTGCGTTGATAAAGATCCGAACAAAATAAACCAGCTTAACAAGAATATTATGCCTATTTTTGAGCCCGGACTTGCTGATTTGGTTGAGCATAATGTAAAAGCTGGTCGCCTGTCCTTTTCCGGCGATCTGACAAAGTCGGTAAAGGATAGCGATGCCATATTCATTGCCGTTGGTACACCTTCGCGGCGCGGAGATGGCCATGCCGATTTAAGCTATGTTTATGCTGCAAGTGAAGAAATTGCCGATGCAATCAGCAAAGCAGCAGTTATCGTGACAAAATCTACTGTTCCGGTGGGGACAGGTGATGAGGTAGAGCGGATAATCTCACAAAAGCTCAATACTGATCAATTTGCCGTCGTTTCCAACCCTGAATTTCTTCGGGAAGGGGCCGCTATAGATGACTTCAAACGCCCTGACAGAATCGTAATCGGCGCCGAAAACGAATGGGCACGAAATGTGATGAGCGAGATTTACCGACCGCTCTTTTTAAACAAGTCACCCATTCTTTTTACGGGCCGACGCACCGCTGAACTAATCAAATATGCGGCAAATGCATTTCTTGCGACCAAGATCACTTTCATCAATGAAATAGCAGATCTGTGCGAAAAAGTAGGCGCGAACGTTCAGGAGGTTTCACAGGGTATCGGGCTTGATAATAGGATCGGTTCAAAATTCCTGCACGCAGGCCCCGGTTATGGTGGAAGCTGTTTCCCCAAAGATACGTTGGCGCTAATAAAGACCGCTCAGGATAACGAAAGTCCGATACGGATTGTTGAAGCGGTTGTGCAGGTTAACGATCAACGTAAAAGGGCAATGGGACGTAAAGTCATCCAGGCATTGGGCGGCGATGCGCGCGGCAAGAAAATTGCTTTGCTCGGCCTGACATTTAAGCCGAATACTGACGATATGCGCGACGCCCCATCTATTGCCATCGTTCAGGCATTGGTGGATGCAGGAGCGACGGTAAGTGCTTATGATCCGGAAGGCATGGAAATCGCTGCGGAAATTATGCCCGATGTTAGCATGGCTAAAAGTAGCTATGATGCTGCCAAAGACTCCGATGCTGTCGTGATTGTAACAGAATGGAACGCTTTTAGGGCTCTTGACCTCGACAAATTATCATCGTCAATGGCTGGAAAAGTGCTGGTAGACTTGCGAAATATATACCACCCTGAAGATGTTGCCAAAAGCGGACTGGAATATACAAGTATTGGCCGCAGTTAGGAATTAATGGGGAGGGGCATGAAGCTGAAGCAAAAGAAGGTTCCAAAACCATGGGGTCAATTGAGCCTGCCCCAAATATTTGGCGGAAAGCAAAAGGAGAAAATCGGAGAAATCTGGTTCACGCCTGAAAAGGGTATTACGCCTACGTTGTTAGTCAAATATATATTCACCGGTGAAAAGCTTTCGATTCAGGTACACCCGAATGATCGTCAGGCGCGCCGACAGGGCTTTCCTCGCGGGAAAGATGAGTGTTGGTATATAGTGGATGCCGAACCGGGTGCTGTTCTGGGCATTGGGCTTACTAAAGAGGTCAGTGCGACAAAATTACATGCAGCGGTTGTTTGTGACCAGATCGAACAGCTTGTCGAGTGGAAACCCGTTAAACGAGGGGATTTATATTACATTCCCGCTGGAACAATACATGCGATAGGACCCGGAATACAGCTTATAGAAGTTCAGCAAAATGTAGATATAACCTACCGGCTTTACGATTACGGCAGACCTCGCGAATTACATCTGGATGACGCGATATCAATAGCGACCACCGCACCCTATAACATGAAAAACCACCTTGAAGCGGTACCCGACCAATCGGTGAAACTGCTGGACGGCCCCCATTTTAGGCTGTTTCAAGTTATAGCCGATGATCATGATATGCTCAGAGACACTATTGCAGGGGAGTGGCACGCTATACCTCTGGAAGGGGAAGTTACTGTCAGAGGTAAAGTTATCCGTGCTGGAGAATGCGGACTTTGCGCCAAGGCTTCAGATATCGACTTGTCGGCGAACATCAAGTCCCTGATCGCCTGCAGCATGAAATGAGGGGGGTGATATGAACCTTCCTGATCTTATAACGCCCGTGATCCTTTCTGGCGGCTCCGGAACACGTCTATGGCCCGTATCGACTGCGGAGCGGCCCAAGCAGTTCCTGAAACTCACAGGTCCGCTCAGTATGTTCCAGATGACTTTGGAAAGATGTCAGGATCGAAGCCTGTTTGATCTGCCGATTTTAGTCGGAGGAGCAAAACATGTGGTTCTTGCCAATGAGCAAATGGAACGAATGGAGACACAAGCGGCATTTCACATATTGGAGCCCTGTCCCAGAAGCACCGCCCCGGCCATCGCGCTCGCCGCCCTCGCCTGCGAGGACCCGCAAAGGGTGATGCTTGTGATACCCAGCGATCATGTTATCAAGGATATATCAGCGTTTCAGGACGCTGTCCGGCAATCCCTTCCCCTTGCAAAAGCACAGTGGCTGGTGACGTTCGGCATAGAGCCAAGCGGCCCCGAAACAGGATATGGCTATATTCAGCAAGGCGAACCTATCGCAGGCAGCTCCAACAGCTATGCGGCACGTCGCTTTGTGGAAAAACCCGGCCGCGACGCTGCAAAAAAAATGCTCGCCGCGGGCGGCTATCATTGGAACGCAGGAATTTTTCTGTTCCGGGCCGATAGCTATTTGCAGGCATTGGGCAAATATGCCCCGGAAATGCTCACGGCGGCCCAAAAGGCCATGCAACTCGCCAAGAAGGACAAGAATGAGATTAGACCCGATGAAGCCAGCTTTGCCCTCTCTCCGTCAGATTCCATAGATTATGCAGTGATGGAAAAAGCGGACAAAGTCGCCGTTACGCCGGTAAATCCCGGCTGGTCGGATGTCGGTAGCTGGGATTCCCTGTTCGATATCAGCGTGCCAGACGATCAGTCCAATGTCACATCCGGCGATGTCTTGGCCATTGATGCCAATAATAACCTGATCCACGCCGATGGGCTTGAAATTTCTGTGCTGGGCATCAGCGACCTGATCATCATCGCCAACGGGAACAAGCTTATGATCGTTCCAAGAGGCCAGTCGCAAAATGTCAAAGAAATCGCGGCGAAGCGGATGACCGGTGATTAACGTCCCGGCTCTGACCAAAGCTTATCGAAACGAGAAGGCTTTTTCTCTTCCGGCTTCTTGACCATCCACCACGGCCAGAACCGCGCAATCAGCGTCAGGATTGTGGGAAGCAGCATCGTGTTCCACATATCGCGATATGCCTCTGCCTGGAAAAGCAGGATAGAAGCTTCGCTGGTGCCAACCTTTTGATAATCAAGATATTCGTTGATGGTTGCTATGATAAGAACCGCAATCCATGGCCAGATGCTTCCCAGCCGCCGACGAAAAAACAGGGCACAGAAAAGCTGAATAACCAATGCGCAATATATATGCAGCGCATCACGGTCGAGCCCTGTTGTGCTTACCAACCACATTTTGATTTCTAGCCATTCCATACAAGGCCATTTGGCGAAGAGAGCCACAACCGTCAATGAACAACAGACCGTTATTGCCGTTATCTAATTTTTAGGTAAAGGCCGGTAGTGGATTTCCCATGGAAAACCGCCAATCAACAAAGCCCAAAGTGGTGACAATATTCGGGACCAGGCCAGAAGCTATCAAACTGTTTCCGGTAATAGACGCACTGTCAAAACGCAGCGGCCTGCACAGCATAAGCTGCGTCACTGCCCAGCACAGGCAAATGCTGGATCAGGTTCTGGATATTGCCGGTATCGTGCCCGATTATGACCTGGATATTATGCGTGCGGATCAAAGCCTCGACCAGCTCACCGGCCGTCTGCTTGCAGCTATCGGCCAAACGCTGGACGAAATCAAACCAAGCCGCGTGATCGTGCAAGGCGATACAGCAACCGCCATGTGCGGCGCACTCGCGGCTTATTACTGCAAAATCCCCGTCAGTCATGTTGAGGCAGGCCTACGCAGTTATAATGTTTATCACCCCTGGCCCGAAGAAGTGAACCGCAAAATTATCGGGACCATTGCCGACCAGCATTTCGCCCCGACGAAAACCGCTGCAGAAGCACTGCAAAAGGAAAATATAGCGCAAGAACAGATCAGCATCACCGGCAACACTGTGATTGATGCATTACTAGCTGCGGTTGAAAAAAGCCGGGATAGCCAGTTTCTGGATGATGGTCTGAAAGCTCTTTTTGCCCGGTTTTCCGGTAAGAAAATCATCGGTGTGACCAGCCACAGGCACGAGAATTTTGGAGATGGTTTAACCAACATTGCATCTGCGCTGCGTGAAATCGCGCAACGGGATGATGTTGCGCTGATATTCCCGGTCCACCTGAACCCCAATGTCCGTGCGATCATGAATGAAGCTTTGGGCGGTCTGGATAATGTCGCAATGATAGAGCCGCTTGATTACCCCAATTTTGTAGCGCTTCTGGATGCCTGTACATTCATGCTAACCGATAGCGGCGGCGTACAGGAAGAAGCACCCGCCTTAGGCAAACCGGTATTGGTGATGCGCGATACAACCGAAAGGCCAGAAGGCATAGAAGCGGGGACAGCAAAACTGGTCGGAACCGACAAAGACCTGATTATAAGAACAGCCACTAAACTGTTGGATAACAAACAATTTTATGATTTAATGGCAAAAGCCCATAATCCTTTCGGAGATGGCAAAGCCAGTGACCGTATTGCCGATATTATCGAGCAAAGCTTGTGTCATTAAAAGCTTTGGCCAGACAAAAAGGGGGATGATGCCAGTAACGTTGCTAACAAAGCGCTATAAGGGGCCAGCGCTTACGATACCGGGCGGGAAACGGAGCTGCCTATGCGGTGGGCAAGATTTCCCGAATATCCGGAATAGTAACCACGTTTAAAACGTGACATCATCCCCCGCTGTTCAAGCCACCCGGCGATCCTGAAATACAACGCAACAGAAAACGCGGTGGGCTTGGTTCATATAGTGCGCCGCTCCGCCCCGGAAAGGCAGCGGCTTTCGACCAAAGGTGCACAGGCTTCGACAACGGTTCACACGGTCCCGGTGAAGACAGATGTGAATGTGCAAAACCCTCTTGCATAAAGAACATAACTAGAACATAAGCCGGTATAATGACGCACTGGACTCTCTTCCCTATCTTCGGCAAAGCAAGCCTATGAGACTGTTTTCCTCTCCCTGCCCCATTACCCAGCGAGCATCCCCAATATGCTGACCCATATCAAAGTCAAAGGCGCCCGCGAACATAATCTCAAAGGCATTGATATCGAGCTGCCGCGCGACAAGCTGATCGTGATTACCGGCCTGTCAGGCAGCGGCAAGTCCAGCCTGGCCTTCGACACTATTTATGCCGAGGGGCAGCGGCGCTATGTCGAGTCTCTCTCCGCCTATGCTCGCCAGTTTCTTGAGATGATGCAAAAGCCGGATGTCGAGCATATCGAGGGTCTGTCGCCCGCCATCTCGATCGAGCAGAAAACAACCTCTCGCAATCCGCGCTCCACCGTTGCTACCGTGACGGAGATCTACGATTATATGCGCCTGCTATGGGCGCGGGCCGGCGTTCCATATTCACCCGCAACCGGGCTGCCGATTACCGCTCAGACGGTTAGCCAGATGGTCGACCGCGTCATGGCGTTGCCGGAAAAAACGCGCTTTTACCTGCTCGCCCCGGTCGTGCGCGCTCGCAAGGGGGAATATCGCAAGGAACTGCTCGAATGGCAGAAAGCGGGCTTTACCCGCGTCCGGATTGACGGCGAATTTTATAATATCGAGGAAACGCCCAAGCTCGATAAAAAGCTGAAACATGATATCGAGGTCGTGATCGACCGGCTGGTGGTCCGCGAAGGTATGGAAACACGGCTGGCCGACAGTTTCGAAACCGCGCTCCGGCTGGCCGACGGACTGGCCTTTGTCGATCTGGCCGACACCACCACCGCCGAAGTGATGGCACAACAATCCTCCGCTCCTGAAGGAGAGAAGGCTCAGGGTAAGATGAAGGGCACCGGCCTGCCCGACAACCGTATTGTGTTTTCCGAACGCTTTGCCTGCCCGGTAAGCGGCTTTACGATCGAGGAAATCACGCCCCGGCTGTTTTCGTTTAACGCACCGCAGGGGGCTTGTCCCGCTTGTGACGGGCTGGGCGAAAAGCTCCATTTCGACATTCAGCTCATCGTGCCCAATCCGGCGCTGTCGCTCAAAAAAGGGGCGATTGTTCCGTGGGCCAAATCCAATCCGCCCAGCCCTTATTATATGCAGGTATTGGGCAGTCTGGCACGGCAGTTCGAGTTTTCTCTGGATACCCCGTGGCAGGATTTGTCCGAACATCACCGCGACATCATCCTGAACGGCACGCAAGGCTTGCCAGTCACATTGCGCTTTCAGGACGGACGCAAAAGCTATGAGGTCAAGAAACCGTTTGAGGGCGTAGTCGGTAACCTGACGCGCCGGATGCTGCAAACCGAAAGCGCGTGGATGCAGGAGGAGCTGGCGAAGTTCCAGGCCGCCGCGCCGTGTGAAGTATGTCACGGCGCACGGCTTAAACCCGAAGCGCTGGCGGTCAAGATCGCGGGTGAGGATATCAGCATCCCGGTCCGTCGCAGCGTGGGCGATGCGCTGGTCTTTTTCAACGGCCTTGCCGATCATCTCGACAAGACCCAGCGCCAGATTGCCGAACCGATCCTGAAAGAAATTATCGAACGGCTGGGGTTCCTCAACAATGTCGGCCTCGATTATCTGAACCTTGACCGGACCAGCGGTACTTTGTCGGGCGGGGAAAGCCAGCGTATCCGGCTGGCAAGCCAGATAGGTTCGGGATTAAGCGGTGTTTTATACGTATTGGATGAGCCCAGCATCGGACTGCACCAACGCGATAATGACCGGTTGCTGACGACGCTGAAACGTCTGCGTGATCTGGGCAACACTGTGATTGTCGTCGAACATGACGAGGATGCAATACGCACGGCCGATTATGTTGTCGATATGGGCCCGGGTCCGGGTGTTCATGGCGGGGAAGTTGTAGCGGCTGGCACGCTCAAACAGGTGCTGAAATCAAAACAGTCCCTGACCGCCGCTTACCTGAACGGAACACGCAAAATTGATGTTCCGACAAAGCGGCGCAAGGGCAATGGCAAGAAACTGACCGTGCACGGGGCCAGAGCGAACAACCTGAATAATGTTACCGCGTCGATCCCGCTTGGTACTTTTACGTGCATTACCGGCCTGTCTGGATCGGGCAAATCATCGCTGATTATCGACACGCTTTATGCCGCTGCGGCACGGACGCTGAACGGGGCGCGGGTGATTGCCGGTAAGCATGACAAGATCACAGGACTGCAATATCTCGACAAGGTGATCGACATTGACCAGTCCCCGATTGGCCGCACGCCGCGATCCAATCCGGCCACCTATACCGGTGCTTTTACCAATATCCGCGACTGGTTTGCGGGCCTGCCCGAAGCACAGGCACGCGGATATAAGCCGGGGCGGTTCAGTTTTAACGTCAAGGGCGGCCGCTGCGAGATGTGCCGCGGTGACGGCCTGATCAAGATCGAGATGCACTTCCTGCCCGATGTATATGTCACCTGCGAAGAATGCGGCGGCAAACGCTATAACCGCGAAACGCTGGAAGTGAAGTTCAAGGGCAAGTCTATCGCCGACATACTGGATATGACGGTCGAGGATGCTGTTGAGTTTTTCAAGGCCGTCCCGCCTATCCGCGACAAAATGGCAATGCTGTATGAAGTCGGGCTGGGCTATATCAAGGTCGGGCAACAGGCGACAACGCTTTCAGGCGGCGAGGCGCAGCGGGTAAAGCTCGCCAAGGAACTGTCCAAACGCTCCACCGGGCAAACGCTCTACATTCTAGACGAACCTACGACGGGCCTGCATTTTGAAGATGTCCGGAAACTGCTGCAAGTGCTTCACCAACTGGTCGAGCAAGGCAATAGCGTGGTGGTGATCGAGCATAATCTGGACGTGATAAAAACCGCCGACCACATCATCGACCTCGGCCCCGAAGGCGGCGTGCGCGGCGGCGAAATTGTCGCACAAGGCACACCGGAAGAAGTGGCGAAGGTAGAGGCCAGTTTTACCGGCAGTTATTTGAAAGACATGCTGGCGGGTTAATTGCGGCGATTGGGCATGCTCCCCTTCATCGGATAATATTGCTCGACCTTCTCAACACATATGCCTGCCATATCAGGAACAGCGGCGGTGCCAGGAGTTCCGTCACCATGCCGCCCGTCTGCCAAAGCTCTGCTCCGCCGATGGTCAGGTAGGATACCAGCCGCCCAAGGCCGCCGATAAATACCGCCAACATCGCCAGCCGAAAGATCTGCCCCCGTGCGATAACGTCACCAGCCGCATAGAACAGCATGATCGCAAGGCCGATATAGATGCCGGAAAGATAGCGGAACTGGTTGTCCACCGCGCTTGCGGCCGGCTCCCCGCCCGCCAGTTGCGCCGCACCGGATATGGTTCCGGTAATACCGAAATATAACGGAATGAACGCGAATATTATGATCGCGATACGGAATAATTTCATGTGGCTCCCCTCTTCATTTGCTGCCTGGATTTTTCGTCCGTCACGGGCGCCCTGACATCTTAACAAGCAAGATCAACAATGCTACCCCCGCAACATCGAAACGATCTTCCTCTGGATTTGCCTGGCCGTGTCCGGAACAGGTTTGGCGCTTGTTCTGCGCGGCGATCTGCCGTTCCTGCGCTTCCCCGTGCACCGCGCACCTGCAATGATCGTCCGCCACGACCGCCGCTTTGAAAAAGGCCGTGCCCTCTATAAGCCCGTCTTCCGTTTCGCTAACCGGAACGGCACTTTTATAGAGGTCCGTGACAAAGTGTACATGCCCTTCCCCAAACCGGTGATCGGCGAAATGGTCGAAATCGTATATCCCGAAGGCTTCCCCCAAAAAGCCCGCATTCCCTATCCGGTTTTCCGCGGATTGCTCTATGGAGCGCTGGGTTATGTCTTTGTGATGGCCGGCGTGGAACTGACGGGATGGTGGTGATAACCAGGATGACCGCGGTTTTAATCACCTTATTCCCACATACCATATAGGTTATTTACTAACCTGAAAATCTCGCCCGAGGTCGGCTCGGCCGCTTGCCGCGTTGAGAGGATGGCAATCGCGGATTCGGATTGTGGTAATGGCTTATGGTGAAATATTGGCGCGGAATGTGAACGGGAAAATTTGTGCCCGATTATAGCGCGACAATCTGACTGCTTATGATGAGAATTTGTCCGTTAGTGTTAAATATTGCCGCTGCGTACACCAGAAGCAAAGAAGCCCGGTGGTCGGGTCGCTGGCCACCGGGCTTCAATTGATTACGGACTCACAGCTAAAAGCTTTCGTCGCCGTACGTCATCCTATAGCATGTAATTCTAAATAATGTGTAATCATCATAATAGAAAATATAAATAACTATGAAAAACCGAAAGAAAAACACTCCAAAAAAATGCCCTCCCCGCCCTTGGTCCGATGGCCGGGTCGCTTAACCACCGGACTCCAGGAAGAGAGGGCATCGCAAAAGGCCAAAACCTGTTGCACAGCGGCGTCGCCGCCCCCCACAATTTTATGTGAATATTGCGACATCGCCTGACTGTAATAGCCGGCGATTCTGACCGCGATGTGACGGCGATCACTCTCTGGAAGATTGGTAGAAAAATATGGTTATCAAATGGAGCACATAGAAAATGGGAGTCGATTCCCGAAAAGATTCGAGTCTCGGCTCCCACTGTGCCTGATTCAGGATGCGCTCATCTTACGATTCGGGCATCCGCTTCTCTGGCATCTGGTTTCCGGGCCATTATAAGGGTTTTGGTTTTCCGCATCATTGCTTGCGCAATCATGTTTCGGTTTGAACCCGGTACTGGCCCGGTCACCCGGTGATTGCTTTCCATCCGGTCCGCTCTGGTTTGCACCTGAACTTTCCTGGATCTTGTCCAATCACCAATCGATACATCAAGCTGATATTCTGGCGAATTACAGTATGATCATTCGATTATCATCCGGTATTGAATCGTCCCGTCGGGTCATCGCTGACTGGTCGCCGGTCGGGTTCAATTTCCTTCCGATAAAATCCATATACCACGAAAATGCGAGTCGCTCCAAGCGCCAGAAAGTCAGTTATCCACAGGCACATGGCCCAATCTTGTGGATAAACATGGGGAGGGCTGTGGAAGTTTTATATTTCAAAACCGGCTTCCTGCTCAAACATTATTGAGACAGGTTTTACGGAATTGATTTATCTGGCTGTTTCTCAAAAGTGAACGATGATGTTCGCTATGATCGCCTACTAGGGAATTGGCGTGTTATTGAGAGTACGATATAATCCGGAAGAAATATCTGCCCGGGAAAATAACCGTTGGTCCGGTCTTTCAAATGGGAGGAGTTTTGAAAGAACCGGACCTTCGGATCAATCCCGCTGCCCAGAATGGAGAGGGGTGGGGCAAACGGGACCGAAAAACCTTAAATGGTCAAACTTGAACCGTCGTCATCAATACGATGCTGGTGACGGTCAAAGATGCTAAAATATTGAAAAGCGTTTTCATTGGAGTTCCCCTTATTATTAAAAACGCCGATCAAACATCACTTTTCCTGTTGATACTTTTATAAACTTTTATATTTCCTGTCGAACAACTAAAGCCTAGTTAGCAAGTAGGTAAATAAGTTCAATTGAGAAGAACTCACATGTAGTTGCACGTTTTGCAACTAACTGCATTTTTTGCAAAACAAACTTGCCGGGGCATGATTTTGAAACACAAAACTTACCCTCTGCAAAAGCATGGAACAGCGGTCAATTTGGGCAGATTCAGGCCGACATGCGGCTTCGTAAGGGAAATATTCCCCGGATTTTGGCCGAGAATGCAGCACATGACCAGTCCGGCAGGCAACCTTCCAGTCGCCTGCAATCCAGTTACCGCCCCTGAATGTAAAGTGCTGGCTATACCCGACTAAAGACTGGCTTTTGTATCATGCATCAATCCTTGCGCCGGGATTCGCCGCGTTTACGATGCCGCCATCAACAATCAATGTCGTGCCGACAACATAGTCGCCTGCGCTGCTGGCCAGATAAATGGCAGCTGCGGCCATATCCTCGGGTCGGCCAATCCGCTTTGCAGGGATGCCTTTTTCAACAGTATCCTCATGGTCACGGGCCGATTTGTTCATGTTCGAGGCAAATGCACCCGGTGCGATACCGGTCATGATGATGTCTTCGGAAACCAGCTTGGACGCCATTTTGCGGGTCAGGTGAATGACCGCCGCTTTTGATGCCTGATAGCTATATGTTTCCCACGGGTTGACCTTGACCCCGTCGATCGAGGCAATGTTGATGACCTTTGCCGGACGCTCAAAACTGGCTGCGGCTTTCAATTGCGGGTGCAGCGCCTGGGTAAGGAAGAACAGGCCCTTGACGTTGGTATCCATCACCTTGTCCCAACCTGATTCTGGAAAGTTGAGATATTCTTCTCCCCATGCGGCACCGGCATTATTGACCAATATGTCGAGCCTTTCTTCGCGGCTGGCAATTTCAGCGGCCAGCGCTTTACACCCTTCGACGGTGCTGACATCGCCGGGGAAAGCAATGCAATTATCGCCCATTTCAGCGGCAGCCGCCTCGCAAGCATCGGCTTTGCGTCCTGTAATATAGACTTTTGCTCCTTGGGCCAGAAAGCCCTCCGTAATCATCCGTCCGATACCGCGATAGCCGCCAGTAACGAGGGCAACGCGGCCCTCCAGCGAAAACAACTTGTTAAAATCCATGATAATATCCTCTAATATCCGTGCATCTCGGCAACGCGGTTGGTGTGATAGTTTACGTCGCCCATAAATTCGGCCAGCGCGCGGTCGCGCTTCATATACAGGCCGATGTCATATTCATCGGTCATCCCGACGCCGCCATGCATCTGCACGCCTTCCCTGACCGACAGCGCGGTCGCCTTGCCTGCCTTGGCCTTGGCAACGGATACCATCATGTCAGCCTGTGGAGAGCCTTCGTCCAGCATCTGCTGGGCCTTCAAAACTACGGCGCGGGCGATTTCCATCTCGCTATACAGATGCGCGGCGCGGTGTTGCAGCGCCTGAAACGTTCCGATGATCTGGTCAAACTGTTTGCGGCCCTTGATATAGTCCACTGTAATATCCATTGCGCCTGCACCAACGCCCAATATTTCGGAGGCAGTACCGGCACGTCCAGCATTCAGCATCCGCTTCAAAACCGTGGCCCCGTCATCAACTTCCCCAATGACGGCATCGGCATCGACCAGAACACCGTCAAACTCGACATGAGCGGCCATCGCACTATCGACCAGGCGAACACTGTTTCTGGTCAAACCGGCGGCACTGGTATCAACGGCAAAAAGGGTCAGGCCCTTGTCATCCCCTGCACTTCCGCTTGTCCGTGCAGCCACGATCATCATATCCGCCGATCCGCCCTGCACGACAAACTGCTTTTTGCCGTCCAGCTTGAATCCGTTGCCTTCCCGCGTTGCTGCCATGGCAATGCGTTCGGGACGATGTTTCGCCCCTTCATCAACTGCAACCGCCAACACGCTGTCACCCGACAGGATTCCGGGGAAATATTTCTCGCGCAGCGCCTTGCCGCCAGCATTCAGCGCCTCGACACCGGCAACCGCAGTCGCCAAAAAGGGCGACGGCGTAAGATTA
The DNA here is from genome assembly GCF_036568145.1 of Parasphingorhabdus sp. Classification (GTDB taxonomy): domain Bacteria; phylum Pseudomonadota; class Alphaproteobacteria; order Sphingomonadales; family Sphingomonadaceae; genus Parasphingorhabdus. The sequence goes on along the minus strand of NZ_DATCTC010000016.1, from coordinate 76,075 downwards.
CGGCCGATTTCTTCGAGCACAACCCCCGCTTCAACATGCCCCAGACCAAGGCCGCCCTCATCCTCGGCAATCAGGATGCCGGAAAACCCCATCTCCGCAAATTGCTTCCACAGCGCGTGCGAAAACCCGTCCTTGCATTTCTTGTCACGAAATTCCCGTAAATGGGCAACATTGCCCTCGCCTTTCATGAAATCCGCTGCGCTGTCCTGCAGCATTTTCTGATCGTCGTTCAAGTAAAGCGCCATCGCTTTTCATCCTTTTAATATGTGGTAACGCCCTGCTCTCACGCGTTTGGCAGCTGTAAAATCTGTTTGGAAATCACGTTCAGCATAACCTCGCTGGTGCCGCCTTCGATGCTATTCGCTTTTGTCCGTAACCAGCTTCGCGCTGTCAGGCCGCCATTGGTGGCGTCGCTTTCCCATTCCAGCACTTCGCTACCACCGGCAGACATGATCAGTTCATGACGGCGTTTGTTGATTTCGGTACCGGCATATTTCATCATATTGGGCTGTGCGAAGTGGCAAAGATTGGCCTTGAACATATCGCCGAAACGCTCCGCCATTGCCCGGAAAGCCAGAACGTCAATATCCATTTCCGCCATCTGGGCACGGAGCATAGGATCATCCAGACGGCCTTTTTCGTCACGGCCATAACTATCCGCAAACTTGGCTCCCAGTGAAGTCGCCCCGCCAGACCCGTCGCCGGAAATCATGCTGCGTTCATGCCCCAGCAGATATTTGGCAACGTCCCAGCCGCGGTTCACTTCACCCACGACAGAGGATATGCCCTCGCCATAGGTTTTGGGTACTTTGACATCAGTGAAAAATGTTTCGCAAAAAACCGACTGGCCAGAAATCAGGATGATCGGTTTCGTCTCCACGCCCTCGCTTGTCATGTCGAACAACATGAAGCTGATGCCCTTGTGCTTGCTCGATTTGTCGGTCCGCGTCAGGCAGAAAATCCAGTCGGCCTTGTCCGCGTAACTGGTCCAGATCTTCTGGCCATTAATCAGGTAGTGATCGCCCTTGTCTTCCGCAGAGGTTTGCAGCGAGGCAAGGTCCGATCCGGAACCGGGTTCGGAATAGCCCTGGCACCAGCGCACTTCACCGCGGGCAATAGGCGGCAGGAAGTGCAGTTTCTGTTCTTCGGTCCCGAAATGCAGCAACGCAGGGCCGAGCATCCAGATACCAAAGCTCGCCAGTGGCGAACGGATTTTCAGGCGACCCATCTCCTGAAGCAGGATTTTGGTTTCTTCCCGCGACAAACCACCGCCGCCATATTCCTTTGGCCAGTCCGGGACGGTCCAGCCTTTCGCGGCCATTATGTCCATCCATTCTTTCTGGCCCGGTTTGAATGTGGGGTTTTTCCCGCCCCAGCAAACATCGGTTTCATCGACAACGGGCTGACGCATTTCCGGCGGACAATTCGCCTCCAGCCACGCAGCAGTATCTGCGCGGAAACGTTCAAGATCAGACATGACGGCACCTCTCTTAATTATCTAGTTAAGGCCTGACTATCACAATTCAGGACTATCGTTCAATCATCTGCTTCCCGAAAAAGTCAGAAAAAAATGGCCGAAGAATGCGCGCGTCGGATTCCGTAACGGCAATTCAATCTCTTACCGGAATCGATTGACGGCCAATTCGCGCTGGGCCTATGCTTCAAAGAAAAATATTATGAAAACGGGAGAGTAAGACATGCGATTTAAAGGCGAAACCGTAGTCATAAACGTTGGTACTTCCGGCATCAGGCTGGCGGCTTTCGGACTAATTTTACGGGAGAAGGCCTTGGGGATAATGGACACCATTACACCGGAGCGCCCGCGTTGACAGAAACATCCAGCAAACTCCCGCTAAAGACTAAGCTTCTCTATGGTGCCGGTGCGGCCGCCTATGGGATCAAGGACAACGGGTTCGCCGTTTTCCTGCTCTATTATTATAATCAGGTTGTCGGCATGCGCGCCGATGTGGTCAGTTTGGCCATCGCCATTGCGTTATTTGTCGATGCCATGATCGATCCGATTATAGGCCAGATGACAGACCGCACCAGAACATCCATCGGGCGCCGTCACCCCTGGCTTTATGGGTCAGCCATTCCTATTGCAATTGCCTGGATTTTCCTGTGGCATCCACCCGAAGCCAGTGCAACGGTGCAGTTTTTCTATTTGCTGGCTCTGGCCATGCTGGTGCGCTTTTCGCTATCCGCCAATGAAGTTCCGTCGCTGGCCATTGTCCCTGAATTGAGCAAGGATTATCACGACCGTACCAGTATCGTGCGCTATCGCAGCCTGCTTGGCTGGGCAAGCGGCCTTGCCATGATGGTTCTGGCTTATGGCGTGCTTCTTGTACCCAGTGAGGAATATCCGGTCGGACTACTCAACAAGGATGGGTATTCAACCTTTGCGTTTATCGGTGCCGGGGTCATGTTTGTGGCCGTTCTCGTTTCAGCCACCAGCACCCACAGAAGGATCGTGGATCGGTACCAAGCGGAAAAAGCGCATCCGGAAACAGCGGAAGATTTCTCGCAAATGCTCGCCGCTTTTCGTTTTTCGCCATATATGCTATTGATGTTTGCGGGGGTTTTCGCCTTTACCAATCAGGGTCTGACTTTCGCCATGACCCCCTATCTCCTCACCCATGTCTGGGAATTTGGTTCGACTGAACTTACCCTCTATTCTGCTGTTCTTTTTATCGGTGTTATTATGGCATTTGTTCTGGTCACACCAATTTCCATGCGCACCGGAAAGGCTAAAGGCGCGGCCTATCTGACATTTCTTGCCGTGGTGTTTAGCACCTTGCCATATTGGCTGCGCATGGCGGGGCTGTTTCCTGAACCGGGTTCTGCTTATTTAATTCCGGCATTATTCATTGCGATTGTCATCGCTATAGCTGCGAGCATCTCTGCTATGATACTGACTTTCTCAATGATGGCGGATGTCGCAGATGCCTATGAATATACAGCCGGCAAACGGACGGAAGGATTGTTTTCTTCAGGCATGTGGTTGATGCAAAAAATGGTTGGCGGCATGGGCATATTGCTGTCGGGCCTGATTATCGCATTCATCCAGTTGCCGCAACAGGCGGTTCCCGGTAGCGTAGATCCGGCAATTGTCGACAATCTCGCTTTGATTTTCGTAACGATTATCACAGTCATCGGCTTGACGGGGACATGGGCTTACACATTATTCCCGCTCAGTGAGCAGGATCATAGTGACAGGCTTTCGAAACTGGCAGCCGCATCACCGCCTGCGGAATAATCGGATGAAAAGAGCCTTTTTCTTTGTGGCAATGCCACTGTGGCTCTGATAAGTTAATTGCATAATTAAATTAAATAGCTTTCAAAAAAGGACAGGAACATGGATTTTGATCTCACAGAAAAGCAAGAATATTGGCGCAATCGGGTGCGTGAGCATATAGAGAATCATGTCCGCCCCCGTCAGGCCGATTACAAAGCCGAAGACGAATCCGGAGATCGCTGGAAAGTCCTGAACGTCGTTGAAGAAGAAAAAGCGAAGGCAAAAGAAAAAGGCATCTGGAACCTTTTCATGCCGCCTTCAAACCCGAACCTTCCCCATGTTGACGACGCGTTTGAATTTGAAGGTCCCGGCCTTACAAATCTTGAATATGCGCTGTGTGCCGAAGAAATGGGTCGGGTTAGCTTCTCATCCGAAGTGTTTAATTGTTCTGCACCTGATACCGGCAATATGGAAGTCCTCCATCGCTATGGCACTTTGGAACAGAAAGAACAGTATCTTCGCCCGCTGATGAACGGCGAGATTCGTTCCGCATTCCTGATGACGGAGCCTGCCGTTGCTTCCTCCGATGCGACAAATATTGAAACCTCGATCGTTCGTGACGGCGACGAATATGTCATCAATGGCCGGAAATGGTGGTCTTCAGGACTTGGTGATCCGCGCTGTAAAATTGCCATTGTTATGGGCAAGACGACTTTTGAAGGAAGCCGTTATACACAACAGTCACAGATACTGATGCCAACGGATGCGCCGGGTGTGAACATCCTTCGCCATCTTCCGGTCTTCGGTTATGACGATGCACCGCATGGTCATATGGAAATCGAAATGAAAGACGTGCGGGTTCCGGCATCCAATATAATCCTGGGTGAAGGTCGCGGCTTTGAAATCGCGCAGGGCCGTTTGGGGCCTGGCCGTATCCATCACTGCATGCGTACTATTGGTGTGGCGGAAGAAGCGCTTGAGAAAATGGTCAAGCGCCTGCAATCGCGCGTTGCCTTTGGCAAACGCATCTCTGAACACAGCGTTTGGGACGAGCGCGTAGCGCGTGCGCGGATCGACATAGATATGAGCCGTTTGCTCTGCCTGAAAGCCGCAGACATGATGGACAAGGTCGGCAATAAATATGCAAAAGCCGAAATCGCGATGATTAAGGTGCAAGCACCAAATATGGCACTGAAAATCATCGATGATGCTATTCAGGCCCATGGCGGCGGCGGCGTGAGCGCCGATTATGGTCTTGCCAGTGCTTATGCCCATCAACGGACCTTGCGTCTCGCAGACGGTCCTGACGAAGTTCACAACCGGACAATCGCCAGAATGGAATATGGCAAATATGCCGAAACGGCCGATGGCAGCAAAATGAAGGAAGAAATTTCCTCGGGCGACCTTGCCGTTACACGATAAGAGAGGGATTCAATGAAAGCAGCAGTTTTAGTCGAGGCGGGTAAGCCGCTCGAAATCGAGGATGTCAACATCTCCAAGCCGGGGCCGCACGAGGTATTGATACGGACGGCCGCCTGCGGGCTATGCCATTCGGATCTGCATTTTATCGAAGGCACCTATCCGCACCCCCTTCCCGCTATACCGGGACATGAGGCAGCGGGTATCGTCGAAGCAGTCGGCAGCGAAGTTCGCACAGTTGCGGTTGGCGATGCCGTGGTAACCTGTCTTTCTGCCTATTGCGGTCATTGCGAATTTTGCGTGTCGGGGCGTATGTCCCTTTGCCTTGGCGCGGAAACGCGGCGCATGGCGGATGATGCACCGCGCATTACCCGCCCTGACGGAACACCGGTTGCCCAGATGTTGAATTTGTCCGCCTTTGCCGAACAAATGCTGATCCATGAACATGCCTGCGTACGAATTAACCCCGATATGCCGCTTGATCGTGCCGCTATCATTGGCTGCGCGGTCACCACAGGTGCCGGAACGATATTCAATGCCTGCAAGGTTACACCCGGAGAAACTGTCGCGGTGGTTGGATGTGGCGGGGTCGGCCTGGCGACAATCAACGCCGCAAAGATTGCTGGTGCTGGCCGCATTATCGCGGCGGACCCTATTCCTGAAAAACGAGAGCTGGCAATGAAGCTGGGTGCCACAGATGTCGTCGATGCGATGGCCGCTGATGCGGCGGGCCAGATTATCGAAATGACCAAAGGCGGCGTTGACCACGCAATCGAAGCTGTTGGCCGTCCGGCATCGGGTGAGCTGGCCGTCGGATCGCTGAGGCGTGGCGGGACAGCAACCATATTGGGCATGATGCCGCTTGATCATAAGGTTGGCCTTAGCGCGATGGACTTGCTGTCTGGCAAGAAATTGCAGGGCGCTATCATGGGCAATAACCGCTTCCCGGTCGATATACCGCGCCTGGTCGATTTCTATCTGCGCGGTATGCTCGATTTGGACAGTATCATTGCTGAAACCATTCCGCTTGAACAGATTAACGATGGCTTCGAGAAAATGAAAAAAGGTGACGCGGCGCGGTCCGTTATCACATTTGGATAAATTAGGCGCAGGACTGCGCTACAGGTAATATGGCGAGTAAAATTGGTATGAACCCACAAGACGATATGACTGGCACTATGGAAGTTCCAGAGAAGGACAAGCTGGACGAGGCGAGTCTTCTTAAATGGATGGAAGCAAATGTAGAGGGCTTTGCCGGTCCGATGACCATCACGAAGTTCAAAGGCGGTCAGTCCAATCCGACTTACAAGATCGAAACGCCGGGCACTGATTATGTCCTCCGGAAAAAGCCTTTCGGCAAACTGCTTCCTTCTGCCCATGCCGTTGATAGGGAATTCAGGGTTCTGGCAGGACTGTTTCCAGCCGGGTTTCCTGTAGCAAAGCCTTATGGCCTTTGTGAGGATGACAGCGTCATAGGCACGATGTTCTATATCATGGGCATGGCCGATGGACGGACTCTCTGGGACGGTACATTGCCGGGCATGGAGCCGGATGAGCGGCGAGCCATTTATTATGAGATGATAGATACTCTCGCCCTGCTCCACAGCTATGACCCTGCGGAAGTCGGTCTGGAAAAACATGGCAAGCCCGGAAATTATTGCGAGCGCCAGATTTCCCGGTGGAGCCAGCAATATAAATTGTCGGAACTCGAAACAATTCCGGAAATGGATCAACTGATCGAATGGTTGACCAAAACAATTCCCGAGCAAAAAAGTTTTGGCATCGTTCACGGTGACTTCCGCCTCGACAACATGATTTTCGCGCATGACAAGCCCAAGGTGATCGCGGTGCTTGACTGGGAGCTGTCGACGCTTGGTGATCCGATTGCGGATTTTGCATATTGGTTGATGGCCTATGAAATGGAGCCGGAAGGACGAAGCGGCCTGAAAGATGTGGATTTAAAGGCGCTTGGTATTCCCTCGCGCGAAGAAGCCATTGCGCGTTATTGTGAAAAATCCGGAATTGATAATTTACCTCCGATGGATTGGTATCTTGCCTATAATCTTTTCCGGATTGCTGCTATTTTACAGGGTATCAAGAAACGTGTAGTAGATGGCACCGCGAATAGTGCGGCAGCTTCCGAAATGTCCGACCGGGTCACCCCTCTTGCACAGGCCGGATGGGAAGTGGCGAAACGGGCCGGCGCAGCATGAACAGGCCGGACTTACAGGAGCAAAGCCATGGCAGACCTTAAAGACAAAGTGGCCATCGTTACCGGCGCGGGCAGCGGCATTGGCAGAGCGGCGGCGCTGTTATTTGCAGAGCATGGCGCAAAGGTCATCGCCAGCGACATTACCGATGCGGTTGAGGAGACTGCCAAAGGCTCCGACGGAAATATCATCGCAATAAAAGCGGATGCCGGTTCCGAAGGCGATGTCGAAATGCTGGTTGAAGCTGCAGAGCAGAAGTTCGGCGACTTGCATGTCTTTTTCGCCAATGCCGGTATTGGCGGCGGTTTTGAAGGTATGTTCGACAGCAGTGTTGCCGAGTGGCAGGAAGTGTTGCGCGTCAACCTGATCGGGCCTTTCCTGGCGGTTAAATATGCCGGAAAGGTAATTGCCGATAGCGGACATGGCGGGTCGATTATCTGCACCGCCAGCGTGGCCGGTATCCGGTCGGGTGCTGGCGGCCCGGCTTATTCTGCATCCAAGGCCGGTGTCATCAATCTGGTGAAGGTCGCTTCCCAACAATTTGCCACCTCCAACGTCCGCTGCAACGCGATTTGCCCCGGCATTACAGAGACTGGCATGACCCAGTTCATCTATGACAAGGCGCGGGAGAAAGGCAAAGAGGACCGGCTAGGTTACCTCAACCCTCTCCGCCGCGGAGCGAACCCGATCGAAATGGCAGAGGTCGCCTTGTTCCTTGCCTCTGACCGGTCATCCTATGTCAATGGGCAGGCTATTGCAGTGGACGGCGGGCTTAGCGCATCGCACCCTGTCACCCGGCAGGACTTTGGCCGGACAGCGGTTTAACTCCTAATCCGCAAAAGCCAGATCGCCCGCGCCGTCAAATTGCACAAAATCCACGCGGCCGTTGGTTGTGCCGCACAGGAACGCGCGCTGGCTACTGCCGGTTAGATCGCCTTCGACGCGCCATCCGTTACCGTCACGCGCAACCGATTGTATTTCTCGGATACACGGGCATTGTCACCAGCCTGACGCTCGGCTGCGTCGGAACAGACGTTCACTGCCATGTCCATCGCGCTCAAGTCGCGGTCATCATAGCGGCGATCATTATAGCTCCGGTCGTCATAACGCCGGTCATCATAGCGACGATCATTGCGATAATCGGAATCATTGGAACGGGCATTTTTTGAAGCTGCACTGGCGATAGCTGCGATGCCGCCGATAATCAGGGCGCCCGCAATGATGTCGCCCGCATCAATCCTGTCCCGGTGTCGGCGATAGCCGCGGCCATAGCCGCGATAGCCCCGATAATTACGGTAGCCTCTATAACTGCGCCAACCTTCGGCTTTGTCATTGTCTGCGCTCCAGCCCAGACTGGCAATATCGATGACGCTGGCTGGCGCTGGCGCAGGGTTGATCGGCGCCGCCATTGCAGGTGTAAGGCCAGTAAAGGCCCCGGAAAAGACCAATGCTGCCGACGCCGCAATGGCGGACAATTTTTTTGGATAATCCATATCACATACCCCAAAGTTCAGTAGATTCTGCGCCCAGGAATCGACTCGCCCACTATATCTAGGGGGTCCAGCCTGTCATCAGGCTGAACCATTACGTAATATCTTGCAACTTTATCTGCGATATTTCAGGTTTTTCAGACGCACATCGGTCACTCGGTTGCCCTCAATGTAACAGGTAAACTTACCACTATCGTTACCGCGGCGATAACCGTTGCGCACATCCAAACGGCCCTTGATCTTATACCCGTTGCGCGTCCGGTCTACATCGCTGATCCGCGTCACATTGGCACGGCCATAATAGCTGGCCCTTCGTTCGGTAGCCCGGACACAAGTATCCACTGCCTGCTGCGGGTTGATATAACCGCTATAGCGATAATTATTATCATAGCGGTTTGCGCTATAACGATCATTATATGAATACCGATCATTATAAGAGTAACGGTCATTGCGACCCGAACTTGCAATCGCAGCAATCGCCCCGATAACAACAGCCCCGGCAATTATTTCACCGGCGCTGATACCGCCCCGGTCCCGGTCATAACCATTGGCCATCGCCGGTGTCGCGGAAACAGCCATCGCAGATGCGGCAGCGGTTCCGATTATCGCTTTTTTAAGAGTGTTCATCTCCACTTTCCTTCGCACTGCCCGGGAATGATTACCGAGCTTATGTGGCCTTTATAGTGGATCGGGATTGAGTGGAGGCTGAACTCTCTTGTCAGGAATTGTTCATATTAAAGACTCTTAATATGAACAGAACATGCTCTCCGTTCATATATAGTTTCGACAAAAAAAGGCCGGAGATGTTTCCATCACCGGCCAAAGTTGTTGTTCTCAGGAGGAACAAGGGGAGGTGCCGACCTTTAATCTTTGGGAGAGGTGGCCGGCACCAAACTGGTTAACCTTTGACAAACTCCGGGTAAGCTTCGACACCGACTTCCGTGATATCCATACCCAGGCGTTCATCTTCTTCGGTGGGACGTACACCGATGGTGAATTTCAAAATCGACCAGATGATTGCGGTGGTGATGAAGGTAAAGGCACCGATAGCTACAACACCCAGAGCCTGAACTCCCAGCTGCGCACCAATGCTTAACGTCACGCCATCAACCTCTGACTGCGTATTCGCGGCAACGATCAGCGTACCCCAGATACCGGCCAGCAAGTGGACGGGGATAGCACCGACAACATCGTCGATTTTCAGTTTGTCGAGCAATGGCACCGCCACCACAACGATCAGTCCGCCTACAGCACCGATCATGATGGAAGCCGGAACCGAAGGCGTCAGTGGTTCGGCAGTGATAGACACCAGGCCGGCCAGTGCACCGTTCAGCGCCATGGTCACATCGATTTTGCCATACATAAGCTGCGTCAGGATAACCGCTGCCAACACACCGCCTACGGCAGCCATATTGGTGTTGACGAAAATCCGTGAAACATCGCTGACGTCGCTGATCGTACCCATTGCAAGCTGTGACGCGCCGTTAAATCCGAACCAGCCGAGCCACAGGATGAATGTGCCCAATGTTGCCAGCGGAATGTTGGAACCCGGCATGACGTTGACTTTGCCATCCACATAGCGTCCCAGACGCGGGCCGATGATTATCGCACCGGACAGAGCTGCCCAACCACCTACCGAGTGAACCAGGGTTGATCCGGCAAAGTCGCTAAAGCCCATCTGGTCAAGCCAGCCAGCACCCCATTCCCAGCTTCCTGTAATTGGGTAAAGGAAACCGGTAAGCACCAGGACAAAGATCATGAAAGGCCAATATTTGACGCGTTCCGCCACCGTACCCGATACGATTGAGGCTGCCGTGGCACAGAAAACCATCTGGAAGAACCAGTCCGATGCCACCGAATAGCCGGTTTCGACATCGGCAGCGCCAACCGCCTGCATGCTATAGGGGCCAAAGGTCCCGATCCAGCTGGTCACATCCGTATACATGAGATTATAGCCGGTTGCCCAGAACATCAGGCCGCCAAGCGAGTAAAGGCTGATATTTTTCAGGCACTGCATGGTCACGTTTTTGGACCGGACCAGCCCTGCTTCCAGCATCGCAAAACCGGCGGCCATCCACATGACCAGAAAACCACCGATCAAAAACAATAGAGTGTTCAAAATATAGGCGACATTCGCACTGGGATCAGTGACTGTTGCCGCCTCTTGAGCGAGTGCGGGTGATGCGGCCCCGATAGCCAGTAATCCCGCAGATAATGTTAGAATTTTATTCATTATATGCTTCCCTGTTTATATCGCAGTTTCGCCGGTTTCACCGGTGCGGATACGCACGGCTTCTGCCAGATCCATGACGAAAATCTTGCCATCACCGATTGCATCAGTGCCGGCTGCGCCCTGAATCGCTTCAACAACTTGCTGCGCAATGTCGCTGCTGCACGCGATTTCCAGCTTCACTTTCGGAACCATGGTGGTGGTATATTCGGCACCGCGATAAACTTCGGTTTGCCCCTTTTGACGCCCGAAACCCTTGACTTCAGACACGGTCATGCCCGCAACACCGACTTGCGTCAGCGCATCGCGCACATCATCGAGCTTGAATGGTTTTATTATGGCTATAATAAATTTCATCTGACCCCCTTTGCTATGGTTCAGGGGTTATTTCGCAAAGCCCGTGCCAGAATCATAAATGACTGTAATTAAACAGATAATTATGATGCCAGTGCCAAAGGAAGAATATTTTTTGGGCAGCGAGAGATGATTGCCTAAATTTTAGGCAGCGCCTTTTTCCAATCTCTCGATAATTTCGGGGATGAGCGCTTCGGTCTCGCGGCGGCCTATTTCGATGAGCTCATCCGCTTTGGTAAAGTTCTGCATATCGATATGGCCAACCGCCGGGGACAAGGCAAAATCCGGGGGATCGAGGGCCAGCGCGTAGCGGCCCAGATTGCGCAGGGACAGGCCGATAGCCGCTTTTACAATGGCGATACTATTGGGATATTTCCCGTCATGGCGGTTGATACCGGCCATTTCTGCGCGGCGGATAAAATCATCCTGCAAATTGACCGAGAGGCACAAAGCGTCAGGGGCCATTTCCCGCGCCGGGGACACGGGGACGGGCAGCGCCGTTCCGCCGTCCACCAGCAAGCGGCCATCATATTCCACCGGCTTGAAAATACCGGGCAAGGACATGGACGCCCGGAGCGCGGGGACCAGTTTGCCACTGTTCATGATGATCGTGTCGCCTGTCCGTAAATCAGCGGCTACCGCCGCCACCGGGATAGAAAGGTCCGAGAAATCAAGACTGCCAAGCTGTGTGTCCAGTTCCCTTTCAATCGTCCGCGCGCCCATAACTGCGCCGCGCTTGAAAGAGGGATCCATGAATCGGAGCAAGGTCCGCAAATTGGCGGTGCGTGCGGTTTCTTCCAGATAATCGAGCTTTCCGGCGGCAAAGCTGGCCCCCGCTATCGCGCCGATGGACGTTCCGGAAATCGCGGCAATTTCGATCGGTGACGCTTCCAGCGCGCGCAGCACCCCGATATGGGTCCAGCCCAGCCCCGCTCCGCCGCCAAGCGCAAGTGATAATTTCATTGCTGACCAACTCCTGCGCGATCAGGTCCCGTGCCGGCAAAAGCACAAACGTTCATAGGGACACATCCTCTGCCAATATCACTCTCGCCTCATCAAGATCCTCGGCAAGCACCATGACGCGGGCGGGCAAGGCGATCCCTGCCCCCTCGACAATATTCACCCCGCTATCGAAACAAACCGCGCCGATGCCAGCCGCTTTCAGACGACCGCGAATAATCTCTGCTTCATAGCCATGCATGTGGCGGGACAGTTCAACCAGGCTCATCAGCTATTCTCCCCGCCAAAATAACGGTCCGTCGGACGAGTGGGCAGACCGTCAATGCTCCGCACACGGTCGGAGGTTTTCTCTATCCATTTTTCCGGATCGGCCTGACGATGATATTTGACCAGCGTTTCACGCTCTGCTTTTAACTCCATTTGCGGTACGCCCCAGCCGCAGCTTGTTTGGATATTATCTATCGTGATATCAAAAATCTGGCGGGTGCCGGGCAAAATATCAAAATGCGCCGACAGGTCATCCCAGCCATCATCCTGCGGCAAGACAGGAATGCCCGTTCCGTAAAGTCGCATGATCAAGGCAGGATTTTCAAAATTGTTGAACATAATCGTAATCCGGCCATCGGCAACCAGATGCGCGTGGGTTTCATTGCCGGACCCGCCCAGATCAAGATAGGCGACACGATTTGGGCCAAGCACGCGGAAACTATCATAGCCTTTGGGTGACAGGTTGATCCGCCCATCGGCCGCCGCAGTGGCGACAAAAAATACTGGCTGCTTTGCGATAAAAGCGACGTGTTTATCGCTCAGGGCATCAAAAAAATCGGCCATGGTCCGGTGTCCCACTTAATAGAAAGGTGCTCCTAGCAAAGATTTCCAGATCAGAACAGCAAACCAATGTATCACAACCACCGGCCAAAGCGAGCGGGAAACAATCCGTATATGCGCCAATATGATACCAAGGATCAGGATCGCTACCCAGAATGCCGGATGCAGGAACATATTGGCCCAAGGCGGCCCGATAGTTAGCGCCTGTAGCGGTTGCCAGGCAACGAATAACAGCGTCGAAAGCCATGCCCCCCAACGCGGGGTAAGCTGTGTCAGCCATGACAAAAGCACGCCGCGAAAAATGACCTCCTCGATTAAAGCGGGCACGAAAAATAGCATGGCTGCGGCGACTAGCAATTTCGCATTGATATCCACCGGCGCCCAGACCAGCCATCCGGACAGAAAGCCCAGCCCGGCAATAACCACCAGCACAGGGATCGCAAGTCGTACAGCCGCGATCCATTGCTTGCGCTCCGGCAAGTTTTTCAGGGCTGCGAGGGTTTGCTGAAGTGCTATTTGCACGGCGACGGGCTTACCAATTTAACCCTTGTTCTATCGCTTCCTGCTCATCCGGGCGGGTTTCACGGCCCAGCACAGCGTTACGGTGGGGGAAGCGGCCATATCGTGCGATGATATCCCTATACTCTCTGGCAAATTTGAGATTATCCTCCCTCCCCAAAGCGGTGAACAGGCCCAGCGAGCGGGTCTGGTCTTCCAGATCCTCGCTGTGCATGAAGGGTAAATAGGCAAAGGCTTTCTGGTCATCGGAAAGCTTGTGGTCATATTCGCGGTCAATCACCTTTTCCGCGATTTGCAGCGCCAGATGGTCGGTAGAGAACGCGTCTGCCGTGCCCCGGAACATATTGCGCGGGAACTGGTCAAACAGGATGATCGCGGCCAGCGCACTTTCTGGTGTATCAAGGAAATCCGAAGCGGTTTTAGACTTTTGTTCTTCCCACAGTCCCTGAAAACGCTCGACAATTTGCTCGTCAACCGTGTCACTGGCCACGAACCAGTCTTCACTGCCCAGTTCATCGAACCAGAAGTCAAGAATTTCTGTGGTCCAGTTCATCGCTTATCCTCTAGCTATGCTTACCTGAAAATGCTGGCATAAAAACCGTTAGCCCTGAGCCTGTTGAAGGGCGTTCTCAAACAGGTGCAGCATCAAGATGCCGTGCCCCCGACCGTCAGGGCATTTACCAGCAGGGTTGGCTGTCCGACACCCGCTGGCACGGACTGTCCGCCCTTGCCGCACATGCCGATGCCTTCGTCCAGCGCCATGTCATTGCCGATACCGGACACCTTGGTCAACACGGTCGGGCCATCGCCGATCAGCGTTGCTCCCTTGATCGGAGCGCCAATCTTCCCGTTCTCGATTTTATAAGCCTCGGTGCAGGAGAAGACGAATTTACCGGACACAATATCCACCTGTCCGCCGCCGAAACTTTTGGCATAGATACCGTTTTTAACTCGGCTCATCAGCTCGGCCGGATCGTCATTTCCGCCCCGCATAAATGTGTTAGTCATCCTCGGCATCGGTGCATGGGCATAGCTTTCGCGCCGTCCGTTGCCGGTGGCAGGAACGCCCATCAGCCGCGCGTTAAGCCGGTCCTGCATATAGCATTTCAGGATACCGTCCTCGATCAGCACATTTTCCTGAGTCGGTGTGCCCTCGTCATCGATGCTCAGCGACCCGCGCCGTTCATGGATGGAGCCGTCATCGACAACCGTCACGCCGGGTGCGGCCACACGCTCGCCAATCCTACCTGAAAAGGCGCTGGTGCCTTTGCGGTTGAAATCACCTTCCAGGCCGTGGCCAATCGCTTCGTGCAGGATGATTCCGGGCCAGCCGGGGCCAAGCAACACAGTCTGTTCACCCGCCGGAGCATCCACACTTTCCAGATTGACCAGCGCCTGATGTAATGCCTCATCAATCGCGCGGTTCCAGCGGTTTTCCTCAAATAGCTGATCGTAAAGATAACGCCCGCCCATGCCAAAGCTGCCGGTTTCGCGGCGGCCATTTTGCTCTGCCACGATGGAGACATTGAGCCGGACCAAAGGCCGCACATCGGTGGCGACAAAACCGTCCGGACGGACAATTTCCACCACGCTCCAGCTACCGGACAGGCCAACCGAAACCTGGGACACACGGGGGTCACGCGCCCGCGCGGCGGCGTCAATTTGCTGACACAATGCAACTTTTTTGGCGAACGCAATCGCCTCCAGCGGGTTTGCCTCCCCGTAAAGATGCTGGTTGGAGCCACGCGGCGGCGGAGCCGGCTCCCCTTTGGCCGGGTCAAGCAACTGCAATGTTTGCGCCGCGCGTTTGATCGCAGCTTCGCTGATTTCATTGCTGTGTGAAAATCCGGTCATTTCACCGGACACACCGCGCAGGCCAAAGCCGCTGTCGGTGCTATAATCAGCGGTTTTCAGGCGGCCATCATCAAAGCCGAAGCTCTCTACCGCGCTATATTGAAGATAGAGTTCGCCGTCATCACAGGACGAAAGGCTGTTGGATACCAAAGCCTTGGCCCGTTCCGGGTCCAATCCGTCGGGGCGATAGAGAAACGAGCGGGGATCAATATTTTTTATCATACCGCTTATATAGAAACGAAATCGGGGCCGCGCACCCCCTTTAGTCAGATTATCGGTATATTATTCAGCAGCAGCCGGAACATCTGTCGAAATATCAGCCGGTCCACCAATCAATATGAAACGCCGGTCGCAATAGCCGCAGTCAACATAGCCTTTTTCATCAATTTCCAGCCACACGCGCGGATGGCCCAGCGCAGCACCACCGGGAATTTCGGATGCTCCATCACAAACATTGCGTCGTTTGGAGGTTTTTACTGTTTCAGCTATGAGGTCCATGACGCGGAATTAGCAAGAGTAATCAGGCAGCGCAATATATTACGAACCGATATCGGAATAGATATTTCGCAACGCAAAGCCTTTGATTGTAGCTGGCAACATGGTTATGCGGTTTCCATGACCGAAGCTGCTATATCTATAAAGAACCTCTCGAAAACCTATGCTGGCGGCAAAAAAGCGCTGGATGACGTGACTTTCGACGTAAAGCGCGGAGAGATTTTCGGGCTGTTGGGGCCAAATGGCGCTGGCAAATCGACGCTGATCAACATTTTGTCAGGCATGGTCAGCAAGACCCGCGGGACCGCCCATATATGGGGCTTTGATATTGAGCATGACCCCCGTAATGCAAAGGCGTCTATCGGTATCGTGCCGCAGGAAATCATGTTCGACCCGTTTTTCACTCCCGCAGAATCGCTGGAAGTGACCGCCGGGCTTTACGGGATAAAAAAACCGGAACGACGGACAATGGAATTGCTCCGCGCCGTGCATCTGGAAGACAAGGCCAATGCCTATTCACGCACTTTGTCCGGCGGCATGAAACGCCGCTTGCTGGTCGCCAAGGCAATGGTCCATTCCCCGCCGATACTGGTTCTGGATGAACCGACGGCAGGCGTGGATATCGAACTGCGCCAACAACTCTGGGAATATGTGGAACAGCTTAACAAAGCCGGTGTCACCATTGTTTTGACCACCCATTATCTGGAAGAAGCGGAAAATCTTTGCGACCGGATTGCGATTATCAACCACGGCAAGCTGGTCGCCCTGAAAACCACGCCGGAACTGGTCAACATGGCCCGCGAAAAGCTTGTCGAGCTCACGCTCGACAGGGATTTGAGCGAACAGTCCGATGCCATCACCTTTGCCGATGACCGCTTCCTGAAAGCGGAAATCATCGGACCGCGCACCATTGCCATCACCTATAACAAAGACCACACCAACGCAGGCGGCGTGATGGAAGCCGTGCAAAAGCGCGGTTACCAGATTATCGAGGTTACAACCCGCGAGGCGGATCTGGAGGATGTGTTCCTGAATTTGACAAGGAAAGCAGCTTGATCGGGCGCTGTATAAAGCCCTCCTTTGAAGCGGAAGGGCTAGTTTAATGCATGATGTCATCATTGTCGGTTCCGGCGCAGCGGGGCTGACAGCCGCGATTACGTTGGCGCGGACGCACAAGGTGCTGGTACTGGCCAAGGGCGAACTGGCGGGTGGGTCAACCGCCTGGGCACAAGGCGGAATTGCGGCTGTGCTGGACGCCGGGGACACGTTTGAAAACCATATTAACGACACGATGATCGCCGGAGCTGGTCTGAACCGCCGGGAAACGGTCGAGTTTGTTGTCGAAAATGCCCCGGCAGCGATCGAGCGGCTGGAAGCCATGGGCGTGCCGTTCAACAAGGAAGCCGAAGTCCTGCACCTTACGCGTGAAGGCGGGCATAGCCACCGGCGGATCGTGCATGTCGATGATGCGACCGGCTGGGCGGTGCAGGAAGCCTTGCAAAAAACTGCCGCAGCGAACCCGAATATCACGATGCAGCCGCATATGATTGCGATTGATCTGATCGTGGACCGCAATGCCAAAAACCCCACCGGCGCAAAAAACGTCTGGGGCGTCTATGCGCTTAACAACAGCACTGGACGGGTCGAAACGCTAACCGCACGCGCGACCATCATGGCCAGCGGCGGGGCCGGACGGACTTATTTATTCTCCACCGCACCGCGCGGCGCGACCGGTGATGGCATCGCCATGGCATGGCGTGCAGGGGCACGGGTTTCCAATATGGAGATGATGCAGTTTCATCCGACCTGTCTCTATAACCTTGAAGTCAAGAATTTCCTGATAACCGAAGCCGTGCGCGGTGAAGGCGGGCATTTGAAATTACCCCCTTCGGAAAAGAGTGGCGGAAAACGGTTCATGCAACGCTTTGACCCCGAACGCATGGAACTGGCCCCGCGCGATGTTGTCGCCCGCGCCATTGACCATGAGATCAAGCGCCTTGGCCTCGATTATGTCCATCTCGACATCTCCCACCGCGATCCGGAATTTGTGAAGGGGCATTTCCCGAATATCTATGACAAGTTGCTTGGCCTTGGCATTGATATGACCAGAGAGCCAATCCCCGTTGTCCCGGCGCAGCATTATACCTGCGGCGGGATATTGATCGACCTGAATGGCCGCACCGATCTTCCCGGCCTTTATGCTGCCGGAGAGGCAAGCGAAAGCGGGCTGCACGGGGCCAACCGCCTGGCCTCCAACAGTTTGCTGGAATGTTTCGTCTTTGGCGATGCTGCAGCGCGCGATATTGCGAACCATTGGGACCATATGCCAGAGCCTCCGCCCATCCAGCCTTGGGACGAAAGCCGCGTTACGGATAGTGACGAGGAAGTTGTTATCAAACAGACATGGACCGAAATCCGCCGCTTCATGTGGAACTATGTCGGCATTGTCCGGACCACCAAACGGCTGGAACGCGCCCAGCACCGCATTGATATGCTGCGCGGGGAAGTTCAGGATTATTACGGCAATTTCCGGGTAACGCAGGATTTGATCGAGCTAAGGAACCTGATCGAAGTCGCGGACTTGATCGTAAAGTCGGCCTTGGCGCGCAAGGAAAGCCGGGGGCTGCATTATATTATCAACTATCCGGACACGTTGCCTGTTGCCGAAGACACGGTTCTGGTACCCTGAAGCGCGATCTGGCTTTCGCACCATGGGTCACGAAAGGCTTGCCAGAGCTTGCAGATGGCATAATAGCGATATGTGACACTGTTGAATTAGCAGTGCATGGTTCCAATCTTGCAAACAGATAAGGAATTGAAAAAGGGTAAGTAATGGCAGATCCGTATCAAGCATTGGGTGTAGCAAAAGGCGCCAGCGAGAAGGATATTAAAAGCGCCTATCGCAAGCTTGCCAAAGAACTGCATCCTGATCGCAACAAGGATAATCCCAAGGCGACGGAGCGGTTTTCCGACGTTACCAAGGCTTATGACCTGTTGCTCGACAAGGATAAGCGCGCGCAATATGACCGCGGCGAAATTGATGCCGAAGGCAATCCGACCGGCTATGGTTTTGGCGGCGGGCAAAGCGGGGCGTATTCACGTGGCGGCGGCGGCCAGCAATTTGATTTTGGCAATGGCGGCGCTGATTTTGGTGATATTTTTGAAGGCCTGTTTGGCGGCAGCGGCGGGGCGCGATCCTCCAGTCCGTTCGGGCGGCAACGCAGCGCCCCTCCCCCCAAAGGTGCTAATGTTTCCTATCGCTTGAAAGTCGATTTCATTGCCGCTGCAACGCTGGAGAAACAGCGCATCACCCTGGAGGATGGCAAGACCATCGACCTCAGCCTGCCCAAAGGTGTCGAAGAAGGCACGCAGATGCGGCTTGCCGGCAAGGGGCGGCAGGGTCCGGGCGGCAATGGCGATGCGATCATCACCATCCACGTCGCCAGCCACCCGTTTTTTGAACGGGACGGCGATAATGTGAAGCTGGAACTGCCCATCAGCCTGAAAGAAGCGGTTGAAGGCGGAAAAGTCCGCGTGCCGACGGTTGACGGTCCGGTGATGCTGTCGATTCCGGCGGGTAGCAGCTCCGGCAAGACGTTACGGCTCAAGAACAAGGGCTTTCACAAGAAATCCGCCGGACGCGGCGACCAGCTCGTCACGCTGATGATCAGCCTGCCCAGCGATGACGCGAAGCTCACGGAATTTGTCAAAGGCTGGGACAATAACGAAAATCCACGCGCTGCGATGGGTGTGTGACCGGATGATCGTGACTGCCGGATTTCATGTCTGAACCTTCCCCTCTTTCTCCCGAAGCCCGGCGCGAGGAGCGGGTCAAGGGATTAAAAGACAGTGATCCGGCGGCACAGCCTTTGGCGAATGACAGCTTACCGCAGCGGATAATGGCGGTTGTGGCGCGTACCGCCGTGGGCGTTTATTCCGATGGTTTCAACTTTGCTGGGAACTTTGCCTATCTCTCGCTTTTGGCGGTATTTTCCTTTTTCATCGTTGCCGCCGCGATTGTGGGCAGCCTTGGCGAGACGGAGCTTGGCACTGAAATTGTCGAGGCTTTTCTAGCGACCGTTCCCCCGTCGGTTGCCCGCGCGCTTCATGACCCGATCAACTCTGCGATGAGCGCACGGACCGGGCCTTTATTGTGGTTGAGCGCCGCCGTCGGCCTGTGGACCACGGCCAGCCTGATCGAAACGATCCGCGAAATCCTCCACCGCGCATACGGCATCACGGCCCAACGCGCGTTCTGGGAATATCGGCTAAGCTCCATCGGATTGATTATTGTGTCCGTATTTCTGGCTATGCTGGCGCTGAGTGTACAATTTGTCATCGCCGGGATCAGCGAGTTTCTGAACGCTTTTTTCCCGCACCTTTTACAGGATTCCACATGGTTTTCACTGTCCGGTGCCCTGCCCTTTCTGATGCTGTTTATCACGCTCTACGCCTTGTTCCGCACGTTAACGCCCCGCCAGTATCGGCACCGCATCTATCCCAAATGGCCGGGGGCTGTTTTCATCAGCGGCTGGTGGTTGCTGATTACCGGCTTATTGCCCCTGTTTCTGACATATGCGGCCAATTACCGGCTTACCTATGGCAGCCTTGCCGGGGTGATAATTACGCTGATTTTCTTTTACCTGATCGGCCTTGGCATGGTGATTGGCGCCGAACTTAACGCCGCTCTGGCTGACCGGCCCTCACCCGACAAAACGGACCGGCAAAACGGGTCGGAATAAAAGCTCAATAGATTGATGATGATTTTCTGGAGTATAAGCGGCATGGGCGCTATTGAATGTCGTAGATTCAATTAGGTGACTGCTAAAAAGGACTGGTAATGAATGAACTGATGAAGGGCAAGCGCGGCCTGATCATGGGGCTGGCGAACAACAAGTCGCTGGCTTGGGGCATTGCCCAAAAGCTTTCCGAAGCTGGCGCGGAACTGGCGATAAGCTATCAGGGCGAAGTGATGGCAAAGCGGGTCAAGCCACTGGCGGAAGAGCTGGGCTGTGATTTCCTTCTGGATTGCGACGTTTCCGATATGGATCAACTCGATCGGACCTTTGCCGAGCTTGCAAAAAAATGGCCGACAATCGACTTTATAGTCCACGCGATCGGCTTCACCAACAAAGATGCCCTGCGCGGCAAATATTTTGATGTGACGCTTGATGATTTTCTGATGACCATGAATATCAGCGTTTACAGCTTTACCGCCGTCGCCAAACGCGCTGCGGCGATGATGAACCCGGGCGGCGCGATGTTGACCCTGTCCTATTACGGCGCGGAAAAAGTCATCCCGCATTATAACGTTATGGGTATCGCAAAGGCGGCTCTTGAAACATCGGTCAAATATCTTGCCAATGATGTCGGTCCCGATGGTATCCGGGTAAATGCGATTTCCGCCGGTCCGATCAAGACCTTGGCAGCATCCGGCATCGGTGATTTCCGCTATATCCTGAAATGGAACGAATATAATTCGCCGCTGCGCCGCAACGTGACAATTGATGATGTCGGAGCTTCCGCGCTTTACCTGCTGTCCGATTTGTCTGCTGGCGTGACCGGCGAAACGCATCATGTGGACGCTGGTTATCATACCGTTGGCATGAAGCAGGAAGATGCGCCGGATATAGCGCTGGATTGATGACAAGACGAACGATCAGCCGCCAGATTGGCAGATGCCGGATGAGGATATATGAGTTTTAATACATTTGGCCGCGTTTTTCGCTTTTCCACATGGGGGGAAAGTCATGGACCTGCGCTAGGCGCAGTGGTTGATGGCTGCCCTCCCGGTTTGCCGTTGAGCGAGACGGATATTCAGCCGTTTCTGGATGCGCGGCGCCCCGGCCAGTCGAAATATACGACGCAGCGGCAAGAACCGGATCAGGTCAAAATCCTGTCCGGTGTGTTTGAAGGCAAAACCACCGGCACGCCTATTTCCCTGATGATCGAAAATGTCGATCAGCGGTCCAAGGATTATAGCGAAGTCGCCAAAGCCTATCGCCCCGGTCATGCCGATTATGCCTATGACGCCAAATACGGCTTTCGCGACTATCGCGGCGGTGGCCGGTCCAGCGCGCGCGAAACGGCAGCGCGGGTCGCTGCGGGAGCAGTGGCACGATTGGCTATTCCGGAAGTTTCGATCCGCGCCTGGGTGGCGGAAATTGGCGGCGATGCTATTGATATGGCGAATTTTGACGCCAATGAAATCGGTAACAACCCGTTTTTCTGTCCCGATGCACAGGCCGCGAAACGCTGGGAAGCACTGGTTGACGGCGCGCGCAAGGATGGCAGCAGCATCGGCGCGATAATCGCCTGTGAAGCGACTGGCGTTCCGGCGGGATGGGGTGCCCCCATCTATGCCAAGCTCGACAGCGAACTTGCCGCCGCGATGATGACCATCAACGCCACCAAAGGCGTGGAAATTGGCGACGGTTTTGCCGCAGCACGCCTGCGCGGGGAAGAAAATGCCGATGCCATGCGTCCCGGTACAGGCAAGAACGGCGGTGCTCCCGAATTTCTGGCAAACCATAGCGGCGGAACAGCGGGCGGCATATCCACCGGTCAGCCGGTTTTCTGCCGCGTGGCATTCAAACCGACCAGCTCTATCCTGACACCTGTGGAAACCATCACCCCCGAAGGCGAAGCAACCGAAATCAGCACAAAAGGCCGTCATGACCCATGTGTCGGGATACGCGGTGTGCCCGTTGTAGAAGCCATGATGGCCTTGGTTCTCGCTGATCAGAAAATGCTACACAAAGCCCAGTGCGGATAGACGGCAGGTAATGGTCGACCTTATCCTTCATGTCATTAACGAATATATTCAAGCACATAAGGCGATTATCGGCCTTGTCATACTGGCCATCATGTTCACCGGCTTTGTCATCGAACGGTTTCCGGCGGCGGTCGTGGCGATACTTGGTGCCTGCTCTTTTCTCTTGCTGGGCATCATTGATACAGCGGGGCTCTATTCCGTCTTTTCCAATACCGCGCCTATTACCATTGGCGCGATGTTCATCCTGTCGGGAGCGTTGCTGAGAACCGGCACTATCGACGCGATTGCTGGATTCATCATCGAACGGTCCCGCAAAAGACCCAAACTGGCTGTGGCGGAAATGTTCCTCGGTGCCTTTGTCGCGTCTGCATTCATGAACAATACCCCCGTTGTCGTGGTGATGATCCCCATCATCATTCGCCTGTCCCGTGCCACGGGTTTTTCAACCAAAAAGCTGCTTATTCCGCTGAGCTTCATCTGTATTTTGGGCGGCACAACGACCTTGATCGGTACATCGACCAACCTGATTGTCGATGCTGTGGCGCAGGATAACGGCCAGGCTGCCTTCGGAATTTTTGAAATCACTCCTTATGGTTTGGTAGCGGCCCTGGCTGGTACGATCATGATGATCCTGTTCAGCAGTTGGCTATTACCAAAGGATCAACCCGGCGACCAGGTCGGCGGCGCATTTAACAGCCGCGATGAAAGCGACTTTCTGACCGAACTGACCGTCAGAACAAAATCGTCTGCTATCGGCAAAAAAATCTCCGAGATACCGGTTTTCCGGCGGCCGAGTGTCTCTGTCACTGCCGTAATACGGCTCAGCACCTATATTCGCCATGATCTTCCCCATCATGAACTGCGCCCGGGGGACCGTATTGTCACCAGACTTGACCTTGCGGAACTGATCGCGCTGCGCTCGTCGGATGATTTCAAAGTCGGGATCGTCCGGGCCGGGGATGTCGGCCCGATGGGCGAAGAGCTGGTCGAGGCAACCGTTGCGCCCAGCCACCCCAGCATCGGTAACCGCCTGTCCGAGATTCCCTTTCTCAACCGGTTGAACGTCCGGTTACTAGGACTGTCGCGCTATCGCAATTTGCCGCGATCCGATCTGGCAAATGCACGCATCCACGCCGCCGACCGCCTGCTCGTCACCGGATCGAGCGAGGATATTCAGCGCATGTATGAAAATCCCAATCTGTTCGGTATTGGGCAGACCAAGATACGTGCCTTTCGCCGGGATCGCGCACCGGTTGCGATTGGCGCCTTAATCGCTGTTGTATCGCTCTCTGCGCTGAATATCGTGCCGCTTGCAATGGCAGTTATACTGGCCGTTGGCATAATATTGTTAGCGCGCTGTATGGATGCAGACGAAGCGTGGGACTCTATCGACGGCAATGTGCTGGTGCTTATATTCGGAATGCTGGCGGTTGGCCTTGGTCTGGAACAGGCCGGCAGTGTGACCCTTATCGTCAGCAATCTCGTGCCGTTTCTGGAAACGGTACCAATTTGGGCGCTGGTTATCACAGTCTATGTGTTATCTGTGTTGATGACCGAAATCGTGACCAACAACGCGGTGGCTGTTATCATGACACCGATCGTCATCTCTCTCGCCAATGATCTGGGCGTTGATCCCCGTCCATTGGTGATTGTCGTCATGTTTGCCGCCTCTGCCAGCTTTGCGACGCCCATCGGCTATCAGACCAATACGCTTGTGTACGCAGCGGGTAATTACCGTTTCACCGATTTCTTCAAGGCGGGTATTCCGCTGACATTCGGCGTGGGCCTCGCCACTTGTGTGGCCATCAGTTTGTCGATGTAAGCTCAGCCGGTAAATGGTTGCCGTATAGGTTCTTGCCCGATAGGTTGAAATAAAGTTACGCCGGTGATGGTGGAACGGTAATAAGCCGGACAAAAATTGGGGAATGCGTAATATGCTGTCTTTCTGGTTCAAGATACCGCTTTGGCAGCGGGTTATCGGTGCGCTGATACTGGGTATCATCACCGGCTTTATCTGGGGTCCGGAAGCAGAATCGATCAAATGGATGGGGGATTTCTTCATCAAAGCGATCAAGATGCTGGTCGTCCCCTTAATCTTCTTTTCCCTTGTATCCGGCGTGGTCGCTATTGGCGATCTGCGAAAATTAGGCAGCGTCGGCGGGCGCGCCATTTTATTGTTCGTCGTGACAGGTCAAATTTCCGTTTGGATGGGCATTGCTCTCGCCTCTTTGATAAAACCGGGTGCAGGCGTGGACACAAGCGCTATTCAAAAAGGCGAAACACCCGTGCCCAATGATGCGAGCGCGGTGGATCTGATCCTGTCGATAGTTCCCGAAAGCCCGGTTCAGGTCATGGCAGATGCCAATGTTTTGCCCCTGATCGTTTTTGCCGTGCTTATCGCTGTCGGCATATTGATGGCCAAGAAAGACGGCGAACCGCTTGTCAAAATTTTCGATAGCGGTGCGATTGTGATGCAGAAAGTCACCATGATCATAATGGAGCTGACCCCCTTTGGGGTCTTTGCGCTTATGGCATGGGTTGCGGGCGCTCTGGGCATGGATGCGCTGCAATCGCTGGCCATACTCGTCGGCCTCAACTATCTCGGCTGTTTCATAATCATCATTGTTATCTATAGCTCGATGATCAAATTCCTTGCAAAATTACCGGTTAAGGATTTTTTCCGCGGCATAATTGATGCGATGGCGGTCGGCTATTCCACTGCATCTTCCAGTGCAACATTGCCGGTCACACTCAGATGTACCCAACGCAATCTGGGTGTGTCGCAAAGCGTATCGAGCTTTGTCGTTTCTCTTGGTTCGACCATCAATATGGATGGCACGGCCATGTATCTGGGCCTGGCAACACTGTTCGGCGCACAGATTTTCGGCATTGATTTGAGCTGGAGCGACTATGTAATCATTTCGATTACCGCCACGCTGGGATCAATTGGGGCAGCGGGCATCCCCGGTACCGGCCTTATCATGATGGCACTGGTGTTCGGTAGCGTCGGCGTTCCGCTTGAAACTATCGCTTTCATTGCCGGTGTCGACCGGATCATGGACATGATGCGCACCGCCACCAACGTTACCGGCGATGCCGCTGTAGCGACAACAGTGGCCGTGATGACGGACGAGATTAACGTGGATGAAATGGTTTCTGCCGATGATGTTTAACCATGCTCATCCCAGCCCTGCTCTTGGCCTACGCCCTTCGCTGGCCGGATGTACTATCAGGCACTGACAGAATATTTTCTGACTGTGCATCCCGCCTGCTCTTTGCTTATAAGCGCCCCATGATCCAAAAAATTCGCCCCGGTTTCAAAGCACTGCTCACGACTGTTGCGAGCTCGCTATGCTTGGCATCCTGCGGTACGTCAAAGGATCAGAATCAGGTCCATGTGACGGTGATTGAAGATAGCAATCCCGTTATCAAGCCTGTCGGGATCGACCTGAACTACGCCTCCGCCACTGCTCGCGCGGCAATCGCAAAGGGACTGGTCGGCTTTGACGAGGAAGGCCGCGTAGTCCCGGCTTTGGCCGCGCGCTGGATCGTGACGGATGACGGCCTCAGCTATATATTCCGCCTCAACGAAGCGAAATGGGACGATGGCCGCCAAATCACGGCTGACCGGATCGCAAGGCTGCTACGGCAAAGGGTGAGAGAACTACGCGCCAGCCGGTTAGGGCCGGATCTGGAAGCTATTGAAGAAATTGTGTCGATGACCGGTCAGGTAATCGAAATCCAGTTGAAATCCCCGCGCCCCAATTTCCTGCAGCTTATGGCCCAGCCCGAAATGGGATTGTTCCGCGCCGGCAATGGCGCAGGTCCGATGAGCGAGCTGGAAAGCGGCAAGATATACAAGCTGGGACCATTTAATCAGGCTCCGTCCGAGAACGAAGATAGAGACAAAGAACCACAAGACGAAGAAAATACCAGCGACCCACGCCGTATCACCATGCGTAGTGAAAGGGCGGCAATGGCCCTCGCCCGTTATACGTCCGGCCATACCGATCTGGTTCTGAACGGACATTTCCACCATTTGCCGCTGGTTGATGAAGCTGGCATCAGCAGCAATGACCTGCGGCTTGATCCGGTGGCGGGTTTGTTCGGGCTGCAATTTGTAAGGGCAAACGGATTCTGGTCCCTGCCCCAGAACCGGGCCATATTATCGATGGCGATTGACCGTCCGGCGCTGCTGACCTCTTTCCCCAAAGTCACAGCATGGCAAAGCCGCCTGAAAATCATTCCCGACGCCCTGAATGTCAGTGGTGTCAACGCACGGCCAAACTGGGCCGATACGACAATGACCGAGCGCCAGCTTTATGCGCAGGAGCATGTGCGCCGCTGGGAAGCGCTGGAAGGTCAGATCGCGCCATTGACCATCGCTTTGCCTGATGCCGCGGGTGCGGACATATTATTTCTGCGGATACAGTCCGACCTTCGCCGTGTGGGGATGGATGCCCGTCAGGTTGCCTTGGGTGAAGATGCCGACGTTCGCCTGATTGACCAAATCGCCCCTTATGACAGCGCACAGTGGTTTCTATCCCGCCTGACCTGCGCGCAAAACCCGGTATGCCTGAGCGAAGCGGATGAGATTATCGCCCAAGCCAATACAGAGGTCAATTTGCAAACCAAGGCCCGGCTGTTCGCCGAAGCCGAAGTGCTTTTGGTCCAGCATTATAGTTTCATCCCGCTGGCTGTCCCGGTCCGCTGGTCCATCATCAAGCCCGGCGCACGCGGATTCGCAGTTAACCAGCGCGGCTGGCATCCATTGAACTTGCTGATCGGGATTCCCATATCCTGAAGATGGATGATCTTGCAGCAATGCAATAATGACTGGAGAGCGCATGGCAATTTCTGAGGAACAGTTAAGGCGTATGGCCCAACAATTGCCGGATGTAAGCCGCGATCCACAGGCCGTCCGCACCCGTGTCGAAGCGATGGAAAAAGTGCTGGAACGCGCCTTTGTCATCCCCGGCATTAAACAGCCCGTCGGGCTGGACGCCTTGGTCGGCATGATCCCGGTTGTCGGCGATATCGTGACCGCGATCATGGGGGCCTATATCGTATGGGAAGCCCGCAATCTGGGCATGTCCAAATGGCAAATCACCCGCATGGCTGCCAATGTCGGCATTGATACCGCACTGGGAGCGATCCCGCTGGCGGGCGATGTTTTCGACTTTTTCTGGCGCTCCAACACCCGCAATTTGCGGATCATCCGTAAACATCTCGACAAACATCACCCCGGAACGCGCACTATTGAGGGGTAATCCGGCCAACTCTGATTTCTAAGGCCCCCTAAGCCCCTCGCCAGATTTTAACCGGTTTGTCATCACCCGCCGCTCTCATATGCGCGGGGCAGCGTCGGGGGCGGAAGTTTTTCGCGAGGCACAATCGCACTTCTTCCAGCCAGCCGCGCCGGTTTATCTTCAACCGTATCATCTCTGGCCGCACGCCCTCATTCGCCGCCGCGAAAGCATTGAGAAGCGCACCGGCGGTAAGCGGTTTACGGGACAATCGGTCCATGTCGGGAAAGTCCACAGCGCCAAACATGATCTGCGAAACCCGGAAATAGGTTTCAGGCTGTTCGGTCATGCAAGTGCCATGTTTTGCCCATTCACTGGCCATCAGGCGGGGCGATGGCATCATGCAGAAATTGCGCCTGACCACAGCCGGGGGTAACGGTTTTGTCGCGCGGCACCATTGCGGATAGCTGGTTCCCTGTCCATCGGGCCACAGGCCGTGCAGGATAAAACCGAAACTCCCTTCATCGCCGCTGCATTGTGTCTTGTGCCGCCGGTCATCTTTGCGCAGTCGGCAAAATTCCGGGGACCAGCTCATCGCAAGCGTATAGCCGGTTACCGGCGTGACACGGCGCGGTTCGTCGGCGGGTTTGCGGGCCGGTGCGATTGGTTGGGATATGGTCGGTGCTTTGCACTGATAGGATTGGGCGACCGCTGGTGCCGATAGAACGGGCATCAGGACCGCCGCCGTCACCAGCGCCGCACCCCGTCGGACGGTCACATCAAACCTGCGCAAAGTCCAATCCGATGTCCGCTGCCGGTGCGCTTTGCGTCAAACGGCCAACGGAAACATAATCCACGCCGGTATCCGCCTTTTCAAAAATCGTTTCCAGCGTGATCCCGCCCGATGCCTCTACCGGCACGCGCCCGCCGATCAGCGTTACCGCCCCGCGCAATATGGATGGTTCCATATTGTCGAGCAGCAAATAGGTCGCCCCGGCGGCCAGTGCCGGTTCAATCTGGTCAATCTTGTCCACTTCGACGATAATCTTTTCAATGCCCGCATCGACCGCACGTTTGACCGCTTCGCCGATATTTCCGGCAACAGCGACATGATTATCCTTTATCATCGCCGCATCCCATAATCCCATGCGGTGGTTCTCCGCGCCGCCCATGCGGGTGGCATATTTTTCAAGCACGCGAAGGCCCGGAATAGTCTTGCGCGTATCGAGCAAAGTGCAGCCGGTGCCATTGATTTTCCGTACATATTCATTGGTCATCGTGGCTATTCCGGAAAGATGTTGCACCGTATTCAGCGCGCTGCGCTCCGCGGTCAGCATCGCACGGCCCCTGCCCTTCAGGCGCATGACTTCGGTTCCGGCCTGTACAGCCTCACCCTCTTGCACCAGGATTTCGATTTCGACATCGGGATCAAGCGAACGGAAGAACGCCTCTGCAATCGGTAATCCTGCGACCACCACCGCGTCACGACTACCCATGACGCCGGTAAACATGGCATCAGCGGGAATAACCGCTTCGGATGTCACATCGCGCCCCCCTTCGCCCGGCGGTCCGCCCATATCTTCGGTCAACGTGCGCCGCACAAAATCATCGAGGTCAAAGGAGTCCAGTGCAAAAGTCAATTCAGATGGCCTTTCATTTTTTGCTTAAAGTCGCTCAAACGCGTTTCCAGTTCTTCCAAGGAAGGGCCGGATAGCTGCGTGCGCGCCAGTCGAACCATGGTCTCCGCTTCCCTAACGAGCAAGTCCAATCTTTTGCGGGAACGACAGGTGCTGCATGCGGCATAAAGCGTGTCGATGAATTTTATCGAAGCAATCGCGCTACTCGCTGCTGCGCTTCGAATTACGCCAAAGCTGCGATGCAGGTAATGCTGAAAATTGTCGCTAAGGGGTTGAACCCGGTTCCAGTCATAATCTTCCTGTTCCGGCCCCCGGTCAAGATCGCGGCGCCCCAGTTCCGCCAGAGCAGCGCCTGACCAATGCATGGCCGTAATCGCCGTAAAAGGGTCATTTATTCCCGGTGACAACGCCCTAAGCGCTATTTCAGCAAGCTCATCAATCAAATATTCCAGATCCTGCGTCGCCGAACGCATCCCGCCCGTACTGATACAATTACGAATTTTGTGGGACATCTCGTCTGTTAATTCTGCATTGCCGAATTCCACTAATGGAACCATCGGGTGAACGAAATCACCTGTGCGGATCTTCAACGCTATCGTCCCCCCGCTTTCTGTCGCAATGTCGTTCAGACCGTCAAAATCAATTATTCTGACATAGCCCACGCTGCTCGCGGTGACTGCCTGTCCGGATATTTGTTCGCGCGGCTCACGTTCCTCGGTATCGGCAGGAAACCGGTGCTTGATATCATGGATCAGCCGCTGACCAATCCCCTGCAAAACTGTATTTATACGGATACTCGCGGGAATGTGGTGCAGGAAATAGACCAGAACCGCGACAGAGGTTATCGCAAGCACCATGCCGACCATCAGCGACAATTGCGGCGTGAAGCCGGGTAAAGCGGTTTCTGCGGCAATCAATGAACTAGTCGCAGCTTCGTCCTCGTTCCGCACGGTCCGCAGTACCATGAGGGAATAGGTGAATGTCGCTATGAAAACGCCGAGCGAAAGCTGATTGCCCCGGTCTTCCATGAAGTTGGTAAGTAATCGCGGCCCATAATTACCGGAGGCATAGGCCACGGCGGCGATGGTAATCGAAAAAACCGTGGCCGCGATGCCGATCATTGATCCGGCAATCACGGTAAATGTTGTTCTGGCCCCCTCGGGACGGCTCGGGTGGATCCATTCAAACTGTTGAAGCCACTCTGCGGCTCCATTACGATCCAGATAAACTGTCAACAATGCCAGCAAACCGGCCAGTATCGATAACAGCGCGGGAAAGAACCAGTAACTGGCGTTGATCGAAAGCAGCAGGGAGCGGATGCGGGCGATCATTTCGTATAATAATCACGTATATCGCACGAAACCATCACATCACCATCTTGCAGGGCACCGCAAATTGCCCCTACCCCTTATGCGCCAGATCGGTCGGGCCCAAATCGCCCTGACCGACGGTTGCGCTGGCCATCTCCATCATTTTATCGATCGACTTGCGTGCCTGAAGCCGCAATTCCTCATCCATCTCGATACGCGGCTCCAGATCGCGCAGGGCGAGATAAAGTTTTTCCATCGTGTTGAGCGCCATATAGGGGCAGATATTGCAGTTGCAGTTACCGTCCGCGCCCGGTGCGCCGATGAAATTCTTTTCCGGAACCGATTTTTCCATCTGGTGGATGATATGCGGCTCGGTCGCCACGATCAGCGTATCGCCTTCCATTTCCTTGGCGAATTTCAGGATCGCACTGGTCGAACCAACCATATCGGCATGGTCCAGAATATAGGCCGGGCATTCCGGATGGGCGGCAATAGGTGCGCCGGGGTGCTGGGTTTGCAGTTTCAGCAGTTCCGTCTCGCTAAACGCCTCGTGGACGATGCATACACCGGGCCAGAGCAGCATGTCGCGCCCGGTTTTCTTGGCAATATAGGCGCCCAAATGCTTGTCCGGGCCGAAAATAATCTTCTTGTCCAGCGGGATCTGCGACAGGATATGCTCGGCAGAAGAGCTGGTTACGATCACGTCCGAAAGCGCCTTCACCTCTGCAGAGCAGTTAATATAGGTGAGTGCGATGTGATCGGGATGTTCGTCGCGAAATGCTTTGAACTTGTCGGGCGGGCAACTGTCTTCAAGGCTGCAACCGGCATCCATATCGGGCAGCACGACAATCTTCTCCGGCGACAGGATTTTCGCCGTTTCCGCCATGAATCTCACACCGCAAAATGCAATCACGTCGGCATCGGTTTCCGCCGCTTTGCGTGATAGCTCAAGACTGTCACCGACAAAATCGGCAATATCCTGTATTTCCGGCTTTTGATAATAGTGAGCAAGGATGATCGCGTTGCGTTCTTTACGCAGCTTGTTGATTTCCTCAACAATATCCACTCCGGCCAAGCTGCCGCCTATTCCTCCACGTGCGTCCATCATCTTTTCCTTAAAATAGTTGTCGCCGCTATGCCACGAGGAAGCTGCAAAAATCAATCATCTATGCGGAACTTCATAATCTGCGCTGTCACCGCCTGATCCGCATTCATTCCACCTATAATATAATAATCACTGCCCGATTTTACGAGCCCCCGATGATCCATGCTCGGTTTGGCAAGCTTACCAAGCTCGATCCACTGGTCGGCGTTCAGGTCATATCCGAAAATCCGGTCCGTGGGTGATGCCGGAACCCCGTCAAAGCCGATACCATCAAAATTATACGGCTTATCGCCACCGCCAGCGAACAGGATCAGGCCGCGATCATCGTCGCCCGTCGCCGCCATCCGGTAAAGCGGCCCGCCGGGATGAGCATCCACCGCGCGCCAGGTAATGCGCGCCGGGTCATTGGGATCAATATCGCCGCGCCATGCAAAGGGGGCAGCGACAAATTTGCGCTTTCCATCCACCAGCCCCGCCACGGCCACGCCATCGGTGATAATCATGCTATTGCCCGCAAGACCGCCGGCATGGCCAAATACCGGCTTTCCGGGAAACTCGGTCGCCATGCGCCATGTATCTGTCCGCGTATCGTAAAGCTGGACCAGGGCAACATTGCCCTCGTCATGCCAGCCGGATACCAGATAGATATAGCGATCCTGATAGGGCAGCGCGACCATATCATCGACCGGAGTCGGCATGTCGGAAAGGCGTGAATATTCACCTGTGTCGGGATCATAGGCGAACAACTCTGGCGTGGAAAGCTCGTCGCCATTCTCTGCAACGCTATAGCCCCCGAAAATATAGATTTTATCCGCGACCGTGACAGCAGCGCTGGCCAGCCGCCCTTCACTGACGGGCACAGAGGCGATTTCCTCGCATGACTTTGTGCTTATCACGCACGCAAAGGCAGCATGGCTAGTGTCCTGCCAGCTTTTGCCGGATTTCAGCCCGTTAAAACTATATAGCACCGGATTTTCACCGGCCATAGCAACCGCATTATTGGTCATCGGGACGGGCAGAGAAAATTCGGCGGTGGCGGAAAGAGGCTGTTCCGCCGTTTCCTGACCGCAAGCGCCTAAAGTCAACAACGCGAAAAGGCTGGCCAGATACTTGCCCCCCAGTCCCCTCACTGCGCGTCCTGCCTTTCCTTATCCGCAAGCACATCCTTGATCGACCGGGATACGTCCCACCGGTCTGTATTGTCCGTGCCCCGTTCAAAGGCAAAAAACGCATCGACCTTCGCTTCCAGTCCGGCAGCACGCAGCGGCAAGACGAAACTCGTTTCCACAGCACGCCGGGCCGCCTCGCGGGCCAGTCGCATCTGCACCGGATTTTTTGCCTGTTTAGCCAACTCCGCTACGCCCTTTTTGCGATTGGCCTGATCCAGTATTTTTTCCGCATCCGTAAGCGCCATCAACACGCCGCCCTCACCATAGCTTTGAATCCGGTCAATCTGCACCTCTGGCCGGGCTATTTCGATCGGTGGTATCTCTATGGACAGTGTGCCGCTTTCCGCGTCCCAGCGAACCTTGTCGGCATCCAGCTTTGCAAGATCAACCTCATAGCGCACTGACCCCGGCATAATCAGCGTCTTACGCGCGGAAAGTCCCATGCGCCTCATCGTGGTGGTCACTGTCGCGTTATAGCTTGCGGAGAACACCGTCAGCCGGTTCTGTTCGCGCAGCCCGTCAAGGCTGGCACTGGCGATAGAAACCGGATCAGGGCTGAACCCGCTTTCCACTTTTGAAAGTAGCAACCATGACAGCGCCCCAAGGATTAGCAACACGCCAGCCATGATCGCCAAGGGAATGGCGAAGCGGCGATTCACGCGGACATTTTCCATATCTCGCCATCCGCGCCGACAATGCCTCTGTTCTGCAAGTCGATCAGATGCGCTCGCACCGATTGGCCAGCCGCACCTGTCAGGCGCGGATCAAGGCCCTTGTACATCTTTGTCACCATGTCGGGAATGGCCGCTGCGCCGCCTTCGAGCAGCTTCAATATCTGGCGTTCCCGCTGTTTGCGGTGCCCCATCATGCCGCGAACCAGTTGCCGCGGTTTTTCGACCTTCTTGCCATGCGCGGGATAATAAACCTTGTCATCGCGGTCATAGATTTTTTGCAGGCTGGCCATATAGTCGGACATATTGCCATCGGGCGGTACGATGACGCTTGTCGACCATGCCATGACATGATCGCCGGTAAACAGCGCGCCGGATTCCTGCAAAGCGTAGCACAGATGGTTGGATGTATGGCCCGGCGTTGCCACCGCTTCTATGGTCCAGCCATCACCGGACACGGTTTCGCCATCGACCAGCACACGGTCCGGATTATAGTTCTTGTCAAAACTTTCATCCACGCGCGGTCCGTCATCCTCCAGAACCAATGGCGCACAGCCGATAATCGGCGCACCGGTCCTTGCCGCCAAGGGTTTCGCCGCCGGGCTGTGGTCGCGGTGGGTATGGGTGCACATGATCGCGCTGATGCTGGCATCGCCAACCGCCGCCAATATCGCGTCAATATGATCGTCAAACACCGGTCCCGGATCAATGACTGCGCGATCACTACCATTGCCCACAACATAAGTCTGTGTCCCGGTATAGGTATAGGGGCTGGGATTGCCGGCCAAAACCCGGACGACCAGCGGTTCAAGCTGTTCGGAGAGACCTGTCGGAAACTGGTCAGGATCAAATTTCATGTTCATGATAAAGATGTGGCATATTCAAGCCAGAAAACAACCATGAATATCGCTATATAATCCGGGAAAGCTCCAAAACCGGCGTGTCGCCATGCTTGACAGAACCGGCTTTTACAGCTTTTCAGGAGGCCAAACGCTCAGGCTTTCCGGTTCTTTATGCCTTGGCGACCTCGATGATCGGCATTTGATCGCCGCCTGTTTCCGGACATCGCGACGCAGCGGTCTGCTTATTTTCAAGCGATTTCGAAGCTGCGGTCAATGCCGCTTTCCGGGCTGTATCCGGCTGTTCCGTTTCAGGGCAACCGGCAATATTGGCCTCAACATAGGTCCAACTGGTCGCACCTGTTCCGGCAACGGTGATTTTTCTGCTCACAGTAACGCATTCCGCCGCGCTACTTGCCACGGGACCGGACTGATGCACGCTGCCAATAGCGGACCTGAAATAAGGCTGGATGGTGAATTGAGAGATTTCCCACACGCGGGCCGCCATGCCCTTTTGAAGGGCCTCCCGCTGTGCTTCGCGGGCGGCTTCCATCGCTTCGCGCTGTATTGCGCGGGCGTTGTGCTGTGCCTCACGGACCTCGCGATTGGCTTTGGCGAGCGCGACGCGTAGCTCCTGACGTGCTTCCTGACGCGCAATTTCAGCGGCTTTCAGCTTTTCTTTCGCGTCATAGCGGGCCTGACGGGCAGCCTCTTTCGCAATGCTCCGGATTTCTTCTTTATCGGGCATTTCATCCGCTCTGACTGGTGTCGCAGGCGCAGCAGGTGGAGCCGCCGGAGGAACCGGGGGTGCTGGCGGAACGGGCAGAGTTTCCGCAAGGGATGACTTCGTCGCAGCGGGTTGCTGTGTAATAACCGCTATGTCCTTGTTTTCCAGATGAGCCTTTGGCGGCACATAGGCCTCTGCGCCCTCCACCGGCTGCGCTTCGGCTTCCACGGCATAAGTCACTGTTGCTGTGAGCGGCAAGGCCAGAGCAGTGCTCGCGCCGACCATCAAAGCGCCCATTCGTTTACGAAAAGCGGACTTTTCACTCTGACCCAGCATGATCAGCCGGTCTTTAATCTTGTTCTTCTGATTGAGCGGGCTGGCCAGACCAAGCTGCCGACCGGATACGGATTTCGCAATCGTCCGCCCGTAAACCGCCCTTACATTGCGCCCTCCATTTTGCAGGCCTTTTTGCAGGACACGGGCATCGCAAGCCGTTTCCTGATCCTGCCGGAACGCGGTCCAAGCAAACCATGCCACCGGGTTGAACCAGTGCAGCGACAGGACCAGAAGCCCGACAAAATTCGCCGCCAGATCGCCCGATTCATGGTGGGCAATTTCATGTTCCAGCGCCAGTTCGCGTTCGCGCGGCGCATAGTCGCGGAAGAAATTGGTCGGCACTGCAATATATTTTTCAAGCAATCCGAAAGCCAAGGGGCCACCAACAGCCGCGGTTTCAAGAATTTTTATCCGCCCGTGTCGCCCAACCAGATGCCCGTCAGAGATTATGTCCTCACGAAACTGGAAATAGCTCGCCAATTTGGTGATAAACAACAAGCCTGCCCCGCCAATCCAGAGCACCAAAGCGATCAGCACCCAGTCAACCGAGGCCAGAGAACTCATCACGGCGCTCTGCTCCGTAAGATGCAGGCCGGTCATATTCTGACCGGAAATATTATTTGCGACGGTTGATAATAACGGCGTAGCGGCTGCCGCCTCGGCACCTTCAACCGGCGCCGGAGCCTTTAGCGTCAAAGTTGGCATGAACAGCCTCGCCAGCGGCAAGGTCCAGAGGAGATAAGCGATATGCGGCCCGAAAAAGCGGCTAACCGGTTTACGGAGCATCAGAACCAGCACCATCAGAAGCGTCATCGACACCATCGTGTCCATCATCCAGTTGGTCATCTCTTCAGATCCCTTAAAAGCTCTTCGATTTCCTTTATATCATCGTCGCTTAGCTGATCGGATTCGGCCAGATGGGCCACCAGCGGCGTGACCTTTCCTCCGAACAGGCGATCAACAAATTTACGCGAAACACCGGCCAGATAGGAATCTCGCTCTACCAGCGGCGAATATAAAAAGCGCCGTCCGTCGCGCTCCGTGCCGATAACGGCTTTGGCGGCAAGGCGGGACAAAAGCGTTTTAACGGTTTGCAGCGTCCAGCCCCTGGCCTCACTAACCCGGTCCGCAACATCGGTCGCGGTCAAAGGCGCTTCTTGCCAAAGCACCTCCATGATTTCATGCTCGGCATCGCTGATACGCTCGACCATATCCACCTTCTCCCTAATGCAACCGGATCATACCCGCTATTGACTACATGTGTAGTTTCATTTGCCGAAAAAGTAAATATACCTTTTTCCTTTTCGTGGTGAGCGGGTGCCGCGCCGTGTCTCTTATAAGCAGCCATGAGCCTCATAAACAATGCGGCCGGTTTGTCGGAAAACTTTACAATTTCGGCAAGGTTAACAGCAATTTAACTATCCAAGTCCATGAAATATATGGCGTAGTAAAAACTGGCACGCATGGTGCAATACTTCAGATGTTCCTATGTTTCACACCCATGAAACCCTAATGCGGGGGGACGATATACTGGTCTGTGTCGTCCCTCCCATTATCCCCAAATAAAGACGGCCCGGATTGTCTGATCCGGGCCGCTTTATTTTTAGGGTGAACGCTGATGAATTATCTAACAGTAATAACCATCGTCATTCCCGCGCAGGCGGGTATCCAGCTATCTAAACCTTGCAGAAGTAAGCTGGATACCTGCCTTCGCAGGAATGACGCTTAACCCAGATGGTCTGAAACAGCCCTGACCTCAATTATTCGCAGGGGCGACCTTTTTCTCGGCCATCAGTTCGCCCAGCTCGCCAGCTTCATACATTTCCATCATGATATCGCTGCCGCCGACAAATTCGCCTTTGACATAAAGCTGCGGTATGGTTGGCCAGTCGGAAAATTCCTTGATGCCCTGACGAATTTCCATGTCCTGCAGGACATCGACGGATTCAAAGCCAACGCCAAGATGTTCCAGAATGGCAACCGCCTTGCTGGAAAAGCCGCATTGCGGGAAAAGTGGCGTGCCCTTCATGAACAGGACCACATCATTGGACTGTATTACGGAATCGATACGTTGATTTACGGCGTCACTCATTTCATTCTCCATTTCAGGTTCTATTCCGGAACCCCAGTGGTTAGCTGTAGTGCGTGCAACTCCCCGCCCATTTTACCTTTTAAGGCCGCATAGACGGCCTGATGCTGTTTCACCCGGTTCATGCCCGCAAATGCAGGCGACAAAACCGTAGCTGCATAATGGTCCCCGTCACCGGCCAGATCCTGAATCACCACATCCGCATCGGGAAAGGCTTCCAGTATCATAGCCTTGATATCGTCACTTGCCATGGGCATTGCAAATATCCTATGACGCTTGTTCGATATACTGGCGGCGCGCTTCGACCATTTTGTCGGCCAGTGCGGTGCGGATACCGGCATCGTCAATATCCACTCCCGCAGATGTCAGATCACCAAGCAGTTTGCGAACAACATCTTCGTCGCCCGCTTCTTCAAAGTCTGCCTGCACCACACCTTTGGCATAGGCATCTGTTTCTTCGGCGGTAAGGTTCATTTTTTCGGCAGCCCATTCACCTACCAGACGGTTGCGCCTTGCCGTGATTTTGAACTGCATTTCCGCATCGCGCGCGAATTTAGTCTCAAACGCTCTTTCACGATCATCAAAATCAGTCATAATATTCCCTAATTACCATTTATCCATCACTGGACCATGTTGAATAGAAATAGGCACTTGCTGCCTTGGCTACAAGATGCCCGATTAGGTCATTCTGCAACTTTTACAACCATCTTTCCAATCGCGCCGCGATCCGCCATTTTCTGGATCGCTTTTCCGGCATCGGCAAAGTCAAAGACTTCCG
Source organism: Parasphingorhabdus sp. (assembly GCF_036568145.1). Classification (GTDB taxonomy): domain Bacteria; phylum Pseudomonadota; class Alphaproteobacteria; order Sphingomonadales; family Sphingomonadaceae; genus Parasphingorhabdus. The sequence goes on along the minus strand of NZ_DATCTC010000016.1, from coordinate 37,799 downwards.
ATACGCGTGGCTGGATCTTGCCTTCTTCCCATAGTTTGAACAACTGGTCGATATGGGCACGGTTCCCGGCCGGATCGCGCGCTGCATAAGCGCCCCAGAACACACCGCAGACATCACAGGATTTGAGCAAAGTCAGGTTGAGCGGCAATTTGGCAATACCCGCAGGGAAACCAACCACCAGAAAACGGCCTTCCCATGCGATGGAACGCACCGCCGGTTCACTATAATCGCCGCCGACTGCATCATAGATCACGTTGGCACCATCGGGTCCGACAGCTTCCTTGAACTGCGCGGCCAGTGCTTTCGACTGGTCTTTATCGAATGGTGCGCGTCCGTATATGACCGTTTCATCCGCACCGACAGACTTGGCAAAAGCGGCTTTTTCTTCGGAAGAAACCGCAGCAACCACACGCGCGCCAAAGGCTTTGCCCAGCTCAACGGCAGCGATACCAACGCCGCCGGATGCGCCCAGCACCAATAATGTATCGCCTTCCTTGATATGGCCGCGATCGACAAGCGCGTGGATCGACGTGCCATAGGTCAGGATTAGCGCGGAGGCATCTTCAAAGCTCACGCTATCGGGAATCTTGAAGACGCTGTTCTGGTTAACCGCCACTTGCTCCACCAGACCGCCATGGCCGGTGGTGCTGGCAACACGGTCCCCTACAGCCAGGCCGGTAACGCCTTCGCCAATGGAGGAAATGACGCCAGACACTTCGCCGCCGGGCGCAAAAGGACGCGCCGGTTTGAACTGGTAGAGATCCTGAATGATAAGGACATCAGGATAGTTGATAGAACATGCCTTTACATCAATGACCACCTGCCCCTTGCCAGCAACCGGGCCATCGACCTCCAGCATTTCCAGAGTTTCAGGACCGCCAGTTTTTGTGGACATTAATGCCTTCATCATTTTCTCCTCTTTCCCTATTTATTTTTATTTCTCTACGCAGCCACAGGCTTAAGCCACGGCTTTGCAGAATCAATGCTTTGTTCGTGGGCTTGTATGGCATCGGACTTCGCCAATGTCAGGTCAATTTCATCCAGCCCTTCCATCAGGCATTGCTGCCGGAACGGGTCCATTTCGAACGTGAAACGGTCCTGAAACGGGGTTGTCACGCTCATGCTTTCCATATCGATCGTGATCGAGTCGGTCTTTGCGACCTCCATCAACCGGTCAACCGCCTCTTGGGGAAGCGCAATGGCAAGCAGGCCGTTTTTGAATGCGTTGCCGGAAAATATATCCGAAAAACTGGGGGCGATAATCGCCTTGATCCCCATGTCGTCGAGCGCCCATGCCGCATGTTCGCGGCTTGACCCGCAGCCGAAATTATCCCCTGCGATCAGGATCGGAGCACCGGCATATTCCGGATCGTCAAACACATTGCCTTCTTTGGCACGAATGGATTCAAACGCGCCTTTGCCCAACCCTTCACGCGATATGGTTTTCAACCAATTTGCCGAAATGATAACATCTGTATCGACATTTTTCTGGCCAAAAGGAATGGCGCGTCCATCAACTTTACGAACCGGCTTCATTCCGCGTCCTCTCCATTAGAATCATCAAGCGGCTCATTTTCATAGCGGGTTCCCGCTTTTGGTTTCGGGGCCTTGAACTCGTCCAGCTTGCGTAGCTTGTGCCGACCGGCATAGAGCAAGGCCGCCGCAACCGCAGCCGAACCAACCGCCGCGCCAACCTTGGCTCCGGTGGTCCACTTGCCATTTTTTTCTTCACCCTTTTGCTCAGGTTTCTTTTTGGATGCCTCTGCTTCCGGGCTTCCGGCTTCGGGTTGTTTCTTGTCGTCTGCCATAACCAAACCTATCCTAGTTCACGAACATCAGTGATTTTTCCTGTAACCGCAGCCGCAGCGGCCATTGCGGGGGACATGAGGTGGGTTCTTGCACCCGGCCCCTGACGCCCGACAAAATTGCGGTTGGACGTAGAGGCACAGCGTTCACCCGCCGGGACTTTATCAGGGTTCATGCCAAGACAAGCCGAACAGCCCGGTTCCCGCCATTCAAATCCGGAATCAAGGAATATCTTGTCCAGCCCTTCCGCCTCGGCCTGTGCTTTTACAAGGCCGGAACCGGGAACGACAATCGCCCATTTCACGCCATCGGCTTTTTTGCGGCCTTTCAGCACTTCGGCAGCGGCTCGCAAATCCTCTATCCGGCTATTGGTGCAGCTACCGATGAAAATATTTTCCACTGTGACATCGTCCATCGCCTGACCGGCGGAAAGTCCCATATATTCCAAGGATTTACGCGCAGCATCCTGTTTGGACGGGTCGGCAAAACTTTCCGGATCGGGGACCTGTCCGGTGACCGGCACAACATCTTCCGGGCTGGTGCCCCATGTCACGGTTGGCACAACATCGGCTGCATTGATGGTAACGCTTTTGTCGAACTTTGCGCCCTCATCGGTCGGCAAAGTTTTCCAATATGCGACCGCCGCATCCCAATCAGCGCCTTTTGGCGCCATCGGACGGCCTTTCAGATAGGCAAATGTTTTCTCGTCCGGAGCGATCAGCCCGGCACGCGCGCCAGCTTCGATCGACATGTTGGATATTGTCAACCGGCCCTCGATCGACATCTGTTCGAAAACCTCGCCGCGATATTCGATCACATGGCCGGTTCCGCCCGCCGTCCCGATCACCCCGATAATGTGCAGGATCAAATCCTTGGGACTGATGCCGGGGCCAAGCAGCCCCTCGACCCGGATTTCCATGGTTTTGGAGCGCGTTAATTGCAGCGTTTGCGTCGCCAGAACATGCTCGACCTCGCTGGTGCCGATACCAAAGGCAAGCGCACCCAAAGCGCCGTGCGCCGCCGTATGGCTGTCGCCGCAAACCATGGTGGTGCCGGGCAGCGTAAAGCCCTGCTCCGGACCGATAACATGGACAATGCCCTGTTCCTTGTCACTGGCGCCGATATAGCGGATGCCAAATGCCGGTGCATTCTCTTCCAGCGCTTCAAGCTGAGCGGCGCTTTGCGGATCGGCAATAGGGATTTTATTGCCATTCGCGTCAAGGCGCGGCGTTGTTGGCAGGTTGTGGTCGGGAACCGCCAGTGTCAGGTCCGGCCGCCGCACTTTGCGTCCGGCTTTGCGTAGCCCTTCAAACGCCTGCGGGCTGGTAACTTCATGCACCAGGTGACGGTCAATATAGATAAGTGCGGTGCCGTCATCGCGTTGGTCCACGACGTGCGCGTCCCAGATTTTCTCATATAATGTTTTTGGGTCGGTCATTACGTGACTATACATCCTTATTTGCCAAATTGGCCATTATTCCAACCATGGCCCGTTTCCAATATGATGCCCCGTTTACCGAGAACAACTGCCCTTGCAAGGGAGAATTATTTTCAAAAGCCCCTCGCAAAGATGGTTCTTCACCAGATGAAGGCTTTTCCAATCATCGAAATATCGGTAACCGTCAGAGCAGGACCAGGCCCTAACCGGCAAGAGTTGGAACGACCGGGCCGCCCAGTTCAATCGCTTTCTTATAAGCCGCCCGCGCCATCATCCGTTTGCAATAATCCATTGATGCGGGGCGGTTGGCCAGCATCCCTGCGGACAGGGCAAGTTCGATGACATAAGTGATATTGATATCAGCGCCGGTAAACCCGTCACCAACAAGAAACTCCCGATGGTCGAGATGATGTTCCACATAGTCGAGCAGCTTAACGACTTCACCTTCGATAAACGGCCCATAGCCCTCACCCAGCCCGCCGAAACGGGGGCTAAGCATCTGGACAATCACCGGATTGGCCAATGTTCCTTCCGCAAAATGCAGCCATTCAAGATATTCGGCGCGGTCCTTTGAGCCGGGCGCAGGGGCCAGCCTGCCTTCGCCATACTGTTCCAGAATATATTCAATCACCGCGCCCGATTCCATCATCAGATGATCGTCGATAATGACGGTCGGTGCCTTTGCAAGCGGGTGGATAGCCGCAAGGTCCGCCTGCGCCCGCATGGTTTCGGGATGCCGTTGATGGCGCACCATTTCATAGTGCAAGCCGAGTTCTTCCAAGAGCCAGATGATCCGGGTCGAGCGGCTATATTCCAGATGATGCAGTTTGATCATATTCGGCTCCTAAGCAGGTTTAACCTTTTCGGTTTTGCCAAGCCTATATGCAGTCCGGTGGACAAACAACTAAAACAGTGTTTGCCACCTCAGACTACCACATCAGACTATGCGCCACCTGCACCCGAATGTTTAGTGCCCGATAACGCCCAGACTCTCGAACGGCCGTTCATTTTCGCTATATTTCTCGACCAGCGTCGCGCTTGCTAGGTTCAGTCCGATAATCTCGACCGCTTTGCCCTCGTTCTTCAAACGATTGACAATCTTGTCGAGCATACCGGTCGCAGAAATGTCCCAGAAATGCGCGTCATGAACATCGATAATCACCTTATCAATGCCCTCTTCGTTAAACTCCATCGCTTCATAAAGCATATCGATCGAGCCAAAGAAAATCTGTCCGGCGAAGACATAGCGATGCGTCGTCCCTTCAACGCTTTCCTGGATATTCACAAGCTGGCGCACTTTCCACGCGAAGAATATGCCAGAGAGCAACACGCCGGTCAGCACCCCGATGGACAGGTCATGGGTTGCGACTACCATCACCACGGTTGCCAGCATGACGAGATTGGATGGCCACGGATGATGGGTGATTTCGGCAATAGATTTCCAGCGGAACGTGCTGATCGACACGAACAGCATCACCGCGACCAGCGCTGGCATCGGGATTTGTGCCACCAGCGGCCCCAGACCGACGATCAGGACCAACAGCATCACGCCTGATACAAATGTCGAAAGCCGACGCCGGCCGCCCGATTTAATGTTGATCACAGACTGCCCGATCATCGCACAGCCGCCCATGCCACCGATCCAGCCGGTGACGAAATTGGCAATGCCCTGACCATAGGTTTCACGCCTTTTATCGCTGCGCGTTTCGGTCATGTCATCGACAATTGACGCGGTGAGCAGCGATTCCAATAGTCCGACTGCCGCCATGGCCAGCGAATAAGGGGCAATAATCTGTAATGTTTCCCATGTCAGCGGGACTTGCGGAATGTGCAGCCACGGCAGGCTGTCCGGCAAATCGCCCATATCACCCACGGTAGAGACATCCACTTTGAAATATATGCTCACCGCCGCCAGCACGATAATCGCCGCCAATGGTGATGGCACCCAGCTGGTCAGCCGTGGCAGGCCATAAATGATTACCAGACCGGCAGCGACCATCGCATAGGTTTGCCAGGTAAAGGCCTCACCTGTCAGTTGAGGAAGCTGCGCCATGAAGATCAGGATCGCGAGCGCGTTTACAAAGCCGGTAATCACTGACCGCGAAACAAAACGCATCAGCAAGTCTAGCCTCAGCAATGCGGCTATCCCCTGAAAAACGCCCATTAATATGGTCGCGGCAAACAGATATTCGACGCCGTGATCCCGGACCAGCGGAACCACCAGCACCGCCACTGCCGCAGTCGCTGCGCTAATCATACCGGGACGCCCGCCGACCATAGCGATGATTACCGCGATTGAAAAACTGGCATAAAGCCCCACACGCGGATCAACACCGGCGATGATTGCAAAACCGATAGCTTCGGGAATCAGAGCCAGCGCCACGACCAGTCCGGCCAGAAATTCGGTTTTAGGGTTGGAGAGCCAATCGCGCCTGAAATCGCTGTGTATCGCCATGTTATCGGCCTCCGCTGACTCTGTTATTGCTTTTGGGTTTTTGGATAGAAATGCTGCGCCGCAACATCATTGCGCGCGGCCTTAATCCATAGGTTTGACGCGGTCAAGCTTGGGAGCGGGACCGATGATCCGTATCTTTATTTTCCCCTCCCTTTCAAGGGAGGGGTTAAAGCGGGAACATCATCCCGCGCCGATCAGTTCACGTCCGATCAGCATCCGGCGGATTTCATTGGTTCCTGCGCCAATGTCGAGCAGTTTGCTGTCCCGCCAATAACGTTCCACCGGCCAGTCGGTTGTATAGCCCGCCCCGCCCAGTGCCTGAACCGATTCTTCCGCCACACGCACGCTGCTTTCCGACGCATACATGATAGCGCCAGCCGCATCGAAACGTGTTGTCTGACCCGCATCACAGGCTTTGTTGACCGCATAGACATAAGAACGCGCACTGTTCAGGCGGACATACATATCGGCAATCTTTCCCTGCATAAGCTGGAACGTGCCAATCGGTTTGCCAAATTGCTTGCGTTCGCGAACATAGGGAATGACCGTATCGAGACAGGCCTGCATCAAACCCAGCGGGATCGCCGCCAGCACCGCCCGTTCATAATCAAGGCCGGACATCAAAACACCAACCCCGCCGTTAATCGGACCCATGACATTTTCTTCCGGCACTTCGCAATCATCGAACACCAGCTCTGCCGTCGGGCTACCCTTCATGCCGACTTTCTCGATCTTTTGGCCGATGGAAAACCCTTTCATGCCCTTTTCGATCAGGAAAGCAGTAATCCCGCTGGACCCCGCTTCGGGCCGGGTTTTCCCATAAACTACCAACGTGTCGGCATCAGTCGAATTGGTGATCCAGAATTTCGTTCCGTTCAGAACATATCCGCCCTGCACCGCCTCGGCTTTGAGTTTCATGTTCACAACGTCGGAACCCGCTCCGGCTTCTGACATGGCAAGCGACCCGACATGTTCCCCGGAGATCAGCTTCGGCAAATATTTCGCCTTCTGCTCTGGCGTGGCCCAGCGGCGGATCTGGTTGACGCACAGATTGCTGTGCGCCCCATAGCTAAGCCCCAGTGCGGCGCTGCCCCGGCTGATTTCCTCGACCGCGATGGCATGTTCCAGATAGCCGAGCCCCAGTCCGCCATCCTCTTCCTCAACCGTCACCCCGTGCAGCCCCAGATCACCCATCTGTGTCCACAATTCGCGCGGGAACCAGTCTTCACGGTCCATTTTCTGCGCCAGAGGCATGATCTTTTCCTCGGCAAAGCGCCGGGTTGTGTCGCGGATCTGGTCAGCCATTTCGCCAAGCTGGAAATCAAATTGAGGGGTCGCGATCATGTTCTCTCCTTTGCATTTCTTTTTTGCATTTCTTTGCAATATGGTTGCCTCTGTAACAGATTTACCATCGGCTTCTAGTCAAATCATGGCAGCTTTTATGCTCCTGTTACGGGATACAAGTATATTGCGCCGCTCTTTCCCCCCTGCCATAGCGCGGCCATGCTTTATGACCTTGCCCGCCCGTTCATTTTCACCCTTGATGCAGAGAAAGCCCACGGCCTGACCATAGCCGGGCTAAAAGCTTTGCCGCTGGGGCCAGTGCCCAAATCCGATCCTGTATTGGCCACCACGCTTGCGGGCCTTGATTTTCCCAACCCGATTGGCATGGCCCCCGGTTTTGATAAAAACGGCGAAGTGCCCGACAAGCTGATCCGCATGGGATTCGGTTTTGCAGAGGTCGGCACGTTGACGCCGCTGCCACAGCCCGGAAATCCCAAACCGCGCATATTCCGCCTGGTAAAGGACAAGGCGGTTATCAACCGTCTCGGCTTTAACAATGGCGGTCAGGAAGAGGCCGCGCCGCGCCTGAAACGCATGGGCGGCCGGATGGGCGGCGGTGTGCTGGGCATTAATATCGGCGCGAACAAGGACAGCGAAGACCGCATTGCGGACTATGTGACCGGCGTTAGGAACATGGCGCCTTTGGCGGATTACCTCACGGTCAATATATCCTCCCCCAATACGCCGGGCCTGCGCGCATTGCAGGATAAGGGCGCGCTGGAAGAATTGCTGTCGGCGGTTATGGAAGCGCGGGACAATATAACAGGAGGCGCCCCGAAAGTGCCGGTATTCCTGAAAGTCGCACCCGATCTGGAGCCTGCGGATATTGACGATATTGTCGAAGTCACCGCGAAACACGGGCTCGACGCACTGATTATATCCAACACGACCATCACCCGCCCGCCATTGCGGTCGCCGCATAAAGGTGAAACTGGGGGGTTGTCCGGTGCGCCGCTCAAAGATTTGGCGCTGCAACGGCTAAAAGATTTTCGCGCGGCGAGCGGCGGCAATATCCCGCTGATCGGTGTCGGGGGCATTGCCAATGCCGAAGATGCCTATGAACGGATCAGGGCCGGTGCGTCGCTGGTGCAGCTTTATACCGCGATGATATATGAAGGTCCGGCAATGGCGCGTTCGATGACATGCAAGCTGGCGCGGCTTTTGAAACGCGATGGTTTTTCCTCTGTCGCCGAAGCGGTTGGAAGCGCCGATAAATGATTTGCTAAAATGTTAAGCCGTCCATAAACTTGCCTGCATGAAAAAACTGCTGACTTTATTCGCTTTTTCCTTTTTCACATTGCTAGCGGTCCCGGCTAACGCCCAAAATACCGGCACTGTAGCATCCGCCCATCCCGAAGCCACCAAGGCAGGGTTCGAGATTTTGCAAGCCGGCGGCTCGGCCAGTGACGCCGCAATGGCGATGATGCTTACGCTGACGGTTGTGGAACCACAATCAAGCGGCATTGGCGGCGGCGGATTCCTGCTGCACCATGATGGCAAGAGCGGGTGGCTGGAAACAATTGACGGGCGCGAAACCGCCCCGGCAAGTGCAAGTGCCGACAGGTTTCTGGATGCACAGGGCAAGCCGATGGGCCATATGGATGCGGTTGCCGGCGGCAAATCCGTCGGTGTTCCCGGCAATATGCGGCTGATGGAACTGGCGCATAAAAAATGGGGCAAGCTGCCTTGGGCCAAATTGTTTGAACCCGCGATCAGGCTGGCGGAACAAGGCTATGCAGTCAGCGCGCCGCAACATGACTGGATGAAGCGGCTCGAGAAGCTCTGGGTGAACTTTCCTGACATGCAGAAACTTTACTGGCGCGATGGCGCGGCTGCTCCACGCGGCACGATCATCAAAAATCCCGAGCTTGCCAAACTATTGCGCGAGTTGCAGGCTGGCGGGGCGGATGCTTTTTACACTGGCAAGACCGTCGCAGCCATTTCCTCGGCAGTGGCCAATGCCCCCAATAACCCGTCCACGCTGACCGAGCAGGATTTCGCCAATTACAGCGCGGTATTGCGCGCCCCTGTTTGCTCAAGCTACCGCGAATACCGGATTTGCGGCATGGGCCCGCCTTCTTCGGGTGCAACAACCGTGCTACAAATCCTGGGCTCCATAGAGCGTTTTGATATGGGCGCGCTTTATGAAACAGATCCGGCCCGCGCGTGGCATGTCATCGGGGAAGCGATGCAGCTTGCCTATGCCGACCGCGAAAAATATCTGGCGGATCAGGATTTTATATCCGTTCCCGTTGCCGGTCTGATTGACAAGAATTACCTTGCCAAACGATCAGCCATGATCAGCCTGGATAACGCACGCCCGCGCACCGACGGTGTCACGACCTATCCCGCTGGCACCCCGCCCGGAGCCATGCCCCGCACCGCCGCCATTTCATCGGAAGTGGCTGGCACCACCCATTTCACCGCCGTCGATGGGCAAGGCAATATTGTCAACATGACCTCGACCGTCGAGGGGCCGTTTGGTAGCCAGTTGCTCGCTCGCGGCATGGTGCTCAACAACGAATTGACAGACTTTACCTTTGCGCCGGAAAAAGACGGCGCGCCTGTGCCGAACCGTGTTCAGGCGGGCAAGCGCCCCCTCTCATCCATGTCACCGACGGTCGTTTATGATGCCGACGGTCAGCCCATCCTCGCCTTGGGTTCGGCGGGCGGCAAGCGGATAATCATGCATGTCACCAAAACGCTGATCGGGGTGCTTGATTACGGAATGCCGCTAAAAGACGCGATGGCGATGCCCAATATCTATTTTGACGCAGCCGGCCTGGTCGTCGAAGAGGGTAGCGATCTGGAAAATCTGCAAGAGGATCTGACGCGCCTCGGCCATGTTGTGAAGACTGGCGGACTGCCATCAAAACTTGCCGGTGCACAGAAAACGGATTCAGGCTGGGTCGGTGCCGTGGACCCGCGCAGCACGGGAGAAGCGGTCAGCAAACTGCCGTGATACCATCTGGATCCGTCATTAAGTGCGAGGGAAAATTCTCCTTAATCAACCCACAACTTACCGAAAAGATTGCCGGATAGTTTTATCCGCGCTAGCCTGTATTTCCAAAGGCGACAGGCCTTGGTCAGCATAAGCCGCGCGAGAGGGTGAATAGAGTGTCAGCAAAAAAAGTGAAAAACCGCTATCTGGAATTTGACGGTTTCTCAAACCTGGTTTCCATGTTCTTCCAACGCGCCCGCGAAGGCGGTGACAAGCCGTTTTTAAGCTCCAAAATTGACGGAGAGTGGCGGTCAATCAGCTGGGCAGAAGCCGCGCGGCAGGTGGCGGCGCTGGCAAAATCTTTCCAGAAACTTGGCCTGAAACCGGGCGACCGTATCATGCTGGTGTCCGACAATTGCCCGCAATGGTGCATCAGCGATCTGGCCATCATGGCCGCGCGGTGCATTACGGTTCCGACCTATACCACCAACACGCCGGGCGACCATCAGCATATTCTGGATAATAGCGGCGCCAGGGCTGTGATTGTCGCCAATCAGAAGCTGTCACAAAACCTGATCCCCGCTGTGCTGAAATCATCGGATGCAGATATTGTGATTGGCTTTTCCGATCTTCGCATCGGGCAATCAGGCCAGTTTTCGATTCTGAAATGGGATGATCTTGTCCAGGGCACGGATGAAGATGTCGCCGAAGTCACCGCAGAGGTCGCCACTATCCAGCGCGATGATATGGCCTGCATCATTTACACCAGCGGCACCGGCGGCAAACCGCGCGGTGTCATGCAATCGCACGGTTCCATATTGCACAATGTCAAAGGCCCGGCGGAGCTTATCGAAAATAACTTTGGCTGGGACGACGAAGTCTTCCTGTCCTTCCTGCCGCTTAGCCACGCCTATGAACATAGCGCCGGACAGTTTTTCCCGATCGGCCTGGGCGCAGAGATTTACTATGCAGAAGGGCTGGAAAAGCTCGCTTCCAATATTGAGGAAGCCCGGCCAACCATCATGGTCGTCGTGCCGCGCCTGTTTGAAGTGCTGCGCCAACGGCTTATCAAAACGGTTGAGAAACAGGGCAAGATGCCCAGCTATCTGCTCGGCAAAGCACTGGCCATCGGGGAGCGTGTAGCAGACGGTAAACAACGTTTGCGCGACAAGCCGATGGATATGTTCCTGAACAAAACCCTGCGGCCCAAGGTGCAGGAACGCTTTGGCGGACGGATCAAGGCCATGGTCTCCGGCGGTGCCCCCCTGAATCCCGAAATCGGGGTGTTTTTCCAGTCTCTCGGACTGACTCTGTTGCAGGGCTATGGCCAGACAGAATCCGGCCCCATCATCGCATGTAACCGCCCGAGCGTAGGCCTGAAAATGGATACGGTCGGCCCGCCGATGATTGATACCGAGGTAAAAATCGCGGATGACGGCGAAATATTGGTGCGCGGCGAACTGGTCATGCAAGGCTATTGGCGCAACCAGGCGGAAACCGACCGTGTCATTCAGGATGGATGGTTGCATACGGGCGACATCGGCAAGATTGACGAGGCCGGGCGGCTGGCAATTACAGACCGCAAAAAAGATTTAATCATTAACGACAAGGGCGAAAATGTCGCACCGCAAAAGGTTGAGGGCATGCTGACCCTGCAACCGGAAATCCTGCAAGCGATGATTGCCGGCGACAAGAGACCCTATATGGTCGGTTTGATCGTGCCAGACCCGGAATGGGCTTTGGAATGGTGCTTTCAGGAGGACATACATTATGACTTCGCGGAGCTACAAGGCAATCCGCTGTTCAAAGCCGCCATTGGCAAAGCCGTGGACCGGGTGAATGCAAGCCTGTCCGTTACCGAAAAGATCCGCCGGTTTGAACTGGCCGATGAAGCCTTTGCAATCGAGAACGAAGAGCTGACCCCCAGCATGAAAATCCGCCGTCACGTCATTCGTGAGCGCTATCAGGACAGGCTTAACGCGCTTTACAGGAAATAGGCCGGGTTCTTACATTCCCGACCCGACCGTCATTCCCGCGCTAAACCGGCATCATTCTTCCTTCTTGGTATAAGGCACAAAATCGCTAAAACTACAGCTTCCGACAATCATGCCGGATGTCATATCCTTGATCTGTGCAATCTCTCCGCGGCATAGCTGCGACATGGATCTGCGGGTCACCAATGTATTATGTTCGGCACTTCTGCAGCCGCCATAAGGTTCATTGACATAGATGGTTTTGGGATTGCTGCTACGCTTGTAAACCAGATATTTATCGCCGACTACGGTCAACCTTTTCTGGTCGGCGCGGTTGATACAGCTCACCGGCTCTCCGGGTTCGCGGTCCTTGATAATCCTGTCAAACTTGGCCTGATCTTTTTCGCTCAATTTGACTTCCGCCGTGCCGCTATGGGCCGCAGGAGCGGCCAGCATCATTGCCAGCGGCAGAGCAAAAATAATCTTACGCATCATCCTTCTCCATCAATGCCCCTCCCGGTTATCTCCGGGTTAAAGCCAAACTATATAATTCCTATCATATCATAACAGCCGGAGACTGCGATATATAAGTTTAGAAATTGTCTTTTGCCGTGCGCCGCTCCGCCAGCTCATTGACGGATGCAGCCCGCATGAAAGGGTTGGTCGCGGTTTCCAGCGCGATAGTTGTCGGGACTGTCGCCTCCCCCCTTTTGCGCGCGTCTCGCACCTTTTTCATACGCTCTTTCAGTGCCTGGTTATCCGGCTCCGCGACCAGCGCATATTCGCCGTTGGATAGCGTATATTCGTGGGCGCAATAAACCTGCGTATCGCCGGGCAATCGGGACAGCTTTTGCATATTGTCAAACATTTGCTCCGCCGTGCCTTCAAACAGGCGGCCGCATCCCATTGCGAACAGGGTGTCACCGACAAACACGGTTTTTTCATCCGCAATATAGAAAGCGATATGCCCTGCCGTATGGGCCGGTACATCGATCACCTGCGCCGTGACATCGCCCAGGCGAACGGTATCGCCCCCCTTGACTAGCGTATCAAGCGTGGGAATCCGCTCTTTTTCCGCTTCCGGGCCGGTAATATGACAGCCCGTCGCTTCCTTGATCGCCGCATTGCCGCCGGTATGGTCGGGGTGCCAGTGCGTGTTCCATATCTGGGTAATGGTCCATCCGCGCTTCTCCGCCTCGGCCAGCACCGGGTCGGCGACGGCAGGGTCCACAACCATCGTTTCTTTGGAAACCGGTTCATGGACCAGCCAAACATAATTATCGGACAATACGGGGATACGGATAATTTCAAGCATGGAGACAGGGTAATACGCGCTATCTCCGCTGTCGAGGGTTAACGGCAAAATAACCAATTCGGCCTAACAAGGACGGACTATGACTTGCCCGAAGACTTCACAGAAGGCCGGGACAACCAATAAGAAAGGACGCGCTTTGCGCTTATCAGCCGTATTTCTGGCAGTGCTTGTATTGTGTATGATTCCCGGGTTCTCGAGTCCGGTACGCGCTGCGGTTTTGGTATCTGATGAACTATGCACATACAGCACGTCCAAAAACGGCTCTATCGCCGATGTCCTGAAAATTGCCGACCGTTTCGATTGCTCTGAACGGAAATACGCGGTCAGCGGCCCGCGTGTCTGGGTTAAAATTCCATTCATGGATTCAGAAATCAAGGACGGCGCTGTCGAGATTCAGGGCGATAGTAGCGGACTCTCGTCCATGTCTGTGCACGCTGTTCTGGATGACGGCTCTATCCGGTCTGCGTCTTTTTCCGAACGGGAAGTGACCCGTAGCTGGCGGCCAAAGGGCAATTTCGGTTTGGCAGTGCCCGGCTCCGAAGACCCGCAGATCCGGCGGAAAATTCAGGAAATCTACGTTTCCATGGACAATCCCAAAATAGCGAGCTCGATTTTGTTCATGCAGCTGGCTTCAAAAGAAACGTCGGATAATCTGAAGCTGCCTTTGTCAGTAATGTTCGCGGCTTTGTGCGGCATGGCGATCATACCGCTTTTCTATAATATCTTTTTCTATGCCGCGCTGCGCCACAGCTTTTTGTTGTGGCACAGCCTTACGATCGCAGGCAGCGTGATCTATACGTTCAGTTCATCCGGCCTGATCTTCATCGCCTTTGCGGATGCCAGCATGACGACCAAATTCTTTCTCAATTATTGGTCCCTGACGATAGCCATCGCTGCCAGCGGCTTTTTTCTGGTTCGCTTCGTTGAACCGGGGAAGATAGCCAAATGGCTGGAGTCGGTAATTTTGATATCCGCTGTGTTCCCGGTTTTTGTAACGGCCTTGGCGCTGCGCTTTGACGGAGGATATAATCTGGAAGGCCGCATCTATTTCCACTCTGCCTTTCTCCCTTATTTCTTCGTCGTCATTTATTCGATGTTCCATGCGTGGCAGCGTGGCAGCAAGGCGATCTGGTTTCAGATAATAGCCTGGACCCCGATTCTTTGTCTCACTCTTGACCGCATCTTGCGCGGCATGGATGTCTATGTTGGCATACTTTCTTTGGATTATGCTCTATATTTCGTACTGATTATTGAAACGATTGTTCTGGCCTTTGGCGTCGCTCACCGGATCATGCAGTTACGCCTTAAACATGAAGCAACCCTACGCAAACAGATCGAACTGACAAGGCTGGCAGAGACAGATGGCCTGACCGCCATCGGCAACCGCCGGGCGTTCGAAAATGCTTACGAGCTCAACCGGACAGAGCGGAAATATAAGCATCTCGCCATTCTCGACATTGATTTTTTCAAACGCATAAATGATCGATACGGGCACGAGGTAGGCGATGATGTGCTGCGCATTGTTGGCAGCGAGTTGAGCAAAACCCGCCATTTCACCGCCCGTATCGGGGGTGAGGAATTTGCGTTACTGGTCGCAAGTGACGGACGGGAAAACCGCAAGGCGCCACCCTCAGCAGAGCTGACCCGGATCTGCGAAAACCTGATCCGGGCCGTGCACTGTCAGATGCCGATTATCAAAGAGCCTGTCACCTTTTCCGTTGGCATAGCCGCCATCGAGAAACAGTCATCGCTGCGATCAGTCATGGCCGTGGCGGACAGGCGGCTTTACGAGGCCAAGAATAATGGCCGTAATCAGGTTATCAGCTTTGAACTGCCCCAGTTGCAATCCGGCGGGTCGCCATTAAACGACAGGCTTGACGTGGCATCTGGCTGAGCATCAGGGTGACGGGTGCGCTTTGGCTCACCACTCGCCGATATTTTCCATGCTCGCCCATGGTTCCTGCACCGGCAAGGCATCACCGGCCTGTAACAGTTCCACCGAAATATTGTCCGGTGTCCGCACAAAGGCCATGTGGCCATCACGCGGCGGACGGTTGATAGTCACTCCGGCATCCATCAACGACTGGCAAAGTTCGTAAATATTATCGACCCGGTAAGCGAGATGGCCAAAATTGCGTCCGCCTTTATATTCCTCTGCCGGGGAGCCATCCTCGCTCGGCCAGTTATAGGTCAGTTCAACCTCCGCAACGTCTTTTTGCCCCGGTGCGGCGAGGAAAATTAGCGTGAAGCGCCCCTGCTCGCTGTCGTAGCGGCGTACTTCTTCAAGGCCGAGGAGATTGAAAAACTTCACCGTGGCATCGGGATCACTGACCCGAAGCATGGTATGTAAATATTGGATCGACATAGGGGCTATACTCCAGTTATCTCTATTCATACACGATTCATCGCCGGACAAGCAAAAGTGGACCGCGTCAGTAAAGATAGTCTAGGATGACAGCAGCCAGAGGGAAAGAGCAATGACCGATAATGTGGATAATGGCGGATTTCTGGACAAGAGAAACAATGTCATATTGATCAGCGCCCTGTTGCTGATGGTCGGGATGGTCGTTGGCGGTTATTTGCTGGGCGATGGCTTGCTCCGGTCCAAAATGGCGGACCGCAGCGTCACCGTGCGCGGGCTTGCCGAACGGGAGGTGACAGCCGACCTTGCAACCTGGACCATTGCCTATAGCGCGCAAAGCACCAACCTTGCCGAAGCGCAAGCCGACATTGATGCCGATACCGCCGCGATTGGAAAATTTTTCACCGAGCTGGGATTCGAGGCCGATGCACTCAGACCCACGGGGGCCAATGTCAGCCAATATAGTTCAAATGGTATTCCCCAATATACTATCCGCCAGCGGCTCTCGCTCCGCACCAATGATATCGACAAGGCGCAGGCGGCCGTGGCCCGGCAATTTGATCTGGTTCGCCGCGGCGTTGTTCTGGAGGACGGATCGGGCATGAGCTATTCGTTTACCAAGCTCGATGAAATCAAACCGCCCATGGTCGCCGAAGCCACAAAGGATGCGCGCAAATCGGCCGAACAATTTGCCGAGGACAGCGGAACCGATGTCGGCGGCATTAAATCCGCAACGCAGGGCTATTTCTCGATCGAAGCCCGCGACGGAGACGGCGGAGGTTACGGCGTCTCGGACACACCGTATAAAAAGGTGCGCGTTGTAACGACCGTCAACTTCTACCTCGATTAAGCGCACAATTGCGGGAGCCATCACTATGCAATATTTAACCCCCCGCTCTCTGGCGCAAGCCGCCCTGCCCCTCCTGATGTCCGCGATCATGGTATCGGCTGCCCCTGCTATCGCCGCACAGGATTCTGATCCTACGGAAGTCAAGGAAAGCTATGGCATAACCATTGAGTCGGAAAATCACAGGTTCCATTATAGCTATCCCAAGGCGCTGGCCCGCGAGCCTGCCCTTTCCGGTTATCTGGACCGTAAGGGTCTGGAAGAGGGGACAGGTTTTTCCGCCGATTCCGACCGCGACCATGCCGAGATCGCGGCCAAGGCAGAAAGCGGCTATAGGCTGAACCCCTATGAACATCAGGTCGAATGGAGCGAGGAAGCGGAAATCCCGGCCTATATCAGCCTGTCCCGGCACACATATAGTTACCTTGGCGGCGCGCATGGCATGTCGGTCACGACAAGCCTGCTGTGGGACAAAGCCGGTGACGAGCCGGTCGAGGTCTTGACGCTGTTCAGCGGCAAGGCGGGTCTGGATCAGGCCGTGCAGAAAGCATTTTGCGCGCAGCTAAATATCCAGCGCGCGGAAAAACGCGGGCATCCCATCCCCGCCAATAGCGACGATGGCTTTGAGCAATGCATCACCCCGTCGGACCAGACCGTTATTTTGGGATCGAGCAAGGGCGGGAATTTCGACACCCTGTCAATCAACGTCGCTCCCTATGAAGCGGGTCCCTATGTCGAAGGGTCCTATCAGGTGGATTTGCCCGTGACACAGGCGGTTATCAGCGCACTGAAGCCGGAATATCGCAGCCATTTTGCTGTCCGGTAAATCAACTCTACACCGTCATTCCCGCCTGCGCGGGAATGACGAGAATGGGTTACTCGGACACGCTGGTCACCAACTGCGCCAGATATTTCTTCGCTGCTTTGGCGGGTTGGCTTTCGGGGTCCATCTCCACCGCTTTTTCCCAGTTGGACTTGGCCTCGACCAGATCGCCGCCGGCATAGGCGATGTTGCCCGCTTCCAGCGCGACCGCAGGGTCGCGGGCGGCCAGATTGGCGGCGACCTGAATATCGGCCTTTGCCCGTTCCAGATCATCCATCCGCCTTGCCAATGTTGCGGATAACAGCCAGCCAAGCGGGTCTTGCGGGGCCAGTTCGTGGACCAATATAAATTCTTCCCCGGCCGCATCATAATTGTTTAGCGCGACATAGGCCCGTGCGCGGTCCAGATGCACTTCGCCCTTTTGCAGGCCCACCAGAGTGCCCTGCACCAAAGCGGCGTTCAGATATTCAATCGCCTTGTCCGGCTGATCCCCGGCAAGCGCGGCATTGCCCGCTTGTGCCCAGAAATTGGCGGTGCGGGGATATTTCGCGATCTCTGCCTCACGCGCCGCTTCCACGAAGCTGGTCGTGGCCGCGTCCCAGTTAAATTGCTCGGCATAAGCAAAGCCCAGACAATGGCGCGCCAGAAATCCGCCGCCTTCGATACGCCATCTGTTCGCCTCGACAATCGCGCTCGCCGGATCATCAACCGCCAGATCGACACATTCGTTAAACCGCACTTCGGTCATCGTCATGGGGACGGACGGATCAACAGACTCCGCCGGAACCGTGGGGATTGGCGGCACCGCCACATTGGGGGCAGCGAGAGCCAGAGCGAGAGAAAATAACATTGCAGACATCCAGATCGTCTAAACTCAGGGAAGCCGCGCAACCACGTCGATCAAAAGCTCTATGTCCTGATCGCGTGACAAGCGGTGATCGCCATCCTTTACCAGATGCACCTGCACATCGGCTGAACGTATTTTCTTGGCAATCTCCAGCGCATAGGCCCACGGCACGTCGGTATCTTCCTGCCCGTGCAGCAATCGCACCGCGCCATTAAAGGCGATTTCCTTGTGGAGCAGGCGATTGGCTTCACCGGACTGCCAAAATGTCCTGGTCGTCACATAGGGATCATCGCTATATTCACTATGTTCTTCCAGCTTGCCTTCGCGCAGGATCGTCATTTTCTGTTCCTGCGAAAAGCCCCAGTCCGTAAAATCGGGCGCAGCGGCAATGCCGACCATGGATTTCACCCGCATCGGCCGCGCCAGTGCAACCAGCAGCATGAGCCACCCGCCCATGGACGATCCGACCAGAGTGATTGAACCGGACGTGACTTTCTCGATCAGGAACAGCACATCATCGCGCCAGTCGATCAGGCTCTGATCCTCAAAATCGCCGCCGCTGGCCCCGCATCCGGCATAGTCGAGCCGCAGCATCGCGCGCCCCTGCTCCTTTGCCCATGCATCCAGAGCCAGCGCCTTGCCGCCTTCCATATCCGACATATAGCCGGGCAGGAATACCAGCGTGCTGCCCTTCACCCCCGGTTTGGCCGCCCGGTAACAATAAGCCAGACTGGCCCCGCCGGGGCGTTCGAGATACAAAATTTCATCTTCCATGCCCGCTTATTAAGCGGCGGCGGAGAAATAGACAATTGCCAAACACAGAAACGCGATCACGGCCATAGCGCCCCGACTGAGCGCAGGCTGTTTTATTTTGGGCATCAAACCGGACAATTCGGCTGGCAGCTCCCCCATAAAGCCGAGTTGCCAATGCGGGCGCGGCTTGATCCCGTCGTCCAGGCCAAAGACATGCGACCCGCCGGACTGGCCGCGATAGACCAGATCCCCGAAAAAATAGGCTTCGCTGCGCCATTCATTTTCAAAAAACAGGAATGTCTTGCCAATTGTCTCAATCCGCACAGACCGCTTGCGCGCGCCCTTTGCATCGCGGTGCCAGATGGAAATAGCCTCATCCATAATTATTTATCCATATATTATAGTAGGTTATATAGGTTTTATCACAATAACCTTGCAGAATGGTTGAGATCACTCCCACCCTGCTTACCCCTCATTCCGTCATTCCCGCGAAGGCGGGAATCTCTCGAGGATGCAGTGCCAGTCGTCCAGAGATTCCCGCCTTCGCGGGAATGACGATAGAGGCTTTGAAGGAAACGCTCGATGATTTGCCCCTTCATCTAACCAAAAGCTTTCCAACATTCTGACTAAAAGCCTTTCCTACAAAGGACCATCCCGCTATGAAAGCGGCGGCTGACTTGGGCTGTCCACGGCATAAGGCAACCAAAGACCAGAATCGCGGATTTGCGCGGTTCCTTGGTGTGAACTTTGTGAACTTTGAAAAATTAAGAGATACATGTACCGATGACCAAGATGATAAAAATCACCCTTCCCGACGGCAGCGCGCGCGAAGTGGCATCGGGTACAACACCGGCACAAATTGCCGCCGACATTGGCCCCGGTCTTGCCAAGGCGGCATTAGCCGCTCGCATAGACGGCGAAGTCCGCGACATCATGCGGCCGTTGGAGGTCGATACCGAACTGGCGCTCATCACGGCCCGCGACGAAGCGGAAGCGCTGGAACTGGCGCGCCACGACTTTGCACATGTGCTCGCTGAAGCAGTGCAAAACCTCTATCCCGGCACGCAAATCACCTTTGGCCCGTCCACCGATGACGGCTTTTATTATGATTTCGCGCCTACCGGTGATCCTTTTACGGATGACGACCTGCCCGCTATCGAAGAAGAAATGCGGCGGATCATCAAGGCCGACAAACCTCTGCACCGCGAAGTGTGGGACCGTGACGACCTGATCGCCCGGTGGGAAAAAGACGGAGAGACGTTCAAGGCCGAATGGGCCGCCGAGCTTCCCGAAGGCGAGGAAATCAGCGTCTATTGGTCAGGCGAGCCCAATCAGGAAGGGTCATGGATGGACATGTGCCGCGGCCCGCATCTGGCCTCGACCGGCAAGCTGGACCCGCAGGCATTTCAACTGACCCGCGTCTCTGGTGCTTACTGGCGCGGCGATCAGCGCAATCCTCAGCTATCGCGTATTTACGGCACGGGCTGGCTCAACAAGAAACAGCTCAATGCCCATCTGGTGCGGCTGGAAGAAGCGGCCAAGCGCGACCACCGCAAGCTGGGTCAGGAAATGGACCTGTTCCACTTCCAGCCCGAAGCGCAAGGATCCGTATTCTGGCACAGCCAGGGTTATGTGATGTGGCGCGAACTGGAAGCCTATATGCGGCGCAAGCTGGACGGCGCGGACTATAAAGAGGTCAAAACCCCGCAAATCATGGATGCCCGTCAGTGGGAAGCGTCCGGACACTGGGGCAAATATCGCGAAAATATGTTCGTTGTTCCTGACGAAGTGCCCAGCGTCGATGACGATGCACCGGTCATATCCGGCGATGCCGACATGATGGCGCTGAAACCGATGAACTGCCCGGCGCACGTCCTGATTTTCCGTCAGGGCATCAAAAGCTATCGCGATCTGCCGATGCGCATGGCGGAATTTGGCTGCTGTCACCGCAATGAACCGCACGGCGCCTTGCATGGCCTGCTGCGTGTGCGGCAATTTACGCAGGATGACGCGCATATTTTCTGCCGCGAAGACCAGATTGTCGATGAAGTCCGGCATTTCTGTGATCTGCTCGACGGGATCTACAAGGATCTTGGCTTTGAAAGCTATGCGATCAAACTCGCGCTGCGCCCCGAAAAACGCTTTGGCAGCGATGAAATGTGGGACAAGGCGGAACAGAATCTGCGCGACGCCGTGCATGAAGCGGGCCGCGCCGGCGAAGAATATGAATGGGAAGAGCTGCCCGGTGAAGGCGCTTTCTATTCACCCAAGCTGGAGTTCCACCTGACCGACGCGATTGGCCGGACGTGGCAATGCGGAACGATACAGCTTGATTATGTCCTGCCCGAACGGCTGGACGCCAGCTATATCGGCGAAGATGGCGCGCGCCACCGCCCTGTCATGCTGCACCGCGCGATTTTGGGCACGTTCGAGCGTTTTCTGGGCATCATGATCGAGCATCATGCCGGGCGCATGCCGGTCTGGCTTGCCCCGACGCAGGCGGTTGTCGCAACGATCGTGACGGACGCCAATGATTATGCCGCGGACCTCACCGCCAAGCTGAGAGCCGCCGGAATCCGCGTGGAAGCAGATCTGCGGAACGAAAAAATCAACTACAAGGTGCGCGAACATTCACTGGCCAAGGTGCCGAACATATTGGTCGTCGGGATGCGCGAGGCCGAAGAGGGCAAGGTCGCACTGCGCAAACTGGGGCAGAAAGAACAGATGTTCCTCACCGTGGATGAAGCGGTCGCCATGCTGAATGAGGAAGCACTTGCGCCCGATCTGAAAGGACGGACTGCTTGAGCCGGATTTCACGCTGCAATTGTAACATTGATATATGGATCGTTAGCAATTAAATATGCAGAACAATTTGCGACCAGTGCGATTTATCGCTATTGGCCAGAGCATGATATCAATCAGGAGTATATAACATAGCTGCACCACCACGCCGTCCAACGCCACCCGTCAAAGGCGGTCCGCGTTTCAACGATCTGATCATTTCCAGCACTGTACGGGTCATCGACGACAAGGGCGAAAACCTTGGCGTAATGAACACAGACGAAGCGATTGAACGGGCCAAGGATGTTGGCCTCGACCTCGTAGAGGTTTCTCCCAACGCTTCCCCGCCAGTCGCGAAGTTTCTGGATGTCGGCAAATTCAAGTATGAAGCCCAGAAAAAGGCTAATGCTGCGCGTAAAACGCAAAAGGTGCAGGACGTCAAAGAAATCAAGATGCGTCCCAACATCGACAGCCATGACTATATGGTGAAGATGAAGAACGTCACCAAGTTCATCGAAAATGGCGACAAGGTTAAAGTGACGCTGCGTTTCCGTGGCCGCGAAATGTCTCACCAGCAACTCGGTATGCAATTGTTGCAGCGCGTGCAGGAAGACATGAAAGAAACCGCCAAGGTCGAAGCCTATCCAAAGCTGGAAGGCCGACAGATGCTGATGGTACTTTGCCCTAAATAAGATGTCTTATCCCCTCCCTTGAATGGGAGGGGTTGGCCCTGCCTAACGCACTGGCTTGGCGCGATACAGACCGGGAAAATGCTGCTTTAAATTGGCAAGCTTCGGCTTGTCCCAGCGCACAATATAAGCATTGCGCGGGTTTTTGTGCATGAAGTCCTGATGATAGGATTCGGCAGGGTAAAAGGCTTTATACGCTTCGACCTTCGTCACAATTGGCCGCTTCCAATATTTGCCCTCCCCTAACTGCGCCAGATAAGCCCGTGCTGCCCTGGCCTGGGCATCGTTCATCGGGACCAGCGCGCTGCGATAATGCTTGCCGCGGTCCGGACCTTGCGCATTGAGCATTGTGGGATCGGCTACGACCGAAAAGAATATCTGCATCAACTGGCCATAACTGACCACATCGGGATCATAGACCACGCGCACGGCCTCTGCATGGCCGGTCATGCCCGCACTCACCAGCTTATAGGCAGCGGAGCGCTTTGTCCCGCCATGATATCCGGACACTGCACTGATAACGCCCTTGGTGTGCGCAAACACGCCCTCCACGCCCCAGAAACAGCCACCGGCAAATATCGCAGTGGCGCGTGCCCCCTTTTCGGAAGCATCTATACGGGGAGTGGGAATGATGACCGCTTTTTCCGCGGCGTGCGCTTCATTGGCAAAGGGATTGATGCTTTGCCGGTTATCGGGGGAGGATGCGTTAATGCCGATCCACACTGCACCGGCCGCGGCAAGGCTGATTGTAGCAAAGGCTATTTTGGGAAAGGCAGTATGCATATCAAATGCCCCCCTTTCCCATCGGACCTAGCTTATAATCTGCTGCGTATTGGTAACAGCGGAATCCTGATGTTGGTTAAGATCCTGCCGCTCCTCAACGGGCTGCATGAAAAACAGGGCAAGCGCGCCAAGAATGAATCCGCCGCTCAAGCTATATGTTAAATCTGATTTCAAAAAACTCGGCATCTTATTGTCCTTGTGACTTTCCGGTTTCCGAAGGGCCGGTAACCAGAGCGTCATGTGAATTGCTTATCTTATAATATAGTTTTGCTTTCCCCGCTGTGAACCATGTCACAAGGCAACATTCAGTTTCTGCGGGTAAAGTTTTGATAGCCGCCCCTCTAACGGAGCGATGATAAAAACCTCTTAGCTAAGCGCCGCGCAAGCCCGTTGGATACGGGTGCAGGCTTCACGCAAAATCTCTTCCGACGTTGCGTAGCTCACCCGGAAAGCCGGTGACAGGCCAAAGGCTGCACCATGCACGGCCGCAACGCGGGCTTCGTCCAGAAAATAGTTTATCAGGTCTTCATCGCTGCTGATCGTTTCACCCTTTGGCGTCCTGGTGCCCATCAACTCGCTGGCATCAGGGTAAACGTAAAAAGCGCCTTCCGGAGTCGGGCAATTCAAGCCCGGCGTATCGTTCAACATGGAAACCACCAGATCCCGGCGAGCCATAAAGGCTGCATTGCGTTCGATCAGGAAATCCTGCGGCCCGTTAAGCGCGGCGACTGCCGCAGCCTGGGAAATAGAACTGGGGTTGGAAGTCGATTGCGATTGCAGCTTACGCATCGCGCCGATCAGCCAGTCCGGTCCACCAGCGTAACCAATTCGCCAGCCCGTCATCGCATAGGCTTTTGAGCAGCCATTGACCGTCAATGTGCGATCAAAAAGATCGGGGCAAACCTGCGCAATAGTCGTGAACGGAGTGCTCGCATACCAGATATGTTCATACATATCGTCCGTCATCACCATGACCTGCTGATGCGGCAATAACGCATCACCAAGAGCTTTCAGTTCTTCCCGGCTATAAGCCGCGCCGGTCGGGTTGGATGGCGAATTGAGGATCAGCCATTTTGTTTTCGGCGTAATAGCAGCCGTCAGCTGTTCCGCCGTAATCTTGTAATTCTGATCCGCGCCAGCCTGAATGATGACCGGCGTACCACCGGCAAAATTGACCATGTCGGGATAGCTGACCCAATAAGGTGCAGGAATGATAACCTCGTCACCGGCATCAAGCGTCGCTACCAAGGCGTTGAACAATGTGTGCTTGCCGCCGCTGTTCACCGAAATCTGGGACGGCACATAGGTCAATTCATTGTCACGCAGAAACTTTGCGGCAATCGCTGCTTTCAGCTCAGCCGTGCCGTCAACCGTGGTATAATTTGTTTCCCCGTCACGGATCGCCTTGATCGCCGCTTCCTTGACGAAATCCGGCGTGTCAAAATCCGGTTCCCCTGCCGACAGGCCGATAATATCGATACCCTGTGCTTTCAGCTCGTTCACCCGGCCGGTCATGGCCAATGTAGCAGAAGGTTGGATACGGTCTAAAGCTTTGGAAATTTGGGGCATGGAAAAAACCTGTTTCAAGGGAATGACAGCCAGCGCATAATGCCGTTGTCATAGCAGTGCAACAGAGGGATTTACCTAGCTGCGTTTTTTCACAAATTCCGCCCGCAGGACGAGACCTTTTATCCCCTCATGCTTGCAATCAATTTCCTGATCATCCCCGGTAAGCCGGATGGATTTTATCAATGTGCCGCGTTTCAGTGTTTGCCCCGCGCCCTTGACTTTCAGGTCCTTGATTAGCGTCACCGCATCGCCGTCGGCGAGCTGATTGCCCACCGCATCAAATACCTCTGGCCCCGTGATCTTTGCCGCCGCATCTTCGGGGCTCAGCCACTCGCCAGTTTCCTCGTCATAGACGTAATCACCATCACCTGATGTCATCGTATTTTCCTGCTCTGTATAGGGCTTTATGCCCGTTCATGTTGCCCGTGGGTAATGAGGGCGCTTCTTATAACGACAATAACGCCTGTTCCATGTCAGCGATAATGTCATCAATATGTTCAATGCCAACAGACACACGAACAACATCCGGTCCGGCTCCTGCCGCGATCTGCTCCTCTGCAGCCAGTTGCCGGTGCGTGGTCGATGACGGGTGGATAATCAGCGAACGGGTATCGCCAATATTCGCCAGATGGCTGAACATTTTGACGGCTGAAACCAGCTTCACACCTGCATCATATCCGCCTTTCAGGCCAAAAGTGAATACTCCGCCGCCCTGACCGCCAAGATATTTTTGTGCGAGGCTGTGATAAGGGCTATCCGGCAAACCGGCATAGGAAACCCAGCTAACTTCATCACGGGCCTTCAGCCATTTCGCCAGTGCCAGCGCATTGGAGCAATGCCGTTCCATGCGCAGGGCCAGCGTTTCCATTCCGGTCAAAATCTGGAATGCGTTAAACGGCGATAGTGCCGGTCCCAGATCACGCAAAGCCAAGGCTCGCGCTGCCAGAATGAAGGCCAGATTACCAAAGGCTTCAGTAAAGACTTTCCCATGATAGGATGGGTTAGGCTGGTTGAGATGGGCGTATTTCTTGCTCTTCGTCCAGTCGAATTTGCCGCTGTCCACTATAAGTCCGGCAATGCTGTTACCGTGACCGCCAAGGAATTTTGTTCCACTGTGAACGATAATATCCGCGCCGTGTTCAAACGGGCGGCACAGCATTGGGGACGCCATCGTATTATCAACGATTAACGGGATTCCCGCCGCATGGGCAATATCGGCAATGCCCGCAATATCCTGCACCACGCCGCCGGGGTTGGCGAGGCTTTCAATAAAGACACAGCGTGTCTCATCGGTAATAGCGCCTTTGACTTCATCAAGATTATCGGCATCGACAAAAGTCACGTTCCACGCCATTTTTTTGAACGCATAGGCAAGCTGGTTAAGCGATCCGCCATATAGTTTCTTGGCCGCAACAATATGTGCGCCGGGGTCCATCAATACATGGAAGACCAGCACCTGCGCTGCATGACCCGACGCCACGGCAAGAGCAGCCGGACCACCTTCCATAGCCGCAATCTTGCCCTCAAGCACGGCATTGGTCGGGTTTGTAATACGGGTATAAATATTGCCCACGGCATCAAGATTGAACAGATCAGCCGCGTGATCGACATCATCGAACACATAGGACGAGGTCTGGTAAATCGGGGTAATCCGCGCATTGGTTGTCGGATCAGGCGCAGTCCCCGCGTGCACCGCCATTGTTTCCAGATGGGTCGTTTCCAGATGATCAGTCATAATATTCTCCGTAAAAATTCTTCATGCTCAGACAAGCCGGGCCTTCATCAAACCCCGTAAACTGTTTCCTACATAGAGCCCGCTATTTAAATCTCCAGCCCGCAAATCGGATTCAACCGCTTTGCCACTGGCCAAAAGCTCCGCGCGCAATATACCTGGCAAGACACCGCGCGAAAGTGGCGGGGTTAACAGCTTACCAGCGCGTTCGACAAATATGTTCCAGATCGCCCCCTCGGTCAGATAGCCTTCCGGATCATGGAATAGCGGATGGGCATCTGCCTGAATGTCAGGCGCATGATAAATAGTGCGGTCGCTGGTCTTATGCCTCAATCTGTAATCCAGCGGATCGGCAAGCATCGGTGTCAGCTTGACCTTCACGGGTTCGGTCAGCGGCGCCGGCATCGGTTGCAGCTCAATCGCTATCGCACCGGAGCGGGCCAGCATCAGCCGCACCTTGGCGGGCTGGTCTTGATGAAAGGTGATGGCTTGTATGGCATTGCGCGCGGCATGGCGGTCAAACTCGAACTCCAGAGCGGCGGCACTTGCCTTCATCCGCTCCAGATGGGCCTCAAGGCGAACGATGCCGCGTTCGGGAATAAACGCCATCGTCTCCATCAAGTCCATAATCCTGTTATCCGCGCCTTCATTCACGGCAGCAAATTTCCCCTTCGCGAGACATTCCCGCCATTCATCATCAACAACAGAATCTGCCACTACGCCAGAGCCAAGGCCGATGGAAAGCGTTTCTTGATCCTTGCCGAGAAAGAACGTGCGAATAGCAACATTAAACGCAGCATCGCCATCCGCATCAATGCGGCCAATCGAACCACAATAAATGCCGCGCTGATCACATTCCAGTTCATCAATAATCTCCATAGCGCGGATTTTTGGGGCCCCTGTTATGGAACCGCACGGGTAAATCTGACGTAGCAGGTCCACTGCGCTGTAATCTTCCGCAAGCTTTGCCGTCACAGTTGATGTCATCTGATGAATCGTCGGATAGCTTTCTACTTGGAAAAGTTCCCGTACCTTTACACTGCCGGGTTCAGCAAGCCGCGACAGATCGTTGCGCAACAAATCAACAATCATCAGGTTTTCGGCGCGCTGTTTCGGATCGCTCTGCAACTCGGCCTGCATTGCGGCATCGGCTGATTTGTCCGGAAGCCGGGCGGCGGTTCCCTTCATGGGCTTGGCTGTGATCCGCCCTTCTTTCAATGCAAAGAACAATTCGGGGGAAAAGGACAAGACCCAGTTTTTACCGTCAAATACCACCCCGCCATAGCCAGCCTTTGCCCTGCCCCGTATCGCGGCATAAAGCGCCAGCGGATGCCCCGCATAGTCGGCATGAGCGCGAAAAGTCAGGTTTGCCTGATAAATATCTCCCCCGGTAATATAATCCTGAACCTTGGCAAAAGCGCGGTTATAATCCTGCCGTGAAATGCCGGGTCTTATCTTTCCCAGCCACGCGCCTTTTGCATCCGGCAATTCCGCCGCCACTGCTTCGGGTTCCAGCAAATCAAAATCTTCAAATAGTCCGAACCAGGCCAGCGGACATGTCCTGCCGCTTCGCAGACGCGCGGCCAGCCGATTTTCCAGCATCAGCCCTGCCTCATAAGACATGTAACCTGCGGCATGCAGCCCGGCTTTCTGCGCTGCGGCCACATCCTGTAATACCTTATCAAGCTCATGTGGCTCAAAAGCCATGACCGTCTTGACCGGATTGCGGTAAAGCCGCGCCGGAGCGGTATCCTCGCCATCGCGGGCATCATCGAGCAATATGAAAGGGCTATTATCAGGGAACATCACTCTTCCCTAATTGCTTTTGATGTGGTTCGTCCATAAGCATAAGCGAAATCAAACAGGAGACGCGCCGAATGCGCACCACATTTGTCGCCGCTTTGGTAGCTGCGTCACTGCAATTTGTTGCCCCGTCCGCACGCGCAGCTGATGATTTTTCAGACGCCTATGCCCAGGAGCCTGCTGCACTAGTCGCCGACCAAATACCGGACATTCCCATGGCCATGGTTGAAAAGACCCGGCCCTATATGGAGTTCCGGACTGCAGGCTTTGTTGACTGGGATCCCAAAAGCAGAGCGATGCTGATCCGCACACGTTTTGCAAATACCAGCCAGCTTCACCGCGTGGAAAAGCCATTGGGCACGCGCGATCAATTAACCTTTGCCGATGAACCGGTGCAACATGCCAGCTTTGCGCCGGATGGTTCTGCGTTATTCTTTCAAAAAGATACCGGGGGCAATGAAGTAAACCAGATTTTCAAACTGGAAGACGGTGTTCCTAAAAAGCTGAGCGACGGCAAAAGCCGATATAGTCTTGGCCCCTGGTCACATAAAGGCGATTTGCTGGCCTTTAGCTCTAATAAACGCACCGGGCTGTATAACGATATTTACCTGATGAACCCCGCCAACCCCGATGGCGCAATCATGCTGGTCGCATCAAACGACGGCGGGTGGTTTCCGATCGACTTTTCGCCAGATGACAAACATCTACTGGTGTTCAACTATGTCTCGGTCAGTGATAACCAGCTTTATCTCATTGATATCGTCAACGGCACATCACGCAGGCTAACCGATAGCAGTCACCCAGTTGCCTATAACGGGTTGCAATTTGCGGTGGATGGAAAGCTTTGGGCCGCGTCAGATGACGGAAGCGATGTTCAACGCCTCGGCACAGTGAATCTTGAAACCGCCGTTTTCGAACCGATCATAGACGAGAAAATCTGGGATATATCGAGCTTTGACATTAGCAAGAATGGCCGCTGGATAGCCTATGAAGTTAATCAGGCCGGACAATCCGTTCTAAAAATATACGACATGCAAAGCGGCAAGGTTCGCACCGTATCTCGGCTGCCGACGGGGGTTATCAGCGGATTGAAATTCGCACCATGGGGGGAATTGGGCTTCACCCTCAATTCCAACCAGACAGGCGGTGACAGTTATAGCATGGATCCGGAAACATTGGTGATCACCCGCTGGACAAAAAGTGAGACTGGCGGTCTGAATACAGCCCATAATGTGGAGCCGGAGCTGGTTGAAATCACCAGTTTTGATGGCGAGAAAATGTCAGGCTTTCTGTATCGCCCCGATCCCGAAAAGCATAAAGGCAAGCGGCCGCTGATTATCAATATCCACGGCGGCCCCGAAGGACAGGCAAGACCAGGGTTTCTGGGGCGCAAAAATTACCTGATTAACGAGCTTGGCATCGCGATTTTCTATCCCAATGTTCGCGGCTCTACCGGTTTCGGCAAGCGGTTTGTCGCACTCGACAATGGTCCCTTCCGACGGGAAGACAGCGTCAAGGATCTTGGCGCATTTCTGTCTCACTTTCGCGGGGACAAGCGGATCGATAAACAGCGCATCGCAGTCACCGGGGGCAGCTATGGCGGATATATGACACTTGCCTCCATGCTCAGCTATGGCGATCAGTTAAAGGCCGGGCTGGAAGTGGTTGGCATATCGAACTTCGTCACTTTTCTGGAAAACACGCAGCCTTATCGCCGTGATCTGCGCCGGAGGGAATATGGTGACGAGCGGATTCCGGAACATCGGGTAAAATTGGAAGAAATCAGCCCGCTTGGACGAGCCAATGAAATTAAAATCCCGCTGATGGTCATCACCGGTGCCAATGATCCGCGTGTTCCGGCGAGCGAAGCGGACCAGATTGTCACGGCGGTACGCGCCAATAACCGGCCCGCGTGGCACCTTCTGGCAAAAAATGAAGGGCACGGGTTCCGCAAAAAGGAAAATGCAGACTATCAGTTCTGGGCGTCGCTGTTATTCTGGCAAAAATATCTGCTGAACGGAGACAAGTGATTGGTGGTCTTGGACGACCTTAAACTGCTGCCGCCATATAGCTTGCCTGATTGATAGCAGCCTTGGCATCCAGTTCCATTGCCTCATAGGCACCGCCGACCAATTCCGCCGGAATACCTTCCGCGACTAAGTCATCATACAGGTCCCTGAGGGGATCCTGCCCAGCGCAAATGATGATTGTATCAACCTCCAGCAATTGTGGTTGGCCGTTCTGCATTATGTGCAGGCCATCATCATCGATTTTGACATATTCGACGCCATTCATCATGCCAACATCGCGGCGCGCAAGGGCAATCCTGTGCGCCCAACCGGTTGTTTTTCCTAGACCAGCACCGACACGGCTTTCTTTGCGCTGCAAAAGGGTTATTTCGCGGTCCGACCTTGCGACCTTTGATTCCACGCCGGTAACGCCGCCGCGCGGATGGCCTTCAAAATCCACACCCCATTCAGCCGCAAACACTTCGCGGTCCAAAGCTCCGGATGGCCCGGCATGGCTTATCAATTCGCAAACATCAAAGCCGATACCGCCAGCGCCGATTATAGTGACCTTTTTCCCGACCGCTTTTTTGCCGGTTATCACGTCGATATAGCTGACAACTTTGGGGTGGTTGATGCCTTTGATGTCCGGTGTACGGGGCTTGATGCCTGTGGAAAGAATGATCTGGTCAAAGCCCTCTGCCTTTAGCATCGCTGCGTCAGCTCTGGTATTTAGCCTAAGATCAATGCCGTGGACTTCAATCATACGGTTATAATAACGGATAGTTTCGTAAAACTCCTCTTTTCCGGGGATGGTCTTTGCCAGATTAAACTGGCCGCCAATTTCCGGCGATGCCTCAAACAACGTGACTTTATGGCCGCGCTCAGCCGCCACTGTCGCATAAGCCAAACCGGCAGGCCCTGCCCCGACTATCGCGATACGCTTTGCCTCAGTCACCGGCTCGTAATTCAAAATTGTTTCATGACAAGCACGCGGGTTTACCAGACAGCTTGTCAATTTTCCTGAAAATGTATGGTCCAGACACGCCTGGTTACAGGCAATGCACGTATTGATCTCGTCCTCTCGCCCTTCAATGGCTTTGCGCATAAATGCACTATCCGCCAATAATGGCCGCGCCATAGACACCAGATCGGCATCACCGCGCGCTAGCACGTCTTCGGCGACCTGCGGCATATTGATCCGGTTGGATGTAATTACCGGCACGTTAACTTCTTTGCGCAGACGCCCCGTGACAGACGTAAAGGCCGCTCTGGGTACAAGAGTTGCGATGGTTGGGACCGCACTTTCATGCCACGTAAAATGAGTGGATATAATCGTCACACCCGCCTGCTCCAGTCGCTTGGCAAGCGCGATAACCTCTTCCCAGCTCATGCCGCCTTCCAGCATATCCATCGCCGCTATACGGAAAATGATGATGAAGTCCTCACCCACAGCAGCGCGTGTTTTCTCCACAATTTCAAGGGCAAAGCGCATACGGTTTTCATAAGAACCACCATATTCATCTTCGCGTAAATTGGTTTTCTGAACCAGAAAAGTGGAAATCAGATAGCCAGCCGACCCGATGATTTCGACCCCGTCATAACCCGCTTTCTTGGCCATGACAGCGCAACGCACATGATCATCAATCTGCTTTTGGACCCCCGCTTTATCAAGCTCGTTAGGGACATATCGAGCGATCCTTGACTTGACCGCAGATGGCGCAACTGCGTTTTTTGTATGCGCCAATGGTCCAGGGTGCAGAATCTGCATACAGATTTTCGCATCGGGAGAAGCTTGATGCACGGCATCTGTAACCAACCGGTGCTTTGCCGCTTCCTCTTCACCGGACATCATCGCACCGCCGCTTGAAGCTTCTTCATTCGGTGCGATCCCGCCAGTGATAATCATGCCGATATCATTCGCCGCACGTTCAGCATAATATGCAGCCATACGTTCAAATCCACCCTCCATTTCTTCCAGACCGGTGTGCATGGAACCCATGATGGAACGATTTTTTATGGTGGTGAAACCCAAATCAAGCGGCTCAAGTAATAAAGGATAACTCATATTCTGTCTTTTAACGCCCCTTCCCCTCTGTCCTATTATCCTATCTGATAGCCATGAAGGTCTTTCTTGAGAAGAAGCTTCTTGAAACTATTGCGGCCTGACTTTTTTTTATCGGCGCACCCGAAAAATCGATAGAAACTTGTCGCCAAATATGTGTCATTCAGCAATATAGCGCGGATGTGTATCTTAGCATTTGCTTGGCAAGCCCATCCAAGTTGGAAACTTGTCGCCGTTGCCAACCGGGATGAAATTCACACCAGGCCCGCAAAAGCGCTGTCCCGGTGGGACGGTCATCGCCATTTACTAGCGGGAAAAGACACAAAAGCCGGCGGCACCTGGCTTGGTGTTTCCGAACAGGGGCGTTTTGCAGCAGTCACCAACCTTAGCGGCTATGGAGCAGCGGATCCCCGGCGGTCTTCGCGCGGCGATCTTTTAAAAGATTTTTTATGTGGTGACGGTTCATATTCGAAAATTGATGCAGATCGGTTTTCGGATTTCAATCCTTTCAATTTAATCACTGTTGAACGCAACAGAGCGCTTATTCATTCCAACCGGCCTAATGCGGTCAGCCGTATAATTGAGCCGGGTATCCATGGTCTTTCAAATGGTCCTCTGGATAGGCCATGGCCAAAATCAGCTCGGCTTAACTCTGCATTGGCACAGTGGATAGATAGCAATCAAACCGACCCTACAGTCTTGTTACAATATCTGCTCGACCAGACGGGATTTCCGCCGAAGGACCAAATCAATGGAAGTAATGGAGTCTCACTAGAACCCCAAAATTCGGGAATCTTCATCCAAAATCCGGTTTATGGAACCCGTTGCAGCACGGTCGTTGCCATTGACGCTCAGGGCGATGGAGTAATCATTGAAAGGCGCTATGCAGCTTCCGGCAAATCGACCGGCGAAACCAGCCTTTCATTTTCCTGGCCTTCTTAACCGTTAATCATGTGGGCAGCGGCTTCGTCCCGGTGTTTTTTCAGATATTTCATGAACGGTGTCCCCCCTGTCCCGACATCTGATGTATTACCGGCCCCGCCCTTTGACTGTTTGTTGATATAGCTCGCCGCATATTCCAGATGTCTTGTGCGGAAGCGGGTAAGGTTTTGCACACATTCATTGTAAAGCTCGTTCAATGCGGGAGAACCGGCGGACTGGATAAAGGTGCGCACAACGCTGTTCGCCCGGATGTCATCGATGAACCGGCGATGTTCTGGCGGACGATAGATGTGAAGCTCGTCGAGATAGGTTCGCAGCGGATCACCGGCATGGTCAATGCCCAGAAACGCATCCATGGATGGCACTATTGACGACTGTGATCCGGTTTGACCGCGAAATACCTGCGGCTTACCGCCCGTTTCCTCGACCCCTTCGTAAATTATTCCGTCTTTCAGCGCGGGGTTATCTTTCCAGCCATGAATCCACGGCCTCACGCGGTGGAAATAGATGTAGGGATCGCACTTTTCCGTCATGCGCCCGAAAATGTCATTCATGTCATCCCAAACCGCTGTCATCGCCGCCAGTCCGGATTGCAGCGTTCCGGCATCGTCGTTCCGGCAAGCCTCGACCAGCGCGGGAATAGAGGCCAGCATCTCCCCTGCCCGTGCTTCGATCGCGACATGGTCCAACACGAACCACGCTTCGTCCTGCCCGCCCAGAAATGGCTGAATCATATAGGTGTTCGATAGGTCTATGGGCCCAGCGGGATCCATGCGGCCCCAATTGTCGAGCACATAGCTGGAATAAGTGAGCAGCGGAGGCTGTCCGATTGATGCTCCCAATTGCCAGATGGGCAAGGCGATACATTTGGGAAGTGCTTTGGGAGGTTCCGGCTCGCCCCAGACATAAGCCTGCACCAGAAAGGAATAATGCACCATCGCAATCCTCCGCTGGGCAAGGCTGGCGCTGGCACAAAAATCGGTGAGATCAACAAAGGGCAAAGCCTCTAGGTGCTTACGCGGCTGACCGGTCACAAGCACGCGCGGCAAGGACATAGCCAGATCACGCGCAGGTTGAAGCTCCACCGGCAAAACGGTCTTGTCGGGGTCAAAGGACGAGAGGAACCCTCGCTCTGCGGAAATATCGTAATCGGCTAAATTAAAGGCGCTCATCCTGTGCTCCTGATTTCTCCGGGCTTCTCCGGCCCAAACAGTTGCACAATATTATCTCATGATAGCCGCAATATCCTTGTCTTCTCGGTCCCCAGAACGCATGATATGCAACAAATGACGCAACTGGATGCCATTAGCCGCAATATATTGCACCAGCTGGAGCGCGACGGGCGAATCAGCAACACCGACCTTGCCAGTAAAGTCGGACTTTCCCCATCGGCCTGTTTACGGCGCGTTCAGGAACTGGAACGCACCGGCATGATCCATGGCTATCGTGCCATTATCGATCCCGCTGTTCGCGGTGCCGCCATAACCATATTTGTCATGGTCGGTTTGTCCGAGCATTTGAAAAAAGATTCACTGGCGTTCGAGCAAGCCGTCGCAAAAGCGCCGGAAGTGCGCGAGTGCCACAATATCACCGGCTCTGTGGAATATCTGCTACGTGTAGAGGTGGCGGACCTTGCTGCCTATAAAGCCTTTCACGCCGATATATTGGGAACATTGCCGCAGGTTAGCAGCATTACGTCCCATATTTGCCTTGGCTCGCCAACTGACAAGCGCGCTTGAATCTACCCTATTCGCGCAGCAACCTGTAAGTGGCGTCGATCAGGCTCTGGCCGCGATCATTGAGCAGCAATCCCATGCCCATCTGGTTCATAGTATAGCTGAATGCCAAGCCATATTCCGGGTCCGCAAAACCGATCGAACCGCCAGCGCCGACATGGCCGAAAGCAGCATTACCCATGACCACTGACATCTGGTCCCCACCGGGATAGGCGCGGTTATCCATTGATTTCATGAAGCCCGATGCAAAGCGTGTCGGGGAAAGCAACGTCGCGTCAATCTGCGTTGCCGTGGATACCTGCCCTATATGGTCCAAACGTTCTGGCGATACCAGAGTGACGCCGTTATGCGATCCGCCAAGCGCCAATGGCTCATACATGGCCACTTGACCACGAGCATTGGACAGACCGCCGCCGCCGCCAATTTCCGCCTTGTGCGCCGCAGGGTCATTCTGGTTCCAGCCGCCATTGTTGAGGAAGGACAGCGCCTGAATGGAATCGGGCTCGCTGAGCAGTCTTTTGGTAAAAGGGCTTAATGGTATATTCGGATCGGGCTTTGCCACGAGTATCCGCGCGATGGGATTGGTCACATCATCGGGCAATCCGATCCAGAAATCCGCGCCCAGCGGGCCGGCGACCTCATCCTGAAAAAACTGGCCCAGCGACTTGCCCGACACCCGCCGGACCAGTTCGCCGACAGTCCAGCCGAAATTGACCATATGATACCCGTTGCGGGTTCCCGGCTCCCAAAAGGCTTCTTCATCCTCTATCCGCTTGACCATATAATCCCAGTCGAGAAAGCCACCCGGTTTTACCGGATCACGAAAGGCCGGGACCGCGCTTTCATGGTTGAGCATCATCTGCACGGTGGTTGTCTCTTTGCCATTTTTGGCAAATTCCGGCCAGTAATCGGAAACCGGCGCATGGAGTTTCAGCAAGCCACGATCCACCAATATGTGCGCGCATAATGCTGTTGCTGCTTTTGTGCAGGAGAAAACAACGGAAATCGTGTCGCGTTCCCAAGGCGTTTCGTTTTTCAGGTCCGCCATGCCGCCCCACAGGTCCACCACCCTCTCGCCATTAACGCTGACACAGACCGATGCACCGACCTCTCCGCGTTCGGCGAAGTTGCGTGCGAATTCGTCTTTTATGCTCGCGAACTTTGCCGAGGTGGTGCCTTCGATATTTGCTGCCATGTCGTACTTTCCCCTGGTTTGTTCATTTCAGTTAACCGGGCAGGCGCCGAAAAACCACATTTTTCGGGCAGGCTACCCCGCGATATGCCGGTTAAATGTATAGGGATTATGGGATGACAGGCGAAACAGCGGCTTATCTGGGCGCTATATCCGTTGCGATATTCTAATTATCAGCATCAACGGGATCGACCTTGGCAACTACCGATGGGTCGGAATTACGGAGGTCGGATTTAGTGACTTGCAGCAAGCCTTCCATCACCGCACACACAACCATGTGGGTGCGGTTCTTGGCACGAAGCTTCAGGCGAACATTCTCTACATGGCGGTCGACTGTGCGCGGAGCAATATTGATATGCTGTGCGACTTCCTTGGTGGACAGTCCCAGTGCAATATACTCCAGTATCTCATGTTCTCTCAGCGTGAGTACCGGATCATTAGCCAGACTTTTTCGCTGTAACATCACGAAGATTACCTTCTATAATATTTTATCTATTCTATCGGACAGCATCATTTGCAACCAATGGCGGCAAACAATCCGACTGTTTAAGCTATCGATTCTTATGCTGGTAATTTGCCCTCACCCAACAGCCGAAAAGCCGAAAAGCCCGTCACTTGACCAATTTTATTTTGCAACGTTTAATCTTTACTCTTAAACGCATGACCGGCGATAGGATAAAATCGTCCCTATTAACTATTGGAATTTACATAATTTTACAAGTAGAGAAAATAGTATGTGTAGAATCACCCAGTAAAAGTAACAGGTTGAATCGCCACGGGTTAAGAACAGGACAACCGCGGGATAGACCGATTCCAGCAAACAGGACTAAACAACCCTCACAAAACAATAATAACCAAGAACAGATCAACAAAGATCTTATCTGAGGCCGCTCTGGTATTTTTCAAAGATGTCAGGGTGGAACTAAAAAATAGGGTCGTGCTGGAGTCTAGAGGAGACAGCACGAATGCAAAGGATGCAAGCGCCATTAGCAGCACCTACGATGATGCAGGGGTTAAGTTCCAACTTGCGCTCAACCACTTTAAGGTTCCGCGCTGGACAATCCATATTTGACGAGGGCCAGACGGCCAACCGCTGGTATGAAGTGGTTCAAGGCACTGTCCGTACCTGCCGGTTCCACATTGATGGCCATCGGCACCTGACCGGATTTTTCTTTAACGGCGACGTTTTCGGAGCAGATCGGGGCACCTATAGCACGTCCGCAGAGGCCGTTACGAATGTAATCCTGCGCTGTTACCGTGTCGGCGATATGAGCCGCAATTCAACGCCAAAGCCACAGCTCGACGAAGCTGTTTCGATCTTGTTTCGCGCCATGTCCACGGCCCAGCGTTATCTTTTCATCATGGGCCACCGCACAGCGACTGAAAAGCTGGCGGCTTTTTTGCTCTGTCTGAAACAGCAGATCAGTGCCGATGGTCTATCCAGAGCACATATCAGGCTTTCCATGTCACGCAGCGATATCGCCGACTTTCTGGGCCTTACGGTTCATACGGTAAGCCGGACCTTCACCGATTTGGCGCGGCGCGGCCTGATAGAAATTGACGGGCGGCACTCGGTCATCATCACCGACCATGCCGG
>NZ_DATCTC010000015.1:0-145707 GCF_036568145.1 Parasphingorhabdus sp. | reverse complement strand
GCAGCCTTTATACAGGCTGTCTTTATAATCTTGCATCCCGCTCCCCAATTACTTAGAATACTATCTATACCAAAGGCATTCACTTTCCACAAGCGGACGCGATCGGGAGAACCTTAATAGTGCATATTGCAATATCTGCTTCATATCTATTACCATTTCAGTGTAGATAAAGCGGAAATGAATCCTATCTGGCTTCCCGCCGCTCTTTTGGGCGGGCTATTTCAAGCATGGCGCACCGCTCTTCAGCAACGCTTGCGCGCTGAACTAAGTGTCAGTGCAGCAGGGCTTGTCCGCTATCTTTATGGCCTGCCCTTTGCGTTGGCTTTTACGGCAATCTGGCTGCGGATAGAGGGCGTCTATATTCCTGATCTGACGCCTGAATTTTTTGGCCTGGCAGCAGCAGGCGGAATAGCGCAGATGGCGGGCACAATATTGCTTATCATGGCTTTCGGCCATCGCGGCTTCATCGTCGGCACGGCCTTTTCCAAAACAGAAGCGATGCAGGTCGCGCTGGTCACGGCGTTGCTGTTTGACGAGCGTCTTCCCTTGCTGGCCTGGATCGGCATCATGGCCGGTGTCGCAGGCATCTTGATCCTTGCGCTGGCCAAACGTGATATAAAGCCGCGCCAGTTTCTACAGGCACTGACCCAGCCTGCCGCCTTCTGCGGCCTTGGCGCAGGGACCATGTTCGCCTTTGCCGCAATCGCCATCAAAGAAGCAACGGGCGAACTGGCCGAGGTCGGCTTCATTGGCTCCGCGCTTATCACGCTTGTTGCTGTCATGGCCATACAGAGCAGCCTGCATCTGACATGGATCATCGCGCATGACCGGGCCGCTTTACACGACGTGGCGCGGTCGTGGCGGACATCAAACCAGGTTGGCATGCTTTCCGCACTCGGTTCCGCCTGCTGGTATATAGGTTTCGCGGTCGCTCCTGCCGCACTGGTGCGGGTGGTTGGCCAGGTGGAAATTATCTTTACCGTCGCCTTCGCGCATTTCTATTTGCGCGAACCCGTGCGCTGGCATGAAACGGTCGGTCTTTCAATGGTGGTTGGCGGCGTCGTTCTGGCACTGATCGCTACACTTTAAACGGATTTCGACCGCAAAAAACCATTTGGGCTACCTAACGGTTATCCACCGCTATGCGCAGTGCTGGACGCCAGATTCTGATATGAAACGTATTTAGTCAAGCGATTAAATAATGGCTCAATACAAGCATGCAGTAACGTAAGACAATACTCCCTCAACCAAAGCAGACCAGAATCTTATACAAGATCATGCCCTTATCTATGGCAATAGAGTCTGACAATAAGGTCACACTTAGCCTCAAAAATCGCAGGCTATTTGATTATCGTTTGTAAACGCCAAGCAGTCGGATATTATTGAATGACAAAAATAATAATTAACTATGGGAGAGTATATAATGAAAGTTGGTTTACGACTATCAACCTGCATGTTCGCGTTTGCTGCAATCGCATCTTCGCCAGTATATGCACAATCGGATACTGATGGAGAACAAGCCGAAAGGGGCAGCGGTGCTTTCAGCGATAATATAATCGTTGTGACCGCACAGGGCCGCGAGCAAGTCTTGTCCGACGTTCCTATCGCCGTTTCAGCAGTTAGCTCTGAACAGTTGCAGCAAAGCGGCACAAGCGACATCCGCGAACTGAACCAGCTTGCCCCATCCCTGCTCGTATCTTCGACCGGCAATGAAGCCAATGGCTCGGCGCGTATTCGCGGCATCGGCACGGTGGGCGATAACCCCGGCCTGGAAAGCTCTGTCGCTGTGTTCATCGATGGTGTTTACCGTTCGCGTAGCGGTAATGCGCTGAGCGAGCTTGGCCCGATTGACCGGATTGAAATCCTGCGCGGTCCGCAGGGGACATTGGGCGGACGGAATTCCTCTGCCGGTATGATCAATATTTCCACCGCGCCGCCAGAGTTCACCTTTTCAGGACATGCGTCTGCGTCTTATGGCAATTACGACCAGATCCGTCTGGAAGGCGGCATTAACGCTCCGCTAAGCGAAAATATCGCAGCGCGGATCGACGGTGTTTTTCTGAAGCGCGACGGTTTTTACAATGATGTCGTCAACGATACCGATGTGAATAATAAAGACCGCTATCTTGTGCGCGGCCAATTGCTTTTTGAACCAAGCGAGACGCTTACCGTCCGGGTGATCGGTGACTATTCCAAGAAAGACGAAGCGTGCTGTGCAGCCGTTTTCGTGCAGCCTGATTCCGCCCAGCTATCGCGCGTGAGTCCGGGGCTGGACGAGTTCACTCGTCCGCTGCCCGGCGCACCTTCGCTCACCGATCCGGCAAACCCGATCATTCCGGTGCTTTTGGGTCTGGGTCAAAATGCCAATGCGCTTAACCAGGGCACGTTCAACCGGGATATCTATGTTACGCCCGGACGTACTTATGCAGGCGAAACCGAAGATTGGGGCGGCTCGGTCGAGGTCAATGCAGAATTGGGCGAGATCAACCTGACGTCGATCACAGCTTATCGGGAATATTCCAACTTCCAGGCTTCTGACACCGACTATACACAGGTGGATATCCTATATCGGGAACCGACAAGTGATGCCGGCGCGCGTGAGTTCAAGACTTTCACGCAGGAATTGCGGCTACAAGGGTCGCTGTTTGATGACAGGCTCGACTGGCTGGTCGGTGGTTTCTACGCCAACGAAAAGCTTGAAGTACGGGACAACCTGCGCTTTGGCACACAATACGGGGCTTTTGCGCCATGCCGTATCGTCAATGCGGTCAATCCCGCACTTGCCTCACCCACCAGCACAGGTTGTCTGAGCGCCGGCGGCCGGGCAGCATTACAAGCCGCAAATGGCGGTGCGGGCGCCTTTGGCCCTGCCACTCCGCTGATTTTCGCGGGGCTGGATAATCTGGCCCAGATTAATGATCGCGGCAGTAATGTTGATGTCTATAATCAGAAAAGCGAGAATTTCGCTTTCTTCACGCATAATATTTTCCACGTAACGGACAAGCTCGACCTTACTTTGGGTCTGCGTTACACCAACGAAACCAAGGATTTTAAAGCCGCGTTCACCAACGACAATACGATGTGCCCAACTCAGCGCGCATTGTTCTCGCCGTTGCTGGGCGGCCCACTTGATGCATTGGCAGCCGGGATAATCGGCCTGTCCTGTCAGGGTAAC
This sequence comes from Parasphingorhabdus sp., assembly GCF_036568145.1. Lineage (GTDB taxonomy): Bacteria > Pseudomonadota > Alphaproteobacteria > Sphingomonadales > Sphingomonadaceae > Parasphingorhabdus. Next base: position 142,532 of record NZ_DATCTC010000015.1, on the reverse strand, counting down.
TCCACTTCGGAACTTGACGGCGTTACCATCAGCGACAAACGCAGCGAGAGTGAGTTTACCGGCACAGCTATCCTGTCTTATAAACCGACCGATGATCTGATGCTTTATGGCAGCTATTCCCGCGGTTACAAAGCGGGTGGCTTCAACCTTGACCGCTCTGCCTTGACCACGTCGACGCTGCTTAATCCAGCATTGGCAGGGGACACGGCTAACCTGCAATTTGACCAGGAAACAGTGGACGCCTTTGAAATCGGCGCGAAATACTCTTCGCGTGAATTCTCGCTAAGCGTAGCGGCGTTCCGTCAACAATTTGACAGTTTCCAGCTTAATACGTTCAACGGTTCGGTGTACCTTGTGCAGAATATCAACGCTTGTAGCGATGATCTGGGCGGGGCCGATCTCGATACCGATGGAACAACGGGTGCCTGTGATCCCGACAATGTCAAATATGGTGTTGTTGCGCAGGGTGTTGAACTGGAAGCATCGATCAATCCCATTCGTGACCTTAACATCACGATGGGTCTGACCTACACCGACACCAGCTATGAAAATGATCTGGTTGGCCGTGACACGGGCACGCCGCTTGATCCGGCGCTGCGTCTGCTACCAGGTGACAATCTGTCCAACGCTCCGGAAATCACGGCGACAGCATCGCTTTCCTACACGCCGCCGATCGGCAATAGCGGCCTCTCTGGACTATTCTATGTAAACGCGCGGACGACCGGTGATTATAATACCGGCTCGGACCTGCTATATGGCAAGGAACAGAACGGCTACACGCTGGTAAACGCACGTATCGGTATCCGTGGTCCGGAAAACAGATGGGCGATAGAAGGATGGGCGCAGAACCTCTTCGACGTTGATTATACGCAAGTTGCGTTCAACACGCCATTTGTCGCGTCACAGCAAACCTACTCGGCCTTCCTTGCAGAACCGAGAACTTATGGCATCACCGTGCGCGGGCGTTTCTAGGACGGTAGTTCCCGGTTAAAACACGGGCCTTGAATTAAAGCGTGCGACCTAATCAAACAGGTCGCACGCTTTTTTATTTGCTTTACTTGCCCTTTGTTCCGACGATTTTCTCGCTCGCTTTATTCTTTTCCAATAGCTTGGGATCGAACCAGACCGGCTTCAGCTTTTTCTCCACAAACAGCTTCATCTGGTCCGTATAATGCGGACTATCGGGCCGTGTGGTAGCCGAACCAAATGGCTGGATTGACCGGGAAGTTACCTTGCCCGTTTGATCCCATTCGGCAAACATGATGAAGCTGTCCCCGTGTCGCACAGACAGACGCCCGTCGTCAGCCACATCCCACAAGGTAGAGGCCCTTATCGTGTCATTGCCGCCATCAATCGGCAGATCGACATCCCCCTGACGCAAGCGCAGAACATCCAGCATCGGCGGATCGATCCGGCCAAAATATCTGGTGAGATGATCGACCGTTTCCTGCAATATTGTCCGCGGATCAGGAAGATCGCCGCGCTGGTAATGTGCCTTGTTGGCGGGTCGCAGCACCATGAGCGCCAGCGTATCGGCATCCCCCTTGCCATCAAGGTTCCAGTCCCATGTGGCGAGCAGCGCCTGCGCCTTGGCAAGGCCCGGATCACCCTTCAAATCTAGCGCCGCAATCCTGTCCATCCAGTCTTTCGCATATCCTGCCCTCACATAGGCAGTGTCATATTTGATCCGGCGGATTTCATCCTCGCTAATCGTGCCGCCAGATGCAATCGCGGCTTCCAGCAACTGGATGGACCGGCGCGAACGGTTGGTCTGGTCATCCTCGACCCCCAATAGGGGTGAAAAACTGTCGCGTTTCAGTTCATCGCCTGGCCCCGCCGCAATAAAGGGCGTGTTATTCGCGTTCATGACATAGCCTGACGCCGGGTTAATCAGCGCCGGAACCCGCGCGAAGGGCAGTGTATTTTGCCAGACCGCCTTGGACGTATCGCCAGGCAGCACCCCTCGCCAATTAAAGCCGGGCGCACGGTCAGGGAACATCGCGTTATAGAACATCCCAATATTACCCCTGGCATCGGCATAAATGAAATTCGTGGCCGGAACACCCTGCCCCGCCATCGCGGCTTGCCACTCGGCAAAATTGCTGGCCTTGTTGATACGATAATATTGGGTGAGCATGTCAAGCTGATCCATGCCCGCATAGCGCAGCGCATAAGCGCCGCTATCGTTCATAATTACCGGCCCGTGGACGGAGCGGTAAACCATCTTGGGATAGGGAATGACAAACGGTCCATATTTGATTTTCAGCCAGACCCGCTTTTTCCCAAGCGGCAACCATTTGCCATCAAAGCGATAGGCATTGCGCTTTTCATTCAGGGTCAGCTTGTAAATGTCTATAAGGTCAGGCCGGTTCACGGTGTTGGTCCAGCCAAGATTTTTATTATGCCCCAAAAACGCAAATGGCGATCCGGGGAAGTTTGCACCGGCAAAATCCCACCCCTCGCCGCTATGCACGACCAGTTCATACCAGGCGACATTGCCGCGCAATGGTTGATGCGAATTGGAAATCAGGCGGGTTTTGCTTTCGCTCGACAGCGCTGGCGCAATCGCATAGCCATTAGAGCCATTTTCATCGGGATCGGACCCAACAGGTGTGACGATCTTGTCTTTACTAAGCGGATGAACCGTCCGGTTTTCTATCGGAACAACCAGACTGGGACCGCCCTCGCGGCGCAGCGGTTCATTCTCGATCAGCGCCTCTATCGGGCCGTTCAGACCAAAGAAAAACGGTGAACGCAAAACAAAACCGGCTGCTATGTCCCGGCCATTGACCGGAAACAGTTTCGAAAGGCTTACCTCGCCGGGATGCTCCTCGGCATAATCGTTAAGGCCAGCCGCATAGCCGTCGAGCACCATTTGCACGTCCGCTGGCAAATCATCATATTGGCGCTCCACCGTTCCGCTAATATCCAGCAGCGCCGAAATATAATCCACCGGAGCGCCGTCTACACCGTTCAGCGTCGCCATCCGTCCGCGGGTCATCGCCGTTACTTCTTGCAGGGTGGCAAAATCATCCTCGGCATGAGCATAGGCCACACCATAAGCGACATCGGCATCCGTCTTGCCAAAAATATGCGGAACACCAAAATTATCCCGGACAATCCTAGCCTCATAATCGCGGTAGGGTGGCGGCGTTTTTGGCGAAACAGTGAGCGGTTCCCAGACCATCAAGGCAACGGCTGCGATGACCAACAATACGGCAAGAATCAAACCCGAACGCTTCAGTAACTTCACGTATATTCCTTCCGCAAGGTGCAGATATAGTGTCCGCCCCTTTTACTCATCGATGGACTTACCATATAAGTCACAGATAAACAGTCGCTATTCACGGCTGTCCACCCGAATAAAAAACCATTTTGACTAGACGTAAAATAAAACAGGACCGGCAAATGAACCTCGAAAAATTTACTGATCGCGCCAAGGGCTTTTTGCAATCAGCGCAGACCGTGGCCATTCGTATGAACCACCAACAAATTACCGACGCACATCTGTTGAAAGCCCTGCTAGAAGACGAACAAGGCATGGCATCCGGCCTGATCGCCAAAGCAGGTGGTAATGCCAAGATGACGCATACGGAAATCGATGCCGCTCTGGGTAAAATCCCGGCGGTTTCGGGTAGCGGTGCACAGCAAACGCCCGGCCTGAATAACGATGCTGTACGCGTACTGGATCAGGCAGAACAGATCGCCGAAAAAGCGGGCGACAGCTATGTCACAGTGGAGCGTCTGTTGCTTGCCCTCACCCTGTCAAAAGATACGACGTCAGGGAAGGCACTTGCCAACGCGGGCGTGACTCCCGATGCGTTGAACGGCGCGATTAACGAGCTACGCGGTGGACGCACAGCCGACACGGCTTCAGCGGAAGACCGCTATGACGCGCTTAAGAAATTTGCCCGCGACCTCACCGAAGCTGCGCGTGAAGGCAAGATGGACCCGGTCATCGGCCGGGATGAGGAAATCCGCCGCACCATCCAGATTTTGGCCCGGCGCACAAAGAACAACCCCGTTCTCATCGGTGAGCCCGGTGTCGGTAAAACCGCGATTGCCGAAGGTTTGGCGCTGCGTATTGCCAATGGTGATGTGCCCGACAGCCTGAAAGACCGCCGCCTGATGGCGCTGGACATGGGTTCGCTTATTGCCGGTGCAAAATATCGCGGCGAGTTCGAGGAACGCCTGAAAGGCGTGCTCGACGAGGTGCGCGGGGCCGAGGGTGAAATCATCCTGTTTATTGATGAAATGCACACGCTGATCGGTGCGGGCGCTTCAGAGGGGTCGATGGATGCCAGCAACTTGCTGAAACCGGCATTGGCACGCGGCGAACTGCATTGCATTGGTGCAACGACGCTGGATGAATATCAGAAATATGTCGAAAAAGACCCTGCATTACAGCGGCGGTTTCAGCCGGTAACGATTGGCGAACCGACGGTGGAGGATACAATTTCCATCCTGCGCGGCCTGAAAGAAAAATATGAACTGCATCACGGTGTGCGGATTACTGACGGCGCACTAGTGAGCGCGGCGACATTATCGCACCGCTATATTTCCGACCGCTTCCTGCCTGATAAAGCCATCGACCTGATGGACGAAGCGGCATCGCGTATCCGTATGGAAGTGGAGTCAAAACCTGAGGAAATCGAAAATCTCGACCGCCGGATCATCCAGCTTAAAATCGAACGGGAGGCCTTGTCCAAGGAAAGCGACGACGCTTCGAAAAGCCGTCTCGAAGCATTGGAAAAGGAACTGGCAGAGCTGGAGCAGCAATCTGCCGAACTGACCACGCGCTGGCAGGGTGAGAAGGATAAAATCAATGCCGAAGCGCAGCTGAAAGAACAGTTGGATGCTGCCAGACTGGAACTGGAACAGGCGCAGCGGGCTGGTGATCTCGCCAAGGCCGGTGAGCTTAGCTATGGCAGAATTCCAGAGCTGACACGGCAATTGGAAGAGGCCAGCGGTGCCAGCCAAGGCGCGATGCTGCGCGAAGAAGTGGTGAGCGAGGATATCGCCGCTGTTGTATCACGCTGGACCGGCATTCCGGTTGACAAGATGCTGGAAGGCGAACGCGAAAAACTGCTGGCCATGGAAGAACTGATCGGGAAACGGGTCATTGGCCAGAAAGAAGCTATTGACGCGGTATCATCGGCTGTCCGCCGTTCGCGGGCCGGGCTGCAAGACCCCAATCGTCCGCTGGGCAGCTTCCTGTTCCTTGGCCCCACCGGCGTTGGTAAAACAGAACTGACCAAGGCGCTGGCCAGTTTCCTGTTCGATGATGACCAGGCGATGGTTCGCATCGATATGTCGGAATTTATGGAAAAGCATAGCGTCGCCCGCCTGATCGGTGCGCCTCCTGGCTATGTGGGCTACGAAGAAGGCGGCGTCCTGACCGAAGCCGTTCGGCGGCGGCCCTATCAGGTCATTCTGTTCGACGAGGTTGAAAAAGCGCATGGCGACGTGTTCAACGTGCTTCTGCAAGTGCTTGACGATGGCCGTTTGACGGACGGACATGGCCGGGTTGTGGATTTTTCCAACACTCTAATCATCCTGACCTCCAACCTGGGCAGCCAATATTTGGCGAACATGACCGGGGATCAGACTGTTAAGGATATAGAGCCGCAAGTGATGGAAGTCGTGCGCGCGCATTTCCGGCCGGAATTTCTCAACCGGCTTGATGAAATCATCCTTTTCCACAGACTGGGTGAAGAACATATGGCGCCGATTGTCGAGATTCAGGTTGGCCGCGTGCAAAAGCTGCTCAAGGACCGCAAGATCAAACTGGAACTTACCGATGCAGCCAAACGCTGGCTCGGTCGGGTCGGTTACGACCCCGTCTACGGTGCAAGACCACTGAAACGGGCCATACAGAAATATCTGCAAGACCCGCTGGCCGACATGTTATTGCGCGGCAATGTACCGGACAACAGCACCGTCCAGATAGACGAAGGCGACGGGGCTTTGAATATGAAGGTGGTTTAGAAGCTTAGGGTAGGAAGCCGTTTAATTAATCTCGGGAAAACCCCTGTTTGCATCGGAAATAAGGGAATCCGCGGCTCTTTGACCGGCTCCCCGCCTCGCGCGCCATGCCGCTTCAGTCAGACAAACGCGTTTCGTGCGTGTGACGGCTTGACGTTCACATCTAATGGTTTGTGAATTATCGGCCGTTTCAGATGTAGCGTTAGACATACCATCCCCAGCCTCGTCCGCCTGTTGGGCGGGGGGGCTGGCGTGGCCAGTCCCACGAAAGAGGTTGCAGTGGCAGCCATTATCATCATTTTCGTTGTTATACGCATATGCCTTCCCCTCGCTGCGGCCCATGCCATTTATATGCTTATATGCGGATGATATATAAAGCTTAATCGGTATCGCTGTTTTCCTTGCTTCGCTATTCGAGTCCGTGCAAAATGATTGGGTGCATTCACCGGATAACAACACCAATATCATTCTCGACCCCGACTGGCTGGCTCACCGGTATCAACCGGATGGGGACAAGATCCATTTCGTTCGTGCAAGCCGGGAAGTCCACCAATCAGTAACCTTTGTTTCGGATGAATATTTGCCGACAAACCTGGAGCGGCAGATTATTGATCGCAACGCTCTGGCCATCCCGTCAGCTTCGGAAAACAAGGCCCATTTCATTCTTCATTCCGGCTTTTGCTGTTCAACTTTATTGGCGCGGGCCTTTGATCTGGAAAATATTTCCATGGGCTTGAAAGAGCCTGTTATCCTGCAAGATGCGACGGGATATTATTATGGGGCAACGGACAAGCAAAAAGCCAGAGTGGTTGTTCGGGATTTAGTCAGCTTGCTGGTTCGCCCCTTTCAGCCAGCCGAGACCACGATTATCAAACCGTCTTGCGTAGTCAACGGCATGGCTGAGCTGTTCATGCACATGTTACCGGAATCCCGCAGCGTCATTATTCACGCACCGCTTCCGGTTTTTCTTGGTTCAATCGCAAGGAAGCAGATTACCGGCAGGTTGTGGGCGCGTGAGCAATTTGCCGCATTGCATAAAATGCGGCTGATTGATCTTGGATATGATGACGATCAGTATTTCCGTCAAACCGATTTGCAGATTGCCGCAGCAGGGTGGCTTATACAGCAGGGGATATTCCAAAAGCTCATCCAGACTTTCGGTGCTGACCGGGTACAAACGATCAACAGCGAAGCCTTGCTGGCCAATCCGGATATGGCGATAACCAGAATGGCACAGCTTTATCAACTGGGTTTGAACGACCAGCAAATACAGCAGATTGTTGATGGTCCGGCCTTTAACAGCCATTCAAAACACGGTACCGAATTTGATCGGAAGGGCCGCGAAGAGGAGCGTTCTACCGGAGAATCTCCCCATGCCGATGAAATAGGAAAGGTTACGTTCTGGGCTGAAAAGGTCGCGGAAGCAGCCGGTATTGATATGGTCTTGAAGGCCCCCTTGATCTGATGCGCTAAATCGCCGGTGTCGCCACGTCAAAGGCCACCGATAGCCGTTCGCCATCGTCAAAGGGCATTGTTCCGTGCCACATGATAGAGGGGAAGATAACAAGACGCCCGGCCCTAGGTTCTATTTCACGCACAGCTTGCAGATCGAGGTTCAACTCTGGCGGCGGCGCTCCCAAGGCGAGCCAGCCAGCGGGCGGTGGTCCCATATCTGCTTTGTCCGGTACGCTGACATAAAAGGCTGAACTGAACCATCCCATAGGATGAATATGGCTGGTGTGAAAGCCCGCTCCGGAGAGGCGCACGGACCATGATCCGGCAAAGCTGATTGAATCCGGTCGGTACCGTAAAACGGGGTGGGATGGAACAGATGGAGACATGTTTGCAATATGCTGCATTACCGCCGCGTAGATGACTGATCTCAGCTCGCGGATCTCCGGATCGATCCTTGCGAACAGCGGGCCATCGGTCTGTGTACCGCCGCGAACCGACTGCCCCACGATGTCCGCTTTTGCCACATGTATGGAGCGCAGGCACCGGGCCAGCGCGTCCATGTCTATCTGGTCTGCCAGGTCATATGTCCGGACAAGTTCATCCTGACCATACAGCCATTTCCACCGGTCATCGCCCATTGCCCGCCACGCCAGCGAAAGATAGGGCCAGACCTGATTTGCCTCCGCGTGTCCGGTAAAGGCCTCTCCCACGCTGGCGGCCTGTTCCATCTCGCCCGTCCGCAAAAGGTGGCGCATGTGCCGGACTGCAAGCGCAATTTCCGTGATCGGGGCCAGTGCATCAAATAGCTGTCCCGCGCGCTCCGCCTCGCCAAGTTCGGATGCACAGACAGCATCATATATCATCAGGCCGCGGCTATCACCCAGCACCTTGCGGGCTTCATCCACCATTTTGGCGGCTTCGGCAAAGCGGTTGGCGTTAAAAAGCGCGTCCAGGCATTTCGCCCAAAGCGCACCATTTTGCGGATTGGTTTCCAATGCCTTGGTAAAGGACGTGATAAAACCATCCTTGTCCCCCGCTGCCCAGCGGGCCTGCGACAGCAACTCATGCCCCTCCAGCCACAAGGGGTTACTCGCGAGAATAAGCTCCAGATCGGCGATGGCATTGTCAAATTGCCCCACGGCCATTTGCGCGGCACTACGACCAATTATGACCGCCCCGTCACTTGGCGCAAATTGCCGGGCCTTGTCGAATAGCTCAATAGCAGGCAAACCCGCCTCCATCGTCACTCTGGCAATGGCATGATGGAGAACGGCACTATCCGGTTGATATTGCAATGCTTTTTTAAGCGCGCTTAGGGAAGCGGCGGAATCCTGATCCATCCGGTGGACCATTCCCAGCATATGCCAAAGCTTTCCTTCTCTTGGCAGTTCCTTGATCGCGGAACGCACAAGATTGAGCGCTTGATCGATCTGCCCGGCACTGCTCAGCGCGTTTACACGCTTTATAACATCATCGGTATCGAAAGCATTAGTCATTACTATGGGTCACCGCTCCTGAATTATGTGCCCATGTGTAAAGCGATCCCGTCGTTTGTGCAAAGGATAGCGTTGGCCCAAATTAGACCCTGACTCAATTTCGCCATAACGGAAGAGCAGCATGACTAATTATGCGCGCACAAAAAAAGAGCGGCAGGGAAATCATCCCTGCCGCTCCTGATTTCATCGACTGTCTGCGCGGATTAGAAGCGCAGGCGGCCTGTTACGTTGAAACGACGTCCGAGTGCATCATAGGTCGTCGGATAGGTATTACCCGAGTTATATGCACTGCCGCCGATGTAAGAGCTTACAATCGGTGGTTTCTTGTCGAGCAGGTTCTGCACACCAGCAGTCATTTCGAAATTGTCGGTAACGCTGAAACGTGTCGTCAGATCGAAATAGCTATAGGCACTGATGGAAGAATATTCATCCAGAGCATCACCGAAGGACGCACTAAGTGGTTCAAGCGAAACACCATCGATCCATGTCCACAGCAAGGAAACGTCAACACTGTCGCCGAAGCCAACTGTTGCACGCGCGTTAAATGTGAATTCCGGAGTGATAGGTTCACAGTTTTCACCGTAGTAGGACACACATTCACGGTTGATCGAGGTTGGGCTTGCTTTGAATTTCAGCTGCTCGGTCCAGTTACCGCTAAAGTCGAATGCAACTCTACCGAAGCTGGTGGGCATCTGATAAGCAACCCGCATGTCAACACCGGAGGTTTCGATAACACCCTGGTTGGTCAACTGAAGGATCAGACCAGCCGTATCACCGCCGCCGTTCAGCGAACCGTTTAGCGGGTTACGACCAATCAACGCACAAGCCGTCGGATCAAAGTCAACAAAGCATGGGTCAATAATATCACCAGGCGTCGGCGTTGTGATAGCGCCTTTGACCTTGATGTTATAATAGTCAGCCGTGATTTGCAGACCGGGAACGGATGGCGGCGTCAATACTACACCAATGGTATAGCTGTTTGCCGTTTCAGGTCCCAGATCCGGGTTGCCACCAGCAGTCGCATTGATCTGTCCGGCAGAAGGCTGCGGAATAGTACCAATTCTTCCAGCTGGCGCACCTTGTGCGATACAAATCGCCGTCAACTGCGCATCACCAACAGGGTTGGTGCCTGCACAGGGGTCTATGGACAAAGCAGTGAGGCCGGTCACAACAGGTGAGAACAATTCACCAATGTTGGGCGAACGGACCGCATGCTGATAGACACCGCGGATTTTGTAACCTTCAATCGGTTCCCAGGTACCACCGGCTTTCCACGTCGTGCTGCCGCCCGAGTTGGAATAGTCGGAATAACGGATGCCGCCTTCAGCTGTCAGGCTGTAGATGCCCGGTACGTTTTCGACGATTGGAACAATCAATTCGCCGAAGACTTCCTTGACGTCATATTCGCCCTGGAAAGCTGGTGACGGAGCACCCGTACCCATGACTTCGTCTTGTGTGCCGCTGGCTACGTCAGGAATCTGCGCTGCGGTATATTTGCGATATTCAGCGCCGACAGCAAAACCGATAGGTGTATCAGCAAACAGGAAGCTTTCCGAACCAAGGTCGCCGGAAATGCTACCATTTACAACAGAGAGAGTCGTTTTAACAACTTGCGTGCTGGGTTGATCGAAAAATGCAATTGTATCAGCCGTCACGTTTGTGCCATTACCAAACAGGTTGATCGGAACACAACCGTTTGCCGGATCGGAGCACACTACAGCGCCATCACCATCAACATTTGCGCGCAATGCCTGCTGAACGCGGGATTTAAGGCCCCAGTGGACATTTGATTGCGTACGATCTGACTCACCATATGTACCATAAACATCGAAATTGATATTATCGGTGATCGAACCGCGAACACCGCCCCAGATTTGGAACTGGTTGGTTACATAATCTGTTTCACGAGCACCCATTTCCACCAGACGGCGGTTAATGACGGTGGGAACTTCGCGATAATCAACATCGCCAGGCGCAAGTGTCGGATCAGATGCTGCAACACACTCAGCAGCAGTCAATGAACTATTAGCGCAAATGTTGTCACGGATAGAGGGTGTGAGATATGGGTTGTTCAACGGAACCTGCCATGTATCACCAAACAGACCGGAAGGTGCTAGACGCAGGCTAACGGTGCTCTTGGTGAACATACCCTTGGTGTAAACTTCAATATTGTCCGTAACTTCATAACGAGCCGAACCGAAAACATTGAAGCGTTCCAATGGTGTCTGGAAATAGTTGAACGGTGCAAAGTTGAACGTGCTGTAGGTTGGAACCAGCTCACCCGTAGCCGGGTCATATTGATCGCCATTTATACGTGTAGGCACAGCAGTACCGGACCCGATCTTCGAACCTTCGATGAACAATGTGTCCTTAGAGAACGAACGGTCGCCCTGAAGCACGGAATCGATATTCTGGTAACCGATACTCAAAACCGCGTTGCCGCGTCCGTCATCAAAATTAGCACCAACGGTAACGTCAGTCCGGAAACGCTGGCCGTCACCTTCTTCGGTAAGACCGAAAGTGGCAGCCATATCAACACCGGCAAAGTCACGCTTTGTGACAAAGTTGGCAACACCTGCGATAGCATCAGCACCATAAACGGAGCTGGCACCGCCGGTAAAAATGTCCACGCGTTCAACCAGAGCAACCGGAATGATGTTAAGGTCGGTCACACTAGCAAGGCTGGATGGTACCAGACGGGTTCCGTCGAGCAATACCAGGTTACGGTTAGTACCCAGATTACGCATGTTCAGCGCGGCAAAACCGGCACTACCGTTGTTCACGGAACTGTTAATGCCAGGAGCGATGCCAGGAAGATCACCGATTAATTCTTCGGCGTTGGTTGCCTGACGCAAATCAATTTCGTCGCCGCTAACTACGTTAACCGGAGAAGACTGCTCAAGGTTAGGGTTAGTAATGCGTGAACCCGTAACAATGATGATGTCATCAGCTGCAGCAGCTTCCTGAACATCCTGGTCCTGCGCGAAGGCAGGCGCGGAAACCATAGCAAGGCCTAGCACCAGTGGTGCTGTGCCGCTCATCAGCTTCGTAATTTTTTTCATGATATTCCAGTCCCTTATTCTGGAGGAGCAGGACCCCCAATGGCCTGCTTCTGTATTTGACCAATAGAATCATTCACGATTTAGATACGCGATATCTTCCATAGGAATGGCTTGCAGATGCCGGACTCGCGCTATCCTGTAAAGCAACTGTTCATGTTTCGGACACAGTTTTGTAGCGGTTGTAACTATTTTGCAACAGTGTGAAAAGCTGCCAAATAGGAGAGAAACCGGCTGAAACAGGTCTTTTATCATGCTCTGCCACCGCGACTTTACACGGCGGCCTTGTGCGACGAAGTGGATATGCTAGTCCTTCCCCGAGAGGCAACAGGGGCGGTATTCACTCCTGATGCCGGATTTTAACGTCGAGGAACACGGACATGATTACACGGAAATGCAAGCTGGCATCCTATATGTTTTGCGCGCCTGTTTTGCTTATTGGCGCTCCGGCACTGGCGGCGGAAAAGGATAGTGAAACCATGGCTCCGCCGGCGATTTATACTGACCTGATCGCCTGTAAATCCATCGCAGATGCAAGCCAGCGGCTGGCCTGTTTCGATGCAAAGGTTGCCGCGCTTGAAACCGCGCAGGTTAGCAACGAGGTAATTATCGCCGACCGCGAGCAGGTCCGCGAAGCCCGGCGCAGCGTGTTTGGCCTGTCCCTGCCCCGAATCAAGCTGTTCGACGGCAATGCCGAAAAAGGCGATAATGTTGACGAGATCGAGGCGACCATCACATCAGTCAGCCCAATGCGCAGCGGCAAATGGCTGTTCAAGCTGGAAGACGGTGCGCTTTGGCAACAGACCGAGGCAAGAGCTACAAGAACTCCGCCAAAAGAAGGCGATTCTGTATTGATTAAGCGCGGGGCGCTGGGAAGTTTTATGGCAAAGCTGAACGGCGGCCGCGCGTTCAAGGTGAAACGAATCGTTAACTGAGTAAAGCGTCCGGGGTCTTACGCCCAAAAACTCACCCCATGGGCCCGGTTAGCAATATCGGGTCGATCCGGGCGTCGTTCCATTTCATGGACCAGTGGAGGTGCGGGCCGGTTGTGCGGCCTGTCGCGCCGATGCGGCCGATGGGTTCGCCGCGTTTCACTTCCTGTCCGACCTTGACCAATATCTGCGACGCGTGGAGGAACGCGCTGTTCAGGCCCATGCCGTGATCGATCATCAGCAAATTGCCTTCAAGCGAAAAGGGCTTGTCCGCGGCCAGCGTCACGACACCGTCGGCCGGTGCGACAAAAGTGGTGCCGGTCGCGCCCGCAATGTCAACGCCGCTGTGATAGCTGCCCGGCTCACCCTTGTAGATTCGCTGTGATCCGAACATGCCCGAAATGCGCCCCTTCGCTGGCCAGACAAAGGTCTGACGCCATCCCTGACTGTCGCTTTGGACTTGGCGCGCGGCGTGGATCTGTTCCAGCTCCGGCGCGCGCAATGCCATGAAAGCCGCGCTGGGCCCGCCGCTGCGCCGTGCGACATTGACATGCTCTATCTTCCAGTCGCGCGGGGCAATGTTGAAATATTTGCGGACCGTCTCGCCATTTTCCAGCGTTGCCACCATCTGGGCGGACTGGCCGGCGTCGCGGTTGAAGGCGATGATGAACTTGCCATCCTCGGCCACTTGCACGGGTTCGCCGTCGAGGGTCAGGCTGCGCGTTCCTGCCGGAGCATCGCCCAGCATCACGCCGCCTTGAATCTCCTGCCCCGAAAACCCGAATTTCAACGCCTTGCGAAAAGCGGATTGCTCTACAGCAGCCTCTTCCGATGCGTCCCGTTCAGCCGTATCCGCAGATGTCGAGGAAGCAAAAGCCGTGGGTAAAGACAGACCGGCAAGGACAGCCAGGGTCAAGGAACCGAAAGTCAGGCTTTGCTTAAGCGTCATTTTACTCCCCTGTTTCACTCTCCGTCAGGCCGGCTTTACTTTCCGTCAGACAGGTGCGCCTGAGCCGAAATCTCTGCCGTCGCATAAGGTTCCTGATTCTCTACGCTCCAGTAGCGCAGGTCTTCCAGGGCGATTTGCTCACCAGATACCGCGCATAAAACATGGTCACCGGATGAAAGCATCCGAAACCCGTTCGGCAGATAATGCAGCTTTGCCACCTTGTTGCGATTGGACATTAACATGAAAAACCCTTACTTTCCGTCATATTTACCTATGGTTTACAGATAAGCATTTGCGGCAATCATAACAAGAATTGCGATTAAAACAAATCCTGCTGCCTGTCATCCGCCGGTTTTTTGGTGCTGACCGCCTTTGCTTTGGTGGCTGGTGCTTTGGTGGCTGGCGGTTCAGATTGGGCCTCCGGCTTGTCACCAACATGCGCCGCCACAGTTCCGTCATGAAAGTGCAGGTTCACCGCGCCAGCCTTGATCGCTGCGGCGCGGCTGCCAATGACGCTTTTATCCAGCGCCGACACCCGTGCATAGCCGCGTTTCAGTGGGCCGTCGGGGGAGACTTGCTGCGCCAGCCGCCACAGATTGTCGAGCCGTTGCCGCGCATCGTTCAAAGGCCGCTCGATAAGCTGCACCGGCAACGCACATCTGTCCAACCGGCTTTTCGCCGTATCCAGCCGCTGCCGCAGCATCGCCGGTCTTAACGCGCCCCCTGATTCCGAAAGACGGCTGCGCGCCTGGACGATATTATGCCGCATGGCGTGTTTCATGCCGTCGGCAAGTTCATCCACCCGCTGTTGATGCGGGCGCAGCAGATCGGTCAGTGCGGGCATCAGGCGGCGCTGGGCCTCCAGCCGTTCCTGTGCAGTTGAAAAGCCCCTCTGAACCGAGCGCGCCATCCGCACCTTTGCCTCGCTTAACGTCGCCAGCCACTCGGCGCGAACCGGCACAGCCATTTCCGCTGCCGCTGTCGGGGTAGGCGCACGCAGATCGGCGGCAAAATCGCACAAAGTCGTGTCGGTTTCATGACCAACCGCAGAGATGACGGGAATCGAACAATCCGCGACCGCCCGCACCACTATTTCTTCGTTAAAGCTCCATAAATCCTCGATAGAGCCGCCACCGCGCGCGACGATAATCAAATCGGGCCGCACCAGCCCCCCGCCACCTTCGCCGCCACTTTGCATATTCGAAAAGCCGTTAATCGCCCCTGCAATCTGTTTCGCGGCACCTTCACCCTGCACCAATACCGGCCAGACAATCACATGTGTCGGGCAACGGTCGGCCAGTCGGTGCAAAATATCGCGAATGACGGAGCCAGTCGGCGATGTCACAACACCAATGGTTTTCGGCAGGAACGGAAGGGCGCGTTTGCGGCTCTGGTCAAACAGCCCTTCGCCCTGCAACTTGGCCTTCAGCTTTTCAAAAAGCTGCATCAGCGCGCCTTCGCCCGCCAGTTCCATCTTCTCGATAACGACCTGATATTTGGAACGTCCGGGATAGGTGGTCAGCTTGCCAGAGACGACAACCTCAATCCCGTCTTCCGGCTGGAACGGCAGCCGTCCGGCATTACCCTTCCACATCACTCCGTCCAGCACCGCCTTGTCATCTTTCAGCGCCAGATAGACATGACCGGAAGCCGCACGTTTATAGCCGGAAATCTCTCCCCTGATCCGCACAAAGCCGAAACGGTCTTCCACCACTCGCTTTAGCGAATTGGAAATTTCCGAAACAGATAAAGGAGCGGCATTGTCGCCGGCGCCACTCTCCGCTAACAGCCCACCCATATTATTTCCGTTTGTAGAGAGTGAATCGTCCATGAATATCCTGTTGCTCGGGTCCGGTGGCCGTGAACATGCCTTGGCATGGAAGCTGGCGCAATCCCCGTCGGTAGAGAAATTTTACGCCAGTCCGGGTAATCCCGGCATTGCCGAACATGCAATATGCGTGAATCTGGACGTGTCCGACCATGGAGCGGTGATTTTGTTTTGCGCGCGCAATGACATTGATCTGGTAGTCGTAGGACCAGAAGCTCCTCTGGTTGACGGGCTGGCCGAAAGCCTGCGTATCGCGGAGATATTTGTATTCGGTCCCGATAAAGCCCCTGCCCAGCTGGAAGGGTCAAAAGGATTTACCAAGGACCTGTGCGCCCGCGCCCATATTCCAACCGCTGGCTATGTCCGCACCACCAAACAGACGGACGCACTGGCTGCGCTCGACAGGTTTTCGATTCCCGTCGTCATAAAGGCCGACGGGCTGGCCGCTGGCAAGGGCGTCATCATCGCCGAAACCCGCGAACAGGCAGAGGATGCGATCGCCATGATGTTTGACGGCGGCTTTGGCGATGCCGGTGCCGAAGTCGTGATCGAAGAGTTTCTGACCGGTGAAGAAGCCAGCTTTTTCGCGATCACCGATGGCAAAAATGTCATCCCCTTTGGCAGCGCACAGGACCATAAGCGCGTCGGCGAAGGCGATACCGGGCCGAATACCGGCGGCATGGGCGCTTACAGCCCCGCGCCTGTGCTGACCCCTGTCTTACAAAAACAGGTTATGGATGAGATCATCCAGCCGACCGTTGACACGCTGGCCGCCGAAGGCACGCCCTATAGCGGCGTTCTGTTTGCCGGGCTGATGCTGACTGACACCGGGCCGCAGCTCATTGAATATAATGCCCGTTTTGGCGATCCGGAATGTCAGGTACTGATGATGCGGCTACAATCCGACCTTGCCGCTATCATGCTGGCCACTGCCAAGGGTGAGCTTGACCAGATTAGCGCGCCGGAATTTGACCAGCAATCGGCTTTGACTGTCGTTATGGCAGCAAAAGGCTATCCCGCCACACCCGAAAAAGGCGGAAAGATCCGTAACCTTTCCGGGGCAGAGAGCGAAGGCGTCAAAATCTTTCACGCTGGCACAGCGGAGCAGGACGGCGAATTGATTGCCAATGGTGGCCGCGTGCTGAACGTCACCGCCTTGGGCAGCAACACCACCGAGGCACAGGCCAAGGCCTATGCTGCCGTGGACAAGATTGACTTCGAAACCGGCTTTTGCCGCCGCGACATCGGATGGAGAGAGGTTGCACGCGAAGCAGAGGGCTGAATGGGCCGCAAGGGGGTCAGCCCCGCGTCAACCTGAACTTGTTTGGGCGTCTTCATTGCGCGAAAGCGGGGTGCTATTTTCGGGTCATCCGACGTTCAAAGTTCACAAAGTTCACACCAAGGAACCGCGCTTTTCCGCCGATTCCTGTTTTTTGCGAAGGATTTTCCAACATTTGACAGGCGGGAGATTATTCATAGTGAGAAGGAGCCGGGCTGTGCGTATCATGAGTGCTACACTGTAGGACAGCGGTTTTTACACCCATCATTCCCGCTCAGGCTGGAATGATGGTATGATTTGACGCTGTACCTGATATGGAAACATGGTTCGACAGGCCCACCACTAACGATTGCTTTCCCCCTAAATGCCCGCCGTCACATCATGGCCGTATAGCCAGTCCAACCTCTGGTTTGCCAGATCAGGCTTGATCTTGTCCGCCAGCCACATCGGGCCATAGGTCGCCAGCTTTCCCGCCCCGCTGCGTTGATGGTATAGGTGCATATTCGTTCGGGCCGCGGCTTGCACTCTTGCCGTCCGGTCATGCCGGGCTGTGAAATAGGCTGACAGGGCCGTGCGGTAATCGTCCTTTTCCGCCAGATAGCGCGCCAGAACATAGCCGTCTTCAATCGCTTGCACAGCGCCCTGTGCCATGAAGGGCAGCATCGGGTGGCACGCATCGCCCAGTAAAACCGCCCGGCCATCCACCCATTTGCCCAGCGGAGGACGGTCAAACAGGGCCCAGCGATAATGGGCGTCGGCCTGTTCAAGCAAGGTCGTTATTGTCGGATGCCAACCGGCAAAATCAGCCAGCGCATCATCGCGGCTGCCCTCTTCGGTCCAGCTTTCATTGTGCCAGTCATCCCGCTCGACCACGCCGACAAAATTGGCCAGCTTCCCGCCGCGCAGCAAATAGGTGACGGCATGTTTGCCCTCGCCAAGCCAGATGGTGGAAACCGGCAACGGAGCATTGCGGCCCAGCTTTTCCACAGGCACGACAGCGCGCCAGGCCGTATTGCCCGTGAAAACGGGCTCCTGCGCGCCGACCATTTGCGCGCGCATGGCCGAGCGGATACCGTCAGCGCCAACCACAATATCACCCGCAACCCGCGTCCCGTCCGCCAGCATGACCCAGGCGCCATCTTCATCTTGCCCGTAACCGGTGACGGTAGCGCCCGTCCTGATGATGGCGGATGTCCGGTCTTCCAGAGCCTGTTTCAAGACAGCGACCAGATCGGCGCGGTGGACGTGCAGATAGGGTGCGCCAAAAATGTCTTCATAATCCGTGGTCGAAACGGTGAAAATGGGCTGATTGGACGGGCCTTTGCGTAGCGACCGCCCCACGACTTTCCCCCTTTCCACGTTACCCATCCGAAGCTGGATTGCTCGCGGTCTGAACCCGGTGGCTTCAACCTGTTTGTCTATTCCTAGAGCGCGCAGCACCTTCATCCCGTTGGGGCTGATCTGTAATCCTGCACCAATTTCGCCAAGGTCAGCGGCCTGCTCGCAAAGCTCGACATCCCAGCCAAAGGCGTGAAAGCATAGCGCGGCGTTTAATCCGCCAATCCCGCCGCCTGCTATAACCGCTTTCATTCCATAAATCCTGACGCGCTACAATCTGTGAACCGGGTCTAATCATCGGGCTTTGTTAATGCCACTCTTGATTCGCAATGGGCCTGTAAAGCGCTCCGGCCAAGGATACGACCCCTTGCATGTTAACCATTTCCAGCTGGATATTGTCTCATATGGGGACGAATACAGCCCGTTTCGTCGGATATTCAACGCTTGTCCGTCACAGCCTAACTAGACTCATCCCTCTTTATCCTTCATTTTAGAGGATGGATAAAATGATATATTAAGCAAGGGGTTCCGCAATGGAAGTTGGCGGCAAGTTATTAACCGGGGCGGCCGTGACTATGCTATTGGCGCTGGCCGCGCATTATACCACTGGCGAGGACTTTATTTCCAGCCTTGAGGATGCGGCGCAAACCGAACTGACCGCACAGGGCATGGACGGTGTGAAAGTGTCCCTTTCGCGTGATCCCCTGTCCCGCAAAGCGCTTCTGAACGGCGATGTGTCCAATGACACCAAGCTAAAGGCGCTGAACGCCGTTTCGGACATTCCGGGCGTGTCCAGTGCCCATTGGGCCAGCGGTGCATCTGCTGACCCCGGTATGGCCGCGAATACGGGCCGGACAGACATTGCTGCTCCGGCCATCGACCCTGCAATAGAGGCTGCACTTGTGGAATGTCAGGGCGGCGTGGACACGGTGGTTGAAAGCCAGAAACTCAGCTTCCGTTCCGGCAGCGCCTATCTTTCACCGGAGTCCAACAGGATACTCGATGAAATCGCCGCCGCGCTTAAACCTTGTCCCGGCCTGGCTGTCGCTGTTGGCGGCCATACCGATAATGCCGGCAATGCGGAGGTGAACCGGATCCTGTCCCAGGAACGCGCCGACCGGGTTCGTGCCGGGCTGATAGAACGCGGCATCCCGGCAGAGCATATCACCGCAATCGGCTATGGCGCAGAGCAACCACTGGCCGGCGGAAATGGACCAGAGGCCGCCGCACAGAACCGCAGGATTGAGTTCAAACTGACGGTCGCAAATAAAAAGCAATTAAATGGTGCGAATTCGCAACAGGAGGAATGAACCATGCCGCTATTGATCGAATATCTGTTGCTCATGCTGGTAACTTTTGCAATTGGCCTCGGCATAGGCTGGCTCATCTGGGGCAGAAGCCAGGACCGGATCTGATTGAAATTTTTTGATAGCACTGGTTGGCAACGCGTGTATCGCGGCTTCTACCGGCTATGGATTGTGACGAATATAGGGGTTTAACGTAATGATATCGCTGATTTCTGAAAATTGGCTATTCTTCCTGATTGCTTTAGTCATTGGTGTAGCCACTGCATTTTGGGCATGGGCCGCGACCGGCCGTGAAGGAGTATCACGCGATTTTAGCTCCGATGACGGCTTACTGGACAAAGCGGATACGGCCGCGCCGGTTGCCCGGGAACCCGCATCACCCCCAGTTACACCGGCCCCGGCTGCACCGGCCCCTGTTGCACCGCCAGTTACGCCAGTTGCCAAGCCGGAAGCTGCACCAGCACCAGCACCATCTCCGGCACCGACACCGACCCCAGCGCCGAAACCTGCCCCTGAACCTACTCCCCAGCCCGTTGCTCCGGCACCCGTTGTCACCGAGCCGTCAAAACCGGCAACCACTCCGGCCCCGCTTCCACGCAAGCGTCCCGTTGTTGTCGATACAGCGCCTCCTCCCCCGCCCGGAAAGCCCAATATCCCGCCCGCAGTCGGGGAGCCTGACAATCTGCGGCTCATCAAAGGCGTCGGGCCAAAACTCAACACCTTGCTCAACAATCTTGGCATTACGCGCTTTGACCAGATTGCCGAATGGAAAGAGGCGGAGATCGAGGAAGTCGACAAATATCTGGAAAGCTTTAGCGGCCGGATTACGCGCGATTCATGGATTGGTCAGGCCAAGTTCCTCGCCAAGGACGATATTGCCGGTTTTGAACAAAAATACGGTAAACTCTGACTTTAAGAGATTGAGCCATAAAATCCAGCGGCCGTGCAGATCATGGCCGCTGCCATTAGTGCCAGTATTTTGAGCGCAAGTCGCCGCTATTCTCCGCCTCTGTAAACATGGAGGGTGGAGAGTGATTTCAGCAGGCAGTTTTGACTATATCATCGTAGGCGCAGGGTCCGCTGGCTGCGTGCTTGCCAACCGGCTCTCCCAAAATCCGGAAAATGAAGTGCTGTTGCTCGAAGCCGGCGGCGAAGATGATTATTGGTCAATCGGTATTCCGGGGGCCTATGCGTTTTCGCTGGAAAACACCAATTTGCTATGGCCCTACCAGACACAGCCAATCGAAAATAGCGGCGGGCGCAGCTTCGCCTATCCAAGAGGCAAGGTGATCGGCGGCAGCGGCGCGTTGAACGGCATGCTCTACGTTCGCGGGCAGGCGCGTGATTATGATGATTGGGAAGCCGCGGGCAACAAGGGATGGAGCTGGCAGGAAGTGCTACCCTATTTCATGCGTTCCGAAAATAATGCACGCGGCCCCGACCAGTGGCACGGCACGACCGGCCCGATGCGTGTCGAATATCTTGCCGATATGGAGGAGAAAAACGCTCTCAGCGAGGCTTTCCTTGAGGCCGGACAACAGGCAGGCATGCCCCTGTCCGAAGACATAAACCGCGGTGTGCAGGACGGTATCTCCTATTTCCAGATCAACACGGACCGCGGGCGGCGCCACAATACGGCGCGGTCATTCCTGAGGGCCGCAAGGAAGCGCCCCAACCTGACGATCATTACCGATGCGTTGGCCGAGAAAATCATTCTGGAAAACAAGCGCGCACGCGGGGTTCGATATAAGCAGCACGGGCAGCAGAAAGAGATTTTTGCACGCCGCGCGGTCATCCTTTCCGCCGGAGCCATTGCCAGCCCGCAATTGCTGGAGCTTTCCGGCATTGGCAATCCGCAGATTTTGCAGGAAAACGGGATAGAGCCTTTGCACGACCTGCCCGGCGTTGGCGAAAATTTGCAGGAACATTACATGGTTCCCTTCCTGTGCCGGGTCAGCGAGCCGGTATCCATGAACGAGCAGGGGCGCGGCTTTCCGCTGATAAAGCAACTGTTCAAATATGCCCTGCAGCGCAAGGGCATGCTGTCCAACAGCGGTTTTCACCTGCAAGGCTATTTCAAATCCCGCGAAGAACTGGATCGCAGCGACATGCAAATTCATTTCTTCCCGTTTTCTGCCGAGAGGGACCCTGACAAAGCCAAGAAAAACAAGATGGAGGGAGAGCCGGGCTTCACCTTCATACTGACCCAGATGCGCCCCGAAAGCCGTGGGAGCACCCATATTCAAAGCGATGATGCCACTGCCATCCCGGCGATAGACCCCGCCTTCCTGACCCACGAGGAAGACCGCAGGGTCTATGTCGATGCGGTCAAATTCGCACGCAAGATATTGGCACAACCCGCCATCGCTCCGTTGGTGGCTACAGAACTGGCCCCCGGTCCGGATGTGAATAGCGATGAGGAAATATCGGCCTTTGTCACCCATGCGGGCAACAGCATGTATCATGGCAGCGGAACCTGTAAAATGGGGGTAGATGACATGGCCGTGGTGGACAATGAATTGCGCGTCCACGGAATTGACGGCCTTTACGTCGTCGATGCCTCTGTCATGCCGCGAATGCCGTCGGGCAATACCAACGCGCCAACGATCATGATCGCGGAAAAAGCATCCGAAATGATATTGACCCATCAGCGCAGATGACAACGAACAGAGCTGTAAAGGAAACACCATGACCAAGATGCAAGATACGGGACGCGTAGCAGGTAAAATCATCCTGTTAACCGGCGGAGCAATGGGGCTGGGGGAAGCTGCGGCCAAACGGTTAATATCGGAAGGCGCCCGGTTGATTATTACCGACCATAATGCCGAGGCCGGTCAAAAGACCGCCTTGGCATTGGGCGACAATGCCGAATTTCTGGAACAGGATGTAAGCGATCCGGACCGCTGGATAGAAATTATCGCAGAGGTTGAGGAAAAATATGGCCGCCTTGATGTGCTTATCAACAATGCCGCCGTCACCGTCTATGGCTCGATCGCAGATGTGAGTTACGAGGATTTCAAACGCTGTTTCACCGTTGATGTCGATTCCATTTTTCTGGGTTGCAAAGCCGCCTTGCCGTTAATGGGCAAAACCGGCGGATCAATTATCAACTTCTCATCCGCCGCAGCAATGAATGCGACCGCCGACCTTGCCGCCTATTGTTCCGCAAAAGCGGCTATTCCCATGCTGACCAAATCCATTGCGCTCTATTGCGCGAGAGAGAAAAACGGCGTGCGCGTGAACGCGGTTCTGCCGGGAACGATCCTGACGCCCAATGTGCAATCTGTCGCAAATGCCTCACCCGACCCCGATGCATTGCTGGAGCAATTCGCTATGGCTCAGCCGGTGGGACATATGGGCGAGCCGGACGATATTGCCCATTTGGTCGTCTATCTGGCCTCCGATGAAAGCAAATTTGCAACCGGCGCGGGCTTTGCGGTTGATGGCGGATTAAGTATCTAGTCAATCTCCGGGTTGGAAGCCCGGACGATCAGCTTGTCGATTTTACGGCCATCCATGTCGACAATTTCAAAAACCCAGTCCTGATCCTCAAAACTCTCCCCTTCTTCGGGAAGGTGGCGAAGACGGCGTAGAGCATGGCCCGCAACAGTCGCATAGTCCCTGTCGTCGGGCAGCTTGATACCCAGCCGGTCGGCCAGCGCATCCACCGACATCGCGCCCGACACCAGAAAACTGCCATCTGCCCGCTCGATAAGGCTGCGCTGTGTTTTCTCATCCTTATCGGAGACAAACTCACCGGCAATCGAACTTAGCAGATCATTGGGCGTAACAATGCCTTCAAAATGGCCATATTCGTCATGGACGAGGATCATCGGGACATCGGCCTCCCGCAAAATATCGAGAGCATCAAGCGCGTCGAGTTGATCCGGCACCTTTTCAAGCGGACGCATCAACTTGTGCAGATCCAGCACGTGCCCGCTAAACTGCGCTGCGACAATATCACGCGCCTGGACCGCGCCTCTGATCTCGTCAACCGACCCTTCGGCAACCGGAAAACGGCTATGCGGCGATTCGATCAGTATCGCGTGAATTTCTTCGGTGGTTGCGCCGATATCCAGCCAGTCAACCTCTGTTCGCGGGGTCATCACTTCACGGATCGGCCGGTCTGCCATCCGCACAACACCGGAAATAACCGCCCGTTCATGCTCCTCGATCACACCGGAACGCATGGCTTCGGCAAAGATCATTTGCAATTCGTCCGCGGTCACATGATTGGCCTGATCCCGTTGCAGGCCGAGTATGCGAAAAATTACCGCGCTACTGCCATCGAGCAGCCAAACCAGCGGAGCGGCCACTCTGGCCAGAAAGTCCATCGGCGCGGCCATGACAATGGCAACCTTTTCCGCCGAACGCAGGGCAAATTGTTTGGGCACAAGTTCACCGATCACCAGCGACGCATAAGTCGTCAGGCCAATGACCAGCGCAAAACCCACGCTGATCGCCGCATCTTTCCCCATGCCGAGCAACTGCAACCGATCCGCAACCGGACCGCCCAGGCTGGCACCGGAATAGGCACCTGCGATTATACCAATCAGTGTGATTCCGATTTGCACGGTCGAAAGAAACTTCCCCGGGTCGCTGGCCAGCCTCAGGGCAATCCGCGCCCCCCGGCTACCCTGCTCGGCCGAAGACTGGAGATGCGCCTTACGCGCAGAGACAATCGCCAGTTCCGACATGGCGAATACGCCATTTATCAAAATCAATACGGCGATGATCGCAACATCAAACCAAGGAAAACTTGTCATATTATCCATTAAATAAGGGAAAACCCCTATAGCCATATGTTTTACAAAATATCAAACTTACTGTCAGGCATTATTCATAATTCCGGGTCCATCTAGTTTATTCTAAATGGGAACTATCACTCTGGAAAAGAGTAAGTTTGTCATCACAGCGCAACAACAAGGAAAACAACATGCTTACCAAACAGATTATGATTGCAACATTGTCAATCAGTAGCCTTGCACTTGTCAGCGGGTGCACCACGAACCCGGAAACAGGAAACCGAGTCCTCTCGAAAGCGGCCATTGGCGGCGTTGGCGGGGCGCTGGGCGGTTATCTGCTCGGTGATCTTATCGGCGGCAAGCGCGACCGTACGGAGAAAATTATCGGTGCCGGTCTTGGCGGTCTCGCTGGAGCAGGCATCGGCTATTACATGGATGAGCAAGAGAAAAAACTGCGTGAGCAAACCGCCGGAACCGGCATTGATGTAACGCGCGATGGTGACAACCTGATTCTCAACATGCCGGCCAATGTCACGTTTCCGTTCGATAGCGCAGCGATTCAGCCACAATTTCAACAAACACTGGGCGAAGTGGCCAATACCCTGTCGCAATATGAAAAAAGCTATATAGACATTTATGGTCATACCGATAGCACCGGCACGGACAGCTATAACCAGTCATTGTCTGAACGACGCGCTGATTCTGTTGCCAACTTCTTAGTCAATAGCGGGGTTCAGCGGGCGCGCATCGAAACCCGTGGTTTTGGCGAAAGTCAGCCGATTGCAAGCAACAGTACCGAAGAAGGGCGCTCTGCAAATCGCCGGGTCGAACTGAAAATCGTACCCATCAACGAACAAGACCTTTAAGTCCCGATAGTCCTGAGCTTGTCGAAGGTCGTTTCGATTGTGATGCATCGCATTTGATTTTGAAACAGAGTTCAACAGGCTGAGGACCAGTGATACTTCCTTATCCAAAGGAAATTAATCGAACTAAAGACTTGATATAATGAAATATTCGGGCATCCTTGCCGCCAAAATAGGATAAGGATGCCCAAATATATGACTACACCCAATTTTTCCATCGACCTGACTGGCAGGACTGCCATTGTAACCGGCGCTTCATCCGGTTTCGGACACCGCTTTGCCACAGTGCTCGCCGCTTGCGGGGCCAAGGTTGCCTGCACGGCGCGGCGGCGCGAAAAACTCGACAAGCTGGTCGAGGAAATCACAGCCAATGGCGGCACAGCGCAGGCCTTCAATCTGGATGTGCGGGAAGCAGATGCCCTGAAAGCGATTGTGCCAGCCGTAGCAGAATCGCTGGGTCAACCGGATATATTGGTGAATAATGCAGGCATCCCGGATGCACAGCGCGCGATTAACATGTCCACCGACTTTATCGACAATATGATCGATACCAATTTACGCAGCGCCTATATCCTGTCCAACGAGGTCGCCCGCCCGCTCATCGAAGCGAAAAAACCGGGACGGATTGTCAACATCGCCTCGACCCTTGCCTATCATTATGACGGCAATGGCGCGGCGCTCTATTCAACCACCAAAGCGGCGCTGGCCCGCATGACAGAGGCTTTGGCGGTGGAATGGTCACGCTATTTCATCAACGTCAACGCGATTGCCCCCGGTGCTTTCTCGACCGAGATGATGGACGGAATGGTCGAGCGCATGGGTGACATTTCCCAGCACTTCCCCCGTAAACGCATGTGCACCACGGATCAGATGGACAGCACATTGCTCTATCTGGTGTCACCGGCTTCCGAAGCGGTTACGGGCACGATCATCAAGGTCGATGACGGTCAGGGGCCGCGGTAAAACCCTTTACCGTCATTCCCGCGCAGGCGGGAATCCAGCTATTTAAACGTTGCAGAAGTAAGCTGGATTCCCGCCTGCGCGGGAATGACGAGTGATAACGATAACCGTCTAAAACAGGTTCCTGCCCCTAAACCAGATCACCCGTCAGCAATTTGGGCAGATCACCGCTTTCGCCCCGCGCCTCGGCCATGAACCGGTTTTTCAGCGGTCCGGCACGCTGCACGATATCCATGCCAAAGCGGCGGATGGCGGACGGCGCATCGCCGGGCATTCCGAAAAGCCGTGTCAAAATGTCCGTCGCTGCAGACATCATCAGGTTATCCAGCCCGCGCCAGCGGTCATAACGCTCCAGTATTTGAACATCACCCAGATCAAGGCCGGTGCGCGCGCCATCAACGACACATTCGGTCAGCGCCGCCACATCACGAAGCCCTAGATTCAGCCCCTGCCCGGCAATCGGATGTATGCCATGCCCGGCATCACCCACCAATGCGAGCCGGTGCGAGACAAGGCCGTCGCTATGGTGGAAACCAAGCGGATAGGTTGCGCGGTCCGACTGCAATTTCATCTGACCCAGAAAACCGCCGGATTTCTTCATCAATTCCGCTTCAAAAGCGCGGGCATTTATTTTTGCCAAGGCCGGTCCGTCCTTGCGCGGCACGCTCCATACTATCGCCGACCTGTGCCGTCCGGAATCGTCATCGCGCATGGGCAAAATCGCAAATGGGCCGGACGGATAAAAAATCTCGTAGGCCGTATTCCCGTGTGGCTGCTCATGCGTCACGGTGCAGATCACCGCGCTATGGTCATATTGCCATGTCGCCATGATGATACCCGCCTCATCGCGCATCCTGCTTCCGCGGCCGTCGGCGGCGATCAGTAGCGGGGCGGCAAGCTGCGCACCGATTTCCATCGTCCCGTCCAATGTTACTATAACCTGATGCTCGCCGCGATCTGCCTCTGTCACATGGGCAGGCATATAGAGGTCAATCCGGTCGTTCGTCGTAGCCGCTTCAAACAATATCTTTTGCAACACTGTATTTTGCACCATTACGCCCAGCGGGCCGTCATCCTCATCGGGGATGAAATCAACCTTGCCGGGTTTCAGGCTGTCATTGATAAGGATCCTGTCAATATTACAGCCATGGGGCGCCAGCTTTTCGGCCAGCCCGATCGCCTCGAATATGTTCCAGCTTGCGCTGTTGATGGACGAAACGCGCCCGTCATTCTTCACATCATTCAAAGCAGCGGGATCAGCGCGATCAATGACCGCGACACGCAATCCGTGGGCGGCAAGGGTCAATGCCTGGGTCAGGCCGATTAACCCCGCGCCCAATATAATCGCATCCGATTTGATCGGATCAGTCTTATTCCCGATATTGGCTGTTCCGGTGCTTGTCATTTGGGGCCTTATATCTTTCTGTCTGATACCGGCAGGATAGGCTTCACCGGGCCGAAAAGAAAGTATGTTCCGGTAAACAGCACCCAACAAAACTTGACGGGGAGTCGCCGATCCGCGCAAAGGAAGCTATAGGTGGAAATTATTCGGGCATTTGCCCCGAAAATGATGCACGAAACCGACCGATACCGGGAGTGAAATATGGCCGGAAAAGCGAATGAAGCCAGTTGGCGAGACGTAATGCGCCTCAGCCTGCTGCGCAGTGGTGCGTTGATTAGTGCGATCATGCTGGGTTTATTGGCTCTGTTCCTGTTGCTTGCCTTGGCCACCTATTCGCCAAGCGACCCTTCTTTCAATACAGCCGCGGGCAGTGTTGAGGATAACTGGATGGGGATTGCAGGCTCCTATAGCGCCGACCTGTTACTGTCTTTGTTCGGCGTTCCGGTAATATTCTTCATCCCGTTGATAATGGTTTTCGCCCACCGCCTGTGGCGCAATGTCCCGCAGGCAGAGTGGAGAAAACAGCTCATCTGGTGCCTGGTCGCCGTTTTGCTGGTCAGCATTGGCCTGTCCCTGTGGCTGTCCGATAGCCAGGCCAATTTGCCTTCCGGCTGGGGCGGGCTGACGGGTATGGCCGTTGCAAAGGGTATTGATGCGGGCCTGAATGCCGTTTCGCAAAGCTGGAGCGCGATGATTTCGGGCATATTGACGGCGCTCATGGTGACGGGCGGCCTTGTCATTGGTTATTTCAGCCTTCGGCTCGACAAGTCCCTTTTCTCCCTCCTGCAAGTCGGGCAGCTTGGAAAACATATCAAATTGCCATGGTCCAAGGCGGAGGAAGAAGACAGCGGACTGGTCATCGAGCCGCAAAGGGCGGCCCAAAAACCCAAAAAAGCCCCTGCCCCGCGCAAGGAAGTCAAACCGGACAACCGCCCGCCACCGGAAATCAGCGACCGTGCCTTGCCGCCCAAAAAGGCCAGCCTTTCCAGCGGCAAGCAAGGCGACTTTTTTGGTCCCTATTCCCTGCCCTCCATTGACCTTTTGACCCCCCGGCCGGAAGAAGCCAATAATGTCGTCGACAAGGCAGGGCTGGAACGTAATGCGCGCCTGCTGGAATCCGTGCTGGATGATTTTCATGTCAAAGGGACGATCAACGCGGTTCGCCCCGGTCCGGTTGTGACCATGTATGAACTGGAACCTGCGCCGGGTATCAAGGCCAGCCGCGTGATCCAGCTTGCCGAGGATATTGCCCGCAACATGTCTGCGCTTTCCGCGCGTGTCGCCGCGATACCGGGCCGCACCGTGATGGGGATCGAATTGCCCAATGCCAAGCGCGAGCCGGTTGTTCTCCACGAAATGATCGCCAGTGACAGTTTTCAGGAACAGACCGGGCAGCTTCCGATCATTCTGGGCAAGAATATTTCCGGTGATCCGGTGATAGCCGATCTGGCACCGATGCCGCACCTTTTGATCGCGGGCACCACCGGCTCCGGTAAATCCGTCGGCCTGAACTGCATGATCGTGTCCTTGCTTTACCGGCTGACCCCGGACCAGTGCAGAATGATCATGATCGATCCCAAGATGCTGGAACTCAGCACCTATGACGATATTCCGCACCTGTTATCGCCTGTCGTTACAGAACCTGCCAAAGCCATCCGCGCACTGAAATGGGCGGTTGAACAGATGGAGGAACGCTACCGGATGATGTCATCCATTTCGGTGCGTAACCTTGCCAATTATAACGAGAAGGTCAAAGCGGCCAAAGCCAAGGGTGAGCCGCTGGGCCGCAAGGTACAGACCGGTTACGATCCCGACACATCGCGTCCGATTTACGAGGAAGAGCAGCTCGATTACGAAGTGCTGCCGCAGATCGTGATCATTGTCGACGAGCTTGCCGATTTGATGATGACCGCCGGTAAGGAAGTCGAGTTTCTTATCCAGCGCCTTGCGCAGAAAGCGCGGGCAGCGGGCATCCACCTGATTATGGCAACGCAGCGGCCATCGGTTGACGTTATCACCGGCGTCATCAAGGCTAACCTGCCGACGCGGATCAGCTTTCACGTCACGTCCAAAATTGACTCGCGCACCATCCTTGGTGAACAGGGCGCGGAACAGCTGCTTGGCAAGGGCGATATGCTCTATATGCCCGGCGGCAAGCAACTGACCCGTGTTCACGGCCCCTTTGTATCCGATGACGAGGTCCGCATGATCGCCGACCACTGGCGGGCGCAAGGAACGCCGGAATATATCCAGGCCGTAACCGAAGAGCCTGAGGACGGCAGCTATGCCCTTGACGGTGCGGATCTTTCGGACAGCAAGGAAGACCGGCAATATGCCCAGGCTTGCCAGATTGTCTTTGAAAGCCAGAAAGTCTCGACCAGCTGGCTGCAAAGGCAACTTCGGATCGGTTATAATACAGCCGCGCGGATTATCGAGCGGATGGAGGATGACCAGTTTATCAGCCCGCCCAACCATATCGGACGCCGCGAAGTTCTGCGCGACCAGAATGGTGAAATGCTTTAGGTGCTTTCTATGGTTTTGGCGCAATTCAGCTGTTGTTCAATCGCCTTTTGCTAAGCGTGCATAAGATTTTTCAGGAGTTTTCAATATGTTGAAATATGCCTTTGCCCTTGTCGCAGCGCCTTTGGCGGTCACGGGTGCCTTTGTCGGCGCAACGCCGGCATTCGCCCAGCAAAGCCCTGCGGATAGCCTGAAGGCCGTTTCCGCCCATTTGCGTGCCATGAATACCATGACCGCCAGTTTCGCACAGACGGACCGTAGCGGACAGATATTGGCGGGGAAACTGACCCTGAAACAGCCCGGCCACATACGCTTTCAATATGGCAAGGATGTCAATTTGCTGATCGTGGCCGATGGCAAGGCGCTGACCATGATCGATTATGACGTGAACCAGGTGCAGCGCTGGCCGATCAACAACAGCCCTTTAAGCGCTCTGCTTAATCCCGAGCAGGATTTGTCGAAATATGGAAAATTGATTCCGACTCGCAATCCGGATGTGCTGAGCGTCGAAGTCCGCGACCCCAAACGGCCTGAATATGGGGTGATAACGATGATTTTCACCAAAGTGGCCAGCGCGCCCGGCGGTCTGCGACTTGATGGCTGGGTTTCGCTCGATTCGAAGAACAACCGCACCTCGATCCGGCTGTCGGATCAGAAATACGGCGTTCCGGTCGCCAACAGCACCTTTAACTGGACCGACCCGCGTCCAAATCGTCGCGGCAGGCGATGAATGGAGGCGTCGTCTCGGCAAATGGATGATGCATTAAGCTTTGTTCATCTAAGGGACAGAATCGCAGTTCTATAAGGGTTACAGGATGAGATGAAACGATCAGGTTTTCCCCCTGTTACCTGATCAACAAGTTTTCACTTCATTCTATGCGTGACGAACGCGAGTTAGCCCTCACCTCCTAAATGCCCCCGGAGGTGAGGGTTTTTCGTCTCTAAACTATCGAAAAATTTGAAAAACTGTCCCGCATTTGCTCCGGTTTAAGCTTGGGTTTTGCGGCTATAATCGCTAGTAGTCTGGCGATGAATAATAGCCTGAAAATTGTAAGCTGGAACATTAACAGTATTCGCGCCCGACTCGATATCGTGGAACGCTTCCTGAGAGAAGAATCACCCGACATACTCTGTCTGCAGGAAACCAAGGTACGGAATGATCAATTCCCCGAAGGTATATTCCGGCAGCTCGGTTACAATCACCTCGTCCTCAATGGCCAGCCCATGCACCACGGCGTTGCGATGATCAGCCGTGTGCCGCTTCACAAAGACGAACGGTTCGACTGGCAGGACAATGGCGAGGCGCGGCACGTTGGTGCCCGTCTGGAAAACGGTGTCCGTATCGAAAATGTCTATATTCCGGCAGGCGGGGAAATCCCGGACCGTGAGCTAAACCCGAAATTCGGACAGAAACTCGATTTTTACGAGCGGATGACCCAGTGGTCGGACAAGCTTGATACGCCAACTATCCTGCTGGGTGATTTCAATATCGCTCCGCTGGAAGCCGATGTCTGGAGCCATAAGCAGCTCATCAACGTGGTGAGCCACACACCGCTTGAAGTTGACACGATGGCCAGATTGCAAGCGGCCCATGAATGGGTCGATATCGGGCGCAAGTTCATCCCCGATCCGGAGCGTCTTTATACGTGGTGGAGCTATCGTGCCCGCGACTGGCGCGCGTCGGACAAGGGGCGTCGGCTCGATCATGTCTGGGTCAGCCCCCAGCTCACCGACACGGCGGTCAGCCATAATGTCCACGAAGACGCAAGGGGATGGGGCAAGCCATCGGATCACGCGCCGCTTATTACAGAATTCAATTTCTAAATGGCAACGCCTGCCGCCCCTGATTCCGCTGCTACGGATGCCAAAGGCGCGCGGCGAGCGGCCAGGGGAATAGATGCATTGCGGCGCGGCTGGCCGATCAGTATCGCGGCCGGAGACGCAAAAGCGGATAGCGATATGCTGAACCTGCTGCCCGCCGAAACAGCCGATCTGGACCGGCACCTGTCCTCGCGTTCCCCTATCAACCTGCTGATATCGTCCAGCCGTGCAGACACGCTAAAATTGCTGAACCAGCGGGCCGCCGCCGACCCCGCGCTTCCCGTCCAGATCAGCTTGCCGGGACCGGTTAGCGCGGCAGAGCTTATCGCGATTGCCGACCCGGTTCTCGACATGGAACACCCCATGAAAGGCCCGTTCCGCAGCGAGGAGCTAAGCCATCCGCAAGCCGCCAAGGCCGCTATGGAACTGGCCCGGCAAGCAGGGGTGCTGCCCGCGTTCCTGATCGTGGACGAACCGGCCGAAGACCGGTTAAATGCAAAAGATGCCTCGGCCTATGCTGATTCCACTGCGCTTGTCATCAGTGCCCATGCCAAACTGCCCGTCGCCGCCAATACACAGGCGCATATATACGGTTTTCGCAGCGAGGCCGATTCAACCGACCATGTGGCGCTGGTCATCGGTAATCGGGACGACACGGTCCCGGTCGTACGGCTGCATAGCGAGTGCCTGACCGGTGATGTGCTCGGCAGCCTGAAATGCGATTGCGGGCCACAGCTACACACCGCCCTCGCCCGCATGGCAGAGGCCAACTGGGGCGTTCTGCTCTATTTGCGGCAGGAAGGCCGGGGCATTGGCCTTATCAACAAATTACGCGCCTATGCCCTGCAGGATCAGGGATTTGACACGGTTGACGCCAACCAGCGGCTTGGCTTTGCCATTGATGCGCGGGACTTTTCGACCGCAGCCCGCATGCTGGAACTGCTCAATATCCCGACCGTAAAACTGCTGACCAACAATCCCGAAAAGGTCAAAGGTCTGGAAGCATGCGGCATATCGGTTGACGAGCGCCTGCCGGTAAAGATTCTCGCCAATCCGCATAATGAATTTTATCTCGACACCAAACGGGACCGCACGGGTCATAAGCTTTAGGATCCCATCTCCTATTCCGGCGTAGCGTCAAGATATGCTTGTCCAGAAAGCGAAAAGCCCTACTATGTTCTTGGGGTCGCGGCAAAACTATCTGTAGGCAGGTTGCGCCAAATCAATGCAGCCGCCAAAAATAAAGCCTATAATATGGTGACATAATCAGGAGATAAGCGGTGAAAACAATATTATTGCACGTCTATGACGATTGCGCATTTGAATCACGTTTGCAGGTCGCACTGGATATAGTGCGGGCGCATGAAGCCCATCTGGTCTGTGTCCAGCCTACGACGCAATTTACCCCCATGACATTCGGGCCAATGGGCGATGGTTTCGTTGCAAGTATTGATTTTGCGCAACTGGAAGCTGCCGAACACGAACATCGTGAGAAAATTGAAAACCGCTTGAAAGTGGAATCCGTCTCCTGGGACTGGCACACCAGCTATGGTGATCCGGCGACAATACTGTCCGAGCGGAGCAGCCTTGCCGATCTGGTCATTGTCAGTCAGTCCTTTGCAAAACGGGATGCTGCGGACAAACCCCTCCCCATTGCCGGGGATGTTGCGATCTATGCGAATTGCGCAACCATGGTCGTACCTGTCGAAAACACATCCTTTGATTGTGAAGCTCCGGTCATGGTCGCGTGGAACGGTTCTGCCGAATCTGCCAAAGCCGTGCGATTGGCCCTGCCCATGCTGAAAATGGCCAGCGAAGTGCATCTGGTGACGGTTGGAGAGGAACCCGACAAGTTCCCGCATGTCGAGGCGTCCACCTATCTGGCAAGGCACGGTGTCCCGACTATCCTGCACGAACTGAACGGCAAGGGGAAAGAAACCTCTGCCATTATCACGGACTTTGCAGCCGAAAAGAATGTCGCAGCGTTGGTGATGGGCGCTTATGGCCATAACCGGTTGCGGGAAATATTATTTGGCGGTGTTACCAAAAACCTGCTCCTCAATGCGAAACTCCCGTTGATAATGGGGCATTGAAGAACGCTTAGTGGCTTTATGACTGCCCTTGTTTAGGGGTGATCGCCACTGTTAAAGGGCAGTCAATCGTCCGTTTTGCCGTCACTGCCGCCCTGCTTCAATTCAGGATCAGCACTGGCTTCGACATCGGTTTCAGCTTCGTCTTCCAAGCCAGTTTCATCGTCAATCAGCACGCGCTGTGCCGCACCGTCCAGATCATCAAACTGCCCGTTACGCATAGCCCAAAAGAAAAAGGCAAGACCAACCAGCCCCATAAGGAGCGCAA
Organism: Parasphingorhabdus sp.; assembly: GCF_036568145.1. Classification (GTDB taxonomy): domain Bacteria; phylum Pseudomonadota; class Alphaproteobacteria; order Sphingomonadales; family Sphingomonadaceae; genus Parasphingorhabdus. The sequence continues at coordinate 108,235 of NZ_DATCTC010000015.1, read as the reverse complement.
CGGGGATCAAGATGGCTAATCCACTCATGTTTTGGGGCCACTCATATTTGGCGGCCACTCATCTTCGGGGCCACTCAATTCGCAGCACTATTGAGCCGCAACGCATTACCAACCACGATCAGGGACGATAGCGACATCGCAATCGCCGCAATCAACGGCGTCACCATGCCGGTCAGAGCCAAGGGAACCGCTATGATATTATAGCAAATGGCCAATCCGAAATTCTGGCGAACAATCTGCATCGTCCGCCGGGCAGTCTGAACCGCAAGCGCAACCGGCAGGAAGGAATCGCTGGTAAACACCACATCGGCGGCTTGCTGACCAACGTCGCTGGCAGAGCCGGGAGCGATAGACACATGGGCCGCGGCCAGTGCGGGACCATCGTTCAGGCCATCTCCGACCATCAGCACCTTGTGATCCATGGAGTGAAGCCGGGCGATACTATCCAGTTTATCCTGCGGACTGGCCCCGGCCTGCGCGGTCAGGCCGATCGCACTGGCCGTTTTCGCAACCGACGCGCTATTGTCACCTGATATGATCGTGCCGGACAGGCCAAGGGCTTTCAGCCGTTCAAGCGCTTGCGAAACATCGGGACGGATTTCATCCTCTAGCTGGATATCGACCTGTTCGGTGCCGATCATGAGCTGGCAAGAAAGATAGCTTTCCGATTTAACCGGCTTGCCGAGCGCGACCGGTACGCCGTCCCAGCGCCCCGACATGCCCATTCCGGGCACCTCTTCCAGACCGTCGAGCTGGACCGGCGCTATATCTTGAGCCAGCAATGCAGCGCGTATTCCCTTGCTAACCGGATGTTTGCTGGCCTGAGCCAGTGCAAGAGCCACCTGTTTTTGCGGCAAGGTCAAATGATCCAGATCGACTGGCACAGGACGGCCCAGAGTCAATGTCCCGGTTTTGTCGAACAGAGCGCAATCCGCTTCGGATAGCCGTTCAAGCGCGCTGCCATCCTTTATCATCACGCCCTTGCGCAGCAGCGCACCGGAAGCCACGACCTGCGCCGCCGGTACCGCCAATCCCAAGGCGCACGGGCAGGTGATAATCAGCACCGCAACAGAAATCAGCAGCGATTGATGCCAACCGGCACCCATGAACATCCAGAACACAAAAGCAAACAGCGCAAGACTGTGCACGGCCGGCGCATAGAGGCGTGCCGCCTTGTCTGCGATTCGCACGTAAAAAGAACGGTGTTGCCCCGCTTCGTCCATCAGTCGCGCAATATCGGACAGGCTGGTATCTTCACCCGTGGCCGTAATCCGGACGGTTACGGGAGCGCTCATGTTAAGCGTTCCGGCCAGCACGAGGTCCCCCGCTCCCTTGGGCTGCGGTTCGCTTTCTCCGGTCATCAGGGAAAAGTCAAAATTGCTCGTGCCGCTCTCTATCACACCGTCTGCGGCCAGATTGTCTCCGGCTGCAACAACCATCCGCATGTCGGGGCGTAGCTCTTTGACAGCAAGCCATCTGGTTGTGCCATCCTCGTTCAGGACCATCGCGCCCGGTGCGGTCTGTTTGAGCAAGGCGGCAATGCCTGCGCGCGCGCGGTCGCGCATCATGCCATCCAGTACCCGCCCGGCAAGCAGGAAAAACAGCAGCATAACGACACTTTCAAAATAGGCATGTGCGCCGCTGGTCATGGTTTCATAAATGCTCAGGCCGGTTGCCAGCGTGATACCGATAGTGATCGGCACATCCATATTGGTGCGGCCATGGCGAAGGGCGGTAAAGGCTGAGCTGAAAAACGGACGGCCAGAGTAAAAGAACACCGGTATGGCGATCAACGCGGATAGCCAGTGGAACAAATCACGCGTTGCGCCCATTGCGCCGGACCAGACACTGACCGACAGCAGCATGATGTTCATCATGCCAAAACCGGCAACGGCAAGTGCACGCAGCAGCTTGTCCGTCTCGCCCTTATCTTCCGTCAGCGAGTTATCTGCCAATATTTGTGCTTCAAAGCCCAGTCGCTCAAGCATTGCTTTGATCGCGTCTGCACGAAGGGCTGGCAGGTGGGAGACAACAACCTGCTTTGTCGAAAAATTGACTCTGGCCGACAGGATATTCGTCTCGGCAGAAAGGCCGTTTTCGATTTTGGAAATGCATCCGGCGCAGCGGATAGCGGGAACAGCAAAACGCGAGACAGAGGCCTGCGCGCTTTGCGCCTTCATAGCGTCAAGGTCAGTGACGGCGTTCAAAGAACATCCCGTGCCAGCGCCATTTCTTTGCCGCCGTGCGTAATCAGGATCCTCAGTTTCCAGCGGCCCTCGGGCAGAGTATCACTGCTGACATAAGTTCCGGTGCTGTCTTGCCGAAAGCTGAGTTCGACCGGATCGGTTCGCCCTACCGGATGCGACGCCGTAGCAGTGATTTCGGCCCCCTGAAGAACTGTCTCATCAGCGCCCAATACTGTCATCGCCACTTTGCCCTCATGGCGAACGATCTTTGAAACGTCCCAGCCATGGGCAGCCTGTTCGCGGGCTTTTTCCAGCCATTCATTATATTTCTGGCTGGCCACATAACTGTTATCGACAACGGTTCCGCCAAAGGTCGTGACGGCAAAGCTCGCCATCAACAAGTTAACCGCGATCACGACCCCGAAAAAGGAAACAATAATCGCAGTCGCATGATAACCTGTAAATTTCCTGGGCTTTGCAGATTCTGGTTTCATCCGTCATTCCTTGGCCGTTCAAAAATAACTTCTTCGCTATCCTGTGCGGTCCGGTCATCACTGGCCTGAACAGAGAGTATAAACTCTTCTCTTTCAGCCCCCTCACCCGGAGCTGCAACAAATATCCTGACCTTGCCAACACTATCAGCGGGTATATTGACCGTAACGGAATCTCCGGCCGTTTCCCGTGATCCAGAGCCCGACCATAGCACGGCTTGACCAAGGCCCGACATGGAAACTTCCATTGTGCGCGGGCGACTTTCCATATTGCGGATCTTCACGTCATAACTGTTACGTATGGCGCCGTCGGACAACTGCACATAGATTGGGTTGCGGTCCGCCTGCGCCGAAATATCCACTCTCATGCGGTTTCCAAGAACAAACAGCATTCCCAAACCGATACCGACCCAGACCGCAAAATATGCAATCGTCCGGGGCCGCAGCAGGTTTTTCCATGCCGGAACTGCCGGTTGACCAGCCCGCTCCCGATCAGCATCGTCATAGGTGATATAATCAATCAAACCGCGTGGCCGATCAATTTTTTCCATCACCTGATCGCAGGCGTCGATACAAAGCGCGCAGGTGATACAGCCAATTTGCGGCCCTTCACGGATATCTATTCCCGTCGGGCAAACCTGAACGCATTGAAGACAATCTATGCAATCCCCGAAATTTTCCGGATCATTCTTGACCTGCTTCAGGCTGCCGCGTGGTTCGCCGCGCCAGTCCTTGTAAGTCACGATCAACGAATTTTCGTCCATCATCGCAGACTGGATGCGCGGCCACGGGCACATGTATATACAAAATTGTTCCCGCAGGAATCCGCCCAATATAAAGGTCGTCGCGGTTAATATCCCAACGGTTGCATAGGCAACAAACGGCGCCTCACCGGATACAAACTGACGTGCCAGAGCGGGGGCGTCGGCAAAATAGAAAATCCACGCACCCCCCGTGGCAAATGCAATAATCAGCCAGATCGACCATTTGAAGAGCCTGCGGATGATCTTGTTTGCCGTCCACGGTGCATTTTGCAGCCGCACCTGTGCGTTGCGATCGCCATCAATCCAGCGCTCGATATGCTGATAAAGGTCGGTCCAGACGGTTTGGGGACATGCATAGCCACACCACGCGCGCCCGACGGCAGAAGTTACCAGAAAAAGCCCGACACCCGCCATGACCAGCAGACCGGCGACATAATAGAACTCGTGCGGCCAGATTTCGATGCCAAACATGTAGAACCGCCGGCCAGCCAGATCGACCAGAACCGCCTGATCCGGAGCGTAAGGCCCGCGATCCCACCTTATCCACGGTGTGATATAATATATTCCGAGGGTAATCGCCATGACGACCCATTTCAATCGCCGGTAATATCCATCCACCGCTTTGGGAAAAACAGGTTTCCGCTTTTCAAAAAGTTTGCGTTTATCTTGGGTGACTTCAGAAACGCCCATCACCCTCAACCTGTTCATTTTCTATTTTTTCAACTGTGTCTTCCCTCACGTCTTCCATCGCGGGCAAGCTCTCACCGCCGCCCAGGGAATGAACATAAGCCGCAAGCATCCGGATAGTGGCCGAATCAAGCCGGTGGCCCCAGCGCGGCATCACGCCGTTGCGGCTGTTCGTTATGGTATATTTCAGCGATTCACGGTCCAGACCATATAGGCTGATCGAATCTCTCAGATTAGGGGCGCCCTGTGCGCGGTCGCCTTCTCCTTGCGGGCCGTGGCAAATCGTGCAGTTGGCTTCAAATAGTGCCGCCCCGCGCGTTGCCGAAGCGCTGTTCTTTTCCTGATTGGCAATAACACGCACATAGCTGACCAGATCGTCGATTTCGCGTGGCTGCAAAATACCGTCGCGGCCAAAGGCAGGCATTTGTGAAAAGCGAGTCTCGTCATGGTCCGGATTACGGATGCCGTGGATCAGGGTATATTCAATCGCATCCAGATCACCGCCCCACAGCCAGTCATCATCATTCAGGTTCGGATAGCCTTTCGATCCTGCTGCGCCAGAGCCGTGGCACTGGACACAATGAACCTTGAACGCAGAGCGGCCACCTTCGATGGCCTGCTGCATAAGCTCGGGACTGCCCTGCAGCTTGTCAATATCGATAGCGACAAGTGATTGCCGGATGGGTTCCAGCTCGACTTCCCGGGCCGACATCTCTTTTGCAAGCTCGCCCCGGCTGGTCCAGCCCAAAACACCTTCGGTAGCCGAATTGATCATCGGCCATGCCGGATACAGGATGACATATATAATGCCCCAGACGATCGTGGCGTAGAGGGTCAGCAGCCACCAGCGGGGCATCGGGGTGTCCAGCTCTTCGATGCCGTCCCATTCATGGCCAACGGTTGGAGTGCCGGTCAGTTCATCAATACGGCTTTTGTCAGTCATTTTCGCCACCCTCTTCATGGCTGTCATCAAAAATCATATTGGCCGCCTCTTCGTGATCGCGGTTCGCACCGGGGCGAAAGGTCCAGCCAATGAATGTCAGAAAAACCAAAGCCATGAAGACCAGCCCCCAGCTATCGGCAAAATGGCGCAGCTCATCATAGCTCATCGCGGTTGCTCCAGCGGTTCGCCCATTTCGAAATCGACCAGCGTGCCCAACATCTGGAGATAGGCAACAAGCGCATCCATCTCTGTAAGCCTGTCGGGATTGCCGTCAAAATCACGGATTTGCGCCTTGGGATAGCGTTCCTGCAACTCGGTTGGGCTAGCCATGGAATCCGCCTGTGTGGCGAGATCCTCATTCGCCTTTTCGATCGCTTCCTCGGTATAGGGCACGCCGAGCCGCGCCATGGCCCGTAAATGTGCGCTCATATCGCCTTGATCAAGATCACGGTCAGCCAGAAAAGCATAAGGTGGCATGATCGATTCCGGCACCACGGCGCGCGGGTCGACCAAATGCTGCACATGCCATTCATCCGAATAGCGTCCGCCGACACGGGCAAGATCCGGCCCCGTGCGTTTCGAGCCCCACTGGAACGGCCTGTCATACATCGATTCTGCCGCCAGTGAATAGTGACCATAGCGTTCCACCTCATCACGGAACGGGCGGATCATCTGGCTGTGGCAGCTATAACAGCCTTCACGGACATAGATGTTGCGTCCCGCCAGCTCCAGCGGCGTATAGGGCCGCACACCATCCACTTCCTCAACCGTATTGTCGATCCAGAAGAGAGGAGCAATCTCGACAATCCCGCCAATCGCCACCGCGATAAAAGAGAAGACGGCCAGCAAGGTAACATTGCGTTCAATCTTGTTGTGTTGCTTTGCAAGTTTGGACATTTTCCGCCTCCTATTCCGCTGGCTCTGCGGCGACAGGCCGCTTCGCGCCGGTAACAGCAGAGTCAACAATAGGCCGGTCTGCTTCAGGATCATGCGGTGTTTCGGTCATCGGTTTTTCTTCCCGCTGATGTCCGGCAATCGTCATCCAGACATTATAGACCATCACTACGCCGCCCGCGAGATAGAGCAGGCCGCCAGCCGCTCTGATCAAATATAGCGGCTCCATCGCGGTAACAACTTCGATAAAGGCATATACCAGATAGCCATCATCGCCATATTCGCGCCACATCAGGCCCTGCATAATCCCGGCAACCCATAGAGCCGACGCATATAAAACGATGCCGACAGTCGCGAGCCAGAAATGCCAGTTGACCATTCGCAACGAATAGAGCCGTTTCTTGTCCCACAGGCGCGGGACGAGATAATAGACTGCGGCAAAGGTAATCATGCCATTCCAGCCCAGGGCCCCTGCATGAACATGCCCGACCGTCCATTCTGTATAGTGCGAAAGCGAGTTGACCGCCTTGATCGACAGCATCGGTCCTTCAAAGGTTGCCATGCCGTAAAACGCAAGGGCAAGCACCATCATCCGGATGATGGGATCTGTCCGGATTTTGTCCCACGCACCATTCAGTGTCATCAGGCCGTTAATCATTCCGCCCCAGCTTGGCATCCACAAAACGACCGAGAACACCATGCCGAGCGTCTGTGCCCAGTCTGGCAGCGCCGTGTAATGAAGGTGATGCGGACCAGCCCAGATATACAGGAAGATCAGCGACCAGAAGTGGATGATCGACAGGCGATAGCTGTAAATCGGCCGCTCTGCCTGTTTCGGCACGAAATAATACATCATCGCGAGAAACGGTACGGTCAGGAAAAATGCTACGGCATTATGCCCATACCACCACTGGGTCAGCGCGTCCTGCACTCCGGCAAAGGCGCTATAGCTTTTTGAGCCAAGCAAGCTGACCGGCATCGTCAGGCCGTTGACCACATGCAACATCGCAATGGTCAGAATGAAGCTGAGATAAAACCAGTTGGCGACGTAAATATGCGGTTCGGTCCGCTTGACCAATGTGCCGATGAATACAACGGCATAGACAATCCAGACAATGGTGAGCCACAGATCGACATACCATTCCGGCTCGGCATATTCCTTTGACTGGGTAATCCCCAGCACATAGCCCGTTGCGGCCAGAACAATGAACAATTGATAGCCCCAGAAGACAAATCGGGCGAGGCCAGGGAAGGCCAATCTCGCCCGGCAGGTGCGCTGCACAACATAATAAGACGTTGCAATCAGCGCATTGCCCCCGAAAGCAAAAATCACAGCAGAGGTATGCAGCGGACGTAACCGCCCGAAAGTCGTATATTCCAGACCAAAGTTCAGTACCGGAAAAATAAGCTGCAAGGCGATGAACAGGCCAACCGAAAAACCGACAACTCCCCAGAAAATGGTCGCAATCACGCCCCATCGTATCGGGTCATCATCATAGACGCCCGGATCGGCAGGTGCCCTTAATATACCGCGCCCGATCGCCGCATAGTCGGCTTTACTGATCGTCACCCAAAGAACGGTGCCCGCGGCCAGGATTATGATTCCCATATGCACGGCAAATGCAGCATCGGCAGCCAAGGCCATCGCAATGAATGCAATAAATACCACAGCCAGCCACCCGCCGACTTTCAACAAGAGCGTATCCATAAAGTCCTTCCCTGTTAGAACAGTTTGGCAAACCATCTTCAGTGATAGCGCAAATGGGCTAAAACACTGTCATTCGCCTTGATCTATATCAATGAGAGCGCAGCTTAACAAAGGCTATTACCGTTACGCCGCTAATCACTGGGCTAATCATGGGGCCCTGAACGGAATATCACAGCCTTTTTCAGTTACATAAGTGGTTTTTCGTTAGTGCCGGGCCAGCGGAATAAAAGGCATGCGTCGTTTCCACATCAAACACGCCAACAAACCATCATCCCCCTTACCGCGAAGGCGGAAGTGATGGTATTTTGGTTATATCACAATATAATAGGAAACAGGGCCGAACCGCCCCTTCCATTCTAAAGCGGACTGAAACAGCCTAGTTTTTAAAAGGGGCTAGTTTTTAAAAAGGCCTATTTAAAAGGGAACGTCGTCGTCCAGATCATTGTCAAAGGTGCCGCCGCCGGATGATCCGCCGCCTGTGCTTCCCCATTCGTTGCCGGAACCGCCGCCGGAACCACCAGCGCCCCATCCGTCATTGCTGCCGCCACCCGAGGCGCCGCCGCCCATAGCGCCGCCGCTGCCCGGACGGGAATCGAGCATTTCCAGTTTCCCGTCATAGCCCTGCAATACGATCTCGGTCGTATAGCGGTCGTTGCCGGACTGGTCCTGCCATTTACGGGTCTGGAGTTTGCCCTCGATATAGACCTTGCTGCCCTTGCGCAGATATTTTTCGGCAACACCGGCCAGTCCTTCGGAAAAAATGGCGACGCTGTGCCACTCGGTCTTTTCCTTGCGTTCGCCGGTATTGCGGTCTTTCCAGCTTTCAGAGGTAGCAATACGCAGGTTGCAGACTTTGCCGCCATTGCTGAACGTCCGCACTTCGGGGTCGGCGCCCAGATTTCCTACGATAATAACCTTGTTGATGCCGCCAGCCATGTGCTTTTTCCCCTTGGAAGCTGATTTCTGATTCGTGCGTTTGTCTAACCGGCTTTACAGGCCCAGAGCAACCGCCGTCCAGTATGTAATCCCGGCAAAGATATAAGCCAGCACAAAAAGATAGGCGACCATGAAACTTGGCCATTTCCAGCCATTGGTTTCGCGTCTTGTCACCGCGATTGTGGAAATACATTGCGGCGCGAACACGAACCACGCAAGAAAAGCGAGGGCCGTCGGCAATGACCAGCGGCTTTGCAAACGCTCGGTCAGGGATTTGGCCTCCTGTTCCTCGTCAGTCGCGTCAATCGCATAGGTTGTCGCCAGCGCAGAGACAGCAACCTCCCGCGCAGCCATGGCGGGGATTAGCGCCAACGTGATTTCATGGTTGAAACCAATGGGTGCAACAACAGGTTCGATGACGCTGGCGATGCGTCCGGCGGCGGAATATTCCACTTGGCTAACCGGACTATCGAGGGGCACTTTGGGGAATGACAGCATGAGCCATAGCACCACTGTCGCGGCGAATATGATCGTACCGGCACGGCGCAGGAATATCCACGCCCGCTGCCACAAGCCGAGCAGAATATCACGGATATGCGGCACTTGGTATTTCGGCATTTCCATAAGGAAACCGCTATTTGGTCCCTTGGCCACAGTGCTGCGAAGCACCACGGCGACCACCATCGCGCCGACAATGCCAAAGAGATAAAGCGCGAACAGGACCAGTCCCTGTAACCCCACACCCATTCCGACATCACGGGCGGGAATAAACGCGCCGATGATGATCGCATAAACCGGCAACCGCGCCGAACAGGTCATAAGCGGCGCAATCAATATGGTGGTCAGGCGGTCTTTGGGGTCGGCAATGCTACGCGCCGCCATGATCCCCGGAATAGCGCAGGCAAAGGACGAAAGCAGCGGTATGAAGCTGCGACCGGACAGGCCGGCGGTGGCCATCAGCCGGTCCATGATAAACGCCGCGCGGGTCATGTAGCCGCTTGCTTCCAGAACCAGAATGAACAGGAACAGGATTAAAATCTGTGGCAGGAAGACAACGACCGAACCGACGCCGCTTATCGCGCCCTCGACTATGAAGTCCCTTATAAAGCCTGACGGCAAATTGGCATCCACTGTCGCAGCGGCCCATTCGGTTGCGCCCTCGATCCAGCCGATTGGGGCCTCTGACCATGCAAAGACCGCCTGAAACATCACGAACATAAGCGCGAACAATATGATCGGCCCTGCAACCGGGTGAAGGAACAGGGCATCTGCGCGTTCCGACCAGCGCCGGCCAGCCGTTTCCGATATTACCGTCTGATTGGCGAGCTTCTTTGCCAGTTGGATCCGCTCATGACCGGTTCCGGCCTCTGTTATAAAGGCCGGAACCTTTATCGGTGCCTTGTCATCCAGACGTTTTGCCAGCGCGGCGGACAGCTCATCAAGCCCGCGGTGGCGCACCGCAACCGTGGGAACAACCGGCACGCCCAGTGCTTCTTCCAGCTTTGCCGGGTCCAGCGTCAATCCGTCACGCTCGGCCAGATCGACCATGTTGAGCGCGACTACAACCGGGCGGCCCAATGCGATGATTTCCAGAGCGAAGCGCAGATGATTGTCGAGATTCGCGGCATCCAGCACGATGATAATCGCATCGGGCTTGCGCTCGCCTTCCTGCACGCCTTGGATAACGCTGCGCGTCACCGCTTCATCGGGGCTTGTCGGATCAAGGCTATAACTGCCCGGCAAATCGACCAGTTCAACCGGACGGCCATCGGACATCTGGAAATGGCCCGATTTACGTTCGACCGTCACGCCGGGATAGTTCGCGATTTTCTGCCGCGCGCCGGTCAGCGCGTTGAACAGGGCACTTTTGCCAGCATTGGGGTTGCCCGCCAGGACAATGAGAGGTGTTGCCAAGCTCATGATTTATGCCAGAATATCGACCGAGATGGCCGACGCATGCAATTTGCGGATGGCAATCATCATGCGTCCTACTTTCAGGGCGATCGGGTCATGAAGCCCGAACATGCCCTGATATAATTTTTCGACTTCGACGCCTTCTTCCAGACCAAGATTGCGGATCTGGGCACCTTCATTTTCCGACATGGAAGTCCAGTCTATCGCTGAAATCTTTGCGCGTTTGCGCATGGGCAATTTGTCCAGCGTCATCGCAAGCTTAACAGGTGCGTTCATAAGAAAACTCGATAATATCCAGTATAGTGCTTAATTGCGATTGATTATCAATATTGACGGGATAAGGCCAGCTTTAATATTGAATCTGCCCGGGCTTTTTCACCGGCTCGGGCTGTTATGGGTATATGGTGCTGATAAACCGGATAGATTTTCATCAAGCGTTACCGCGATAACGCAGCCGGCCAATGAAACGGGCCATGCTGAACCGGTCACCGCCCGGCCTGAGCAGCTTGGCCTTCGCCTTTTCGAACTGCATGATATTTTCAATCCGCCGGTCCAGAAAGGCCTTTGTTTCGGCATAGTCCTCGCTGTGGTCGTCAAGAAAGACACCCATCGTGCTGCCATAGACAGCCGATAGCATGACCCTTTTTGTATAGTGGTTATAATCGGTCGCTGTATCGCCAGCGAGCCGCCACATCTTGTCCGCGACGCGCCAGCCCATCTTGGCTGCAACCCGCAAGTTCTGCGGCATAGAGAGGATCGCCAGTGCGCGGCGTAATCCTTCCCTGTCCGACTCCATTATATCCATCCGCGCCGTAACCAGCGCGGTAATCCGCTCACGGATCTTCATCGCATCAAGTTCGTCCTGCGAGTATTTCGCGGCCATTGCCTCATCCACCGAGAGGAACCAGGCGTCGATCATGTCAACCGGACCTTCGTTAAAAGCTAGCCGGGCGAGATCGGCATCAACCCCGGTTAAATCCGCTGCTGCCGCGACCGCTTTGTCGTTCCAGCCGTCAAAAGCTGCCTGCGACGCCAAAAGCGGTGCCAGAAAAGCGCGAACCTCGTCCAGCGTCGGGTCTTCTCGCAATCGCTCCGGCTTTTTTGACATCATGTCCTGCGTTCCTTGATCCTCGGGCATCTAACAAATCCGATATAGGCAGAAAGAAAATATTTATAAAGCACTCCATTGCAAACCGCCACCGCCCTGCGTAGCTATTCATCAAGCAATTAAATGCGAAGGAGCAGGTTTATGAGCACATTATTCGACCCCATTACTTTAGGCGCAATCGAGGCCCCCAACCGGATGCTGATGGCGCCGCTGACGCGGTGCCGCTCAACGATGGAGCATGTGCCGACGCCGATTATGGGCGAATATTATGCGCAGCGTGCAGGTGCCGGCCTGATCATTTCCGAGGCCACGGGCATAAGCCAACAAGGCATGGGCACGCCCTTTGCACCCGGCATCTGGAACGACGAACAGACCGAAGCATGGAAGCCGGTTGTTGAACAGGTCCACAAGGCCGGTGGACGGATTATCTGTCAGCTCTGGCACATGGGCCGGATCGTGCATCCCGATTTTCTGGGCGGTGAAAAGCCCGTTTCAGCATCCGCCACCACCGCACCGGGCAACGTGCGCACCTATCAGGGCAAGCGCGAATATGTTGAAGCACGGCCATTGGAGCTGGACGAGTTTCCGGGACTGCTTGATGATTATGCCAATGCGGCGGAAAATGCCAAGAAAGCCGGTTTTGACGGTGTGCAACTGCACGGCGCGAATGGCTATCTGATCGACCAGTTCATCCGTTCGGGCACCAATTTCCGGACCGACCAATATGGCGGCTCGGTTGAAAACCGTATCCGCTTGCTGGGTGAAGTGACACAGCGGCTGGTCGATGTCTGGGGCAATGACCGCGTATCCGTGCGGCTGTCGCCCAATGGCGATTCGCAAGGCGCGGACGATGCAACACCGGTCGAGACATTCACGGCGGCCGCCAAATTGCTCGACAGCATCGGGATTGCGTTTCTGGAACTGCGTGAACCACGCGAAGACGGAACTTATGGCAGCACAGACGTTCCGCCGGTAAGTCCGGATATCCGCCCGGTATTCAGCAAGCCTTTGGTGCTGAACAGCGACTATTTCTATGACAATGCGACCGAGGCACTGGAACAGGGCAAGGCTGATGCGATCAGCTTTGGCCGGACGTTCATGACCAATCCAGACCTGCCGGAACGTTTCCGCACCGGGGCGGAATTGAACCCCATCGACTTTACGCCGACCTGGTATTCCCAAGGGCCGGAAGGCTATATCGATTATCCGCGGATGGACGAGGTGGAGACGGCGAAGGTCGCCGCTGAATAGATCGTCAGAAGGTCATCTGGAGCCGCCGGAACATGCCATGTACCGGTGGCTCAGAGGCTTCCTGATCGACCAGACGCGACTCAAGCCTTTGTAAACGCAGGAATAATTCTTCGCTGGCGTAGATTATATTGCGCGCTTCTTGCGGGAATCTGTCGACTATACGATGGTCGCTGTCCGCAGCTTCACCCAGGGAGCGGCTGATATTCCATATTTGGCCATCACTCAGCCCGTCACTATGCAGGGCACGCTGGTTGAGCAGCCATGCGATACAATGCATCACGCGCGTCGTGACTTTCAGTGATTCGCACGAAAAGGCGACCGACAGCGCCGCGCTATCCGCACATTGTTCACTGAACCGGCCGGACTCGAAATAGGAACGCGCCTCGTCAGAGAGTATCATAGCCTCTGTATAAAGCGCATCCAGCAATCTGGGCGTTATCAATGCTTCGTTAACAGCCATCCCTTTTCTGTAGCATTTTCTAGCGGCAGGAATAGTGAAACTTGGCGGGTTATATGGTTAACGCGCGCACTGTTCCATTGTGACACGGACGCGGCCAAACTGTTAACTGGTGGACAGAAATAGTTAACTACAACCGCAGCCCGCAACGTCATCCGAACATGCAGGCCCATGCAGCCCCATAGGCGCCAGGCTTTTACGCGATGTCGTCGGGTATCAACTGGTTTTCAATCTGTATGATGCGGTCGCGCAGAAGCAATTTGCGCTTTTTCAGACGCGCCCCGCGAAGCTGGTCATGGCTGCCTGATTCGACCAGCGCACTTATCGCCTGGTCAAGGTCACGATGTTCTATCTTGAGCAATTCAAGCCGCTGTCGCAACTCTTGGTCCGATATCCCCATGTTGCCCCCATTCGCCTCTTGAAAGCCTGCAACAAATTTGTCATCTTCATCCTATTCATGGATCATGTCTAAACCAAGACAATAATATCCATGACAATAGTCGCCGGTTTAATGGCCCAAATTCATGGGAAGCCCGCGACATAAAGAAAGGGACACCCGCAACCCACTTTTATCCCGTAACTACATAAATCAGGAGAATATTATGGTTCAGAATCATCTGTCAGCGCTGCGTAACAAACACGCAATCCTTGATCGCAAGATCAGCGAAGAAGAGGGGCGCCCGTTCCCAGATACGATTCGACTCCATGACCTGAAAAAGCAGAAGTTGAGGTTGAAAGACACATTACTGGCGGAACCGCTCAGTAACCCGGCCTAAACCATTCACATTCCCGGCTTTCCCTCCGGCTTCCCCATATTCCGGCTTATTATTCAAGCCCTTATTCAGGAAGCCGACAGGGGAAGTCGCGGCTTATATGGCGCAAACCCGCCCTGCGATTCGGGGCATATCCGCTATCCGGCAGGCAATACTGGATTTTTTTCTGACTTGCGTCCGGTTTTGGATATCGCGCGCTGTCATGGTTTCTGCTAGATCGAAATCATGGTCACTAAAGATACGTCCAGTCTGGTAACAGCTCGTAACATATTGACCGGCCTTAGGTCGATCATGGCATCTCCTGGTAATGCTCAAACAAAGCTTAACCAGGTGGTGGAAACCATTGCCGGGGCGGTGGGCAGTGAAGTCTGCTCGATATATCTGCTGCGCGAAGGCGTGCTGGAATTATATGCCACGCAAGGATTGAAACAGGAAGCCGTCCACGTCACGAAACTGGCCTTTGGACAGGGCCTGATCGGCTATATTGCCAAGAATGCCGAAAGCCTGAACCTTGCCGAGGCGGCAACCCATCCCGATTTCCAATATCGCCCGGAAACCGGGGAAGACAAGTTTCACAGCTTTGCCGGTGTGCCCATCATCCGCAACCAGCAAGCGGTCGGGGTTTTATGTGCCCAGCATATCGACCCGCATAAATATGCCGAAGAAGAAATCGAATCGTTCGAGACAGCGGCGATGGTGTTGGCCGAACTGATATCCAATACCGGCCTTATTGATGAAGACAGTGTCGATAACCCCGATTCTTATAATAACGGTACAGACCGGCTTAGCGGATTGCAGCTGGTCAAGGGCAAGGCCAGCGGCTTTGCATGTTTCCACCAGCCGCGGGTTAAAATCGAGCATACCGTTGCCGAAGATACCGAGGCCGAGCGCCACCGGGTTTATTCCGCTTTTGACAAGATGCGTAGCCAGATTGACCATATGACCAATCAGGCCGAATTTGGCGGTGGCGGGGAGCATGAGGAGGTTTTGCAAACCTATAAAATGTTCGCCTATGACGAAGGGTGGAGCCGCCGCATCAATGAAGCCATCGACAGCGGCCTGACCGCCGAAGCGGCGATTGAACGTGTGCAGCAACATACAAGAATGCGGATGCGCCAGATTAATGATCCGCTGCTCGCCGACCGGATGCATGATCTGGAGGATCTCTCCAACCGCTTGCTACGGATCGTGTCCGGCCAGATGGGCACGGCCGCGACCCTTGGTCTGCGTCAGGATACGATATTGGTGGCGCGCAATCTGGGGCCGGCGGAATTGCTTGAATATGACCGCCGCCGCCTGAAAGGCGTGGTTCTGGAAGAAGGGTCACTGACCGCGCATGTCACGATCATCGCCCGCGCCATGGGCATCCCTATTTTGGGTCAGGTGAAAAATGTCCGCCAATATGTTCGCGAGAATGATTATCTTCTGCTCAACGTCGATGACAATGTGCTGTTCCCCCGGCCCAGCGCGTCGATGCAAGACGCATTTGAAGCGCAGATAGAGCTGACCAACAAGAAACGCGCGGCCTATGCCGAGTTGAAGGACAAGGAACCGGTTACCAAAGACGGCACCCGGATCACCTTGAACATCAACGCAGGACTGCGTGACGATATGAAGATGCTGGCCCTGACCGGGGCAGATGGTATCGGATTGTTCCGCACGGAATTCCAGTTTCTTGTCGCTGCCGCCCTGCCCAGCCGTTCCGGACAGTTGCGTTTCTATCGTGATGTGCTTCATGCTGCCGGGGACAAGCCGGTTGTGTTCCGCACCGTCGATATTGGCGGGGACAAGCCGTTGCCCTATTTCCGGGCCAGCGAAGTGCGCGAGGATAACCCCGCAATGGGCTGGCGCGCCTTGCGTATCGGTCTGGAACGCGATGCCCTGATGAAAGTTCAGGCGCGCGCCCTTATTGAAGCAGCGGCAGGACGTGTGCTGAATGTCATGTTCCCGATGATTGCCGAACCGTGGGAGTTTGACGAAGCCAAAGCGGTGTTTGAGAAACAGCTCGATTACCTGCACGCCCGCGGCAAGCAATTGCCACTGCGTGTCCGCTATGGCGCGATGCTGGAGGTTCCGGCTCTGGCCGAATGTCTGGACCTGATGGCATCACGGCTGGACTTTCTGTCCATCGGAACCAATGACCTGACCCAGTTTCTTTTTGCCGCGGATCGCAGCAATCCAAAGCTGGCCGAGCGGTTTGACTGGCTCAGCCCGGCGATTTTGCGTTTCATCGGGCGGGTTTCCAAACAGGTCGATGAGCTGGGAATTGATCTTAGCATCTGCGGCGAAATGGGTGGACGTCCGCTCGAAGCGATGGCGCTGCTGGGTCTGGGTATCAAACGCCTGTCCATCACGCCGGCATCCATTGGCCCGGTCAAGGCGATGATCCGCTCTTTGGATCTGGGCACTGCACAGGAACAATTGCAAAGCATACTCTCTGATCCGCCAGCCAATCCCAGAGCGACTTTGGAAGAATGGGCGATAAGCCACGAGGTGGAGCTTGGTTAAACCGGATGGTGGCCCGGTACCCGCTCCTGATCCACTGGGCCAAGACTATTGATAATCATTGACTTATCATCACTTTAATGGCTTTTTAGGCCAACAGTGGAAATCGGGCTCGCACCGCGAACCGGCCAAAGGAGTGTAGCGTGGCCGAAGACAATGACGCACAAGCAACAGAACAGGAAAATGCGGAATTAAACCTGCACAGCGCCGGCGATATGCTGCGCGAGGCACGCGAGCAGAAAAATCTTGCCATAGAAGATATAGCAAAGACGACACGTATTCCCCAGCGCCACCTGGAAGCCATTGAAACCGGCGATTATGGTGCTTTGCCGGGCCGCACCTATGCCATTGGTTTTGCCAAATCCTACGCCCGCACCGTGGGGTTGAGCGAGGTCACGATTGGCGCCTTGCTGCGTGAGGAAATGGACGATCAGGGCCATAGCGCATATGAACCGGAAATCAGCGACTATGCACCGGCGAACCCCAGCAATGTGCCGCCCAAATATCTTGCATGGATAGCGGGCGGTATCGCTGTCTTGCTGCTGGCCGGTTTTTTGATATGGCGCGCGACAGTTTTGGGACCGGACGACCTGGTATATGAGGGGGCCGACACACAGCTTGCGGATAATGAAGCGGGCGAGGGCCCTCTGGACGGCGCGGCAAAACCGGCTGGCCCGTCTCCGGCAGCGACCGGCACTGTCATTCTGACCGCAACCGAAGCCGTGTGGCTCAGAATATATGACGAAGACGGGGAGCGTTTGTTTGAAAAGGAAATGGCCGTCGGCGAACAATATACGGTTCCGTCTGATGCCAGCAATCCACAGATTCTGACCGGCAGGCCCAATGCGTTGACCGTCACCATTGATGGCGCGGTTGTCCCGGCACTTGGCCCGCCGGACCGGACGATCAAGGATGTCGGCATCAGCGCCGCCGCCTTGCTTGCCCGCAACAATCCGGGTGGATCAGCGGCCAATCCTGATTCCCAAGCGGCAGAGGGACAGACTAACGCGCAATAGCTTCGCCGGAACTGGGCCGGAATGACCGGGCTTTCACGCCGGATTGTGGCCGGACACTGGACCATGTGCCAGACGGCATGTAGGATGTTATAGTAACCGCCCGTTACTCTATTTACTTTGCCACAGTTTCTATGGTTAACACGTCCTATTCTTTGGAGGCTCCTTTATGAAACCCGTTCTGTCCTTGCTGTCGCCGATTATGTTTGCCGCCCTATCGGTCAGTCTGGCCGCTGCATCCCCTGCCTCTGCACAGGATAGCAGTGTCGGCAAGCGGGTGGAAAAACTGGAAGACGAGATGCGAGCGGTTCAGCGCAAAGTATTTCCCGGCGGTTCGTCCCGTTACTTTGAGCCCGATATCGCACCCGAACCCGCAGCACCGGCCGCGCCATCGACGACCAGTTCCGCCGTTAGTGACCTGATCGCACGGGTAGATACGCTGGAAAGCAGCCTTGCCACCATCACCGGACAGGTCGAGCAGAATAATCACCGGATCAAGCAGCTTGAAGATAAGCTTGCCGCCGCCACTATCGCACCGGTCAGCACCAATCCCGGCGGCGTTACGGGAGGTAGCGGCGCAGGTAACGGCACTGGCACATCAACCCCCTCCCCCGCACCCGATCCGGAGCGTGTGAACGGCGTGTCTTCCATCATCATGCCGGTTAGCGGCGACCAGGGCGAAGATGCCTATATCTATGGCTACCGGCTGTGGGAGGCGAAATATTATCCCGAAGCACAGGCCCAGCTAAAGAAAGCTGCCGAAGACCATCCCAAACACCGCCGCGCCAGCTTTGCCAAAAACCTGTTGGGCCGCGCCTATCTGGATGACGGGAAACCGGCATTGGCGGCGATTGCGCTATATGAAAATTATCAGGAAAATCCCAGCGGGGAACGCGCGCCTGACAGCCTCTATTATCTCAGCACCGCCTTGATCGCGCTGAACAAAAAGACCGAGGCTTGCCAGACACTGGCCGAATTGCAGGATGTCTATCCGGACGCATCCGCTGGCCGGTTGAGCGCGAACATTGCCCGCAACAAGAAAACGGCCAACTGCAAGTGACCGATAACCGATGACCGGCGACGCGCTTTCGGACCGCTTTCGCGGCTCTCTGGCGGCGCTTGTCCCGGACTTTGAAAATAGCGATGACATATTGGGACTTGCCGTATCCGGCGGGCCGGACAGCCTTGCGCTGCTGCTACTGGCGCATGACAGTTTTCCCGGCCGGATCGCCGCCGCCAGCGTCGATCATGGACTGCGTGCGCAAGCGCACGACGAATGTGTGTTTGTCGCCAGAATCTGCGAGAGCCGCGCCATCCCGCACCGGATATTAAAGCCATCCTTCCCCATTCGCGGAAGCATTCAGGCAGAGGCGCGCAAGGTGCGATATGGCTTGCTGAATGGCTGGCTGAAACAAGAGAATATCACATGGCTCGCCACCGCCCACCATGCCGATGACCAGCTTGAAACCATGATCATGCGCATTTTGCGCGGCAGCGGCATTGACGGCATGTCCGGAATCCGTGCCAGACGCGGGCACCTTATCCGCCCGCTGCTGCCCTTTTCAAAAGACATTCTGGCCGGTTACGTCACCGCCAAAGGGATAGAGCCGGTTCAGGACCCGTCCAACAGGGACCCGAGCTATGACCGCGTCCGGGTGCGCGAAGCGCTGATGATGCTGTCCGGATTTGATGTCAGCCTCGCCAGCCAGAGCGCAGCCGCCATTGACGATGCACGCACGGCGATCGTCTGGATGGTCGATAAACTGGCGGCGACCCATATTCGCGAAATGGATGACGGCTGCACGCTGGACAGTCATGACTTTCCCCATGAAATTGTCCGCCGGTTGCTGCTCAAATGCCTGCATATCTGCGACCCGTCTTTGTCCCCGCGCGGTAGCCAGCTGGGCCCGCTGATAAAGGGCCTGTCACAGGGTGCAACACTGACCATCGGTAATATATTGTGCAAAGGCGGACCGGTATGGACTTTCACCCCCGCGCCGCAACGGAACATCAAGAGTAACAATGGGTAAATATATCAATATGTTGCCCAAAAACTCCGCGAGCCGAACAGAGTGATCGGTAAAAACATTGGCGCTTATATTGTCATCCGGGGCAAAACACCTATCTTTAAGGTACAGAATCGCCTGAAACATTTGAAGTCAGCGATACCAACAAGGACGTAACGCGTAATGAATGACGAACAGGATCCCAAGGACAATCCGTGGATGAAAAGCATGCTCATCTGGGCAGGCGTCATCGTGGCACTACTGCTCACGGTTTCGATGTTTGGTGCCGGTGCAGGGGCCGATGGCGCAAATGCGATCAGCTATTCCTCGTTCCGTGCAAAAGTTGCGGAAGGTAGCGTCAAAAGCGTTGCGATTGCCCCTGACAGGATCACGGGCGAGCTGACCAACGGCGACAAATTCGCGACAACTCCGGTCGGCAGCGACCCCAGCCTTGTCAATCTGCTCGATGAAAAAGGCGTGGAATATAGCGGCCAGGCAGAAGAAAGCCCCAGCATCTGGCAATATCTGCTGATCCAGTCCTTACCGTTCCTGCTCATTCTCGGCATCGCATTTTTCGTGCTGCGCCAGATGCAGAAGGGCAGCGGTTCCGGCGCGATGGGCTTTGGTAAATCCAAGGCAAAATTGCTGACGGAAAAGCAAGGCAAAGTCACGTTTCAGGACGTAGCCGGTATTGACGAAGCGCGCGAAGAGCTGGAAGAAATCGTCGAATTTCTGAAAAACCCCAGCCGCTTTGCCAAACTTGGTGGTCAAATCCCCAAAGGCGCTTTGCTGGTCGGTTCGCCGGGTACGGGTAAAACCCTTTTGGCCCGCGCCATTGCTGGCGAAGCCGAAGTGCCGTTTTTCTCTATCTCCGGTTCAGACTTTGTTGAAATGTTTGTCGGTGTCGGCGCCAGCCGTGTCCGCGACATGTTTGAACAGGCGAAAAAGAACGCGCCCTGCATCGTCTTCATTGACGAGATTGACGCTGTTGGCCGTCACCGTGGTGCCGGTCTTGGCAACGGCAATGACGAGCGCGAACAGACGCTGAACCAGCTTCTTGTCGAGATGGACGGTTTTGAGGCCAATGAAGGTATCATCATCATCGCCGCGACCAACCGTCCCGACGTGCTTGACCCTGCATTGCTGCGTCCGGGCCGTTTTGACCGTCAGGTCGTGGTCCCGCGCCCCGATATCGAAGGTCGCCAGAAAATCCTTGAAGTGCACATGAAAAAAGTGCCGCTGGCTCCCGATGTCGATCCACGCACGATTGCGCGCGGAACGCCCGGCTTTTCCGGCGCTGATCTGGCCAACCTTGTCAACGAGGCTGCCCTGATGGCAGCGCGTCGGAACAAGCGTCTGGTTGCGATGGACGAATTTGAAGCGGCCAAAGACAAGGTCATGATGGGCACCGAACGCAAGTCCATGGTGATGACCGAGGACGAGAAGAAGATGACCGCCTATCACGAAGCCGGTCACGCGATTGTCGCTGTCCATGAACCTGCTTCTGACCCGATCCATAAAGCAACGATCATCCCGCGCGGCCGCGCACTGGGCATGGTCATGCGTCTGCCGGAGCGGGACAGCTACAGCTATCACCGCGACAAGATGCACGCCAACCTTGCCGTGTCTATGGGTGGCCGCGTCGCCGAGGAAATCATCTTCGGCTATGACAAGGTATCATCCGGCGCATCTGGCGACATTCAATATGCGACCAAGCTGGCCCGTGACATGGTGACCCAGTGGGGCATGTCCGACGAGATGGGACCGCTGCAATATGAAGAGGAACAGGGTGAAACCTTCCTCGGCTATTCGCAGGGACAGCGTGTTCACATGTCCAACGAAACCGCGATGAAAATCGACAGCGAAATCCGCGGTATTGTCGATGCGGGCTATGACCGCGCCAAGGACGTGCTGACCAAGCATGAAGACCAGCTTCATCTGTTGGCCAATGCATTGCTGGAATATGAAACCCTGTCCGGTGAGGAAATTGCCTCGCTGCTCAAGGACGGCAAGTTCGAACGTCCGGATGGCGATGTCATCCAGCCATCCGCTGTGCCAACGGTTGGAACGTCGATACCGAAATCCGGTAAAAAGCATAAAGGCCCGTTTGGCGATCCCAAACCGCAGGGAGCTTAAGAGGTTACATAAACGCTCTTTTGTGGAGTTAATCGAACAGCCCGCCATTCCAGATCCGGAATTGCGGGCTGTTTCTGTTTGTGGTGCTGTGGCTGTCTTCTCCCTTTATCCCATCACCGTCATTCCCGCGCAGGCGGGAATCGCTGCGGATATAGTGCCATATTTCCAGCGATTCCTGCCTTCGCAGGTATGACGTTAGGTCGCTAAGGTCGTGGATAGAAACCGCTGTCCTACAGAGCCGCGCCTATGATACGCACAGCACGGCTCTTTCTCAGATTGCATATTACCAGCGCGCTATTTCACCCGCCCTGTCTAAAGCGGCGGCAGGGATTTTGGACAAATGTTGGAAAATCCTGCGCAAAAAGCCGGAATCGGCGGAAAATAAAGCGTCCTTGGTGTGAAGTTAGTGAAGTTAGACCCTCGTGCGCCCGACTCCCCAAACAAACGTCGGCACGATGAGGGCGCCCAAATAAAAACAGGCGGCAACTCCTGAAAGAGCGCCGCCCGTTTTTTTCAATTCAGACTATAGCGGATTAACGCCGTCCATAGTCTCCCGAAACACCAGCGCTGCGCGGTGGAGCGGCTGCGGTAAGACGCAGGGCTTCGGCGGACTGGCTGATCGAACCGATTTCATCTGGCGTATCATCGTCGTCAATCTGCACTTTTTGCAGCGACTGGATGAGGCTTTCTTCCAGATCTTTTGGTTTGATCGTTTCTTCTGCAATTTCGCGCAGAGCAACAACCGGATTTTTATCACGGTCGCGGTCGATGGTCAGTTCAGCACCGCCGGAAATTTCACGAGCGCGTTGCGCCGCAAACAGCACCAAATCAAAGCGATTCGTGACTTTATCAACGCAATCTTCAACGGTAACGCGAGCCATAAGGCCCTCCTGATTCTGTATAATTCGTGGAAAGAGTTCTGCACCTAGTGGCCATACGCGCTTTTGTCAAGAAATTGGGTGGTTCCGCGCGCGCTTTGTCTGCATCACACGGCAATGAAGGAAGCGGCGGATATGCCCGTTAATCTTGCAATTAATAATCCGGTTAAGAGGATTGTCCGGCCGCGGCGAATAACCTATGCCTTGAAGCATGACTACCCCTGTTCCCCGGTCCCAGTCAGACAAGTCACAAAATGCTCGCGGCATTGATCCGGGAAATATTGCCGGCGTCGATGCTGAAAAGAACGGTGTCCCGAGGCCGGATCTTCCAGGGCCGGGCGTCCTGTCCGATGACGCCAACTGGTTTGATGTCAGCGACAACAGGTTGAAACTGATCCAGCACCCTGATGATCGTTTGCAGGCCCTCATGGGATTGATCGAACAGGCGCAAAGCAGTTTAAAGCTGTTCTTTTATATATTCGAGGCTGACAATATCGGGCAGCGCGTTCTTGATGCCTTGATCGACGCCTGCAACCGCGGGGTCGCGGTTGAACTGATGGTTGACGGTTTCGGTTCCAATGGCGCGCCCAGAGATTTTTTTGATCCGCTGCAAGAAGCCGGCGGGAATTTCGCGATTTTCTGCCCGCGATTTTCGACCAGCTATCTGGTTCGCAACCATCAGAAAATCCTTATCAGCGACAATCGCCGCGCCATGCTGGGTGGTTTTAACATTGGTAACGAATATTTCGGCCCGCAGCCGGGGGAAGACGCCGCGATACAGGACGAATCAAGATGGGAAGACCTTGGCGTCGTCATAGAGGGGCCAGAGGTCGCCAGACTCAGCGAATATTACAAAGACCTGTCGCACTGGGTGACCAATACCAATAACCAGATTCATTTGCTGCAAAAAATGGTGCATCAGTGGAAACCGGGTAACGGCAAGTTACAATGGCTCATCGGCGGACCGAATAGCCACCTCAGCCAGTGGGCGCAGGCAGTGAAAGCGGATCTGGAGCAAGCCAGGCGCTTTGATCTGGTCAGCGCCTATTTCTCCCCCGGTCAGGGACTATTGCGCCGGATAGCCCGGCTTGGAAAGCGGGGTCAGGGCCGGCTTGTTCTGGCAGGCAAAACCGATAATGCCGCCACCATCGGGGCCAGCCGCTTGCTGTACGGTTTTTTGTTGAAACGCGGCGCACGGCTATTTGAATTCCAGCCCCGGCGACTTCATTCAAAGCTGATAATTATCGATGATGTAGTTTATATAGGTTCAGCAAATTTTGATGTGCGCAGTCTTTTTATCAACGTCGAAATGATGCTCCGCATAGAAGACAAGGCCTTTGCCAATCATGCGCGCCTTATGGTTGACGGGCTGTGCGAAGAATCGAAGCTCATCACCAAGGAATTTTATGACAAGCGCAAGGGACCACTCACCTGGCTGCGCTGGGCCGTATCTTATTTTCTTGTATGTGTACTGGATTATACCGTGAGTCGGCGGCTTAACTTTGGTTCGGAGGAAAGCGAATGGCGCAGTTAGTCGCACGTCAGGAATCATTCGTCGCAAAGCACGGTTATGCTTCTGTTCAGGGATAATCTATTATCTACAAGGAATAGGATACCATGGCGGGAAGCCACATCCATTTCCGCTATTTGAAACAGGGACTCATATGCTGACATGATATATTTTCGCTCGCTGGTCATCGTTTTCCTCTCCGCTATTGTGGCATCCTGCGTTGCGCCATCTGCGGGCCGGACTGTTGGAACCGAACCGCGTGTGGAAACAGCCGCCCCCCGTTATAATGTCCCCCAGCCGCAGCGCCCCCAGACAATAAAGCCTCAGAACCAGCCTGATCCTGCATTGGTGCGGGAAATTGCGGATTTATGGCGAAGCTTTCCGGGCACAACGGGGATTGCCGTGCAAAGCATCGACAGCGGCTGGACCATCGGCCACCGCGCTGACGAGAGCTTTCCGCAGCAAAGCGTGTCAAAATTGTGGGTCGCCATGACCGTGCTGGACAAAGTCGATCAGGGTTTGATCTCTCTGTCCGATCCCATTCGTATTGGCCCGGACGACCTGACGCTTTTTTATCAACCGATGGCAGCGGAAGTGAAACGCCAGGGCACCGTCATCAAAACCGTATATACTCTGCTCGAAAAGGCGCTGGCACACAGTGACAACACAGCGAATGATGTGCTCCTGCACCATGCGGGCGGACCAAGTGCAGTCAACGCTTTCATTCAGCGCCAGCAGCTCGGCAAGGTCAAATTCGGCCCCGGTGAACGCTTGCTGCAAAGCCGGATAGCGGGTCTGGAATGGAAGCAGGACCTGTCGCAGGGCCGTAAATTCTATAGTGCGAGGGCAAGCCTGCCGATTGAAACACGCAAACAGGCGCTGGCAAACTATCTGGCCGATCCGATGGACGGAGCCAGCCCCGGTGCGATTGTTCACGCGCTAAGCCGTTTGGCGAAGGGAGAGCTGCTTTCGGCAAACTCGACCCAGGTGCTGCAATCCATCTTGAAACGCACGCGCAGCGGCCCCAATCGCCTGAAAGCCGGCGTTCCGGCTGACTGGGAATTTCTCCACAAGACCGGTACGGGTCAGGTTCTGGGGGCAGTTTCAACCGGCTATAACGATGTCGGGATTATGACCGCCCCTGATGGCAGCCGCTATGCGGTGGCCGTTATGCTGGGCGATACAACCGCGCCCATTCCCCAACGTATGCAGTTGATGCAATCCGTGACCCGCGCGGTTGCGCGTTATCACCGGCGGTAACGCTCAGGCTTACCTGTTACGGTTTATTGCGGGGCAGCTTTGCTTTTTGCCGCTTCGTGTTCCAGCACTATATTGCGGTCGTCCAGCATCTCTGCCGCATCGTCCAGCGCCTTCGCCTCGCCAACCGTAACTCCGCCAGGGCCGGGGTCATTCTGGGCTGGTCCACAGGACGCCAATATCATCGCGCCCAGATAAATACCATATCGGTTCTTCATAGTCCGCTCCCTCTTGCCGCAATCAAATGCGCGACATTCAGCCCAATTTCAACAGGTAGAGCGTTTGTATCAAACAAAAAAAGGGCTACCGGTAAGGTAGCCCTTTTTTAAACTTGTCGAAAAGGCTTATTGAGCTGCTTCTTTAGCAGCTTCGGCAGCGGCGTCAGCAGCAGCACCAGCAGCATCTGCAGCAGCGTCAGCAGCTTCACCAGCAGCATCTGCAGCAGCGCCAGCTTCTGCGGTTGCGTCAGCACTTGCTTCGCCCATGGCGTCTGCAGTGCCTTCAGCAGCTTCCATTGCTTCGTCAGCAGCTTCGTCAGCGGTTGCTTCTGTGCCTTCTACAACTTCTTCTGTACCAGTTTCAGCATTGTCAGCAGCACCGGAACATGCAGCCAAACCAAGAGCGGCAGCAAGAACGATTGATGTTGTAACTTTTTTCATTTGGGTAAACCCTCTATTATATTCCTCAAAAACCATGCGAACAGATGAAACAATCCCTCACTCTGTTCACGGGGCACGTCATTAAACGGTTGAAAAAAGGATAGCAATAACGAACATACTAGGCCGAGGGTCGCCAAGTGCTTTTTGGTGCCACAATTCACAACATTGTCAAATTAAGGGCGAGAAATCTAGTGCATTGACTACATATAAAGAAATCTTTATATGATATCGCCTGATGGATGCAATATTAGCCATATTTCGAGCACTGGCGGATCCCACACGGATACGAATCATGCTGCTTTTGCTTAAAATGGAGCTTGCCGTGGGCGAGCTGGCGCAGATATTGGAACAAAGCCAGCCACGTATTTCACGCCATATCAGGATATTGGATGAGGCTGGACTGGCCGAACGGAGGAAAGAAGGAAGCTGGGTTTTCTTGCGCCCCGGCCAAGCGGCGGAACTCGATATTCTAAGACGCCTTTTTCGGTCCGATAATGTCATATCTTCACAGCAAGCCATTGATGACGAGGCGAAACTGGCCCTTGTCCGCAAAGCGCGAGCCGAGATGGCAGAACAATATTTCGAAGCCCATGCCGAAGAATGGGATGCCATCCGGTCACTGCACCTTCCCGAAGATGCTGTCGAACAGGCAATGCTGGCATTACTGAAAGATGTTAATCTCGGCCATTTTCTGGACATTGGGACAGGAACTGGCCGGATGGTTGAACTGTTCGGCCCCAATTCAGAAAAAATCACGGCGCTGGACAAAAGCCCCGAAATGCTCCGTCTGGCGCGTGCGAAGATATTGGGGAATGAGGGCGACAAGACCGATCAAGCTGCATTGGCCAGAAAAACCGAACTTAAACTGGGCGATTTCAACCATTTGCCTATTGATGACAGCCAGATTGACAGCGTCATATTGCATCAGGTGCTACATTATGCACCTTATCCCGAAGCGGTGCTGGCCGAAGTATCCCGTGTGCTTCGTAACAACGGCATGGTGATGATTGTTGATTTTGCGTCACATGACCGTGAAGAACTGCGGACCGCCCATGCCCATGCCCGGCTCGGATTTTCCGATGACAGCATGAAAAGATGGTTTGCTGCATCCCAGATAGACATGGTGCAAAGCCGGACGCTGGATGGCGGTGAATTGACCGTCAAAATATGGGTTGGCCGAAAATCGAGTCTGCCTCGCATTCACACAGACAGCGGAAAAGCTTCCTTCGCTGATCTTTCAAACAAAAGTAAAAGAGCCGCTTTATGACCGAATATGCCCGTCCCCTAGGTTTGAGCCAATTGGAAGAAGCAAAGCGCGCGCTTGATGTGCCGCTATTTGCCGGACTGAACGGTGATGCCGATGTTTCCTTTGAGTTTTTCCCGCCAAAAACGGAAAAGATGGAACAAACCCTCTGGAACAGCGTGCTGACTCTTGAACCGCTTAACCCGCGTTTTGTCTCGGTCACTTATGGCGCCGGAGGATCAACGCGGGAGCGCACCCACGCGACAGTTGCGCGGATTGTCAAGGAGACCAATATTCCGGCAGCAGCGCATTTGACCTGTGTCGGCGCCAGCAAAGCAGAAATTGCCGAAGTGGCTCAGTCTTATTGGGAAGCTGGTGTACGCCATATTGTTGCGCTTCGCGGCGATCCGCCAGTCGAGGGACAGCCATTTGAACCACATCCGGAAGGTTATAAAAGTGCAGCGGAACTGGTTTCAGGACTCAAGGATATTGCACCGTTTGAAATCTCGGTAGCGGCCTATCCCGAAACTCACCCGGAGGCGAGCTGCCCGCAGGCCGATCTGGACAATCTGAAACGCAAGCTGGATGCCGGTGCAAACCGCGCAATTACGCAGTTTTTCTTTACCGCGGAGGCTTTCTTCCGCTTCCGGGATGCTGCCGATGCAGCAGGGATTGATGCCGAACTGGTCCCCGGAATATTGCCGGTTTCCAACGTCGCACAGACGCGAAAGTTTGCGGGCCTGTGCGGGGCGGAGATCCCACCATGGATGAATGACCTGTTCGAAGGACTGGATGACCATCCTTCCGCGCGCCAGTTGATCGCGGCGACGGTCGCGGCTGAATTGTGCCGCAAACTTTATGCTGGCGGCGTCCGTCAGTTTCATTTTTACACGCTCAACCGCGCAGAGCTTAGCTATGCAATCTGTCACTTGCTTGGCAAGCGGCCAGTGAGCGGTCAGCAGGAGAAAGCAGCATGACCAATCCGGGCGATCAATTGCGTGCTTTGGCAGCGCAGCGCATCCTTATCTTTGACGGCGGCTATGGAACAGCGATCCAGAATCACGGCTTGGGTGAGCGGGACTATCGCGGCAATCTGGACCTTGCCGATGACCAAAAAGGCAATAATGACCTGCTCAGTCTGACGCGTCCCGATATTATCGAAGGCATTCACACCGCTTATCTGGATGCGGGTGCAGACATAATCGAAACCAATACTTTCAGTTCAACCAGAATCAGCCAGGCCGATTACGGATGCGAACATCTGGTCCGCGATCTCAATATCAAATCGGCAGAAATTGCGCGCCGGGCCTGTGACAAGGCAGAGGCCAAAGATGGCAAAAAGCGTTTTGTCGCAGGCTCCATCGGCCCGACGAACAAGACCTTGTCCCTGTCCCCCGATGTCAACGATCCCGGCTTTCGGGAAATTGATTTTGATTATCTGAAAAGTGTTTACCGCGAACAATGCGATGCGTTGATCGAAGGCGGCGTCGATTTTCTGTTGATCGAGACGATCTTTGACACGCTCAACGCCAAATGTGCCGGTATGGCCGCGCAGGAAGCGGCGGAGGCAAGCGGCCGCGATGTGCCGTTAATGCTTTCAATGACATTGACCGACCTGTCGGGACGTAATCTTTCCGGCCATACAGTAGAAGCTTTCTGGCACGCGGTGCGCCACCTGAAACCCATCACTATCGGGCTTAACTGTTCCTTTGGCGCCGATCAGTTGCGACCGCATCTTGCCGCGCTGGCCAAGCAAGCCGGCACGCTGATCATGGCCTATCCCAATGCAGGTCTGCCCAATGATCTTGGTGAATATGACGAGATGCCGGATCAAACCGCAGCATTGATCGGTGAGTGGCTTGGCACCGGTGACACAGGAGGATTAGTCAATATCGTCGGGGGTTGCTGCGGCTCAACGCCGGAACATATCGCCGCGATTGCCCGCACGGTTGCCGATGCCAAGCCGCGTGCTATTCCTTCTCCGCCTGTCGTCACCCGCTTGTCCGGGCTAGAACCTTTTACAATGGCGGCGTGAATAACCGAACTTGAATAGCGTTAGTGGTGAGCCTGTCGAACCACGCCTCTCGACCAGAACATATCCCGAAACAGAAACGCCCTTCGACACGCCAAGGGCTAACGGAACTTAAAATGACCTCAACCCCTTCTTCCGCACAATTTGTCAATATCGGCGAGCGTACCAATGTGACCGGTTCCGCGCGTTTCAAAAAGCTTATCCTCAACGGCGACTATTCGGCAGCAGTGGAAGTGGCGCGGCAACAGGTCGAAAACGGCGCGCAGATTATTGATGTGAATATGGATGAAGGCTTGCTTGATTCCGAACATGCAATGACGACGTTCCTCAAACTGATTTCTGCCGAACCGGACATTGCCCGTGTACCGGTAATGATCGACAGTTCCAAATGGTCCGTCATCGAAGCGGGCCTGAAATGCGTGTCCGGAAAACCCATCGTCAATTCCATCTCGATGAAAGAGGGCGAAGAGGAATTTCTGAAATATGCCCGCAAATGCATGGCATATGGTGCAGCGGTCGTTGTCATGGCATTTGATGAAACCGGGCAGGCTGACACGAAAGAGCGTAAGGTCGAAATATGCACCCGCGCCTATAATCTGTTAACCGGCATCGGCTTTCCGCCCGAAGATATAATCTTTGATCCCAACGTGTTCGCGGTTGCCACCGGCATCGAAGAGCATCGCCGCTATGGTCTCGATTTTATAGAAGCCACGGCAGAAATTAAGGCAAATTGCCCGCACGTCCATATTTCGGGCGGGCTTTCCAACCTGTCGTTCAGTTTCCGCGGCAACGAACCAGTGCGCCGCGCGATGCATAGCGTGTTCCTGTATCACGCCATCCCCGTCGGAATGGATATGGCCATCGTCAACGCGGGTCAGCTGGACATTTATGATGATATTGATCCGGAACTGCGCGAACATTGCGAAGATGTGATTCTGGACCGCCGCGACGATGCGACCGACCGGCTGATCACTTTGGCAGAAAAGTTTCGCGGCACCGATGTAGCGGCGGAAAAAGCGGCTGCCGAATGGCGCGGTTATGATGTTAGCAAGCGGTTGGAGCACGCCCTTGTCAAAGGCATTGATGCCCATATCATCGAAGATACCGAGGAAGCGCGGCTTGCCATTTTCAACGCAGGCGGACGCCCTATCGAGGTTATCGAAGGCCCGTTAATGGGCGGGATGAATGTTGTCGGCGACCTGTTCGGGTCCGGCAAGATGTTCCTGCCGCAAGTGGTGAAATCTGCTCGCGTGATGAAAAAAGCCGTCGCCCATCTCTTCCCTTATATCGAGGCGGAAAAGGACGAGAAAGCGAAGGGCAAGGGCAAGATTATCATGGCGACCGTTAAGGGCGATGTGCACGATATTGGCAAGAATATCGTCGGGGTCGTCCTGCAATGTAACGGATTTGAAGTGATTGATCTGGGCGTCATGGTGCCCTGGCAGGATATATTGAAAGCCGCGGCTGACAATGATGCCGACATGATAGGATTGTCCGGCCTGATCACCCCGTCGCTGGATGAAATGGTCACTGTTGCCGAAGAAATGGAGCGTGCCAACATCACGATGCCGCTGCTGATTGGCGGGGCAACAACGTCCAAGGCGCATACCGCCCTGCGTATCGAACCTGCCTATTCCGGCCCGACAATTTATGTGCTTGATGCCAGCCGCGCCGTTGGTGTGGCATCTCAGTTGGTCAGCGATACCCAGGCGGAAGGCTTCATCGCAAAGACCCGTGAGGATTATGAACAGGTCCGTATCGCCCGCGCTGGCAAGACAGCGAAAAAACTGACCACGATAAAGGAAGCCCGTGCAAACGCCCCCGTGATCGACATGAGCCAAAAGCCCCCCGCACCCAAAAAGCCGGGGCTGCACGTCTATGACGACTGGGATTTGACGGATCTACGTGACTATATTGACTGGACACCGTTTTTTCGCGCGTGGGAACTGGCGGGCACATATCCCTCTATTCTGACCGACGATGTGGTCGGAGAAAGCGCCAGCGATCTGTTCAGGGACGCGCAGGCCATGCTGGACAAGATTATCGAAGAAAAATGGCTGACAGCCAAAGGCGTCGTAGCTTTGTGGCCCGCGCGTCGCGACAAGGACGACATTTTCTTTAAACCCCTTCCTTACAAGGGAGAGGCGGGAATGGGGCATAATTCAAATGACCCGGACTCCGACAGCCTATCGCTGGACGGCGTGAGCGAAATTTGTCTGCCCATGCTGCGTCAACAGGTGAGCAAGCGGGAAGGCAAAGCGCATAACTGCCTTGCCGATTATATTGATACGGCTGACGACTGGATTGGCGGCTTTGCGGTGACCACCGGCCACGGCATTGACGAGCATGTCGCCCGCTTCCATGCCGATAAAGACGATTATAACAGTATCTTGCTCAAGGCCCTTGCCGATCGGCTGGCCGAGGCTTTTGCCGAACGGATGCACAAGCATGTGCGCATGGATCTATGGGGCTATGCGCCGGATGAAAGCCTCGACAACAAGGCGCTCATCAAGGAAAAATATCAAGGCATCCGCCCTGCCCCCGGCTATCCGGCCTGCCCGGATCACAGCCTGAAACCGATATTATTCGATGCGCTGAATGCGACCAACCACACCGGTATTGAACTCACCAGCGGCTTTGCGATGACCCCGACATCCGCTGTATCCGGCTTTTACTTCGGCCATCCGCAGGCCGATTATTTCGGCGTGGCGCGTATCGGGGAAGATCAGGTCGAGGATTATGCTTCGCGGCGCGGCGTATCGCTGGACCAAGCACGGCAATGGTTGCGGCCCAACCTGAACGAATAGAAGTGCTTATCAGGATATGTAGGCTATCACCCTCTTTGGACAAATAAGCCGTTAGTCCTGAGCCTGTCGAAGGACGCTTCTAAATCACGCGTGACATCAAGGCCGTAAACACCCTTCGACAGGCTCAGGGCTAAAGAAGACAAAAGGCCCGTTATGTTCAATTTAAATCGACAACATATCCGCCAGACATCCGTTGACTAATCGCTCCAAAGGTGGCGCACAGTGGGACAAGGTGATGCTTGTCATTGTTTTGAACTTCGGGCGGCTTTATAGGACAACAAAGGCAAATACCGCCTGTCAGGAGCTTCTCAGGTGAAATTTTCGGTCCCGTCATTCATCATTCTCGCTTTCGCAATCACGGCCGCGCCTGGGGCCATGGCTCAAAACCGGGCTCAAAAGCCGGTCAAAAATAGCGCACCCTTCACGGTGGCGGAAAAGGGACAGGCTTTTCAAAAACTATCGGATGCCGTCAAAGCCATTGGCGCCAGGCGCGGTACGATCGTCATCGCCCCCGGCTCCTATCGCCAATGCGCGGTCCAGACCGAGGGGCAGATTACCTATCGTTCAGCCGTTCCCGGACAAGCGATCCTGGACGGCGGCATTTGCGAAGGAAAAGCGGCGCTGGTGCTGCGCGGCCAGTCTGCGGTGGTGGATGGGATCGTATTCCAAAACTTGCGCGTGCCCGATGGCAATGGCGCGGGTATCCGGCTAGAGCGAGGTGATCTCACGATCACCAACTCGCTGTTTCGTAACAATGAGCAAGGATTGCTCACGGCCAATGACCCAAAGGGCAACATCACTATCGAGCGTTCCACATTCCAGCGGCTGGGCCGCTGTGACCGGGGGTTATCCTGTGCCCACAGCATTTATGTCGGTGATTATGGTTCACTGAAAGTAACCCAGTCGCGCTTTGAAATGGGTTCCGGCGGGCATTATATCAAAAGCCGCGCTCCGCGCATCACCGTGACCAATAGCAGCTTTGACGATACGCATGGCCGCGCAACCAATTACATGATCGACCTGCCCGCCGGAGCATCCGGTGTGATTAGCGCCAATGTCTTTGTTCAGGGCCAGAACAAGGAAAATTATAGCGCCTTTATCGCTGTGGCTGCAGAGGGCAAGCGGCACAGCTCGGCTGACCTCAATATCCATTCCAATAACGCATCGCTGGCCAAGGGCGTGCAGCGCAAGACAATTTTCGTCGCCGACTGGAGCGGCGACCAGATGCGGATTGCGAATAACAGCCTGAGCCCCGAATTGAAGCGTTACGAACGACGGTAATTAGCTTAATTCTGGCAGCTATTACCCGCGCCGCCATCAATATCCAGACAGCGGCCATCTGTTTCATCAGCGGGAATATCCACACCCACAAACGCCGCTAATGTCGGCGCAATATCCACCGTCTTTACCGATGTAGGCTGCTCAAAATGGGTGATCCCCTTGTGCCAGAACAGCATCGGCACGCGGCGGTCATATTCCCACGGGCTACCATGGGTGGCAACATAGCCGAGCCCGCCATGGGTAATCGGCGTCACCGCTTTATTGAGCAAGACAATAAAATCGCCCGAACGGTCCGGATGGAAAGATGCCCGTGCGCGCTCGGCCAGTGTCCATTCCTCCACAGGCCCCTGCGGCATTGGCATTGCGGCGAGATCAGCACTGTCCAGAACGGAATGGACTTGGCGGTGGCTGGTGAGCAGCTTCATGGCTTCGGCCTTGACCTTGGCTTTCGTATCTTGGTCAAGGGACAGGCTGATATAATAGTCCCCTAATGGGCTGTCGGCGTGAAGCAATGGCTCATCCCCCGGTAGCGCCAGCGATTCGCGTATCTGCGCGCCGATATATTTGGCGTTCAAGTCCGGATCAATCCGCTCCGCTTGGGGAAGACCTTGCTCCTGTAAACGCTCCGGCAGATCGTGCCCGCCATGGTCGGAGGTCAGCATGGCGATATAGTCGATATTCTGCTCGTCCAGCGCGCTGAACAATATTCCCAGATTGCGGTCCAGCTCGCTCATCTGGATGCACATTTCAAGGCCGCCTGTACCAAAGGCATGGCCGATATAATCGGTTGCGGACAGGCTGAGCGATAGGACATCCGTCGCCTCGCCCTGCCCCAGCTTCATCGACTCGACAAGCGCCAGTGCGGCATTGACCGTTGCACCGTCAAAATCTGGAGTGGCGCGAAAAATGCTGCTGGCCCCTTCTGGTCGCTGAAACGCATAGTCGCCAACCGACTGGTCATCACTAACAGCTATATTGCGGTTTCGCGCCGCACATTGGGCCGGAATGGCATAGGGCGCGCGTGCCTTGTCAATATTGGCAGCGATATCGGTGTTCAGCGCACCGATGGCCGGGGCAATGGTCCGCCCTTTCAACGTAGTGAAGCCCTTTCCCTTCCACCAGTAAATCGCATCCACAACCTGACCGCCCATCATCAGCGCTCCGCGATCCTTGCCTGAAACAGCAACGTTGCGCGATTCAGGGGAAATTTTCTTTAACCGCTCACCCAGCGTCGGCACCAGCAAGTGCCATGCGGAGGCGACATAATCACCTTGCGTCGGGGCGGTAATGCTACCAAAGCTGGTGCCTTCGATCCGCTCGTCCTCCGCGCAATAAATGGTCTTGTCCTCACGTTTGACGTTGAGGTCGATCCAGTTATTGGCGATAATTCCGGCGCGGCCAGCATGGACGCCGGTCATAATGGTCGCATGGCCGGGGCAGGTTTCTGTCGCAGCATGGGATTGATAACCGGAGGGGAACACCGCTCCGCCAGACAGCCGCTTTAAACCGCCGGTAAAGCTGCTGCGATATTCGCTGAACAGATCGGCAGAAAACTGGTCAACCGAAATGGCCAGGACCAGTTTTGGTTTGAAGGGTTTCTTTTCGCCCTGATCTTCGGCATTGGCCGCGGCGGAGAGTGTAAGGCAGGCCATGAAAACTGTAACATATTTAATAGCGCGCACGAATAACCCCTCATGATAAGACGCTGTGGTAAGACAGCATTGGATAGACTATCAGCCTATAGAGAAAATGGTGAAATATTTATGACATCCACATTTTGTTCAAGGACTATCTGGTCCGGGCTCAAGGTTCGAACCATATTGCAAGCCATTCTTGCCGCGCTTGTTGTCGCCGCGCTAATCGGCATCAACCCGGTCGGAGAAGTGATCGGAAACCCTGCCGAAGCGCAGGTTACAACCGCCAAACGGGAACTGAATGTGCCCGCCACACTGGTTGCAGAAGCGCAGCAGGTGCACGCGGGGCAGGACATTACCCTTGCTTTTGTAATGACGCCAAAACCCACATGGCACGGCTATTGGGAAAATCCGGGCGATGCCGGCATGGGCATGAGTTTTGACTGGCAATTGCCGGATGGCGTAAGCGCCGGAGAAGCCAAATATCCTGTTCCTGATACGCTGCTAATTTCCGGAATCATGAACTATATTTACGAGGGCAATTACGCGGTCCTCGTCAATCTGACGCTCTCGGAAAACATAGCGCCGGGCCCGCTACCGATCACGGTAAAATCCCAATGGCTGGCCTGCACAAATGAAGTCTGCGTTCCGGAACAGGATACGCTCTCCATCACATTGGAAGTGGTGGATAAAGGCACTGCCGTTTCACGCAACAAGGAATTTGACGACCATCGCAAAGCCCTGCCCCAACCACTGGGCAGTGACGCAACCTTCATGGTCAGGGATGATCTGTTCCGTCTGTCCGTTCCCATTCCCGCAGCTCTTGATGTTGAAACCCCCTATTTCTTCATCATAGAAGACGGGATTCTGGACTATTCCGCACCCCAAAAGGTCAACCGTGACGGTGACAGGTTAATCATCGAAACGACAGCGCGCGGAGATATGCTCGAAACCATCTCCGGAGTTCTGAAAATCGGACCGGGCATTGGGCTCTCGCTTGATGCATCCAAGGGCGAAGTCGAGATGTCCGGCATCCCTCTCAGCACCGGGGGAGATGGCGGAAATTTTAATAATGGTGGCGACCAGTCTCACGCATCCCTGCTTTTCATAGCGCTTGGCGGGGCGATAGTTGGCGGGTTGCTGCTCAATCTGATGCCCTGCGTGTTCCCGATTCTTAGCCTGAAAGCGCTCAGCCTCGCCAAGGCTGGCGGCGATGAACATATCGTCCGCCGCGATGCGCTGGCCTATACTGCCGGTGTTGTTCTGGTCGCGGCGGCCTTAGGCGCATTACTGCTCGCGCTTCGTGCCAGCGGAGCGGCAGTCGGCTGGGCATTCCAGCTTCAGGATTCCCGGATCATCTTTGTGCTGCTCATCCTCGTCACCGCAATCGGTTTCAACCTTGCGGGTTTGTTCGAACTGCCCAATGTCAATTTTGGTAACAGGCTCACCCAGAAAGACGGGGCGAGCGGATCATTCTGGACTGGCGCGCTTGCTGCCTTTGTCGCAACGCCTTGCACTGGCCCTTTCATGGCGGCCGCTTTGGGGGCTACCATTGTGCTGCCGCCGGTTGCCGCGCTTGTCATTTTTGCCGGCCTGGGCCTTGGCCTTGCCTTGCCCTTTCTGCTGATCGCTTTCATCCCCGCTATCCGCAAACGCCTGCCAAAGCCGGGGCCATGGCTGGACAGTTTCCGCAAGGCTATGGCTATCCCCATGTTTCTAACCGCAATCGGCCTTATCTGGCTGCTTGGCCGTCAAATCGGTGAGGACGGGTTGGCACTGTCCCTTATCTTCCTTTTGCTCATTAGTTTGATTCTATGGTGGTTCGGGGGCGGTCAGGCAAAGGGACTGTCCCGCGGAACAATAACCACCGGCGCATTGGT
This sequence comes from Parasphingorhabdus sp., assembly GCF_036568145.1. Taxonomy (GTDB): domain Bacteria; phylum Pseudomonadota; class Alphaproteobacteria; order Sphingomonadales; family Sphingomonadaceae; genus Parasphingorhabdus. The sequence goes on along the minus strand of NZ_DATCTC010000015.1, from coordinate 71,282 downwards.
CGCAGCGATTATCGGCGGAGTTTTATTGCTGCCCGGTCAACAGGCAACTAATAGCCAGCGCGCAGCAAACGCATCCTCCGCCACCCTGCCCAGCGAGCCGTTTAGCGAAGCGAGATTGTCCGAATTGCGTGCAGCCAACCAACCTGTCTTTGCCTATTTCACGGCTGACTGGTGCATTACCTGCAAGGCCAATGAAGCCGCCGCAGTGCAGCGACAGGAAACCGCTGATGCTTTCGCGGCCGCGAATGTCGCCGTACTGATGGGCGACTGGACACGTCCCGATCCGGAAATCAGCAATTTCCTTGAAAAACATGGCCGCGCCGGGGTCCCGCTTTATCTCTATTATGCACCGGGCAAGGAACCTGTTATATTGCCACAGATTCTGACCGTCAGCACGCTGACCGACCTAGTCGCATGACCGATTAAACGGATGCGTGCCAACACTGATTGAATGGAAAGGATATTCCCATGTTCTATAAACCGGCTATCACTTCCCTTGCTATTGTCGCTGCATTTGGCATGGCCATGCCGCTCGCTGCTGCTCAGAAAACCGGTGCCATCGCACAGGATTTCAAGCTAACCGATATGAATGGGAAAACGGTGCAGCTTTCCAGTTTCCGGGGAAAGCCCGTGGTTCTGGAATGGCACAATCCGGGATGTCCGTTTGTGGCCAAACATTATGATAGCGGCAATATGCAAAAAACCCAGGCCGCCGCGCGCGAACAAGGCGCGGTCTGGTTGACGATCAACAGCGGTGCAAAGGGGAAACAGGGCTATATGAATGGCCCGGATGCACAAAAGCTTTTCAAAGAAACGGGTATGAAATCCAACCACTATCTACTCGACATGAAAGGTGTGGTCGGAAAAGCCTATGCCGCAAAAACAACACCGCATATGTACATTATCGATGCTTCCGGAAAGCTGGTTTATCAGGGTGGTATTGATGACAAACCAACTGCGGACCAAGCCGATATCAAGGAAGCGCGTAATCATGTCAGCGCGGCATTGGCTGAACTGAAGGCCGGCAAAAGCGTTAGCGTTGCCCAATCGCGGCCCTATGGTTGTTCCGTCAAATATGAGAGCTAAGATCAGGGAGTAGACTCAATAGAATCAAATCTACTCCCTACCTTTGTTCCGGCGACATGCGACCCTAATGCCACCGCCGGGCAAACTATTTCCCCCATCAAGTAAACTTTTATATGCCATAAGCACCAGCCGACATTGCGGTGTGCCATGACCATAGCTTTCAACCATCATATGATGCGGATTGCGCAAACCGCGTCAAACCGTCGCTATGAATTTTTGTATAATGCCCCTTACCGTAACCGGAGATGAACTCTAGGGTAAACTATTGTAAATATAATTATCGCCTTGATATTTGATTATAATTTTTTCATTGAAATAGCGAAATCCCGCCAAATATCCCTAAATAACCCTGCGACCGGGTAAAATGGGCATTGAAAATACCGCATATTTGATTCGCGTGGATACCAACTATTGCCGCTAAGAATGATGGTTCAGAATTTCCTCTGCGTCCGGCCATAGCGCATCTTGCGTGTGCCCGGCCTCCCCTCGGTTGCACGTCCTTTTGGTTTAGCCAGTTGTAAGTCGGCAGGAAGGCCCAGCTCTTCGGCCTCAAGCTGACGGATCTCATCGCGCAGCCGTCCCGCTTCCTCAAATTCCAGATCAGCCGCAGCTTCGCGCATCCGCTTTTCAAGGCTTTCGATATGGCTGCGCAGGTTGTGGCCGACCAGATGCTGCGTATCGTCATCGATCGGCACGGTGACCTGATCCTGGTTCGATACATGGGCAATAATATCACCAATATTTTTCTTGATCGTTGTCGGCGTGATGCCGTGCAGCGCGTTATATTCCTCTTGCTTCTTTCGCCGCCGTTCGGTTTCACTCAGGGCGCGTTCCATCGAACCGGTGATCCGGTCTGCGTAAAGGATCACCCGCCCGTCCACGTTACGCGCCGCCCGACCAATCGTCTGAATCAAAGAGGTTTCGGACCGTAAAAAGCCTTCCTTGTCAGCATCCAGTATCGCGACCAGACCACATTCCGGTATATCAAGCCCTTCGCGAAGCAGGTTGATCCCGACCAACACATCATAAACACCCAGCCGCAGATCCCGGATCAACTCGATCCTTTCCAGCGTCTCGACATCGCTGTGCATATAGCGGACCTTTATTCCCGCCTCGTGCATAAATTCGGTCAGATCTTCAGCCATTCGTTTGGTCAGCGTCGTGACCAGCGTGCGATAGCCCTTCTGCGCGACTTTTTTGCACTCGTTAATAAGATCATCGACCTGATCCTCAACCGGCTTGATCTCGACCGGCGGGTCAATCAGCCCGGTAGGACGGATCACCTGTTCGGCGAACACACCGCCGGTCTGTTCCATCTCCCACTTGCCAGGCGTAGCCGATACACTAACCGTCTGGGGCCGCATGGCATCCCATTCGTTGAAGCGCAGCGGACGGTTATCGATACAGCTTGGCAGCCGGAAACCATATTCGGCCAGCGTAATCTTGCGCCGGTGGTCGCCCTTTGACATTGCGCCAATTTGCGGCACGGTCTGATGGCTTTCATCGACGAATAATAGGGCGTTATCGGGCAGATATTCAAACAAGGTCGGCGGCGGCTCTCCGGGTAAACGGCCGGTGAGAAAGCGCGAGTAATTTTCGATACCGGCGCAGCTTCCGGTCGCCGCAATCATTTCAAGGTCAAAATTCGTTCGCTGTTCCAACCGCTGATGCTCCAGCAGCTTGCCCTCCGCCTCCAGATCTTTGAGGCGTACAGCAAGTTCCAGCTTGATCGCTTCCATCGCCTGCTTCATCGTCGGACCGGGCGTCACATAGTGGGAATTGGCGAAAACCCGCACCCGATCAAGGCTCGCGCCCTTTTTGCCCGTTAACGGATCGAATTCGACAATATCCTCAATTTCGTCACCGAAAAAGGAAATCCGCCATGCCATATCTTCATAGTGAGAAGGAAAGATTTCCAGACTGTCACCACGCACCCGGAAATTGCCGCGAGCGAATGCCTGATCATTGCGCTTATATTGCAGGGAGACGAGTTTACGGATAATCTCCCGCTGATCCACCACCTGTTCTTTTTTAAGATCAAAGATCATCGCCGAATAGGTTTCGACCGAGCCAATACCGTAAAGACAGGACACGGAAGCAACTATAATCACGTCATCACGCTCCAACAGCGCTCTGGTCGCACTATGGCGCATCCGGTCAATCGCTTCGTTTACCGAGCTTTCCTTCTCGATATAGGTATCGGACCGGGCGACATAAGCTTCGGGCTGGTAATAATCGTAATAGCTGACGAAATATTCGACCGCATTATTGGGGAAAAAGCTTTTAAACTCGCCGTAGAGCTGCGCCGCAAGAATCTTGTTCGGTGCCAATATCAGGGCCGGACGCTGGGTCGCCTCGATAATCTTCGCCATCGTAAAGGTCTTGCCCGATCCGGTAACGCCCAATAGCACCTGATCGAGCTCGCCCGCCTGTATCCCCGAAACCAGTTCCTTTATCGCTTCGGGTTGATCGCCGGACGGTTCAAAATCGCTGACCAGCTCAAATGCTTTGCCACCTTCCGATTTTTCGGGACGAACAGGTTTGTGGGGAACGAAATTTTCATCGGTTTTCGGTTCCGCCAGACCTTCTCTGATAACCAGTTGCACCATGAAAGGAATATGGGGCTAAACAGGTCCGGTGTCATCCCCCAATCTTGGCCCCAATCTTGACATCAACCTTGACCCAATATTCGTGAACGAAGATATTACATCTTCATAAATTTACAAAACCGGACAATCGGGATATGGGAATAGCCGGGTCAATAACTAAACAAGGAAAAACCCCTGTGATCAAGATTGTTTTAGCCGTAGCCGCATCTGCATTGATGGTAGGCTGCTCCAGCAACACCGCAGATACCGACAATGATGGCAATATCAGCGCGGATGAAGTTGCAAAAGTGATGAACGAAGTCACTCTGGAGCCCGGTGAATGGGAGAATACTGTCGAAATCGTGGATATCAAAATCGAAGGTCTGCCCGAAGGCGCGCCTACGAATATCATGGATAGCATGAAGACAACGACCGTCAGTAAATCCTGCATTACAGAAGAACAGGCCAAAAACCCGGGCGCGGAATTTTTTGCCGCACAGGAAAAAACCGACTGCACAGTCAAGAAGTTTGACATGAGCGGCGGCGCGATCTCATCCGAAATGACTTGTGGCAATGTTGGTGCACCGGGTGAGATGACCATGGTAATGAACGGTCAATATGGTCCAAGCAGCTATGACATGACCATGCAAATGAACGGCGGTGCCGGCGGCATGGAAATGGACATTACGGCGAAAAGCAACGGCAAACGGATCGGGAAATGCCCAACAAGCTGAACCTCTGACACCTAAATTTATTAAAGACGGAGCAAAGCCCATGTGCTTTTGCTCCGTTTTTTATGCCTATTGTCCATCACGCCATTGCATCTATTGGTAGCAGTGATAGGTTTCACACCGAAACCATATCAGCAATACCAAGGGAGAGAGAGAAGCAGATGATCGCTTACACAATGCTGGGCACCAATGATAAAGACAAAGCTGTTGAATTTTACGACAGTCTTTTTGAAGGAACTGATATCAAAAAACTGTTCCAGACCCCTTTGGGTGGGCAGTTTTACGGTCGGGCGCCCGGGCAACCGATGATCTGTATCACCAATCCCTATGATGGCAATGAAGCCTGTTTTGGCAATGGCACAATGGTCGCACTGTCTTTTGACGACACCGATCAGGTGGATGCGCTTCACGCCAAGGCAATGGAACTGGGTGCTGTCGATGAAGGCGCACCTGACTGGCGCGCACCCGATATTTTTTACGGTGCCTATTTCCGCGATCTCGACGGCAATAAATTATGTGCCTGTAAATTTGCTATTGGCGGATAGGTCTTGCTTTAAAAAGCAGCGCTGAACAATTTAGACATTCGGAATCTGTCCGACACAAGGATTGGAAATTAGGGGAAAAATCGTGAAACATCATCTATTGGCTTTGGCCACATGCGGCCTGTTGGCTTCCATATCACCTGCTCTGGCACAATCAGGACCGACTACGGACCTTGGTAAAGCTGTTTCGTCAGATTATGATGAAAAGCTGGGTGCATTGTTCCTCGATTTTCACCGCAATCCGGAACTGTCTTACAAGGAAACCCGCACAGCTTCTATCATGGCCAAGGAATGGCGCGCGGCCGGGTGGGATGTTACCGAAAAAGTCGGCGGCACCGGGGTTGTTGCGGTCATGGAAAATGGCGACGGCCCGACTCTAATGCTGCGTGCGGATATGGACGGGCTGCCCCTCGTCGAAGATAGCGGCCTGGATTATATGTCCACGGCCAGACAGGTCAGCATAGATGGTCAGGAAAAACCGGTTATGCACGCCTGCGGCCATGATGTGCATATCACCTCCCTGATCGGAACGGCGCGCCGCCTGTCGGCAATGAAGGATCAGTGGCGCGGGACGGTTGTGCTGATCGCGCAGCCCGCCGAAGAACGCATTGGCGGCGCAAAGCTGATGATGGATGACGGGCTTTACAGCCGCTTCCCCAAACCAGATTTTGCCATGGCTTTCCATGTCTCGGCCGATACACCGACCGGCAAACTGGCGTTGAGAGAGGGGATCAGCTCTTCCTCATCTGACAGCGTGGACATCACCGTATACGGGGTTGGCGCGCATGGTGCATCGCCGCACCGCGGAAAGGATCCGGTTGTCATGGGCGCGCAGATCATCATGAATTTGCAAACTCTGGTCAGCCGCGAGATTGCGCCGCTTAATCCCGCCGTGGTGACGGTTGGATCTTTCCATAGCGGCTTCAAGCATAATATCATTTCCGACAAGGCGGAGATGCAGCTTACCGTCCGTTCCGATGATCAGGAAACCCGCGAAAAACTGCTCGAAGGCATCAAGCGTATTTCGGAAAATGTCGGCAGAATGAACGGCCTGCCCGACGACAAGCTGCCCAAGGTCACAATATCACAGGAACGGACACCGGCGACATATAATGATGCCGCCCTGACCCGCCGGATTAAAAACCTGTTTTCAGAGCGTTTCGGGGCCGATGTTTTTGACGATAAGCCACGCGAAGGCATGGGTGCAGAGGATTTCGCGTATTTTGTCGCACCCAATACCGATGTGCCTGGCGTCTATTTCTCAGTTGGGGGAACACCGCAATCGGCCTTTGACGCCGCAGAGGCAGGCGGCCCGCCCGTGCCATCCCACCATTCGCCATTTTTCAAAGTTTCGCCAAGGGAATCCGTGACTCTGGGCACAGAGGCTATGACCGCAGCCGCTTTGGACCTGCTCGCCCCCAAAACAGAATGACCCGCGATGGCTGACGGTCTTTCCAAAACTCAGCTTGCGGCGCTGAAGAATCTTTTGGTTAAGCGGCAGTCGGAGCTCAAAGCACTGGACGACGAAGGTGCAAACTGGCGCGGCACGGTGGAACTGGACCAGCAAAGTGTTGGCCGCCTGTCGCGCATGGATGCTTTGCAGCAACAGGAAATGGCACAGGCCGAAGCACGCCGCCGGACCAGCGATCTTGCGCGGATTGATATTGCGCTGAAACGGATCGCAGAGGATGAATATGGCTGGTGCGCCGAATGCGGCGAACCCATTGCCTATAAACGTCTGGAAATCGACCCGGCGGCGGCATTATGCGTTAACTGCGCGCGGTAGCAATAGCGTTTTCCGGCAGCGGTTTTGATACGGCGCGGGGCGAAGTTTACAAACTGCACAAACCTCTTTTGGTCAGTTGAAGGTGCCCGCTCTTGACGACGGTGTAGAACAATCTTGACATGCAACCATTTAGTTGCATATTAGTGTTCATAGCAGATATTTTCCATGCACTGGCGGATAAGACGCGGCGACAGATGCTTGACCGGCTATTTGCCAAAAATGGTCAAAGCCTGAACGAACTCTGTGAACAAATCTCCATGTCTCGCCAAGCCGTGGCCAAACATCTCGCGATATTGGAAAAGGCCAATCTGGTCACTGTTCACTGGCAGGGCCGGACTAAACTCCATTACCTTAATCCCGTGCCGCTGAGCGATATTGTCCACCGCTGGGTCGGCAAGTTTGAAGATGCACGCATCACAGCGCTCACAGATTTCAAAGACCAGATCGAGAATGACAGGAAACCGGAAGAGGAGAAACGCAGTGCCTAGCTCATCTGCAGCAACCCCAAGCGACATCACCGCCACTCGCGGATCAACCGGCGAACAATGTGCGCCCGATTTTGTCTATACAATCTTCATAGCAGCCAGCGTGGAAAAAGTCTGGAATGGCTTGATCGACCGCGACATGACCAAGGCTTATTGGGGCCATTATAATGAATCGGATTGGCAACCGGGATCGCGGTGGAACCATGTTCGCAGCGATGGAAGCGGAAAAACCGATGTCCGGGGGCATATTATTGAAATTGATCCGCCCCGCAAAATGGTCTGGAGCTGGGCCTTTGACAGTGAGGGGGACGATCCGGCCAAACTCTCGATTGTGACCTATGAGCTTGTTGCGCTTGGCCCGGATACGAAATTGACCGTTGTCCATAGCGAGCTTGAACCCGGTTCAGAGATGGATAAAGGCGTGCGCGATGGCTGGCCCGCAGTGCTTAGTAACCTTAAAAGCTTGCTGGAAACGGGCGAAACCCTTTCCGATCAGCTATGGGAATAATCCGCCAACGGCCAAATAGACTCAAAAATGCGCCGGACGGAATGTTTCGAGCTTTCTCTTTGAAATCCAAAGGCTACTATCCCGCAGATGGATGCCAACAACAATCTTCCGGTCGATATAAAGCCCCATGACGGCCAGTTTCGCGGCGGACGGCATTATTTTGCCTGCCGGGTCTATTATGAAGACACGGATTTTTCCGGGATTGTCTATCATGCCGCTTACCTGAAATTCATGGAGCGGGCACGTTCCGATATGCTTTATCAACTTGGCATGGACCAGCGCGCTGCGTTTGAGGCGGGCGACGGAGCCTATGCGGTGGCTGATTTACATATAAAATATATTGCACCGGCCAGGTTTCAGGATAATCTGCTCGTCATCAGCGGCGTGCACAAATTACGGAAAGCCAGCGTCGAAATAGAACAAACGATCATGCGCGGAGACGAAAGAATAGCGTCAGCCACTGTTCAGGCAGCCTTCCTTACGCCTGCCGGGCGGCCAAGACGGCAACCTGAACCATGGACGAAAGCATTTGCTGCGGTCATGGTAGATGCGATTGATACAAAACCCGACGAATAAGAGGATTATATTTTGCTAGACAGTCTCTCTATCCATGCAGCTTCCGGTGAATTTTCACCCTTTAACCTGTTTTTACAGGCGGATATCATCGTCAAAGCGGTCATGATCGGTCTGCTGCTTGCCAGCATCTGGACATGGACTATCATTGTCAGCTTCGGGATGAAAATAAGCCGTATCGGAAAGAAGACCGATCAATTTGAGCAGTCTTTTTCCAAAACCGACAATATTGACAAATTTTTCGACGATCATGGAAAATCCGGACTGCCAATAGCCAAGGTGCTGTTCGAGGGGATGCGCGAGTGGCGGCGATCCACTGCACGCGGCCCGATTGACCGCGAAGGCACACGCCAACGCCTTGCCACCGCTATGAATTCCTCGATCACCCATGAAGTGGACAAGCTGGCCGACCGTCTCAACTTCCTTGCCACCGTCGGCAGCGTTGCCCCTTTCGTCGGCCTGTTCGGGACAGTCTGGGGCATTATGCGCAGCTTTTCGGCCATTGCGGCAGAACAGAACAGTTCGCTCGCCGTGGTTGCGCCGGGCATTGCAGAGGCGCTGTTTGCGACCGCGATTGGCCTGTTTGCAGCGATTCCCGCCGTTATTGCCTATAACCGCTTTTCGCACCGCTTAAACAAGATGGAAGCCCGAATGGGCCGCTTTGCCGACGGATTTCACGCGACATTGAGCCGCGAACTGGAATTGGGAAAATAAGCGATGGCAATGAACCTAGCCCCCGGACATGGCCGCCGTAATCGGGGCCGTGCACCTATGTCAGAGATAAACGTCACCCCCTTTGTCGATGTTATGCTGGTGCTTTTAATCATCTTCATGGTCACCGCGCCTTTATTGGTCACCGGTGTACCCGTGGACCTGCCGGAAAGCCGCGCCAATGCGCTGGAACAGGATCAGGAACCAGTCCAGATCTCGATCGACCCACAAGGCAGGATTTACCTTGATGATGAAGAAATGGACCGGGATATTCTGGCCTCGCGCCTGAACGAAATCGCAGCCACCCAGAATCCGGATAACCCGCGGCAAATCATGCTTCGCGGTGACAAAACCCTTGATTACGGGTTTATTATGGCGGTTATGGGTGAACTCAACCGGGCCGGGCTGAACCGCGTATCATTAGTCACAACAGGTTCATCTGAGTCTAATTAGGAAATACAGGCTGTATGGAGAAGGCTGAAAAAATTGGCTTGGGTGTTGCTGCTGCCGGGCATGTTGCCCTGTTTGGCATATTGTCGCTCAACCTGCTGTTTCTGCCGGATAATATTTATAAGCCCAAGTCCATCGAAGTTACGATTGCGGATGAGGTCGGTCTGGAAAGCAGTGCGCCCAATCTTGCCCTTATGCCGCCAGCGACCAGCGTGGCCGAAGAGCTTGGCGATCCCGATCCGGCGGATCTGAGCCAGCCGGAACCCAGCGAACTTACCCCTGCCCCCACAATAGAGCCAACACGCCCGCAGCCCGCACCCGCCGCCGAACCAAAGCCTCAGCCTAAAGCCTCTCCGAAGGAAAAGCCCAAAGCGCAGGAGAAACCTGCGACCGAATCCAAGCCAAAACCAAAAGGGTCGCGGTTGGGCAAGGATTTCCTGAAAGGCATAACCGACCAGTCATCGCTGAGCCGTAATCAGGAAGCGACCGGAGAAAAAGCATCTGCCAGCGTCGTTGCGTCTTTGCAGCAGGAATTATACCGGCAGATCAAGCGCCACTGGAAGCCGCCTACCGGAGCCGATGCGGAGCTTTTGCGGACAAAAGTCACTGCCCGGCTTGACCGTAATGGCAATATTGTCGGAACACCCACCGCCACCACGACCGGAATCACCGCCAGCAACCGTTCCCAGGCTGACGTGCACAAGGAACGGGCGATTGCTGCCGTAAAACTGGCCGCACCTTATACGACATTCCCCGATAAATATTATAACGAGTGGAACATCATAGAACCTGTACTCTATCTGGGTATATAGGGTCAGGCTATATAGGAGAATATCATGGTTACAGCTCACCCCAAGCGCCTATCGTGGCTAGCCGCCTTCATCCTGTTCATCGGGCTGGCCGGGCTGGCGATGCCCGCTCATGCCCAGTTGACCGTCGATGTTGATAATGTCGGGGCTGACCAGCTAACCATTGCCGTGCCCGCCTTTGCGACACCGCAAAGCACCGACACACCGGCGGGAACTACCGCTGAACTGGGCAATAAAATCAGCGACGTGATTGTGGGCGACCTGCGTTCCAGTGGCCTGTTCAAACCGCTGACCCGCAATCAGGTTCGCGGAATCAGCTTTAGCGAAGTGACCACACCGCAATTTCCATATTGGCAGGGCACTCCCGCTTCTGCTCTCCTACAAGGATTCATCCGCGCGAATGCTGATGGCAAGCTGACCGTCGGCTGTTATCTTTATGATGTTGCGCTGCAAACCGAACTGACCCGTCAGGGCTTTGTCGTTGAACCCCGCGACTGGCGGCGCGCGGCCCATAAATGCGCCGATAGCGTTTATTCACGCCTGACCGGCGAATCACCCTTCTTCGATAGCCGCATCGCTTATATTGCCGAGACAGGTCCTAAAGGTAACCGGCGCAAACGGCTGGCTATCATGGATAGCGACGGAGCCAACCACCGATTCATCACCAATGGTCAGGCAACCGCGCTGACTCCGCGCTTTTCTCCCGATTATAAGAAGATCGTATATCTGAGCTTTCTGGACGGAAACCCCCGCATTTATGTCTATGAAATCGGCACAGGGCAGCAAAGGCTGATTACCCAAAGCTCTAACCCCACATTTGCGCCGCGCTGGTCGCCCGATGGCAAATGGCTGCTCTATTCGATGGCCATTGCCGGGAATACCGATATCTACAAAGTATCGTCCCAAGGCGGAACGCCGGTGCGGCTGACCTCTGCTCCCGGTATTGATATTGGCGGCAGTTTCTCCCCCGACGGTAGCCAGATCGTTTTTGAAAGCGACCGTTCGGGAAGCCAGCAGCTTTATGTGATGAGCGCCAATGGCGGTAATGAACGGCGAATCAGCTTTGGCGGCGGCCGCTATGCAACGCCGGAATGGAGTCCGCGCGGCGATTTGATCGCTTTTACCAAAATGGCCGGGAATTTCCGCATTGGCGTTATGACACCGGGCGGCGGCGGAGAGCGATTGCTCACCAATAACTGGCAGGACGAAGCCCCGACCTGGGCACCAAATGGCCGTGTTATCCAGTTTTTCCGGACAACCCGCGGAAGCGGTGAAACAGGCATCTGGCAGGTCGACCTGACCGGCCAGAACGAGCGCAAACTGCCCACTCCGGTAGATGGCTCTGACCCGGCATGGGGGCCTATTCTGCCTTAACAGTTTTTCAAAAGTAGAACTATTGTGAGACAAGTGACTGAAAAACGGCTATAAGTCCAATTTGGGCATGCTAAAAATAGGAGCAAGACTATGTTAAAATATGCGACCCCTCTGCTAATTACCACAGGACTAGTCCTCGCAGGTTGCGCTAAAAAGGCACCGGAGGAATTGCCGCCACCGCCAGCGGGCACGACCGAGCCAGCTCCGCCTGCATCATCCGGCCCCGGCTATGCACCCGGATCACATGGGGACTTTGTGGCCAATACAATGTCGGACCGTATTTTGTTCGAGCTTGATAGCTATACTGTTGATTCGCAGGACCAGGCGATATTGCAGAGCCAGGCCCAATGGCTTGCACAATATCCCAATGCACGGATCACGATTGAAGGCCATGCCGACGAACGCGGCACACGCGAATATAACCTCGCTCTTGGTGAGCGCAGGGCGAATGCCGCGAAAAACTATCTGGCGTCTTTGGGTGTTAGCCCGGACCGGATGACCACCGTAAGCTATGGCAAGGAACGCCCCGAGGCATTGGGCTCCAACGAAGCGGCATGGGCACAAAACCGCCGTGCTGTGACCATCGTCATTCAATAAGAAACGCGCTTCTTCCTCTCCAGGAGGGACAGAATAACAAAGGCCGCTATCCCGATCGGGTAGCGGCCTTTTCATGTCTTGAAACTGTTATATTTTGGCGGCTTATTTCTTGGTGCCGGTCATAGCCATTTCACCAAAAGCCCCGGCATTGACTGAACCGGTTAGTACACCGTCTTCTACAGTCGCCTTGCCTTCCAGCTTCATTGGCATCGGCACGGTCATGTTCATTTCCCATGTCAGCTCGTTGCCGTTAATCTTGCCGTTTTCCAGTTCCATGGAACCCATGGCGCCTTCGTTTGTGCCGGTGAACGTGTCGCCGTTGGTGACAATTGTCACCACGGAAGCCTGGTCGCCCATCGGGGATTTGGTGATGCAATCATAAGAACCGTCTATCGACATAATACTCTCCTTTAAAAATTAATCTGGCCTTCTCAATCTAACCCTCGTTTATCAATCAAACTCAGGCGCAGACGTTCAGTCTTCCCCGGCTGCCGAATCACTTGAGCCATTAGCATTACTAACATTAGTGTTATCAGCTTCATAGCCGCGATATTCGACGCTCATGTCGAGCGCATCAAGCTGCGGTTTGATCTTGGCCGCATCACCGACAATAACCCACGTAAACCGATCAGGATCAATCGCACCGGCCATCGCCTTGTTAAGATCATCGGCGCTCAAAGCCTTGTAACGGTCGGCTACGGTTTCGGCATAGTTGGAGGGGCGCTGATACATCACGTCGCTTTGCATCTGAGAGAGTACCCGACTGGATTGCTCAAACTGACCGGGCAGCTCGCGCACATTGCCGTTGACGGTGCGCTCCAGCTCCGCCTGTGTTACGCCTTTGTCCCCCAGAAATTCCTCTACCTGCTGCTTGATCGCGGCAACGGCCGGTCCGGTCTGGTTGGTCTGCACGGGCGCGCGCATGACATAGGGAACCTCATGCTCGCCGCGCAAAATCATGTTGCGGGTGCCATAGCTCCAGCCCTTAGTCTCGCGCAGGTCCATATTGATACGCGACAGGAAGTTACCGCCCAGAACCTCGTTCGCAGCGTTCAGCGTCAACAGGTCATCGGTCCCCCGGAAAGGCGTAACCTGTCCCGCAAGGATCATCGACTGCGGCGAATTGGCGCGGTGGATGACGACAATCTTGCCTTGTGCTTCGGGAATCGGGGCATCGAAATTCTTTGCCGGTGCGGCCTTGCCTTTGCCTTTCCATTTCCCGAAACGCGCCTCGAGCTTTTCAAGCAGCACCTGGCGGTCAATCTGACCCACAGCAAAGATTGTCGCATTTTCAGGCCGCATCCAGCTTTGATGGAAGTTTACCAGATCATCACGGCTGATCGCGGCGACAGATTCCTTCGTGCCATTGCCCGAAAGCCCCCGACCATAAGGATGCACATCACCGAATAGCAGCGGCGGCAAGGCGTTGGCCGCAATGCTTGCCGGATCGCTTTCCTCGCGGTCAATGGCGGTCAGTTGCTGCACCCGGATGCGTTCGATATCATCGGTTTCAAACGCCGGATTTCTGACAATATCCGCCATCAGGTCGAGCGATGCGTCAAGATTGGGGTTAACCGCGCTCAGATTGACGCTGGTGCGGTCACGCCCGCCACCAACGCTGATATTGGCGCCCAAGCGCTCCTGCTGCTCGGCAATTTCAATGGAGTTCAGGCTGGTCGTGCCTTCTTCCATTACCGAGGTGACAAAATTGTGCAGGCCGATTTTATCCGTGGGATCCGCGGTGGCTCCGGCGTTAAAAGACAAGGTGACGCGCGTCATCGGAACGGCATCACGCCGCGCGAAATAGACTTTGATCCCGTTAGATAGCACCGAACTTTCGACATCGGGGAAGTCGACATTGGAGAATTCCCCGACTTCAGGAAGATTGGAACGGTCCACAGGAGTAACAGCCGCAGCAACAGCGGGCTCACCATCCTGCATGTAAAATGCGGGAGCGGTCAGCGTGCCTGTTCGCGCGCCTTTACCGGATTCCACTTCCTGATATGCCTCCCGCTCACCCGGCACGACCCGGATACCGACAACCGGACGGGTCAGCCATTTTTGCATAGCCGAAGTCACCGATTCCGGAGTTGTGGAAGCCAGCCGCGCCAGCTCTTTCTTGTAATGTTCCGGATCATCGGAATAAAGTTCACCTTGCGCCAGTGCAGTGGCTTTTCCGCTAAATCCGCCAACCTGCTCCAAACCGGCAATCCGCGATGCGGCATCACGCGTTGCGACCCGCTGCACTTCATCTGCGGTTGGGCCTTTCTGGATAAAGTCGGCGATGATTTCATCCAGCCGCCTGGCGACCATGTCCGCATCTTCACCCGGCTTTACATCGGCCTGAATCTGCACAAGGCTGCCGTGGACAAAGGGCAGTACGAATGCAGAAACCGCCACTGCATTTTTCTCTTCGCGCACCATGATATTGTCCAGCCGCGAGCTGGCAAGACCGCCCAGCACCGCCATGCCGACATCAAGCGGCGTATAATCGGGATCGTTGAGCCCCGGAACCACCCAGTTGCGATAGATACGGGTGGTCGCCACCTTGTCTTTCATCACTTCATAGACAGGGGCGTCCAGCGTTGGCAGTTCCGGATTAAGCTGGGCGATTTCTTTGCCCGGCGCAATGTCGCCGAACCATTTCTGGACCAGCGGCTTGGCTTCGGCCGCGTCAATATCGCCGGCCAGCACCAATATCGCGTTATTCGGGCCATAATGGTCCGTGAACCACAGCTTCATGTCATCGAGCGAAGCAGCTTCCAGATCTTCGAGCGAACCGATCGTGTCATGCCCATAGGGATGGCTTTTGTCCGGGAAGAGCAATTCCGTCTGGCGATAGCCGACCAGACCATAAGGCTGGTTATCGCCCTGACGCTTTTCGTTCGAGACAACGCCGATCTGGTTGTCGAGCTTTTCCTGCGTAACCGCGCCCAGCAAATGACCCATCCGGTCGCTCTCAAGGAACAAAGCTACTTCCAGTGCGGATTTTGGCACGGTCTGGAAATAATTGGTGCGGTCGAGCCATGTCGTGCCGTTCAAATCGGTCGCGCCAATTTGCCTTAAGGGATCAAAATAATCGCCCGGTGCATTTTCCGAGCCGTTGAACATGATATGTTCAAACAGATGGGCATAGCCTGTCTTGCCATCCGGTTCATTGGCGGACCCCACACCATACCAGACAGATACCGCCACAATCGGTGCCTTGCGGTCGGTGTGGACCAGCACTTTCAAACCATTGTCGAGCGTGAAGCGTTCATAGGGTATATCTACAGCTTCGACCAGCTCGCTAACCGGTGCCGGCTCAGCGAATGTTGCATTGCTCGCCGGGCTATCGGCATAAGCCGGAGCTGCAAAACTCAATGCGGTAGAGCTAAGCGCAATCGCAATATTGCGGGAAAAGCGTGACATCCAAAATTCCTCTTCACGATAAAATAGTATATATTTGAACTACTATGGGCATGCAGACTTGTCGCGCAAGTCCTGTTGGTCTTCGATTAACAGCGGACGGGGATCGACCAACAACATTGGTCCATGCAGAAATGGGAAGGATGACAAGAGGGAGCGGCTATTTCTGTTTCCAGCCCCAGAACAGATGGCAAGGCAATATGTTCCAAAGGCAATAGCCATTATCGATACGGTCAAAATGCGGCGTCATGAAATCGCGCGCACGTTTAACAAATTGATAGACCAGAAAAGCACCGCCGGGGCGCAAAGCGTCGTAAGTTTCCTTGGCAATTTTGGGCCCAAGCTGATTGGGAAGGGTGGAAAATGGCAGGCCGGACAAGATATAGTCTGCCTTTTCATGGCCCAGATCCTGAAGGATTTGTTGCACATCGGCGGCCGAGCCGTGAATGGGATAAAAACGACTGTCGCGGATACTTTTGCCAAGATAGTCGATAAAGTCTGAGTTGAGATCGATGACGATCAGCGTCGCATCCGGTTTCATCCGCTCCAGCACCGGGCGACAGAATGTTCCAACGCCGGGGCCATATTCAACGAACACATTGCATTCGTCCCATTTCACCGGCTCCAGCATCTTTTTTACCGTCAAAGCCGAGGATGGGATAATCGAACCAACCATCACCGGATGCTTCAGGAAACCCTTGAAAAAAACGCCCCATGCACCGAAAATGCGGGCTGCGCGCAATTTTATCGTGTCCCTTAACGAGGCGTTTGCAACGCTGTTATTCAATCAATGTCTCCTGTTTTTCCGTCACCTGATTAGGTTATAATATTCATATATTCAAACATTCTTCGCGCTTGTCGTGAACAAAGGGAGGTTCAGAAAGGCCATATGAACTTATATCAACGCGGATCAATCGCTGTAATCTTTTGTGCCCAGCGCACCCAAAACGACGACGAATCCTATAGCGCCGCAGCAAATGCCATGAGTGACCTTGCTGCAAAGCAACCCGGTTATCTGGGTCAGGACAGCGCCCGTTCTGCTGATGGCCTGGGTATTACGGTCAGCTATTGGGAAAATGATGAAGCTGCCAAAGCATGGCGCGATCATCCTGACCATAGCGCAATTCGCGAACAGGGACGGGGGAAATGGTATGAACGTTATACATTGCACGTCACGCGGATAGAACGCAGCTATGATTGGATAAAATAGCGTGCCATACAGTTTTCATGGCTGATTCCTCTGCACCCAAAGCCGCACCACAAACGGCGGTAGAAACCTATACACCTATCGACAACACACGCATGGCGGTGTTGTTCATGGTCATGCTTGTCACGGCGTCGGGCAATACAGCGATGCAGTCGATATTACCGACGATCGGCACGCAGCTGGACATTCCCGATTTCTGGGTGAGCGCAGCCTTTAGCTGGTCCGCTTTGCTATGGGTCTATACCGCCCCCAAATGGGCGCGCCTGTCCGACAAGCGCGGCCGTAAAGCTTTGATGCGGCTGGGGATGATCGGGTTTACATCCTCTATGGCCTTGGCAGGACTGGCGCTGTTTTTTGGCCTTCTGGGCTGGTATAGTGCCTTGCTGACCTTCATATTATTTGCCATTTTCAGAAGCCTTTATGGGGGTCTGGGCTCCGCTGCGCCCCCAGCGGTGCAAGCCTATGTAGCCGCGCGGACCCCGCGTGAAGAACGGACCAAGGCGCTATCGCTCATCTCGTCTTCTTTCGGTCTGGGCACGGTTGTTGGCCCTGCTATCGCACCCTTGCTGATCTTGCCGGTCCTTGGATTGTCCAGCCCGATGTTCGCTTTTGCGGCTATTGGCATAATCGTGATGATCGCGTTGAAGCTGAAACTGCCCGACGATACGCCAAGGTTTGAAGCCCGCGGTGTCGTTACGACAGAACCGTTTAGTTCTGCACTTTCAGCCAGCACGCTGCGGGATGAGGGCCACGAATACCGCCCCGCAGGACAGGCATCCGAAACAAGCGTAGTGCCGCAGCTCCGTTGGGGGGACGAACGTATAAAGCCGTGGCTGATTACCGGAATCATGGGCGGCAATGCCAACGCTCTCATATTAGGAGTTATCGGCTTTCTGTTACTCGACAGGCTGGGTCTGCGCGGCGACCCGGCAATGGGGGTCGAGATGACAGGCATTGTCCTGATGTCCGGTGCGGCGGCGACCTTGCTGGCTCAATGGGGCTTGATCCCGCTGTTACAGATGGGGCCGCGCTCGTCGATTCTATGGGGCATGCTGCTTGCCGCGTTGGGCTGCTTCATCATCGGTTTGTCGGACGGCCTTTTCGAGATCATCCTTGGATTTGCCGTCAGTTCGCTGGGCTTTGGCTTGTTCCGTCCCGGTTTTACCGCAGGTGCATCGCTCGCTGTGGAGCCAGAGGAACAGAACGGCGTTGCGGGCATTGTAGCCTCGGTCAATGGCATGGCCTTCATTGCCTCTCCGGCGCTGGGCGTATTGCTGTACACCTATTTCAATAACCTGCCATTCTGGTTGGCTGTCGCCATGTGTCTGTTCGTTTTTTTCTGGGGCTTCAAAACGCTGCATCTGGACGATTAAGCCGCGCCCTGATTGCTCAAGACGCGGCTTATATATGCCATACCGGAACCGGCGCGACTAACGTTTAGTCTTCTTTCTCGGCATTGATCGGCCGCAACATGCCGGGACTGACAAAGCCGATGGGATCGGCCCGCATGGCATTGCTTTTCAGTTCGCTTTCCATTTTGGAATATTCTTCCTCCATTTCCGGCGTTACCGAGGCACGGCTATCTTTCAGAGCCTTTTCAAAATGCTTCATCGACACTGTTTCGACCAGTCCGCCATATTCACGCAGCGCATAAAGGCCGGCGCGGCGTACCAGATCTTCCAGATCGGCGCCGGAATAGCGATCCGCCCGCTCGGCAATGTCATCAAGGTCGACATCCTTCGCGATCGGCATTTTTTCAGTATGAATCGCCAAGATGCGGCGGCGGCCATCCTTTCCGGGGACAGGTACATAGACAAGCTCGTCAAACCGGCCAGGCCGCAGCAGCGCCGGATCGACCAGACCGGGACGGTTCGTTGCACCGATCACGATCACTGACTGCATTTCTTCCAGCCCGTCCATCTCGGCAAGGATCGCATTGACGACCCGTTCCGTCACTTGCGGTTCCCCCATGCCGCGTCCGCGGGCCGGGACCAGGCTGTCAATCTCGTCGATGAATAATATGGTCGGAGCAACCTGACGCGCTCGAGCAAATAGCCGCGCGATCTGTTGCTCGCTCTCCCCATACCATTTGGACAGAAGGTCGCTGGACTTGGTGGCAATGAAATTGGCCTCTGCCTCACGTGCCACGGCCTTTGCCAGCAATGTCTTACCGGTTCCCGGCGGACCATAGAGCAAAAAGCCCTTGGCCGGGCGAATACCCAGACGGGTAAAGGCTTCCGGGTTTTTCATCGGCAGTTCGATGCCCTCTTTCAGGCGTGTCTGTGCGTCATCCAGACCGCCAATATCTTCCCAGCGGACATCGGGAGCCTGCACCATCACTTCACGCATGGCAGATGGCTGAACGCGTTTCAGCGCTTCGACAAAATCCTCACGGCGGACCACGAGCTCTTCAAGCACTTCCGGCGGAACGGTTTCTGATTCCAGATCGATTTTCGGCATGATCCGGCGGACAGCTTCAATCGCCGCTTCGCGGGTAAGGGCCGCCAGGTCGGCACCGACAAACCCATAAGTCGTGCGTGCAAGCTCGGTCAGGTCTACTGCCGGGTCCAAAGGCATGCCGCGTGTATGGATGCCCAGAATTTGTTTACGGCCAGCCAGGTCAGGCACGCCAACAATGATTTCACGGTCAAACCGGCCCGGACGGCGCAACGCCTCATCAAGCGCCTCTGGGCGGTTGGTGGCAGCAATAACCACCAGATTGACGCGCGACTCCAGACCGTCCATCAGCGTCAGCAACTGGGCCACCAGCCGCTTTTCGGTTTCACCCTGCACTTCACCGCGCTTGGGTGCGATGGAATCGATTTCGTCGATGAACAGAATGGACGGCGCGGCCTTGGCAGCGGCTTCAAAAACCTCCCGTAATTTCTTTTCCGACTCACCATAAGCCGAACCCATGATTTCCGGACCGTTGATCAGGAAAAACTCGGCATCGCTTTCATTGGCAACAGCGCGGGCCAACCGTGTTTTGCCGGTGCCTGGAGGGCCATGGAGCAAGACACCGCGTGGCGGATCAACGCCAAGCCGGGTGAAGAGTTGCGGATAACGCAACGGCAGCTCAACCATTTCACGCAGTTGGTCGATAGTATCATGCAAGCCGCCAACATCATCATAGGTAACATCGGCCCGGCGATGTTCGGTCGATTCCACATATTCCGGACGCAGTTCGACTTCTGTACTTTCGTCAATATGGACTAGCCCCTTTGGAATGGTAGAAACCACGAGCAAGCGAATCTGGGTCAGTGAAAAAGCCGGAGCAGCCAGCATTTGCTGCAATTGCAACGGCATATCGCTGCGGTCGACCTGCTGCTGGCCATGGGTCGCGACAAAATCGCCCATCGTCACGGGACGCCCCATGAAGCTGCGTTTCAGGCCGGCACCGCTGCCATGTAAGCGCAAATCCTTCTGTGCCGGGGCAAAAATGACTTTTTTGGCTGGCTTCGAATCGGCTTTGCGAATCTCAACAAAGTCACCGGAGCCGACACCGGCATTGGCACGCTGCAAACCGTCTAGCCGGACAAAGTTCAGCCCCTCATCTTCAGGATAAGGCAGAACCGCACGGGCCGGAGTTGCCTGTTTCCCGCAAATCTCAACCACATCGCCTTCGATCAGTCCCAATTTACCCATATTATCCCGCGACAAACGGGCAAGGCCGCGGCCGCTATCTTCCGGTCGGGCATTGGCGACCTGTATTTTTATCATGGGAGAATCGGGTTCAGAATCAGATTTGGGATCAGAGGCGGGGTCGGAACTGGGATCAGTCATGGTCGAATACACTCCTGCGATAGTATCGTTTCCAATAAGATAGGGAGACAACAGCCATTATACGACCCCCGAATTTAGTACGAAAGCAAAGGGCGTCAAAGAATGTATGGATTTCGGACAAAAAAAAGGCCAACCCCGAAGGATTGGCCTGTAAAAGTTTTTAGGAGAGGATGCCTGAAAGGCGAGTTCTAATTGGCCGAGAATCGATTATGTTGCAAGTGCGAAAAGGACATTGGGAGTTGCGTATTATGCAACCAGTTGCTAAGAATGCACTTGAGATACAGCCAGTCTATCCAAAATGATGACTATTTTGCGTTGCACAAACTTTATTTAACCACAATATCGGATATATTATGCGCCGACTTCCCCCCCTCCGTTCATTAGAAGCTTTTATCCGTGTTGCCCGGTTAGGCACTTCCAAAGCCGCAGCCGCTGAATTGGCGCTGTCAGCTCCGGCACTCAGTCGCCGTATCAAAGCGCTCGAAGATCATATCGGAAAACCGCTTTTCGAACGGCGCAACCAGTCGATGGTTTTGAACGAAGACGGCCAAGCCCTGCTGGAGGCCGTTGCCCCGGCCATGGAATCAATAGGCGATGCCGTTGACCATATGACCGTTAGCGGTGGTTCTTTGCGTCTACGTCTGGGTGTCCTTCCTCTTTTTGGCGCCACCCGTCTGGTGCCCCGGTTGCCGGAGTTCAGGAAACTCTATCCCAAGCTGCATATTGATGTAGATACCTCTACCCATGCCCAGAATATGCTAGGCGATTCTATTGATGCGGCGATCATAATTGCCGACCATGTGGACCCCAATCTCTACGCGGTCAAACTAGACACCAACAAGATTTATGCGATTGCCGCAGCCGAACTTGTCCACGGCCCAAATGCGATCAAGACACCGGAAGATTTGATGGATCACAATATCCTGATCCATAGTGATATGCTTAAAGCTTTTGACTGCTGGAAAGAGGCCGTCGGCATACCGGACCTTAAACCGGCCAGTATTGACCAGATGAACAGCGGTCCTTTGATACTGGAAGCTGTAGCACAGGGACTTGGCGTCGCGATTATGCATGGTGGCCATTTTTCCGACGCGAACGACCCTCGCCTGGCCCGTTTGTTCGATTATGATATAGACAGCCCTTATGCCTATTGGTTCGTGTGCCGCAAACGTGACCAGAAACATCGTGCTGTGCGGATTTTCCACGATTGGGTCATCAAAGCTGGACTTTAACCGAGGCTGGTTCCTGCAAGGCAAGCGCCTAAATGGATGTCATCAGGCGATCCGAACAGTCGCAATGGATAAATTTTTTCGTTTTCTGACATTTTGTTCAGGAACCATTACAAGAGTCATTCGTAAACCTACCGACCCCTGTATAAACATTGGAGAAAATATATGCGTTTTAAAGCTTTAGCTGCTTTGTCATTGTTATCCCTTTCGGCCACGCCGGTTATGGCACAATCACAAGCGGTCGCCCCTGTAGCGAGTTCAAGCGTAGAACGCGTTTCTGCGAGCCAGCAAAAAGCAAATAGTCTGGCCGGTGGCAGTGACACTGTCCTTGCTGTTCTGGCTGCTGCAGTTGCTGCAGCTTTCGTTACACTGACAATCATTGATGACGATGATGATGACGATGCACCTGTCAGCCCATGATTAGACGTGAAATCTGATTTCACTTTTCATCAGAAATAATTTTCATGATCGGGCCCCTTTTGGGGCCTGATTTACGTTGGCAGCAACTACTTTTGATCAAAGATCCATGAGATACAGTCTTTAGCGTTTAGGATTTGCCGGATAATTTACGTAAAATATCCGAGGCAAATATGCTCAATGTATCATCGCGCGCGCCCATGATCACGATACGGTCCCTGGGCTTGGCGATCTCCACTATATACTCGCCGCAATCAGCCCGGCTGGCGATATATTTCGCATTTCCTCCGGGACCCTTAACTGCTTCCACAATCGATTCGCTACTGATAGTGCGGTCAACGGTACCGCCGAAATAAACCGGATCGCACAGGATTACACAGTCATCCTTGTCCAGTATCTCTGCAAAAACCTGCGACAATTCTGATCCCATTTTCTTTATAGGACCAAAGCCATGGGGCTGGAAAAAGGCAATGATACGCCCCGGAAAGGCTTTCATAGTTTTTAGCGTGGCGGCGATCTTGTCGGGATTATGCCCGAAATCATCAATCACGCTGATCTCATTTACCGTTCCCACAACATCAAAGCGCCGGGCAAGGCCGCTGAAACTTGAGATAGCGGCAACAGATTGCGCAACCGGTACACCGACAGCCGATGCTGCAGCAATGGCCGCCAGCGCATTGGCGATGTTGTGATGGCCCGGCACCTGAAGCGTGACCGTAAACTCCTCCCCACCCGTAGAGAGCGTGAAGCGGCTGCTGATCAGTGCTTCGTTTATGGCGGTAGCCCGGAAATCAGAGCCTTCGCTGAAACCGAAACTTATCGCTCCTTGCAAGTCCAGCCCGCCGACCAAAGATGCGGTTTCGGGATCATCCCGGTTCCAGACACAATGGCTGGCTTTACTCGCAAAATCACCGAAAAGCTGACGCAGCTCCTCAAGGCTTTTATGATCCAGACTCACATTGTTCAGCACAGCAATATCGGGATTAAATAAAGCGATAGATCCGTCGCTTTCATCCACCTCGCTGACCATGATCCCGCCATTACCCACCCGCGAACTGGCGAAGGGGGCGTCATCGGCAACGAAGTTTTTCATTACCGCACCGTTCATGATGGTCGGATCCAGACCGGCTTGGGTCAATATCCAGCCGATCATGCCGGTCACGGTCGATTTCCCGCTGGTTCCGCCAATCGCAACGCTTTGCGGGGAAGCATTAAACTGCTCGGCAAGCAATTCGGCTCGTGTCATGCGCTTGCAGCCAAGGCTTTTGGCTTTCGCAACATCCGGCACGCTGTCTTCAATCGCGGCAGACGCGACCAGTATCTGATCGCCGGAAGTAATCCCGCTGCCGTCTTGCGGAAACAGGCCAATGCCCTTGCCTTTCAACCATTCAAATTTTGCTGCCAGACGCCCTTGATCCAGCGCACGGTCGGATCCTGATACCTCGGCACCGCTTTCCCGGACAATCATTGCCAGAGGTTGCATTCCGGAGCCGCCTATGCCGCAAAAATAATAGGATTTGTCTTTAGTCATATTCCCCCGCTATGGCCTCGGCAGCTTTTTGGCAATTGGATTGGTGCAAAACAAGGTCGGGGGAGTGAAAATATAGTGGAACAGGTCAGGATCGGTATTTGCGCACCGTCAACGCCCCTTTACCCGGAAGAGGCCGATCAGTTAATTGCGCTTGCCAGTGAAAGCCATCCTGAGGCGCAATTGGTCTTTCACGATCAATGCTTTGCCATAGAGGGTCATTTTGCAGGCAATGATGAGCTGCGCGCTTCCGCTTTCGTTGCACTTGCCAATGATCCGACAATTGATGCGGTGTGGTTTGCGCGGGGCGGATATGGTGCGGCGCGGATTGCGGATGCAGTTATGGAGCGAATGGAGCCTGTATCGCATGTTAAGCATTTTATGGGCTATAGCGATGGCGGGAACTTGCTCGGAGCGCTGTACAAAGCCAGGATCGGCACCCAGGCGCACGGCCCGATGCCGGTGGATATCCGGCGCGAGGGAGGCGATGCAGCGGTGCGGCGCGGGCTGGACTGGCTGGTGCGGCGGGACCATGCGGCGCTGGAGCCCCATATCGAGCCGGGCCGGAAATATGCCGCGTTCAACCTGATGACGCTGGCGATGATGGTCGGCACGCCGCTGCTCCCCGACCTTGAAGGCCATGTCCTGATGATCGAGGAAATTGCCGAATATCTTTATGCTTTCGACCGAGCCATGTTCAATGTCACCACCCATCTTGCGGGCCAGGGACTTGCCGGAATAAGGCTGGGCCGGGTCAGCGAGGTGCCAGAAAATAACCGCCCGTTCGGGGAAGATGCCGACCAGATCATCCGGCACTGGTGCAAGCGCTATGACATCCCCTATCTGGGCACGGCAGATATTGGCCATGATGCAGAGAACAAGGTCGTGCCCTTCGGGACTATTCCCGACTAGATTTCTTCATGACCAGATCGGCATCGGACAGCGGAAGGTTTCGCGCTTAATCCAGACCTATTATTCCGGTGCCTCAACCTCACCGCGGGCAATTCTTTTGTCCTGGGTATTGGTTTCAAAATCGCTGGCGTCGTGGCGCTCGTGAAGCTGTGTCTCCGGCTCGCCAAAGCTGCGGTTGACCATCTTGCCGCGCTTGACCGCCGGGCGGTCGTTAATCTGCTTGGTCCAGCGTTGCAGGTTTTTATAATCCTGCACCTGAAGAAACTCGCCAGCGTCATATAATGTTCCGCTGGCCATACCGCCATACCACGGGAATATCGCCATATCCGCGATACTATATTCGTCGCCAGCAAAATATTCATGGGAGTCCAGATGGCGGTCCAGCACATCCATCTGCCGCTTTGCTTCCATCGCATAGCGGTTGATGGGATATTCGAATTTTTCGGGAGCATAAGCATAGAAGTGCCCGAAACCGCCGCCAAGGAAAGGTGCGCTGCCCATTTGCCAGAACATCCAGTTCATCGCCTCTGTGCGTTTCCAATGATCGGTGGGCAGAAACTTTTGAAATTTTTCAGCAAGATAGACCAGCATCGAACCGGATTCAAAAAGCCGGGTTGGCGGTGTGGTGCTATGATCCATCATCGCCGGAATCTTGCTGTTCGGGTTAATGTCCACAAAGCCGCTGCCAAACTGGTCGCCATCGTTGATATTGATAAGCCATGCGTCATATTCCGCCGCAGTCACGCCCGCTTCCAACAGCTCTTCCAACATGATGGTGACTTTTACGCCATTGGGCGTCCCCAGCGAATAGAGCTGGAAGGGATGCTTGCCGACCGGCAATTTCTTGTCATGGGTGGCTCCTGCAACCGGGCGGTTGATATTCGCAAAACGGCCGCCATTTTTACTATCCCATTTCCAGATTGCGGGCGGGACATATTCAGCGAGTTTGTCGGTCATGCTCATCTCCAAATCAGCTATTTCTCTCGTGTGAACCGCGACGTTCTTCCGCGGCTACTTTCAATATAATTTAGCTTATCTTCTGACACGGAATAGATCAGGTAGCAGGTCTGTTTTTCTTTACCCTGCAGAACAAATGTTTTTCCAGCCATATCGGGGACAAGGGTTTTGCAACTGTCCACGAAAATGATCGGCACATCATCTTGCAAGGCACCATCAGTGAAAGACTGAAAGCGGCTACCCCTTATGCTTATGGTGTTTCTGGCATCCTCATCGGATGTCCAGTCACCCTGCATCTGTGCAAGATAACCGGTTTCGGCAGCCGCCGGGTCAATGCTCGCGGGGTCAATGGTCATGGCCCCGGCATTATCACTGTTACCGGCGTCCTGATCCCCGGCCGAGCAAGATGCCAGCAACAGGCTGGTCCATGCAAGGCCGGAGAGGAAGGCGGTTTTCACTATATGATTTTACTGAATCACAGAAACAAATGTCTGGCTTAGCCAAGCGTAATGCTTTTGATCGAGCCGGGATTTGCTGGTGGTTCGCCCTTGGGCAGCGCGTCAACAGCTTCCATGCCGCTCGTCACTTCGCCCCAGACCGTATATTGTCCGTCAAGGAAGCTGGCATCGTCAAGACAGATGAAAAACTGGCTGTTCGCGCTGTTCGGGTCCATCGTACGAGCCATGGAGCATACGCCGCGGGCATGGCGTTCCTGGCTGAATTCTGCCGGAATATCCGGCTTGTCGGATCCGGACATGCCGGTGCCGGTGGGGTCACCGCCTTGCGCCATGAAACCGTCAATCACGCGGTGGAAGACTACGCCGTCATAAAAACCTTCTGCGGCAAGTTCGGTAATCCGCTGGACATGGCCGGGCGCCAGATCAGGACGCAGTTTGATTTCAACATCACCTGTATCAAGGTGGAGTGTCATTTTTTCGTGCGCCATGCTTTATTCCTTATAGTTGTGTTTGGGTTATCAATCTTATGGCCCTGCATATAAGCGCGCTGTTTCCAAAAATCACCCGCTGCATGCGATAAATTTCACAAAAGATTGCAATTAGGGCGTTACAGCTATTACAAACCCCGCGATATGTGACGCAGCAAAGCCGAAAAAAGGGAGCATCGACATGGCCGATATGACTGAAGCTCCGGAAATAGAAGATGCTGCACCGCCCAGCCACGATGAAGATAACCGCCTGACCGACGAATTTGTCCGGCTGGTTTCCGTTGCGGTTGACAGTGGCGACAATAATCTGGCGCAGGAACTGGTCAACCCGCTGCACAACGCGGACATTGCCGACCTGTTCGAGCTGATCGGCCGTGAAGAGCGCGCGCCGTTAGCCAACGCCCTTGGCGATCTGGTCAGCGCCGATGTGTTGTCGGAAATGAACGAATATGTGCGCGACGATTTGATCGGCGTGCTCGATCCCGGCCAGATTGCCGACCTGACCGAACAGCTTGATACCGACGACGCGGTTTCAATCATCGAGGATTTGAACAAGGCCGAACAACAAGCCGTGCTCGCCGAGCTGGAACCGGAAGACCGCGCGGTTATCGAAAGCGCGCTGACCTATCCGGAAAAATCTGCTGGCCGGATCATGCAGCGCGATCTGGTCGCCGTGCCGGAACATCTGAATGTCGGGCAGCTGATCGACTATTTGCGCGAGCATAATGATCTTACTACCGAATTTTGGGAAGTTTATGTCGTCGATCCCGCGCACAAGCCGGTCGGTACGTGCCAGCTAAGCTGGATATTGCGCGTTCCCCGGGACATTGCGGTCTCCGATATCATGAAGCGGGAACAGACCCTGATCCCCGTCGATATGGATCAGGAAGAAGTCGCTATCCGGTTCCAGAAATATAATCTTATCTCTGCCGCGGTGGTCAACGAAGACGGCCGGTTGATCGGTATGATTACGGTTGATGACGTTCTGCACATTATCGAAGATGAAGCCAGCGAAGACGTGTTGCTGCTATCCGGTGCGGGTGAAGGCGATATTAACGAGCCGATCAGGGACAGTTATATAGCGCGCGTCCGCTGGCTGATCGCCAATCTTGTTACCGCGATGGCCGTCAGTCTGGTCATTGCGATTTTTGGCGGGGCGATTGAAAAGATGGTGGCGCTGGCGATATTGATGCCGATTGTCGCATCCATTGGCGGCAATGCAGGAACCCAGACTATGGCGGTATCGGTGCGCGCGCTGGCGATGAACGAGCTGACGCGTTCCAATACCAGACGGATTATCGGGCGCGAGTTCCGTATTGCGCTGCTGAACGGCGGGACTATCGCGATACTGGTCGGCCTTGGTACCGGGCTGATATTTTCCAACATCATGCTGGGCAGTGTGATCGCGGCGGCGATGGTGATTAACATCCTTGTCGCCGGTTTTGCAGGGATAGTGGTTCCGGTCACGCTGGAAAGGATGAATCAGGACCCTGCCCTGGCCTCCTCCGTATTCGTGACGATGATAACCGACACGATGGGCTTTTTGGCGTTCCTTGGTCTGGCTGTGCTCAGCGGGATGGTTTCGCTTTAGTTTTTTTAGACCTCAAGCGCCGGGCGCGGGGATTTTTTATTAGACCTCAGGCGCCGGGCGGGCGCATCCGCGCCCTTGGCTACGCGCCATAAGGCGCGGCGGCCGGTCGGCCTTGCCTCCGCTTCGCGTCGGTCAGGTGAGTGTCATAACTGTCGCGTAATGGGAGCGCCAGTCCGGCGCGCAGCGTCGGCAAGCGCGACCGCGCGACCGCGCGCCCGAGCTTATGCGAGGAAAGCCAAGCGGGCGGATGCCCGCGCCCGGCGCCTGAGGTCTAATAAAAAATCCCCCCGCCTGAGGTTTAATTAAAACCCCTCTTCTCTGTTCCATAAACAGCCGCGAAATTCTCCATATCCGTATAAATACGATCCCGTCCGCTATCGCCGATCATCTCGCGGGTCAAAGCATCAAAGCGCGGCCGGTCGCCCTCCACCACATGCCGCAACATGCTGAGCAGCAATATCTCGTCTGGCATGCTGTGCGGACAACAGGCGCGGCCTATTTTAACCGCTTCCGGCCAGGCGCCGCCAATCGATTCGATCATGATCAGGAACCGGCTCACCGCCAGATCGCTACCCAGACGTTCCCGTAAAAAAGGCCGCGCATCACGAAAGGCTTTCTGGCTCGCCACCGCAACGCGGATAGCTATGATGATCCGCGCTTCTGCGCTAGGCAGAGACATTAAATCCGGCATTGGTGTTAATAGTTTTCCAAGCTGACCTGACCAGACACCCATTGATTTCTCCTTTTTTCTGACTTGCTTTGCCTCTTCGCCCATCCATGGGATATTGATATTGCGAATGATTTGCAATAATATATTTCATAAAAATGTCCGGAGCCTTTTCCCAGGCGGTGCGTTGACATGGAAAGGCCACTCAAACCGATAGAAAAGGAGAGTAAAACCTCATGCACATTCCCAGCGATGCCCTTGTCCTGATCGCCGATGGCGAAAAAGCGCTATTCCTGCGCAACGAGGGAGACGAAAAATATCCCAACCTGCAAGTCGAAAGAAAACAGGAACAGGATAATCCCCCCAACCGCGAACAAGCCGCCAATCGGCCCGGTCGAATGTTCGACAACGGCGATCACAGAAGCGCGGTTGACGATACCGACTGGCACGAACTGGCCAAGGACCGCTTCGCTGCGGATATATCCGACCGTCTTTACAAGCGGGCTTATGACAATGATTTTTCCGACCTGATCATCGTGGCCACCCCGAATACGCTTGGCGAATTGCGGCAGCATCTGCACGTCGAGGTGCTCGACAGGTTGTGCGGAGAGGTCGACAAGGACTGGACGAACCATCCGCTCGACGAGATTGAGAAGCTGCTGCAAAAGCAATAATCGCGCCCGCTTGACTAATCCGGTCGTGGGTCACACATGGATGCCATGCCGCTAAACATGACCAAAATCGCCTATCGCAGCGAAAGCCCCGCCACCTTGCGGGCTTGGCTGGAATCGCACAGGCAGGCTGGTGAAGCGCGGCTTACCACCCGGTATCTGCCCAAACGCCATGCCGAAATGGTGGGCGGTTCGCTTTACTGGATACACGCGAAAACCATTGTCGGGCGCAGTCCGCTCATCGGGTTCATGGACAATGGCGCAGGGCGGCAATGGATACGGCTGGAACCCAGACTGATCGCAGTACAGACCATCCCCCGCCGCGCGCATCAAGGCTGGCGCTATCTGGAAGAGCAAGACGCTCCCCCCGATCTGGGCGAAGGCGCAGAAGGCACGGACGAAATGCCCGCGGAAATGCTGGGCGAGCTATCCAAACTGGGTCTGGTCTAGAAGTGCCTGGCCGGTCAGGCGTCCTGCTCGTCCAGCCAGTTTTTAATCAGGTTATACGCAATCGCAAATGGCGGCGGCGCGATGAACTTGGCGTCCTCGTCACCATTCATCGCGGCCTTCACCTCGTCCAGAGAGAACCAAGCCGCTTCCTCGATCTCTTCCTCGTCCAGGGTCAGCGTCGGATCATCCGTTTCGCTGGTGCAGGCCATCATCAGCGATGACGGGAACGGCCAGGGCTGACTGGCGATATAGCGCACGTTTCGGACCTTGATGCCCGCCTCTTCCCACAATTCGCGCGCAACGCCGCCTTCGATACTTTCGCCCGGCTCGATAAAACCGGCCAGCGCCGAAAACCGCTTGGTCGGGAAGCGGGCTTGGCGGCCAAGCAAAATCTTGCCCTCGCATTCTGCCAGCATGATCGCAACCGGGTCGGTGCGGGGGAAATGCTCCGCGCCGCAGCCCCCCTCTTCCCTTGTGCACGTCCTTGACCAGCCGCCTTTGCGTGACTCCGTCACCTGCCCGCAATTTGCGCAAAAGCGGTGCCGCGCATGCCAGTCGACCAGACTGCGCGCCGTGGCATAGACGCCCGCCTGCTCCGGCGGTAAAAAGCTGAGTGACTGCCACAAGCGCTGATCCCCCGTCGAAGTCGCAGTGCCCGCGCCGGTCAGCTCGGCAAAACAGGGCCGCCCGCCATCATCTATTCCCAATAGCAGCAGGTCATTGTCCGGCGACGCCTCATAAAGCCCACCCCATGCAAGATCGCCCATCGCATCAAAAACGGGGTTCAGCCCGTCCAGCTTTAACAGGCGCGCATTGGGCCGCATCATCTCTTCCTTGAGCCGCGCCGGGTTGACCCGCACCTGATCCGCACGGTCCATCGTCCCGCCTGCAAAAGTCGGAATGATGCCGCTAAGGCTGCCTGTTAAATTCTCGTGGATAGTCATTATTCGTTTCCTATATTCTTTTATTTACTTTCCGGCTCACGGGCTGGTTTTGGCCTCGCCCGCTGCCATTTGCTGCATCAAATCTGCATAAACATAATTCGGAAAATCGCTCTGGAACGGATAGCTGATGGCCGGCATATATTGCGTATAGCCGCCAGCACGAAAGTCATTGACGGTATCGACAAAAGCCGATGTTCCCGCAGCGCCGCCCCAGCCATAGGTTCCTGCCGGGCTTTTCTCTGTGCCAAGCCCTACACGCCCGCCAGCACCAAATCCGTGATGCGCGATCCAGCTTCCCTTCAAATCCACACTCGGTGGCAGCAGGTTGGACATGCCGAGTTTCGCGGTTCCCGGCTGCATGATCGTAGTGCCGCGATATGTCCCGAAACCAAGCAACATGGTGAGAAACTTGTCATAGTCCGCTGCCGACCCAACCAGCCCCGCACC
Organism: Parasphingorhabdus sp.; assembly: GCF_036568145.1. Taxonomy (GTDB): domain Bacteria; phylum Pseudomonadota; class Alphaproteobacteria; order Sphingomonadales; family Sphingomonadaceae; genus Parasphingorhabdus. The sequence continues at coordinate 39,885 of NZ_DATCTC010000015.1, read as the reverse complement.
GCCATAGGCAAAAGCGGGCTTGTCGAGATAGATGCTGTTTTCCGCCGGATCAATCGGGATCAGAACACCTTTGAAGGAGAAGTAATTGTCGGTAAAATCCTTCACCCGGGCAGCAGGTAACTGAAAGAAAGTATCTTTCATGCCCAGCGGATCGAACATGCGTTTTTGCAAAAACTTATCCAGTGGCAGGCCCGACACAGTCTCCACGACATAGCCCAAAAGGTCGAGACTGACCGAATAGCTCCAACGCGTGCCCGGTTCATATACTAGTGGCAGCGCGGCAAGATTTTTGGAAAATGTGGCAATATCCGGTGTCGGCATTCCTGATTCAAAGCCGGGAACCGGGGTCCGGCTGATCGCGCCCGGCGTGATGCCTTCGGCAAAATAAGCCTTTTGGATCGGTCCCTTGCTGACGATTGAGTAGCCCAGACCCGCCGTATGGGTCAGCAAATGGCGGATGGTAATCTGTGTGCGCGCAGGAACCGTGTCATCAAGAGGCCCATCGGGATTTTTCAGCACGCGCATGGCGGAAAATTCGGGCAGGATCGACGCAAGCGGCTGGTCCAGCTTCAAAAGGCCGTCCTCGATCAGCATCATGACCGCCATGCCCGTCACCGGCTTTGTCTGCGAATAAAGCCGCCAGAGCGTATCTATGTTCACCGGTTTGTCACCGCCCAGCTTGTGCGTTCCCGCCGTAATCACCATCGGATCGGATTGGCTCATGCCTATGGCGGCCAGCATACCCGCCACTTTCCGCTGCGCGACATAATCGTTGATAATTTTGGTAAGGCCGGGAAATTGACTGGCAGACGCAAGCAGTGAGCGTGCAAATGCTGTGTGAGCATTGCCCAGAAAGGCGCCTGCGCCAATGCTGGCACCAATTACGCCAAGAACCGAACGGCGGCTGAATCCCGAAGGAACCGCCTTATCCGCCATCTTGTCTGTCACCATAGTCACACCTCCCGTTTTCGTTTAACCGCCCATCGCACCGCTTTTGTAAACAGCGTCGGTAGGCCCGCATCCTCAATCCCGTCTATCGGCCACCAGATCGCGTTCCCCAACCCGGCTTGGCCCTTGTCATTTTTATCATTGCCACATTTATCATTGTCGCATTTGTTTATGGCAATCATGTCACCTTGATAAACTGCCACATCAACCTCAAGCGAAAAATGCGTGAAGCTGTGCTGAACGACATTCTCGTGAACTTGCCAATCACCGTTTAGCGGCGGCTCGCCATGGCCATTCGTGCTTGCCGCCCATCCATCATCGGGCAAAGCGCGCATCGAACCCAGCATGCCCTTTGACGGACGGGTCACAAGCAATAATTGCCCGCCCTGCTCTATCCAGAAAAACCGTCCCTTACGCAAAGGCTTGGCCTTTTTCGGCGGCTTTACCGGATAGGATTCCTGATCCCCCTGTGCATAAGCCGCACAATGCATCTGCACAGGACATATCCCGCATTTGGGTGATTTGGCGGTGCAGATAGTGGCGCCAATATCCATACAGGCCTGGGCAAAATCACCAGCGCCAACTTCCGGCGTCAGTGCATCCATGGCCGAGCGAATATCTGCCTTGCCGCCCGGCAAGGGTGTGGCAATCGCAAACAGCCGCGCCGCCAACCGCTCGATATTCGCATCCACCACCACGGCGCGCCGACCAAAGGCAATTGCCGCAATCGCCGCCGCCGTATAGGCACCCACACCGGGTAGTTTCAGCAATTCCGTCTCCCGCTCCGGAAAGCTGCCGCCCAGCGCCCCGGCCACATGGCGCGCGCATTTATGCAGGTTGCGCGCCCGCGCATAATAGCCAAGCCCCGCCCATGCCGCGAGCACTTCCGTTTCCTCCGCCGCCGCCAGATCCGCAGCTGTTGGCCAGCGTGCGGTGAATGTTTTGAAATAGGCGATAACCGCAGCCACCGTCGTCTGCTGCAACATCACTTCGGACAGCCAGACATGATAGGGATCGGGCAATATCCCGCTTGCCGATAGCTGGGGCGGAATGCGCCACGGCAGCTTTCGGGCGTTATCCACATAATGTTCACTGATTTTGGCGGTGATATTGCGCGCTTCACCGGTTATTTTGTCGACGCCCATAGGGTGTCTATGCCATGGTAAAACGCTATGGCGAAGGAAAATAGTCCCGATGGCACAAAGCCAAAGCGCAAGAGCGCAGGAAGGCCTGCTGCCAAAGCCACTTCGGCCCGAAAATTTCACAAATATCAACGCCCCCGCGGCGGTGAAGCACGCAGTATTTCCGACCTGATGCCGGAAATCGGTCGGGCTGCCTTTCGTCGCTATGGTTTCATCCAAAGCTCTGTGGTCAGCCGCTGGCCGGAAATTGTCGGTGAGCGCTATGCGGGTGTCTCGCTGCCCGAATCAATCCGCTTCCCACGCGGCGAAAAAGAGGGCGGGACACTGAATTTGCTGGTTTCAGGCGCGCACGCAACCCTGATGCAACATATTGCACCCGAAATAATCGAGCGCGTGAACCGCTTTTTCGGCTATGGCGCGATCAGTCAGATGCGGTTCAAACACGGGACTGTAAATCCGGCCAAAGATACTAAAAATACAGGAAATCTACGCCCTGCACGCCTTGCACCATTGCCGCCTTCGCTGAAACCCGCGCCGATAGAATTGGGCGACAGCCTGCGCGACATAGGCGACCCGGAATTGAACAGGGTGCTTGAATCGCTGGCAACGGCTATTGCCAAGTCGGAAGGCGCTCCGCAAATAGACAGGCCGACGCCAATTACCGTGTTGGGAAAAGTCGGCGGCGGCAAGCGGAAGCCGACAACGGAAAAGGACCAGTAATGAAATTCGCAAGCATATATCTTGCCATTGCAGCAACAGGCGCAGCAGCGGGAGTTGCCGCTATTGCGACTACGCCTGCAACAGCGCAAAGCAGCACCCAAAGCACGGATTGGACCCAGCGTGTCACCATGTCTGACAAGGGCGGTCACATAATGGGCAACCCTTTGGCAAAGCACCGTCTCACCGAATATATGAGCTATACATGCAGCCACTGCGCCAAGTTTGAAATGGAAGCGAATGCTCCGCTAAAATCCGGCTTTGTTAAAAACGGGCATGTCAGCTTTGAAGTCCGCAACCTTGTCCTCAATTCCATCGATCTGACTGCGGCCATCGTGGCGCGCTGCGGCGGACGGACAAAGTTTTTCGGCAATCACCGGGCGCTATTATCATCACAGGCAAGCTGGATGAAAACCCTTCAGACTTCCTCTCCGGAAGTGATGAAAGGATTTGACGAAGGCACAGTGCCCGAACGGATCAAAAAAATTGCCAAGGCTGCTGGCTTTTACGGCGTAATGCAAAAGCGCGGGTTTTCAGCCGGGCAGGTCGATACCTGTTTAGCCGACCAGAAAGCACAGGACACGGTTCTCGCCATGACAAAATATGCCGCCGAGACACTGAAGCTGACAGGAACGCCCAGTTTTACCATTAACAACAAGACGGTTGACCGCGTTCATAGCTGGGATAATCTGCGGCCAATATTGACGGCACTACCGAAATGAATATCAAAAATCATAAGACTTTCAGGAAATTATCTATGTCTAAATCACTTTATTTTACATCCGTAACAATGGCTCTTGCACTGGCCCTCACCGGCTGCGGCGACGGGGCGGAAGCCGAAAATGGTGCAAGCTCCAGTAGCGCGGTTGAAACTGTTGCGCCCCCGGAAGGCCAGAAATGGTCCACTACCGTCTCGCAAACCGAGGATGGTGGCTATGTAATGGGTAATCCCGATGCGCCGATCAAACTGGTCGAATATATGTCGATCACCTGCTCGCACTGCGCCACATTTGGCGAGGAAGCGTTTAATTCGATCCGTGATGACTATGTTGAATCGGGCCGTGTGAGCTTTGAAATCCGCAATTTCGTGCGCGACCCGCTCGACCTGACCGCCGCGATGCTATCGCGCTGCGGCGGGGAAGGCCCGTTTTTCGCGCTGACCAAACAGGCACTGAGCAATCAGGAACAGATGTTTACAAAAGCCCAGGGCATGGGCGAAGCGACCTATAACAGCGTATTGCAGTCGGAACCGAAGGTACGTTTTGTCAGACTGGCCGAAGAGCTTGGCTTGATCAGCCTGTTCCAGCAACTTGGTATTTCCGAAGATCAGGCCAAAACCTGCCTTAGCGAGGAAGCAACCGCCGAAAAACTGATGAGCGGCACGCAAACGGCGGTGGAGCAACATGACATTCAGGGGACACCGACATTCCTGCTGAACGGCAAGAAAATTGAAGGCACCAACTGGGCGATGGTTGAAGCCGCATTGAAAGAAGCAGGAGCCCGGTAAGCGGGACGGGCTGATTGAAGCCTGTCGATGAGGGGCGAGATTTTGTATGGATTGATTTTCACGGCCAGCCATGAACATCCCCGCAGCGGGTCTGAACAGTTGCTGCGGGTGACAACAGGTCATGTGCCGTGCAAATAACCAAGCTGAAATTGTCCGGCTTCAAAAGCTTTGTCGATCCCACTGAATTACGCATTGAAAAAGGGCTGACCGGTGTGGTCGGCCCCAATGGCTGCGGCAAATCCAACCTGCTGGAAGCCATCCGCTGGGTCATGGGTGAAAACTCGGCCAAATCCATGCGCGGCGGCGGCATGGAGGATGTGATCTTCGCCGGAACCCAGGACCGTCCGGAACGGCAATTTGCCGAAGTGGCCCTGCATGCCGAGCGGGAAGCGGCCGATGTGTCCTCGCTCCATGTCGGGGATAATGACAGCGAACTGGAAATTGTCCGTCGGATTGAGCGCGGAGCCGGATCGGCTTATCGTGCCAATGGCGTTGATGTGCGGGCCAAGGATGTCGCGTTGATCTTTGCTGATGCCGCCACCGGCGCGCATAGTCCTGCCCTCGTCAGTCAGGGCAAGATCAGTCATGTCATTTCCTCAAAACCGACCGACAGGCGCGAAATGCTGGAAGAAGCCGCCGGTATTTCTGGTCTGCATGTGCGGCGCAAGGATGCCGAACAGAAATTGCGGGCAGCGGAGAAGAACCTTGCACGGCTCGATGACATATTGGGCGACATGGAGCAGCGCGCCTCTGCTTTGCGGCGACAGGCGAAACAGGCAGAGCGCTACAAAAAGCTGAGCGACGAGATCAGGGTTGCCGAAGCCCGGTTGATCTATGCCCGCTGGAAAGAAGCGGCAGCAGCAGCGGATGCCGCCAAAGCCGAAGCGGAAACAGCAGAAGCCAAGGTTAATGCCGCGCAATCGGCCCAGCAATCGGCAGTGAAAGCACAGAATGACAGCGCCCGGACGTTGGGCATATTGCGCGCCGAATTGACCCGTGCGCGCGAAGAAGCCAGCGAGTCCAGCCACCGGCTTTTGTCCCTGACCAACGAACGTGACAACCTGAAATCACGGCTGCTTGACCTGCAAGCCCAGGCGCAGCGGATAGAGGATGATAACGCACGCGAGGATCAGCTTACCCGCGATGCGATGGATGCTCTGGAGCGGCTGGAGGCAGATACCAAGCGCCTGTCCGCCGAATTGCAGACGCTGGAGGCCGAGCGCCCTGCCCTTGAAAAGCAGGCCGAGAAAGCCGAACGCACCGCCAGCGACAGCGAGGTCGAATATGCCAAAGCTGTGGCCGAAGAAGCCCAGATACAGGCAGAGATCAAGGTTGCGAATGCGGCCCTGAGTGCGGCGCAGACACGCCATGACCGTTTGGCAGCCGAACTGGACCGAATGGCACAGGAACGCGCGGAACTGGGTGATGAGGAACAGCTTGAAACAGCGCTTGCCGAAGCAGTAGCTTTGCGGGAAACGGCGTGGACACAAGCGGAAAATAGCGGATCTCAGATTGCCGCGATCGAAGAAAAGCGCGTAGCCGCCAGCGAAGCGCGTGACGCGGCTGCATCCGACCTGGCCTCTTTGAAAGCCGAGCTTGCTGGGCTAACATCCGAGCATGGCGCGCTGGAGCGGGAACTGTCCAAAAGCGAAAGCGACCACAAAGCCATCGATCAGGTCAAGGCAGCACCCGGCTATGAACGCGCTTTGGCGGCGGCTCTGGGAGATGATTTGCTGGCCTCAGTCGGAGAAGATGGTGATCGTTTCTGGGGGAGCGGCCACATGATTTCAGGCGTAACAGCCTCCGGCTCTGCGCCCGCTGGTACCGAAACATTGCTGGATCATGTTAAAGCACCGCCGCAATTGCACCGCCGCCTGTCACAGATTTTTGTCGCTGATACTGACGCGGATCAGATACTTGCTGTCGGACAAAGGCTGGTCACCAAATCGGGAGCGCTGCGCCGCTGGGACGGGTTTGTGGCCCGCGATGATGGCAATGCCAGTGCCGAACGACTGGTCCGCGCCAATCGTCTAACCGAGCTTTCCGGCTTGCTGGAACCCGCACAAGCGAGAGTGACTGCGGCGGAAACAGCCTTGCAGGAACAGCAAGAGACTATCGCTGCCGCCGAACAAGAGCTTGCCAATGCCCGGACAGCGCGGCGCGATGCAGAAGATTTACTGCGCCAGACGCTGCGCGAAGCGGACCAGGCCGAAGAAGCGCTCGGCTGGCTGCAAAAACGCACCGCCAATCTGTCCGAGCGGGAAAGTGCTCTGAAAGACGAGGCAAAGGCCGCACTGGCGGAACTGCAAGCGGCGCAGAAAGAGCGCAGCAACCAACCTGATGGCGAAGAGCAGCAAAAAACACGCGCACGGCTTCAGGATCAACGCGATGCGGCGCGGCAACAGGTCATGTCTTCGCAGGCTGCCTTGTCAGGGCTGAACCAGAAACTGGCACAGATCAGGGAACAAAAAGCTGTCGCCACCGCGCAAATCAAATCATGGCAAGACCGCTCTACCGAAGCTGCTACCCGTATGGCGGAGATGGCCAAGCGCGGCACCGCAATTGCAGAGGAAGTCGAGAAACTTGCCGACCGCCCCCGGGTTATCGAGGTGGAGGTCGCCAAGCTACAGAAGCAACAGGACGCTCTGGTCGCCATTGTTGCGGAAAAAGATGCCGCGCTACAGACCGCCGAACTCGCCCAGCGCGAGCATGAGGACCGGCTGACCGCGACCAGCGAAGCGTTGAGCCAAGCCCGCGAAGAACGCGCCGGCGCCGCTGCACGGGCCGAGAACCAGGACCTTCGCCGGGTGGAAATGGGTCGGATATCCGGTGAGAAGTTTGAATGTCCGCCGCAGCTTTTGTCCCAAAAATGCGAATTTGACGAAGCGACAGTCGGTGAACCGGGACCAGAATCCGCGCAACTGGAGCGGCTGACACAAAGCCGCGAGCGCATCGGACCGGTCAATCTGGTCGCGGCGGACGAGCTGGAAGAGTTAGAAACCGAGTGGGAAAAATCTACACGCGAAAGTAACGAACTTAACGAGGCGATCAACCAGCTGCGCGGTTCGATTGGCAGCCTGAACCGCGAAGGGCGGCAACGACTGCTCGCGGCCTTTGAAGAGGTGGACCAGCATTTCCGGCGTCTGTTCAGCACCTTATTCGAGGGCGGCCAAGCGCATCTGGAACTGGTTGATAGCGATGATCCGCTGCAAGCCGGTCTGGAAATCATGGCGCAGCCCCCGGGCAAAAAGCTGACCTCGCTGACATTGCTTTCGGGCGGTGAACAGGCGCTTACCGCCGTCGCGCTGATCTTTGGGCTGTTCCTCACCAATCCGGCCCCGATCTGTGTCCTAGATGAGGTTGATGCGCCGCTTGATGACGCGAATATCGAACGCTTCTGCGATTTGCTCGACAGGATGGTGGCAGAAACCAACACCCGCTATCTAATCGTGACCCATAATGCCGTGACGATGAGCCGGATGCACCGGCTATTCGGTGTAACGATGATCGAACGCGGGATTTCGCAACTGGTGTCAGTGGACCTGAATGCCGCGGAAGAATTGTTGGCGGCGGAGTGAGGGTTGTGCTTCTACTATAGGCGGGCCCCTAATCCCCCAAAACCAGCCTTGGTCCCGGCCCCTTTAATCCGGCACGGTCTTCGGGATTGTAGAGCTTGCATTTTTTCAGGCTCAGACAGCCGCAGCCGATACATCCGTCCAGCCGGTCGCGTGTGCGTTCCAGTTCGGCTATCCGTTTGTCGATCATCTTGCGCATTGCTTTGCTGATCCGGGTCCAGTCGGCCTGGGTAGGTGTACGGCCATGGGGGAGGCTGGTAAGCTGTTGTTCGATCTCCCCGATGCTCAATCCCATCTGCTGCGCGATCAGGACAAAAGACAGCCGCCTTATGTCCGATCGTAAAAAGCGCCGCTGGCCGCCGCTGGAGCGGAAAGGTTCGACCAGCCCCTTTTCCTCGTAAAAACGAATAGCAGAAACCGACAACCCTGTCCGCGCGGCCAGCGCTCCAATAGTCAGCGATTTGGTGTCAGGCATAGAATTCCCCATTGATAGAGTGTTTTAAATATCCTCTTGACCTCAATCTAACTTGAGGTTGTACGAATCACAAGTGAGGACAAACCGGAATGTCTTTTGGCCACAAACCAAACGGAATTTCTGCCTGTCCCAAATGTTCGGACGATCAAGGAAAAGGAAATGAATAATGACAGATTCGACAACCGCAGCGACCGCGCAACTGGAACATGTCAACATCACGGTCGCCAACCCACAGAGGTCCGCCGCCCTGATGCGCCACCTGTTTGGCTGGCATATCCGGTGGGAGGGGCCATCAATGCTGGGTGGCCACACGATCCACGTCGGAAGTGATGACCAATATATCGCGCTCTATACCAATGAGGATGTGAAGGCCGCCAACGATGGCCATGGCCCCACTTTCCGGAAAGGCCAGCCGATGAACCATGTCGCGATGACCGTCGATGATCTGGACGGCGTGGAGGAAAAAGTTATCGCGGCAGGATTGGAACCCTTTGGCCATGACGATTATGATCCGGGGCGGCGGTTTTATTTTTTCGACTGGAACGGCATCGAATTTGAAGTGGTTAGTTATATGTAAGCGCTGCGCCCTCGAAGCTGAACTCATTACCGCTAGGGGTGAGACGGTATCAAATCCGCAAGTGCCTTTCGGCAGTCTCACCACTAACGGATACGGGGCAATCCTGCCCCATCACCCTCACAAACTCGGATTCACCAGCACCTTCGCCCCGGTTGCCTTCTTTTCATAAGCCTTGGCAATTTCGGGGTCGATCATGTCCATCAATGAAATCTCGTTGGAATATTCGCTGTGGAAAATGCCGTTTCGTTCTTTGACGGCGTACATGCGCATTTCCATCATACGCTCCATGCCCACTCTTTCCAGATGCGGGGTGAGCAGCCAGCCGCCCACGCCCCAATACATGCCAAGCCCGCCGCCCAATATGGTTTCGCCGGTATCAAGCCGCCCATAAATATAAACCTGTTTGTGGACGGTCGAACCATAAACGCTGAACTCCGCGCCGCGTTTGGCCGCGGCCTGTTCCATGGCGGTAAGGATATAACTGGCCATCTTGCCGCCGCCGATCGCGTCAAAGCCCAATGTGGCGCCGGTTTCCGCCAGAGCATCGACAAGGCTGGGCATAAAATCATCCTTCGTGCTGTCGAGCACATGAGTGACGCCCAGATCGGTCAGGATTTTCTTTTGCGCGTCTGACCGCACAATGGCGACGAGCGGGATATTGTCCTTCACACAGAGCTTGGCGAGCATCTGGCCAAGGTTGGACGCGGCGGCTGTGTGCACTAACCCTTCGTGCCCCTCGGCCCGCATGGTGTTGATAAAGCCTTGCGCCGTCATCGGATTGACGAACAGCGATGCGCCTTCCTTTGCCGGTGCGCCTTCGGGAAGGGGCACGCACATTCCGGCTGGCATCACACGGTGGGTGCGATACATTTCCCCGCCAACAATGGTTACTGTTTTGCCCAGTAGCGCCTGAGCCGCGTCGCTGGCCCCGGCCGCGACCACTTTGCCCGCGCCTTCGTTACCGGCGGCCATTTTCTTTCCCTTGCGTCCGGCAAAAATGCGCATCATCGCGGGATCAATATCCGCGACCAGCGCAGGATTTCCGTCAATGGTTTCGGACCGCACCGTATCCATCTGGGCCGGGCTGAGCAACAGGCCGAGGTCGGATGGATTGATCGGCACAGCTTCCATTTGCACGATGACCTGATGATCCTCTGGCTCAGGCACGGCATAAGGCTCCACCGAAAGAACGAGTTTTCCGTCATCGGTGACTGTGGAAAAAAGCTGCTTCGCGTCGGAAATATCGTGGCTCATCAGTGCATCCTCTCTTATTTTTTAGAAACTTTTCGCCGAGCTCAGCGCGCCGAGACGCTCGGTAATCGTGAAAAACTCGGCGATGGTTTCGTCAATAATCTGTTTGGCGGTTTTCACCGCGTCAATCAAACCGGACGATTGCCCGGCAAGGCCCGCAGCGGCCTCCATATCGCCGCCAAAATACAGGTCCAATATGTTCTTGAATATATCCGGCGGCATCAGGCCCTCCTCATATATTTTCGCGGTGCGCTGCGTCTTAAGGGCGCGGATGCATGGCGTCGCCTTTTTATTCAGGACGTGGGTTCCGGTTTCCCTGGCATCCAGTATAGCCTGTTTATAGTTTTGGTGCACGGGGCTTTCCGCGCTCGACACAAAGCGCGTGCCCATCTGGATCGCCTCTGCGCCCAGTGCGAAAGCCGCCGCCATCCCCTTGCCATCGACAATACCGCCCGCCGCGACCATTGGCACATCGGTTTGGCGGCGAATGGCTTGCAGCAGGACCAGCGTCGAAACCTCTTCCGGGTTTTTGAAACCGCCGCCTTCTGCGCCTTCGACAACCAGGCCGTCTATGCCCGCCGCAACGCATTTCATCGCCGCATCAACCGTGGGAACCGCATGATAAACCGTGATGCCCGCTTCTTTCAGGGGGCCGATAAATTTGGCCGGACTTCCCGCCGATGTCGTGACGAACTTTACACCCGAGCCGCAAATATGGTCGAGGATCGCGGGGTCTTTCAGGAACATGATCGGGAGGTTCACCCCGAATGGCGCATCTGTGAGTTCGCCCATCCTGGCGATTTCGGCCATGCAGTTTTCCGTCTCGCCCGATGATGTCTCGATAATACCAAGACCGCCGGCGTTACACACAGCCGAAGCCAGCTGTGACCGGGCGATCCAGCCCATCGGAGCCTGCACAATCGGATATTTCGCGCCGGTATGTTCCAGAAAGCGGTTCATTAATTTTATTCCCCTCGTTGTAGACGTCCTGTTATCCCATTGGATAAAGTATTTCCTTGGTCACCTTATCAACTGCCTTCATCACGTCATCGCTGAGCACCAGATCGCTGGCGGCGAATATGTCGGCCAGTTGATCCGTGTGGGTTGCCCCGACGATGGTAGAGGCCACAAATTGATGCTGTTTCGACCATGCAGTGGCCAGCGTTACCGGCGCGATACCGGCTTCCTTTGCAATCGCCATGAAACGCTTGGTCGAGGCTTCGGTTTTTTCATTGACGAAACGCTGCGCCATAGCAGCTTGCCGCCCTTCCATCCCTATATATGCGGAGAAACGGGCGCCTTCCGGACGGCCGCCGTCAATATATTTCCCCGAAAGCACGCCCCCTGCCAAGGGTGAATAAGGGAGCAGGCTGACCCCCTCATGCTTGCATACCTGCGCCAGTTCATCCTCGAACCGGCGGTTGTTCATGCTGAAATTATTCTGGATCGTGCAATAGCGTGCGACGCCCAGACGTTCGGATGCTTCCAGCGATTTCATCAGGCCCCAGCTTGTTTCGTTGGAACAGCCGATCGCCCGGATTTTGCCCTTGCGGATTTCCTCGTCGAGCACTTCCATGGTTTCATCATAAGCAGTGCCATGGTCGGGCCAGTGGGTCTGGTAGAGGTCGATATAATCCGTGCCCAGCCGCTTCAGGCTTTCATCCAGCGCCCGGACTATATTATGCCGGTCCAGCGCAGTCATGCCCCCGCGCTGCGCCGATTTTATCCAGCCGTGGCTTGGCCCGGAGACTTTGGTCGCGATGATCAGGCTGTCGCGGGGTTTGCCCTTCATCCAGCGGCCGACGATATTCTCTGTCTCGCCTGCCCATTCCGGTTTGGGCGGAACCGGATAGTTTTCTGCCGTGTCGAAAAAGTTGATGCCCGCATCCAGCGACATGTCGAGGATTTTATGGGACATCGCCTCATCCGCCATGCTGCCAAAGGTCATGGTTCCCATGCAAATATCAGACACATAAATTGGGCTGCGACCAAGACGGCGGTGCTTCATACAGACTCTCCGGAAGAAATTATGACGTTTATTATTGGGTTTAAGGATGCCAGAATCTGAATGGGTTGCAAGGGGCAATGTAATTTTTAGGGTCAGTTTTTTGGTAGTGTATCCTTGCGCCTACCCCGCCTGACCCAGCACCAGACAGGCCAGGAACATGAGCAATCCGGCAAAGCGGTTGGACCGGAACTTGGCCAGCGCATCATCGCCATCACCGATTTTGAGCGTTGCGACTTGCCAGAACAGGTGGATCGCAAACGGGATCAGCGCGGCAAGGCCCAACAGGTCCGGCCGGATGATCCAGAATGCGCCCACCCAACTGGCCATTGCCAGTGCGTAGAAAACCAGCACGCCAAAGCGCACATTCTCACCCAGCCGAAGCGCGCTGGAACGGATGCCGACCAGCGCATCATCCTCCCGGTCCTGAAGCGCATAGATGGTGTCATAGCCGATGACCCAGAGGATCCCGCCGCCATAGAGCAGCAGCATCGCCGTGGAAAATTCCGGCGAAATGGCAAGCCAGCCGACCAGCGCGCCCCAGGCAAAGACCATCCCCAACCATGCTTGCGGCCACCACGTGATCCGCTTCATAAACGGATAGGCGGCTACCAGAGCCAGACTGCCCAGCGCGACCAGCTTGGCCGTCATGTTCAATTGCAACCAGGTAATCAGCCCGATCAGGCACAATGTTATCAACCATATCCATGCCGCTTTTACCGACACCGCCCCGCTGGCCAGTGGCCTTGAACGGGTGCGTTCCACCTTTTTGTCCAGGTCCCGGTCCACAATGTCATTTAGGACGCAGCCTGCCCCGCGCATCACGATCGAACCGAGCAGCAACCAGAGGATCAGATCCCAACGCTCCACCGCCCCGCCAGTCAGCGCCACGCCCCATGCACAGGGCCAGAATAGCAGCCACCAGCCAATCGGCCGGTCAAACCGGGCCAGTAGCGCATAGGGACGCGCGGCGGCTGGCAACAAGCCGGTCAGGCCATGATATTCTGCATCTGGGACATTTTCTGGTCGGGTTTCTGGTTGGGTCTGCATTTCTTACTCTTAGAACAGCATTTGAAAGGCGTCATTATTTTTGAACCTCAAGCGCCGGGCGGGCGCATCCGCGCCCTTGGCTACGCGCCATAAGGCGCGGCGGCCGGTCGGCCTTGCCTCGCTGCGCTCGGTCTGGTGAGTATCATAACCGTTGCTCCAAGGTCGCGCCAATCCGAGCGCAGCGAGGCAAGCGCGACTGCGCGCCCGAGCTTATGCGAGGAAAGCCAAGCGGGCGGATGCCCGCGCCCGGCGCTTGAGGTCTAATAAAAAACATGTAAAGAAACCGCCATGCCCGCCACACCTGCCTATCCGCCTCGCAGCGCTCCTCGACTTTATGTTGATGCCGAACTCAGTGAGGGTGCGGAGATCCGGCTGGAGGGCAGCACGGCGCATTATTTACTGAAAGTCATGCGGATCAGGGAGGGCCAGCCGGTTAAACTGTTCGAAAATCGCACCGGCGAATATCTGGCCCATGTTACGGCGCTAGGCAAACGGGACCTGATCCTGATGATCGACGGAAAGACCAGGGAGCGCGAAAACGTGCCCGATCTGTGGCTGCTCGCCGCGCCGATCAAGAAGGATCGCTATCACTGGATTGCCGAAAAAGCCACGGAGCTGGGCGTTGCCAAGATGATCCCGGTGCAGACGGAGCGCACGCAGAATAATCCCGTCAAACCGGATAAATTGCTCGCCCATATGATCGAGGCCGCCGAGCAATGCGAGCGCACTGCGCTGCCGGAACTGGACCCGCTGGTGAAGCTGGAGGCCTTGCTGGAAAGCTGGCCCACGGACCGCCATTTATTCTTCGCGGATGAGCGTATCCATGAAAGCGGCGAAGGCAGTTTTCGTAAAGCGCTGGTCGCGCATGACGGTCCGGCGGCGATCCTGATCGGTCCCGAAGGCGGCTTTTCCGATAGCGAGAATGCGGCCATCCGGGCTATGCCGCAATCTGTGCCAGTATCGCTAGGCCCGCGGATTTTGCGTGCGGATACAGCGGCGGTTGCGGCGATCAGCCTGTGGATGGCAGGGCGCGGCGACTGGAGCTGATTGGCGATTGCCCATCATAGGCCCTAACTTCACTAACTTCACACCAAGGAAGCCTTTTGTTCCGCCAATTCCGGCTTTTTGTGCAGGATTATCCAACATTTGTCACAGCCATCGTCCGGAACGGGAAATACGCGCGGGTTAAATATGCTTGCTGAGAAAGAGCCGGTGCGTGCGTATCATAGGTGCGACAATGTAGGACAGTGGTTTTTATCCTAAGGTAGGTGTTGGTATTAGGGTCGGTTCATCCACCGCGTTTCAGCCGCACCAGCACCGCATCCAGCGCCGACAGAAATCTCGACCGGTCATTCTTGCCAAAGGGCGGAGGGCCGCCGATATTCTCGCTGCCCATGCCTGCCCGCAAATCCGCCATGATTGCGCGGGTGGCCACCGCCGCGCCGATGGAGTCGGCGGTAAACGGCTTGCCCGTGGGAGAGAGCACTACTGCCCCCGCTTTAATACAGCGATCGGCCAGCAATATATCCGCCGTGATGATGATAGAACCGGCGGAGGCCCGCCCGGCAATATAATCATCAGCGGCATCGAACGAATCGCTGACCACCACGCGGCTGACCAGTGGATGGACCGGCACGCGAAAATAGCTGTTGCTCACGACACTGACCGGAATTTCATGGCGATAGGCCACCCGGTAAATTTCATCCTTTACCGGGCAGGCATCAGCATCGACAAAAATCCGGATCGCTTCAGTCATAAGGCGGTTTAGTCGCTTTTAGGCGCCCGGTCTTTTTGGCCTTCAAAGGGCCGTTTGCCGCGATGGGGCTTTTTATTGCCGCCAGGACCGCCAGCTCCGGGCTTGCGGTCACCTTTGAAACCGGGCTTCTTTTTAAAGCCCTCTCCAAATTCGCGTTTTCCGCCCCCTTCACTGCGGCCTTCGCTGCGACCTTCGCTGCGACCTTCAAAGCCGCCTTCGCGATCACCGGAAGGCTTGCGTTTTACATAAGGCTTGCCGCCGTCTTCGGATTTTTTGCCATAGGGCTTCTTGCCGCCAAAATCGCGCCCGCCAGAGTCGCCGCCGCCGGATTTGCGATCACCGAATTTCTTGGAACCGAATTTCTTGCCGCCAAATTTCTTGCTGGCATTGCTGTAATCACGGCCCTCACCGCCAAAGCCGCTACCGGCATTGTCGCGGCGTCCGCCTTTGCGATTGCGCTTTGCTTCGTCGCGCGGCTTGCCTTCAAACTGGGTGATGTTGATGTCGTCTGTATCATCGCCTCCGGCCTCGCGCTTTTCCGCAATGGCCGCGGTGAACTTGTCCACCACGCGGCGCGGGATTTCGAACAATGTATCATCGCCATTGATCCGGATCGCACCGATTTCATTCTTGGTGATGTGACCGCGGCGGCAAAGCACCGGCAAAATCCAGCGGGCATCGGCGCGCTGGTTATGGCCGACATCCATTTTGAACCAGACAGTATCCTCAAAGCCGGGACGCGGGCCGCTGGCTGCTGGCTGCGACTGCGCACCGCGGTCCAGCATCTGTTCGGGCGCAGGCATTTTGGCACGATGGGACTGGACCAGCATCGCGGCAATTTCTTCCGGTGTCTTTTCAGCCATCAGACGCTTGGCGAGTTCCATATCGTCCTCGTCAATCTCGACCGGCTGCATCAAAGCTTCGATCAGGCGGTCGGCGTCATTTTTCCGGATATCCGCGCGTGTCGGCACTTCTTTCCATTCCGCATTGATTTTCGCTCCGCGTAGCATGGATTCAACGCGCTTGCGGCGCTGATAAGGCACGATGATAACCGCCGTCCCCTTTTTACCGGCACGGCCAGTACGCCCTGAACGGTGCTGTAATGTCTCTGCATCGCGGGGAATTTCAACATGGATCACGAGGCTGAGCGTCGGCAGGTCAAGCCCGCGTGCCGCCACATCGGTGGCCACACAAACGCGCGCGCGTTTGCTGCGCAGCGCCTGCATCGCCTGGTTACGTTCGCTTTGGCTATGCTCACCCGACAGTGCAACCGCACTGAACCCGCGATCAACCAGGCTGGCGTGGAGTCTCCGCACCGCATCACGGGTTCCGCAGAACAGCATCGCCGATTCCGCTTCGTAATAGCGCAGCAGGTTGACCACAGCATTTTCGGTATCCGCAGGCGCGACCGTAATCGCCTGATAGGCAATATCGCCATGCCCGCGATCTTCGCCAACGGTGGAGATTCGCAGCGCATCATTCTGGTAACGCTTGGCCAGAGCGACAATCGGCTTTGGCATGGTTGCGGAAAATAACAGCGTCCGGCGCTCTTCGCCCGTCGCGTCCAGTATTTCTTCCAGATCTTCACGAAAGCCCATGTCGAGCATTTCATCCGCTTCGTCGAGCACCACGGCTCTCAGCTTGCTAAGGTCCAGCGCTCCGCGTTCCAGATGGTCGCGCAAACGGCCCGGCGTTCCGACAATGACATGCGCGCCGCGGCGCAATGAACGCCGTTCCTTGGACGCATCCATACCGCCGACACAGGTCGCAATCTGCGCGCCCGCCGGCTGGTATAGCCACGTCAATTCACGGCTGACCTGCAAAGCCAGTTCGCGGGTTGGCGCAATGACCAAAGCCAAAGGTTCAACCAGAAACGGGAAACGCCCGTTGTCGTCCAGCATCTGTGGCCCCATCGCCAAACCAAATGCGACCGTCTTTCCCGAACCGGTTTGCGCCGACACGATAAGATCCCGCCCGGCGGTTTCAGGGTCAAGCACAGCGGCCTGAACGGCTGTGGGTTTGTCATATTCGTGTTCTGCGAGCGCTTCGGCAAGAAGCGGGGGAAGTGTAGTAAAAGGCATGAAAATCCGTTCCGTGGCAAAAGTTTAAAGCCGCGCGGAAATGCCAATTACCTGCGGTCTGTGATAATATATCGTGTATCTATAGAGTTTGTGCGGCGGCCCAGCCACTAGCCCAAGCCCATTGAAAGTTATAGCCACCGAGCCATCCGGTAACATCAACCGCCTCGCCAATAGCATATAAACCCGGCATTTGCCTAGCTTCCATATTTTTGGACGAGAGTTCGCCCGTGCTGATCCCGCCAGCGGTGACTTCCGCCTTGGCGTAACCTTCTGTGCCATTTGGCATAAAGCGCCAATCGGACAATCGCCGCGCGGCCTCTTCCAGCTTGCGATCAGCCAGATTGCCGAGCTCTCCTGCCCCCGAATCCCCCGATAGCCCGATCCGCTCCATCAGCGTTTCCGACAATCGGGTGGGCAGGCGTTCGGTCATCGCCCGGTTCAGCGAAAGGCGGGGTTTCTCACGCTTCAACTCTATGAGCCAGTCCGGCTTGCAATCGGGCAGGAAATTGACGCTGACCGGTTCGCCGTGCCGCCAATAGGATGATATTTGCAATATCGCCGGACCGGACAGCCCCTTGTGCGTGAACAGCGCCGCTTCCCGAAACGCGGTCTTTCCGCAGCTTGCAATGACCGGCGCGGACACACCGGATAACGAGCGGAACAGCGTTTCCTCCCCGCCAAGGGTGAGCGGAACAAGCGCGGGGCGCGGCTCAACCACTCTCAACCCAAATTGCCGCGCAATGTCATAGGCAAAGCCGGTTGCGCCCATTTTCGGAATAGAAGGCCCGCCGGTTGCGATAACCAGCGACGGCGCGGCCGCGCTTTTGCCGCCATATTCGACATGATAATGGGCGTCCCGGTGGCTGATACCGGTGATTGAGTGCCCCAGAGACAAGGTCACGGCATCATCCGGACATTCATCCAGCAACATCGCCACAATCTGCCTGGCCGAACCGTCACAAAAGAGCTGGCCCAGCGTTTTTTCGTGCCAGGCAATGCCGTGCCGGTTAACCAGCGCGATAAAATCCTGCGCCGTATAGCGGCTGAGCGCCGATTTGGCGAAATGCCTGTTGGCGGAAAGATACCGGTCGGCCGCCGTATGAATGTTGGTAAAATTACACCGGCCGCCGCCTGAAATCAGGATTTTCTTTCCCGGTTCGTCGGCATGGTCGATGAGCAACACCTTGCGCCCCCGCTGCCCGGCAACCGCCGCACACATCAACCCGGCACCGCCAGCGCCAAGAATGATGGCATCATATGAAGTCGGGCTGTTCGTCATGATCTAATGCCATCCTGCGCCAAAGCTAAAGGTTGGCAAGTGATTTTGTGGGAGGGGGGATGCTATATGACTGCTTGTAACGCCGTTTAAGTTGGCGCGTTACACCCTTCGCTTGCGCAATCTTATTATTTGGGGGAATTTTTCGGGTGCCGGTCCGGCGGACCGGCACTTATCCGAAAAATTGGTGGAGCCTAGCGGGATCGAACCGCTGACCTCTTCGCTGCCAGCGAAGCGCTCTCCCAGCTGAGCTAAGGCCCCTTATGCGGCGCGTTTAATCCAAGCGCACCGCATTTTGCAAGCATCAATTGATGCTTGCTGCATCAAAATTACATTTACCGATTATGTTTCGGCATTATCGTCGTCGTCGCCCTTGCCTTTGGTGACTCCCAAATCGTCATCACCGCCCAGATCGACTTCGTTATCCGGTGACGGATCATCGTCATCAATGTCGATATCCAGATCATCATCGGCAACTTCGTCTTCTTTTTTCGAATCTTTCTTCACAGAATCTTCGAATGGCATGGGCTGCTTGGATTTCAGGCCGGGTTCCGGCACCCATGTTTCGCCGCATTCAATGCAGGTCGCCGGGTCTTCTTTGCCCAAATCGTAAAAACGTGTTCCGCATTTTGGGCAGGTTCTCTTTGTGCCCCATTCTGGCTTCACCATGGCTGGTTCCAAATCCTTATTTGTCAGTAATATATAATGACCGTTCACAAGATTTGCAGAATCGATCAAACAATGGGGCCGCGCCTTGCCATAGCTGAGCCGCGCTGTCAAAAGCCGTTTCACATCCCGAAACGAATCATGCATGATTTAACCCATGTGCGCCCCTATAAGAAACCCGTAAATGACCCAGAAAACAACAGACAGGATAACAGTGGACGTACAAACAGCCACCTTCTCTCCAACAGGCCCGTTAACCGGCAGGATAACCGTGCCGGGCGACAAATCCATTTCGCACCGCGCGCTGATTCTCTCTGCCCTTGCCGTCGGCAAAAGCGAGATTCGCGGCCTGCTAGAAGGGGAAGATGTGCTGGCCACCGCAGCGGCCCTGCGCGCCATGGGGGCCAGAATCGAACAGGGCGACGCCTTGTGGACCGTTCACGGGGTTGGAGTCGGCGGCTTGATGCAGCCGGAAACGGCCATTGATCTGGGCAATAGCGGCACGTCTGTGCGTTTGTTGATGGGCTTGGTTGCCTCCCACGATATCAGCGTGACTTTCCTTGGCGATGCCAGCCTTTCCAAGCGCCCGATGGGCCGGGTGATTGATCCGCTCTCTGCCATGGGGGCGGATTTTACTGCAAGGATGACCACCAATGGCCAGGCATGCCTGCCCTTGACGGTGCGCGGCCTTTGCCCTGCTGTACCGATGGAATACCGCCTGCCCGTCGCCTCTGCACAGGTGAAGTCGGCGATCCTGCTGGCCGGATTGAATACGCCCGGCATTACCCGCGTGATCGAACCTGTTCCCACACGCGACCATAGCGAAACCATGCTGAAAGGCTTTGGCGCGGATATATCGGTCGAGACGGACGGACAGAATAACCGAGTCATATCGCTCGTCGGGGAAGCGGAATTGCAGCCGCAGAATATTACCGTGCCGGGCGATCCGTCTTCCGCTGCTTTTCCGGTGGTCGCGGCTCTGCTGGTTCCGGGATCGGAAATTGTGGTTGAAAATGTCGGGATCAACGCAACCCGCGCCGGTCTGTTCACTGTGCTTCAGCAAATGGGCGGCGATATCCGCTTTGAAAACCGGCGCACGGTTGGCGGTGAGCCGGTCGCGGATATCCATGTAAAACATAGCAAACTGACCGGCATAGATGTTCCCGCCGATATTGCGCCGAGCATGATCGACGAATTCCCCATCCTGTTCATCGCCGCCGCTCTGGCAGAAGGCCAGACAACTACCACCGGCCTGTCTGAGCTGCGCGTCAAGGAATCGGACCGCCTGTCGCAAATGGCCGAAGGGCTGATGATGCTGGGCACCCAGGTGATAGAGAATCCGGATGGACTGGTCATAACCGGAAGCGGCGGAAAGCCGCTGGCGGCGAAAGCGGATGCCGGAGCGATCAAAACCGCGCTGGATCACCGCATCGCCATGAGCTTTGCGATTGCAGGGCTGGTTACGCAAACCGGCGTGCGCGTGGACGATATGAGCCCGACAGAAACCAGCTTCCCCGGATTTACCGATCTGCTGGCTGCGTTACAAAGCGAATCGCAGGGTAAAGCCCCGTGATCATCGCCGTCGATGGCCCTACCGCCTCTGGCAAAGGCACTATTTCCAAGGAATTGGCGAAACATTTCGCTTTACCCTTTCTGGATACCGGCCTGCTTTACCGCGCCGTCGGCTGGACAGTCAGGGAAAATGGCGCAGATGCGGATAATCCCGCCGATGCGCTGGCGGCCTGTAATTTTGATACCGCTTTGCTGGGCGATCCGGCTTTGCGCAGCGAAGCGGTCGGCGGACTGGCGAGCCGGGTATCGGTTCATCCGCAAGTGCGCGCCGCACTTCACAAGCGCCAGGTAGATTTCGCCTATCAACCGGGGGGCGCCGTGCTTGACGGGCGCGACATCGGAACGGAGATTGCACCTGATGCAGACGTAAAGCTGTTCGTAACCGCCTCAGCCGACGCGCGGGCACTACGCCGGTTCAAGGAAATGGAGCGGCGCGGAGAGGTTGTTAATTTTGATGTCATACTGGCCGACATCCGCAAACGCGACGAACGGGATCGAAGCCGGGCGACGGCACCGCTGAAACCGGCCAAAGATGCGGACTTGCTTGATACGACCGATTTGACTATAGGCGACGCCATCCAACAGGCAATTGCCTTGGTGAATGAGAAGATAAGCCGCCGGAGTTTTAAATAACCGGCATAGCAGATAACGGGGTGCGCAAGACGGGGCGATAAATAGCCGCCCTGACTTTGGCGCAGCTTTTTCGTTTGCGGCTCAATCTTTCGCATATAGCCAAAATGGCGGTTTTCTGCTGGATATGACTGCTGCATTCGGTGGCAATCATGTTTTGGTCCAAGACCAGCGGAACCAACCGCTTGGCCCGAAAAAATGACTATTAAGGAACTTATATGGCCTCTACGGCATTTCCCAGTCGCGATGATTTTGCGGCATTACTAAACGAATCAATTGGCGGTGAAGACCAGGGCTTTGAAGGCCGCGTGGTTAAAGGCACCGTTGTCGGCATCGAAAATGACATGGCTGTCATTGATGTTGGACTGAAATCTGAAGGCCGTGTAGCGCTGCGTGAATTTGCTGCTCCCGGTCAAAAAGCAAATCTGAACATTGGCGATGAAGTCGAAGTCTATGTGGACCGCATCGAAAATGTGAACGGTGAAGCCATGCTGTCGCGCGACCGCGCACGCCGCGAAGCTTCATGGGACAAGCTGGAAACAGAATATGATGAAGGCAACCGCGTTGACGGCATCATCTTCGGACGTGTCAAAGGCGGCTTCACTGTCGATCTTGATGGCGCTGTAGCTTTCCTTCCCGGTAGCCAGGTCGATGTCCGCCCCGTGCGCGACGTGACCCCGCTGATGGACATTTCACAGCCTTTCCAGATCCTGAAAATGGACCGCAAGCGTGGCAATATCGTTGTATCACGCCGCGCCATCCTTGAAGAAACCCGCGCAGAACAGCGTTCGGGCCTGATCGAATCGCTGGCTGAAGGCCAAGTGATCGAAGGCGTTGTGAAAAACATCACCGACTACGGCGCGTTTGTTGACCTGGGCGGCATTGATGGCCTGCTCCACGTCACCGATCTCAGCTACAAACGGGTCAATCATCCCAACGAGATGATTAACATCGGCGACACGCTGAAAGTCCAGATCATCAAGATCAACAAGGAAACACAGCGTATTTCCCTGGGCATGAAACAGCTTGAAAGCGATCCATGGGATTCCGCTTCCGAGAAATATGCCGTTGGCACGAAACTGACCGGCTCTGTCACCAACATCACCGAATATGGTGCGTTTGTGGAACTGGAACCCGGCATTGAAGGCCTTGTCCACGTTTCCGAAATGAGCTGGACCAAGAAAAACGTCCACCCTGGCAAAATCGTTTCCACTTCGCAGGAAGTCGATGTCATCGTCCTCGAAGTCGATACCGAAAAACGCCGGATCTCCTTGGGCCTCAAACAGGCTCAGTCCAACCCGTGGACCGACTTTGCCGATGCCCATCCGGTTGGCAGCACTGTCGAAGGTGAAGTCAAGAATGCTACCGAATTCGGCCTGTTTGTCGGGCTCGAAGGTGACGTTGACGGCATGGTTCACATGTCCGACATCGCATGGGGCATTTCTGGTGAAGACGCGCTGAACCTGCACCATAAAGGCGAACAGGTTAAAGCAATCGTCCTTGACATTGATGTTGAGAAAGAGCGCATTTCCCTTGGCATGAAGCAGCTTGAAAAGGGTGCTCCTGCGGTTGGCGGTACCGATACCGGCGGCCTCAAGAAGGGTTCTGTCACCACGGTTACCGTGCTTGAAGTCCGTGATGGCGGCCTTGAAGTACAGGTTGGCGACGATGGTGCCACCGGCTTCATCAAACGCTCCGACCTTGGCCGTGACCGTGACGAACAGCGTCCTGACCGTTTCCAGGTTGGCCAGAAAGTCGACGCAATGGTTATCGGTTTCGACCGTTCCAAAAAGCCGAACTTCTCGATCAAAGCCCACCAGTTGGCCGAAGAGAAACAGGCTGTCGAACAATTCGGTTC
The DNA here is from genome assembly GCF_036568145.1 of Parasphingorhabdus sp. Taxonomy (GTDB): domain Bacteria; phylum Pseudomonadota; class Alphaproteobacteria; order Sphingomonadales; family Sphingomonadaceae; genus Parasphingorhabdus. The sequence continues at coordinate 16,799 of NZ_DATCTC010000015.1, read as the reverse complement.
CACCGATTCCGGTGCAAGCCTCGGCGATATTCTGGGCGAAGCGCTCAAGAAAAAAGACGACTGAACTTAGCGGGCATCGGCCCGGTAAAGTTACAAGAAAAAGCCCGCCTCCTTCGCAAAGGGGGGCGGGCTTTTTCGTTGGTCCGGCGCATATGCGACCCCAGTGGAGACATACGGGCACGGAAATCTATACGGGAATATGCACCGGAATAAGATCAATACGTCCCAATGCGGGGCGAATTGCAATCAGTCATCCAAAGACCATTGAAAACATGAAGGTTTTCTGTCAGTATCCCTATATTGTGCTCTTCTGTTCTGAAGTTGTGAACGGGAAGTGAAAAGCTTGAATTATGTGGTTGCTCCACAATAGGAAAGGCACGCTCATGATACGTTCTGAACTGCTTGAGAAACTGGCCGAAGAAAACCCTGATTTAAAGCCAGATGAAATTGAGAAAATTGTTGATCTGTTCTTTAACCAGATCACCCAGAAACTGGCAGAAGGCGGTCGGGTAGAGCTGCGCGGCTTTGGTGCTTTTTCCACCCGTCAGCGCCAGCCACGTATCGGCCGCAACCCGCGCACAGGGGAATCAGTAGAGGTTCCGGCCAAGCGCGTGCCCTATTTCAAACCCGGAAAAGAAATCCGGGAACGCCTCAACAAGGGTTAGATACAAGGGCTATATCGGGCCGGATGGCGACTAAAGCGGTCAAATACCGGCAAAAGAATCGAAAAAATTCAATTTCGGCATCTCAGCACTTGACCTGCTGCGTGCAATAATGCTTGTCGAAAGTCCATTCAGCCCAGAGCTGAATATGCCGGTGCGGACGTGGCGAAATGGTAGACGCAGCAGACTTAAAATCTGCTATCCGAAACGGGTGTGCGGGTTCGAGTCCCGCCGTCCGCACCAGCTTTAGAGTGATGTTTCTGTAATATTCTTCAGTTTCACTCAGTTCGCTATGGCTGCGACCTGAAGTTCCTGTGCGTCAAAACCGCCATCACCCAGTTGCGCCGAAAGCGGACGGGTCTGGATCTTGGGACCAACTGCCCCCGGAATTGTGGCAAAGCCGGAACCATCAAGCATCACGCTTTCATTGCCGAAGTTCAACCTTACGCCGCGCAAACTGTTGGGGCTGTAGCGGACCTCAAGCTGATATCCGTTCGGCGCATTGCAATATTCGCGCAGCTGGCCCAGATTGACGGTGTTTCCGGCAAATCCAGTGCCGGCCGGGTTATGCTGAACCCCGCAAGTGACGGGAACGTGAGCCCGCAGGTTAAAACTCATGGAGCTTGTTGCAACTGCACTGGTCGCCATCGTAGCTGCCGCTACTACCACCACCGCGCTAATCAGTTTCTTCGCCATTTCAGTGCCCTCAATTCATTTCTGATGAGAGCAATTTGGCAGAATGCATTGAAACTATCGTCAACGGCTAAAGTTAACGACGCGCTAACTATTAAGCGCTACTTCGGGGCGCAGCGGCATGGGAACGGGGAAAAGAGCGTTATTGGCGAGCCCCCACGCCTATCGACCGGAGTCGTCCCTAGACCGGCTCAGACCTGACGGGAAAGCAGATTAAGTACCAGAGCAGCTTAGCGCGCGGTTACCGTAACCGATATCACGTCACTATAAACGCCGGCACGCTTTTTCGACACATCACCGATGATAAAATCTATGGGTAACGCATCGCGGATAAGGCCCGGCCTTCTCGATTTGGAAGTCCCTGAAACAGTGCGTGGGCCAGCCAGATTGACCCCTGTGCCGCCAATGGCAATCGAATAGGGCACGGACCACTGGCTCGACCCCAAGCGAAGCTGGCCGGAATTGGCCGAGCTGACCAGAATATCATAGTCGCCCGTGCTGCTGACCAGCAGGTTGAGGAGCAAAGGCGCAACGCCTTCTTTCAATTCCCCCAGATTAACGAACGCCTGTCCGTCGTTCATCGTATAGGTGCCCGAAAGACCGATCCGCGCAGACGGCAATACATTCAAGCCCAAAACCAAAGGCGCGCCGCCGAGGGAGCGAAACTGCTTGTCCTGCGCCTCCAGCGTCACATCCTGCGTGAAGGTACCGGAACCGCTTATATGGGCAGGGTCCGCGACAAGCTTATATAATATCGAACGCGATTCGCGCGGCTTGAGTTCCATTTCGCTCTGTGATGCAAAGGCAACGGATCGCCCTGCACGGGGCGTCACATCCCGCGTGTCAGTCAGGTTCACAAGCGAATATGCAACCGGGCGTCCTGTGCCTTTCGACAGTCCGAACGGCGGCGGGTTAAGTTCAAATCTGGGTGTGAAGCGGCACTCTGCCCCGCCTTCATTGATGAAGGTCACGCCAAATGTCCCTTCCGGAATGGTGCCGGAAAACGGGTCATGCCCCTTTATGATCCAGCTTGACGGAGTCGGATTAACGCGAAGCAGACAGTCGGTGGACTGCCCGTTGGGAATGGCAGGCCCCTGCGCCATAACCGGCGCAGCCACAGAAGCTGCAAGGAAAGTCAAAAATGGGCGCAGCATTGGTGTCTCCTATTTTTTCATGCCTGGCCGGACGGTACCGAGTTTTACAAGACCATCCGTGTCGGCCGGAACAGTGAATTCAAAACTTTTGTCAATCGTGCCATTTGGCCCATATGTTTCCACCTGATAACGTCGGCCCGGCAACAGGTTCGCAATCGCGAAACGCCCGACCGAATTGGTGAAGAACGGAACCGGTTGCGGGTTCTCCCCTTCTTCCACATCCAGCAGGTTCACGCGCCCGCCGATAAGCGAAACAGGCTTGTCCGGGCCAAGCACCAGCGTGCCCATCGCGCTGACAAAGGCATCCGTGCCAATACGCGCCGCGTAACCGCTCTTATAGGGTGGATATACACGAAATACGCCGGGACCGGTATCATAACCCGATGGCGGGTCTTCCACATCATATTGGACCGACTGGGTCGAGTAGGAACCGAGGAAGTTGTTAACCGCCGATCCCAGAGCGCCGCTTTTACTGATATAATTATTCTCGGCCAGCGATTGCCCCGCAACCACGCTGCGGTCGCCCAGATTTTCGTGCGCGGAAAGCAGCATGAAGCTGTCGTTAATCCGCCGCCCGATACCGAACATTCCGTCTGCGAAAGCCAATGTCGTGCCAACCCGCACCGAAGTCGCATTGACCTGACCAAAGTCAGAAATGCTTGGCCCGAAGCTGGCATGGCTTACCGACGCGTCAAAACGGTTGGCGGAATAAGAAGCATAGCCCTGCGCGCGCGAATTATTGTCTTCATGAGCGACAACGGCCCCGAAACCGACGCTGTTAAGCTGGTTCAGGCCGCTCTGGTTATAGGACAGTTCCTTGATATTATCGCGGCTTTCATAACGTGCTTCGGCCCTGCGGCGGTAATCCGGCTGGTACACTAACCCGGCAGATACGCTGAAACCGCTTCCCCGTGTAAGGGATGACGGATATTTCGCGTAATCGACACCCGCCCTGAACGTCCATTCGCGGTTCAGTCGGTAATAGCCCGTAGTGCCAAGGCGATAGCTGTCCCCCACATTGCCGCGACCTTTAAGGTAGGTTGCTGTCGAAGTGGTCAGGAATTTCAGATTGAACTGACGGGTATATTGGACAGAAGCCGTCAAGGATGTCGTGTTGACCCCTTCCAGATTGTTCAGGGACGAAAAATCACCCGACACATAATCGGCCCGGATCGTGAAACTGTCGGCCAGGCCGCCGCGGTCGATATAATGTTCGTAGCTGACGCCGCCTGCAAATCCTTCACCGGCGATTTTGGAATGGCTGACACCGCCATCGAATAGCACCCGTCCACCATTACCCAATACAAATTGGGTCTGACCGGTGAGCATCTGCACATCCTTGCTGGCCTGAAGACCAACACCGATGGCGGGAGCGTCGAGAAAGGCCTTGCGGAAAAAGCCGCTAAACGCAATCGGCCCGCGATAATCCGGCGCGCGTCCGAAACGCTTGCTCGTCGGGCCGAAAAACGCGCCATATTCATGATCGCCGGGGTCGAGATCAATCGGATCGAGATATTGCGAATAGGACAGATCCTGCACGGCCCCGGTATTATCGATTACCTGGATGTCGATATCATTGCTGCCTGCAATCAGCGGCAGCGAGCTAAAATCATAACGTCCCGGTTGCAGCCGGATTTCCCGGTAAAGCGAGCCGTTACGCAAAAAGCGCACGGTTGAATCGCGCTGGAGAATGAGCTGACGATTGGACTGCAATACTGCGGAACGGAAGGCGTTAAACCGCCGCCTCTGGCGCAGGACACCGACGCCGCCCATCGAGACAAAGGCTTGCTGTCCGCGGATTTCGGGATCCAGATCACCTAAAAACCAGCGGCGGTAATCCTCTGGCTCATCATAAACCAGCCGCGCATAGTTGCGGGTCAGCTTGTATGAATCGCCGCTAAGGCTGAATTGCTGGCCAATCTGGGCATCACCCTCGAACACCACGGGGCCAAGGCGCACGGCTCCGTCAAAGTTGATCGTCGGCGGGTCCATGCTTTCATCACTTTCCCAGATATACACACCAGACGCGCTGATATTCAGATAACCGGACAAGGTGGCAGGCTGCAAAGAGACGTCGCTGATATCATCGCGCGGCGGGGCAAATAAATCCCGGATGGCGCGTTGTTCCGGTGCAACCTCGACCACGACAACCGCCAAGGTGCTGGGATCATAGGTCAGCGCGACGCCGGTTTCTTCCAGATCCTCCTGCCCGAATTCGGACAGATTCGCCAATTTCGTGCTTAATTCGACATGCGCGGGATCGTTCAGCACAGACTTCATCAGCCGGAGAAATGTTTCCGATTCGATCAGGAACCGGTCATCTGCGGTCAACCGCAATGGCACTTCGCCAAGGCTGCTGCTCTGGAACGTCAGCGGCACCGTCATGTCAATGTCGCGGTCATAAGGGTTTATGTCCGGACGACCGTGGGGGCCAATCGGATATTGCGGGGCTATCGGTTCCTGAGCCGGTGGTGCGGGTGTTGGTTCAGGCCCCGAATCAGACGGCGTCTCAGGTCCTGTATCGGGCTGTGGAAGGGGGATAGTCGCGGGTGTGCCAGTCTGGGGAGCGGAGCCGGGTGCGCTCGGCAACGGAATCGTTACCTGCGCGGCGGCTCCGTGTGAAAAAATTGCGCTGCCGGACCATAATGCCAATGGCGCGGCAGTGCATAATAGGAATCTGCGCTTCATTGGCCGAACGTTAACTTGATCGGTCCGGGACCGAATCCTGGAATTGGCAGGCGGAAGATACGTTCACCCTGAGCCGGGACATAGCCCGTGCCCACTGCACGTGTCAGTTCTTCGGGCGAAACATCGACCCGGAGCCATTTGCCGTCCTTGTCAGTGCCAACCAGTTGCCAGGAAAAGTTGGCCATCATGGCGTGACGCCGACCGGTATTGGTTAGGGTGACGGCAACCCCGTCCTGCATTTCGGGCTGCTCCGCTGCACCGGGCGGTGTGGGCGGCTGGTAAAAAACCTGCTCTACCTTGGTCGCAGACACATCGGGTTTTGCACCCGGAGGAGCGACAACAACCAGCGCACGCATATTATAGAGGATCTGCACCTGCGCCCCGATCTGCTCGGTAGCAACCGGATCCAGTTTAACAGGCAACTGTTCAACGGATACATAATAGGATTGTGACTTATCCGGTTCTGCGGGGCCAAGCCACTGCAGACGGACCACTTGCCGGCCACCGGCGGGCAAGACGCCTTGCGGCGGGAATATCAGGAAATCTTCATCGGCGGGTGTTTCGGTAATCTCTCCCTCTGCATCGATCGCCATCCGGAACACGCGGGTTTCGAAAGCAAGATTGCCGGGATTGATATTCTGCACCTCGATACGGGCAGTGGCATCTGTCCCGCGGGATTCCATTTCAACAACCATGGGAGAAACGCGCATGGCGTAGGCCGGACTGTTCAGCGCCGGGACTGTCAGAGCCAAAGCCGCGACAAACAATAATGCTGAAGCACGCGCACGCCGCCCCAATATCGTCAAAAACGTCATTAACTTTGCCCCCAATATTTTTACCAGATTTTTTAAGCGTATTTCACAAAAGAGTTAAGAAAAGGGGAAAGAAACTTTCTTCCCCCTTCTCTCAAAGTTCATACTGCTTAAAGTGCGCGCAGTGTCAGGGTCGTGACGCCTTCATAGGTACCAGCGACCAGACCTTTAGCGGTTACTGCAGGAGCAACGATGTCGATCTGCATATCAGAACGCCATGCACCCTGCTGCTTCTGAGCAGCGTTAGCAGTGGTTGCAACAGTCAGAGACTGAGGCGTACCAGCAGCCTGGTTGTTCAGAGCAACGCCCGTCCATTGAGCTGCTACGCTGTAAGGGATGTTCGCCTGGAACTGGTTGGTATCAAAACCACCAGGAGCAGTGTTCACGAGACCGCGAATATCGTCTTTCGAGATTTCAACTTCGTTGTTGAAGTTACAACCAGCGGTCAACGATTCGATATTGGCAACCGCAGGGCCAGTCATTTCGAACGCATCGTTAACATTCTCGTTGTTGCCGGTGCGAACGCCGATAACACCAAAGTCGATGTTACGTGCAGAAGGTGTGTTGCCTGAGTAGAAAGAACAGTCCTTGTTGACTGAACCGGACAGGTTAAACACAACGCTGACGGTTGGTGTAGCGGTTTCGGTATCGCCAGGTGCATCAGCCTGCGCGGTGTAGCGCGTTCCAACTTGAGCGAGTACGCCGAGTTCACCAGCAATGGTCCCCAAAAAGCCGGGGTTGGTCAACTGGTACGGAATCGGACCTGGGCTTGCATAGTGACGTTCGTTTGTCTGTGCTGCTGCAGGAGCCGAGATGGCTACGAGAGCGATAGCGGCAACTGCGCCGGATAGGATATTTTTCATGACTTCATTCCTTTTATATGACCGCCCCCTGTTAATGGGTCACGGCCTTTCGTTCGCATCGGGTGGGTCGCAAACCAGAGGGGCATCGATGCCTACCCTTCCGGCGTAATTCCGTTTGCTGGATCATTCCCGCAAACGAATCTCAGATCGGAGAGACCGTGATCGTGATCACCTCCGAATATTCTCCGGCCAGCAATCCGGCTTCACCCGAAGGCAAGCCAAGCTCAACGCCCAGGATCATGCCATCTGTGGCAATGCCGCCGTTGCTGGAAATAACGCCGCCGGCCTGTAACTGCTGGCTGCTAAAAGATTTGGTGAGCACCTGCCGCGCCGGGTGGCGCACAGGCAGTTCAATGGATAACGAATAGGGAAGCTTACCGCCAAAAGGCCCCTGACCACCTGGCATAGTCGTGTGCGTCAACGCACCGCTCTCACCATTGATGGTCATCGTGAATGGCATGTTGCAACTAAATGCAACCGGCGTTTGGCGACTTAGTCCCCGACGTTCAAGATTACCAAAGTCCATGTCGGCAATTGTGCCCATGGCGCAATATTGGCTGATCGACCCGCTGACAGCGATGTCAAATGAACGCGCGCTTTCTATTTCGTTGGCGAAAGCAGGCGTGACTAGAGTCAACGCGGCTAACGCCACCCCGGCTTTCGCCGAAAATAAAAATCGCATGAGTGCCCCTCATAACTACTTGCGTCGCCAAGGACCCTGGTGAGCTCAACGTCCTCGCTTAATTCCTGTGGGAGTCACGACCCGACTCACCCCAAATATTGTTAATGCAACGTTAATAATGCGGAAATACGGATTTAGCTAGTCCGAAAATCATATGCCCGGTTGAAACTCCTTTGCCCCGCAGAGGGCGGCTTTCCCTGTAACCTTGAGCCTGCAATGGTTCTAATGGTAAACGCCTGAAAAACAGATACCAGTCCAATGTTGCGAGTGTCCGGAAATGGGACAAACCACTATAAAGGGTTAATCGGTTTTTACGGATTTGAGGGCTGCAAAGGCAGCGAAATAGGGGCGAATCGATAGAAAAACGATTCGGTGAAGGGCGTGATTCTCTTAAGGCAGCCCATGCACCCACACACCGTGGGCTCTACCCAAAGTCCATAAAAAAAGGCCGCCCTTTTCAGGACGGCCCTTTTGATATCGGATTTGAAAACCGGTTGGCGGAAATCAGGCTTCCTTGACCTCATAATATTGCGGTGCGGCAATATTCAGGATTTCCAGAATTTTCGCGAGAGCTGTCGGCTCGTCGGTTTCCTCCATAGCGGCAAGCTCACGGGCCAGGCGGCTGGATGCCGCTTCAAAAATCTGACGCTCGGAATAGCTTTGCTCTGGCTGGTCATCCGCACGGAACAGATCGCGTGTAACTTCCGCGATGGACACCAGATCACCGGAGTTGATCTTCGCTTCATATTCCTGCGCACGGCGCGACCACATGGAGCGTTTGACCTTGGGCTTGTCCTTCAGTGTTTCCAGCGCTTCCTTCAGCGTCTTGTCGGAAGACAGCTTGCGCATGCCGACGCCTTCCGCTTTGTTCATGGGCACACGCAATGTCATACGCTCTTTTTCAAAGCGCAGAACGTAAAGCTCAAGTTGCATGCCAGCGATTTCTTCATTTTGCAGTTCAATTACCCGGCCGACACCGTGTTTAGGATAAACAACATAATCGCCCACATCAAAGGACAGCGTATTTGCAGCCATAAAAAACCTTTCTTTCTTGAAGGAAGAGAAGGATTATTCCGGTTAAATGATTCAAAACCCGACGAAAAAACCCTTTTGTTCATACATATAACGACCAAACACCCCAGTGCCCAGCCGCTTACCGTCAACAGTGTTAACAGATTCGACACAAAAAAGCAATTATTGTTGTTTTTATGGCACGGTTGAGGGGAATAGTTGAAGATATTTACTATAACACACGCAGCGGATTTTTTGGACCTCAAGCGCCGGGGAGTCTTTGTTTTACCTCAGGCGCCGGGCGGGCGCATCCGCGCCCTTGGCTACGCGCCATAAGGCGCGGCGGCCGGTCGGCCTTGCCTCCGCTTCGCGTCGGCCTGGTGAATATTCTTTAGGTTGCGCTCTTGTGCACCCCTTCGAGGGAGCGCCGAACCGAGCGAAGCGAGGCAAGCGCGACCGCGCGCCCGAGCTTATGCGAGGAAAGCCAAGGGCGCGGATGCGCCCGCCCGGCGCCTGAGGTCCAAAAAAAAATCCGCCCGGCGCCTGAGGTTTCAATAAATTTCATTAAACTTGCCCTCCCCCGCCAACATCCCTAAATTACATTTATGGGAAAACATGAGCATCATGAGCATCACGGCGAATCTCTTGCCGATGCTGCCCGCCATAATCTGGAGGCGGCTGGCGAGAAATGGACAGACACGCGCGCCGCTATATTTGAGGCGCTTTCCGGTTTTTCGCGCCCGGCCTCTGCCTATGACATAGCAGAGCTGGTTTCGGCTGCGCGCGGCAAGCGTGTTGCGCCCAATAGCGTTTACCGCATTCTTGACCTGTTCGTGACAACCAACCTTGCCATGCGGGTGGAAAGCGCCAATGCCTATCTGGCCAATAGCCACCCCGGCTGTGAACATGATTGTATTTTCCTTGTCTGTGACACATGCGGAGAGGCAACCCATATTGATGATGATAGCTTATCATCAAAGGTTCGCGCTGTTGCACGGGAACAGGGTTTCAAGTCGATCCGTCCGGTGATCGAGGTGCGCGGTATCTGCCAGAAGTGCGGATGAAGCCGCATTTCCGGGAATTACACAACCAGCAAATATAGAGATTGATATTTTAAGGAGCTTTCTGCTGAAAGTTCGACATACCCGGCCAATATCGCTAAAGTCAGGGTGAAACAGGAGACAATATGTCAGGTCCGAAAACACCACTTCTGGATACAGTGTCCTTGCCAGCGGACCTGCGCCGGCTGGAACCGGAGCAGTTACGCCAGTTTGCAGATGAATTGCGGGCTGAAGTCATTGACGCGGTTTCGGTTACGGGCGGCCATCTGGGCGCAGGACTCGGCGTGGTCGAGCTGACCACTGCTATCCATTACGTGTTTAATACGCCCGAAGATCGCCTGATCTGGGATGTCGGCCATCAATGTTATCCGCACAAGATTATCACCGGTCGCCGCGACCGTATTCGCACATTGCGTCAGGGCGGGGGACTTTCCGGTTTTACCAAGCGCAGCGAAAGCGAATATGATCCTTTTGGCGCAGCGCACAGCTCCACCTCGATCAGCGCGGCGCTGGGCTTTGCCGTCGCCAATAAAATGACAGGCGCACCGGGGCGGGGAATTGCTGTCATTGGTGACGGGGCGATGAGCGCGGGCATGGCTTATGAAGCGATGAACAATGCGTCGATCGCGGGCAACCGGCTGGTCGTAATCCTGAACGACAATGATATGTCGATTGCACCGCCCGTGGGCGGGCTGTCCGCTTATCTGGCGCGGATTGTGTCCAGCCGCGAATTTCTTGGCATAAGGGAACTGGCCCGGCGGTTTGCCCGCAAATTGCCCAAATCGCTCCACGACGCGGCACGCAAAACGGATGAATATGCGCGCGGCATGACGATGGGCGGGACCTTGTTTGAAGAGCTTGGCTTCTATTATGTCGGCCCGATTGACGGCCATAATCTGGAGCATTTGATCCCGGTATTGGAAAATGTCCGCGATGCAGCGGAAGGCCCCTGCCTGATCCACGTCGTAACCGAAAAAGGCAAAGGCTATAAATTTGCCGAAGAAGCTGCCGACAAATATCACGGTGTGGCCAAATTTGATGTCGTGTCGGGCAAACAGGACAAGGGGCCGGGCGGCGGCCCGCCCGCTTACCAGAATGTCTTTGGCGAAACGCTCGCCAAGCTGGCCGACACTGATCCGCGCATCTGTGCGATTACCGCAGCCATGCCATCAGGAACCGGCGTGGACAAATTTGCAAAGGCCCATCCCGACCGTGCTTTTGATGTCGGGATCGCCGAACAGCATGGCGTGACCTTTGCCGCAGGGCTGGCCGCGCAGGGGATGCGTCCGTTTGCCGCGATATATTCGACTTTCCTGCAACGGGCTTATGACCAGGTCGTGCACGATGTTGCGATCCAGAATCTACCCGTGCGCTTTGCGATTGACCGGGCCGGACTGGTCGGAGCGGATGGCAGCACCCATGCCGGCAGCTTTGACATTACCTATCTTGCGACCCTTCCTAACATGGTGGTGATGGCCGCCGCTGACGAGGCAGAGCTTGCCCACATGACCTATACCGCTGCGGAATATGACGATGGGCCGATTGCATTCCGCTATCCACGCGGGAATGGCACGGGCGTCCCCATCCCCGAAAAACTAGAAAAGCTGGAAATTGGTAAAGGTCGGATTGTGCGCGAAGGCACCAAGGTTGCCATCCTGTCGCTTGGCACCCGGTTGGGGGAAGCCATGAAGGCCGCAGATCGCCTGGATGCCAAGGGGCTTAGCACTACGGTCGCGGATATGCGCTTTGCCAAGCCGCTGGATGAAAAACTGATTCGCAAATTACTGACCAGCCATGAGGTTGCTATCACCCTTGAAGAGGGGGCGATTGGCGGACTTGGCGCGCATGTCCTGACGATGGCATCTGATGCCGGGCTGACCGACACAGGGCTGAAAATCCGCACCATGCGCTTGCCGGATATATTCCAGGATCAGGACAAACCGGAGGCCCAATATGCCGAAGCGGGGCTGGATGCCGACGGTATTGTCGATACCGTGCTGAAAGCGTTGCGGCATAACAGCGCGAGCGTAGAAGAAAAAGGCGCGCGGGCATAGCCTTTGGCCATTTGACGATCAGCGCTTGCCGTAATGCAGCGGAGTGATTAGGCGCTTTGCCGATGCTACCAGAATTTGCCCATATCGATCACTGGATCTTTGATCTCGATAACGTCCTTTATCCGGCGGAAAGCGATCTTTTTTCCCTGATCGATATTAAGATGGGCGAATATATTGCACAGGCTCTGCACTGCGACCCTGTCGAAGCGCGCCGGATACAGAAAAGCTATTTCCACGATCATGGCACTACCCTTGCCGGGTTGATGCACCATCATGGCACCGACCCGCAGGATTTTCTGGATTATGTCCATGATATTGACATGAGCAGACTGACACACTCACCGGAACTCTATAGCGCGATAGCCGCCCTTCCCGGCGAAAAACTGGTCTTCACCAATGCCGACAAGCCTTATGCAGAGCGGGTTCTGGAAAAGCGCGGCCTTGGCGGCCTGTTTGACCGGATTCATGACGTGCTGGCCACCAATCTTGTCCCGAAACCGGAAGAAGCGGCTTATCACAGCCTTATCACCACCTGCGGCATCAATCCCGCCCGCGCCTTATTCGTCGAGGACATGGCGCGCAATTTGCGCCCGGCAAAAGATTTGGGCATGACGACCATCTGGGTCAACACCCGTTCGGAGTGGGGCGCACGCGGCCATGCACCGGATTATATTGACTATGAAATCCCCGATTTGGAAAGCTGGATGTCCAGCCTCTATTTGAACAAGTAAAACAGGAAAGACGCAATATTATGACTGCCAATTTGATTGCCGCCATTGAAACTGCTTGGGACAAGCGTGAATCGCTGAATATCAATAGCCAGGGCGAGGAACGCGATGCGGTAAACGCTGCACTGGCCAAACTCGACGATGGCAGCGCCCGTGTTGCAGAGAAACAGGGCGACAAATGGGTCGTCAATCAATGGCTGAAAAAGGCGGTGCTGCTGTCTTTCCGGCTGAACGACAACCAGATTATCGAAGGCCCCGGCGGCGCAAACCATTGGGACAAGGTTCCCAGCAAATTTGCCGGCTGGGGCGAAAACCGTTTCCGCGAAGCCGGTTTCCGTGCGGTTCCCGGCGCTATTGTCCGCCATGGCTCCCACATCGGGCGCAACGTCGTGTTGATGCCCAGCTTTGTCAATATCGGTGCGTTTGTCGACGAAGGCGCGATGATTGACACATGGGCGACGGTGGGAAGCTGCGCCCAGATTGGCAAGAACGTCCATATTTCCGGCGGCGCGGGCATTGGCGGCGTGCTGGAGCCGCTGCAAGCCGATCCGGTAATTATCGGTGACGGCGCCTTCATCGGCGCACGCAGCGAAGTGGCCGAAGGCGTCCGCGTCGGTGAAGGTGCAGTGCTGTCCATGGGTGTGTATCTGGGTGCTTCTACCAAGATTATCGACCGCGCCACTGGCAAAGTCCATATTGGCGAAGTTCCGCCCTATGCCGTCGTCGTGCCCGGAGCGATCCCGGCCAAGACCAATATTGACGGCGCACCCGGTCCGTCGCTTTACTGCGCGGTCATCGTGAAAACTGTCGATGCGCAGACCCGCTCTAAAACCGGCATCAACGAACTGCTGCGAGACTGACCTACTCTAAAACCCTCTCCCCTTCAGGGGAGAGGATTAAGGGCTCAATCAAACAGGTCACCGCCCACTTCTTTCCCCGCAGGCGGTTTCAGCCCCAAATGCTGCCAGCCGCGATCGTTGAGCGCGCGGCCACGGGCCGTGCGCGCGATCAGACCCAGCTGGATGAGATACGGTTCGATCACTTCCTCGATCGTGTCGCGCGGTTCGGACAGACCGGCGGCGAGCGTTTCGACACCTACCGGACCGCCCTTGTAAATATCAGCGATCATGTGAAGATAGCGGCGGTCCATGGCGTCGAGGCCGATGCTGTCCACCTCCAGCCGGGTGAGCGACGTATCGGCGGTTTCCCGGTCCACGATGGCCGATCCTGCCACATTGGCAAAATCACGCACCCGTCGCAGCAGGCGGCCCGCAACCCGCGGGGTCCCGCGTGCGCGGCGAGCAACCTCGGTCGCGCCATCGGGGGCGATATCAAGGCCAAGCAATCTGGCCGCACGGTGGACCACCTTTTCCAATTCCTCAACGCTGTAAAAATTAAGCCGCACCGGAATCCCGAAACGGTCGCGCAGCGGCGTGGTTAGCAGCCCTTGCCGCGTGGTCGCGCCAATCAGGGTAAATTGCGGCAGATCAATCCGGACACTACGCGCCGACGGGCCTTCGCCGATGATGAGGTCAAGCGCACGGTCCTCCATCGCCGGATAAAGCACTTCCTCGACCACCGGATTGAGCCGGTGAATCTCGTCAATGAACAGCACGTCGCCTTCTTCCAGATTGGTCAGCAGCGCGGCAAGATCCCCGGATTTTGCAATAACAGGCCCGGATGTCGCCCGAAAACCAACGCCCAGCTCGCGTGCAATAATCTGCGCCAGCGTGGTCTTGCCCAATCCCGGTGGACCAAAAAACAACACATGGTCCAGCGCTTCGCTACGCCCCTTTGCCGCTTCAATGAACACGCGCAAATTGGAACGCGCCGCCTCTTGCCCGACAAATTCATCGAGCGTTTTCGGGCGCAGCGCGGCGTCAATGTCTTCCGGTTGCCGTTGCGGCGTAAGATGCGGATTATCAGTAACGGTCAATACCTCAAAGCTCGTCACCCTGAACTTGTTTCAGGGTCCATCGTGATTCTATAAACAGGCTATGCCGAAAACCAAGCAACCTTGCGTCTATATATTGGCCAACAAGCCGTATGGTACGTTGTATATCGGCGTAACTTCGGACCTGCTCAATCGCCTTTACCAGCATCGCAGCAAACTTACCCCCGGCTATACGTCCGAATATGGAGTCTATCGGCTCGTCAGATTTGAAATGCTTGACGATATGGTGGCCGCGATCACGCGCGAAAAGCAACTGAAAAACTGGCACCGCCAATGGAAGATCAATTTGATTGAATCGGAAAACCCGCAATGGGTCGATTTGGCGGTAAATCTTGGTTTGCCGTCGATTAAAGACTGATTTCATTCGCTAGCCCCGCTCTTCCCATACGTAACCATTAACGCCGTCACCCTGAACTTGTTTCAGGGTCCATTTTGCGAGTTGCGCAGGTTGTGGCGTTCTCACGATGGATGCTGAAACAAGTTCAGCATGACGGGGGGTGGGTTGTTTTGAGGAGAAGCACCCAACATCACTCATCATGCTTCATACCACTTGCTGTCAGCTTAACCCACTTATGTTGACGCGTCTCATAGACCGAGAAAGATGGTTCAGGAAATTCCGGATCAGCAAAGGCCCCAACCGGTATCGCTATCATTCCCGGAAAGGGACCTGCCTGATAATATACGGTTGAGCCGCATTCGCCGCAGAAATGATAGGTTGCCGTAGTGCCGCTATCCGTTTGGCGCTCCCAGATTTTTGACTCTCCGTATATTGTGACGTTCTCGATGAGATAACGTGCCTGAACAGCAAAAGCACTTCCCGTGCGTTTCTGACATGCGAGGCAATGGCAAACCGACACTCTTTCCGGTTCACCGCTGCAACGTGCGCCCAATTGCCCGCACCGGCAACTCGCTGTTCTTGACTGACTCACTTCGCCGCCTTTTTCAGTGCAAGCCGCACTAGCGCGTCCAGTGTTGCGCCATCACCGACCTCGGCATCGGCCGCTGCCACGGCGGCGCTGGCTTCTGCCGGTTTGAAACCCAGATTTTGCAGCGCACTTACGGCGTCGGCGCTGTTGGATGATGGCGCATGGATTGCCCCCCCTACGCCCGCAATCGGGTCGGTCGCTATCGCCCCAACCTTGTCTTTCAGTTCGTTGACAATCCGCAGCGCCAGTTTTGGCCCGACGCCATTGGCCCGCGTGACCATCGCCTTGTCACCCGTGGCCACGGCGCGGGAAATCTCGCCCGGCTCCAGTGCGGAGAGGATCGCCAGCGCTACCTTGCCGCCAACACCCTGCACCGAAACCAGCAGCCGGAACCAGTCGCGTTCCGACCCGCTGGCAAAGCCCATCAGGCGCATGTCCGTTTCCGATACCTGCATCTCGGTATAGATGGTCGCGCCGTCGCCAACTCCGCCTATCGCGGCTATGGTGCGCGACGAGGCAAAGACCAGATAGCCGACGCCCTGCACATCCAGCACGATATTATCAGTGCCGATTTCGTCAATAATGCCAGTGAGTTTTGCTATCATATCCCCTGTTAACCAAAAGCATCAGGTCATTCCAGCGAAAGCTGGAATCCGGTCGCGTTAGCGTTTACGATGGTGGGCATGGGTGATCGCCACGGCCAGTGCGTCGGCGGCATCTGCCCCGGTCAGTTTCACACCCGGCAACAGTATTTTGATCATCGCCTGCACCTGATCCTTGTCCGCTTTGCCAACGCCGACCACGGATTTTTTCACAACCCGCGCCGCATATTCCCCGACATCAATGCCGGTACGCGAAGCGCCGAGCAAAACAACGCCGCGCGCCTGTCCGAGCTTCAACGTGCTTTGCGGATTGGAGTTTACAAAAACTTCCTCAACCGCCGCTGCTTCCGGCCTATATTCCAGCAGAAGGTCTGTGAGTTCCAGATCGAGTTTCAGCAAGCGGCTGGCCAGCGCCATTTTCGGATCGGTCTTTATCTGGCCATTGGCAATGTGGGACAGCCGGTTGCCCTCGGCATTGATAACGCCCCAGCCGGTTGTGCCCAATCCGGGGTCCAGCCCAAGGATAATCATGTTTCCCCCTTTCCTTCAGGGGAGGGGGTCAGGGGGTGGGGGAGTGTTCCAGGACCGTTTTGGTATGCCCCACCCCAACCCCTCCCCTGAAGGGGAGGGGCTTTTGAGTGACGCTTCCGAAGGACACGTCAATTGACCACCAAAAAAACCCTCACCGTCCGCCCGCGCACTTCCTCGAATAGTTCGGGATAGTTGCCGATGAACTGTTCCAGCCGCGCCCGCAGCTTGTCGCCTTCTCGACGCTCAACTACAAGGACGGCCTGGCCGTGGTGGAAATCGAAGGTTTCGGCAGAAATCGCCGGTTCAAGGGCGCTCTTGTCGAAGGGCAGCGGCATCAGGGTGATCATCGGCAAAACTCCAGTAGCTTGAAAAGGAAGG
>NZ_DATCTC010000014.1:0-45372 GCF_036568145.1 Parasphingorhabdus sp. | reverse complement strand
TGCGGGACGGTGGAGCTGTGGCACGGGGAGGTGCAATCGGCGGGGAATAGTCAGCATCTTTCGGACTGGTATACGTTCAGCCATATCATTCACGGTTTTCTGTTTTACGGTCTGGGCCATATCTTGTTCAGAAAAGGGCGTAAGGCGCGGCGGATCGGGCTGTCTTTATGTCTGGCGATATTTCTCGAGGGCGCGTGGGAGATTGTTGAGAACTCGCCGATGATTATCGAGCGCTATCGAGAAGCGACTTTTGCTTTTGGTTATGCAGGGGACAGTATCATCAACTCGATGGCGGATATTGGCTGGATGACCTTGGGCTTTTTCGCGGCGTGGAGGTTACCGGTGAAATGGACGGTGGCTATTGCGGTGATTTTCGAGCTGTTGACGCTCTACACTATCCGCGACAACCTGACGCTGAATGTGTTGATGCTGACCTATCCGATCGAGGCTGTGAAGGAGTGGCAGGGGGCAGCCGGTACGGGATAAGTGGAATGGATGGAGACGCCTAGTGGATGGAAGGTTGCTTCTCAGCAACGCTGTCTAGCTGAACAGGTTTTTCTTCTATATCAATGACTTGTTTCGATGCGGGACCCTCCTGATCTCGCTCCTTTGAACGGCTATAGAGCGCCTTTGCAACAATCACACCGCCGACCAACAATGCACCGGGGATGGAGCGGGTGGCGATCCGCGCGGCGATCAGGCCCAGACCAAAGCCCATCAGCCCGTTGCCCTTACCCCGCTTGCGTGCCTCGTTACTGACTAAAGCGGTCGTAAGATTGCGAATGAATGGCATGTTTTTGTTCCTTTCCAGCGCACGGCTTTAATACGGGCTCTGTTTTACAAGTCATATTATAAACGTCCATGCGGCAATATGGTTGCCAACGAACTGTCAAGATCCCGTCATATCCTGTGGCCGGACATGGGCGTCATAGGTTTCCGCATCCACCAGCCCCAGTTCCAGCGCAGCAGCGCGAAGTGTCGTGCCGGTTTCATGGGCATGTTTGGCAATTTTTGATGCATTGTCATAGCCGATAACCGGAGCCAGCGCGGTGACGAGCATCAGTGAATTGTCCACCAGCTCGGCTATGCGTGCTTCATTGGCTTCCAGTCCTTCGATGCAGCGGGCGGCAAAGCCCGACATGGCTATGGATGCGATTTCAATGGAGCGCAGGACATTGGCGGCGATCATCGGCTTGAACACGTTCAGCTCCAGATGCCCCTGCATCCCGCCAACGGTCACCGCCTGATGATTGCCGATCATTTGCGCGGCGACCATGGTCATCATTTCGCACTGGGTCGGATTAACCTTCCCCGGCATGATAGAGCTGCCCGGTTCATTCGCAGGCAGGTTAAGCTCACCCAGCCCTGAACGCGGGCCGGAACCCAGCAGGCGGATATCATTGGCAATCTTGGTCAACGAAACGGCAAGCGTGTTCAGTGCGCCGGACAGTTCAACCATCGTGTCATGCGCGGCCAGCTCGGCAAATTTATTGGGAGCGGAGGTAAAGTTCAGTCCGGTAATCTTGGCAATTTCGCGGGCGATATGCTCGCCGAAATTTTCCGGAGCGTTCAGGCCTGTGCCAACGGCGGTTCCACCCTGCGCGAGTTGATACAGGCGCGGCAAAACGGCCTCTATCCGCTCTCGGGCGGCTTGCAATTGTGCGGCATAGCCGGAAAATTCCTGACCCAGCGTCAGGGGCGTTGCGTCCTGCAAATGGGTGCGACCGATTTTGATGATCGCTTTCCACTCCTGGGCCTTTTTCGCCAGTGCATCGTGCAGTTGTTCCAGCGCGGGAAACAGCTCCACCTCCAGCGCCAGCGCGGCAGCGATGTGCATGGCGGTCGGGAAGCTGTCATTGGACGATTGCCCGCGATTAACATGGTCATTGGGATGGACAGGTGCTTTACCGCCACGCTCGCCGGTCAGGCTTTCGTTGGCGATCCCGGCGATCACCTCGTTGACGTTCATATTGGACTGCGTGCCCGATCCGGTTTGCCAGATGGTTAGCGGAAATTGCGTATCAAACTCGCCAGAGCGCACTTGCTCCGCAGCCTTGATAATCGCTCCGGCAATTTCGGGGTCCAGCCCGTGTAGCCCGTTCACGCGTGCCGCGGCCTGTTTGACCGTGGCAAGTGCGTGAACCAGCCGGATCGGCAGGCGTTCATGGCGAGGGAAGGGGAAATTTTCGACACTGCGCTGCGTCTGCGCGCCCCAATAGGCGTCCTGAGGGACTTCTATGGGGCCGATGCTGTCGGTTTCTGTGCGGGTGTGGGTCATGAGCACGGTGTATCATTAACGTGGCTGAGCGTCATTATGAAATGGGGCGGCGGTTATGTGCTTAGGTTTCCGTTAGTCCTGAACTTGTCGAAGGACGTTCCGGTTCAAGCGGGACACCAAGCCTACAGACGTTGCTCGACAGGCTTACCACTAACGGCATATGATTCGCGCTAATGGGGCAGAATAAGAAAAGAAAAACTATTTCTTCTTGCCGAAATCCACTGTCACGACGTTGGAGCCATCATCGACTTTTTCATCGGGGCTCTGATCACCGTCATTTTGCGCGGGTTCATGGGCGTCAAGGTCGCCTTCGACTTCATCGACCTGAAATTGCAGGGCAAAATCCACCGCCGGATCGACGAAGGATGTAATCGCAGCGAACGGAATGTGGAGCATGGAGTTGATCTGGTTAAAGCTGAGCCCCACCTCGAACCGGTCTTTCCCGACTGACAAATCCCAATAGCGGTTTTGCAGCACGATCGTCATTTCATCGGGGAATTTTGCGATCAGGTGATCGGGAATATCCACACCCGGCGCGCGGGTTTTGAAGGTAATATAGAAATGATGTTCGCCCGGAAGCCCGTTGGCCTCTACCTCACCCAGAACGCGGCCAACAACGGCGCGCAGCGCTTCCTGCACTATTTCGTCATACGGAATCAGGCTGTCTGGTGTGCTATCATTCATTAACTCTAGGTGGCGCGATACGGGGGCATGGTCAAGACTATTTGAACAATTGTTGGCCAAATGTGATATTTCTGTTTTTCAGCGAACATCTTGCCTGTAAAAATCCAGCCATTATAGGCACAGCCATGACCATAGAAGCACGCACAGCGAAAATCGAACGCAACACCAAGGAAACCGAGATTTTTGTCGAGCTGAATCTCGACGGAACCGGCCAATATGACATATCGACCGGTATTGGTTTTCTGGACCATATGATCGAACAGTTTTCGCGTCATTCGCTGATTGATCTGACGATGAAGATCAAGGGCGATTTGCATGTGGACCAGCATCACACAACCGAAGACAGCGCGATCGCGCTGGGTCAGGCGATTAGCCAGGCGCTGGCCGACAAAGCGGGTATCGTGCGCTATGGCAGCACCTATTCCCCTATGGACGAAACGCTGAGCCGTATTGCGCTCGACATTTCAGGGCGGTCTTGGCTGGTGTGGAATGCCGGATTTACGCAGGAACGTCTGGGCGAGATGGATACGGAGTTGATCAAGCACTGGTTCCATAGCGTTGCCGAAGCGGCAGGGATCACGTTGCATATCGAATTGCTCTATGGAGAGAATAACCACCATATTGCCGAGAGCATTTTCAAAGGCTTTGCCCGTGCGATGCGTCTGGCGGTTGAGCGTGACCCGCGCAAAGGCGATGCGATTCCCTCTACCAAAGGGCAGCTTGGTGGCTGACAGCTCCAATAATATAGCGTTGATCGATTTCGGTGCCGGTAATTTACGCAGCGTGCATAATGCCCTGATCGCCGCTGGCGCCAAGGATGTTACGGTGACTGCCGATCCGGATGTGGTGGCCAGCGCCGACCGTATTGTTCTGCCGGGAGTGGGCGCATTTGGGGCTTGCCGCAATGCACTGGCCGCGATTGACGGGATGATCGCGGCGCTGGAGCTGCGCGTACGCGGACAGGGCGCACCGTTTCTGGGCATCTGTGTCGGCATGCAGTTGCTGGCCGACAAAGGGATCGAGTTTGGCGAGCATCAGGGGCTGGGCTGGATTAACGGAACGGTCCGGGCCATCGAGGCACCATCTCCGGACATCAAGGTTCCGCATATGGGCTGGAACGATGTTATCCCGACCAGGCCGCATGGCTTGCTGGAGGAAGGGGAGGCTTACTATCTCCACAGCTATCATTTTGATGTGGTGAACAGCGATGACATATTGGCGACGACCCATCATGGCGTGCCGCTGGTTTCCGCCGTGGGCCGTGACAATATTGTCGGCGTGCAATTTCATCCGGAGAAAAGCCAAGCCTATGGGCTGGCATTCCTGAAACGCTTTTTGGAGTGGAAGCCATGATCGTATTTCCTGCCATCGACCTGAAATCAGGGGAAGTCGTGCGCCTTGCCGAGGGGGATATGGGCCGCGCGACCGTATATGGTGACAATCCGGCGGAACAGGCGGCGCTGTTTGCCGCCGCCGGCGCAGAGCATATCCATGTGGTTGACCTTGACGGTGCATTTGCCGGTTCTCCGCGCAATGCCGAAGCGGTCGAGGCAATTGTCGCCAGCTTCCCCGGCTATATCCAGCTTGGCGGCGGGATCAGGAACCGGGAGACGGTAGAGCGCTGGTTTGATCTGGGCGTGGCAAGGCTGGTCATCGGCACGGCGGCGTTGAAAGACCCGGAATTTGTACGCGACATGGCAAAAGAATATGAAGGCGGCATTGTCGTCGCGGTTGATGCGCGTGACGGCATGGTCGCGACCGAAGGCTGGGCCGATGTGTCGCAGGTCAGCGTGATTGATATGGCGCGGCGTTTTGAGGATGCGGGCGTGGCCTCTTTATTGTTCACCGATGTGGGCCGCGACGGGATGCTGACCGGATGCAATATAGAGGCGACGGTTGATCTGGCCCGTGCGGTGGATATTCCGGTTATTGCCAGTGGCGGGGTGAAGGGCATTGATGATATTCACATGCTCAACCAGTTTGCTGATGATGGTATAGAAGGCGTGATTACCGGCCGTGCACTGTATGACGGGCGGCTTGATCTGGCGACCGCCATTGCGTTGGCGAGAGGGTGAAACGAGAGACATGACTGTCCGTATCCGCGTTATACCCTGTCTTGATGTAGCCGATGGCCGTGTGGTCAAGGGCGTTAATTTTGTCGACCTGAAAGACGCCGGTGATCCGGTGGAACAGGCTCGCGCCTATGACGCGGCGGGGGCGGATGAGCTTTGCTTCCTTGATATAGGGGCCAGCCATGAACAGCGCGAAACGATCATTGACGTGGTGCGGCGGACGGCGGAAGTATGTTTCATGCCGGTCACTGTCGGCGGCGGTGTGCGAACGGCGGACGATGCCCGCGCCTTGTTAATGGCGGGGGCCGACAAGGTTGCAGTGAACAGCGCAGCGGTTGTCCGACCCGAAGTGGTCAGCGATATAGCCAGCCGCTTTGGCAGCCAGTGCATGGTCGCCTCTATCGACGCACGGCGGGTCAGCGGACCCGACGAAGCGCCGCGCTGGGAAATATTCACCCATGGCGGACGGACGCCGACGGGCATTGATGCACTGGACCATGCTTTGCGGATGGCGGAACTGGGGGCGGGGGAACTTCTGGTCACCTCCATGGACCGCGACGGCACACGCGATGGCTATGATCTGGCGCTGACCCGCATGATCGCCGATGCCGTGCCCATCCCGGTTGTGGCCAGCGGCGGTGTCGGTAATCTCGAACATCTGGTTGACGGTGTGATAAAGGGCGGCGCGAATGCAGTGCTTGCCGCGTCCATCTTCCACTTCGGCCAGCACAGCATCGCCGAAGCACATGCCGCTCTTCGCGCCGCAGGATTGCCCGCGCGGAAGGACAGTTAGGGACGCGTAAAAAGATTATTGAAAAGTGATTTTCCAATAGTCCCAATTTGGGACAAACTGCCCTGTTCCTTGGCGTCGGATTAACTTACACTTTTGTCAGAAGGGAAAATGCGTTAACCAGTATAAGTATTGGAAAAGGGGCTCCTCGGAATCTTGGCAAGAAATTTGCTTACCATTTTTGGTCAGAGCATTAACTGTTTTTGACTTGATAACCGAGAGGTAAGAGATGAAATTTACGAAACTTGCAGTTGTAACTTGCATAACCTGCACAGCCGCACTAGGCCTTGCTGTATCTCCGGCACAGGCTGGTAACTACTCTTCAGGTGGTTGGAGCTCTTCCAGCCACGGATCATCAGGCTACGGATCATCAGGTTGGGGTTCCTCAGGCTGGGGTTCATCCAGCCACGGTTCTTCCGGTTGGGGATCATCCAGTCATGGCGGTTCTTCGTACGGCGGTTCGTCGCATGGTGGCTCATCAAATGGTTCCAGCTCGTCAACGGGCGGGTCGTCATCCAGTGGTGGTACACCTGTTCCGGAACCTTCGAGCCTGTTGCTATTGGGGCTTGGCGTGACGGGTTTGGTTGCAGGGCGTTTTGCTCTGCCGAAAAAACGCTCGAAAAAGGCGTAACAGTTCGTCAGTATTGGTGCGCGGATCCCATTGATCCCGCTGCACCATGAAAGGGTCGTCTATCGGGGGATAAGGCGGCCCTTTCTTTTGGATTCTGTCGTATAATCACCCCGGCACGCTGCTAGGGCTTGACGATTGTCCCGTTGCTCGCGCAAACGGGCGGTTATGACTGACATTCTGCAAAAACTGGAAAATACCATTCGTGAACGGCGCAGCGCCGATCCGACAAATAGCTATGTCGCCAGCCTGCGCTCAAAAGGCCGCGCCAAAATGGCCGAAAAATTGGGCGAGGAAGCGGTGGAAGCGGTGATCGCGGCGGTGCAGGATGATAGGCCGGGAATGATAGGGGAGGCGGCAGATACAGTGTTTCACCTGATGGTTTTGCTCGCCGATATGGACCTGTCGATTGACGATGTGCTGGCCGAACTCGCCCGCCGCGAGGGGCTGTCAGGCATAGCGGAAAAAGCTTCAAGAAAGGACTGAACCATGGCGATTGACGCTACCCTGCCTTATGATGACGACAATATTTTTGCGAAAATCCTTCGCGGGGAAATCCCCAATAAAACAGTTTACGAGGATGAGCATGCCCTTGCTTTCCACGACATCAATCCGCAGGCACCGCAACATATATTGGTGATTCCAAAGGGGAAATATGTAAGCTGGGATGATTTCTCGGCAAAGGCCAGCGATGCCGAAATTGGCGGATTTGTGCGTGCTGTCGGACATGTCGCACGGGAAGCGGGCATGGTGGAGCCGGGCTACCGGCTACTTGCCAATGTCGGCCATGATTCGCATCAGGAAGTGCCGCATCTTCATGTCCACATTTTTTCCGGAAAACCGCTTGGCCCTATGCTGGTGAGGGGTTAGTAACCAAAGCAACCAAGAAGCAAATAATACGCAAAAATAACATATTTTAATCGGGGATATACGGAATATGGCGGGAGCAGCAGCATCTACGGGCGAAGGCTGGTCCTCGCGGACGGCATTTGTTTTGGCAGCAGTGGGGTCTGCCGTTGGGTTGGGCAACCTCGTACGGTTTCCTGCGGAGGCAGGTGCCAATGGCGGCGGGGCTTTTGTCATTTTCTATATATTTTGTGTCTGCCTGATCGGTCTGCCTATTCTTTTATCCGAAACGCTGGTCGGGCGGCATGGTCAATCCTCAGCCATCGGAAGCTTTAAAAAAGTTGCCAAGGAATCGGGTGCATCCGGCTGGTGGTCGATCGCGGCCGGTGTCGGGATGGTCGGTGCCTTTTTGATCCTGACATATTATAGTGTGCTCGCGGGATGGATCGTCCATTTCATCGGTATTTTTATCGGCGATACGATCAACGCGATCGGTGCCAATACCCTCACCAATGGCGCGCTTGCGGACCGGTCGGTTGAGGATGTCCAAGCGCTTTTACCCGCACTGCACGCCAACAGCACCCAGATGTTATTGATGCACGCTATTTTCATGGCGATCACTGTCTATGCGGTTGCCCGCGGAGTAACGGGCGGTATTGAAAAAGTCGCGGTCTGGCTGATGCCGATCTTTTTCCTGCTGATAATCGTTATAACAATTTATGGTGCGTTTAACGGGGCATTTGGCGCTGCCCTGGCATTTTTGTTTGAATTTCATCCTTCGCGATTGCTTGACCCCTCGGTGCAGCTTTCTGCCCTTGGTCAGGCACTTTTCTCCTTATCCTTGGGTTCAGCACTGATGATTACCTATGGGGCCTATGCTGCAAGAGATATAAACCTTGCGAAAACATCTGTGCAAATTGCAACGGCGGATACGTCGGTTGCCATTATTGCCGGGCTGGCAATATTCCCGATCATATTTGCCACATTGGCACCCCTTAGCTTGCAGGCCATACTTGATGGAACAGAACAAGTGCAGGGCGGTCTTGGTTTGTTGTTCGTCAGCTTGCCCGTTGCTTTCCAGGCCATGCCCGGCGGATCAATAATCGGATTACTGTTTTTTATAATGGTATTTTTTGCGGCCCTGACCAGCTCGGTGGCACTGTTGGAAGCATCGGTCAGCTGGGCCACAAGACGATTTAATCAGCCGCGCTGGCTGGTGACAATAATCCTCGGCGGTACGGCTTTTCTTATTGGCGGCTGGGCCAGTTTTTCTTTCAATAGTCAGGCCGATTTCAAACCGCTTGATTTCATCATATTCGCTGACCAGCCGGTTTTTGGCATTATTGACGAGCTGACAGCCAAAATCCTGTTGCCGGTTTCGGCATTATTGGTTGCAATATTTGTCGGGTGGGTGGCCGACCGGCGCCTGATTGACAGCGAAAATGGACTAAGCGGCGGCATGCATCGCACTTGGTTGTTTCTTGTTCGCTGGATATGTCCGGCTGTTATCGCTATTATATTGCTCACCGGCCTGTTTCCCGGTCTGCTTGAGTAGAAGCCTTATGCCAAAATAATCTAAAGCGACGAAATGCCCGGTCTGCGGCAAAGCAAAGTCAAAGGAGTTCGCGCCTTTCTGTTCAGCAGGGTGCAAGGACCGCGATTTGCTGCAATGGCTGGACGGAGGATATAAGGTACCCGGACCGCCCGTTTCACCCGACCAGGTAGCCGATCATTTCGCCGAAGAATCCGGGCGCGACGGGGAGTCTTGAAGCTGCTTGTAAAAACGACCATTTTTAGGCTGGACAAGCCATATAAGCCCCGCCTATAGCGGCGCTTCTAATTCGGTGGGAACATTCATCCCGCCCGATGCCCGAATAGCTCAGTTGGTAGAGCAAGCGACTGAAAATCGCTGTGTCGGTGGTTCGAATCCGCCTTCGGGCACCACCTTTTTTCTTAGTTTTCAATGTTTCGCGCCATCCCTGCAGTGTGCTCATTTAGTGCCCGGTTCTTAGGGGGTTAGCTCACATCATATGGGAGTTCCGGTGACCAGAGACCATTTGGCAGCGGCGATAGTGGGTCACAATGCGCATTTATCTCGATGGCCCAAAACGCTGGCACCAGATGCACTATTGGATTTGGGTGGTTTTGGACTTCAGTTGAAGCCGAGTAGCTTGCGCTGTGCTCTCCAGCAGAGCGGAACACTTCCGATCCGTAGGATCTTGCGGCCCGTTAGATCAACTGGTTGCGTACCATCAATAATCGCGGTAATAATGTCCGGGGCAAGATAGCTAAGTCGGGTAAGTTGCTGGAGATGGCGCGGACTATATTCTGCGATCATCGGCGATGGTTTTCCGGAGATCAGCAGGTCTTGTGCTGCAAATGCATGAGCGATCAATCGGAGAAGTACCGGGTCCGGATCACGTTTGGGTGGTCCTTGGTCAGGCGCGATGGCAAGTTTCAGGTCTGATCCCTTGTATACCAGCTTCGCCTTAATAGATACCGACGAAGGATCATCTTGATCAGATGATTTTGAACATATCGTTATAGCGGCTTCGTGTACCTTTACGCGGGTTTGCCTGCTGAGCAATATTTCGCGCTGCTCCCCGATGGACATGCCGGGCAAGGCGCTCGCAATCTCCTGACGTTTGTTCAGTTGATCGGAAAGCTGCGCAGCAGACTCATCCCCGTTGGAATCGATATTACCTAGTTGCTTTGTAATGGCACCAACCACCAGCCGCTCGATTTCTCCGGCTGGCATACGCCATTTTTCTAGTTGGTCTTTTGGTTGCGTTCGGGTGACATAATAGCGATAGCGTTTTGACCCCTTGGTTGCATGGGTGGGTGTCATCGGTTTGCCATCGGGATCCGTGATCATGCCTGTGAGCAGACTGGGGTTGCGGCTTTTCTTACCCAAGGCATTGGTGCGTCGATTGGTCTGAAAGATGGATTGCACAATATCAAACAGGTCTTGAGAGATGATGGATTGGTGGACTCCGTTATAGACCGCATCCTTATGTTTCACCTTGCCCACATAGGCTGGGTTTTGAAGCAGATGGGTTAAGGTGCCGGTCTTGAAATATATTCCGCCTGCAACCTTTCCCGTTTTCCAGACACGCTTTCTGGTTTTGATGCCCTTTGCAGCCAGCTCCTCGACCAGCTGAGGCACCGATTTTATTTCTGAGTATCGCTGAAACATCTGGCGCACTATTTCCGCGTCAGGTTGGTTGATCGCCAGTTGACGTTCGGCAACATCATATCCGAACGGCACGCCGCCGCCCATCCACATACCCTTCTTTTTGGAGGCTGCTACTTTGTCGCGGATTCGCTCGCCGGTGACCTCGCGCTCGAACTGTGCAAACGACAGCAGAACATTTAAGGTCAGCCGTCCCATGCTGGTTGTGGTGTTGAAGGACTGGGTCACACTCACAAAGCTGGCTTCGTTCTCATCCAGTATTTCAACGATTTTCGCAAAATCTGCGAGGGACCGTGTGAGCCGGTCAACTTTGTAGACAACGATGACATCGACTTTCCCTGATTTCACGTCATCAAGTAGCTGGGTGATAGCAGGGCGCTTCATATTGCCGCCAGACCAGCCGCCATCGTCATATAGTTCGGGGACCGCGTCCCAGCCTTCGCTGGTTTGGCTGAGGATATAGGCTGCGCACGCCTCGCGCTGAGCGTCCAGACTATTAAAATCCTGTTCCAGACCATCCTCGGTCGATTTGCGAGTATAGATCGCGCAGCGCAGTTTTTTGGGTTTATCAGCCATTGGTCGCTGCCTTCGGTGTATATCCGCTGCGTTTCTTCAATCCGAAGAACCGCGGGCCTGACCAGTGGGCTCCGGTTATCTCCCGAGCAATATGGCTGAGGCTATCATAATGGCGCCCTTCAAACTCAAATCCATCATCGCAAACCAGAACATGATAGTTTTTGCCGTTCCATGATCGGACAAGCCTTGTTCCGGTCTTCAGCGAGATGGCATGCATGTGACCGGCCTTGCCAGTGCGCTCCACGCGTTTGCGCAGCCGTTCGATTTCTCGTTTTGTGGCGTTGGGCAGTTTGCCGTACAGGCGTTCCTGCAGGCGATTGGCGATACCGCGACGGAGCAGGTCCGGACCAATGTCCGGTGCTGGTGATCGATATGTATCGCGCCACAGCGAACGCAGCTGGGCAGGGGGCATGGTCAGGAGTTCGACCAACTGTTGCTCAAGCCCGGTCATGATTCTACCTGTTGCGTTTTCTGATCAGGTGTCTTGGTAAACCGGTAGGCTGTGCCATCATTGCCGCGTTGTTCGCGCTTGAGGATAGAGCCCTTTTTGCGCAGGCCAGTCAGGAAGGCTCGAGCGCTGTGCGTTTGCCATTTGGTGGCATTACATATCTCATCAATGCTCGCGCCTTTGCCACGGCTTAGCAGCGCGATGACAATGGCGGATTTGGTTTGCTTTTTGGGTTTTGTGGTTTGCATATTGGGTCACCAGCTTGGCGCTGGAGGTTCCAGCGCTTCCACTGACCCAAGCCGCAGATCGCTTATTGGCGGGGCGGCCTGTCGCATTTACTGGTTGCGACACCAACAGCAATGCTCGAACAAACACCGAAGTCCAGTCGAATGTCTTAGAGTCGAAATCGACTTGATTGAATCGACAGGGGTTTCCATGAGGTTGATTTTGTGATTCATATGTGGACGCCCCTTTGGCAAGGGCTTTTTGTCGGGATGATTTTGATCGGCTGCTTTCATATGTCCGGCCTGTTTGTGCGGCGAGAATGCTGCCGCTGGCCCTGATGGAAATCCGCCGGTGAGGTCCCTAATCAAGCTAGAGCGCATTTGAGGCGCATTGAATCAGACGGGTTGGTCTCACCATTGGTTCGATCGTTACTCATCGTCGACTGCCATTACCAATTCGGGTGATTTGTGCCTTGTCAGGCACCCAGCTTGTATGGACGATAAGCCTCCTTTCGGGTCAGCGACCCATGCGATCCGGGCGAGCTTGTTGGCCAATGCAACGGAGACGATCCTGAAGGGCTTCTTCTCCAGAAGCTTTCTGATCCAGTCTGCATCGGCGTGGGCTTGTCCTTGGTGTGCCGCATAACGGCTGTCGCTCCAACAACGAGCAATCGACGCAAGTATCGGTCGCCCTGCTTCGAGATGCCGCCAAGCCTTGCCCCCGGTCGAATGCTGCCGGGGTGTCAGTCCGAGCCATGCGGCGAACTGCCTGCCTGAGCGGAACTGATCCGGATCGGTGACCGTGGTGGCAAGGGCCGTTGCCGTGATCACGTCGAGGCCGGGAATCGCGGCGAGCCTGCGACTAGCCTCACTCTCGGCATGCCAGACGGTGAGTTGCCGGTCGAGCACCTTAATCTCGCCGCTGGTCGTCATAATATGGCGGATCAGCATCTCCAAGGCGGTGCGCGCATAGGCTGGCAGGGCGTTCTTGTCGGCCAGCACCTTCTCTGCTTGCTTTGCAAGGCTGGCAATGCCGAGGTTTGCGACGAAGCCCAACTCCGCCAGATGCGCGCAGAGCATTGGCGAGCATGGTGCGCTGGCGCACAAGCAAGGAACGGGCGCGATGGATCATGAGGATGGCCTGTTGCTCGACCGTCTTGACCGGCACAAACCGCATCGTTGGTCGCTGCACGGCATCGCAAATCGCTTCGGCATCGAGGGCATTCGCTCTTGCCGCGTTTCACATAGGCCTTGACGTAGGAGGGGGGAATGAGGCGAACCTCGTGCCCCATCGCGGCGAGCGTTCGAGCTCAATAATGCGCTGTTTCGCACGCCTCCACCCCGATCAGGCAAGGTGACAGCTTCGAGAAGAAGGACAGCATCTGCTTTCGGTGCAACTTCTTGACCAGAACCGTTGCACCGGCCCCATCAACGCCGTGCGTTTGAAACACACTCTGCGCCAAATCTAATCCAATAGTTGTAATCGTCATCTTGAACGCTCCTCTTTCTGCTTTGCTGACCGGCTCATACCATGCCGAGTCGGTTAGTGCGGGGGCGTCCACATCATCAAGCTATTGGCTGGGTTTGGAGGCCAGTATAGCTGAGGTCCTATTCGATTGATTTACGAGATCGCGTTGTTGCAGCTGGACCGCGATTTCTGAACTGCTATAACTTCATCTGGGCTTGGCGCTTCATCAATGCCGTTGCAGCTGGACCGCGATTTCTGAACTGCTATAACCAAAAAAGGCAAACCTATTTACTGGATTGGGTTGCAGCTGGACCGCGATTTCTGAACTGCTATAACGCCTTATGGCTTCGGGTCAAAGCCGGTCACGTTGCAGCTGGACCGCGATTTCTGAACTGCTATAACTGACAATCTGGCAGGCGCTTTGGGCTTGCAGTTGCAGCTGGACCGCGATTTCTGAACTGCTATAACAGCGACCGGCATCGGCGCAGTGGGCGGCTTGTTGCAGCTGGACCGCGATTTCTGAACTGCTATAACCAGCACTGGCATCACGCGAGACTGGTAAAGGTTGCAGCTGGACCGCGATTTCTGAACTGCTATAACCAGCCCACTTTTCGCGTTCGTCGCTACCGCGTTGCAGCTGGACCGCGATTTCTGAACTGCTATAACCACCGCCCCGAAGACCTCGCTGCTCACAGTGTTGCAGCTGGACCGCGATTTCTGAACTGCTATAACTTGCCGCCGATCTTGAAGGCTATGGCGACTGTTGCAGCTGGACCGCGATTTCTGAACTGCTATAACAATAGGGATTAGCGGAATATGAGTGCCATTGTTGCAGCTGGACCGCGATTTCTGAACTGCTATAACTCCGCCGCCTCCTTCTTTTAGCTGCGCGTAGTTGCAGCTGGACCGCGATTTCTGAACTGCTATAACATAACCCGAACGTGAGAGGTCGTAAATGATGTTGCAGCTGGACCGCGATTTCTGAACTGCTATAACTCCAATAGTCAATCGCTGCATCCAGTGCGCGTTGCAGCTGGACCGCGATTTCTGAACTGCTATAACCGATATTGTCACAATCTACGCAGACAAAAGGTTGCAGCTGGACCGCGATTTCTGAACTGCTATAACAATATTCATCAGGCGCAGGCGCTGGTCTGGGTTGCAGCTGGACCGCGATTTCTGAACTGCTATAACAGCGCCAATGCGGGGCCGTCACCATCCCAAGTTGCAGCTGGACCGCGATTTCTGAACTGCTATAACTTGCCTCCACGCTTCATTCATATCGAAGAAGTTGCAGCTGGACCGCGATTTCTGAACTGCTATAACTCGGTTATTGCATTAACCGTAAGGCCATGCGTTGCAGCTGGACCGCGATTTCTGAACTGCTATAACCGACAATTTCATTACGTGTCCGCACCGGTAGTTGCAGCTGGACCGCGATTTCTGAACTGCTATAACAAATGTTCAGCTTTATTGCGGGCTGCGCTGGTTGCAGCTGGACCGCGATTTCTGAACTGCTATAACCCAGATAATTGGTTAGCGCCGTGATGGACGGTTGCAGCTGGACCGCGATTTCTGAACTGCTATAACGCGACACCCGCGCAATAGGATTCCCGTTTAGTTGCAGCTGGACCGCGATTTCTGAACTGCTATAACACAGGAAAACATCATGACAAAATCAAATCTGTTGCAGCTGGACCGCGATTTCTGAACTGCTATAACAGATACACTAGTAATTTATTGATATATAATAATTTATTGGTGTATCTGTTGGCAGGAAATGTCATAAAATTCTCAAAAAAGTGCAAGTTGACTCGGGTTTTTTCTCTGTCTTTTTCGTGCCTGGCCGGAAAAGCGGATGATGTTTTCATATTGCCGGTCAGTAAAGCCCAATATGTGGACGTCACCTTTGTCTGGTAGATTTGCTCCGATATGGCGTACGAAAGTTTCATATTGTTCCTTGCCGCTACAGAAACGAGCATAAATTGAAAACTGGCTCATTTCAAAGCCTTCGTCCAGCAGAAATTCACGAAATTTGGTTGCTGCGCGAGATTGCTCTCGTGTGCCAACGGGTAGATCAAACATGACAAAGATCCACATCAGTTGATATCCGCTATAATGGGATTGTTTCTCATGTCTCATTATATCTCCCCGTCAGGAATATGACGTGCGATAGCAGACCAACCCAATGGATCGGGTGGACTGAATAGTGTCAGGGACAGTTTGCCGTTTTCGAAACTCGCAGCCAATGACTGGGCCAAGCGCTGGCCGCAGATCGACACAGGGGAAGTTGTACCTTGCAAATCAAGATCGGCGGCAGTCAGTGCGGCTAGTCTAGCTTTCGCACGCTTGTCCACCTCCGGGGCGCCCTCTTCGATCATCTGGCAGACTATGGCGTCCACCAGTGGGCGGAAAGGTTCAATCAGATCGTCGGCGAGTGCAAATGCGTTCACCCGGTTGGCATGGTGCAGACCAATGCTGGGATGCAGCCCCGCAGCGATGACTGACCGCGCCACCATCGCACGCATAACGGTATATCCGTAATTCAGCAGTGCATTTGCGCCTTCTGTTGTTCGATCACGGCGAAATTCCGGTCCGAATAAAGCTGGCCAATAACGCCGTGCCGCCTGCGCCTCTATATTTTTGGGATCGCCTGAACGGATACGGTCGGCCATCATTCCGATGGCTTCACCTTGTTCTTTGCCCAGTGCATTTAACAAACTGGCTTGCATTCGCACTTTAGCCGCAACAATTTCCTTCCAAGCCCGTTTCATCAGGGGACGGGGAGCATTCCACTGTGCGCGAAAGCGGGCATTTTGTGCATGATGTCCCTCAATCGGTAGCATCATGGCAACGGGTGAATGATTTGCGGCACATAGCACCATCATCGCCCCGCGCTGTGCAAGTTGCACCGTAAGGTTGGTTGTCCAGGTAACACCATGAGCATGGACGATCAATGCGGCGATATCATCCAATGGAATACGCCCAATTTCGCTGCGGTCTTGCCCAATTGTTAAAAAGCCGCGCGTAACCGATAAATGGAGGTTATCCGTTTCAATATCAACAATACGGTCCATACATTGCCCTCATGTTTTCAAATAAACATAACAGCAGGACAATAATTCATAGTTAATGCAAATTATTCAAGCGGCCCTGGGTCAAATATCCGGCCCAAGTCATCGATTCTGATTTGACGTGCTTTGGATTTTTTTAAGCCCGAGGCCGAAGAATAGAAATATTTGAACGGGTCTATATCTTTTGATTCTGCATCACGCGCTTTGAGCGCACCTGCTTCGTTATCGGCAGCGAAGGTGATCTGTCCACCGCCCGAAAATTTCACAACACGCATAATCTCCCGCGCACCGCCATCGCGCTCAACCGCGATCATATCATTTTGCCGCAGGCTCAGAACACGTTTCGCTGCTGGATGGGGTTTAGGGTATTCGCGGTCTTGCTGATGCGCGTCGAACATAGAGATGACACCGCTATGTTCTATACCATCACGATCCTTCCATTTATTCACCCATTTGCCGTCGGGCAACCGCCAGACATCAAACCGGGCGTTGGCGTCACCTTTATAACCCTTATAGGCCTTGCCGTCCCCGTCATGTACGGGAATGACATTCAGCGGTTCGCACAGGCGCACACGGCGGATGCCTTTATAGGGCGTATCGCGTTTGGCAAATTCAACCAGCGCCTTTTCGAAATCCTTACCGGTAGCACCCCGTGTCGCTGTATATAGCATATCTTGCAATTCATGGTCGGTCATTCGTTCAGGATTTGTCAGGTCTGCAGGTTTAAGACTGAGCAACGGTTTGCGAGTAACAACAATCGGTAAACCTTTGGAATTTGTGCGTCCGGTGAAGCCATAAGCTGTGTCATTGTGCAACTGGCCGCTGGTTAAGTCTCTATCTTTTCGCGGCCGCTTTTTACGACCGTGGTCGGCTTTATGACTGACGGTGATGGCTAAAAGTTTTTCACGTAACTCATCCCGAAAACCTTCCCATGGCATTGGCAACCCGTCAAACAGCTTGTCGAGATTTTGATCTTCGGCTCGCCCTGCGGCCCTAGCAATCTTTGCAATCATCGCAGGGTTCGTTACGCCCACGACCGCAGCATCAATTGCATGATGGCGGTGATCAAGCCGGTTTTTGGGTGCGTTACTATGTGGGTTTTCAACATAATTATGATCGGGTAAAAGCTCGTTCAGGCCCCATAGCCGTCGCAGCATCGCCGTCATGCGTCCGGTCACGGCATAAACATGGCGACCTTCTGGATAAAGGCTGCTGAGATATTTTGCCGCCATCCGGGATAGATATTGTGTGTCGGTAAGCTGCCTCGCGATAAAGCCGCCATCACGCTCCACTCGCTCCATCGCATCGGGGGCAAATCGCCATTGTTTTGATTTATGAAGGCGGGCAACCTGATCCTGAATAGCTTCCCAGCGATCTGTTCCACCCCATTGTTCCCATGGAGTACGATTCCCTTTTTGCCGGTTGCAATGCGTGTGCACAACGACCTTATTGCCCACTCCGTCATCAAGACAGCGCGAATAAGGAATGATGTGATCGATATCGGCCGATCCGTTCATCAGCATTTCTGCTGTAATCTTTTCACTACAATAAGGGCAGCAGCGATCCAGTATATTATCGGGACACAAATCTTCCCAAAGCCGCATTAGCATTCGGTTGCCGCCGGTATCATGCTGCCCCATACTTTCAAGAAACTCTCCGCGACGGATCGCGTCATCGGTGGTTTTCTTGATCCGCTTATTATGTTCCGCCTTCTGCTTTTCATTCAGCTTCAATTCGCGCGCCAACTCGACATAAATATTATCGGGTTTGCCATGAGCCTTGATGATCGCATTCATCAATTTGCGTAGTTGGTTCATACCAATATGAACGGTGGGGTTTGTTATTTTGCCAAAGCGGCGCTCATCCTCATCACCATAATCATCTTTACCCGGCGCAATATCACGCGCCAATATTTCACCGTAATAAGGTAATTCCTCATATATTTCTCCAGTGCGATGATCGCTATGGTGAAAGCCTGCGCGTTTTGCGGCCTCTGCATAAGTAACGACATCTTCTGTTAATTCGGTGAGCAGCGCCCGTGTTGCCATTTCGCCAAAGCGGCCATAGCCTTCGGGTAGACGCGCATTAGCAATAGCTTCTGCCGTATCATCATCCAGATCATAGCGCGTTTTTAACCAGACAAGAAGTGCCTCCGGATCTTCCTCGTTAAGTAACCGGTCAATAATCGCCCATTGTTCATCCAGATCAAAATGATGCCAGCGAGGCCCAAACCGTTTTTTGTCTGCCATTTCGGCGCGCACTTCATCGCCGGTCAAATCTTTGCGATTTTCGCTTTCCTTGTTGAAGCGTTCGCCTTCTGTCAGTTTAATCACCTTTGCGAGGGTTTTGAAGGTCACTTTCTTTTTATCCTGTAATTTCAGGATCAGCTTATCTCGTTCATCTATGCTTAGTGGGCGGTCTGTCGCACCTGCTACCACGATACGCAGTTGGTTCACCTCTTCATATAGCCGGCGTTTTTGAAACAGAGGATGCGCTTTGGCGATACGCGAAGCATCTTCGGGAATGCCATTCCATCCGGCAAATGTGCAATGGCCGACGACTTGTGCTTTTAAAGGACGTTGGAAAAAAATGATGCGGTGGAAGGCATCTTTTGCTTTTGTAGTCAGTATATCTGGATGATGCGGTGCTTGAGCATCCCAAATCGCGGCAAATTCCTCCTCATAATGCTTGCGGTCGGGATAAAAATCATAACCATCTGCCTCTGGCCGCATACGCACGCGTTTCACATCACGCTGGCGTAGAAATTCTCCTAACGTGCGAGCTCCAGTTGCTTCCATCGCTACGTCTAGGGCTTTGGTACCATTAGCTATTTTGCCATCTTCACCTGCACCTGATGTCCGGTCGGCCTTACGGTTTGATTTGAAGCCGCGCCGTTGGTTGAGGTGAAATAGCGCACGGCCCAATTCATATGAGGTGAGGGGGTGGTCCAGTGCCTTTGCTCGCAAATCATAAGGGTCCTCTTTTTCCAGCGCCTTGGCCGCCTGTTTGTCCTCAGGCATAAGTCCATGTTTAACCAGTTCCCGCAATAAGGCTTTTCGACGTCCAAGATACCGATCCCGCCGCCGCCGCATCGCCCGCGCATCGCGCCGGTCCACTGCGAGCGAAGCCCCAGATTTGGGATCGCGACCGTCGGAGAAGATGCGCACGCCTATGTCGCGGATTGAGTTGCCGTCATAAAGCGCCCAGCCAATTGAGTTAGTGCCGATGTCGAGTCCAAGTGATGTTGTCATGCTGTGTTTCCCCCAAGACCTATAATTAAGTACAATTGGTTGATTGACAACTATATTATTCTGTAGGATAAATACCGTTCAGAAATCGCAGGTCTGGTTGTTAACAAGCAATCTGAATTGCACCAAATAAGGCAGGGGCTACGGCCCCTGTTTTTATGGTTTGTTTATCTTATCGTTGATGCGCTGACGGTGCCACTCGTTGATGGGGGTGCATCTTGGCATGATCATGAAGATACAGGGACGATGCGTTCAGCTCGGTCAGCTTGCGATGCGAGGTACGGACAAGTTCGGCGAAGTAATTGAGGTCGTGATGGTCGTGCTTTCCATATACTTGCGGCGCGATCGTCTGACCGCGTCTTGTAACTGAAATGTCGATGGTAAATTGTACCCGATTGTCAGGAAGGGCCGTCGCCGAGTTAATGCGTTGCTGTATACGCTCCAGAAGCATGTCCTTGCAAAAATGTCGGGTTATGAATGGAGCGGTGTCCAAGGAGATACGAAGACTGTGACCGCAATGCTCCTTTTACGGACTAAGTCTAGTGGTAAGGTGGCAGCTAAAAGTGCGAGCGGCATGACCGGTTGCAAACCCCTTGCAACGCCGTTGCAAAGGCGATGAAATTGGACTCGGCTCCGGCATGGTGTTCCGCTAGCATGCAAGTGGTGGGGCTGGCGTTGAAATATTTACCGTCCCAAGCTATACGTGAAGGGACGATGCGCGTGACACGGTGAATCTGTAGGCCGTAGGACGGGTATTTAACCCGGATCGCTTGTAAGGGAATTACAGTCCTTACCGCGTATCGTTCTTCCCCCGATTATTAATCCTGACTATGTTTCCTGATGCTATTTTCCGCATGGCGGAATAATTCTTCCCCAAAACCAAACGGAAAATCTTCCCCCGTGCATCTTACTAGGATGGAGTATAAAGA
Source organism: Parasphingorhabdus sp. (assembly GCF_036568145.1). Classification (GTDB taxonomy): domain Bacteria; phylum Pseudomonadota; class Alphaproteobacteria; order Sphingomonadales; family Sphingomonadaceae; genus Parasphingorhabdus. The sequence continues at coordinate 24,914 of NZ_DATCTC010000014.1, read as the reverse complement.
ACCGATGTGAACAGAGCGAAGCGCGCAAGGATCATGGCTTGGGTGGGGAGTGAGATACTTCCCCACGAGGCAGACGTGCGCTCATGGCTTCGCCGCACGCTAAATCCCGAAGACCTTGAAGACGTTATCCAGGAAACTTATTGCCAGATCGCCAGCCTGAAGGATGTCAGCCATATCCGCAGTGGCCGTGCATATTTCTTTACCGCTGCGCGTAATATTGTCCTGATGCGCCTGCGCCGGGCACGCATCGTTCGGATCGAATCCGTTACGGAAATCGAGAGCTTGAACATCGTAGGAGATGAACCATCCCCCGAACGGATCGCGGCAGGCCGCCGTGAGCTGGAACGGGTGCGCCGATTGATTGAGGGATTGCCCGACCGATGCCGAAAAATATTCGAACTTCGCAAGATAGAAGGACTGCCCCAAAGAGAGGTTGCGCAGCGGCTGGGCGTGACGGAACATATCGTCGAGAATGATGTCGCCAAAGGTTTGAAATTGATACTGCAGGCAATTGCCGATGACGAGCAAGCGGCCGAGCAAAGAAGGATAAGAACGAAACAAAATGAACAAGCGCGAAACAGCACAAACGATCAATGATCGTGCAGCCGCGTGGGTTGCCCGCATGGACCGTGAGGGCAGTGACCCGGCGGTGCGTGCGGAGCTTAAGGCATGGCTTGCCGGTGACGATCGTCGCAGCGGTGCGTATTTCCGCGCAAAAGCGGCCTGGCACATGCTCGACCGCGCAAGCGTCCTTGGCGCCGGCCAAACGCAACCCGATGAAACCGCCAATAGTCCCGGGTTTTCACGTCGCCGTCTTCTATGGGGCGGGGGCGTCGCTGCAGCGGCTGCGGCGGCGCTGGTTCTTGGTGTTGTGGGCATGGACTTCCCAACTACTCCCGATCAACAGATACAGACCGCGATCGGTGAAATCAGGCGGGTTCCCTTGAGTGATGGCTCACTGGCCGCAGTAAACACGCAAACAGCGCTAAACATCACGATGGAGCCGGAAATCCGGCATGTCTCGCTTGAAACGGGTGAAGCCTGGTTTCAGGTTGCAAAAGACCGCACACGTCCATTTGTTGTGGAAGTGGGGGACGTGCGGGTGAGGGCGGTCGGAACAGCCTTTGCTGTCAGGCGGAGTGCGGATGGCGTTAACGTGCAAGTGACTGACGGTATTGTCGAGTTATGGCGGGTTGGTGATGAAGCCAATATTCAGCGTATCTCGGCAGGAGCACATGTTTTCATTGCGCCGGAAAAACAGATCGTGCCCGTCACCGCCGCGGGGGAGACAATTGACAAGACCCTCGCCTGGCGAACCGGGCAGATCGTGTTGGACGGTGACACGATTGCCGAGGCCGTGGCCGAGTTCAACCGTTATAATGTCCGCCAGATCGAGATAGCTGATGCGGCACTGGGAACGCAAAAGATGATTGGGCGCTTCCGCACCAACGAACCCGATGCTTTTGCGCGAGCGGTTACCACCCTGACGGATGCGCGTGCAGAAATCGGGGCGGACCGGATTATTTTGTCACGAAACTGAAATAAAATTGGCCTGCTAATACGGAAAATATCCCCCCGCGCATCGTATTCGTATGAGCCCGTAAACCGGGCCAGAAACATGGGGAGGATATTATGATCTTTACGCGTTATGGCGATCTTCGCAGCGCTCTTGCGACTTCGGCGGCTATTTGTGCGGTGGCGGTCGCGTCACCGGCCATGGCCCAGACAAAAACTTTCGACATCCCGGCACAGCCTGCCGCGACCGGCATTACGGAACTGGCGACGCAGGCGGATGTTCAGATATTGGTCAGCGAAAACGCGGTGCAGGGAAAAACCATTCGCGCCATCACTGGATCCATGACTGTTGATCAGGCTGTTCGCCGTGCGGCTACCGATGCTGGACTCCGGATCGTATCAAGCGACGGACGAACCTATACGCTGGCGCCTGCACCTTCCACTTCGCCGTCGAGCGGAACATCTTCGGAAAACTCCGCGTATCGCGGTAACGAGATCGTTGTCACAGCGCAAAAAAGGGTGGAGTCGGTGCAGGATGTGCCGATTGCCGTCACCGCGCTGTCGATGGAGGATTTGAGCAGCCAGAAGATCGAGGGTGGTCCCGACATCATGCGCGCGGTGCCGAACCTGACGTTCAGCAAATCCAACTTCACCGGCTATAATCTATCGATCAGAGGGGTTGGCACCAAGGCGGTCTCCGCGACCAGCGACCCCGGCGTTGCGGTCAGTTTCAATAACACCGGGCTCATCCACAATCGCTTCTTCGAACAGGAATTCTTCGACATGGAGCGGGTCGAGGTGCTGCGCGGGCCGCAGGGGACGCTCTATGGCCGCAACGCGACCGGCGGTGTCGTCAATCTGATCACCGCCAAGCCCGACTTCGGCGGGTTCGAGGGCAATATCAAGGGCGAGGTCGGCAATTATAACAGCCGTCGCCTGCTCGCGATGCTTAACGTGCCGCTGGTCGATGACGTGTTGGCCGTCCGCGTCGCGGGGTCGATGACTCAGCGCAGCGGCTATGATTATAACGCGACTACCGGCAACCGCATCAACGGCCGTGACCTGTGGTCGCTTCGCACCACGGTAGCGTTCGAGCCGGAGCCGTGGTTCCGCGCGAACCTGATCTGGGAGCGTTTCAACGAGAATGACAACCGCTCCCGCACCGGCAAGCAGCTTTGTCACCGCGATGGTGGACCTACCCATGTGGGCGATGTGGATTTAGCTCTTGGGGTGACTGCGGTCGGCTCCATAGGTTTGCGGAGCGGCGTATTTTCGCAAGGGTGCAAGCCGGGCAGCTTGTATGACGATGGTGCCTTCGATACGCCTAATGGCTACTCCTATGCTTTTATTTTAGGTTCGATAGCTGGGCTGAGCATTGGTGCGCGCCCCGATAATCGGAGCGAACTTCTGGGGCCGCTTCAGCCTGTTGATGCTTATGGCGGTCTAAAGCAATCGCGTGACCTGCGCACCGTCGATTCAATCCGTGATCCACGGTATCGAGCGAAATCCGACCTTCTCCAGTTCAACCTTGATGTAGATTTCACACCCGTTCTAACATTTTCGTCCCAGACAGCATATAATGAAGACAATATATACTCATTACAGGACTATAATCGTTTTAAGAGCCTTCCCGTTTTCACAGATACCACGAATCTTATACAGCCGGGGCCTGCGAACCCTCCACCGAGTGCTTTTAGAAATTTGATACCAGGCGGAATTTTCTGCGATCCGCAAATCGGTTGCACGAACACGATCGCTGGGCTGGACATCAGTCAGGCAAAATCCAAGCAGTTCAATCAGGAATTTCGTCTGCAATCGTCGTTCGACGGACCATTTAATTTTAGTGCGGGCGCGAACTACACCCGATTCAAGACGTTGAACGACTATTATGTGATGTTCAACGTACTGACGGCTCTTTCCTGGGGACCCGGATTCAATCCTTTGGATCCATTTTCTGGTGGCACGTGGGAACCCGGCACCGGCATATGTGATAGTTCGAATACCTTGGGTGGAACAGCACCGCCATCAGGTGGAGGGCCTGTCTCATCAAATGACCCACGGGCAATGTGCGTCTACGTGGATCTCAATCCCGTGGAAAGCATCGATGGCAATGGGCACAATTATTTCCGTTCCAAGAATCCATATAAACTCAAGTCCACGGCACTATTCGGCGAGGCATATTATAACATTCTGGACAATCTGAAACTGACGGCTGGCTTTCGCTACACGGAAGATCGAAAGACCTTCACTCCCGTTCCATCACAAGTCCTGCTGGCGCGCACCATCATAGGTGGCGGAACGGTTTCTTCCGGCTATCCGGAACTTGCACCGATCAAACAGAAATGGGGAGAATGGACCGGGCGTGTCGGTCTAGATTGGAAGCCGGAATTGGGTTTCACTGACGATACCATGTTCTATGCCTTTTATTCGCGAGGCTACAAGGGTGGGGGTGCCAATCCGGCCGGTCCGGGTTTCGCAACGAAAGAAGAGTTCATTGCCAATGCAACCGCAGATGGAGTGAATCCGGGCACCATTGCCTTTTTTGATCTGATCAACGCTTTACCCGGGCTGACCCTGACCGGAGTCGAATATGGCGCGACTTTCGAACCAGAATTCGTCAATGCCCTTGAAATCGGTACTAAGAACAGTCTGTTAAACGGGGCACTGACCGTCAACGCCTCGGCCTTTTACTATGATTATAAGGATTATCAGGTTTCTCAGATACGGGACCGGATAGCGGTGAACGAGAATTTTGACGCCAAGGTTTGGGGTTTGGAATTCGAGACGGTGTTCGCGCCAACGCGCAATCTGCGGATCAATGCCAATCTTGGCTATCTCCGTACCAAGATCGGCAAGGGTGAAAGCTCGATCGACATCATGAACCGTACACAGGGAAATCCGGATTATACGTTGGTTAAACCGTGGGTGCAGTTGCCGTCCAACTGCGTCATTCCGACCCATGTCGCAGAGCAATGGGCGCGGACTCAAAGCGATATAAATCAGTATTTCGGCATGTGCGGCGGCGTGAAGGGGCTTTTGGCTGGAGGTCTCGTTCTTCCCGATCCGGCTTTCGGCGGCGCGCGCTACGATCCTGCCAACTATCCTGAATTGAACGGCGGGGCCGGCCTCAAGGCAGACTTGAGCGGCAATGAGCTGCCCAATTCGCCGCGCTGGACGGCCAACATCGGCGCGCAATATACGATAAATCTCGATGCTGACTGGAGCGCGACCATTCGCGGCGATGCCTATTGGCAGGCCAAAAGCTGGCACCGCGTCTATAACCTTGACCCCTATGACCGCCTGAAAGGCTGGTCGAATGTCAATCTCTCGCTCCGCATCGACGGCCCCGAGGACCTGACGTTCGAGGCTTATGTGAAGAATGTCTTCAACAAGTCGCCGATCACCGACGCCTTCCTGAATTCGGACGATACGGCTCTAACGACCAACGTCTTCACGCTCGACCCGCGTATCATCGGGTTCAGCATTGCAAAGAAGTTCTGACACCTAAACCTCTCTTCTTTGAAGAGAGGTAAAAGCTCTCTCTGCCCACCCAACGGGCTTAACTTTGGGCCGGTGTCCCCGCGTACTCCTGGGAAACAGCACCGGCCCGCTTTTTTGTAACCGTAAGGTGGGTGGGGAGTAAGGAGATTAGTGAAAGAATTAAAAGAGCAGGGGGATCAATAAGCTAAGGAGGCTGAAATGACATTTGGAACCAAGAGCCCGGGCAAGCCGGAGATAAAGCGCCGAAATTGGAAGTTCGGCCGGGATACTCAGGCCCATCGCTGGTGGCATGGCGGAGATGCGGGAAGGACTGCTTTCTTCAACGCGCTGTCATCAACTTTTCCGGTGGGCGAAAAATTCTTTATGACAGCGGTGCTTCATTATCGCGGCGGTGCGCCCGAACCCTTGCAGAAGCAGATTGATGATTTCACGTTTCAGGAATCAACCCACTCGCGCGAACATGTTTTTTCAACCGTCAGGCGCGTGACGCCGGTTATGATATGACCTCTTCGGAAAACCGCGCCGCTCGCACTATTGCATGGACCAAAAGTCGCCCACCTATCATGCAGCTTGCCGCAACTTGCGCGCTGGAACATTTTACTGCGGTTCTGGCAAATGCGGTTTTGTCCAATCCTGCGCATCTTGCCGGTGCTGACATGGAAGCGCACCGAATGTGGCGCTGGCACGCAGTCGAAGAGATTGAACATAAGGCGGTGGCTTATGACACCTGGCTGCATGCTACGCGGGATATTCCGGGGGTAAAACGCTGGTCGCTGCGGTCTTTGGCGATGCTGATAGCCGGTGTGCGTTTTCATTTCGTGATTTTTCGTAACACCGCTGACCTGTTAAGACAGGATGGACTAAACAACATGCGGACATGGATAGGGCTACTCGCTTACCTTTATGGCAAGCCAGGGGCGATGCGCGTATTGCTGGGGCATATGATCGGCTATTTCCGGCCCGGTTTTCATCCATGGCAGCGTGACGATAGCGGCCTTGCAAGGCAGGCACTGGCTACGCTGACGCCGCCGATTGTCACGATCGATATAGAAACGCCGCGGATCCCTCCGGCCGGTTAATGGATCCGATACTAGTGGAACGCATGCGGACAGACTTTACCGTGCCCCTTTTTTCGCTGGGGGGCACAACCTCGGGCCGGTGCACTGTTTCTCCAATCAGTCATCGGTCCGTTTTTTCGGGGATATCAAAATAGCAAGCGTGACACGCAAAACTACCGGCAGAGCAATTATAAACAGGTGTACAATGCTTTATGAACTATTTGTATCGCGCAACACCAAAGCAAAAGACAATCGCGAACTGAATAATATCATCAATAGATATGGTGAGAACACGATAGAGGAACTTCGCAAAAGAGCGAAAGACCAGTCTCTATCGCTGCGAGACCGCAGACATTGGCGCCGGTTGCTGCGCCTTGCAAATTCTTCATCGCTTGATCTGGTCTAAAAGCTTTCGAATAGTGAGAAATAACATGAAATACCTTACATCAGCCATTATCCTAATTTGCGCCGCGGGGGCAGGGGCCTCTGCTCAACCGAGCGAGGGCAGCGGCACACGTTCAATCACGGGCCTATGGTCAACCGGCAGCCAAGGCGGACGCGTCGAGCTTTACCGTTGCGGCACGTCCATCTGCGGCAAGGTCGATGATGCCGCCCCGCTAAGCACCAATCCAGACCAGCGTGATGTCAAGAATCCGGACCGCACATTACGCAATCGGCGGCTCAAGGGGCTGATCGTATTATACGGTTTTACTGGAGGGCCAAAGGAATGGAAAGGCGGGCCGGTCTACGATCCCGAAACCGGCGAGGGCGCGCCGAAAGGCTATCTGACATTACGGGCAGATGGCAAGCTGGAAGTTAAGGGCTGCAAGGCGGCGATCTTTTGCAAAACTAAGATGTGGACGCGCGTGCGGTGAAGAGGATGATGGCTATGTAGTGCAATGCGGTGCTACAATCCTGCAAATGATGTGGAGAGTTGCGAGTTTGAGGTAACTATTCCGGAATTGAAAACTGCTGGATAGGAGGTCTACCATTCAGCTATTTTTTCAATATCAAACGGTTGACGAAGGTGAAGCCAGTTTATAGCAGAGAAATCGTCACTCAGTCCCGTTCATTTGGAACTACGCAGCGCACAATTTTTCTTGTTTTTCAGCATCGCACAGTGATCTGAGCTTTTCAGCACCCGCTATTTGACTAGCGACGGTAATCATTTTCTTCAGATTGGTTTATTTCCAGTTGGTTCACCAGAACATCGTATCCGAGCGGAACACCGTCTCTTATCCACAAATCTTTCTGTTTTTGCCGCTAAGGCTTTGTAGTATATGCGTTCGTAGGTGATTCTGAATTCAAACTGCGCGAAGGATAAAGAAGTTTCATTGGAAGATATTGCACGAGTGATACCTCATAAGCATCAGGAATATCCATTATCTTAGCAAAGCGAGTATAGCTGACCATAATTTATGAACAATCAGCAATGCTTAAAGTCCGGTTTTTTATGCCATTGATAAAGCCAGCAGTAATATGAGCAGCCCAGATAGCAGTTCTGGTTGGTAGGGTTTTACAATATTTATTATACGGATGTGGAATATATGATTAAAATCGCTTGCGTAACGAAACCTGAGCCGTGCGGCCGAGTGGATTTATATCGTAACGCCTATATCCGGCAGGAATACTCCCATTGCTTAGGACAACTTGACGGTATGAGTCGAACAGGTTTCGGATGTCGAACGAAATATTCAGGTCCGAAAGCCATGAAGGCTTTTGCGAAGTCGAAAACAGGCGATCTGGTTCTGCGAACAAACGTAGATTCATAGTCGTCACTGCTTTGTGATGAAAATCACGCGCACTACCGGGATTGGCGGGGCTACGTAGCCGGAACCCACTTTGCCAGCTTCCACTAACGACGCCCCCGACACCAGAGCGCCCGACCGTCAACTGGAAACGAACCTGATGACGGGACTGCCCCGTGTCGCCACTCAGCCGATCGATCGGAGGAATGCCGGGCCGGGTTAGAAGATCACTTCTCAGAAGCCAGCCATGACTAACAGAAAAATTTACGCGCCAAGGTGCCGTAGGGGCCTCGGCGCGCGCTGTCTGTCCTGCTGCATCTGTTCGCCCTCTCCCTTTCGGTGTCAGTGTAATGATCAGACCGTTATTTAACTGTTCGTCGATGTCATGGACGATATTGATCGCGCGAGCATCAACCGATAACAAGTGTCCTGACGCATCACGCTGTATCCGATCCGGAAAAGCGAACTCAACGACGGGCGTGAAAGCGGGAAAAGCGCCAACACCTCCTGTCGAGATATGTCTTTGATACTCAGACGTCAGCGTCAATATTGGACGAGCCAGCGGACGAATCGTGGCGCTCAGCGAATAGAGGTTTTGCTTGCCGCGATTCAAGTCGGGATTGCCACCGGTTATCCAGAGCACATCCGCAATTTCTTCGCGGCGGAAGTCGTAGATACGCCGAATTTCCTCGACATAAGGACCTCCGATTTGATCGGCGGTGGGGATCAACTGCGTAAAAGCAGCAGTTGCACGCAATTGCAATGCTGCAAAGGGCGACCAGTTGGCTCCTAGCTCAAAACGATTCCGCAACGGTGCGCCCGATGCCATACTGCCTGCTGCGGCGACATCGAGTGACATGTCGCCTAGCACGGAAAAACCTGCCGAGCCGGATTGTGAAATAGGGAGTGACAGCGATACCCGCGCATCAATCTGTTGCCGCCGAAACACGGTCTCGACCGGAAGTGTCGTTGCGACGCCACTGCTCTGGGTCAGCGACCAGTTGCGTGTGGCGTTGATCGAGATATTCGAAGTTACCGGCCCGGCAGGTAAAGTCAGTATCGGACGGTTCAGATTGATTTGCCCGGTCAGGTTTTCACTGCGCGACGACGATCGATCCGTCACAATATAGGAATTGGCGATCAACCGTTCGATGTCATTGTCTGACCAGGACCGGGAATAGCGCAGGGCGATATTGCTTTGCCAATCCGCGATGCTGCCGGTTAGTGTCGCAGACAGACCGATATTGTTCGTCTCCTGCTCGCCGCGCAACGCGCCATCGACCCCTCCCGGAAAGGCAGTCCCCAGCAATTGCTGTTGGCTGCGCCGGTTGACGTCCATATTGATCGCCCCGGTAAATTCGCCGAGCGGTCGCGCTACGCCAACATTCAGCGAAATGCTGTTCGACGCGGGCAACAGCGTGCGATGTGCGTCATCTCTGTCGAACCCGCGATCATCGACCCGATCGCTTTTGAGGAGGGCGTTGTCGCGGGACAGCTGGAAGCGCGCATTCCATCGCGAGCGTCCGGCGACCACAAAGCGACCGAGTGCGAATTGTCCACTTTCGCGCCCACCTGCGGTTGCGAATTTTGCGCCCGCTTCGGCTTGCCAAGAGGAAAAACTTTTCTTGAGCACCAAATTTACCACGCGCTGCCCGGAGCTATAGCCATAGCGCTCGGCAGCCTCCGGCTTTAATATTGCCAGCCGTGCCAAGGCTTCGGGTGGAAAACCGTTTACCCCCCCTGCGCCGTCGACACGTTGACCATTGACCAGCACGATCGGTTGCTCTTCGGGCCGTCCTGTCAAAGGGGTGATTTGCGACACCAGTTCGCCGATTGTTCCCGCGCCGTAGGTGTCGATATCGTCTTCGTCCAATTCGGTTTCCGATTCGACCCGTGCTTCTCCATAACGCGCGGTGACAACGATTTCTTCGATAGGTGGCGAATCGTTATCGTCGAGGTTTTGGGCGGCAATGGGAGCGCAAAACACTGTTGTTAGTAGAAGGATCAATAATGTCAGGAACACGCGGCCGAAACGAAGGTAGCTTTGATCTCGCGCCATGGCGGTAAGGAAGGATGCTGCGTTCATCCGGACGGGGTTCGTATCCACATGTACGTCATCTGTCGCCCCATCAGGGATTCTCCAGCATTAATGTTGTAGCCTTTTCTTTCCCGATTCAAGTGAATTGTAGCGGGGACATTGAGTATGGAAACAAGGGCTTGTTTCCAAAGCCGAAAAGGCCGCTTGTCCGAGTTATGCGGACAAGCGGCCCCTTGCGTTCACCCTATCAGGGGTAGGTGTAGGAAGCCGATGGGCTCGTCGAGACGGTGCCCTTCATGCTGCACGGCGAACCGCCCGGCGGGTCCGACGGAATGGTGTTGGAATGGCTGAAGCTCAGGACACCGCCGGAAAGCGTCGCCGCAAGGTCGCCGCGGCAATTGCCTGTGATACCAACCACCTGAACATCGTGGATCAGGATGCCGGTCGCGCTTGTCGCGCTCACATCATAGGGCTGTGCGGTAAACGCAACCGCGTTGCACAATGTGCCCGCAAGAGTGATGTTGTTGATTTCGGTGCCGCTCTGGGCGCGCCGGAACTCGAAATGGTTCCGTTCGAATTGGTCGTCGCGGTGAGCGTGCAATTTAGGGTGATACCCTTCTTCACTTCCACCAGACTCGGACCCACCCCTCCGGCGCCTGACGGGGAATAGGTTCCCGCCATAGCGGTTGCCGGAAATAGGCTTAATGACGCCAAAGCGCAGATCGAGATTTTTGTAAGATTTTTCATGACTTATCCTCTCCAATTTTGGTTTGTAATGAGAAGAAAAATTTCTTCTCATTATGTATGACGCGGGCCGATGCAAAGAGGGGGGATTAATATCCGTTTTTTTCGCGGCTTTATCATACACAAAAAAGGGCGCGTCCCGCGACGCGCCCAGGGAAGAGTCCTACTGATCTCCTTTTAAAATTTCTTGGTCACGCTGAAACCAAAGATGCGGGGGTCGAGCGTGAAGATATTCGCGCTAAGTCCGGTATCGTCGCTATTGGTGAAGGTGTTGGTGATCGGCGTGTTGTTGGTCAGATTCTTGACATAGATTTGCATCGAAAATTGCGATTCAGGCCGTTCGAGCGTCACCGCCAGATTGGCATTATCCCACGCGCGCAACCGGTCATATTCGGTATTGTATACCCGCGCATAGCTTTTCCCCTGACGGTAATAATCACCACGGAAGGTCAGGTTCCAGTCGTCGAGGAAGAAAGTATATTGTGCCCCAATGTTGAAGGTGATGCGCGGCGAGTTTGGTAGTTCATTCCCCTCCAAATCAGCATAGAAACCACGACCGCCGTTAGGAGCGTCGGTTAAGGGATTATATGTAAATCCAAGGAATTGATCATAACGAAGAAAGGTGTCTACCTCAGGATTGAAACTACCATAACGTGCTGATCCAGCACATAGCGCGGACAGCATCAAATCTCCCAAACCGCCGGGACCGGCAAAAAAGGACGACAGGATCGTTTCGACCTTGTCTTTTGGTGCGATGCAATTGGACGGCACGCCAAGCTGGGGCCGCACAACTACCCAATCCTCATTGCCCTGGGTACGGTTCATCACGTCGATCGATTGCGCGCCCTTGCCAATGCGGGTGCGCAGATAGCCAAGGCTTGAATCGACGCGGAAGTTGCGTGATGGCCGCCATGCCGCCTCCAGTTCCAAACCCCAGCTTTGGGCATCGAAATTTTCGTTAAGCGAGATCCGATCGACGATCTGTGATACCTGATAATCGGTATAGTCATAGAAAAATGCCGTGGCGTTGAGCGTCATCCGCCCGCCGTCAAAACTATTCTTCGTCCCGATTTCAAAAGCGTTGATATATTCCGGCTTAAACGTTTCCGCCAGTGGCTGATACTGGATCACCTTGGGGTCGATGTCGACGCGTGGCGGGTTCGATCCGCCGCCCTTATAGCCATGCGAGTAAGAGGCATAAACGAGCGTGTCGTTGGTGAAGGACAGTTGTGGCGACCAATCGACAACCAACCGCCCGGTAAAGGCATTCCACTCTTGGTTGATCGGCGGCAACGCCGGATAGCCACGGCTAACACGGCCACCGCTAGACGCGCCGCTATCGGTCCCGAAATTTTGCGCGCCGAGCAGTAACTGACTGGGGATCGGCGTCGATTTCTTTTTGTCATTGGTAAAGCGCGCGCCAGCGGTGATCTTCACATCGTCGGATGCTTGATAATAGGCTTCACCGAACAACGCCCACGACCGCGTCTGCACGACATTCTTGCTACGGAAATAATTATGCCCCTCGCCGTTGATCTGGTCGATCGGGTTCGGATCAACATAAACGCATTCGCGTGACTCATTGCCAGAATCGCAATTGCGGGTACTTAGTGCCTCGGTTGTCGGATCCTCTACGCGATTATAGAAATATTCGGCGAGAATACTGAACATATTGCTAAAGACATAATAGTCATCCTGCGATTTGAAGTTCAGCGCATTGGCTCCAATGCTGAAATTGAACGGACCCGAAAAGTCCGATTGCAGCCGCAATTCCTGTGTCCATTGGCTGTTACGCGACTGGCTCAGATCGACTGCAAGCATTCTGTCCGATGGGCCGAGCTGTGGATCGGTATAGACACCACCGGGGGTTGGGCCCAGTGCATTCAGCGGCTCACCAAAAATGTCGACAAGCCCCGGATCGCTCGAATCTGCAAACAGGGGAGCGGAAACGAAGCGGTTATAATCTTGCGATGAATAATATCGGTCGCGTGAATAGGCGGTTTGCGAGATGAGCCTCAAGTCGCCAAGCCCGGCTTCCAGATTGAGCTGGAACACATCATTCTTGGCCCGAAAAATCGGGTCATAGCTGGTGGAAACTTCCCTCAGATTGCGCGATTGCACCACATTGGCATAGGGATCGTTAAGATTATTGACAATCGTCACAGGCTTGACGCCGAGCATCGGATCGGGAACGTATCCCACACCGATCAAACCTGCCGTATAAACGAAAGCAAAACTGGACGCATTGGGTGCGCCAAAGGCGGCATCGTCATAGAGCGATCCGGCCACACAGCCCTGACTCAGTTTCCCGCGCAAATGGTCTGGAACCGCCGTATCGCCCACCATATCTGGCCCCGGGTCGCGGGTGCATAATTGTTTGCCGGTGCGCGACCGCTGATCATCCTCCTCGAAATGCTGCCAGATGAAATTGGCTTTGAAATCGTCATGCGGTTCCCACTGGGCCGATACTCGTGTCGACCACAGATCACGGTCATTGATCCGGTTTTGCGTGAAACTGTTATAATCGAAGCCACCGCGTTTGGTCATCGTGCCTGCCGCACGGACAGCAAAGTTATCGCTAAGCGGGACGTTAAGCATTCCGCTCAATCGCCGTGTTTCAAAGCTGCCAACCTCGCCCTTAATTTCGCCTTCGAAGTCATAGGTGGGCAGCGCGGGCAGGACGTTGACGACGCCGCCCGTCGCGTTGCGCCCATATAGCGTACCCTGTGGCCCGCGGAGCACTTCGATGCGTTCCAGGTCGAAGAATTCGGCTTCGAACAGACGGTTGCGGATCAACGGAGTGTTGTTGAAACTGACCGCTACGGCAGGATCGCTGGATGCCGAGATCGCTTTGGTCCCGATACCGCGGATCGTGAAATCATAACCGCTGAAATTGCTTTTGGAAAAATTGACGTTAGGGACGGCGCGCACCAGATCGGCCCCTGATTCCACTTTCTTTTCATCGAGCGCGGTGTCGGACAGCGCGGTAATCGCAATTGGCACATCGCCGATCCTCTCCACGCGCTTTTGCGCTGTCACGACAATTTCAACTTCCTCATTTCCCTTTCCGGGAGGGGGGGCGTTTCCCACCGGGGCCAGCACAAAGATTTTTCCGTCACGACGAAAGCTGAGTCCGGTTCCCTTTAACAGTACGCGAAGCGCGGTTTCGGGATCGGAGCTATTGACGTATCCGGCCGTCCGTTTGCCATTAACGAGCGCGGCGTCACTCATGATGGTCATGCCGCTTTGTATACCGAAATCGCGCAACGCACGGTCAAGCGATTGGGCAGGTATCCGATAGGCTGCGCTGCTTTCGCCCGCTATTGCCGTGCCACTAGACAATGCCAAGCTGCCCAGCGCGACGCTGCTTAAAAATATCTTACGTAAATTATTTGCTTGAAACCGCATGGTTCCTCTCCCCCATTATATTTTTTAGGGTTTGCCCCTATTGTTTGTGACGCCCGATCATAGGGTGTCATTCTATAATGACGCCGCCATTCTGATATAGGGGGGATGGATGCATAAAAATTGGTTGTCGAAACCTTATTTACATCCAAAAAGACATCTGGCGGGCCCGCAATAAATTGCTCATACAGTAAGTTCAAAATTGATATGGCTTTGGCTGTTCTGCGTCAACAAAGAGATATAAAAGACGAATTGCTTTTTGCGAAGATACGGAAGCATTCGCTTGCGACGTTGCCGAGCTCAACTCTAGTCGACTTTCCAGCTCGCGGCTATTTTATCGAAGACCATTTCATTTAGCGCATTCTTACCCTCCGGAGCGGTATCATTCTCCGTTAAAATTGGCTGGAGGATTTTCCCGATTAAACCCTCACCGATTGCGGTAATCGCGACTTGGTAGACAATTTGGGGGGCAAGATTTCGGGCCGACGGTTCAGGCATGTATTTCGTCAATTTATCTGACACAAGGTTTCTTATGGTTTCGAGAGGTTCGACAAGATAAGAGAGCTTGGTTGTCTGCGTCGATAGGACAATCCAGGCGAGAATTTTGGCATATCGCTCAGAGGCAATTATCGCATAAACGGCTTGAAGCGCTTGTTCGATATTTTGTTCCGGGGAGGTATCATTGTGAGACAAGGCTTCGGCCAAGTCATTTGTCAACCGTTCCAATACCCGATTGACCAAGGCTTTATGAATTTCTTCCAAACTACCAAAATGATGGTGTGCAGTGGATTTTGCAATTTTGGCTGTCGTAGCAATTTCCTGAAATTTCAGATCAGCAGGGCCCTGGTGCAGCAGTATGTTCTCTGCGGCATCGAGAATTTCGTCTCGCGCTGTCTGAGGGCTGCGCCGCCGTCGTTTTGGCGCATTAGTCATGCGGTTTCCTTGAATATAATGAATTTGAATGATTCATACCGCACCTTACCACAAGTGGACACAAAAAAGGCTGCACCGTGATGCAGCCCTAGTTGGGTGTCGAAAGAATGGTCTTCGGAGGAACTTTCAGGAGTATTGTCTTGCCCGAAAACCTTATTATCCGATCGACGGGAACTTATGCATAGGCTTGACCATCGCCCAGGACATGCTGTTCGGTCCTTGCAACTTTGCTACGATTATCATGATCCCATGGATGGAAACTGGGCTTGAAATAGCTAAGCCAAGGCAAAGCCATCCGGCGATATAGGCCAGGTTTGCCAAACAGGAACTTGGCCACCTGCCACCATACTTTTGGCGAACGGGACAGCCCCCGATCTTTAAGCATGACAGTAATATGGCTCAGAATAAAATAATTAAACAAAACCGTGCTGATGAGCATGGACCGGCACCGGAGAAAATAATCCTTATTCTTTGTCACGGCCTTTAACGTATCAAATGCAACGCCTTTATGTTCCGCTTCTTCCATCGCATGCCATAGCCACACTTTCTGGTAATTAGAATCGGCGCCATCCAAGTAAGCGGGATCGCTCATCATAAGATCAGACATCATTGCCGTAAAATGTTCTAACGCACAGGTGGTCGCTAATTGGCGGTTTTTATTCAAATTTCGGCGGACCCAATCCATTCGTTTTTTGATGCCTGCGTCCAGCTTTGTCGCACTGTAACCTTGTAAATCCAATTGCTTATTATACTCAATATGCTCGCGCGTATGCACGGCTTCCTGCCCGATAAAGCCTTTTATCTGTTTCTTGAGAACGGGGTCATCAATCTGTTTTTGAAAATTGCGGACGCTGTCGATGAAGAACTTTTCACCTTCAGGAAACATGATCGAAAACGCGTTAAAGATAATCGTCTTGACCGGGTCACCGCCATGCCAGTCGCGTTCTGCTGTCTTAAAATGGAAATGTTCATTTCGGGGCTCCAAAACCATTGACTTGGAAATAGCATTCATTGGCTCACTCCTCACTACTATCGAATCGTTGTTCGATAGCTATACTCTTATCGAATATTTATTCAATAGTCTTTGTATTTTTTGTTTTCTGCCCTACAGTGCTCTGCATAATATCGTCGGACTGTCTGAATAGTTCTTGGCAGGGGAGTTAAGCGTTGTCGCTACGCATCCTAAACACAGGTCAAATGGCACAACTGGAATCGATGAATTCATTCCGAAAATTCGCCATGGGCATGCTGCGGTTTCATGGGGTTCTCTTTATCAATCCCCCCGACCTTGATCCGTTAACGTCTATACAATCAGAGCAGCCCTTAAATGCTGACGGGGGCCTCTCTGGAAGGAGCCGGAATAGTGGCCAGATCCTTGAGCTTAATTTCAATCGCTCACAAGCAGATGGACGAGTTTGATCTTTCAGTCTGGACGGTGCGGCTTGGCCCTGCCTTAAAACGCTATTTCATGCGGCGAGTGGATATCAACGAAGTGGACGATCTGGTTCAAGAAGTCCTTGTCTGCATGCAGAAGGTAAAAGAAAAAAGCCGGATTGAAGATCCAGAGCGTTATATGTTCACGGCAGCTCGCAACATATTAATCAATCACTATCGTCGAAGCAAAGTCCGGTTCAGCAAATTTCATGATTCGCTTGATGAAACTGTTGAGTTGCCGGATCATATTTCGCCCGAACGTATCGCTATCGGTAAGCAAGAATATGAACGGGCAATTTCAGCGATTCAAAATTTACCTCCCCGCGCCCGAGCTGCTTTTCAATTGCACAGGTTCGAACATATGACTTATCAACAGATTGCCCAGCATATGGGCATTTCGAAAGAGTCAGTGAAAGAGCTTATGCACCGGGCTCTTTTGCATATCGCCAAAGAAATGGAATCAGATCAGTGACGGAGACGTATGCCTCAAACGATGACACGCCGCTTGCTGCTGCTGCGCATTGGTTTAACATACACCAAGCGGAAGAAGTAAGTGCTGCTGATGAAGCCATGTTCGAGGCTTGGCTGGCACGCGAACCCGAAAATTACAGGGCGTATAAACAATTGGAACGCCAGTGGGCGATAATGGGTAGTGTCGCAGAAGATCCCAGGGTTTTGGAAACGCGAAAGCATGACCGGGAAAATTTTCGTGCACCCTCCAGATGGCGTCACCTGGCGGCGATTGCTGCAATATTGATTTTTATGGTTATATCGGGTTGGGCAATTCATAACTCTGGTTTTTTTGAAAGCACCATCGGTTTCTCCGATCACAAGACGCAGATTGTCCGGAGCGAGGTGGGGCAGCGTGTAGCGATGACATTGGCTGAAGGATCAGTGGTCACGCTCGACACAGATTCCGAGGTTCATATTCTCGATATGGAGAAAACACGCACTCTCCAACTTGTTAAAGGCCGCGCATTTTTTGATGTAGCGAAAGATCCATCTCGACCTTTTATCGTGCAGGCTGGAAGCAAAACAGTTGAGGCTATCGGAACATCTTTTTCTGTCCGAATGAACGAAGATGAAGTGACCATCGTTCTACTGGAAGGCAAGGTTCACGTAGAGCAAAAGAAATCACTCACCCATGCGCCCCGGCAACTGGAACTTACTGTTGGTCATGAGCTGGTGGTCGGTGATGAACCACAATGGAAAATCCGCAAGGTTGACGCTCCACGCGAAACGAGCTGGATGACAGGGCGACTTACTTTTCTGGATAAACCTCTTGTGGAGGCAGTAAAAGAGATGAACAGCTATTCCAAACGCAAACTGGTATTTGAAAATGACATTGTTCCCAGTCAGCGGATTGTCGGGGTATTTGAGACCGGTGATGTGGAGGCATTTGTAAAGGCAATTGAACTGAACGGAGCCGCAAAAATCGTTTCGCAATCTGATGAAAAGATCATTTTGGCAGCTACCAGAAATATAGAGAAATTCGAATAATTCCTTCAATAAATATTGAATAAAATAGCCATTAGTGATGCAAGTTATGGAGATTCAGAGCTATAAAACTCACCTTTTCTGGGCAATATAAACTCCAATCCCCCCGATCAGTAAAAGACCACGTCTATCATATTACAAAGCTAAAAATTCAAGGCCACGGCTCCCTAAAGCTAGGGAATGGGCTTGAGACGTACTGATGTTTATGACCAATGTGAGAAAATGTATGACACTAGAACTACGCTCATCAAGCAACACGCAGTTCAATATGCAGGACTTACATTTACTTAAAAGCAGGAGAATAACCCGATCTTTCGGTTCAACTATCAAGTCCATCGTTTTTGCCGCAATTTGTGCTCTTCTGTTAAGCCCCGCAGCAGCAGCGAGCAGCGAGCTTGATCCCACAGGCTTCTGGAAAACTGAAAAGCGTAGCGGGGTGGTGGAGATATTTCGCTGCGGCAATGCCTTTTGCGGACGGGTCGTAGATGCTGCGGTTCTTCGCAAAAATCCAAAGCAGACAGATGTCAAAAACCCTGATAAATCTTTACGTAGCCGTGCGGTTAGAGGATTAGTCGTACTCAAGAATTTTACTGGCGAATCTGACGAATGGTCTGGCGGACCGCTTTATGATCCTGACACAGGCGATAGTGCCCCAAGCGGAAGATTACGTCTCCGTGATGCGAATACACTCGAAGTACGTGGTTGCATCGCACGTTTCTTTTGTCGGACCCAAGTATGGTCACGTCGCCGCTGATAATAAGGCCGGATACCCTGGAAGCCTGTGGGCAGCAAGTGAAGCAGCGAAGGAACTCGTCGGCGGAAAGCCTCATCACTTGCTGGCGGTCAGCGTCGGATCTGAGCTAATCCTTGAAGCGGAGGGTAGCCCCGCGTTGATTGAAGTATATAAGCCGACTGTTCGAGACCGCGACCAAGCGTATGTAGCGCAACAGAAAGGTCAACACGGCCTCGGGTCCGGTGAGCGGCAGTTTTACATAGACCAACATCGTTTCTTCCTGACCAGCGTGAAATGGAGCAGTAAGGCGCGGCAATCGTCGAGTTGCGCCAGTCTGCCAAAGAAAGTGAACCTGCCAGCATCATAAAGCTGAATCAGCTGAGCCAGAGACAGCGGGCGCAACAGGTTACTGAACACGCAGAAATGTATCCGAACGTTATGCCTTCGGTTGAATGCGACCATCAGACCATTCAAATCCCAGCTCATCGAACGAGAATATCTTTGGCTTTAATTTGTTTTTTGCGATGGGGCTAAATGCCAGTCCGATTTCTTCCGCGCGCTCATTCAAATGTGCTTCCCATCTTTTTCGCGAACCCACTGCGTATGATAAAATATGATCATCATAGTCGTCAGGCTCCTTTCTCAGGCGCTTAGGAAGCGTGAGGTTCATATGAAGATAAATAACAAAATACAGCCCTATATGATCAAGAGGCCCACGCTCGAGCATTTCCTCTATTTCGCCGGTGTAATATGCCATCTCGTATGATAGATCACGCAGCTGCATTTTCTTGTAGAACCAATGCTGATCCTGCTTGTCCATCGGCCCTGTGAATTCAACTTCCAGATCAGTGTATTTCAGAATTATATCTTCCGGATGCGGAAGGGGGTTAGGTTCTGGCAATCCTTCTTTCTTCGCCCGCGCTATTTCAGCCCGTTTACGGTTCTGGTAATCCGACCAGAAATCAAATCTGTCTTGTTGTTCCGCGCGATATTGCTCGTCTTCTGTTTTAACATAATCAAGATAGACACGCATGGCCATCGGACCACCTTTAATGGCTGCTAAACCCAATGCGCGTATAACAGCTTGCGTGAAAGGGACTTGTGTCTGCTTTTCTCCCTCTCTTATGGAAACTGGCCGCAAAGCCTCCGTTCGTATAATCTCACGCGTTGGATGTCTCGCTGGATGATAAACTGGTTCAGATGGCTTTTTCTTGCGTGGCCGACCCTTGGGGTTTCCAGACTGCCCCTTTTGAAATTGTCCTGACCTGGGAGGTTTGGCGTAGCCGACGTCATAGTCTGACGCTTCAGTTTTCCTGCTCATAGCTGGACCTCCAGTTCCGGTGTCTCTGACGGTTTCTGTTCGATCTCTGAAAAACTCTCACCAGTTGTGACTAACAAAGCGTTCTGGCCTGTCATTTTCTCCCAGCGCCGGATGATGGTATCGCAATAGAGCGGATCATATTCGATGAGTCTTGCATGTCTTCCGGTGCGCTCTGCAGCTATAAGCGTCGAACCGGAGCCACCAAACTGGTCCAGAACAATCTCCTTGCGGCGCGAGCAGTCCTTGATCGCGTCTGCAACCAGTGCCACCGGCTTGACGGTGGGATGCATAGCGAGCGCTTCATCGCGTTCTTTGCTTCTGGAAGTCATACCGGCATATTCCCAGACATTGGTGCGGTAACGACCGGTTTCTCCAAGCCCAAAGCTATTAGTATGCGCCGCAGTCCCTTTTTTGAATACAAATATGAGTTCATGCCGCGAGCGGTAAAAACTGCCCATGCCGCCATTATTTTTGGCCCAAACGACAAGGTTTTTCATCTCGTCAAATACTGCAAGTCCGGCATCGAGCATCTCACTCATGTGCCGCCAGTCCATGCAGACAAACGCGATAGCGCCGTCTTTAGCCCTTGCTGTAGCAGGTCTAAGCGTTTCGATCAAAAATTGCGTGAAATCGTCTTTGCTCATTTCCCCGCTGGCAAAGGCAAATTCACGGTGCTGATGCTTGCCAAGACCGCTGACATGACCATCGATGGGAACATTATAGGGCGGATCGGTGAAGATAAGATCCACAGTCTCGCCGCTGAGCAATTTTTCATACGAACTATTACTGCGGGCGTCGCCGCAAATCAGACGATGATTTCCTAATTGCCAGAGATCGCCCAATTTTGTGATAGCGTGATCACCGATCTCCGGGATTTCGTCATCCTTGTCTTCTTCGTTGTCTTTTCCTAGCTCAATTCCATCGATTGCCATATCAATTTCTGAAATGCTGAAACCTGTTATCTCGACATCAAAATCAAGATCACTTAAACTCTTCAGCTCCATCCCAAGCAATTGCTCATCCCAACCAGCGTTTAACGCGAGCTTATTATCCGCCAGAATATAAGCACGCTGTTCTATTGGAGTGAGATGTGACAACGTAATGGTAGGCACAGACGTCCAGTTCAAGAGTCTGGCTCCTTCGACGCGGCCATGCCCTGCAAGTATTTCATACTTGTCATTGAGCAGAACTGGATTGGTAAATCCGAACTTCTCAATGCTTTGGGCGATTTGTTTGATTTGCTTTTTACTGTGCGTACGAGCGTTGTTTTTTTGCGGGGGCAAGTCTGCAATTTTGCGCTGTATTATTTTCTCAGCAGATATGGGCTGAGCGCTATCTGGTTGGCTTGACATATGAAATCCTCCCTAAAAAGTTAATGATCTGGCACCCGGATTAAACAAAGCATTCAATCTGCAAGAAAACTCATATTTCTTCCTAGCTGTATGTTCATGTAATGTTCCTTGATTAGCATGAAAACTTTCGAGGTGTTAGGTGAAGATAACCACTGTTTGTAATTTTTCGGGGATAAACTGGTGGATAAACTCGTGGATAAACAGGGGTGTACTCTGAAAATTAATCAGCCAGACCTCATTTCGTTACGGCAGAACATTATCCCGGATAATGGCAATGATGGTCCCGCAATGCGGCGCTACAATCCCGTGAATGAAGCGGAGCGTTCCAAGTTTGATGGCAAGTATCCCAGTATAGCTTGGCGATATCCCGCATTAGGCATAGCAAATCCCATGTCTGGACCGCGATATCCCACGTAATTCAAAAATATCCCGGAATTGAAAACTGCTGAACAGGGAGTGCTTCACTCAGTTGATTTCAATATTTCAGGATTATCGAAGTTTCGACCTCTTCAATATACTGAATTAAAAGCCTAAATCTAGAAAATGACAAACTGAAGCAGTGAAGGCCAAATGTACGGGAATGAGATCCGTTTAATCCTGTTTCCCTGTTCAGCGACGAAAATTCCCTGAAAATTTCTTAGGAAAATTCTATAATAGCCTTAGGAATCTGGGAGATCTGTGTGATGTTTTCGCGAATGTGCGCATGGAAAAGATCTGATTTCCCTGTAAATTTCTAATAACAGGGAAATCGTCAATGAGACCCGTTCGCTACAGACTGCGCCGCGCACCACCTTTTTTCTTTATATTACTGAATTGCGGCATTTACACGATGTAATGCCTTCGATTCCGTTATCAGAGACCATTTGGTGGATAAGGGAGTGATAAGTTGCTCTCATGCTTAGTCTGGTCAGACTGCACTAAAATTCAAAACATACCAGTCCAACCTGTATTTAGCGCTGCTTTGGCCATTTAGGGATCAATATTGGCACAGAAGCGCAATATTCGACATATTCTTTCTCGTGGCCCCACTTCATTTTGGCATGAGCCTCCAGCTTCGGAATTCCGCTTATTCGAATAAGCAGAAAAGCCACAAATACTGGCGAGATAATCGTGACCCATTGCCAGCCTGTGAGCACGGGCAGAGAGGCTATTGAAATTCCGGTCCAAAGGACGATCTCGCCAAAATAATTAGGGTGCCGTGACCAGGCCCAGATGCCGGAGGAAATGAAGCGATCCTTATTCTCGATAGACCTACGGAATTTCAACTTTTGCTGATCGGCAATTACTTCGATCAAAAATCCTGCAATCCAAAGCGCAATACCAACAAAGGCGAAAATATCGAAAGGCAACCTCTTTTCATTGGTAATGATCACTAACGCGCTCGCGATGGTTAAATACACCCAAGTGCCCTGTAAGGTCCAAGTCAGGAAAAAACGAGATGGCGAGGTTTTGATGGAATCAAACCGGCGATCCCCTCCGTCGGCGCGAACACGCATGAATAGAAAAGGCCCCAGACGCAAAGCCCATATCGCAACCATGCTGGCTATCAAACCGGATCTTAAATCGAGAGGGGCCGAGAAAATACAGGCTACGGTTATTAGCGTTAAATAGGTTAGAGAACCCGTCAGATCATAGAATTTTTCGGTTTTATATATATTTGCAGGAATGAATACCGCCCAGTTTATCGCGAAGGCTAATATTCCGCAAAGCAAGAAAACAGGCATTGAACCAACCAGGGTGCCGCCTTGGCTGCCGCCGATGCCAACCAGACCTGCTACTAAAAGCGCAATAAAAATGGCGAAAAACAGTTTCAAGTTCATCGGAAATCTCCTGCAGATGGTTTCGCTGTTTGCTCATAGTCCGATTTACGACGAACCACTCGTTTTTGATCATAAAACCTAAGATCAATCATCTAATGATATCAAGGCTGTTTCGTGGTGCGAATTAAGTCAAGGTTGTAACCTAGCTCTGCAACACGCTGTAAAATAGTGGATTTGGTTTCCTGGCTTGGGTTCGCTGTCCTGGAGAGCATCCAAAGATATCTTCCGCTTGGCTCTCCAACGATCGCCCAATCGTAATTCTCATGCCGGTCCAATATCCAGTAATCACCATAAAATGGTCCAAAGAATGAAACCTTCAATTTGGCATTCTGGCTGTCTTTGACAATTTTGGCTTTGCCCGTCGCCGTGCTCAACTTGCCATCGACCGAATTTTTACGGCATGTGTTGATCACCTTGATAGTCCCGTTTTCGTTCAAACTATAGTCGGCTGAAACGGCCTCACAGTCTTTCTGAAATTTAGCTTCGTAGCGGCCGATCTCATACCAACGTCCAAGATAACGGTTCAGATCGACACTTTTGGCGGGTTCAGGTATTGCTGAGTTCCCAACCGGTCCCGCACTGAAACTGGCGCAGCCAGCAAGCAGCGCAGACGCCGAAATAGCGATCAAGCCCGACAATGCTCGACGGTTTTTCATATCAATTCCTAGTAAGCCCAAAACTGAAAAGATATTGCTTCACAAAGCGCTATATGCCGATGACGGGCTTGAGAAGCCGCATTACAGGATTAGAGAATTTCAACCCGCCTTCAATAGCGACCAATGTAATGCACGCTTCCTTATCATCATCGATAATCGGTGTGTGCAAACAGGTTTCATCTTCGCGGTGCAGGTCTCCCCGGACATAACCGGTCTCGCCAACGTGATACCCACCTTGCAGGATCAGTGCCCATTCTTCGCCGTCATGGGTGTGCTGAGGAATTTTCATGCCCGGCTTGGCTTTCAGTAGATAGAGTTCTTCCCCGTTTTCATTTGCGATCGAGGCCCGTTCAACACCAAAGCCCAATTTTTTCCATCGCAAATTATTGCCTGAGCGTTCCAGATAATTGGCAAGCGGAGCGGGTAGCCAAGATTTTTGCGCTCTGCCGTCTATCTGCGCTGTGGGCTGTATCGGCGTCGCTGCAGGTTTCGGCAATTCGTCTAGCTTGCTCATCATGCGATCAAAAAAATTGTCCGAGATGGCTTCGCCCTGTGCTGATTCCAGCAAGGCACCGCCAACATTGTCCATCGCGGCCAAGCGATCCGTAAGTTCCGGTCTCAAGGCCGTCTGGCAGTCGATAAGCAGCCGTTTAGCCTGCGACAGACCGCCAGCACTATAGGATGCGAGCCATTCTTCATCAACGGAATGAAAGGTTGGCGATGTACTGTTCATTGGTCAACTCCACGATAAATTTCTAATTTTGATTTCATTTTCTTGAGCGACACGCGAATGCGGCTTTTTACTGTTCCCAGCGCTAAACCGGTACGGTCGGCGATCTGGCTGTGCGACAGACCTTCAAAAAACGCGAGATGCAGCATCTGTTTCTGATCCAACGGCAGCTTGGCGAGTTCCGCCTGAATTGCCCGTGCTACCTCAATTTGATCCAATGCTGCATCAGCGGTATCTACCGGAGCATCAGCCATGGTAGAAACAATGTCAGGGTCGGTAGGCTGCAGGCGATCATGCTTATGGAATGGCCCGCCTCAAGCGAAGCTGTCATTATGGGCTGGGGTACAAAATGAGGAGATTGTCATGAACAACACTAATATTGCTGTTTTGGGCGTGGATTTAGGTAAGAACATTTGCAGCCTCGCCGGC
>NZ_DATCTC010000013.1:0-101148 GCF_036568145.1 Parasphingorhabdus sp. | reverse complement strand
GATCCGCTTCAAGCCGATCGTCCTGACCGCCGCCGCCGCCATGATCGGCGCAGCCGTGATACTGACCGACCCAATCTTTCAGGGCCTCGCGATTTCTCTGCTGTTCGGTCTGGCGTCCTCGACACTGCTGACCGTGCTGGTTATTCCGGCCATTTACATTGTGCTTCGGGATGATGGGAAGCCCGCGACCAGATGATGCCTCTTGATACGCCTCTTGCTGAACTTGCCAAGCACGCCTCCCATGCCGCGCGCGTGCTAAAGCTGGTCGCGAATGAACAGCGGTTGCTGATACTTTGCCGGCTGGCGCAGAGTGAGTTTTCGGTCGGACAATTGGTGGACCTGTGCGGGCAATCGCAATCCAGCGTATCCCAGCATCTGGGGCGGCTGCGCGAAGGCGGTCTGGTCAAGACTCGCCGCGAAGGAACGACCATCTACTACAGTCTGGCAGATGACGGCGTTCTCAAGCTGATCGACATGCTCTGCGATCGATTTGGGCGGCCCATTGACTTGGCGCCAGTGTCATGACCCGTGCCGCTGCCCTTTCGATGCTGGCTGCGCTGTCGCTTGGGGCTTGTGCGCCGGACAAGCCGGGAAATGACAAGACGGGCCATGACAACACAGCGATGGCCCGCGAGGCAGAGGCCCGTTCAGAGATTCTTGCCGATCGCTTTCAGAAAGAATTGCTGACCGCGCTCACGGCGGCGATGGAGGCGGAGGGACCGGAAGGCGCAATCGGCGTCTGTGCGAGCATCGCCCCGGCGCTTGCCGTGCAGCTCTCGGAAGAAAGCGGCGCGAGTGTCAGGCGCACCGCGCTTCGTACCCGCAACTTGGCCGCCAAGGCCGATGCGACCGAACAGCGCGTCATGGAGGGCTGGTCATCCGCGCCGCTGGATGAGAATGGTAGCCCCAAGCGCTGGGTGGCGCATGAGGGGGGCGAATATCGCTATATGCGCGCCATACCGACCATGCCCATGTGCCTGGCCTGCCACGGTCAGAACATCGCTCCAGAAGTAACGGCCGAGATTCGTAAACATTATCCGGAAGATCAGGCGACCGGTTTTGCCCAAGGCCAACTGCGCGGTACATTTTCGATCCGATGGGATGAAGCGGCTTTGTCGCGAGCGATGAGCAACGGGGAGGCAAGGCCATGAGGTTTCGCGCTCTTGCCTATCTGTCCGCGCTCGTCCTTGCGGGGCTGTCCATGCCAGCCGCGGCAGAACCGACTGATCTTGTCATCCGCGTCATCAGCCAAGGCGGCAAATTTGTCGGCACATCGATGGGCGGAGCCGAGATTATTGTACGGGACGTGCGTAGCGGCGAAGTGCTGGCACGCGGCCGCACGGCGGGAACGACCGGCGATACGGCCCGGATCATGAACGGAGGACCGCGCGGAACGTCGCTTGCCGATAAGGCGGCGGCTGCCTTCAGGACGCGGATCGACATCGACGAACCGACGTTGGTTGAAGTTGAGGCCTTTGGCCCGCTGGCACAGCCTCAGGCGGCGGTGCGCGTCACCGCCCAGCGCTGGGTTGTTCCGGGGCGTGTCGCAACGCAAGGCGATGGCTGGGTTCTCGAATTGCCGGGCCTCGTCGTCGATCTTGTCGAGCCGGCTGCGCACCAGCGCGCCAACGCAGGAACGAACATCACTCTCGCGGCCAATGTTGCCTTGATGTGCGGGTGCCCGATCGAGCCAGGCGGTACGTGGGATGCAGCGCGCTTTGACGTGCGGGCCACAGTCCGGCGTGATGATCTGCCTGTTGGTGAGTTCCGCCTGTCCTATGGTGGCCATACCGGCTATTTTATCGGTGAGATTCCCGCCGAAAAGGCCGGTGCGCATGTCATCACCGTGACCGCCATCGACACAAAGACAGGCGCGACAGGCGTTGACGCCACCAGCGTCATCATTCCTTGATTGTCTGGCATTAAGCAGTCGTTTCAGCGCCGATGCGCTGTTAGTTGCGTCTATACTCGCCCTCTTGGGCCGCGCCCCCAACCACCTTCCAATCTGCGTCTGAATGCCGGAAGGTGGCGATCACGCGATGCGGCTTGTAGGTTTTCCATGACCTGACGCGCCTCAGGATCTTCGATCATGGGAATCAGCCGATCGTAGAGTGCGATATTCTCGATCTCACCCTGGACTGCCTCTTCCCAGGCTTCTGCCAATGTCGCTGGTGCAGCGACCTTTCCCGTCCACGGATTAGGCGGCACGGGTATCTCCAATCGCCGCAGTTGGCGTTCGAGCGCGGCAGCGTGGCGCTGTTCAGCTTCAATGATATTGGAAAAAGGCCGGACGGGGCCGAATTTGTCGATCACGGCCGCATAGGTCGCCTCTGCCTTTCGCTCGTCTTCCAGGGCATCAAGCAGGATTTTCGTCAAGTCTGTCGAGGCCATCATCGTGTCCTTTCGCTGTCTCGTGTCATCATGCCGCTTATTTTATGGACGGTTTCTCGGGAAGAAGCGGCTAATCAAAGTCACCCTTGAGCCCACGCGATTACAATATCTTGGCGAAGGTCGCAGCCGATCCCCGCTTGCGCGTCTCAGCAGTCTTTGCTCCTGGCTGCACATTTTTTGCGGAAACCCCTGCAAAGGCGCAGAGCAGATTCGCCGTATCTTCGAGGTTATTAGGCGCAAGGCTGTAGAAAACCAGCTTGGCATCGCGGCGCCGCTGCACCAGATCTGCTTTGCGCAGGATGGCAAGTTGCTGCGACAGCCCGGGTTGACCGATGCCGGTCATGGCTTCGAGTTCGCCCACTGACTTCTCGCCATTTTCGAGCAACGTGCGCATGAGTTTCAGCCGGACGTCATGGGCCAGCGCCTTGAGCACAGTAGTGATTTCTTCGAGTTGCGTATCGGTGAAGGTTGTCATTTTCCTTCCTCTTTCTGCTTATCGGGCAAAGTCCGATGGAACCAGCAGCTATCGCCTTCCGCATCGAGCGCCGAATCCTGATCCTTATAGGGCGGGAGCAGCACGTCATCGCCCGGGTGCCAGCCTTCGGGTGTCACCACATTGCCGCTATCAGCCCGTTGCAGCGCAGCCAGCACACGAAGCAACTCGTCAACCGACCGTCCAATTGTGGCCGGATAGCATAGCGTGGCGCGAATAATGCCCTCGGGGTCGATGAAGTATGTCGAACGCATCGTTGACGCATCGGGGGCGTCTTCCGCAAGCATCTCGTAAGCACGGCCGATCACCAGCGAGGGATCTTCGACGATGGGGAAGCTGACTTTGACGCCGAAATGGTGATAAATGGCGCGGATCCACCCCAGATGCGAATAAAGGCTGTCGACCGAGATCGCAACCAGATCGCAGTTCATCGCTTTGAACTGATCGCTGGCGCGCGACAACGCGACAAATTCACTGGTGCAGACCGGCGTGAAGTCCGCCGGATGCGAAAACAGCACCACCCAGCGTCCGCGATAATCGGACAGGTTCATTTCTCCCATCGTCGTGCGCGCCTGAAAATTGGGCGCGGCATCGCCGATTTGTAAAGGTCTGGCGGGATCAGCGGCATTTACATCTGCGCTCGAATTCAAATTTCTTACTCCTGAAAACGACAAGTCTTGAACCTCCTTTCTTACACGGTTACATTATGCACGTAAACGTTTAAGCTGTATTTACGTCCTACAAGGAGATTTCCCTATGCCTGACTCTCAGCTTGTGATTTGCCCGTCCTGCACGAGTATCAACCGGGTTCCGGTTGCGAAAATCGGCTCCTCGCCCAATTGCGGGCGGTGCTCGATGCCGCTTTTTCAGGGGCAACCTATCGATGTTGATGCAGCCGCTTTCGATCGTCATGTAGGTCGCGGAAGCATCCCAGTTCTCGTCGATTTTTGGGCGAGCTGGTGCGGACCATGCCGTGCGATGGCCCCGGCTTTCAAGGCCGCCGCTGCTGAGCTGGAGCCAGAAGTTCGGCTGTTGAAGGTCGATACCGAGGCCGAGCAAGGCATTGCGGGGCGCTATGGCATACGCTCTATTCCGACGATGATCCTGTTCAAGGACGGCCGCGAGATCGCGCGTCAGGCCGGAGCGATGGACCGCGCCCGACTCGTCGGATGGGTAAAACAAACGCTCGATGCACACTGATTCGGTTCTGATTCACCCGATAAACATGCTATATGATGTGTAAATTTCATGCGCTCTCCCGGTTCTTGCGCACGGTAAATCCTGACTAACCAGCCATTTTTGGCATAGATTGATAAATACGATCAGAGCTATTAGATTTGTCTTGTTAACACGATTAATAAAAGCGTGTATCTAATGTCTGTCACCCCAACAAACACAGGAGACGATAAAATGACAGAACAGACAGAACAGACAGAACAGGTTATCCCCCCATGCCCCGGATCAACGAGCCGGCACCCGCTTTCAAGGCGAAAACTACCGACGGCGAACGCTCGCTTGATGATTACAAGGGTAAGTGGCTTATCCTCTTTTCCCATCCCGCCGACTTCACGCCCGTCTGCACGACAGAGTTCATGGGTTTCGCCAAGGCAGCGGATAGCTTCAAGGAGCTTAATTGCGAATTGCTGGGCCTTTCAATCGACTCGGTGCACTCGCACATCGCCTGGATGCGTAGCATCGAGGAGAAGTTCGGCGTCGAGATCCCGTTCCCGATTATCGAGGATCTGTCGATGAATGTGGCGAAGTCGTTCGGCATGATTCATCCCGGCGCGTCGGATACATCCGCCGTGCGGGCTACCTTCATCATCGATCCCGAAGGTATTATCCGGGCGATGGTCTATTACCCGATGTCAAACGGCAGGTCAGTCGACGAGTTCCTTCGTCTGCTCATCGCGCTTCAGACGTCCGACGCCAACAATGTGGCAACGCCTGAAAACTGGCAGCCTGGTGAACCCGTGATCGTGCCGCCACCAGCCACCGCCAAAGCAGCCAAGGCGCGCGCCGACGAGGGGTATGACTATACTGAATGGTATTTCAGCAAGAAAACACTCTGAGCCAAACGGCCAGCTTCGCGATCAATTTCCTCCTTTTTCGCGAAGCTGGCACACCATTTTAAAAGGAAAGGACAACTCTATGACCGACCCGCAAATCAGTGAAGCCACCAGGATCATCGAGGCCGCGAGCAGCAATCCAGCGGTCATCCGCAGTTTCTTTGATGATGACACCTTCACCGTCACCCATGTCATTTCCGATCCCGCGACCGGCAAGGCAGCGATCGTGGACAGCGTGCTTGATTTTGATCCGGCGTCGGGACGTACGTCCTTTGAATCCGCTGACAAGGTGATCCACTATATTCAAAGCGAAGGCCTGGAAGTCGAATGGCTGCTTGAAACGCACGCCCATGCCGACCATCTGTCGGCCGCGCCTTATCTTCAGGAGAAGCTAGGCGGGACGCTGGCCATCGGTCGCAATATTCTCAAGGTGCAAGAGGTCTTTGGCAAAATTTTTAACGAGGGCACGCGCTTCGCTCGCGACGGCTCACAGTTCGACAAGCTGTTCGACGATGGCGACCGCTTCACGGTCGGATCGATCGAAGCGATTGCACTGCATGTGCCGGGCCACACTCCCGCTGACATGGCCTATGTGATCGGTGATGCAGCGTTTATCGGCGATACGCTATTCATGCCCGACTATGGGACTGCCCGTGCGGACTTCCCGGGCGGCGACGCGCGCACGCTTTATCGCTCCATCCGGCGCCTGCTCTCGCTCCCCGATCAGACCAGCCTCCACCTCTGCCACGACTACAAGGCCCCTGACCGGGACACCTATGCCTGGGAGACGACGGTTGGAGAGGAGCGCGAAAATAATATCCACGTCCGTGACGGGATTAGCGAAGACGAATTCGTCTCCATGCGCGAGGAGCGCGATGCGACGCTCGGGATGCCCCGGCTGATCCTGCCATCCATTCAGGTCAACATGCGCGGCGGTCATATGCCGGAGCCGGAGGACGACGGCACCACTTACCTGAAGCTGCCGGTCGACAGGCTTTAACGCCCTGATTTTCGAACCCGTCCAGTACCTCTTGGCACTGTATCGGGTTCGCTTGTAGGCTTGACGCTTGGCCCAGTGAAGGGGCGCGGGTCGACCCTCGTCGTCTTGGTTTTTGTGAACAATAATGGGAGAATTTTGATGGCCGAAGCTGGCAAGAATCCGGATGGACTGGCCGCGCACGATTGGGCAGGCGAAGCAGGAACACGCTGGCTAGCCCAGCTCGACCGCTTCGAGAGCATGATCGAACCGATTGGCAAGGCGCTATTGGACCAGGCCGCCTATACGGCGGGTGAAACAGTGGTCGACATCGGGTGCGGTGGAGGCTGGACGACGAGGCAGATCGCCGCGATGGTCGGGGACACCGGCTTTGCGCTAGGCCTCGATATATCGGCCGATCTTGTGGCGACCGCCAGCGACCGGGCATCGCGCGCCGGTCTTGCCAATATTCGTTTCGATCAGGGCGACGCCGCGACAGTCATGCCGGCCGAAGCGCCGTTCGATCGGCTGTTCTCGCGTTTCGGCTTGATGTTCTTTCCGCAGCCTTATCCCGCATTTGAAAATCTGCGCCGGATGCTGCGCGAAGGCGGGCGGCTCGACATCGCTTTATGGGCACCCATTGCAAATAATCCCTGGCAGCGCAGCATTATGGGGATCATCAAAGAGCATATCGACTTGCCTAAGCCTGAGCCGCGTGCGCCGGGACCGTTTGCGATGGGCGAACAGGACTATGTGATCGACCTTCTGCAAAGCGCCGGTTTCTCTGACATTACGTTCGATGCTTGGACAGGCGATCAGCGCGTTGGCGGCCCTGGCAGCGATCCCGAGAGCGCCGCCAGCTTCGTGCTCGACGGAATGCATATCGGTGATCTCGTTCGGCCGGGCGGAGCAGAAGTACGCGCGTCCATTTACCGGAGCCTGGTCGACCTGTTCGAGCGCAACCGCGATGCCGACGGCGTTCGCATGGGTGCAAAGGCATGGCTGGTAAGTGCGAAGGCTTGATCGGCTTTATCAGCGGCGTCAGTGAAAGCTGAAGGGTATCGTGAAGATCAGCTGATCCGTTTCCAAGTTTACAGGAGGCGCTGGAAAGGGACTGGCGTTGCGCACAGTGCGGAGCGCCAGCTTATCCAGCGCACTGTTCCCGCTCGATGAGGCAAGCTCAACTGATGTCAGATTGCCATCGCGGCTGACAGCAAAACGCACCATGGCAAGCCCGGACAGGTGTAGGCCCTTGGGCTTACGCGCCGCAATTCGTGCCCAAATCAGTCTCTGATAGGACGCAAGTGCGCTGGCTTTCTTGTCGTCAGCAACTTGCACCGGATTAACTTCCGGTTTGGGCGGGGATGGCTTGGTTTGTGAGGGCAATATTGACGGCTGCAAGATTGTTGGTGCCGCCGGGGCTGATCGTGACAGAGTTGTGGGCCGTGAAATGGCCTTGCCTGCCACTTGTTCCTGAATGCGAGTCTTTTTGGCCTCAGACGCTGATTTTCCAGCCTGAGAGGCGGGAGGACGTTCGACCTCGATTCGCTGGGATAGCGGCTCTGGCGGGACCACTGGCGGCGGGGTGAACAGTTTGATGCTGTTCACTTCGCGGTGCGGCACGGATTGCACCAACCCCGAAAGATTGGCATCAATAGCGGCCAGCATAAGCAGGCAGCACGATGCAGCCGCAAGGCCCGCACCCCAGCGCTGCGGCCAGGCGGGGGACTGGCCATAGCCTGTCCCCCGCCCTTCCGTCAGGTATATTCGACCCGAACGCATTGCCGTCAGAATGAGAGCGTGACGCCCGCATTGACCGATCGCCCGCGACCCGGAACCGGGCGCAGGGCACCGGTTGCCTTCAGATCGCCGAGCGACATGCCTCCGAGAGGCGCGAAATAGGCCTTGTCGAACAGATTGTTGGCACCGAGCGTCAACCGCACATTGTCGATGCGATAGGCAAGCTGGACATCAAGCAGCGCATAGCTTTCCGTCTGCGGCTCGTTGCGGGTTGGATCGACACGATCCTTCTCGCTCACATAGGAAAGGTCTATCCGGGTTTCGAGGTCGCCGATCCGATGCTCCAGTCCCAGCGCGGCATTGAACGGCATCTGGTGATAGAGCGGCCCACCATCCGTCAGGTTCTCGCCGTGCAGCCAGCTTGCGCGTGCGGTCAGACGCGCGGTGCCCGCCGAAGACGACGTCCAGAGCGGCACAGAGCCCGAAAGGTCGATGCCATAGATCTCCGCTTTCTGGTTGACGAATTGCAACTGGTCGAACGGGGTCGGGTTACCCATCATGTCGGTGAAATCCGCCAGCTTTACGGCGTCGATATAATCGTCAACGCGGGTGTAATAGGGCGCAATCTTCAGCAACCAGCCATCCTTTCCGCCGCCGTGAATCGACAATGCGGCGCTGAGCGTGTCCGCCTTTTCCGGACGTAGCGCGAGGTTGCCGACATAGCCGTTACCGTCGCCAAACCATCCGATCATCCGGCTCGCCATAGCGCCTCGCCCCCAGCTATAACGCTCGTATATATTGGGCGAACGCACCTTGCGGGCATAGCCCCACTCGATTTCCGCGTGGCTGGATAACGTGTAGCGAGCAAGCAGAGAACCGCTCCAATTGCTGTCGTGCCGCTTGCGGTCGGCGGCATTGAACGCGGCCGCGGCCATAACATCGGGCATTTGCATCATGCCGGTGCCATAGGGCGAGACGGTCCCGGTATTCATCCAGACCTGATCGTTACGGATACCGGCGATGAGGGTGAGACCACGATCCCAGCTCTTTTCCCATTCTAGAAATGTGCCCAGGCGATCACGCTTTGCTCCGTTGACGTTGATGAAACTGTTCGGTCCCATCATCATATGGCCCTCGACGGGCGGCCAATAATCATTGAGCCATTGGTGCTGGAATTCGTTACCGAGGCGCAGCGTACCGGCACCGCCCAGTAATATGTCGGCCTGCACCGCATAGCCGGCGCTGTGGACTTCTGTGTTCATCGGCATACCGCCAGTGGCCGTCCCTCCCTTGTCGTCTAGGAAGTTCATGACGTGGTCGGTGTCGCGCCAGTTCGCCCGCACATCGAGGTTGCCCCAGTCGAAAATGCCCGCATAATGTCCGTTCAGGAACCAGGACTTATTGGACGTCATGTCCATATATTGGTTGGGAAACCCCTCGTAAGGCGCGGAATGATAGCCGCCTTTCAGCTCCAGAAGGCCGGTGCCAAGCTGGGCAGCGAAGTTCAGGCTGTGGTCGGTCTTGGCATATTCGCTCGACCGCACAGTGCCCAGCGAGCCACCGCCCTCGAAATTGTCAGCCTGGGTATAGGAGCCATTGTAGGTCAGGCTGAGCTTGTCGTTCGCCGCCGTCAGCGCCAGCGAACCTCCGAAGCCGTCACCGTTGCTGCGATAAAAGGCCGAGACTTCACCAGTCAGCAACGTTTCGCCCTGTTTTGCGAAGCGCGGCGGCGCGCTTTCGACGCGGATGATGCCCCCGATGCTGTCGCCGCCATAGCTGACGGGCGATACACCCGTTATAACGTCGATCGCTTCCACGGTCTGCGGATCGGTATAGGACAGCGGGGGATTCATGTCGTTCGGACAGGCAGAGGCGATTGCGACGCCATCGACGAGAACGGTCAGTCGCTGCGCCTCCAGACCGCGGATCACCGGCAGGGTGGAAAAGCCTCCGGCCCCGAAGCCGCTGACACCCGGCACGCTTTGGAGGATCGCCGCCGTGTCGCTTGAACTGGCCCGGTGGTCACGAATACGGGATGAAGAAATTCTTTCGCCCGATATTGTCGGGGCTTCCACGTTGACGGAGTCCACGTCGATTTCCGGCAAAATGATCTGGTCCTGGGCAGAGGCAGGAGAAATCGGGAAAAATGCCAGCGCTGCGGCGAAGGCAGAGAGAGAAAAGCCACGGTTCAGGCGGGCTAGGAATATAGAGTTTTTTTCGGTTGCACCGTTAGTGGCCCGCGTAGCGGGAGCCACGCATGGCGCAGCATAAGGCATAGTTATCATGTCGGAATCCTGATTCAAATGACACGCCCCTAGGGGGCGCATTTAACGTGAAAAGTCGAGTGAATCAGGCGGACGGCGGACCTATCGCGGGCGGGCGCAGATAAATCCTGCGCCAGAGGACTATATGGGATTGAAGACGGATACCCGCCGCGATGACAAAGGCAATCGCGATAGCGAGCAAAAGCGGATCAGCAGCCGCGAGTGCCGGCGAAGACAGGCCGGTAAACGCGCACGGCATTTCCGACTTGTCGTGCTCGCCATTATCCGTTTTGCCCGGCACCGTCATAGCAATCGTTTGAGCACCTTGACCTGTGCAGAGTTGAACGAGGATAACGTCTTGCGAAACAACCGGCATGAAGCCAGCAGGGATTACCGCTTTCATCAGTAATGCTGCCCCGAAAAGCATCGCACATAGCCAATGGTGCCGAACAAAGAATTTGCGAGCTTCAGTCACGCCGCGGCGTCTATGCCGATGTCGATAGTTTGTCAATAAAGCCGCATAGCAGAGCTTATTCGGTCGTTTTACCGTCGAAATGCTCCTCGTGCGCATCGGCATCCGGCTTGCTCTTGTGTACCGTGCCGTCGACATGCTCGGGCGGACCGTAGATCGTATAGAGCCGGAGTGGTTCGCTTCCCGTCGATATGACATTATGCTTGGCGCCTTGCGGGACGATGACGCCGTCATCGGCTTTCACCTTGTTGCATACGTCGTCGATCCAGATTTCGCCCTCTCCCGCCTCGATACGAAAGAATTGGTCGCGGTCGGGATGTACTTCCTCACCGATATCTTCGCCGGGATTGATCGCCATCAGTACAAGCTGGAGATTGTGCCCGGTATAGAGAACGCGGCGGAAGTCTCCGTTCTCCTCGGTCAGTTCTTCTATATTTCCGACAAAACCCTTCATTGACGTTTCTCCTTCGATCCTATTGGCTGACTTATTCTGCCCCGTGCTTCCCAATGTCCAGCAAGGGGCATCGCTTGCCGGGAATGACTCCTGTCCCGCTTCTTCGATGATGTCTTTGGGTCCGCCATCAGTCATCATCCGGAACTCCATGGACATGCACG
Source organism: Parasphingorhabdus sp. (assembly GCF_036568145.1). Classification (GTDB taxonomy): domain Bacteria; phylum Pseudomonadota; class Alphaproteobacteria; order Sphingomonadales; family Sphingomonadaceae; genus Parasphingorhabdus. The sequence continues at coordinate 90,128 of NZ_DATCTC010000013.1, read as the reverse complement.
TCGGCGCCGGAATGTTCTTTCAGGATCTCAACAGCATGCTGCTCATGCTTTGGATCGTGGGCACGTACCCAGAGCAGCAGCCCGCCATGTTCAATCTGTTCCTGAAGATGCTCGGAATAATGCTTGCCAACAATGCGTGCCAGGGCGCTACCGACTAACGCACCGGCACCGCCGACAAGCACGCTGCCGACAATGGCCGGGATCAGCGTCCCGCCCGAGGCCAGAATCGCACCGGTTGCCGCGCAGGCACCTACATAGGTGAAGCCGCCGATCAAGCTGCCTTCGGCTGCGCCTAAATCCTCACGGGCCACATAAGCTTCGCGCGGAACTTCGCGATCATCCTCAAGCTCAGACACTTTGCGATACTTGTGACCAAGCTCGCTCACGACGGTTTCTTCACTGGCGAGAAGGCTGATATCCGCACGGTCGAAGCCGGAGGTCAGAAGCGCATCGATTGCACCCTCAAGACTCTCGGCGTTCTTGAACACCGCCACTGCCTCGCGTGAGCCCGTCTGATCCAGAACTTCGGTCATGATAAATCTCCTTTAACGCAGAACGCTATATCCCTGAATGTGGGCCGAGTATACGTAATATCCCGAGGTCATTAACGGGCTGGTACCTGGAACCGGAACCTGATCCGGGCCCCGCCAGTCCTATCGCTCGCTTGACCCAGCCTCGCGGAATCGCTCCAGCAGCCAGGAGGCGGCTGGGCCAGGCGGCGTGTCGGTCCGGTAGATGCCTGACAGGCGGTAATCTCCTCCGCTGTTGTCGGGCATGGCCAGTTCGACCAGATGGCCCGCGGCAAGTTCGCCTTCGATCATCGGCTTTGGCATATTGCCCCAGCCTATGCCTTCTTTTAGCAGCGCCAGTTTTGCGCCAAGGTCAGCCAGCCGCCATGTATGGGGGCTCAGCACGCCAAATTCGCGGCCCTTGGACAGCGGGGACCGGTCGGTCAGCACCAGTTGGATATGTTCGCGGCTCATCCCCGGTTTTATTGGCTGAGCCTTTGCCAGGGGATGGTCCGGCGAAGCGACGGGAACCAGCTGGACCGAGCCGATGACAACATTCTCAACCCCCGGCATTTCGGCGCCCAGCGGCCCGCTGATACCGATCACCGCCTTTCGGTCCAGCACCAGCGCCGTCACTGCACCAATCGCCTCCACATGAAGGTTCAGCCCTACGGTCGGGAACTCGGTATAAAAAGCCCGCAATGTTTCCGCCAACCATGCGGATGGCATCATGACATCAATCGCCAGATCGACCTGCGCTTCCAAACCGCCAAGCAGCCCGCGCACCTTCGCGCGCAACCCGTCCATATCTTTGCTGACCGCGCGAGCCTCTGCCAGCACGGCGCGTCCAGCGGCGCTCAGGCGGGGCTTTCGGGTTCCCTCCCTGTCAAAAAGCGATAGCCCAAGCTGCGCCTCAAGATTGGTGATGCCATAGCTGATGACCGAAGTCGCGCGATTAAGTCGCCGCCCCGCCGCTGCGAAACTGCCGGTTTCCACGACAGCCAGAAAGATTTTCAACTGGTCGAAAGTGGGGATTCCCGGCTCTGACATTTCTATTTCCTAGAATGTTTCGATCAACTTTATACGTATAATCATAAATGTTGATTTCTGATAGATATGTTTTCAGAAAATGAAGGCCAGTATGAAGGACCAGAATGAAGGAAAAGCGCGGTGCAACACCGGTTATTCCCAATGCGTCCAAGTCTTCGTAGCGAAAGGATATAGTCAGATGGGACTTTTGATCGACGGCAAATGGCATGACCAGTGGTATGATACGGAATCAAGCGGCGGTCGCTTCATTCGTAGCGAGAGCCAGTTCCGCAACTGGATAACTGCAGACGGCAGCGCCGGTCCAAGCGGCGAAGGCGGGTTCAGGGCGGAACCGGGTCGCTATCACCTCTATGTCAGCCTTGCCTGTCCATGGGCGCACCGCACGCTTATCATGCGGGTCCTTAAGGGCCTAGAGGACATGATATCACTGTCGGTCGTGCATTGGCTGATGCGCGAAGACGGCTGGACCTTTGCGGAAGGGCCGGGGGTCATTCCCGACAATCTGAACAATGCCAAGTATCTCCATCAAGTCTATACCGCCGCCCAGACCGACTATAGCGGGCGTGTCACCGTGCCCATTTTGTGGGACAAACAGCAAGGCATTATCGTCAACAATGAATCGTCAGAAATCATAAGGATCCTCACCGGCGCTTTTGATGCGGTCGGCGCGAAACCGGGCGATTATTATCCGGAAGAACTGCGCGAGGAAATCGATGCGGTGAACGCGCGGGTTTATGACGGCGTTAACAACGGCGTTTACAAGGCGGGTTTTGCAACTAGTCAGAGCGCTTATGATGAAGCGGTAGCGCAGGTGTTTGACACGCTCGATTGGCTGGAAGAGCGCTTGTCGCGTCAGCGCTATCTTGTTGGCGGGCAGTTGACCGAGGCGGATATCCGTCTGTTCACAACGCTTGTTCGTTTTGACGAAGTTTACCACGGCCACTTCAAATGCAACCGCCGGCGGATAGTCGATTATCCCAATGTCTGGGCCTTCACGCGGGAGATATTTCAACTTCCCGGCGTCGCGGCGACGGTGAATATGGAGCATATCAAGCGCCATTATTATGAGAGCCATGACACTATCAATCCCACTGGAGTCGTTCCCGTTGGGCCCGCTCCCGATTTTTCAGCGCCCCACGGCCGGGATGCACTGTGAACGCAAGCACTAAACCAATTTTTTAGAGGAGTATATTTTATGAAACGCATAACAATTTTTACCGCCGCAATCGCTTTGGCTGGTGTTTCCGTAGGCGCAATCGCGCAGCAAGCCGACCTTGGCTTTGTCCATTCCCCCGCAGAGGTCAAATCCGGTAGCTATGTGCTGGACGCATCGCATGGAAAGATCACCTGGTCGGTCGATCATATGGGCTTTTCCACCTATGTCGGGCAGTTCTCCGACCTCTCCGCGACGCTAGACCTAGATGTAGCCAATCCATCGGCCAGCCAGCTTACCGCCCAAGTGAATACCGACAGCGCCGGAACATTCAGTGATGGACTTGACGCTCACCTGAAGACCGCAGATTTCCTCGATACTGCCAACCATCCAACGGCGACATTCCAGGCAACCGGTATCCGTATGATTGATGCGGATTCCGCCAGCCTTACCGGCAACCTCACGCTACGCGGAATTACGAAGCCGATCGTGATGACCGCAGATTTCAATCAGGCAGGCATCAGCCCGGCTGACAAGAAATATACGGTAGGCTTTGATGGCCATGCCCGTATCAAACGGTCGGATTTCGGAATTTCCTATGGCTTGCCGCTTTTAGGCGATGAAGTGACGCTACACATGGAAGCGGAATTCAAGCTTCAGTCCGAAGCCACTGCGAACACAGATAAAGGAGATAAATAATGTCACGTATAAATCTATTGGGTATCTCGGGCAGTCTACGCGCGGGTTCATTCACCACAGCAATCCTTGAAACCTTGACGGATGAGCTATCGGTTAGTGCGGATCTGGCTTTGCATTCGCTCGGCGATGTTCCGCTTTATAATCAGGATCTAGACACAGAAGTTCCTTTGCCCGCCGTCGGCGCACTGCGCGATGCGATTTCACAGGCCGATGGGCTTGTTATCGTGACGCCAGAGTTCAACTACGGCCTTCCCGGCGTGCTCAAAAATGCGCTGGACTGGGCATCGCGTCCCTATGGCACCGCTCCGTTGATTGGCAAGCCGGTGGTAACGATCAGCGCTTCGCCTGCCTTCACCGGCGGTGTTCGCGCACAGGCCCAGCTTAACGAAACGTTACTGGCCACCCAGTCGCAGTTAGTAGGCGGAGCGCAAGTCGTAATAGGCGAAGTGCATAACAAGATCGCCGATGGTCGCCTCATCGATCGTCCGTCACTGGATTTCGCCCTAGGTGCGATTTCCGGATTGATTGAGAAAATCGAAGCTGAGAGCCAACTCAAAGCCGCCTGAGGAAATTGATCTTCAGAAAAAGAATAAGCCGCCGCTCACCCGTGAATATCGGTCAGCGGCGGCTTAATTTTGATTTCTCTATCTCTACACTGACTCTTTTTCAGTTCTTCCCCCCTGACGTTTTTCGCATATCTGATCGGCCTTGTTGATATAGCTGCTGCGGTTTAAGGTGCCCTGATAATCGGCCTTCCGGATTTTGTTACCCTTCTATTGAAGCGGCTGGGCATGAAAAATGAAACAAAGCACCCGACTGCGAGTTAATGACTAAGATGAAGCGAGCAGGGAGACGGGGACGAGTGACCCGAACAACCAAGGAAATGAGGTAATTATGAGCTATTATATGGCCACAACATTGCAGACGTCTTTTGACGAAGCCATCAAGCGCACGGAAGAAGCCCTCAAAACAGAAGGCTTTGGCGTGCTTACTCGCGTGGATGTGCAGGAGACTTTGAAGAATAAAATTGACGTAGATTTCCGCCCGTACACAATTCTGGGTGCCTGTAATCCTAGCTTGGCGCATCAGGCATTACAGATCGAAGACAAGGTTGGAACAATGCTTCCATGCAATGTCGTCGTACAGCAAAAGGATGACGGGGAAATTGAAGTGGCAGCCATAGACCCGGTTGCGTCGATGCAGGCGATCAGCAACGCGGACCTCACCAAGGCTGCACAGACTGTACAGGACAAGCTGTCGAAGGTGATTGATACACTGTCCAAATCATAGAAGCTCAACAATCAACGGGGTATAAGGAGGGCAACATGAGGGATGGTCCAAGGCATAAAAAGCTTGAACATAGCCATGACCCCGCCGCCATTGCCGCGCGTTTGAATGGCGATAGACAGGCATCATATCTGGCCGACTTCGTCTATGGCGGAATAGACGGTGCGATAACCACATTTGCAATTGTCGCAGGGGTGGTGGGAGCCTCTTTGTCTTCGAGCGTCATTTTGATTCTGGGATTGGCCAATCTCTTGGCTGACGGATTTTCGATGGCGGCAAGTAACTATAGCGGCACGAAAACGGTGACCGACAATTTCACTCGACTGCAACTTGTCGAGCAAAAGCATATTGAGTTAGATCCCGACGGCGAAAGGGAAGAAGTCAGACAAATACTCGAAAAAAAGGGGATGACAGGAGAAGCGCTGGAGAGTGGTGTTCAATCCATAACATCCGATAAACAAGGCTGGATCGATTTCATGCTTGTTGAAGAATACGGGATGCCGGTTATTCAGCCCAAGCCGATCAAGGCAGGCCTAGCTACTTTTGTGGCTTTCCTGCTTTGCGGATCAGTGCCTTTGTTACCGTTTCTGTTCGAAATTCCCAATGCGTTCATGGTGGCGATGGGTATGACAGGCTTTGTGTTTTTCCTGATCGGAGCAATGAAGAGCCATTGGGCAACCGCCCCTTGGTGGCGCTCTGGATTGGAAACCCTTTTCATCGGTGGTATCGCCGCAGCAGTGGCATATTTCGTAGGAAAAATACTATCTGGTTTCTAGGCACCAGTCTTTCGAACGAAAGCAGTGCCTTGGCCTATCTGCAGGGATTCAAGATGGAGTGCCCCGAACCTTGGATAAGGGAAATTCCTGATTACTGACCGTTGAACTGACCTGTATTAATCTTTTATTATAATATCAAATTGTCATTCAATCAGCGGAGAATATTGATGCGTTTCCTTACTCCAATCATGATCAGCGTAATTATTGCTACAGGTGGCTGCGTTCATACCGGCGCTGATGCAGATGTCATGTCATCCAAGGATGACAAATATATCATCACCGAGATTGGTGAGCCAATAAACTGCATCATGAGCTCGAACATCCGATCGACAGAGGTGATCGATAACCAGACCATCGATTTCAAAATGAACAACGGCGATATCTATCGCAACAATCTGCCCAACAAGTGCCCTGGATTGACGTTTGAGCAAAGCTTTTCCTATCGCACCTCGATCAATCAATTGTGCAATGTCGATATAATCAAGCCATTGGACTCTACAGCTGGCCGACTAGAGACGCGCGGTGCCTGTGGCCTTGGCAAATTTCAGAAGATCGAAAAGATCAAAAGAACTGAAGCCGAAGATTAACGCGCGGGCGTGATACATAGTATTTTCACGTATTGGATGCCGCTTAGACATCTGTAATTAGGGTAGAAACTAATATTCACTATTGGAGAGAGAAGATTATGAAACTCGCAAAAAAGAAGTCTATTCTTCATCTATGTGCAATGGGAGCGATGGTTTCTTTATTGGCTGTTCCAGTTTCGGCACAGAATGCGCCACAGAGCCCCGATCCTGCGACTCTTCAAGCAATGGAAAGAGATTGTATTTCGATCATAGAGGATCGCTGGTCATCCTATTCCGATGAATATCGGAGAGGCCAGATCAAATCAGAAATGGTAAGATCCTGCGTGGAAAACAGAAAAGTGCAGCATTTTGCGACTGCACAAAATCAAACCCATCAGAATAGGGCGCGACAGGCAACGCAGGCTCATAGGGAGTATGAGGCTACTCTGAAAAGCCGCGAGGAGAGAATAAGAAGCCGTGAAAAAGAACATGAGGAGAGAATGCGCCAGTGGCGTGACGATGTGGCCGCATGTCAGGCAGGCGACCGAAGCAGGTGCGCCAGAACTGTTGAATAAAATGGCGGTTTCGTCTTCTTCGACGCATCCCTGGGGTTACCGGATTTGATACGTCACTTTGCCTGAATAGGTCCTGCTTCGATGGTTGGTGCCTTTTCTGCTGCAAAGCCAATGCGAAGCGCCTCGGCTAGGCTTTGGACACGAAGTTTTTCCATCATGTTGGCCCGGTATATTTCAACCGTGCGTGGGGATATGCCAAGATCATAGGCAATGGTTTTGTTGGGATAGCCGGTCATCAAACCATCGAGCACATCGCGTTCTCGGCCGGTCAGGCAAGCCAGACGCACCTGGGCTTCGGACGCGGCCATTTCCTTGAGGTCTCGATTCTCCAATCGCTCAAAACCCTCTTCCAGAGCAGCAATCAATTCCTGCTTCTCGTATGGCTTGGCAATGAAGCTAACCGCCCCGGCACGCATTGCGCGGACGGCGAGTCCAACATCGCCGTGTCCGGTCAACACGATTACAGGCATATTGATTCCGTTGCTTATCATTTCTTGCTGGACTTCTAGACCGTCCATTTCAGGCATTTTGATATCAAGCAGCACACAGCCCCGTTCCGCTCCCTTGCATTGCCGCAGGAATTCGATACCCGACTCTATCGGTCGCGTTTGAAAACCGGCATGTTTGAGCATGAAAGAGGCAGACCTACGGACGGCATCATCATCATCGACAATATAGACCAGACGTTCATTCGGCAAAAGACTTCTCCTTTGGGGCTTTTAGCAAAGTGAAACGGAAAATTGTGCCCCCGTCCGGTGCGGGTTTAGCGGTTAATTTGCCCTCGTGGGCTTGGATAATTTTTTTGCAGATCGAGAGGCCCAGCCCCATTCCATCGGTTTTGGATGTTGCAAATGGATCAAATAGCCGTGTTCCTATTTCTGGCGGGATGCCCGCCCCGGTGTCCCGAACGATAAATTCTACACGGTTGTTTTTCGTGTTATGGGCGGCAACGGTTAATTGTTTAACCGGACTGTCCTCCATCGCTTCAATCGCGTTACGCATCAGGTTTACCATCACCTGCTGGATTTGGACTTTATCGGCGAGAACATAATTAATATCAGGGTGGATATCGACTATATAGTCAACTCCTTTCAGCCGTGCATCAATAAGCCCCAGGGTTTTAGACTCGTTCACAAGTTCCGCCATCGACAAAACTTCCATAGAGACTTTACCCTTGGATACAAATTCGCGCAACCGATGGACAATTTTCCCTGCGCGGATGCTTTGCGTGACGCTTTCATCTAATGCTTGTTGCACCAGTTTCTGGGTTTCCGGACTATTATCCTCCAACATGTCGCGTCCGGCGGAAAGATAGTTGGCGATTGCAGTCAGCGGTTGATTAAGTTCATGCGCCAGCGACGATGCCAGCGTGCCGACTGCACTTAGCCGGGATGCGTGGATCAGTTCAGATTGCATCTGTTGCATCCGCTCTTCGGTTTTGTGGCGACGAGTCAGATCATGGATAAACCCGGTAAAGAGGCGGTAATCTCCCAAATTGGCTTCTCCTACCTCCAGACGCATGGGGAAGATCGTGCCATCTTTTCGTTTGGCCTTAACCTCACGGCCTTTTCCGATAATGCGTTTTTCACCGCTTTTCAGATAGCGTGCGATATAACCATCATGTTCCTCCCGATAGGGAGACGGCATCAGAATATTGACATTTTTGCCGATCATTTCGGATTCCGAATATCCGAACAGATTCACAGCCGTATCACTACAGGAAGCAATAAGTCCCTGTTCGTCGATGACGATCATAGCATCAGGAACGGTCGTCTGAATGGAGTGTAATATGGACAATGTGCGGTCTGCCTGATCAAGCGCTTTGTACCGTCTTGTCACATCCCGCCCACTCATGACCGCCGCGATGATCCGGCCATTTGGGTCTTTCAGCGGGGCTAGCCGACATTCGTGAAGCTGGTGTGGCGCGGAAACGGGAAGTATTTCCAACAGAAAGGCGTCGCTTACGATTGTCAAATCGCCGTTGAAAATCTTGTCCGTAATCTCTTTAAACTTTGGCCGACTCTTTTCGGAAATAACGTATAGGGGCGGATTTTCTGAGAGTTCATCCAGATCGCTGATATCAAGTAAGTCCATCCCGGCCTGATTGAGATCGAGAATCCGTAAATCAGAATCGAAGACTGCAATTGTTTCAGGTAGCGTTGCCAGAAGGGCTTCTAGATAAGCCTCTCGCTGAAAATCTATGGTAGTCCCATCGGGCATTGCAAAACCCCTCAATGACTCCGCTGAATTTCTCACTCTAGCCGACTTTCTCTATAACTTCCAGCCATATAGTCTTTCAAACCGAGAGCAGATACGCCGTTGCACCAATATAGGCTAGGTAATTTTACGTAGGGGACACCACTGATTTCTTCAAAATTGGCTGGTTTGTAATTTGTGAATGTCTTTCAAAAACCGATTCGAGACTTATTGGTACAAAGGATATTCGAGATGACAAAGAAAAAAACAGCTACGGGAAAAGAACTATCCCGCCCTTCAAGAGCTGCTGTTCGTACCAGCAATGTCTGGGAACCGTTGGCGCGTTTTCGTGAAGAATTTGACCGGATGTTTGATGATGTATCGGGCAATGCATTTGGCTCGCGGTTGATGCAAAAAATGTACGATAGTGTAACTCCCGTGGTCGAACTTCGCGACAAGAAGGATGAATTTCAACTAGTCGCCGAAGTGCCCGGAATGAGCAGCGATGATATCGAGATCAAGCTGTCAGACGGAATGCTGCGCCTGTCCGGAGAGAAATCCGAAAGCCACGAGGAAGAAGGCGAAAGCTTCATGTTTTCCGAGCGGCATTATGGAAGCTTCGAGCGCGCGATCAAACTGCCCAGCGGCATTGATCATGACAAAATCAGCGCCGATTCCAAGGATGGTTTGCTGATAGTGCATATCCCGAAAAGCGCAGAAGCGCGCCAGAAGGAACGTAAAATACCCATTCAGGCAAGCTGACCGGCTTGATTGGATAGCAGGTCGTCGTCCCGCTATGATGCTAATCCTCCCCCCGAAAAGCATCATGATAGGGAGGGCGGCCTGCTTTTACTAAAGTACCAGTAGGAAATTGTAGTTGATGAATCATAAACCCGTATTAATTGCCACCGACCTCTCGGCCCGCTGCGACAGACCGCTCGACCGGGCGTGGATGCTGGCGATGGAATGGAAGGTTAAGCTGTACATCCTCCACGTAACGGACCCTAAAAAAATGGAGGGTCTGGGCATCAATGAGGAAGATATAGAAGCGCAAATTCGCACCGAGTTGCCAAAGGGCAGGCTTGATGTCGAAATATTGACAGCGGCGGGACAAGTTGCAGACACCATAGCAGAGACTGCCACGCAAAAAGACTGCGGCCTGATCGTCACCGGCGTTGCGCGATATGACAGCGTTGGCGACATATTTCTTGGCAATCCCGTTGACCAGCTGGTCCAATATGCAGAGCAACCTGTATTGATCGTCAAGCAGAAGCCGATACGCTCTTACAATAACATTGTCATTGCAACCGATTTTTCCGACGGCTCGCTATTCGCATTGAATAAGGCGGCAGAGCTTTTTCCGGAAAATAATCTGCATCTGGTACATGCTTATCATGAACCCTATGAATCCTGGCTGAAGTCGGAAGATTTCAAGCTTGATGTCAAGTCCGAGGAGCAGACATTGATGGACAGGTTTCTGGCAAAGCCCGGGATTGACGAGGCAATTTTTCAACGGCTCAATGCGTCGATTGAAAAGGGTGATCTGGGTCAGGTCCTGCAAAATAAGATCGAACAGACCAAATCGGAACTGGTTGTGCTTGGCACCCATGGACGTAGCGGATTTTCCGCGGCCACAATTGGCAGCAAGGCAAAATCCATATTGGGTTGGGCGAAACAGGATGTCTTGATGGTGCGCGAGCGCAAATAACTTGGCTACTAGGCAGCCTCTTCCAAAGCGCGTTTGAGCCCTGCCAGCAATTTTTCCCGATCCTGATTGTTTTTCTGCGCCAGGATTTTCGCTTCAACCTCTGCCCGCAACGCGGCAAGTTTCGATGTCCAGTCTCTGGAGGCGGTGAGTTCTGCTGCATTGGCGCGACCAGAAGTCAGGCGCATTGCTGGCTGAGCCGCCTGCAATTCCCATTGTTCGCCGAGTTCAGGGATTATGGTCGCTGGAAATTGCCCATTATCTTGTATTGCCGCCGACAGACCATCCAGTGATCGACCCTCACCATGCACCAGGAAAATCGAGCCGGTGACAGGCGTACGCTCCGCCAGCCATTCGACGAGCCCGCTGCGATCGGCATGATTGGAATAACCGTCCAGCGATGCAACTTCGGCGTTAACGTTAACATCAACTCCTGATATGCGAACCCGCTTGGCTCCGTCCCGTAAAACCGAACCCAGTGTACCTGCAACCTGGAACCCACAAAGCAATAGACGCGATTTTCTGTTGGGGAGATTGCGGATCAGGTGATGTCTTATCCGTCCACCTTCACACATGCCGGATCCGGCTATAATCACAATACCGCTCATCCGGTTTAGCTTTTTCGATTCCGCTGTATTCTGGGTGAAGCGGATATTGGGACGTTTTTCGAAATCAATCCCGCTACTTCGGTGGCGCAAAACAGCGTAGGTTACTTTCTGGGCGAGGGGAGAGTCGAGAAAGACATTGATTGGCGCCAGTCGCCTGGATGCAAAGAGCGCGTCAAAATCCTCCAATATTTCCTGGGTCCGCTCAAGGGCAAAGGCCGGGATCAGAAGGTTGCCACCGGCGCTTATTACTTGTTCGACGTGGCGGGCTAGGGCTTCCCGCCGGTCGCGTATCAGGACCGGTTCCCGATCCCTGTCACCATAAGTGGATTCGCAGATTATATGGTCATAGCCGCCTATCTCGCCGGCGGCACATGTGATAGCTTTGCCTGCGCCAACGTCGCCGGAAAAGAGCAGCCGCTGTCCACCGATATTGATTTCCACCGAAGCGGAACCGACAATGTGGCGCGCATCCCAGAACCGGACTGAAATTCCATGGCCAAGATCTAATTCATCGCAATAATTAACCGCTTCAATATTCTTGTGGAGCGTGTTGATATCCTGCGTTCCATAAAGCGGGACAAAGGGCGGCAACCCCATCCGGTCTGCACGCCGGTTGCGTCGTTCGACTTCCGCAGCCTGCAATTTTGCAGCATCTTGTAATAATGGTTTCAGGATGTCGGCAGTTGGCGCAGTGCAATATGTTGGCGCTTTGCAGCCGCTGGCATATAGATAGGCCAACCGCCCGCTGTGATCGAGATGGGCATGGGTCAGGAAGACCGCATCGATTTTTTTGGGATCAAAAGGAAGCTCTTCATAGTTCAGCTTTTCAAGTGACCTGGTGCCTTGAAACATACCGCAATCCACGAGAAAGGTTTTGCCCGCACCGGTTAGTTCAAAACATGAACCGGTAACAGTACCCGCTGCCCCGTGAAATTTCAGACTTACTCTACTCATCTCGACCCTTTGTCTCGAAAGATTGTTAACTGGATTAATGCGATACGATTAAAGGTACCGGGCAATCCATGAACAGGTTTCGGGTTACGCCCCCGAGCAAATATTCACGCGCGCGGCTGTGGCCATAGGCGCCCATTACGATATATCCGGCACCCAGCGCATCGACCACGGACAGTAAAACGGACTGGATGGCTTTCTTTGATGCTTCATGTTCGTGAATTTCCGATTTGATCCCATGGCGCGAAAGATATTCGGATGCATCCATCGGCGGGAGATCGTGTTTCTTTTCCTCCGCGATGGTGACAATATGAACTTCGCTTGCCAGTTTCAGCAAAGGCACGGATGCGCGCAGCGCATTACCAGCCTCGAAGCTACCGTTCCAGGCGACAACTGCCGGGCAGTTTGCATCGAATTTCTTCATGCTATTGGGTTGAACAAGAACCGGAGTGTGCGTGTTGAAAAGCACGTCACCCAATATTCCCAGCGGGATTGTATTGTCCTTGTCCCCGCTCATCGAGCTGAGTACAATAATGTCCATCAATGCGGAGTTACGCGCAATTCCGCGGGCGAAATCAGCATTATATTCCATATAGCTCCAAGGGACATCTTCTTCCTTCAGCCGTGCTTCGATTTGCTGACGGAGCTTCTTGTTTTCTTCCAGCGTCAATTGGGCGATGTCATAGGTCACCGACATTCCGGTCACACCGTCAAACGCCATCTGCGGTTGATAGGGATTGGTGCGGAGACAGTATAGATTGCCATGTAGTGACCGAGTGAGATCCAGTGATGCCTGAAGGCGCGCCTCCAGACCCGGATCATCATTGATAAATAGCAGTACGGATTTCATGGGACGTCTCCTTATGGGTCGAATTCCAAACTGAAAATAGAATATGAAAGCAATTATGCCTGATGTTTGAATTGATACTATCAGGGTAAATACGGATGAATGATGCTCATCAAATCCAGCGTCACTGTCCCGAAGCACCAAGTTGGGAAATTTTTTTCAGCCACCGCTTACGGTGCTCTTCCTTGCCATCAACATTGCCGATGAGCGAGGTCGAGACCGGCTCGAAACCGGTAAATTTGAGAATATTCCGTTTGAAGCTCCTGACACTATGGGATGCAAAAAATGCGCGATAGAAAAACGCCGGCATGCCCATGGTGACAATGATCCGGGCCGATCGGCCTTCAAGAAGCTCTCCGTCACCATCGTCGCCCTCATCAAGTGCGAAGCCGGGACGAAATGCCTGTTCCAGAAAGGCTTTGAGCAAGGCCGGCATGTCGCCCAGCCAGAGCGGATAATAGAACACCACATGTTCTGCCCATTTAACGGCTTCCTGTGCGGGTTTGAGTGCGGCGGGAATTTCTTCATCTTCCCATTGTTCACGGCTTTTAAGGATGGGGATTTCAAGGTTGGCGAGCGAGAACAGACGTACTTCATGTCCGGCATCCCTGGCTGCGCTGGCATAGGCGGCACAAATCGCGTGGCCGTAGCGTGCGGGATCTGCATCAGGATGACCGTCTATAATCGTGATGCGTTTCATTTTTCCTGTTCCTGATCCGCTTTAACAGGCGTTTGCCACTGAAAGGCGGTGATCAGTTCCATCAGGCCTTCCTGTGCAAGCTTGTCAATTTCCTGCGGGTAGGAAGCGATCAGGCGCGCATCCCAATATCCATAATCAATGGTGGTAAGGCTGAAATGCCACGGCGTATTTTCAAATTCGCCGTCAAATATTCCCTGATAGGAATTCAGATCCGGCCTACCGGAGACAAAATAGTCTCCTTCCGATATAATAGAGGCACTGGAATAGTGAGACATCACGTCGGGCTTCACAATCAGATAATGATCACGGGCAGTTAGGTCTTCGAGGTGAATGACAGCGATTTTTACATCGACCGTCTTGCCGCCAATGTCTTTGACATAGCCAATCTCGAAATTATTGCCGGTAAAATCCGTCGTCATCTCGCACTCGCGCTGGAAACCGGCAATGACAGAGGGAAAGGTGAACCCGCTGTCCTTGTGCACGATTTCATATGCGCCTTGGTTAAATTTCAATGGGTCCAGCAGTTCATCCTTGCCGACAACGCACTGCGCCGCAGCAGAGGTGCTGGTGAGAACCATCAGGCTCAAACCAATGATCAATTTTGTCCGGATATTCTTACCACAAGCCATTATTCTTACTCCCACATTCATGGAATATCGATCCAGCCTGTGGCGGTCTATTCCTCACAGCTCACCACTTTAAACGGCAGCTCACTGCCGTCAGTTTCTGTAATGGTGAGATACTCACCCGGTTTGAGGGGGTGGTCTTTCAGCCGGAATATGGTTTCATCATCATCGTCTCCCACCTCATAAGAAAAGGCCCAGCTTTTACCGGTAGCGATTACGACGCCCTTCTGTTCCGGCTCACCACGCCAGAAACGCCGAACCTCCGGACGTTTCTCTGCTTTGCGCAGCGCTTTTTGGTCAATGATTCCATCTTCGTCCAGCGGAACGCGAAAGACGTAAGCGTGGGCAGAAGATCCGTTGGGATATTCCGCGGTTCGGGCGAGCTCAAGGCGTATTGTTTTCCATGTCATGCGGCCTATTTGCCGTGTCTGAATTTTTGTTGCGATACGCAATATTGCGTAGTTTACCTCTCAATCGATTTCGTCGCTATTCGGTCGCTTTATCTTTTCTGAGTCCACTGCTGACTCGCCACGGTAAGCAATGGTGCAGAAATTTTCCTGAACAGGCTATATCAAGCCACGCGCCTGCCAAATATCACCGGTTTGCTGCGGACTATCCCCATCTTCTGTCCGTACCGCCAGATCCGCAAAAGCCTTGTCCTGAGACAGAAATATGTCGCCAGTCAGATCATCCAGAAATGTCGAGCGCTTCAGCCTGTCCATCACCGGGCCTTTTACTTCCGAGAGATGGAGCGTGATCCCGGCATCTGACAGTCGGTGGTTGATGGCTTCAAGGCTTTCGAGTGCGGAAGCATCAATCGCGTTTATAGCAGAGCACATGAGCACAACGTGGCGCAATTCATCCCGGCCTGCGATTTTCTCCAGCACATATTCCTCCAGCCAGCGGGCATTGAGATAGGTCAGGCTTTCATCAATACGGATCATCAGAAGATGGGGCAGGGTGATGACCTTGTGGCGTTCAATATTACGGAAATGCTCGGTGCCCGGAACACGGCCAACGACCGCAGCATGAGGGCGTGACGAACGCCACAGAAATAACGCAAGGCTCAGCAACACGCCTGCAATTACACCGCTTTCGACGCCGAGGATAAGGGTGATTAAAATCGTTGCTGCCATCGCTGAAAAATCGCTCTTTGAATAGCGCCAGATGATGAAGGGCGTTTTCAGGTCAACCAGACTGAGTACGGCGACTATGATGGTGGCAGCCAGAACGGCGATCGGAAGAGAGGCGAGAAACGGCGTCAGGAACAGTGCTGCCAATGCAATGCCAACTGCGGTAAATGCACCAGCGGCAGGGGTTTCCGCGCCCGCGTCGAAATTCACCACCGAACGGGCAAAGCCGCCGGTGACCGGATAACCACCCGAAAAGGCTGCCGCCAGGTTCGCTGATCCCAGACCAATCAGCTCCTGGTCCGGATCTATGCGCTGGCGTCTCTTGGCTGCCAGTGTCTGCGCGACGGAGACGGATTCGACGAAGCCGATGATGGAAATAAGAAGTGCGGGAATGGCCAGCTCTTGCCATAATTGCGCATCGAACATCGGGGCGGAAATGGGCGGCAGGCTGGTTGGAATTATGCCGACGGTTTTGACGCCATATTCTGCAAGATCGAGGATGACGACAGCCAGAATGGAAATAATCACGGCCACTACAGGCCCGGCCTTGGCAATCAGATCAGCCGGGCGCTGGGACAGTCCGAGACCTATTAAAAGCGGTTTCAAACCTTTACGTACCCAGAACAGGAATGCCATTGATGCCAAGCCAATGATCAGAGTAGTGACGTTAAGGTCAAGGATATTGGCATAGAGCGTGTCTAACAGTCGAGGCATGGATTCCCCTGACGCGCTAATCCCCAATATATGTTTGAACTGGCTGGTGGCGATGATGATCCCGCTTGCAGAGATAAAGCCCGAGACGACCGGATGAGAGAGAAGGTTCGCCAGAAAGCCGAGCTTGAGCAGACCCATGACCATCAGGGTGGCTCCGGAAAGTAGTGCCAGTATCAAAGCTGCAGCGATATATTCAGGTGATCCCTGCGCCGCTACCTGTCCCGCTGCCGCAGCGGTCATAAGCGAGATTACCGCGACTGGACCGACAGCCAAAGTGCTACTGGTGCCGAAAATCGCATAGGCAAGGATGGGAAGGATCGATGCATAAAGCCCTACCTGGGCCGGCAGTCCGGCAAGCAGGGCATAGGCCAGACTTTGCGGGATGAGCATGATGGTTACAATCAGTGCAGCGACCAGATCGCTGGTCAGGATGTCCCGGTTATAGCGGGCGCCCCAATCAAGGATTGGAAAATATCGTGCCAGTGACAATCTGGATTTTCCGGCTTCTATTTTTTGCGTTGTTATCATTGGTCGCCCCTATCAGGCCAGACTGCTGACTTCATTTCGGGTTTTCAAGCCATTAACGGCATTTGAGCATGGCGACCCAGTAAATCCAAGGTAAAATTTATTATTTCAGCATCCAGGCCTTGCGAGTTGGCTGGTTGTCATAACCGGATCGCCCGCCGGTATTCCCCTGCGAATTATGTGATTAGGGACTCTACCTAGCGAATTTATTGTGGAGCCAAGTTAGAAATAGAGTCGAACAGCAACCCCGACCCGCAAGGATAAGCCCATGAGCCATGCCCTGATAATTGAAAAAAATATGATTATTGGCAGCGAGCTGTCGAGGCGTCTATCTAACTTTGGGTTTGATAGTTTCGATCATGTCTGGACGGAAGAGGACGCGGTTGCCGTTGCGGACATGCGCCCACCAGATTTGATCCTTGTCGGAGATAATCTCGAAACTGGAGACGCGGTTGAAGCGGCGCGCAGAATATGTGAGAAACGAGATGTTCCTGTTTTAATGGTTACTTCTGATTCCTTTCGAGTAAAACAGCGTTTATCCAATGGTGCGGTGCTTGATGGTCCCTTTGCGTTTAGTAAAATTCCACTAGCTATCAAAGCGGCGTATAACCGGCCTTCGCAAAGGACGAGCATCCACTAAGGCTAAGAAGATCTAACAGTTTGAAACAACCTAATTGTTAAAGACGGCAGGGGATAATGACGCCGAACATGATGGTCTGGTTGCAATTGGGCGGATGCGCGTTGGTCATAATATTGGCTGGCCCATTTCTGGTGCACTATGCCGAGCGGATATCCGGTATAACTGGACTATCGCAAAGCTGGATCGGTCTTTTTCTGCTCGCGACCGCGACCTCACTGCCGGAACTGGTCATTGGGATGAGTTCGGTCACTGTCGCTGGCGCACCAAATATTGCGCTTGGTGACGCTCTGGGAAGCTGCGTTTATAATTTGCTCCTGCTTGTTCTTCTGGATGCGCTAACCCGTGATAAGTCCGTATATGGCCAGATAGACCAGAGACATATTCTCACTGCAGGATTTGGGGTGGTGTTGCTTGCCCTCGTGGGTATGTTGATTCTTGTGGCGCGGGATGATCTGGATCTGAGATTCTTTCATGTCAGTATCTATTCACCCTTCCTGATCATTATATATTTCGTCGCGATGCGAGCGGCATATTTTTATGATAAACGCCTTGCTATCGGTTCTGATCCCCCGCCTCCATCTCTTCCCGGGGCCCTGGGCCGGGCGGTTCGCGGTTATGTGATCGCGGCTCTAGTTGTAGTCGCAATTGGTATCTGGCTACCATTTGTCGGACAACAGATTGCCGTAACAATGTCATGGGAGACCAGTTTTGTTGGTACATTGTTAATTGCGGGTACCACCTCTTTGCCTGAACTGGTTGTCGTTATTTCGGCCATTCGTCTTGGCCGGATTGACATGGCCATTGCCGGATTGCTGGGCAGTAACCTGTTCGACATATTAATCATTGCACTGGACGATATCGCCTATACTGATGGATCGATTTTTGCCGCTGCATCACCGGTCCATGCGGTTTCAGCTTTTGCTGCTATCATGATGTCGGGAATATTTATGGTGGCATTGCTCTACCGCCCCGACAACCGTTTTTTTGGGACGATCAGCTGGGTCAGCATCTCGTTGATAATGGTTTTCTTGCTGAGTTCTTACGTTCTTTATCTTGAGAGATTGTGACAGCCTGCCGGTATGTCGTGGGTGAGGAAATCTGAATATGTCTGATTGCAGACCTTTTTGATCAAGTTGGTCTAGTCCCACAAATCATGCATTTCCTTTGGCAGGCTTGCCTTGATATCATCCATTTCACCTTCTGAAACATGATCGGCAATGACATTGAGGGTGGCGGTAACGGCCTCGTCCAGGTTATCACCCGCACCGGGTCCAATGGCTTCCTGCACAGCAGAAACGAATTCATTTTTGCGCCTGATCTTGGTCATCGGATTGGAGGGGCGATATCCTTCAAAATAAATACCCCGAATAAGAGTAGGGAGCTGTGCCGCAAGTTGAGCGCCCTCGTTTACGCTCAACCGGTCGCGTAAAACATGCAGTGTCGAGCGGAGCAGGTTATAGGCACGCTGTTTATCGTCCCAGCCCAGCTCATCCATGACTTCATTGACCCAGATGTTCGCGTCCTGGATGGCTTTGTCGAATATCGGTAGTCCAAGCGCACTCATAATGTCTCTCCATAAGCCATGCTTAAGATTAATCTTGGTGACAGGATGATATCGCGCCAATCAATCAACGTCGATACGGGAGATTACGGAAGGCTATGTCCCTGCTATTGCACAAATTCTTCTCCAAGATAGAAATGCCGGACATTGGGATCATTGAGCATCGCAGCCGGACTTCCTTCAAATGCAATCCGGCCTTGGTGCAGCACATAGACCCTATCGAGCAGCCCGACCATTTCGCGCACATTCTGATCGGTAATAAGGACGCCGATATTTCTCTGTTTCAGGCCTTCTATCATCGCCTTGATATCTCTGGTCGACATAGGATCTATGCCGGCAAACGGTTCGTCAAGCAGCATGATAGAAGGGCTGGCTGCCAGCGCACGCGCAATTTCACAGCGCCGCCTTTCACCGCCGGACAGGGCTCTGGCCGGAGTGTCGCGGATATATTCGATGTGAAACTCAGCCAGCAATTTATCCAGTTTCCGTTCCCGTTCGATTTTATCCCGTTCGAAAAATTCAAGAACCATCATGATATTCTGTGAAACTGTTTGCCCCTTAAATATCGAAGATTCCTGTGGAAGATAGCCGAGGCCCCGCCGGGCGCGTTTATCGAGTGACAGCCGGGTCACATCCTCGCCTCCCAACAGAACATGTCCGGAATCCACTTTCAGCAAACCCAGGATAGAGAAAAAAGTAACCGTTTTTCCGGCCCCGTCGGGACCAAGAAGCCCGACAATTTCACCGCAGGCAACATCCAGAGATACATCGCGAAGAACAGTTTTCCGACCGAAAGATTTTGCGATCGAATCAACCCTTAACATACTGGAAATGGTGTTAGAGATTGGCTCGGCGATTGATGGTTCGGGGATCACAGTTGATTGGCGAGTTCGGCCCGGAATTTGGGATGCGCTAGGCCGATCAAAGCATCGATCCGCTGATTCATAGATTTGCCTTTCAGGTCCGCCCAGCCATATTCGGTTATGATGATATGGGTGTCGTTGCGCGGCGTTGTCACCGGGCCATTTAATTTGGGAACGATGCGCGAAACCGTCCCGTCACAGGCAGTTGATTGACAGGCGATAATCGACTTTCCTCCTTTTGATGCAGTCGCACCGCGCACGAAATCGAGCTGTCCGCCGGACCCGCTATATTGTTTGCCCATCAGATGTTCAGAGTTACAGGCTCCGCCCAGATCAATCTGCAGCGTTGCATTGACTGACACGACATTGTCGTTTTTGGCGATAAGCCGGGGATCATTGACAATATTCACTGGCGCGCTGTGCATTGCCGGATTGTCATCGAGAAAATCGTAAAACGCCTGGTCACCCATCGCGAAGGTAAACACGCTGCGGCCTTTGTAAGTAGTCTTGGCCTGATTGGTCACTGCGCCGCATTCGATCAGACTGGCGAGAGCGGGGGTCATCAGTTCGGTGTGAATACCTAAATCCTTGCGATCCTTGAGCAGGGAGCAAACTGCGCTGGGCAGTGATCCGATGCCCATTTGCAGGCAGGCTCGGTCATCGATCATCCCGGCTATGGTTTCTGCCACAATTCTTTCTTCGGGTGACGTTTCCGGCAGGTGCACTTCCGCAAGGCGTGACTTGTTTTCTACGATGGCGTCCACTTCCGACACATGGAGCAGCGATTCACCGAATACCCTTGGCATGTGGGGATTGACCTCGACCACAAGTTTTTTGGCGCTGCGGGCTGCGGTCGACGAATAGTCATTACTCGTGCCAAAGGTGAACCAGCCATTTTTGTCCATAGGCGAGACTGATGTGACAAACAGGTCGAGCGGTACTTTTTCGGATAGTAATCGCGGTGATTCACTAAACGCGATCGGTACAAATTCAATCGCATTAGGTTTGATCGCATGAGATTTGATTAATCTGCGCTCGATTGAACTGAGGAACATGCATCGCGGACGAATACGGTCGAGCATATCGGGCATGAGGACGGTTTTTCCTGCATGCTCCATCGAATGAAAATACCATAGTTTGATATCTTCAAGAGCTTCGCTCTTTACATAGGATGCGATGGCAGCAAGCAGGGCAGGCGGCTCGGCAGTCGCCATACCCATGGCAATATTCGCGTTCGAACCCAGCCCGTCGATAGCCTCTCCGGCCGTCATAAGTCTGGATTGGTAGTCATCAATAACCGACATATTTTACCTTCAAATTATATCTTCGGCTTAGCAAAGATCGGATAGAAACCAGATCAGCAAAGAGCGGCAATATAGTATAACTTTCAATACGCAGCATTACGTATTACCGTTGTCGCGAACCCGCCATAGGATCACAATTCTTCTCGAAAGAAGGAAAGAAAAGAAGGAAAGTATACGTGGTATTCAGGTCGATTTCCAATCACATATTGCGTTTTTGGGAACCGAATGAAGATCCACCATCCTTGTCCGACACGAATTTCTCTGCACAGCAAGTCTTGTGGACAGATACAGATAGCCGGACAGCAGAGCAACTGCTCGACAGCAATCTTGAATCGGGTTTGTCGCAGGCCAATGCCGCAGAGCGGCTGGTAAAATACGGTCCCAACCAGCTACCTGAGCGTCGCGGCAGAAATATTGCTCAAATTACCCTTGCGCAGTTTAACGATGCGATGATCATATTGCTGTTGGCCGCCGCCGTGGTTGCCGCTCTGGCCGGTGAAATACGCGATGCGGCGATGATAGCTCTTATATTACTGATCAATGGCGCAATCGGTGTATTTCATGAGATACGTGCACAAAAGGCTGTTGATGCGCTCAAATTGCTGGTGCCCAATAATGTGACGGTGATCCGCTCTGGCACGCCAGAAATCAAAGACGCTAGCAGCCTTGTTCCTGGTGATCTCGTCCAGATAGATGCAGGTTGCCGGGTCCCGGCGGATTTACGGCTGGTTAAAATATCTGATCTCGAAATCGATGAATCCGCGCTAACTGGAGAATCTCTCAGCACCGGAAAAACAACGGACATTGTCGCGGGCGATACTCTCCCGATAGGTGACCGGATAAATATGGCGTTTACCGGAACTTCGGTTGCTCGTGGCAAAGGGACAGGACTGGTTGTCGCAACGGGGCTGCAAAGCGAAATCGGTAAAATCGCAGATTTGATGCAAAAAGGAAAACAACCGCCTACGCCCTTGCAGCGACGCCTTACCGAAGTCAGCAGAAAGCTGGCCATTGCGGCAGTGTTTGTGTGCATCCTTATTTTCGCTGTCGGGTTGTTGGAAGGCCATCCGCCTCTTATCATGTTTATGACCGCTGCAAGTGTCGCGGTGGCCGCTATGCCCGAAGCGTTACCAGCGGTCGTGACGATTGTTCTGGCACTCGGCGCGCGCAAAATGGTGAAGCAAAATGTGCTGATCCGCCGATTGCATGCGGTCGAAACGCTCGGTTCTGTCACATATATTTGTGCCGACAAGACCGGCACTCTCACCCAGAATAAAATGCACGTCACCGAAGTTGTCAGTGATAGCGGGCAAGAAATGTTGCAGGCGATGGCGCTGTGTAACGAAGTGGATGACAATGGGGCGGATGGCCCCACTGGCGAACCCACTGAATTGGCGCTGGCAGCTCATGCCAGCGAGACTGGATATCAGCGCTATGCCTTGGAAGACGAGCTACCACGCGTAAAAACCTTCGCTTTTTCTTCGGAGCGCAAGCGGATGACGACTGTCCACCGCACCCCGACAGGCTTTGTTTCCTATACAAAAGGTGCGCCCGAAACTCTGCTCGCTTCCTTTCCGGAATGGCGCCTTAAAGCCGATAATTTGGCGAAAAACGGGATGCGTGTGCTGGCATTTTCCCGCCGGGTATCTTCGCATGTTCCGGAGTCCGATGAAATTGATGATAAAATGGAAATACTCGGTCTTGTTGCTCTCCAGGACCCACCGCGAGAGGAATCTGCCGCTGCCATAGCTTCTTGCCGGTCGGCCGGAATTACTCCGGTTATGATTACTGGCGATCATCCGGAAACCGCACACGCTATTGCGGTTGATATTGGTTTGGCTGAGGAGGGCGATGAAGTCATCAGCGGGCCCGAACTGGCAATGATGAGCGATGAACAACTGGCGGCCAAAGTCCTTACGACTAAAGCTTACGCACGCGTCGATCCTGCCCAAAAAATCCGGATCGTCGAAGCTCTACAAAGTCACCGGCAATATGTTGCCATGACGGGTGACGGTATTAATGACGCGCCGGCCCTGTCGGCGGCCAATATCGGGGTCGCCATGGGGCGTGGTGGAACCGATGTTGCGCGGGAGGCAGCAGACCTTATCCTGCTCGACGATAATTTTGCGTCGATCGTATATGGTGTTCGTGAAGGACGCCGTGTGTTTGATAATATACGCAAGTTTATCCGTTATGTCCTTGCCTGTAATCTTGCCGAGGTTCTGACAATATTCATTGCGCCTTTGCTGGGTCTTCCTCTGCCGTTGCTGCCGCTACAGATACTTTGGATCAATCTTGTTACAGATGGACTGCCCGGCCTAGCACTTGCCGCCGAGAAGGCGGAGCCAGATGTTATGCAGCGTAAACCAATCCCGCCTGTTGAGGGGCTATTTGACCGGGATATGTGGTTACATATCTCCATTTTCGGGGGATTTATGGCAGCGGTCACCATTGCGGCTCAATTTGGCGCTTTATCTGCGGGAAACGAGAACTGGCAGACAATGGTTTTCACCATCCTGACATTTTTGCAATTGGGTCAGGTTTTCGCGGTTCGATCGGAGAAGCGTTCCGCTTTCTTGTCCAATCCTTTCAGCAATCCGTTCTTGATCGGTGCGATCCTGATCAGCGCAGCACTGCACTTGCTGATCATATATGCGCCCATCGGGCAAGAACTGTTCCACACCCAGCCACTCACCATGCGCGAACTGGGAATCTGTTTGATAGCGTCACTAGCGGGGCTGGCACTTTCGGAAGTCTGGAAATTTTATCGATGGCGCCTGAGGCCAGCCTTATCCTAAACGGATAGGGAGGTTTACGGATAGCACCGGGCCAAAGCTGCCTGTTAAGCGGATATTATTATCATATCACCGTTTATGAAAGGACGTCTTATGCCATCGGAAACTAGGTCTGGAAGTCAGCCTCAACAAGCTGCTCCCATCAAGCCCCATCATTCGGTAACTGTTAGCAATAGCACACCGCTCACTGCGCGTTCCGGATTTGAATTTCATGTCCGTCCGGTGGAGCCTGCCGACAAGGAAGCATTCGCGGAATTCTTTACCCATGTTTCCAAGGAAGACCTTCGCTTTCGGTTCTTTTCCGGAATGCCGGAAGTCAGGGAATCGCTGCTTGATAGCCTCATCAATGTCGATCATGATACCAAGGAAGACTATCTGGCCTTTGATATAGACGACAAGACGATCATCGCCAGCGCCATGATCGGCGCGAAGGAAGACAAGTCGGAGGCCGAAGTCGCAATCGTTGTGCGTAGCGATTACAAGCAAAGGGGAATGAGCTGGACCTTCCTGAAATATGTAATCGGGGAAGCACGGCGCAAAGGTATCAAAAAACTGACCTCCTTAGAGAGCCGCGACAATCACGATGCCATCGAACTGGAAAAGGAAATGGGCTTTTCCGCCAAAGCCTGTCCGGGCGATTCAACATTGGTGCTGCTGGAATTTGACCTGACGGCCAGTCCCGACGCGGGTTGAGCTCAATCTCTCAATCGGACGCGCTTACCGTCTTCGATCTTCTCGCTCGGGTGCAGGATAACTGAACTGCCGGCTTTCAGCCCATCCAGTATCTGTGCCCGCTCGTCGTTCATCCGCCCGACTTTGACCCGGACCAGATGTGCTTTGCCGCCTTCCATGGCGAACACCGACCATTGGCCCTTGTCACGGAAAAGGGCACTAATCGGTACTTGCAATATGTTGTCACCGGACCATTCAACCACGCGGACAATGACCCGGTAGCCATGACCAAGCCTTTCCCGTGCTTTCTCGGGCTCCACGAAGTCTATAATCACATTGACCCGTTGCTCCTCGACGCCGAGCGCGGATATCTTGGTAAAACCAAAGGGTTCGATGCGCTGGACTTTGCCCTTCAACGGCTTGTCGCCGCCCCAATTATCGATCAGGACTTCGCTGCCGGGTTTAATCTTGACCGCATCGCTGGAAAGCAAGTCTGTAACAATCTCGATATCCGAGGGATTGCCGATTTCTACAATAGGCGCGCCGGCAGCAATCGGCGTTTCGCTTTCATGGATTCTGCGCAGCAAGGCCCCGCTTTCCGGTGATTTCACCTCAAGAACCTTATCGCTGGAACCTGCGCCAGAGGGAATGATCAGCCTAGCCTGAGTGGCTCGTAATTCCGCCTGTGCAGCGGCATGCGCAGCCCTTGCTTCGGATAGCCGGGCCGCACTGCTGTCAAGAGCAGCACGAGATGCATCATGGGCCGTTTTGGTCGCAAATCCCCGTTTATAAATGGTATCGATCCGTTCAAAATTAGCCGCAGCCAGTTTGCGATCAGCCTCTGCCTGCGAAATCCGGGATGCGGAGGATTGAACAGCGGCCTGCAGTGCCTGCACTTGTGCCCGCGTTTCTGTTTCGCTGCGCAGGTTCAGGAAATCGGGCTGTGCGGGCATGATTCGCGCCACAATCGTTTGACCAGCAACAACCGGATCACCGGCATCAAGATTAATCCTCAGCAATCGGCCATTTATCGGTGCGGACACGACAAACATGTCCTGAACCCGTGTTTCGCCTTCATCATCAATTGTGATCATCAACGGCGCTTCGATCACATCGGCGGCGTCCACATCAATAGGGGGTGTTCTGAGCGACCAGAAAATCGCGGCAATAATCACAATCGCAATCACGCCGAATAAAATTCTCGGACCAAGACGTTGACGCAGTTTTTGGGCCATTTCCTTACTCCCTCGTCTTCAGGACACTGACCAGATCCAACTGATCGAGACGGTTACGTACAAATAAAGCGGAAACAGCCGAAGTTATAAGTACCACTAATATTGCGGTCGCGACTGTGGCAACCGATAATGCGAATGGGATTGTGAAAAGATCTCCACCAAAGGTTGAGCTGATCATTTTTGACAGATAATATCCGAACAATATTCCCAAAGGTAAACCTCCCAGAACCAGCAAGGAAATCTCCCCCAACAGCACATAAGAAACTTCTGATCTGCGGTAACCAAGCACCCGCAGCGAGACCAGATCACGAGCGCGTTCGGCGAGGCTGATCCGGGCGTTGTTATAAACAACACCAAATACAATCAGAGCTGCAAAACCGGTATTGAACAGCCTGACAATGCCCAGTGTTTCACCGATGGTTTCATCAATGCCCCGTAATGCCGCAGCACGCTGGGAAAATCCTGCAACCATCGGCATTTCTTTCAGCCGCCTGTACAGATTTTGCATTTCAGCCGGATCGACAGAGAGATAGGCGCCTGATGACAAGGAAGCCTCGTGCATCATGGGGCCCATATTGGCCAAATCCATACTGGCGGGGTTACCAATGGCACTTTCCATGATGCTAGCCACCGGCATCGTGAGGCTGGGCCGCCTTCCGTCCGTGATCTGGATATCTACCGGGTCGCCGGTTTCCACGGCCAAATCCCTGGCAAGAGCGGGAGAAATGATAAGTCCTTTGACAGGGGGTGAAATCACCTGACCGTCAATATTGACCAGCCGATTGAGGTCTCCCGATTGCGGCAAGCCGGTCAGGCTCTCTGATTTAGACCGGTATCCCGATGTGAATGTTGCGCTGATGTTGCGCACTGGCTCAACACGCATAACGCCGGGTAATTTTGACAATTCAAACAAGGCCCGTTCGTCACGTGGTTCGGTAAATGTGATCGTGACATCAGCGCGATTGGTTTGATCGAAAATGAGACTCATCAACTGGCCGATACTATCACTTGACCCGGCCGAGGTGATATAGAGGCCTAGCGCTCCTGCAATACCCACTGACCCCAGGGCCGATCGCAACGGGCGCCGAACGATGCCGCGCAAAATAATCCTGGTCGGTTCGTCCAGTCTCTTGATCCGCCCGATAATCTTGGCAATTCCACCGGAGTAATTGGGCGGCACTGGAGGACGCATCGCCTCGGCAGCCGTCAGCTTGCCGATTTTGCGGACGGTTTGTGCCGCGCCCAGTATAACTACACCGATAGCAATAGCGCAGGATAATAGATAAACATCAAAACCGGCTCGATAGGTGAGGAACGGGAAGACGAAAAAATTTTGGTAGATCCCGGCCACGCCTCGTCCCATCCAGTAACCGAACGCTAGACCGAGGGCCAATCCTGGAAGAGAAAGGACTAAAGCCAGCTTGGCGTAATGCAGCATAATCGTTCTGCTGCGATAACCGAAAGCGGTCAATAGACCGATGATCTCGCGTTCCGATTCAACCAGCCGTGACAGCACCATGTTGATAAGGAACGCCGCAACGCCAAGGAATATTGGCGGCAATATCCCGGTCATGCTGCGCAGTTCGCTCAACTCGCTCTCGAGGAAGCGATCGGAAATCTGATCCTTCCGCGGTCTTGCTCCCCGCCCGCCATAGCGTTCCAGCAAAACGTCAACCCTGTCGATAATGTCCTGTGCATTGGCTCCGCGTTCGGTGCGGATCAGGACCTCGTTGAAAGTATTTCTCGAATTGAGCGCAGCCGCCAGATGTTCTTGCCCCATCCACAAAACGCCAAACCGGCGGTTGTCGGGGATGATCTGACCAGGACCAATGGCATAGATATATTCCGGTGAGAGGACAGTTCCGACAATCCGGACTTTCTGTCTTTTGCCGTATAGTAGTGCGCTAATGGTATCGCCCAGACCAATACGAGCAGCGTCTGCGAATTTTTCACTGGCAATGACTTCTTCCGGCCGGGACGGATCAGGCAGTCGTCCGCTTCGCAAAACCAATGCGTTGACACGCGGCATACCGGAGGGCGGGAGCGAATGGATAATCGTGGTGATCGGCTCCGAAATCCCGGGAATATCGAGCGTCGCACCTGCATTGAGCCGTCCCTCGACAATGCTCACGCCGTCAATTGCCTGAATATCTTCCAAAACCGCATCCGGAACTCGCGTAGCGGTCGCGAAAATATCGGCGAAGCGATAGCGATCATAATAGGCGTCGCGGGTTGCCTCGAGTGAGCGGATCATGCCGAATGACATGACCACCATGCCAACACCTGCCGCGATGACCAAGGCAATGGCAAATGCCTGTGCGCGTAAGCGCCAGATATCGCGGAACAGCTTGCGGTCGAGTGAACCAATCCAGACGGGCAAGGTTACCATTGCAGCTCTGCCGGCGCGGACCGGTCCGGGTTATCACGATCTTCGACCAGCTCTCCGTCGGCGAAGCGTAAAATCCGGTCAGCCATGTCTGCGATTACGACATTATGCGTAATCAACAATGTCGTTGTGCCCAACTCGCGATTAACCTGGTCCAGTGCTTCAAGCACCTTGACGCCTGTTTGGCTGTCCAGCGCCCCGGTGGGTTCATCGCACAGCATGACTTTAGGACGTTTGGCTATAGCTCTGGCAATGGCAACACGCTGCTGCTCTCCGCCAGAAAGCTGGGACGGGAAATGATCGATACGACTTTCCAGTCCGACCATCGCCAGCGCTTCCTCTGGTGTCATAGGGTTTTCGGCGATTTCGGTGATTAGCGAGACATTTTCACGGGCAGTGAGAGAAGCGACCAGATTGTAGAACTGGAACACAAAACTAACCGAATTGCGGCGATATTCGGTTAGTGCGGTCGAGTCGAGAGCGGTCAATTCAAGCCCCTCAAAAAAGACCTGACCACTGGTGGCATCATCCAGACCACCGACAATATTCAGAAATGTGGATTTCCCCGAACCGCTCGCGCCCAGAAGAACAACCATTGCGGATTTGGGAAGCTCCAGATCGACATTGCGCAGGGCCTTAACCGCTGTCGGTCCTTCTCCATATATTTTTGTTAGCCCATGGATGGAATACAGGCTTTCTGCCTCTGCTCCCCGAGTAGCAGAGTTTGCCATTATTCCTGATGCTGCGATAACATTTTTGCCAAGGACTCGGCAGCACTCGGATCAAAAGACTTTGAAATTTCAGCCGTTAGTCTGTCCTTGGTTTCTGAGTCGATCAATTTTCGAATTTCGCCCAGCATTCTTGGAGCAGCAACCAGAACCAGATCTTCTTGATTGGTTTTCGCCAAGGATTCAATACGTTTTGCTGCCTGTCTCGCAAACCGGTCCTCTTCTTTTTGGTGCAAGTCTGTGCGTTCATGGGCGCTTCTGCGCATTGAAGCGCTTTGAAAGCTGCGACCAGGCCTGTCGTCGCCGATTTCTGCCGTTGTCGGTACCGGATTTCTAAGCTCCTCGATCAATTCCAATACCGGTTCAAATGCTTCGCCGATATTGCGAAAAATCGAGAGTTTCCCGCCGTCAACTGCAACTATATAGGCGCCATTGCGAACCCGCATGATATTTCCTTTCAAACACAAAAAACCTCTTTTGGCTTTCTAGAACATCAAAGGAAAACGCTGGATAGGTATTGTTACGGAAACGCTATGAGCTAAGGCACCAACACCGCGGCGCCTTGCAGCTTGCCTTCGCGCAGGAGAAGCAACGCTTCGTTAGCTTCCGACAGTTTGAAAGTTTTGACTGTCGGCACGATGCCAGAGGCGTCTGCAGCGGCAAGGAACTCTGTTCCATCGGTTCGCGTCAGGTTGGCGACGGACATGATTGCGCGTTCACCCCATAAATCAGCATAGGGGAAGCCGGGAATGTCGCTCATGTGGATACCTGCGCAGATTATCCGGCCCCCTTTGCGTATGATCTGGAGTGCGTCAGGCACCAGTTCGCCGACAGGGGCAAAAATTATTGCCGCGTCGAGCAGGGCGGGAGGAACTTCATCCGAACCACCGGACCAAACGCACCCAAGGCGCTGTGCGAAGGCCTGTCCGGCTTCATCGCCCGGCTTGGTGAAGGCGTAAACCTCTCGCCCTTGCCACACCGCTATCTGAGCTAATAGATGAGCGGCGGCTCCGAAACCGTAGAAACCGATCTTTTTTGCCTCTTCCGTCATTCGCAAAGCGCGCCAGCCTATCAGGCCAGCGCACAAAAGCGGTGCGGCCTCTGCGTCAGGAAACCGGTCCGGAATAGGAAAACAAAATTGTGCGTTGGCAACAACGTGACTGGCATATCCACCATCGCGGGTGCAGCCGGTAAATTCAGGCTGGTCACACAGATTCTCTTGCCCGTTCACGCAATAGCTGCATGTTCCGCAGCTATGGCCAAGCCAGGGAATACCCACGCGTTCACCCACTGCAAAACCCGTGACCTCGTTTCCAATGGCAAGAATCCTGCCGATGATTTCGTGTCCCGGTACAACGGGATATAGAGCGGAAGGAATTTCACCGTCCAATATGTGAAGATCGGTCCGGCAAACACCGCAGACCAGAACCTCGACAAGCAATTCATCAGTCCCAATTGACGGCATAGCGCGCTCGACCATTTTGAGAGGAGCACCTGGCATCTCCAGGACCATTGCATGATAATGTTCAGGGAAATCCGCCATATTCCATATCTTCCGAATTCCGATTGTTCATATATTCAATGGAATAGTGGCTGGCGTCAGCAAATCCGTAATCATCCGTAACCGGATCGTCTCATACGAATAAATACGTAAAGACATTAGTTCCGTGCCGGACGACATTGCCATGAACATGACCAGAATCAAGAGGACGGTTAGATGGCAGAAAGAAAAAGCTTCGCAAATCTCATTTTCAGGGGATTGGGATTGGTGCTTACACTGGGTCTAGTCGCCTGTGCCAGTGCTACACCCTATCAACCGGAATATGCCGGGCAGCGTGTTTCAGGCGGATATTCAGAAGTTCGCCTTGCGGATGACCGTTACAGGGTGCATTTTTCTGGAAACACGCTGACTTCGCGGGACACAGTGGAAGGTTACTTGCTCTATCGGGCGGCCGAACTCACAATTCAGAGTGGCTATGACTGGTTCGAGATCACCGATCATACAACTGAGCGCGAACGGCAGACTTATATTGAGCGCAGTCCGCGCTACGATCCCTGGTATGGACCGGCTTACTATAATTGGCGGCCTCACTGGCGCTATTACCGCGATGGTAGATGGACGATCTGGCATCCTTATGGCAGCGATCCCTTTTGGGGCCGGCAGGACTATGTCCGGACCGTAGAACGGTTCGAAGCGGATGCGGAAATTATCATGCATCGCGGACCCATTCGGACGAACAAAACGCGTGTCTTTGATGCACGCACGGTGATGAGCGACCTTGGGCCTACGATCAAGAGGCCCGGCGATGAGTGACCGATATGTACGCTGGCTAAAAGATACCGGCCTTGGCGATTTATCGCTTGTCGGAGGGAAAAACGCATCTCTGGGTGAACTGGCCAATGCGCTATCCGAACATATCAAGGTACCGGAGAGCTTTTCGGTCACTGCTCAGGCCTATCGCGATCTTATCAGCCATAATGATCTTTGGCCTCAAATGGATGAGATCCTCCGCAATACTGACTGGTCGGACATCAAATTGGCGACGACCATGTCAGCGCGCCTGCGTGATATGGTCGTGTCGGCACAGTTGCCCGACGGGCTGGAAGATACCATCCGTTCTGCCTATCAATCGCTATGCAAGGATCATGGCCGCAATACTGCCGTTGCCGTGAGAAGCAGTGCAACGGCAGAGGATTTACCCGAGGCTTCTTTCGCTGGGCAGCATGAGACATATCTCAACGTTCGCGGGGGCGATGATCTGGTAGAGGCGGTTCGCAAATGTTTTGCCTCGCTATTCACCCAGCGCGCTATTTCCTACAGGAAAAACAAGGGCTTTAATCATCAGGATGTTGCATTGTCGGTCGGCGTCCAACGCATGATCCGAGCGGACAAGGCTTCATCGGGCGTGATTTTCACGCTTGATACGGAAAGTGGAAACCGGGATGTGGTGATGGTCACTGCAGTTTGGGGTCTTGGCGAAGCAATCGTTCAGGGCGTTGTCGATCCCGATGAATATATTGTCCACAAACCGACGCTGAAACAGGGTTATGAACAAGTGATCCGTCACCGGATCGGCCGCAAGAAAGTAAAACTCATCTATGCGCGAGATGCGCGCGCAAAGTCCGAGGACCCAACTTTGTGGCGTCCTGTTCCGCGAAAAGAACAGACCAAAGCCTGTTTGTCCGATGAAGAAATCGTGCTGCTCGCAAAACAAGCCGTCACCATAGAAGATCATTATAGCAAGTTGCATGACCGGCCCACGCCTATGGATATCGAGTGGGCCAAGGACGGACCTGATGGCGATCTTTATATCCTGCAAGCCCGGCCAGAGACAATACACGCGACTTCCGATGCGAATTTGCTGACGCAATATCATTTGAAGGGAGACGCCAAAGTCCTCGCCACAGGCCAAGCAGTTGGCGACCGGATCGGCTCTGGTCCGGTGCGGATTATCGGGAAAAGCGGTGAGCTGGAAAAGGTCCAGCCAGGTGACATACTGGTCGCAGAGGCAACCACGCCCGACTGGGAGCCGGCAATGAAACGCGCCGCCGCGATTATCACCGAACATGGTGGCCGCACATGCCATGCTGCAATTGTTGCCCGCGAACTGGGCACTCCCGTCATTGTCGGCGCAGCGGGTGCCCGGGATTTGCTGGCGGATGGGCAAGATGTCACCGTTGATTGTTCGCAAGGCATGACTGGTCGCGTGCTGGATGGACTGGTACAATATTCCGTCGAAACAATTGATATAAGTGAAATGTTGTCCCCTGATGTCGATATCATGGTCAATATTGCAAATCCCGGCGAAGCTTTCAAAACCGCAGCATTGCCCGTCGCCGGAGTTGGTTTGGCGCGAATGGAATTTGTCATCGCGAATGAGATTAAAGCCCATCCAATGGCTCTGCTTGAACCGGACCGGATCAAAGACCGCAAGACGCGCAAGCAGATTGAAAAACTGACGGCAGGATATGACGATGGCACTGACTATTTTGTTTCGCGCCTTGCCGAAGGCATCGCAATGATTGCCGCAGCATTTTACCCGCGCCCGGTCATTGTCAGAACGTCGGATTTCAAGAGTAATGAATATGCCTCGTTGATCGGCGGGGAAGACTTTGAGGATGCCGAGAATAATCCAATGATCGGCTTTCGCGGTGCCTCGCGCTATATTCATCCGGCTTATAGCGAGGCATTTGGACTTGAATGTCAGGCGCTCCGCCGTGTTCGCGATGATATGGGTTTGTCCAACATCATTGTCATGATACCATTTTGCAGACGAATAGAGGAAGCTCGGAAAGTCATTGCAGCCATGGCTGAGCAGGGATTGAAGCAAGGGCAAAATGGTCTTCAGCTCTACATCATGTGTGAAATCCCCAGCAACGTCATACTGATTGATGAATTTGCAGTATTGTTTGACGGTTTTTCAATCGGATCAAACGACCTAACCCAACTGGTGCTTGGCGTAGACCGGGATTCCGAAGTGCTTGCAGATGATTTTGACGAAGAGGATCCTGCGGTGACAAAAAT
This sequence comes from Parasphingorhabdus sp., assembly GCF_036568145.1. Lineage (GTDB taxonomy): Bacteria > Pseudomonadota > Alphaproteobacteria > Sphingomonadales > Sphingomonadaceae > Parasphingorhabdus. The sequence goes on along the minus strand of NZ_DATCTC010000013.1, from coordinate 56,799 downwards.
GATCGAACAGGCGATTGCCGGTGCACATCGCAATAACGTGAAATGCGGTATTTGCGGACAGGCACCTTCGGATCGGCCGGGTTTTGCAGATTGGCTGGTCGAAAAGAAAATCGACAGCATCAGCCTGAGCCCGGACAGCGTGGTGGGTGTATTGCAACGGCTATCGCGCTGAGCTTGGAATGGAGGATTAATGGTGCAATGGAGCAAATTCCGCTCTTTGATGATTTGCAGAAACCAAGCGACAGGTTCGGATGGAACCACAAGCATGTTCCGGAGAAATTACTAACTCTGTCATCTGGCCAGACGGTTTTCCATGAAGGAAACAGGCGGGAATTTATATTCGAGGTTCAGAGCGGAACTTTGAAACTGTCTAAAGTTACCGAAGATGGTCGCCAACTCATTCTGGGCTTTCCTTCGACTGGGGATATTATCGGGTTGGCCGGTGTTACAGAATATCAGCATACTGCTGAAACCGTCAGCGCAGCGAAACTCCGCCCCATTGTGCGATGGACCATGAGCGGAAAACCTGTTCTCGATCAGAGGGGCATTGTACAATTGCTCGATTGGATCGGGGTGCAGCAAATGGCGCACGAGGAACATATTTCCTTGTTGGCGATAGCACAGATAAATTCCCGCGTGGCGGCTTTCCTTGTGGGTATTGCCAGAAAGCAATTTTCCAGCAGCGGAAATTCCGCACTTCTCCATTTGCCGATGACCCAGCGCGACATTGCCACCTATCTTGCCATCGCCCCCGAAACATATAGCCGGACATTGCGCAAGTTTCGCGACGCGCAAATTTTGCAGCCGCAAATATCCGGCAATATTAGGGGTGCGCTTGCGATTGCCGACATTGCGCGTTTACAGGAAATTGCATGCGGAAATAGTAACTTAAACGCGTAATATTATTACGTTAACCGCGCGATTTAATGTAATTTTTTTATTAAACTTGACCGTGGTCAACGCGCCCGATCGCGTGACTCGCTATGCAGGCATCACAGGGGGGATCATTCTATGATTGGAAAGATCCGTAACATGCAGACTAAGTCATCTACGATTGTAAAGCGGTCCATCCGCAGTCCGCTGAAACCCGCTAAGTTTTACGCTGACGAGTTGGATCGTTCATCGCGCAAAAATAGTGACCGACTAGGATTTCAAAGTGCGGTTGCGTGCCTTGATGATGCTTCCCATGGGTCAACAGTCTTTCGGCATACCAAGGCTATTGCGGACGGGTTGCAGATACCGATCAAGATTATCCACGTCCTGCAATGTGCTAACCCGCAAAACGGCCCCAGCGATCCGATCCAGTGGCAACTGCAACATCGTGAAGCCTGTGATCATTTGCGTCACATGCTTGGCGAAGAGAACGAGAATTTGCTGACTCAGGATCAAATTCTATTAAGTGGCCTTGTTGATGACGAGTTGGCGCGCTGGGCCCGGCAACATAGCGGCAGCTTGATGGCGATAACCACAAGGTGCGATCCGACAGAAAATCATGGTCACACATATCACCATCTGGGTAGTGCCGCCCAGAAATTGCTCGATAGCAGCGCGGCTTCCATGCTCTTTGTTCCGCCGGAAGCCACAGGGGATGAATTTGTGCGCTATCAGCGCATTGTCATCCCCCTTGATGGATCATGCCGGGCGGAAAGCATTTTGCCGATCGCCATCCGGATAGCCCGTCATCATGGCGCTGAACTTGTTCTTGTCCATGTCGTGCCAAAGCCGGAAATTCTGGAATCGAGCACTGATGACAAGGAAGCGCGTGAACTGCTGAAGCGTGTGCGGCAATATAATGAGCAGAATGTCCGTAGCTATCTTGATAGCCTGAAGCTTCGGTTGCACGATGAATCCGTATCCATAAAGGCCGTGATTAGCAGTGAAGGTGATCCGCGGGATCGCTTATTGGCCATAGCCAATGATCATCAAGCTGACCTCATTGTCATGTCGGCTCGCGGACGTAGCGGGCTGACGGATATTTCCTGCGGTAATATTGCGCGCCATGTGGCCACCCATTCGAATATTCCGCTCCTGATGATCCGTCAGCAGGGATCGGACTTCCGCAATCCCGACAAGTCGCCCCGTCAAAGCCGCGGCCCCGGCCTATTTTGGAAGTCGGCGCATTAAAATCGTGCCAGAAACGCTAACGACAGATGATAGTGTTTCTGATCCTTTAAATCCGGATGGTGACGACCTGCATCGGAAGCCTTCCGAAGCGGGTCACACGGAGACAGAAATATCCGGTATATTGGAGCGGATCGCCAGCGATCTTCATCAATCGCGCAGCTTATCTTCAAATCCCCCCAAACAGGTTCCCGCGTGGCAGGAAATCGGGAAGGCTGATGACTGGCTGGACGAAGCGCGGGAGGTGTGCGCTAATGCGTCTAGTGAAGCGGCAAAAGCGGCTGAATGGTTGCTCGATAATGACTATCAGGTTTACCGGACGATCCGCCAGATCAAGGAAGATTTGCCGACGAGCTTCTACAAGCAACTGCCTGCACTAGAGGTTGATGGCGAGGCGGGATATCCGCGGGTTTATTCTCTGGCCCATGCACTGATCCAAACCACGCATCTGCAGATTACGCTTTCTTCAACCGTTGAATTCATATGTGCTTATCAGCGCGCTCATCCGCTAAGCATTGCCGAACTTTGGGCCTTCCCCACCATGTTGAGGATTGCGTGCCTCGAAATCATGGTGAATTCCCTGTGTACGATATTTGACGAGCGCCTTGATCCGCCGTTCGCGCCATCGGATGCCGCGACCATAGAATATTCGCTCGACGATACCGAACTCGTCGCAAGATCTATCTCCAATCTGTCCCTCATCGGGTCGATTTCATGGAAGGATTTTTTCGACCGAACTAGCCTCGTAGAGCGCAATCTTAGTAGCGACCCTTCCGGTTTCTATTCGAAAATGGATTTTGAAACCCGCAATAGATATCGCCGTGCTGTTGAAAATCTGGCGTCCTATAGCGAGCGTGACGAGCCGAGCATTGCGCTAGAGGCCGTCAATCAGTCGGCTTTGGCAAACACCGGAACCGCGGGACAACATGTCGGGCACTGGTTAATTGGCGAAGGCCGCTCACTTTTCGAGAAACATCTGAGCATAGTGCCGCCATTGGGGCTAAGGATCAGGCGCGCGGCCATTGATAATGCCGGTAAGCTATATGCCTTGGCGTTGTTTGTGTTTTTGGCAGGCGCTTTGATGGTTCCGACCATCTATCTCTACCTTATTCAAGCCAATACACTGGCTTTTGCCGGATCATTGCTCGTGATGTTCATCCCGGCCTCCGTTATCTCCATGTCTTTGGTGCAGCGGTTGGCGACCATGATCGTACCGCCAAGAAGCTTGCCCAAGCTGGATTTTACAGATGGCCTGCCACAGGATTGCCCCACAATAGTGGTTATTCCAGCGCTCGTTGCTTCAAAACAGGAAGTGCGCGGGCTGGTTGAACAGATTGAAGCGCACTGGCTTTCGAACAATGACGACAATTTACAGGTCGCGTTGCTCGCTGACCTGGCCGATTCCGAAACCGAGATCATGGAGGGTGATCAAGAGATTATCGATCTGCTCGTAAGCGATTTTCACAGGCTCGAGCGCAAGCACGGCAGTGGCGGGAAAGGGCGTTTTCATTTTCTTATGCGCCCTCGCAAATTTAATGAATGTGAAAATTGCTGGATGGCCTGGGAACGTAAACGAGGCAAGCTGGAGCAATTTAACAGACTGTTGGTTGACGGCGACGATAGCGGTTTTTCGGTTCATGTGGGTAATCGCCCATCGTTGAATAATATCCGTTTCGTTGTCACTGCCGATGCGGATACCATGCTGCCATCGGCATCGGTGGCCAAACTTGCCGGTACGCTTGCACATCCGCAAAATATTGCCCGATTTGATCCGCAAACCGGTCGGATCATATCGGGATATTCCATATTGCAGCCGCGCGTGGAAATGGCACCGCAGAGTGTCGGGCAAACCTTTTTTACCCGGTTTTTTGCTGGAGATACCGCAATTGATATATACAGCCGCGCGGTTTCCAATGTCTATCAGGACCTGTTCGGATCCGGCATTTTCGTCGGCAAAGGCATTTATGATGTAGCCGCTTTTCACCGCAGTGTGGACGGCCGTATCCCTCAAGATACGATACTCAGCCATGACCTGCTTGAAGGTTCACTGGGCCGGGCCGGGCTTGTTTCGGACGTTGTTCTGTATGAAGGGTTTCCGGACACTTACCTGGAATATGTGAAGCGCTGGCATCGCTGGGTTCGTGGAGATTGGCAGTTATTGCCATGGCTTAATCGCTTGGTTCCGGGGAGCGATGGTCAGAAAATCCGCAACATACTTGACGGACTGGACCGCTGGAAAATTATTGACAATTTGCGCCGCAGTCTTGTCGCGCCCTCCTTGTTGCTCATGGTCACGATCGGTTGGCTTTTCCTGCCTGGAAACCCCTGGTTCTGGACATTTTTGGCCGTGTTCGCACATGGCACGCAATTATTCACCGATTTGGTGACAGGTCTTGCCCAGGGCCGAAGACGCGGGGTAGTGCGTGGGTTATTTGCCCAGTTGGCGGATCAAGGCGGCCGCTGGTTCCTTGCGGTTGCTTATCTTCCCTTTGAAAGTTTTGTCGCCGTCCATGCAATAATTCTCGCGCTATGGCGGCAGATTATATCCCGCCGCAACATGCTGCAGTGGACCTCCGCCGCCCATGAATCCATTCGGCAATCCAAGCGCAATTCTCGTAGCGCAATCTGGAAGCAAATGTCGTCGGGGCCGATTGTAGCAACCGGCTTGGGAGTGGCAATTTTCTGGCACAATCCCAGCTCCTTACCCGCCGCAATACCGATATTATTACTCTGGTTCATTGCGCCTGAGATCACGGTGCGGCTGGGGCGTTTGCGTCATAAACCTGTCCGGCCCCTTCAGGATGGCGACCGTCTTTTCCTTCGAGAAATCGCGCGGCGAACATGGTTGTATTTCGAGACGTTCGCGGGACCAATGGACAATTGGTTGCCGCCTGATAATTATCAGGGTGAACCTTATCCCGAAATAGCGCACAGAACATCACCGACCAATATCGGAATGATGATGCTTTCTAGTGCGACCGCATGGGATCTGGGGTTTCTAGGCGCCGAGGAATTGGCTGCGAGGACAGACAATTGTTATGATACGCTGGACCGGCTGGAAATGCATCGCGGCCATTTCCTTAACTGGTATGATACCCTCAGCCTGCAACCTCTGGAACCACGCTATGTTTCGGTTGTGGACAGTGGCAATCTCGCGGGCTGTTTTATCGCGATGATATCGCTCTTTCGGGAAATGGAGAAGGCGCCGGCTATTGAACCGCAAAGATGGTCGGGAATAGACGATGTTCTGCGGTTGTTGGCGGCAGGAGCCGGTCGGGTCGAAAGCGGCGCGACGGCTCTTAAATCGATCATCGCTTCGCTACAGGATAAATTACCCCGTCTGGCGGAAGATCCGGTGGCCTTGCATTCCGGGCTGACCGCAATATGCAAAAGCCACGTAGCCGCGATAGAAAAGGAAATTGCGGAACTGGCCGCAACACCCGGATCAATCTCAACCGAAACCTTGCGAGAATTACATTCGTGGTTTGATCGATTGCGATATCATTTATTGTCTATTCAGCGCGATATAGAAAAATTTGCGCCATGGCTCATGCTGGAGTCTCCGCCATCAAGTCTGAAAACAGTTTTCGCGGAGATTGTCACCCTTCTCAGCGGCAATCGCGAAGAACTGCGGTTTGAACAAGCGCGGGCAATGCTGCTTTCAGCGGCAGGAAATGAAGCGGACCAGAGTTGGTCAGGATCTTGCCTGGCGGCCATAGAATCAGGACAAAAGCATCATCGTACGCTCGTGAAAAAGTTGCAGAAACTGTCCCAGCGCACTGCCGTCTATAAGGATAGTATGCAGTTCGCGCCGCTATATGACCGCGACCGCCGCCTGTTCAATATCGGTTACAATGCCAGCGCGGACAAGATCGACCCGCATCATTATGACCTGCTTGCCAGCGAGGCCCGGTTAGCCAGCTATATCGCGATTGCAAATGGTCAGGTACCGATGGAACACTGGTTCCATCTTGGCCGCCCGGTCATGCGTCACGGCAAAGGGTTGGCCCTGGTATCGTGGAATGGCTCGATGTTTGAATATCTGATGCCTCGCCTGTTGATGCGAAGCGGACCCGAGACGCTGCTTTACGAGAGCGAGAAAGTCGCGGTTCTTGCTCAGCAGGATTATAGCCGGGAAACCGGAACTCCCTGGGGTATATCGGAATCTGCCTTTGCTGCGCGCGATCCCGAAAACCGCTATCAGTATCAGGCTTTCGGTGTTCCCGGACTTGGACTGCGCCGCGGCCTGGCCAAGGACACAGTGATTGCGCCTTATGCCTCTGCTTTGGCGCTCCATGTCTTTCCTGCCGATTCGGTTGATAATATGCGAAATATGGTCAGTGCAGGATTGTCAGGGCTATACGGCTTGTTCGAAGCGGCCGATTATACCGAAGAGCGACTGGAAAGCGGGCAACGGGTCAATCCGGTCCGAGCCTATATGGCCCATCATCAAGGAATGGCGCTATGTTCCATTGGAAATATCTTGTGTGATGACATTCTGGTCAAGCGGTTCGAGGGCGATCCCCGGATGCGGGCTGTATCGCTGTTGTTGCACGAAAGGGTTCCGCAGGAACTCCCCTCCGAAGTCGAGCGGATCGAGAGTGCCGATCTCGCCAGCCGCATATTGGGAGCTGGCCTGAAACCCCAGACATGGGTGCCAGCGCTGGATACCGTTTCTCCGCAATCGCTTTTGCTTGGCAACGGTAGTCTTTCTGCCTGCATTTCAACGGGCGGCGGCGGCGGTTTGTGTTGGCGGCACAATGCACTGACCCGGTTTTTGCCGGATGGAACGCGGGATGGTGATGGTCTGTGGGTATATTTCAGCGACAATGAAAGCGGGAATATCTGGTCGGCAACGCGACAACCCACGAACCGGCTTCCAGAGCAATATGAGGTCACATATCATTCTCATCTCGCCGAGTTTCACAGGCGGGATCATGACATCAGTGTCGGGATGGAGGTTTGCGTCGCAGCAGGTGATGATCTGGAAATCAGACGACTTTCAGTCACCAACCTTGGCAATAGTCCGCGCTCGCTGAAATTGACTAGCTATGGGGAGCCGGTTCTGGCTCCTGCTCTTGATGATGACAGGCACCCGGCGTTCAGCAAATTATTTGTCGGCAGCGAGTTTGTTCCGCATCTGGGCGGACTTTTGTTTAAGCGCCGTCCCCGTAAGCCCCAGGATGCTTCACCTGTATTATTGCATTTCATTGTTTGCGAAGATGGGCCAATGCAGCAGGTGCGCTATGAATCGGACAGGCGCAAATTTATTGGTCGCAATGGCAGCCTGAGAAGACCCACAGGCGCGAGTGCTGATCTATCAAACAGCAGCGGGTGGACACTTGATCCCATCATGTCATTGCAGATTGAATGCGATCTGGAACCCTATGAACGCAAGGAAATTTGTCTTGTCACGATTGCAGCGGCGACCCGGGAAGGGGCGATGGAAATTGCGGAACGCTATGCCAGTTTACCCTCGCTCGAATGGGCGATTGATGATGCAGCCTCTGCCGCCGTCCATGAAACCGAGCGGCTGAACATTTCCAGTCAACTTGCCGAAATCCAATCGCTTGGTTCGCTGATCGTGTATCCTTACGGAAAATTACGCGGAGCGGCAGAGAAGATCCGGGAAAACCGGATTGGTCAGCCCAGCCTCTGGGGTATGGCAATATCGGGTGATTACCCCATATTGCTGTATAAGGCAGATCAGGGGGCGGACAAGCTATTGCCGCTGCTGATCTCGGCGCACCAGTTTTGGCGAAGACAGGGTGTGGAAATCGATCTGGTCATCATGCAATCGGCTGCAACCGGCTATATCCAGCCCGTGCGGGATGATTTGATCGATTTGCTACAGGACATCGACGCGCAGTGGATGCTGGGCAGAAACGGCGGTATTCACCTGCTGTTTCTGGATCAGATCGGAGCGGATCAGGCCCGGTTGATCGAAGCTCTTGCCCGCGTCGTGCTGGATGACCGGGCCGGTTCACTTGAAGAGCAGCTGGATCGTGCCTTTCGTCCTCCGCAGGCCTTGCCGCATTTTGCGCCCGCCACTTCACCCGTTGATGACGAAGACGTGCCGCAATTGACCCGCCCCGACAATTTGATGTTCGACAATGGTTTGGGCGGGTTTACGCCGGACGGACGGGAATATTGCATCCATCTTGATCCGGACCAGTCAACACCGGCACCATGGGTAAATATACTCGCAAATGATGATTTCGGATGTGTCGTTACCGAAACGGGTGGCGGTTATAGCTGGGCTATTAATAGCGGCGAAAACCGGATTACGCCGTGGACCAATGATCCGGTTACAGATGAACCTGCCGAAGCTCTTTATCTCCGCGACGAGGAAACGGCAGAGATATGGACGCCGACACCGGGTCCGAACGGGCGCGAGACCAGCTGCGAGATTCATCATGGCGCGGGCTATACGCGCTGGCAAAAAATATCCCATGGTCTGGAACAGGACTTGCTCATATTCGTGCCGGTCGATGACCCGGTCAAGATTATCCGATTACGCCTGACCAATCATAGCAAACGCCACCGCAGGGTGACGGCCACCTATTATGCCGACTGGCTGCTCGGTGCACTGCGCAGAGTATCGCGAAACGCGGTCGTCACCCATTATGATCCGGGACAGGGTGCTATCTTCGCCCGTAACAGCTGGAACCCCGATTTTGCCGTGCAACTCGCTTTCCTGACCGCCAATCGATCTGCGCATGGTGTTACAACCGACCGAACGGAGTTTATCGGGCGCGAAGGCGATCTGCGTAATCCGGCCGGTCTAGAGCGTTGGGGTTTTGGTCATTCAGGCCAATCAGATCACGATCCATGCGCCGTTTATCAGGTGCATCTTGAACTGGACCCCGGTGAAACGGAAGAAGTCACGTTTATATTGGGACAAGGCACCGACGAGAAGCAGGCAAGAGCGCTCATAGCGGAATGGAAAGATCCAGCGAAAATAGGTCCGGAATTTGAAAAACTGGCCACCAAATGGGATGATCTTTTGGGCGCAATAGAGGTCCATACGCCGGATAGTGGCTTTGACTTCATGGTGAACCGCTGGCTGCTCTATCAATCCATGAACTCGCGCCTGTTGGCCCGCGCAGGGTTTTACCAGGCAAGCGGGGCCATTGGTTTTCGGGATCAATTGCAGGATGTATTGGCCTTTTTGCATAGCGATCCGAAACGCGCACGCGCACACATACTGGACTGCGCCGCCCATCAGTTTGAAGAGGGCGATGTATTGCATTGGTGGCATCCGCCATCTGATCGCGGCGTGAGGACAAGATGTTCCGATGATTTGGTCTGGTTAGCGCTCGCGACCTGCCAATATGTCGAGGTCACGGGTGATGACACGATCCTTCAGGAAAAAGTGCCCTATCTACGTGCGCCCGAACTGGCGGCGGAAGAAGAGGACAGATATTCCGAATTTGAACGGACACAAGAGAGTTTCAGTATCTTTGACCATTGCCAGCGCGCACTGGAACGCGGATATACCAGCGGCCAGAACGGACTTCCGCTGATAGGGGCGGGTGACTGGAACGACGGTATGGACCGTGTCGGTGATGAAGGTCGCGGGGAAAGCATCTGGCTCGGCTGGTTCGTGATCGTCACGGCCAATGCGTTTGCAGCGCTCAGTCGCAGGACAGGGCAGGACCGGGTCGCGGAATATTGGTCGACGCGAGCCGGTGACATGCTGAACGCTGTGGAGGAATGCGGCTGGGACGGAGGCTGGTACCGGCGCGCCTTTGATGATGATGGACATCCCTGGGGATCCTCAATCAATATGGAGTGCCAGATCGATTCCATATCGCAATCATGGTCTGTATTTGCAGGTGCCGATGCGGAGCGTTCAAAAACTGCTCTGGATGCAGCCTGCCGGGAATTGATCGATGAGGAGCATAATATCGCGAGATTGCTCTGGCCTCCATTCGATAAGGCACCACGCGACCCTGGATATATCAAGGCTTATCCGCCTGGGATCAGGGAGAATGGAGGGCAATATACCCATGCAGCGACCTGGTTTGGCATCGCCCTTGCCCGATCAGGCGAACCCGACAAAGCGATGGCTGTTTTCAACATGCTCAACCCGGTCAGCCGCGTTGCCAATCTTGAACAGGCTGAAGCCTATCTGGTCGAACCCTATGTGGTAGCAGCCGATATTGCGAGTGGAGAGGTCCATGGAGGACGGGGAGGCTGGAGCTGGTATACCGGCGCTGCGGCATGGACATGGCGGTTTGCCGTAGAAGATATATTAGGGCTGAAATTGAAGGACGGTAAACTGGAGATAGGCCCTGTTGTTCCCACACATTGGGAAGGTTATTCCGCAACAATTCGGCAGCCGAATGGATCGATATCCTTAATTGTTAAGAGAGGCGAAGAGATGGCAAGCGCACCGCGATATTTCGTCAATGGCAAACCACAGTCCAAAGGGCTGATCGAATTTCCAAAAGATGGTTCCGAGCGGATTGTTGAGGTCATAATATGATGAAGAAAACCCTTTCCGTCTCGCTCAATCCGGCGATTGACGTTTCTTGTACGGCAGAAAATATCAAGCCAACCGTGAAGATCAGGACTCACGATCAGGTAAATGATCCGGGCGGGTGCGGTGTCAATGTCGCGAGAGTGATCGAGCGTTTGGGCGGAAAGCCGGATCTGCTCTATTTGGCCGGCGGTGTAACCGGGGCCATGCTTCAGGAGATTATTGGCGAGCTATCCGTCATCGGGCATCCGATCCGCGCGTCGGGTGCGACACGTATATCCTATACGGTAAGAGATCTTGAACAGGGGCTGGAATATCGCTTCATCCCGGAAGGGCCGGAAATAAAGGATGCGGAGTTCGAGCAGGCCCTGAATCTGGCATATGAGCTTGATTATGAGTATATCGTTCTAACTGGCAGCCTGCCAAAAAATGCCCCGCTTGATGCCTATGCACAATTTGCCAAAATCGCGGTCGAACGCGGTGCAAAAGTCATTCTGGATAGCAGTGGTCGGGCTTTGAGCAGCGCGCTGAGCCATGGCGGAATTCATCTTGCCAAGCCCAGTTTGGAAGAACTGGAACAACTTGTCGGACGGCGTTTGGACCGGGATCAGGCAGGGGCTGAAGCGATGAAAATCATCAATCGCGGGTCGTGCGAGAATATCGTTGTATCCCTGGGGGCTGACGGTGCGATTCTGGCAAGAAAATCCGGATATTTCCATGCATCTGCACCAAAAGTGAAGACGGGATCAGCGGTCGGGGCAGGGGACAGCTTTGTCGCCGCAATGGTGTTCTCGCTCGCAAATGGAATTAGCGTCGAGGAGGCGTTTCATCTTGGCATTGCGGCAGGGTCAGCCGCAGTCATCACGACTGGCACACAATTGTGCCGCCGTGAGGATGTCCTGCGCCTATACCGAAGGGCGTCGAGCGAACGCGATCAGGTCGAAGTACGAAAAATGCTCGCCGTGCTCGATACGTAAGCGGTTCAAGCCTTGCCCGCGTAGATGAGGTGGCCCGGTGTCAGTCTGGCCAATACCTGATCAAGGTCGGTCTCGGAAAAAGCAAAACAGCCTTGGCTTCGCCCCAGCTTGCCATGCGCTTTGACCATTTTCCGCTCTGCATACCAGGCGCCATGAATAACGATGGCTCTGGCTTCTGCCAAATCATTGCTTGGATCCAGACCCTTCAGGCGCTGGGACAGCCCGTGTTTGCCAGTATAGGTGTTGCTCGTCAGATAAGCGCCGCCCGACGAAGCTTCTGATCCTGGCACGTTGGAAAAATTCTTGAGCCAGCCGGTATGCTTGGGATCAGATCCCTTACCATGTGCAACCAGCAGTGACGAAACTTTTCCGCTTTCCAGATCAACGATATGAAAACGCGGCTTCGCGGAATGAAGGGAATAGTCGGCGATACCAATGATATCCGTGTGGAGCAGCGACTTTCGATGCTGCGCCATTGCGGCCTTGGCTTTCGCAAGCAGGCGGGGATTTAGCGAATTGGGCAATGCAGCCCATGCGGGGCGAGCCATCAATCCGGTCAATCCGACCAGCGACGCGCCTATAAAATTACGGCGATTCATAAAACAACCCTATCCTATCAAAGCTTTCTCTTGCATTAAGTAACTATACTTATTGTGGGGTGGAAAATGAGTTGGAACAAGCAGGACATGAGATATTTCATTGTATTATTTACCGTATTTTTTATTTCCCCCGCAGCTTTGGCACAATCAGACGATTATTTTTTCTGGTCTGACAAACAGCTCGATGACCTTCAGGAAATCGTGGATAGCCTTCCCTCTCAAGGACTTGGCCATTGTAACATAGCCGATTTTTCTACCCCCAACTCTTCCAGTGAACCAATGCGGCGATCACGTGATGCCACCCTTGCCGCCAATCAATTGATCCAGGCCCATTTACTTGGCTGTTCATCAAATTCGGACCGCCTCTATTGGCATATAGAGGATGACGACAAATTGATGGAAATGCAGCCCTTGTTGATGCTTGCCCTGATAACCGATCAGGTGAAGCCATTTTTCAATGCCCTGCAGCCTTATAACCCGAATTATGGGCAATTACGGGATGCTTACGCGAAAGAAGAGGACCCCGGAAAGCGCCGGATTCTTGCCGAGAATATGGAGCGTTGGCGGTGGATGCCGATGTATCTTGGCCGTAAATATCTGATGGTCAATATAGCCAGCTTTGAAGTGTCCATGTGGGAAGATGATCAAAAGATTGAAACCTGGCCCGTCATCGTCGGCAAACAACAGACAAAATCCCCGGTATTCGAAGCCAGTGTCAGCGGCGTCGTTCTGAACCCCTGGTGGGAAATTCCAGCCTCGATTGTCGCAGAGAGTGTTGGTTCCATGCTCCGCAATCGCCCTGCGGAGGCTCGGCGCAGAGGCTATGTCATCCAGAACGGGCGCTATCGCCAGCGGCCCGGGCCGGGCAATTCGCTCGGACAGATGAAGCTGGTTATGCCCAATCCTTACAGTGTTTATTTGCATGATACGCCCAGCAAGAGCCTATTTGCCAATCCGGTAAGAACATATAGTCACGGATGTATTCGTGTGGGCGGTGCTATTGATTTCGCCAAATTCCTGCTGAATGATGTGGCGACCGCTGAAGAAGTCGACGACATTCTAACCAGTAGAGAAACGACTACTGTCAGCATGAATGAATCCATCCCGATTTATATCACCTATTTCACAGCCGAAGGGGCGGACGATGGCTCCATCCGGTATTTGCCCGACGTGTATCGCCGGGATAGCAACGAAATTGCACAAAGCGAAGCGAGAACGGATTGCCCGGCTTGATGACACTAAAAGTGCATTGGCCTGAACACTCGGAATGTTTTGCGGGTTATTTCATGAGGGGATTGTCTGACATAGCGCTGTATATATGGTAACACAGCCCCGCTTCACATTATTCTATATCCCGGAATGTAAACCACGAGGAAAGTTATGGACGGTCCCAAGGTCGCTGCACATGACAAGTTCGTATTTCCATTAACAGTTTCGAAGGTGATACTCGCCGTCGGCGTCGTTGGCGGGCTGGTCTTGTGCTACCTTCTTGCCGTTCCGTTCATCCCGGCAATTGTCTGGTCCGCGACATTGGCTTTGCTCTTCATTCCGCTTCAGGTGCGGCTTGAGAAAATCATAGGCTGGCCGAGTATTGCAGCCAGCATATCGATATGTGTGGCAGCCATTATCGTTGTGGCTCCGGCGATTATCGTTTCAACTATTCTGCTGAGAGAAGCACTTCACGGATTGACGATAATTTCCGAAACACTGGGGTCCCGTACTTTGGCGGAATTGTCATCTCAAAGCCCGGCAATCGCGGCGACGATAGATAGGGCGAGTGGATGGATGAACATGGCTCAGATTGTGGAGAATGTGCAAGCTTCGCTCACTGACTGGAGCGGTAATTTCATCCAGGGTTCGATCATGGGACTGATCACCTTGCTGATAACATTTTTCTTTCTTTTCTATATGCTGCGCGACCGGGACAAAGTCCGCGAAACGCTGAAAGACATTTTGCCGTTCTCGGACAACCAGTTTGCGATCCTTCAAGGGCGCGTTGTCGATACCGTATTTGCCTCTGTGTACGGAACACTCGCGGTTGCAGCGCTTCAGGGAACATTAGGCGGCCTGATGTTCTGGTGGCTTGGACTGCCGTCGCCTGTTTTTTGGGGTGTGCTGATGGGATTGCTGGCAATCGTTCCATTTCTAGGCGCGTTCATTATCTGGGTGCCAGCCGCAGTGTTTCTGGCATTGTCCGGAAATTTTGTGGCGGCCATCATATTGACCCTCTGGGGCACTATCGTAGTCGGCCTGATCGACAATATAATCTATCCGATCCTGGTCGGTGGGCGATTGCAGCTTCATTCTGCCGTTTCTTTTCTGGCGATCATGGGCGGTCTTGTCCTGCTTGGACCGTCAGGGATTGTGCTGGGGCCAATCATCGTCACTGTGACACTATCGATGATGTCGATGTTACGGGAAAACTTGCACAGGCCGCCGGACTCTACAGCTACGCAGATTGATGAAGCTGGGGGCGAAGCGGTGCGCTGATGTTTGGGATAGGATGATGCACTTGGCTGGAACGTCACCTCAATCGGATAAGCAAGCGAAGACAATCGCGTTTCTCGAAGCTTCGGGCAGTTACGGACGGGATATTCCGGTGCACCGCGTTGACACTCATATTTCACATATTTTTCTGGTCGGGGACCGTGCCTATAAATTGAAACGTGCGGTCAAGCTCGACTATCTTGACTTTTCCACTCTGGAAAAGCGGCGGTATGCCTGTCTGACGGAATTGCGCCTCAATCGCCGGACGGCTCCCGAACTTTATCTCGATGTACAAAGTGTCAATCAGGCGCCTGACGGGTCGATCGGTTTTGGTGATGGCGAACCGATTGACTGGCTTGTGGTGATGCGCCGTTTTGACGATGATGCATTGTTGAGCGCAGTTGCGGATCGCGGCGAACTTTCGCAGCCTCTTATATACCGTCTTGCCGATAATATCGCGCAGTTTCATGGCTCGCTGCATAGTGTCATTATTCAGGATAGCCATGAAAGGCTGCGCGCTATCATCGAGGAAAATGATCGCTGCCTTTCCGATCATATCGAAACAATCTTCCCGTCTTTCGAGGTGGAGAAGCTCTTGATATCCAGCGAGCTGCTGCTGGAGAAACTGGCGCCGCTACTGGATGTCCGGGGGGAGGCGGGGCATATTCGCCACTGTCATGGCGATTTGCATCTTGCCAATATATGCCTCTGGAATGGCGAGCCAACCCTGTTCGATTGCCTGGAATTTAACCAGGAAATGGCAACAATCGATATGTTGTATGACATTGCGTTTCTGTTGATGGATTTGTGCCATCGCGGTCTTTATCCGGAGGCCAACGGGCTGCTCAATCGTTATCTCGACATGACCGGGGAGGCAGGCGGCATCGCCTCGATCCCGCTTTTCCTGTCGATGCGCGCTGCCATTCGCGCGCATGTCACAGCCACTCAATCAGGGTTGCAGACGGATAAAGGCAAAAGGAACAAGCTCGCCGAAAGTGCAAAACACTATCTGGCTACTGCGCTACAGCTCCTTCATACGTCGCCGGCGCGGCTGATCGCCATTGGCGGGCTCAGCGGTACGGGGAAGTCAACGCTGGCACGGTTGATTGCGCCCAAACTCGGCTCACCAATTGGCGCGCGATTATTGCGAACAGATGTCCTTCGCAAACGGATGCTCGGTGTAGCGCCGGAAGAACATCTGGAAGAGCAAGCCTATAGCGCTGAACAAAATGAGAAGGTCTACGCCGGGCTCATGGACGAAATTTCCAGCGCCTTAGAGAGCGGTTTTACAGTCATCGCTGATGGTGTTTTTGCAAATCAGAAGATGCGCGATCAAATCGAGGGAATGGCGAGAGAGCAGAACGTGCCGTTCAGCGGCATCTGGCTCGAAGCACCGGTGGAAATCCTCAAACGACGTGTCGAAAAGAGAAAGGGCGACGCCTCTGATGCAGATGTGGCCGTCGTCCAAAAGCAGTCGAACACCAGAGTCGGAGACCTTGGCGGCTGGAACACCGTTGACAGCAGCGGCAGCCCTGAAGACGTGGCCGCAAAGATTCTGTCCGTTCTTCCTGATGTGGATGAACCATATAATGCTGGCTAAATTGCCGGAATAACAGTCGGAACAGCGCCGGAAAGATACGTCAAAGGGAGTTAAGCCATTGAAAAACAATGGTGAGCCCTGATGGATTCGAACCATCGACCTACTGATTAAAAGTGTGCCTTGATGTCTATGCAAGTCTCTGTAAATAGACGCATACTGACCATAATTCAATGTTTTGGAATCTCTCTGGGGTATCAAGCTGTAGCAGGCTCTTGCAGGTCAAATCATGCAATAGCAGGCGTCTGGTACCCTATTGGTACCCCATGTGACATGTAATTCATTGTGGATTGAATTTCCGGAAAATGTCGCGCGGGACTTGATGCGTGATTGGGCAGGGGGTGTTGGTCTAAACAACCCCCCGGGCGCATATGAAAGTACCAAATGACATTCAGGTTGTCAGGACAAAAACCTAATCTTGATCGCCGTCGTTGCGGATTATCGCAGACATTCCGCTTCACTTGCTGACATTCACATCCGCATGATCCTACGTCCGCTTTGCGCCCAATTGTCGTCATTGTCTCGATCGAAGATTGCTCCCAAAAAGCAGCCGTTCAGCGCGCACCATCCTTTCTCGCTTGAGTGGCAACAATTGGGTGATGGGGTGGACGTCCCCCCGACGGCATTAGTGTGCCATAATGGAGGTGTTGAACACCATTACAAGGAGGAGTCCATTTCGCAAATTAGTATAATTGGGTTGGATATTCCGGTCGTCAAAGTGACGAGCAAATAGCTAGGAAAAGGCGACGAAGGCGAATGATCTCAAGGAAAATGCTTATACGGCTACGTTTCAGTCCCTCTACCTAAGCCGTTAGCCGACGCGGGCGTTTGTCATGACAGCTTAGCGCAGCTGTTTGATTTCAATTGTCAAATTCTAACCGGTTCAACAGTTCGGGATCTTAATGCTTTTAATTGATGCCTGTGCATCTTCCAACTATGTTTGCCCTGTCACTGCTGCATAGGGTTTAACCTTTCTCGCAATGAGAAGCCGGGATCCGAAGATTTCGCAATCGGACGAATACCCAAACCTTTTTGATGGCCGTAATCGAATAGCATCGTCATAAATTTCTGATCAAAAAGGGCGTGCTCGTCGTCAGCAAAATCAAGGTCGATCGTCCATACTGAGAACCGGGTATCGTGCCGTTTGGCAAATTCATCATATGCAGCGATGCTGTGCTTGTCCGCCGCCAATATCGCCGTCGAGAGCGCACGTTCCATGATAGTGAAGGTGCGCGGCTCGATCACTTCGTATCTCGATTGCAGCGTTCCGTTGTAAATGAGATCGATTGAGCGTGGTGCCTCGACGTCTGTACCGCCCGAGTTTGACCGCAGCAACGCCGTTGGCACTACGAACATGCTCGCAGTTGTTCCACCGTCAACATGCATCTCGGTTAGTCGCTGACCATTATTCTGAACATTCATCAACACTGGTGGAAAAAGGCCTGGGATACTCGCGGATGCTAACAATATCTGCCTTATCAGTGTGGCTTTCCTCGGATCGGAACTGATGGCGATGGCACCAATGTCCCACACGACACCGCGTTGCGCATCGAGGTTGGTTGTTGCAACGAGCAATCGCCGGCCTTTGCGATGCTCGATGCCAATTTCTTCAACAATTTGCGTAGTCAGATATTGGTCGATGAGGCTGTAGAGAGGGGCGGAATCTGCCAAACTCACTCCGCCCAGAACACCTTCAATGGGATGTTTGCGGAAAATGTCCTTTGCGGAAATCGTCGTATACAGAGTGCGAAGCGTTACGTCATGTTTTCTGCCCAGAAAGGCGAACGGTGCTATGAGCGCGCCTGTGCTCGTGCCGGTGACAAGGGAGAAATCTGGTCGGTTTCCGCCTTCGCTCCAACCGTTGAGCAACCCGGCAGCGAACGCGCCCTTGTCCGAGCCACTGGAAATCGCCAACATCCGGATGGGGTCCACAGCATCTGCACTTTTCCGGTCATGTTCCCATTTTTTTCGCCATCGCAACCATTGGTCGACATCAGCGTCCGCGTAGATACGGATTTCAGCAAAGCCATTTATTGACGCTGCGGCCGCGGTCTCGGGCGAGATCGCGGGGCGATCCGGCCATGTCGCGCAACCAGCCAGCATGGCTGTCATGCAGACGATCAGAATTGTTGAGCGGAACCGGCCTGCGGCAGACTCTTGGCGCCGCCGGTCACCAGCTGCCGGATCGCATCGGATCAGGCCGACTGAACGACGGCGAAGCCACAGGGAGTGCTGCGTGAATATAAAGTTTTTGCGATTCATATTGCACCTATACATAAAAGAAAGTAACCGGTCACTATCTTATGTGATTCGCAAGAATGATTTTGAACGGTCAACCATTTGTTGGAACGCAGCAAACAGGCCCATTTTCCAAAAGGATAAGGAAGTAAAAAGAAATGGCTGGGGGCAAGGCAAATATTGTTGCGGACCTATTGCTGGCTTTTGGTATGCACGAGAGATTCTTGTTCTTGCGCGAGCAACCTGGTCACCCCATTGTGAGGGAAGTTTCCCATGAATAGAATAATCAAATTAATTGCTGATTCTTCTGTAATTCTGGCGTTATTTGGTGCGACGTTTGTGCTCGGTATGTTCACGATGCATGGCATTGTAAATGCGCAGCCAGCCAAGTTCGTGTCCGTTACAGTCACAGCAACCGCCATTCCCGCCAATGCGAAATCGGTGCATATCTGTCTGTGGAAAAACAAGGAAGGATTTCCAATCTGTTCTCCAACCGCAAGCCACCACGCAGCGGCGAAAAAGTCAGGTGGAAAATGGAGAGTATCGTTTTCCGGTATCCCGGCTGGAACTTATGCCATTAGCGGTTTTGCCGATCTAAACGGTGACGGGAAATTGAACCGGAACATTATCGGAATGCCAAAGGAACCAATAGGCCTCTCGGTTAAAGGTCAATTGCAGGGCCGCCCAAAGGGCAGGCCGTCATTCTCGAAAGCGGCAGTCACAATCACGAGCGACCTTGCCTATACGCTTCAGTTCATCACGATTTAGCAATCCAGAGTTTTCGCTGCGGTTAATGCTAGCGGGTCGCTCCTTTTAAACTAGCTCGTAGCGAAGGTGTCGCCGCAATGGCCCCTCCCTGTCCCTCCCCCAACGGTCAAGGCGGCGACACCACTTCCAGACGCATACAAGTTCAAGGGGCGTCATGTTTTCGTGAAAACTAGCGGCATTCGCACGTTTCGCACACACTAGGCCGGCACCGGCGAACATTTTTCACAGAGTATCAGGGATACCAAAACCGTATATATCATGTGGAAAGCGGATGAAACTGCCGCACGTTATCTTGGCAAATAGCAGTACACGCTTTTGACGATAGAGGTTCACCAACCCCGCTACGCCGTTGCCAGAACAGACTACGATAGCGGTTCGCAAATCACTGCCACCCTCCGCCCAGCGATTTGTATAGAGCAGCGGCGGCCTGACCTTCTTGCGCGAGTGCGGCATTATTTGCGTTTGTTGCCGCAATCAGCGAGAGGCGCGCGCGCTCAAGTACAAGACGATCATCCTCGCCCGCCCTTAACCGCTGCTCGGCCAAGGCAAAAACCTTGGATTCGCGACCGAGTGCTGCCTTGGCCGCCTTGGCCGCCGCCTGAGCGTTGGCGAAACGATTGATTGCACTTTCACTGTCGGAAAGCGCGCCGTTGACAGCTTTTTCATATGCCGCGAGCGCCGCATCGCTCCGGGCATCGGCCGCGCGGATTTGCGCGCGGATGCGGCCGGCTGAAAAAATCGGCCAAGAAAAGCTCGGACCGATTGAAAACCGGGTGCTGTTGGATGAATCTAGGTCTCCAACACTGCGTGCCTGTTGGCCAAGCGAACCAAACAGGGAGAAGCGAGGGAATAGATCCGCTGTGGCCACTCCGATATCGGCGCTGGTAGCGGCCATATCGCGTTCCGCTTTGCGAATATCCGGGCGGCGCTCAAGCAAATCGGTACGCACTCCGGCCAATATCCTGTCGGGGCTTGTCGGTATCGGTTTGGCGTCACGCAATTCGGGCACAATGGCTTCCGGTGCGACACCCATCAATGCGGCGATCCGGTAGGCTGCTGCTGCGGCAGCCGCTTCGGCATTGCTCAGGGCCGCGCTATTGGCTTCGCTTGCTGCTTCGGCTCTTTCCGCTTCAAGGCGGCTGGCTTCGCCTGCTTCGAACCGCAATGACGTAAGCCGGGCAAGCGCCTGATTGCTGGCAAGACTTTGTCTGGCACTCGCGGCGGTTGCTTGTGCTTCGCGCAGATCAAAATAACTTCGCGCAACCTCTCCTGCCAGAGCAATCTGGATATCTCGCTTGGCTTCCAGTGCAGCATACGCGCGCGCGTTAGCGCTTTCCAGACTGCGCCGGTTACGGCCCCACAGGTCAATTTCCCAGCTCGCATCAAAACGCAGATCGAACAGGCTGTAATCGCGCGACAGGCCAGGGATATTGTTAGTCGGCAACAGGCCATTTTCACTGATTCTATTTTCGGTCGCGGTGCCGCTGGCATTGACATTCGGGAGCTGCCGCCCGGCAACAGCATCGCGATTGGCTCGCGCTTCTGCAAGGCGGGCTTCGGCAATACGAATATCGGGGCTGTTTGCCATGCTCTGTTCAACAAGCCGCGTCAGCTGCGGATCACCGAACTGGTGCCACCATTGCAAATCAACCGCGCCGATGGCCGTTGGCTCAATCCAGCCAGAACTTGCCGTGTCTCCGGCTTTCGGCGGCTGATAATCAGGCCCTACGGTCGTACACGCGGTGGTCGCACTGACGAGCAAAGCGGTGACGATGAAGGTTCGATGTCTCAACATATTTTCTTCACTCCATACGGGCACGGAAAAGCCAGGCCGATGCGCTGAGTGTAGCAAGCGCAATTAGACCAAGCGGCCATAGCTGTTGCACCACCATATCAAACGGCATCGCCTTCAGAAAAAGACCCTGGACGAGCACGACAAAATAACGGGCTGGATTGATCAGTGTCGTCATTTGCAACCATTCGGGCATATTCTCGATCGGGCTGGCATAGCCGGACAGTAATATGATCGGAACCATAGCGAGAAACGAACCCAGAAATGCCTGTTGCTGTGTTGTGGAGGCAGCGGAAACAAACATGCCAACCCCGATCAGCGCCAGCATATAGACGGCCAGCGACAGATAGAACAGGATCAGCGATCCGGTGAAGGGAACCTGAAAGAAAAGTGTCGCAACAGCTAGGAAGATCGTGCCGTTCAGCATTCCCAATAACCAGGGCGGAATCATTTTACCGATCAATATTTCATGCACTCTCAACGGGCTGACCATCAGCTGGTCGAATGTGCCAAGTTCACGCTCGCGCGCGACGCTCTGCGCTGTTACCGAAAGCCCGGCAACCGCCGACACAATCGCGATCAGTGACGGCAAAGTGAACCAGATATAATCAAGGCTGGGGTTATACCAGTTGGTAGCAATACTGCGAGCGCCGCTGGTCATAGTCGCTGTCTGCTTATCGGCACTGACATTGGCACTCGCAATTATGCTGCTGATATAGCCTGCGACTATTTGTGAGGCATTCGAACGGCGGCCATCCAGAACGATCCCGACGGTTGCGGTTTTTCCCTTGGTCAGATTTCGATCAAATGTCGGCTCGAAAATGATTGCGGCGATGATCTCCTGGTCATCGATGGCGCGCGCCAGATCATCATGAGAAGATAGCCGCCGGATTTCAGCAAAATTATCACTGGCGGAAATCTGCTGCACCAGTTCGCTGCTTTGCACTCCGCCCGACCGGTCCAAAACACCTATTCTGGCGTCATTCACGTCCAATGTGGTGGCAAAGGTGAAAACGAGCAGTTGCAGCAACGGCGGCGCAAACAAAATAATCCGTCCTTTGGGGTCGCGCAGAAGCGCCCAAATCTCCTTGAGTATGATTGCTCTAAGACGCTCCATTAGCGGCAACTTCTCATCAGTCGAGACTCCGGTGCGTGGTCCGGAAAGACAGGAGGAAAAACCCGATACCAAATGCCAGCATGATCAGGATGTTCGGCAGGAACAGCGACCAGAAGTCGCCGGCCAGAAACACGGTTTGCAAAGAGGGAATGAGATAGCGGGCGGGAACCGCATTGGTGATAAACTGGATTGGCAAAGGCATCGATGAAATCTCAAACAGAAATCCTGACAGCAGGAAACTCGGCAGGAACGAACTGAGCAGAGCAATCTGGCTTGCGACAAACTGGTTCTTTGTGGCGGCCGAAATAAACAGTCCCATGCCCAGCGACGGCATCAGATAGGCCGATGAGAGGACAAGCAGCGCGAAAATCGAACCGCGGAACGGTACGCCGAATATGAAGACTGCGGTCAGACTGCAAATCGCCATGGAGCCCAGACCGAGCAGAAAATAGGGGATGACCTTGCTGGCAATAAATTCGCTCATCTGCATCGGCGTCGCCATCAGGGATTCCATCGTTCCGCGTTCCCATTCGCGCGCGACAACCAGCGCGGTCAGCAAGGTACCGATCATGGCCATGACAATAGCGATGGAACCCGGAACCAGAAAAAACTGGCTCTTGAGCGCGGGATTATACCAATAACGGGTAGAAATCTGGAGCGGCTGGCTTGTTGCTTGCCCGCGCGGTGCCTCCAGTTGCCGAGACGCCGCCCAATTGTTCAATACGCCATTGCCATAGGCGGTCGTAAAATTCGCCGTATTGGGTTGCGACCCGTCCGTTATGATCTGGATCGGAGGTATTTGGCCTTTTTTGACTCCTTGTCCAAAGCCTTGTGGGATGACCAGTATTGCGCGGGCCTCGCCATCGATCATCATGTTCCGGACCGGCTTGAGCGAGCGCGCCATAGTCACGTCGAAATAGGGAGAATTCTGATATGCCATCGCCAGACTGAGCGCCGGTTCGCTGCTATCTTCCAGCACCACCGCGACGCGGGTGCGCGATGCATCAAGTGACACCGCATAGCCAAATAGAAACAACAGGATCAGCGGCAACACCAACACAATCAATATGGTTGAGGGGTCGCGGACAACTTGTGTGAATTCTTTGGTCACCAAGGCTGTAAGCCTGCGCCTGTCAAAGGATAAATATCCGCTCACGCCGCTATTTTCTCGCTGGTCTCTTTTTCCGATTCTTCGATCAGGGCAATGAACGCATCTTCCATCGTCGGATCGGTCTGGTTCGTCAGTTGCGCTGCTTTGGCTTTGAGATCATCAGGGGTTCCGGTCGCAATCTGCTGCGCACGGTAAATCAGCGTCACGTCGTCACAATATTCAGCCTCATCCATGAAATGCGTGGTCACCAGCACCGTGACGCCCCTTTCGACGAGACCGTTTATATGCGTCCAGAATTCGCGCCTTGTGACCGGATCAACGCCCGATGTCGGTTCATCCAGAAACAATACCGGGGGCTGGTGCATGACCGCACAGGCGAGCGCCAGACGTTGCTTGAAACCCAGCGGCAATGTTCCTGCATTGAATTTCAGTTTATCGCCAAGGTCAAACAGCTCGGTCATTTGCTCGATGGCTTCGCGGGCTGCGCTGCCGCCAAGACCATAAGCCCCGGAAAAAAAGGCGAGGTTTTGCGCTACGCTCAAGTCACTATAAAGCGAAAACTTCTGCGCCATATAACCCAGCGACGCGCGCGCTTTGGCGGAGCCATGCCCGATATCATTGCCGGCCACTGCGCCTGTCCCCGAAGTCGGAGTCAGCAAACCACACAGCATCTTGAAAGTGGTCGATTTTCCTGCGCCATTGGGGCCAAGCAGTCCGAATATCTGGCCGCGTCCGATCTCGAAGCTCATATTTTCCGCAGCGGTGAAGTCGCCGAATGTCTTGGTCAGGCCTTGTACCGAAATGGCTGGCACATCACTTTCGGGAACTTCGCGATAACGCTGGGCAAGCTGGCTTGTACCTTTGGGGCCGCCGCCCAGTATTTCGATAAAACCGTCTTCGAAGCGAGCGCGGGCGTCCGCGACAATTGTCTTGCTGCCCTCATTCAGCGCATTGCTATCCGGCTTCAGGCTGCCGGATTTTACCAGCAATCTGATCGCCCGGCCCTGCAATGTGCCATCGATAATGTCACTGCGGTCGAGCGCGCGGGTCAGGACATGCCGCCGATTGCCGTCAAAGTCTGTCACCTTGATGACGCGGTCCTCGATCTTGTCGGTCAGTTCGTGAGGCGGTCCGTCAAACAACGGCTCGCCGTTATTGAGCAAATAGACATAATCGCATTTTTCCGCTTCATCAAGATAGGCGGTGGACCACAGAACGCCGATTCCTTCATCAGTCAGATCGCTGACCATTGCCCAAAGCTCGCGCCGGGAGATCGGATCAACGCCCACGCCCGGCTCGTCCAGCAACAGCAATTTTGGCGTTCGGACCAGCGCGCAAGCCAGTCCGAGTTTCTGCTTCATTCCGCCCGACAATTTTCCGGCAGGCCGGGTTTGAAAACGCTTCAGATCGGTAAATTCGAGCAAACGACCAAATGTCTCGCCATAATCTTCTTTTGGTAGTGCCCGCAATTCAGCGTAAAGGTTGAGATTCTCGATGACGCTTAAATCTTCATAAAGGCCAAAGCGCTGCGGCATGTAACCAATATCTTCCAGCGCGATACCGGGAAGCCCGCCAAATATCTGGACGGTGCCAGCGGTGGGTTTCATCAACCCTGCCAATATGCGGATCAGGGTCGTCTTTCCCGCACCATCCGGGCCGACCAGCCCGGTCATGGCTCCAGCCTTGATTTCGATATTCACATTATTCAGAGCGGGCGGCGCGTCACCAAATATTTTGGTCAGGCCGTCAGCCACAGCAATTTGCTGTTGATCGCGCATCACTGCGCTCTGGACAAACGAGCATCGGGAACACGCACTGTAACCGGCTGACCCTGACGCAGCGCATCGTCGGGATCTGCCACGATGATCCGCAGGCGGTAAACCAGATCGGTACGCAAATCCTGTGTCTCCACCGACTTCGGCGTAAATTCAGCTTGCGGTGAAATATAGCCTATCGTGCCCTTGTAGGTGCGGGGATTGCCGTCAACCAGCACTTCGACCGCCATTCCCGGGCTGATCCGGGTGAGATCCGGTTCACCAATATAAGCACGCACGCGCATGGGTTTGTTTATGGACAAGGTCAGGATCGTTGCACCCGGCTGCACAATCGCGCCCGGTTCCTGCGCGCGCGTCACCACCGTTCCGCTGGTCTGGGCAAATAGTCGGGTATCGGAAAGATCAACCTCGGCGCCGGTCCGCTGCGCCTTGGCCGCCTCTACCTGCGCCGCTGCGGCCGCAATATCCTCGCGCCGCGCGCCAGCCTGCAGCAGGGATAAAGCCGCACCCGCCTCTGCCGCTTGCGCTCTTGCACGGTGGCGCGCGGCAACGGTTTGATCCCACAAATCACGGCTGATCGCGCCCGGTTCAACCAGCCGCGCACGACGGCGATAGTCTTTTTCCGCCTCAGTGACACTGATCCGGGCTGCGGCGAGCCTTGCCCGGGCCTGGGCAATATCCTGCGCGCGATTGCCATTGCGCAGCTTGGTCAAATTGGCTTGGGCTGCAGAGATTTCGGCATCGGCCAGACTGGCTCGACTTTCGAGGCTCGCACTGTCCAGTGTCGCCAGCAATTCACCAACTTTTACTTTTTCGCCTTCCTCGACTACGATGCTCTCTATCCGTCCACCGACCCTGAAGCCCAGATCGACCTCGCGGATATCGACATTGCCATAGAGTGTGAGCGATCCGTCGTCGTCATTGCCAAACAGTCCAAAGCCGCGCGTGGCGACGGCGGCGATCAGCAGGGCAGCTATTGCCGCGATGACAATCAAACGTTTCCGGTTCACTGGGCATTCTCCGAGGTTGATGTGTTAACATGCGCGCGCAGCACCACATAGCGGAAGAGTGGTGGCGATTGAGCGGAATTATCATCAATCCGCGGGTTTTGGTGGTTGAAGGCAGCGGCAAGACTCATCTCTTAGCTCCGATCCCGTTCAAATAAATGTCGAATATCCGTCCCGACATTTCGCGCATAGCGCCAAAGTCGCCGGTCATCATGACCTGCATCACCAGGCCCTGGATGATACCGAGGAAAAGTATGGCCGCTGCCGGTATGTCTATGTCATCCGCAACCATCCCCGCCGCTTTCGCCGCTGTGAGTCTCGCTGCCAGCCGGGCACCATATTCCGCCATCAATTCCTGTAACCGCGCTTTTGCCTGCGTTTCGCCGCTGCGCTGCAGTTCACCGAAGAGAATAGGGGGGATGCCCGGATGGGCGATGACAAATTCAACATGTGCGGTGAACATGGCCTTGAGCCCGTCAATTGGATTATCGGTTTCAATCTGGTCCAGCCGAGCCAGCAAGTTTTTGGCCGTCCAGTCCATAACAGCAGTCCAGATTTCCTCCTTGCTCGCAAAGTGACGAAACAAGGCGCCTTGCGTCACATCCATATGCGCACCGATTTGTGCGGTCGTGATATCGGCCGGGTTCGACGATGCCGCGAGCGCCACCACTGCCTCGACGGTTGCGCTGCGACGTTGATCTGCTGTGAGGTTTTTGCGATTCATATTGCAGCCTTACATAAAAGATAGTAACCAGTCACTAACTTTGTGTCAGAGAGTTGATTTCTGATCAAACTGATTGGCTTGTAGCGCAACAAGCGAAGCATCTTTGATTGTCATGCAAGAGAGGAAAGATAATGAATCGATTACATAGCAATATCGAAAGGCTGACCGAGGAAAATACGCATTTTCGTCAAGTCCCACATACGGGACATAATCTTCAACTGGTTTTGATGACCATTCAGCAACACATCGATGGAAGGATCGACTAGAAATGACTGACAAGCCGGAAAGCGATACCTCATCAAGACGAGCAATGGTTCAGGCTCTGCTCGAAAGCGAAGCATATAGGCCCGCAACCGACGATCCGGCATTCCTGAATCTTAACGATCTACGTTCTGCCCGGCTGCAACTGGAATTTCTGAAGTCGGACCTGATCATGAAGAAAGAAGGAGTCAATTCGACCGTTGTCGTTTTTGGCAGCGCGCGGGTGGCAGCGGCAGGCTCTTGCGAAAAATCCCGCTATTATGAGGAAGCCCGTGAGTTTGCGGCCATAGTTTCACGGAGATTTCAGCAGGAGGGGCGATCAGACTTCCTGGTCGTTACCGGTGGTGGCCCCGGGATCATGGAGGCGGCCAACCGGGGAGCCAACGATGTTGGTGCGCGCTCTATCGGCCTCAATATCAATCTGCCTAAAGAGCAGAATCCTAACCCCTACATCACGCCGGCATTATGTTTCCAGTTTCGCTATTTTGGTATTCGCAAGATGCACTTTCTGATGCGGGCAAAAGCTCTTGTCGCTTTCCCGGGCGGATTTGGAACGCTGGACGAAGTTCTGGAAGTGTTGACGCTTGTCCAGACCCGCAAAATCGTTGCTATTCCCATCATTCTGCTTGGCAGCGAATATTGGGCCCAGGCGATCAACTTCGAATTTCTCGTCGATGAAGGATATATTGACCGGGAAGACCTCAATCTTTTTCAGATCGTGGATAATGCGCGCGAAGCGGTACATCTGATTTGCCAGTTTTATAACGAAATACCGCCCGAATAGGCATTGGCGTAATTTCAAACGGAGAGAATATTATGAAGATTACGTTTTTGGGTGCTGCCGGGGAAGTTACCGGTTCCTGCTATCTGGTCGAAGGAAATGGCTTTCGGTTTCTCGTCGATTGCGGGATGTTTCAGGGCGGGAGCGATGCCGGACCCAAGAACCGTAAACCATTTGCGTTTGATCCGTCCTCTCTCGACTTCGTAATTCTGTCTCATGCGCATATTGACCATAGCGGGCTATTGCCCAAACTATGTCGGGATGGGTTTGATGGGGCAATATACACCACAAACGCCACCGCTGAACTATTGGAGATAATGCTCCGTGATAGCGCTCACATTCATGAAAGCGCAGCAGAACGGGCAGCAAAAAAACGTAATCATGCCAAAGAAGATCTGGAGCCTCTGTACAAAATGATTGACGCCGAGAAGGCCCTTTCTCAGGTTGTGCCATATAGCTATGATGAAGTCATTTCCCTGCACCCGGAAATCGAACTGTGCCTGCGTGATGCAGGACATATTTTGGGATCGGCGATCCTCGAGATTTGGATCAACACGAGTGGCGGAAAAAGGAAGCTGGTGTTTTCTGGGGATCTTGGCCAACCTGGTCGCCCGATAATTCGCGATCCATATACCGTCGAAGACGCAGATTATCTGATCATCGAATCAACTTACGGAGATCGCGAGCACAAGGCGCTAGTACCATCCCTCGATGAACTGGTTGAAATTACCAACGACACGCTGGCGCGCAAAAAGGGAAATCTTATTATTCCCGCATTTGCTGTGGGACGAACGCAGGAACTGATATATTATTTTCACCATCTGACCTGTGAAGGTCGCCTGAATAATCTCAGTATTTTCCTTGATTCTCCGATGGCACAGAAGGCAACTGACCTAACGAAACGATATATGAAAATATTTGATGAAGAGGCGACAAAACTCGTCAAGTGGCATAGCAAATCACCTTCATCGATTTTGCTCAAATATACCGAAAGCGTGCAAGAATCGATTGCGTTAAACACCATAAAATCCGGCGCAATAATAATATCAGCAAGCGGAATGTGCACAGCAGGAAGAATTCTCCATCATCTTCGTCACGGCTTGCCAAACAGCAATAATACCGTCTTGATCGCTGGCTATCAGGCTCAAGGAACTCTGGGACGGCGGCTTGTTGAAGGTGCTGCCAAAGTCCGGATTTTCGGTGACGAGATACCGGTGCGTGCAGAAATCCGTTCCATTGGCGGCTTTTCTGCACATGCGGATCGCACTGCGCTTCTTGCATGGGTGTCAGCGTTCAAAAAGGCGCCAAAACAGATATTTGTCACCCATGGCGAACCAGATGCATCAATTGCGTTGAGCGGGGGCATCCGTAGCATCCTGAGCAGCGAAGTCACGATACCTGGCCCTGGAGAGCAAGTGACAATCGGCTAGATTTCAGGGGAATTCTATGATCAATTTTATCAAAGCCAAAAGAAGTCTGATGGTGCGGCGCGCATACAACTTACCGTAGACTGGCTTGGGAACGGTTGAAATCGCTAACGATAACGGCCGTTCGAGCCAATGCCGAACAAACGACCGGTTTGAAGCGTTACCAACTAATTCGTAAACGTCTGGAATTGCGGGGTGATTTCAACCGGTCGACGCAACACAAGCACCGAACCGCTGGGCCGGTGTTTCATAGTCGAGGGTCTTTCTGGGACGCTCGTTAAGCTGTCTGGCTACAGCATTTAGCTTTGTTTGGCTATGAACCGATAGATCGGTTCCTTTTGGGAAGTACTGGCGCAGCAGCCTGTTGGTATTCTCATTAGAGCCTCGCTGCCACGGGCTTTTGGGATCACAGAAGTAAACATCGATATTCGTCGCCATCTTGAAGCGCTCGTGATCGGACAACTCCTTGCCTCTATCCCACGTCAGAGATTTATAGAGTTCACTTGGTAATTTGCCGGCATGTTTGATGAGGGCCGAGACAACGCTTTGCGTATCTCTGTTTTTCACTTTGACCAGCATCACATAACGCGAGTGCCGTTCAACCAATGTAGCGATATAGCTGTTCTTCGGCCCAGCTATCAGATTACCTTCCCAATGGCCTGGCACAGCTCGATCCTCAACAGACGCGGGTCGTTCGCGGATAGAGACCATATTCTTGATCTGGCCCAAGCCATTGCCCTTCAGGCTGGAATGCCGCGAACGACGCATAGAACGTGGAGATCGAAGATAAACCAGCAGCTCTTTCTTGAGCACACCGCGTGTTTGCACGAACAGGCTTCGGTAGATTGTCTCATGGGATATCTGATTGGACACTTGGCCGGGATATTGTCTTTTGAGCCATCCTGCAATCTGCTGCGGCGACCAAAGCCGCTTTAGCTTGATGGCAACAGTCCGCCGTAAAACCGGATTGCCAGCCAGCTTACACAGCTTGGGGCGGTGTGCCCGGTTCCAAGCCGCCTTGTCAGATGCTGCAGCTCGGATTCGAGCTGCCCCGCTACCGCGTCTAACTTCACGGCTGATCGTTGATGCCGAGCGCTGCAACTGCCGTGCGATCGAGCGCAATGACACTCCGGTCTAAAGGCCGCGAGATATCTCTTCTCGCTCCGCCAATGTCAGTGCCAGGCGGGATCGCTTACGTTCCAAAGGACGGATGCCACCCGTTCGAGATATCAACGGATGTATTGAGGACGAGTCTCTTTCAAAACTACGCCCGATACTGCTCATCGACTCCCCTCGCTGCCAGCGATCCCATATCTCTCGCTTCTGCACAGCACTGAAATATATTCGCTTCCTCTGCTTCATATCCAACACTCCATCTTATCTGAAAAGATTAAAGTGTTGCGTCGATCAGTTGAAATCACCCGGCGGAAGCGGACATTGCATTCGCTCCCCGTTTAATGTCCGCTAATTGGGTCAGCTACCCAGAACCGGACAGTCCGCCATCGGCCCAATTCCGGCCGTAGGTCATGGACGCATCTAACGTCTGCTTATAACCCCCGTCATCATTCAGGTTCCTCGCGAGGAATTAATGGCAAGCAGTTCGGTTTGATATCCGCAAAATGCGATGCAAGTTGCATCGTCCGAAGCAGTGGGAGGTTTGATGGGACGGCCGATTTTTCAGGACGGTATCGTTTTAAGAACGAGCAAATTTGTGAAACGAAATCTGCCACACGGATTACGCGGCCTCCGCCAACTGAGTTTTTTTCGGTGCCAGCCATCAGGAGCAAAGCGACCTGATCGAGACTTTCGGGGATTAGTAGTCCGTCGAACAGGTCTGGAATATACTTACGCCCACGCTCAAACTTCGCGGAAAAGCGGTCCTCTCGATTGGCCCAAGAAAGTGCATCTAATGAGCACTCAACATGGAGAAGGTGCCCCGTGGAGGGTTTGAGAGCAACGATATCAAGTTCGCCTTCATAGCCGCCATTCTGTCTCGGCCCGACTAAAACAGATTTTCTGACAAAGTAGCCTCGATATTCGAGCCATTCTGCGGTTAGTTGTTCGAGATGATTGCTCATCTTTTGTAATTCCTCAATTTTTCTAGTACTAATCGTAGTGTGCAGACCGTCTTATAGATTGTCGAGATTAAAGAATTAGGCGATTGGTTGAGAAATGGGATCGGTTCACAAGTTTAAGCGGCGCCCTAAAAATACCGGGCAGTTTCGTGGGCGTAAATCTGCGTCGCAATTTCACGCAAAGCGTCGATCCAAATCTCGCCGCTGGTGGGGATACAAGCAACTCAAGCTGGCGATAATTGGAATTAGCGTCGGTGTTTTGGTTGGCTTAGCCGGTTTTAGCTGGATGGCGGACGGGAACGCAGAAAATACTTTTGCCTGCCCGTCCCCTAGCGTGCTGGATGGTGACACCATTGATTGCGGCGTGCAGCGCGTGCGACTTGGCGGGATCGATGCACCGGAGCTTCCTGGCCATTGTCGACCTGGCCGAGAGTGCACACCTGGCGACCCCTACGCGAGCACTCAGAACCTTCGCGATCTCGCAAACTCGGGCATTCTGGAATGCCGTCAAACTGACACGGACGTTTATGGTCGAGTTGTTGCGCGCTGCAAAACAGGCGAGACAGATCTTTCCTGCGCGCAAATTGAGGGTGGCTATGCTGTGCGCCGATATGGCGTAATTTTTTGCTAGTTATGAGGTGTTTGAATGCCGAAGTGGAAAGTTATCGATGCGTTCGCCCATTTTGGTGCGGAAACGAACAATTCTTATGCGTGGTCGGCGCAAAGCGCAGATGGGGCAACGACTGTCATCACCTTATGGCAGGATGAGATTGAGGATGATGGTACCAAAGTTCGAGCCGACTTCTTTAATCATCCTAAGCTAGAGCACTGGGTGAAGCAGCCAAACAACAAAGGTAGAAAGCGTCATCTCCAAAACATTTGGGAGGGAGACAAGACTTTCAAAGTTGTCATGCTCAAAGCGAAGGATGTGGACGCCAAGACTAGGTCTGCAAAGGAACGCTGGCCTGACGATAATTTGACCATGACCCTGTTGGATTTCAATCCGGAGACGGGAGAATTCTTAGCCGAAGGCGTACGTACCAAGCCAATCGCCTCATCCAAAGGCGAGGGTTGGACTGACCAAGAATTGGCGGCGTGTGTCGCGGCTTACAGAGAGCTGTGGCTGGCCCAAGAAGCTGGCACCAAGGTAAACAAGTCTGCTTTAAGGAGGGCAGTCGTCAAAGCTGCTCTGCAAGCACGCGGCGAAAGCGCTTATGAATTCCGAATGCAAAACATCTCCGCCGTCATCGACGAATTGGGTTTGGGCTACGTTCAGGGCTATTTGCCGCTGAGAAACGTTGGCGCTGCCAAAGACCGAATAATCGAATTGATAAATGAGCACTGGGATCGGACTGCAGAGCCTGAGGCGCCAACCTCTGATCCTGACGAGCTTGCGACGAGAGTTGAATCGGCAACCCAAAAGTTTGAAAAAGGCAAATTGCCACAACCATCCGGGTCAAAAGCTCCGGCCCGCACAACTTCAAGCTCAAATCAATTTGTCCGCGATCCAAATGTGATAGCTTGGGTTTGCGATGAAGCAGATGGCCATTGCGATGCCTGCGAAGAAGTCGCTCCGTTCAATCGCGCCGATGGTTCCCCGTATCTTGAGGTCCATCATATTCGCCTCTTAGCGGAGGGCGGGCCCGATACCCCAGACAATGCTATTGCTGGGTGTCCAAATTGCCATCGCCGTTTGCATCATGCGGAAGATCGTGATTCGTTTCGCAAGGCCGTTATCGCTAAGGTCTCTCGGCTAATTGACTATCCCAAGCGGTCGCTAAAGGCCTGATACTTCAGGTCATGAGTGAGATTCGGTGAGCAGAGCTTGACTAACTAAAACCAAAAAGACAAAAGGTACTAACTAACTTGTCCACTTGGAGGTTTTGATGTCGAGACGCGAATTGCTTTTAGAAGCCGTCGAGCGGGGTAAATATGCTCCACTCTATAGGCATCTCCTCACTCGCGATGGCACCGAGTGGCAAACTACATTTAGCGAACTGGAGAATATACTCGGGTTTTCCCTGCCAAACAGCGCACACATGTATCGCCCTTGGTGGGCAAACGATCGGGGAGCGGCTCACAGTCAATCAATGTCCTGGACACTAGCTGGTTGGAAATCCTCCTCGGTCGACATGGACGATGCGACTTTGACTTTCAAAAAGCACACCGAAGAAGGAGCGACCGAAATGCCAAGCAATGAAAACCAAGACCGTTTGAGCGCACCAAAAATGGACGATTTTAGAGCAGCTTTGAAAGACTACCTATTGGAAGCTCGGTCTGAAGGCATCTCTAGCGTGGTCATTAACGCGGGCAAATTACATCGATTGGTTGGGGGATATCCAACTCCCTTCAATCGAATGCCGATGTGCTGCAAAGCGATGTATGAAGAGCAAACACATGGTGATCGGATTGTCGAGAAACCCATGAAGGATTTTGGAGCCTCATTGACGATAGAATATCGCTTGCCGAGGTAGACTAACACGCGATCGAATGAGACCCCAATTTCCAAGCTCAGTATCAAGGCACTTGATTCGTGAATCGCACCTAAGCTTTGGTTCTTTGGGCCGGGCGGGTCATTTGCAGATCGAAGCAGGGACAACTTTTCTGCTGCAGGCCGCCGCACGAGCTAGGCTTTTATTTGAGATAGGCAATCCAACTCTCTTATGAAGATGCGACGAAAGGAAGTCGCATATGCGCAAGGTACTTACAGCCAAAACAATCGACGCGCTCAAACCGCGTGAGAAGCGCTATGAAGTGCGCGATGCCTCGCTACCTGGATTTGCTGTCAGGGTGAGCACCAATGGACAAAGAACCTTCACACAAAAGTTCCGGCTTGGTCTCAAGCAGGGTCGCCACAAACTAGGCGTCTACCCACGCATTTCGCTTGCCGAAGCCCGTAACAAAGCAATCGAGGTTTTGCGGTTGGTCGATGAAGGAATTGATCCTGCTACGACGCGAAGACAACTCGATATGCGGGTATGCGAAGTCTGCGCTCAATTCATCGAGCAATACGCCAAGCCGCGCAATCGCAGCTATCGGGAAGCAGAGCGCATTCTCCAGCGCGAGTTTGTCTCAGCGTATGGCGAAATGGACATCAGAAAGATCAAGCGCTGCGATCTATTGGCGTTGATGGATGCTGCTGTTGCTCGCGGCTCGAAATATCAGGCAAACCGTATTCATGCTCATCTGCGCAAGCTTATGAATTGGTGCGTGGAGCGCAGTATTATCGACCTATCGCCATTGAATGGAGTTAGCGCGCCATCGGTAGAGACCAAGCGCCGCCGCATTCTTACAGATGATGAAATCACACGGGTCTTGGCCGCCAGTATCAATCTTGCCTTCCCTTATCGCTATGTTGTGCCAATGCTGCTTGCAACCGCGCAGCGTCGCAGCGAAGTGGCCAATATGCGTTGGAGCGAGATCGATCTCAAAACCAAGACTTGGACACTCCCAGCCGAGCGATCGAAGAATGGCGAAGAAAACGCGGTGCCGCTCAATGAGATGGCATTGCAGATGCTCGAAGAGATGCCAAGGTTTGAGGGCAGCGATCTCATCTTCACGACGAATGGAACCTCGCCCATTAACGGCTTCAGCAAATTCCTGGGGCGGCTTCAGGATGGGTCCGAGACCGCAAATTGGCGGCTTCACGATTTACGCCGAACCGCGGCTTCGGGAATGGCGCGTGCCAGCGTCCCGCCTCACGTGATCGAAAAGGTGCTCAATCATATTTCGGGTACGATTTCGGGTGTTGCTGCGGTATACAACCGATACGGTTACGATGCCGAAAAACGCGCTGCGCTGGACAAATGGGGGAAGCATCTTGAGACTTTATTTCGGACAGGTAGCTTCCTCCAATCGGATTGACGCAAAGGCAGAGCTTCGCGCGTCCCATTGCATGGCCGATGTTCTCGAGCATCTCACCTCCGCCAAAATGCGAGCCATAGGTGATGCCTTAGGCGGCGTAGAGGCGCGTATTCTGGTTGATCTGCGCTTGAAACTTGCGTTTGAATTCCAAGACCACCTTCGCACTATGAAGGGCGACCCAACACGTCTAGATCGCTCTAAGCGTCGTAAAAGCATAGAAAAAATGCTCCGAAATCTAGAACGCCTGCGACCGGAGCTCGAAGCTTATCAGCCATTCCTGATGTCCATGCACTACGAAGCCTTCTTTTATGGGGCGCGCGGACCAGAGTCGTCGTGGTTTCAGGAGGACTACGACAACTTGGTCGATTCCGTAGGCAAACTTGAGCAGATAATTCAAAGCATTGCTGAGTTCGCCCCAATCGGAGACAAGATAGTAAAGCTGTCGATCAAAGGATTCTCGACGGATCGGATTGAAAACCCAGGAACGTGGGCAGAAACCGCATTCGCTTACCGCATGGCGCGCATCTACTGGGAATTGACGGATAGGAAGCCAGCCTTTGGTGGAGCTGGCGCCGGACCCTTCCAGCGCATGCTTCATGAATTGGGAGATGCGTTTGATTCGGCCTACAAGGCCATTGGACAGCCCTTTGGCCCATTCAAACGACCGAACCGGAAAGCAATCGTAGCGGCTTGCCGAAGATTTCAGGTGCCAAGAGACAATCCAAGTTTGGATGCTTTGTTGCACTACTAGCGCTTCATTCTTCACCATATATATCAAAAAGCCGCTGAGTAGCCCAAGTTTGCTCGGAGGTAAGATGCAAGGTGGCCACCTTCCTAATCAGCAGAAGGACAGAATTATGAAGCAAGGCAATTCGAACATTGAACAAACGCGTGTTCTCTATACTCGAGAGCACCTGTACCGGCTCGGTGTTACCCAGTCGGCAAGCACGTTATTGAGGCTTGAGGCAAAGAATCGTTGGCCTAAGCGCATTCGCATCAGCGACCATTCTGTAGCTTGGCTCAAAAGCGAAGTGGATAGTCACATTGCCGAATTGGCTGCTAGCCGGGGAGACAAGGAATGAGCACTCCTAAAACAAGCGTCAGCGATAAATTTACAAGCCGCGATGAGACAGAAACTCATGCGCATCTTTATCTCAAGATAATGGACAAAAAGGTGATCCTCGATTTCGTGACACCGGATGATGAGGGCTACCTTGAATTACATGTCCCTTGGTCGCAGGATCGGATGGATAAATACCTCAATCCCTGGGTTTTTGAAGAGACTATCGAAAGATTGTTCTCAGTTGAAGTCGGATGGAAAGCCTTCGACAGGCGAGTGGATTTAGAAGATGACGAGCGCAGATTGAGTGCCCAAGAGCACACGAAATCGAGGCGTAAGAGAAGTTAGTCGTCGATTTGCCCCGGTACCAACGCATTTTCCTCTGAGCAATCTCTTCGCATGCGATGCGCGATAATGCGCCATTGCAAAGTGCCAGAATGACATGAGGGCACTGGGGCAATTTTATTTCACCATATAAAGTGAGTAGACATCATGCGAATTTCTGATCGCTTCGCTCCGCTTGCCGCGGAGGCGAACCACCCACACATGCCTAAAGCTGCCGCTAAGTTTGTCGCGCAGCTATGGGGACACCTATCCCCCAATGCTACAACCTTTATGGCTTCTCGCCAAGGGTCGCGCTGGATCGAGCATGCGATTTCAGGTGATCGCAAGGCAGCAGCGTTGAGGATACTCGACGACCATCCCCCATTCTCTTGGGACACATACTTTTGTGCGAACGGTTTTGAAGGACAGTTGCGCAAATCTCGATTCGCGATGAGCACATGCCTCGGTTGGTGCGACGTGGATGACGACGACCCAAAGGCGTTCAGGCCTCGCCCCAATATCCTCTGGGAGACATCTGCTGGTCGATATCAAAGTATTTGGATTTGGAACGAAACACTTGACCCTTACACCGCCGAGCAGATCTCGAAAGGGCTACTTCGGTACGGTGGCGACAAAGGCGGGTGGTCGGTTACCAAATATTTGCGGGTACCCGGCACGATCAATCACAAGCCCGAGCGCAATCGCGACCGTGTTCGCCTTTTGCGGTTCGATGAACGATCACAGCCGGTTCCGGATTTCCCAATCGGGCTGGCCGATACGTTAGTTGATACCAAAACTGGCAAATTTGACCCAACGCGCTTTGAAGCTACTGTATTGATAAGGCGCTACCGTCGCAAGGTATCGCTCTTTGCCCGAACGCTCATGGAAGCGAACCGTGTCATCTATCCCGACCGGTCAGCAGCCATATATGTAATCGTCTCAGACCTAGTAATTGCAAAGGCCGAAAACGACGAAATCGGATGTATTCTAATCAGCAATCCACACTTCCTCGAAAAGCATGGTTCCAACATCGCAATGGCCGAACGCGAAATCCTGACTATCCGTGCCAAGATGGGAGACGATCAATGAGTCGCTCCAAGAAACAGCGTGGTTTGGTATTCAAGGGAATTGCGCGAAGCCGGGAATTGACCGCATCCATCAGAACATGGGGTGCACGCGGCGCGACCAGAGTGCAAGCGCGGGAGCTGGCAGAGGCACAAAACGCCGAGTTCAACTCACCACAGCTTGTCGAGGACGAATTCGAACACGTCTTTAAGAAAGCATGGGCAATCGTCAAAGCTGATAGCAAGGTAGAGACCTTTTGCGATCTGTCAAAGGTTGAAAGCCGTGAGGCGGAGTTCCTGATCAATCCCTACATCCCACGCGGAGCACTGACGATCTTGGACGGGCATCCCGGCCAAGGAAAATCCTTGATTACCAACCACCTTGCAGCTGCAATCACGACCGGAGGGCGCTTTGCCGACAAGTACAAAATGTCTAAAGGCAATGTGCTCTTCATGTCTCCAGAGGATGATCCGGATCGTGTGCTCAGGCCGCGCCTGGAAGCTCAAGGAGCTGACATCGATCGAATTCGCTTCATGGCGCGCCCGGAATATCTCGATGAGTATGGGCGGTTGAAGCTACGCAATGAAATCATCGAACACCCCGTAGAGCTGGTCGCTATCGACCCAATTCCAGCCTTCGTATCGCCCGAGACAAATACCTATCGGGCAACTGAAGTTCGCGGGTTCATGCAGCCGCTAGCGATGCTCGCTCGCGAACTGGATATCGCAATCCTTATCGTACGACATTTGCGTAAGGGAGGTTCGGACACTGCGATCGAGGCAGGACAAGGCTCGATGGACTTTATCGCGGCAGTTCGATCCGGGCTGATGATCTTCCGCCATCCAGTCGACGACCAAACTAGAGTTTTCTCACACCCCAAATCGAACTGGGCAAAGAACGGACCCTCTCTAACATTCGAACTGGAGTCGAAATCAGATGCATCGGTGCCAACGATTTCCTGGCTGGCCGAGATCGAGGAATCGGCCGATCAGCTGTTAAAGGGGGCAAGCAAAGAGAAGGTGGTCGAGGTTTGCGCGGAAAAGATCGGAGAACTTTTGGTTCGGGGTCCGATAAGGGCGCGGGACGCTTTAGATCAGCTGATCAAGATGGGCTTTGCCAAGCGCACGATCGATCGCGCCAAGGATTTGGCTGAGGTCAAGGCCGGTCGAGGGCCAGGGGCCACATGGACGATCCGACGGTCGAAAGATCGCCAGTGACACGTACATGCATCGCTGGCGTTCTTTGGGGGCAATTTACT
Source organism: Parasphingorhabdus sp. (assembly GCF_036568145.1). Classification (GTDB taxonomy): domain Bacteria; phylum Pseudomonadota; class Alphaproteobacteria; order Sphingomonadales; family Sphingomonadaceae; genus Parasphingorhabdus. The sequence goes on along the minus strand of NZ_DATCTC010000013.1, from coordinate 17,886 downwards.
TCAGAAGGGCAAAAGAGCGCCAACGATGTATATATCAATTGCTGGCGCTCTTTCTCGATCTCCGTCAGCTTTCCACTGGTGCGATCAGCGCCTTCTTTGCCTCTTCCAGCGCCTTCGAACCCGGTTCCCATTGCCACCGCTGGCGGGCGACATGGTCGTTGCCAAGGTTAGGATATTGCCTCGTCTGCTTTGCGGCAAGGCGAAGCAGCATTCGGGCGTCACGGGGTGCCATCTTCATTTCGCGGGCAAGCTGGTCGAGCGTGACCAATTCAGGCTCGCCGCTGTCGGCTTTGTTTGCGTTGGTTGGAGTCGCAGCGGGTTTCGTGGTTTTGGCAGTAGTCATGTCGGTCATCTCCTTCGGTTGGGACCGACATTTCCATTAAGGTTCTTCCGAGAGGCATGTCAGGAAAAATCCCAGCTCTTCCGCGATTTCTCTTCAGAATTTCATGTCATATTTGGTGAGAAATGGAGGCAAAGATGAATAGAATTCCAATCGCAAACGCCGTGATCGCGGCAAACAAGAAGTCTGACGGCAAGATTGAAGAAGTCGTAGTTTTGGCACGGGGCGACCGCCGAGATAGTCAGTACGGGATCACATTAGGAGCCGCGGAGTCCCGATGGCGCAACCACCCCGACCAACGGATGGGTCTGCTATTCGAGGCGGCATGGCATTTGGTTTCGGTTTTCGAATTGTCACACCAAGACGTCCATCGCGCCCTTCTATCGATCGAGGAGTACGCTGAACTCGAAGGGCAGCTTCTGGCTTGAAAAGCAGCCTAGCGACCCACTGATATTAAATGAGGCTATCGATGGCCGTTCAAGCTGACTATTCCGCCTTTATTTGCTACCCTCGACCCAGTTCGGGAATCTGACGGGTACCAGAACGAGTATTTGCTAGAAATGCAATCAGTGCTTGGTCTCTGAATTTGCCATTGTCGATACAGTAATTATTCCGGACATCCAGAGTGGAATGGTTGATAAGAAAGACATGGTCGATATTGTGGCCGCAATCCGATACTGGGAAGCTAGCGGCGTTTGGAATATTTAAGAAAGGCAACCTTACCTTGGTAACCACTAATCGCATCGACGATAGTCTATAAAATGCGGATGCTTGTTGACATAGGAATCAGCCTTTCGTTACGTACGGGAACAATCAGTGAACCCTTCGCTAATTTTCAAATTGAACCGGAGTATACGCATGAGCGAACTAGTTGATGTCAAGCCAAGGAAACGAGAGTCGACGTCAACGGTCGGACGTAAGAAGCCCGTAACCCTATTGTATGTCCCAACCGAAGGATCGTTTGCCGACGGACCAACAAACGTTTCACTTTCCGATAGTCTGGATTGTTACGACGATTGGGAAACTCCAACCTGCATCGTTTCTGATGGGGCATATGGCGTTTTGGGATTTGAAGGCGATACATCGGATCACATTGGTATGCCTGAATGGTACGAACCCCACATCGAAGCTTGGTCCAAACGTGCAACACCGAAAACAACTCTTTGGTTTTGGAACTCAGAAATTGGTTGGGCGACAGTGCATCCGGTTCTCGAAAAATATGGCTGGCGATACATCAATGCTAACGTCTGGGATAAAGGTCTTAGACATATTGCCGGAAACGTAAACACCAAGAGGATTAGACGCTTCCCTGTTGTTTCGGAATTGTGTGTTCAGTACGTTTTTGAACCTCGAATTGATGGACAGATTTTGAAGCACTGGCTTCTAAAAGAGTGGAAGCGGACAGGAATGCCAGTACGTGAGGCTAACAAAGCATGTGGTGTAGCAGATGCTGCGGTGCGTAAGTATCTCGATCAAGGCCATCTCTGGTATTGGATGCCGATAGAAATGTTCGAAAAGATGGTCAGTTATGCAAACGAATTTGGTAGCCCAGAAGGACGGCCTTATTTTTCACGGGACGGAAAGCGACCAATGACAGGCGACGACTGGGCCCAAACACGTTCAACGTTCAACTGTCCGCACGGCGTCACCAACGTATGGCAACGCCCGCCACTCCGAGGTGCAGAAAGGATCAAAACGGTCGGTAGTACAAGCAAGGCTGTTCACCTTAATCAGAAACCTCTCGATCTGATGGAGACTATTATTCAAGCTTCAACAACTTCGGACGGTGTTGTCTGGGAACCGTTTGGCGGCTTGTTCTCCGCGTCAGTCGCGGCCCGAAACTTGGGACTTAAATCGTATGGTGCCGAGATTGATCCAACCTATTACCACTACGGTGTTGAGAGGCTTACTCGATTATGTCGTCAGGATCACCTTCTGTTATGTTCAAATGATCGCGGAGAGTCTGTTTAATAAGATCTGTATCCGGCGACCGAAAAAGTCTTTCCCATTGGCGTACCTTCAGTCCGTGCACTTGAGTTGCCATCACTTTAGTCTTAAACGCTTCCAATCCTTGGTGAACAATCCGGTCCATCTTCGCATAGTTGGTGTCGAGCCTATAATTAAACTGACCCTGTAAGACTCTTAGTTTGAGCTGATAGTCAGGAGTCGGTTGATAGGCTCTCCCTTGCGGTCCCCAACTTCTGACCAACGCTTCTGCTGCTGCGATACGCGCAGGATCAGTTTCTTGCAATTTATGCCCACTTGTATTGGTCTGTTGAAGATTGGCGGTTCGAGCGGTTGTGTCCTCGGGTTCAAGAACTATATAGTCCGGTGGGTTATGGTAGTGATCGTCTCGTGACTTAGCAACAGAAGCACCCGACATAACCACAACGTCCAGGATATATGGTTTTCCGTAAATCAAGAACTCAGGTAACCAAGCGAGAAGGCAGACATAGGTATTATCGTCTGCAAAATGGTTTTGCGAATCCTTGAACCTTGCCGTAATTTCAGTTGCCAAAGGAAACCATGCCTTGATCTCAAAACCGGGTGTTGGTTCAATGCCTCGAAAAACGGTGTCAGGGAATCCTGGATCTTGCCGCTCCCACTCACCTACGCCGTGAAACTCCTCCTTGTCATTCAAAAATTCTACCGCGTTAAACTCAATCAAATTTCCCAATATAGGCGACAGTTTTGAAACGACCTTAGACAGATTAACCGCAGCGTCGGAAGTGATCGGTTTCGACACGGTGAGGAGGTCGAAGATGTGTCCCGACAAGTCATTAAGATGTTCTGTGGCTACTTCAATTACTTCAGCCGTAGTTGCTATCTCTGCCATTTTTTCACTCCCTGTTGGAGAGTCAATGGCATCGAGTCCGGCTGACCGGAACCCCCAATCTGCGGTAATAAAAGAAAATCGTGCTAAAAACTAGTCATGACACTCACCGCCCTGTTGGGTGTTTCCGATACATAAGCAACGGTGGTACTAAGCTGTTGCTCCTTTATGTTTTCTTAGGCAGCGGTTCCAAGTTATCTAGGGTCAGGACCTATTAAAGGGATTCCCAAAACATATAATTTGTGATTCAGGGGTGGCGTCAAGGAGGTGCTGCTATGGATATCTATTGTCCCGTTTTTGGGGTTCGGATTTCACCCAATGGTCGTAAGACCTTTTCGTCTCCTATCGCTACGGCATCAATCAGCGGCGATCGGTATCTATCCCATAACCTCCCTTTACAAAGCAAGAACCGAAGCGATCGCCATCCTCCGTGATGTCACGGATGGCATCGACCCGCAGCAAACGAGAATAGGAATCGTCCATAAGGGCGGACCGAAAGAAGGACGCCAACTCGCCATTCATCTAACCGTCCTGCGAGACTGGATCGCGGAATAGTCTACTTTGATTGGGATCACATTCCGTGTCGCCGACCATGCCGTATAGCCGTGCACGATAGAGTTCTTGGACGACGCGTGTCGCCCGTTTGTGCATTTGGACCCTGGCGTATCTTTTGCGGCCACGAGGGCGGACATAGCGGCTATCACCTTCGACCTGTCTATGCAGCTTGCGGACTTTGCGCTGTGCGCGGGACAATTCATCCTCGCTCTGGCTGGCATAGGTTAGCTTATGAGCTTTGCGCGACGCGAAAATGCCATCGACGAGAAAAAGCTGCTCGCATCGAGTACCAATCAGTGGGCAGAGAAAGTAGTAGCGATAGCCACCGTAGTGGCAGTGGACGCACTCAATCGATACGCGCTGGTCGTTGACATCACCGGCAATGCGCACTGATGCATCGTCAACGTCGCTCAAATTGATGAAAATTCTTACCTTAAGCGCCTCTAGGCCCTGATTTCGCCAGCACAACGTGTCATACGTGTATTCACCGTGCCTAACTAGCCCAGCGCGCCGCAATATGCGCAAGTCGATACATGGAAATTGTTCGACTGCCCCGCGATGGACGCTGCGCCGCCGTCCAGAATTGCTACCGCCCATGATGGCCTCTCTGTGATGCTGATACTGGGTGATTATACGAAATAGTCTGGCGAAGATCAGGTTAAACCCCGGCTATACAGCTTTTTATTGCCTTAAAGCGGTACCTATCCCATACAGCTTCTTGATGCCGCTACGCACGGCATTGGGGATTAGTAACCCCGACATAACCGGTTGATGCTGACCGCAACAGCGTCACACTCCTTGTCCTTATGGTCGGGGAGCCTGTGGCGTATGCAACAGGTTCACCCGAACTAAAGGCCACAGGGCCGAGTTATGTCGGTTTACTAACTCCCCGATCACCAAGGATCAGGTGTGAAGTCGACAGCGGGGGCGTACCGCATGTCGCTTCCGGGGGGAATTTCATGAAACACGTTTTGCCAATTGTCGGCGCTGCCAGCATCCTCTTTGGAAGTGGCGCCGCACATTCTCAGTCGTTGTTGTATAAGCCTTCAACTGCCGCGCAGGCCGAGGCCGACCCTCAGAAAAGCCCTAACTGTAATGCAACAATGCAGTTTAGCAACTTCGTAGGAATGAAGGTAGCCTTTCTTGCCAAAACTTTGCAGTTTCAGCGCTTTGGTTATTCGTCTTGGCACTATCAAGAAGATCGCTTTAATTCTCCAAATTACCAAGCCCTAGCGGGGAAGATAGGGACCATCATTGCCATTGATATGTCCAACGGTGCTGACGCAATGTTCAAGGACGTCATTGTTAAGATGGACGACAATGGCAGGCTTGTAACGACGCGAGCTCTTCACGACACGATAAGTGATGTTGTCTTGCTAAACGATATCGATTTTGCAAAATCCCGCTACGTTGGAAAGACACTTTGGATAAAAACTCGCTCAGTCCGTGAGAGTCAAGATACTGAAACCTATGATGGTACAAAGATTAGAAAATTCTCTGCTGTAAAGGTCGTAGATGTGGTTCCTGGGACATTTCAGTATGATCCCGTTGACTTCGTTATAGAAACTAACGACCATGAAACGGTTCTCGTTCCATCGTCAGTTAGCGTTAGTAACGTATCTGCTGATATGATCACAAATTACCGGAAGACACGGGCAACGATGTGTGGATTCGACGAGATATTTCTTCTAGATAATCCGCGCTTGCAGCATAATTGGTCAGAGGCTGTGTGGAGGAATATCGAGCTGGAGCGCGTTGTAGTAGGAATGACGCTTGAGCAGGTACTTCTATCGAAGGGTAATCCAAGAGATTTTAACGAAACTAATACGAAAAACGCATACTCATCTCAGTTGGTTTACGATGACAATGTTTATGTCTACATCAATGATCAAAACATCGTAACTGCAGTTCAGGAATGAATCTTCGGGAATCACAGCGACGAGCCATTGGTCCTGCCCCGGCCAACATGTTGCATGGCCCTCCAATGCAAATCTGTTCCCCCATTGGTACCCTAACGGAGCGTTCCAGCGCCCCGCACGGCCTCAATCATCCATAAGTTATTGAAAACAATGGTGAGCCCTGCTGGATTCGAACCAGCGACCTACTGATTAAAAGTCAGTTGCTCTACCGACTGAGCTAAGGGCCCTCTGACATCGAATGCATTGCATAATGCCCGTGAGAAGCGCCTCCCTAGTGGGGCTTGGCTTTGGGGTCAAGCGGCTTTCCGATGTTTTAACAGGAATTTCTGGTCATCCTTTGTGTGATGCCAATATTGCGGCCATTTGTGTGATGGTCAATCCGCTTACCGGATCGCGCCACTTGGGCGCTATTTCCGCGGCGGGGCGCAGGACAAAGGCGCGTTCGCGCATCATGGCGTGCGGGATTGTGAGCGGCGGATTATCTCCGGCATAGGGGCCTTCGCTCCATAAAATAATGTCGAGATCGAGCACTCTTCGCGACCATGGCTGTCCGCGCCTGTCGCCAAAATCCGATTCGATGGACTTTAAAAGCGTCAACAGATCGCCGGGGGCAAGGCCTGTTTCAATGATGGCGGCGGCATTGGCATAGGTGCGGTTTGAAGGTCCGACCGGCCGTGACAACAGGGTTGCGGAGAATTTGATGATATTCAGCCCCTTTTGGTCCAGCGTGGTCAGCGCGGCGGAAATGACCTTGCGCGGCGAACCATGACGGACGTGGCGCTGGTTGGAGCCTAGGGCGATCAGGAAGCGGGTTTCCGGCACGAGGGGCTTTTCTCTGTCTTTTTCATATATTTGTTGCAAAACATTGGAAACTTACGGTTCCAACACCCGAAAAGCGCTGCTACCATGGAACACACGTAAGGCAAACCAAGGATAATTGAGGAGATAGTTTATGGGCCGTCATAATATTGGTAAAAGCGGGGCAAGCATATTGTTGGCTGGATTGGCCCTTTCTCTGGCTTCCTGTGGCAGCAACGAAACTGCCGAAACCGAAACTGCGGTTGAGCCGGTAGAGGATATTGCCCGCGCGACGCTGACCGGTGCGGATGGCACCCGCTATGGCGAAGTGATAATTGGCGAGGGCGACGGCGGCCTGTTAGTGAAAATAGACGCAGAAAACCTGGAGCCGGGACCGCGCGGCGTGCATATCCATGAAGTGGGACAGTGCGAAGGCCCGGATTTCACATCCGCCGGCGGGCATTGGAACCCGACCGAGAACGAGCATGGACTGGAAAATCCGAATGGCGCCCATATGGGTGACTTCTTCAACCTTGAGATCGGCGAAGATGGAAAGGGATCGGTTGAGGCACGGATTGAGGGGGCCAGCTTGAAAGAGGGCGCGAACGCCTTGATGGATGCTGATGGCGCTGCCTTTGTGATCCACGCGGGACCGGATGACCAGAAAACCGATCCCTCCGGTGAAAGCGGTGGTCGGATTGCCTGCGGCGTTTTTGAAATGCAGCAGTTTAAACCTGTGGATTGAGCAGCCTTACTTAGTCAGGCAACTGCGTTGAGTTCGTAATTTTCCGGAGGCCGCATGGCTGTTTCTGTTCTGTTTGTGTGCATGGGTAATATCTGCCGATCGCCCATGGCCGAAGCCGCTTTGCGTCAGGAGTGCGAGAGCGCCGGTCTGACAATGGTTATCGATTCTGCGGGAACGCATGACTGGCACACCGGCAAGCCTCCGGATGAGCGTGCGCAGGCTGTGGCGCTTCGCAATGGCGCGCCGATTGACCATTTGCGCGCTCGCCCGGTCAGCGCGGCGGATTTCCATGCGTTTGACCATATCATCGCGCTCGATAATGCCAATCTGGAGAATTTGGCGGCGATACAGCCCCCTGATGGATTGGCAACATTGTCGCTATTGTTCGATCTGGTCGAGGGCCGGGCCGGGCAGGATGTCGCCGACCCCTATTATGACACCGATTCAGCATTTGATACGACATGGGTGGACGTGGTGGCCGGGGCGAAAGCGATTGTCGCTAAACTGTCCTGAACCGCTTGCCGGGAACGGGCGCGTGACTTTTTAGCGATTCACAGCCGATTGATAGATACTATCTATTGGCGTGGGCATATAATTTATCGATTCAATACGCGGTTTTTCTTGAATTCTTCACGCTTTCAACCGATATTGATGAAGACAGCTTTGCAAGGCAGATGCTTTGCAGCTTAAACATTGAGGAGTTTAAATAATCATGGCTTGGCCTGACCCACGAGCGGCAATGTCGCGGACACAAGTTGGCACGACGGCGCAAACCGATGTCGCGTATGACGCCGGATTGCGGTCCTACATGCTGAAAGTTTATAACTACATGGCAAGCGGCGTACTGCTTACCGGTATTGTTGCGATGCTCTTTGCCAGTTCCGGCATGGCGGCAGACATCATGCTGGGCGGTGGACCGCTGAAATGGGTAATCATTCTTTCCCCGCTGGCCATTGTTTTTGCGATGAGCTTTGGACAGAATAAATTTTCGACATTCACGATACAGGCGATGTTCTGGGCCTTTGCGACCCTGATGGGCCTTTCCATGTCGACGATTTTCCTGGTCTATACCGGCGTTTCGATTGCCCAGACCTTCTTCGCCACGGCGGCGGCTTTCCTGGGACTTAGCCTTTATGGTTACACGACCAAGAAAGACCTGTCGGCATGGGGTAGCTTCCTGATCATGGGTGTCATCGGTCTGCTGGTTGCGATGGTGATCAACATCTTCCTGCAATCGACGATGATGCATTTCGTGATTAGCGCGATCGGTGTTCTGATCTTCGCTGGTCTGACGGCCTATGATACGCAGCGGATCAAGAGCATGTATGCCTATGTTGCCGGAACCGATATGGTCGGCAAAGTGGTCATCATGAGCGCGCTGAACCTGTATCTGGACTTTATCAACATGTTCCAGTTCCTGCTCGCCTTCATGGGCAACCAGGAATAAGGTCTATTCAGACAAACTATTTTACGAAAAAGCCCGGCAAGAAATTGCTGGGCTTTTTCTTTAGGCATTCTGTCGCCTTTTGGATTTCTATCGCTGGACAAGAGAACGGTCGGCGCATAAGTAATCTCCAGTATCTTAGGGAGAATGAAGTGTTCCGCGGTATAATGAATCTACGTGTATTGGTAGTCACTGTGGCCGTTGCAGCGCTTGCCGCTTGTCAAACCCCTCCTCCCCCTCCGCCGCCGCCGGTGGTTGTCCCGCAATATACCCCGCGAGCACCAACGCCGCCCTTTGGCGCAAGCAGCCTTACGATCATACCGCCGCTGGGTGTGGATGGTTTGCGCCAGACGATTAACCGTGATCTGGGGCCATTGGAAACGGTATGGCATGTCCGTGCCGCGCTGAATGTCGCTGCGCTTAGCTGCACTGCCCCGCAATATGCGCGCCTTGTCAGCGATTATAATACGTTCCTTGCCAAGAATGAAAAATATCTGCGTAACGCGAATAATGCCATCATCAGCAAATACCGCCGCGAAGAGGGTAACGGCTATCGGCAAGTCCATGACCGTCACCAGACAAACCTGTATAATTTCTGGTCATTCTCGCCCCTGCGCCGTCCATTCTGTGATCAGGCGGTCCAGATCAGCCAGCGTGCGATTGTAACGCCCACGGAGGAAATGGAAGCGTTCGGTGCGGAGGCACTGATGGAGCTGGAGAAACCGTTTGTGGATTTCTATCTGGCCTATGAGGAATATGAAAAGGCGCTTGATGCCTGGCGCGTGCAATATGCGCCGGAACAGGCACGCGATGCGGTTGACGAGACTATCAACACGACCGGCCTGACAGGCGGACTGGTTGATCCCGACGCGCCTCCTGCAAACGCGCCGCTTGTGGACAAGCAACTTCCCGCCAGTAATGCCGCGCCGACGGCTACAAACCCCGCGCCTGTGCCTCCGGCGACGCAAGGCACGCCCACTGAAGTTATTGAGCCTCCTACGGGCGAGTAAAGCTATAGCTCAGATAATATCCCCCTCCCTTGAAAGGGAGAGGGAGTAGGGCAGATCTAGCTTGCCGCTTGTTCGGGCATCAAAGCGGCATCCACGGCTTTTGATGCTTTATAGGTTTCCCTGTCTCTCAGGCGCTGTGCATAGGCTTGAAAGCTATCACGTTCGGGCATGGAGCCGAATTGCTGGCCCCAATCCACATGTGAGCCGACATATACATCTGCCATGGTAAAACGGTCTCCGCAGATATAATCGCTATCCGACAGTTTCTGGTCGAGCACATCTATAACCCGATCGAAATTGCCATAACCGAGCATCCTTTCTTTTTCCGGATCGACTTCCAGTTCCAGTGTTTTGTGCATCACCGCAGCTTCAACCGGACCTGCGGCAAAGAACATCCAGCGATAATAGTCAGCGCGTTCATCTTCGGTCGGGGCAAGGCCGGAATCAGGAAATGTATCGGCCAGATAGGCACAGATCGCGGCACATTCGGTTACGATGCGCCCGTCATGCACAATGGCAGGGACTTTCCCCATCGGGTTTATCGCCAGATAATCCTCCCCCTTCATCGTCGTGTCATAATCAAGCAGAACCTGATCGTACTGTGCGCCCGCTTCATGCAGTGCCCAGCGGGCAATCTGGCCGCGTGACATGGGGTTTGTGTAGAATGTCAGGGACATAATGTTTTTCTCCTTCATTTTGGTTCGATTTCTGACAATCTTTGCTCATATTTCGCTCTGGACTGCTCCATGAACATATCGAGAGAGCGTTCGGAGTCCGGCCGGTAAGTCTGCCCGGTCGGAACCATAGTGGAAATGCGATCCAGCCGGAACATGCGAAAATCACCACGCAGTTCGCACCAGCCGACCAGCGTCCAGACCTTTCCCCAGAACCAGAGGCCCAGCGGATGAACATCGCGCTTCGTAATGGCACCATCCCCGTCATTATATTCGAGGGATAATATCTCACGATTTTCAACCGCGGTTTCGCAAGCGTCAATCAACTCTCTCGCTTGCCCAGCCAATCCTGTACGGGGCGCAAAAATTTTCGTGTTACCAACACGCCAGCGTTCCTCGTCCGGCAATACCGTCTCGATCTTGACCAAGGCTTCCTCAGCCGCCGCAATCATGGCGGTGCCGCCCCAGGCCTTGACCATCCGTGCGCCGGTCACCAGAGCCACAATCTCCTCGCGCGTGAACATCAGCGGGGGCAGATCAAAGCCGCTACGCATAATATAACCGATTCCCGCTTCACCGTCGATTGGCACGCCGGTAGATTGCAGGTCCGCCATATCACGATAGATGGTGCGCTCGGAAACCTCCAGACGCTCGGCGAGCATAGTCGCAGTTACAAGCCTGCCACCGCGCAGATATTGAACGATCTGGAACAGGCGGTCGGCTCTACGCATGATTGACTATTTGAAGATACCAAGGGAATTGCCATCCGGATCTTTCGCATAAAAGAAAGAGCCAGACGGGATCGTGATCACCGGGGAAATAACCTCACCGCCCGCTTTTTTAATGCGTTCCATTACATTTTCCAAATTGCCGTCCACTGCAAGATGCACGGTTATCCCGTCACCCTCTGATACCGGTTTTCCCTCGTACAGGTGGCCAATAAAAGCTTCGCTGCCAAGATCAGGCAAAAGCAGGATTCTCTGTGATCCGCCATCATCTTCAGTTAACGGCGCTTCGAGCAGCATTTCATAAAATGCGTTTGCCCGGTTCAAATCGGTAACCGGAATCTCGGTCCAGTAAAGCCGTCTCCGCTTTGCTTCGATCATGTACTTGTGCCTTTCTGCTTTGGGTACATGCACGTTATGTCATAAGCCTACTGACAGCATATTGTCAGTAGTGTTTTAGAAATTTGCGCTCGCGTTCCTACCAACCGCCGAGCCAAGGTATCTCGAAGCGAGAAACAAAAAAACGGCGTGAGGATTAGTCACGCCGTTTTGTTTTCAAAGCGAAGCTTTCACCCCGCCAGACTATTTGGTTTTCGTCGGGGCCTTTTTCTTCGGGTCCGATTTTTTCGACTTGCCTGCTGGCGCTGCCGGAGTGACCTCGAACGTCAGTTCGTTGTCTTTCAGATGCACCTTGACCTCACCGCCATTGACCAGCTTGCCGAACAACAGTTCCTCGGCAAGCGGCTGCTTGATCTTCTCCTGGATCAAACGGCCCATCGGGCGCGCGCCATAGAGCTTGTCATAGCCGCGGTCGGTCAGCCATTTGCTTGCGTCATCGTCCAGCGTGATGTGAACATTCTGTTCCGCCAGTTGCAGTTCAAGCTCAAGGATGAACTTCTCGACAACCCGCGCCACAACTTCGGGCGGCAGGTAAGCAAAGGGCACAATCGCGTCCAGACGGTTGCGGAATTCCGGCGAGAACATTTTCTTCACCGCTTCGTCGCTGGCATCTTCCTTGGACACATTGCCAAAGCCAATGCCTTCCTTCGCCATGTCGGACGCACCGGCGTTGGTGGTCATGATCAATATGACATTGCGGAAATCGACCGTCTTGCCATGATGATCCGTCAACTTGCCGTTGTCCATTACCTGCAACAGGATGTTGAAAAGGTCCGGATGGGCCTTCTCGATCTCGTCGAGCAGCAGCACGCAATGCGGGTTCTGATCCACCGCATCGGTGAGCAGACCGCCCTGGTCATAGCCGACATAGCCCGGAGGCGCACCGATCAGGCGTGATACGCTGTGGCGCTCCATATATTCGGACATGTCAAACCGCTGGAGCGGGATGCCCATGATCGAAGATAGCTGGCGAGCAACCTCGGTCTTGCCGACGCCGGTGGGGCCGGAAAACAGGTAGTTGCCGATCGGCTTGTTCGGCTCACGAAGGCCAGCCCGCGACAATTTGATCGCGCTTGACAGTTTTTCGATCGCCGCATTCTGGCCAAAGACAACGCGCTTCAGATCCCGATCAAGATTTTCGAGCGTTTTCTTGTCATCCTTCGACACGGATTTGGGCGGGATACGCGCCATTGTCGCGATAACCGCTTCAATATCCTTGGTCGTGATCATCTTCTTGCGGCGCGATGGCGGCAACAGCATTTGCATGGCGCCAACTTCGTCAATCACGTCAATCGCCTTGTCCGGCAATTTACGGTCATTGATATAGCGCGTGGAAAGCTCGACTGCGGATTTCAGGGCATCGGGCGCATAACGCACCTTGTGATGCTCCTCAAACGCACCGCGCAGCCCGGCAAGGATCTTTATCGTATCCTCGACACTGGGTTCGTTCACATCGATTTTCTGGAACCGGCGCAGCAGTGCCCGGTCTTTTTCGAAATGATTGCGAAACTCTTTATAGGTGGTCGATCCGATGCAGCGAATGACGCCGCCCGACAAGGCCGGTTTCAGCAGGTTGGACGCATCCATCGCGCCGCCGCTGGTCGCACCGGCACCGATGACGGTGTGGATCTCGTCGATGAACAAAATCGCGTCCGGCATTTTCTCAAGCTCGGAAACAACCTGTTTCAGCCGCTCCTCAAAATCGCCGCGATAGCGTGTTCCGGCGAGCAGCGAGCCCATGTCGAGCGAATAGATCACCGCCGGTTTCAGGACCTCGGGAACATTGCCTTCGACAATGCGCAGCGCCAGTCCTTCGGCAATCGCGGTTTTGCCGACGCCCGGTTCGCCCACATAAAGCGGGTTATTCTTGGAACGGCGGCACAGGATCTGCACCGTGCGGTCAACCTCTGCCTGCCGCCCGATCAGGGGATCGATCCGGCCTTCCTTGGCTTTCTCGTTCAAATTGACGGTAAACTGGTCAAGCGCGGTTTCCTTTTTGCTTTTCGCGTCTTTTTTCTCTTCGGCTTCCTCGCTGCCGGACAGCTCGACAGGATCAACCGTGTGCCCGGCCTTGCCGACGCCGTGGCTGATATAGCTGACCGCATCAAGGCGGCTCATATCCTGTTGCTGGAGGAAATAGACCGCATAGCTTTCCCGTTCAGAGAACAGGGCGACCAGCACATTGGCTCCGGTGACTTCGTCCTTGCCCGAAGACTGGACGTGCAGGATGGCCCGCTGAACCACCCGTTGAAAGCCGGATGTCGGGGATGGGTCGATGGATTTCTGCACTTTCAGAGAATCCAGCTCGCTATCGAGATACAGCACAACCGCATCTTCCAGCTCGCCCAGATCAACTCCGCAGGCATTCATCACCTGTGCGGCATCACTGTCGTCAATCAACGCCAGCAACAAATGTTCCAGCGTCGCATATTCATGTGACCGGTCAGCCGCATTTGTCAGCGCCTGATGAAGGGTCTTTTCCAGTGATTCTGCGAATGAAGGCATGTACTTAACTCCTTGATGGGACAGGGGTAGTCCCGTTCGCCAAAAGCCTATGGAGCCTCTTATTTCTCCGACCTTAACTGTTCGGCGTCACTATCAATTTATGCGTAAGGCGCAAAACATCAAGGGCATATACCATGAACTGCAAGTATTGTGCCCAAAATAAGCGTATTTTTTCTCCTGTCGTCCTTTCCAGCCCGGTCAGGGGCAACTGAAGCCTAACTATTAAGGAAGAGGGTTAACAAAAGCTTAGCTTCGCGGCGCATGACACTATTTATCGTCCCTGATTTCTGGCCATGCTTTCCGGCTATGTTTTTTTGAACAGGCTGTCGGCGCTGGCGCGGTGGGAGACAGCGAAGTTTTTCTTTGCCTCACAGCGGCTTATTTCATTCTTCAGAACCGCGATCCGCTTGTCCAGTTCATCAACGGATAACGGGTCGAGATCCTGTTTGACGAGCAGGTTGAGCGGGTCATTGGCGCTCCGCGGTAAATTATCGTCGTCATCCATGTCATGTTCCTGTCTTTTTCGGCCATTTTCACCGGTAATGTTGACCGCCGCCCGTTTGCTGTCAATAAGGCCGACAGGAAAAAGCGCACAATATTCACGCACTTTTAAGAGGTTGGGCACGCCATGACAGTTTCACAGATTTTGCAGTCGGAAATGACAGCCATCGCGATCAGCGAGCCGGGTGGGCCGGATGTCCTGAAACCCGAAACGGTGCCGGTTCCACAACCCGAGGCGGGGGAAGTGCTTATCAAGGTGGCCGCCGCCGGGGTGAACCGCCCCGATGTGGTCCAGCGCAAGGGGCTTTACCCCGCGCCGCCCGGCGCATCCCCGCTTCCCGGTCTGGAAGTATCGGGCACGGTTGTCGCCCTGGGCTCTGGCGTAGAGCCGGAATGGATGGGGCGCAAAATATGTGCGCTGACAAATGGCGGCGGCTATGCCGAATATTGCGTGGCTCCGGTCGGGCAATGCCTACCCGTTCCGGAAAGCCTGACGATGGAGGAAGCTGCGGCCTTGCCCGAAACGCTGTTCACCGTGTGGAGCAACCTGTTCAATCGCGGCTTTGCGCGGGAAGACGAAACGGTTTTGATCCACGGCGGAACCAGCGGGATTGGCACGATGGCGATCACGCTGGGTAAGCTGTTCGGTTTGAAGGTCATCGTGACCTGCGGCACCGATCAGAAATGCACCGCCGCCAAATCCATCGGCGCCGATCACGCGATCAACTATAAAACGCAGGATTTTGTCGAGGAAATCAAGAAAATCACCGACGGGCAGGGGGTCGAACTGGTGCTCGACATGGTTGCGGGCGACTATGTGGCGCGCAATCTCAAATGCCTGAAAGAAGATGGACGGCACGTGACAATAGCTGTGCAGGGCGGGGCCAAAGCGACCCTGAACATGGCGCAGATCATGATGCGGCGGCTGACCCTGACCGGATCAACCCTTCGCCCGCAATCGGCCGAGCGCAAGGCGTTACTGGCGGATGAAATCTATCGCTATATCTGGCCCGATGTCGAAGCGGGCAAGGTAAAACCGGTCATGGACGAGGTCTTCGCCCTGAAAGATGCCGCCAAAGCGCACGCCCACATGGAAGCGGGCGACCATATCGGGAAGATTATTTTGAAAGTCGAGTGAGGGGTTCGTCCACGCCCTTCGCCACCCCACAGTCATTCCCGCGAAGGCGGGAATCTGGCTTAATTTCCTAAAAAACCCGAGCCGAACCAAATATCTTGCCGACTCTTTCGTTATCCCCTACAATGAATGGTTCAACAGGCCGCTCCCGCAAGGGGCGGCCCTTATTTTTTGTTTTTTGAAAACTGTATTTTTGAAAAGCTGTAGTGAAAAGGACGCCGCCGTGGCCCAAGACAAACCGACCCCGCTGATGCCGCATGCAACCGCAAGTTGGCTGGTTGACAATACCGGCTTGAGCTTTGAGCAGATTGCCGATTTTTGCGGCATCCATATTCTGGAAGTGAACGCGATGGCGGATGACCTCGCCGGTTCCAAATATACTGGCCGTGATCCCGTGCAAGCGCATGAGCTGACCAACGAGGAAATTGCCAAGGCAGAAGCCGATCCGGAATATCGCATGAAGCTGCGAAAAGGTCCCGATCAGGTGCGCCGTACAAAAGGACCGCGCTATACGCCGGTTTCCAAGCGTCAGGACAAGCCGGACGGCATCGCATGGTTGCTGCGTAACCATCCGGAAATTTCCGATGCCCAGATCGGCAAGCTGATCGGCACGACCCGCACCACGATCAACGCGATCCGTGACCGGGAGCATTGGAATATCGCCAATATCGTTGCCAAAGATCCTGTCACACTGGGCCTGTGTTCCCAGCGCGAGCTGGACGCCGTTGTTGCCAAGGCTGCCAAGAAAGCAGGCATTGAACCGGAAGTGCAGGAAGACAAGAAACTGGGCGGCGATCGCGAAGCTCTTATTGCCGAATTGCATGAAGAGCGGGCAAAAGCCGAACGGGATGCCGAAGCGGCACTGGCTGCCGAATCCGGTGAAGAAAAGATCGCGTCTCAAGACCTGACAGCGGAAACCCTGTTCAAGGATAGCTGACTTTCTACCGGGCTGGCGGTCTCTTTTACAGAGAGAAAACCGTCAGTCCTGAGCCTGTCGAAGGACGTTCATGGGCCGGGCACCGTGCCTGGGTTAGAGACATGCTTCGACAGGCTCAGCATTAACGGTGTTTCTTTGGCCACCGACATTATATACGCGCGCGTTAATTACACGGTTAAATATGGTTGCGCCGCTTCTCCGCCTGGGGCTATGAACGCTTTATGGATGCACCGATAAAAACCACCACCTATGATGAAACGCTGGCCGATCATGGCTTTGAACCCATAATCGCGGAAGGCTTGACCTATCCGCTGGGCGATTATGAGCCCAAATATGGCGAATATTTTGAATTGATGCCCGGTATCGGCTGGACCCGCACGCCGGTTCCGGGGCCGCTGGGTCATATTAACAACTGGGTGCTGGACGATGTGCACACCGATGGCCCCAATAAGGGTGAGCCGGGCTTTGCGATTGTCGATACCGGCCTTTTCATGCCAGCCGTCATTGAGTCCTGGAAACAACTGTTTGAAACCGGCCTCAATGGCAAAACCGCG
The DNA here is from genome assembly GCF_036568145.1 of Parasphingorhabdus sp. GTDB lineage: Bacteria > Pseudomonadota > Alphaproteobacteria > Sphingomonadales > Sphingomonadaceae > Parasphingorhabdus. The sequence goes on along the minus strand of NZ_DATCTC010000013.1, from coordinate 812 downwards.
ACAAAGATTGTCGTGACCCATTACCATCCCGACCATGTCGGCTGTGCAGGCTGGCTTGCCAACCGGTTCAAGGCTCCTGTCCACATGAACCGCACCGAATGGCTGTTGGCGCGCATGTTGATAGCGGATACCAGTGCCGATGTGCCGGCCGAAGCGATTGAGGAATGGCGCTTTGCGGGCTGGGACGAGGCGCTGATCGAGGAAAGATCCAAAGGGGGCTGGGGGCGGTTTGCCCGCGCCGTGTCACGGCTGCCCATCGGGCATATCCGCATGGACGAGGGCGATCACCTGACCATCGGCGATAATGACTGGCGCGTGATGATCGGGCGCGGCCATACGCCGGAACATGCCTGTTTGATCGATGACAGGAACGGCGTGATGATTTCCGGCGACCAGATATTGCCACGTATCACTTCCAATATCTCGGTCATGCTCAGTGAACCTACCGCCGATCCGCTGGGCGAATGGCTGGCCAGTATCGACCGTTTCCGCGCCGAAATCGATCCCGATTTGCTGGTGCTCCCCGCGCATGGCCGTCCTTTCAAGGGCGCGCATCAGCGGCTGGACACATTGGCGCGACGGCATAATGAAGCGCTGGACGACGTTGCCGACGCGCTGGCCAGGGAACCGATGCGCGTGGTGGACAGCTTCCCGCTTTTATTCTCTCGCCCGATTGGTCCGGATGTGATTGGCATGGCGACAGGTGAAGCCATGGCGACGCTCCGGCATCTGGAATATACCGGCCGGGCGAAGCATGAAATGAAGGACGGCACAGCCTGGTATAGCGGCGTTTAGCGTCTGCCCCCCCCCCC
>NZ_DATCTC010000012.1:0-93534 GCF_036568145.1 Parasphingorhabdus sp. | reverse complement strand
CAGATAAAATGGGTTGCCAGATAGGGAAAGTCCCCCTATCTGACACCCACAATGCGCGCCCATAGCTCAGCTGGATAGAGTACTTGACTACGAATCAAGGGGTCGGGAGTTCGAATCTTCCTGGGCGCGCCACTTTCCTTTTAATATCCAGACTGTATGCGGTGGCACCAGCGCGAAAGCGCTCGGATACTTTCCTAGATAGCGGTCCTGCATAAAGTCCCGGCGCCTATCAGTATTGATAGCATATTCTCTTAAATCGCGATGATTTGCCGCTCCAAATGTAAAATATTGCGCATAGTCGATATTTTTCAAACAGTTGCACCAATATCGTAGATTCAACGTTGCATCCTGCATGAGTAACGGTCTGTCCGATTGGCCTTAACAGGGCATCTCAGATCTCTATCTGTAGGGCGTACAAAAGGAGATAGTATATGAAAGTAGTTTCAATTCTTGCCGCTGGTTCGCTGTTTGTAGCTGGAGCCGCTGTGGCGCAGGACGTACCACCAGCAGCGGGAAACCAGGCTGAAGCAGCCCCGCAGGCAGCACAGCCAGCACCCGCTCCGGCTCCTGCGACATCAGTGTCCGATGCCGAAGTTGACCAATTCGTTCTTGCGGCGTTAAAGATCGAGAAAATTGCTGGTGATGAAGCTTTGGACCAGACGCAAAAACAAGCGTCCATGGCTTCAGCTGTGCAGGAAACCGGTCTTGAGCCACAGCGTTTTAACCAGATCGCCATGGCACTTCAGAAAGATCAGGCTTTGAACGAGCGTGTGCAGATGGCAGCCGCCAAGCAGGCACAGCCAGCCCAACCGGCTGAGCCAAGCTCAGCCCCAGCGCAGCAGCCAACCGAAGAACCAGAACCTAAAATGAGTGAGTAATTCATTCGATTAATGAGGGGGTGCACGGTGCACCCCCTTATATTTTTTCACGCACTTTCCCGCAGCCATCATTACTGTTGCCGCCTATGGTATAGGTCGGGCTAATTCCTTCTCACTATATTGATGATATAACCGGTCGCGCCCTTGCGCTAAGCGTTGGTCGAGCTTAATCTCTTTACATTGCGTATTACTATTTACCTGTAAAGGATTGCCTTTTGGCCGACTATTCAGATACTTTTGATGAAGCCCTTGCTGCGCGGGAAGCCGCCAAACTTCCCGTGCCGGATGATGTGCAAGAGGCTGTACGAACATTGCTGCGCTGGGCTGGTGAGGATCCGGACCGTGAAGGGCTTCTTGACACGCCAAAGCGTGTGGCCCGCGCATGGAAAGAATATTGCGAAGGCTATGATGAAAATCCCGCAATCCACCTTGCCCGCACTTTCCAGGAAGTAGGGGGCTATGACGAGCTTGTCCTGCTGAAGGACATTCCATTCCATTCCCATTGTGAACATCATATGGCACCGATTATCGGCAAGGCGAGCATTGCCTATATGCCGACAGACCGGGTTGTAGGTATTTCAAAGCTGGCGCGTGTGCTCCACGGCTATGCCAGGCGCTTGCAAGTGCAAGAGCGACTGACTGCCGAAGTTGCCCAGTGCATTTGGGACAACCTGAAGCCCCATGGGGTCGCGGTTGTCATAGAGGCCAGTCATAGCTGCATGACCGCACGCGGTGTACGGACGCCGGGAGTGGGTATGACGACCAGCAGGCTTTTAGGCTGCTTTCTGGATGACCCGCTCAGCCGGAAAGAAGTGCTTAGCCTGATGGGCTATTAAGCTGTTACAGGCTGTTAGCGCGGTCCATCCATCCACATACGCATGAGATTATATTGCACCCCCTGCAAGCGGGTGTAATTCTCGTGCTTCATGTTGAGCCCTTCAAGGGCCGCGACTTCATTCAATTCATATAGCAGGTTGCGTTTCATGACGTCCGGAATCCTGCTTTGAATGAAGGTAATAGCCACCATTCTTTCCCCTTGCGAAATAGCCTCGACTTCATGGAGAGTGTGCGATGGATATGCTATCGCTGTTCCGGCCAGCCCTTTGAAGCGCAGCCCGACTTCACCTTGCGTGATATGTAACGCGCCGCCTTTATAATCATCGGGACCGTTCAAGAAAATTGTGCAGCTTAGATCCGAACGAATAGGTCCATCGGGCAGCGGAATAATCGCACTGTCAGCATGGATTCCATAGTGCATGCCCGGTTGATAACGGGTGATAAGCGGCGGAGCGATTTTCTCCGGAAACGCAAAGTCGTTAAACTCCCGATTCGACATCAGCGCATCATGGAGGATTTTGGATGACTTATCATAGGCTTCCAGATCGTGAAGCTGGAGATTGTTCTTCACCTTGGAAAAGGGATTACTGATTTTCCCGTCTACAAATTTTCCGCTTTCGGCTATTGCCCTAAGTTCGTTCACTTGGGCTTGGTCCAGTAATTTTAGCTGTTTGAACATTATTTTCCCGTTTCAATCCAATTCATGGCTTCTGCTACCAGAGGGAATTGGGCAGCCATATTATCAGCCCATCGCAGTGCGACAAGAATGTCGTCGGCATGGTTCCGGTTCGCCTGATCCAGTAATTGCCTCCGCAGGTCCGGACTATAATCATGTTCCGGCGCTTTGGAATAGGATGCCATGATGGGGCCTGATATCAACTCGCTCGCCTTTTGCCTGGACAGCTCATGCCCGAAATGCTCTGCGGCCCCAATCAAAATATTTTCTGGCTCCAATAAGAAGGTTTCAAAATCCATCCATTTTATGTTGGCGGAAGCACTCTCTCGGGATGCTTTGAAAAGCGTGATCAGTTCGCAGAGCCAGCTCATGGCTACGCGCTGCGCCAGTGATAATTCCCATAACCGGGCAGGAGCCTTTCCAAGATGATGGGTCAGCCTTTTCAGGCGCGGGCCCGCCATCACGTGCGTTTCCTGAACCGAGGCTTCACCGGCGAGTATCGTAGGGAGATAACGCCGCAGCGGTGCGTATATTATCAATGCATCGGCTGAATCTGCCAATAATAGCGGCGCCAACTCGCTGACAAAGCTGCTGGCCTTTATCATCACTCGTTGATCCGCGTGAAAAGACCGCGATAGCCAGCGGATGGATTCGGACAAACGGCTTTGAAAGGATTCCGGGGACCACGGACTTTCCGGTTCATCCCGGATCAGGGATATTTCGCACAGGGTACGCAGTAATTGCGGCTCCCTGAGCGCCAGAACTGCGTCAATCTCTCCGAGTAGCCGGGACAATAAGGTCGAACCAACATGTCCGGTATGGAAAATATATTGCGGCGTGGGTGTTTCCGGCAGGGGAATTTGGGATACTTGCGACCAAGGCACTAACTGCCTTCGCAATTGCGGAGTGACGATCCGTTGGTCCAGAAAGCTGGCTTTGCGGTAATCTTCTTCTGTCAGGTGCGACAATAAAATTTGATCGGTCGGCAGATCAACCAGATGGGGCAATAGCCCGGCATCTTTCGTAAACTGGTTTTGCCAGGTGTTGTTCAATATGGCCTCATCTGCATAAAAAAAACCCGAAGGCGGATTGTTACCATGTAACGCACCAACTTCGGGTTTTTCAATTCATTTGGCGACAAATTATTCTTTGTCTTCGGTGCCTTCTTCAGCGTCTTCGGATGCCGTTTCTTCAGCAGCTTCCGCTTCGCTTTCCAGTTCAGCCTTCAACTCTTCGTCACCTTCGGCATTATCACCGATGACTTCAAGTGCAGCAGCAGCCAGTTCGGCCTGCTCTTCTTCGAACATCTGTGCGATCACGTCGATGCCGTCTTTTTGCAGCTCAGCTTCGTCGGCGGAACGGGCTACGTTAGCCTGAATAGTGACAGAAACTTCGGGGTGCAGACGGATGCGAACGTCGAAAACACCAAGCGTTTTGATCGGCTTTTCAAGGATGACCATGCTTTTTTCAACATGAGCACCATCGGCTGCCAGGGCTTCGACAATATCGCGAACCGAAACCGAACCATAAAGCTGTCCGCTGGCCGAAGATGCACGGATCAGAACGATCTGTTTACCATCGACATTGCCGGATGCCTGTTCAGCTTCTTTGCGTTTCGCGTCATTGTCCGCTTCAATCTGGGCGCGGTTGGCTTCGAAAACCTTTTTATTGGCTTCGTTAGCGCGAAGTGCTTTTTTGTTGGGCAGCAGGTAGTTGCGTGCATAGCCGTTCTTCACGGTTACAACATCACCGATGCCGCCCAGTTTTTCGACTCGTTCGAGCAAAATAATATCCATGTCTCTTGCTCCTATTTCACGAGATAAGGCAGCAGGCCGAGATGACGAGCGCGTTTAATTGCTTTGGACAATTCGCGCTGTTTCTTGGCGGAAACTGCGGTGATACGACTAGGTACGATTTTGCCGCGCTCGGAAATATATCCCTGCAGCATTTTTACATCTTTATAGTCGATTGGTTGTGCGTTTTTGCCGGAAAAGGGGCAGCTTTTGCGGCGACGGAAAAATGGACGTCCCATATTATTTACTCCTTCTCTGGCTTAACTGTCGTCACGATCACGGCGAGGGCGATCAGGGCGATCTCCGCCACCACGGCGCGTGTCGCGCTCGGGCTTGCGCATCATCACTGATGGGCCTTCTTCATGCTCATCCACACGGATGGTCAAAAAGCGGATAATATCTTCGTTGATACGAGTCTGGCGCTCAAGCTCTGCAATCACGTTGGTTGGCGCATCGAGGCGCAGCATTACGTAATGGGCTTTGCGGTTTTTCTGAACCTTGTAGGCCAGCGTGCGCAGGCCCCAGGTTTCGGTCAAAACGACCTTGCCTTCATTGGCTTCAACAATTTTTGTAGCTTCCTGGGCCAGTGCATCGACTTGAGATTGGCTCAAATCCTGACGCGCTAGGAAGACATGCTCATACATTGGCATGCAATATTTCCTTTATGTTACCGATCGCTGACGCCGCACCATGCAGACACGCCCCTCCGGCCTTCTTCTTGTTCCCGTGTCGCTCGCCAAGATTGGAATCATGCCGAATGACGCGGAAGCGGCGCCTATGGCTGATATATGCGATGAATGCAAGGGGCGGTTTGTTTCCATTCCGTATTTTGAGCCCAGATACTTGCATGCTAAGCCATTCCCGCTTACCTGCGGCTTAAACAGGACATCAAATCGGTAAGGGATCGACATGAGGGCATTTATTTTTCCGGGACAAGGTAGCCAGGCCGTTGGCATGGGCAAAGAACTCGCCGAATCCAGCAGCACAGCGCGTGAAGTGTTCCAGGAAGTCGATCATGCCCTGGAACAAAATCTGTTCAAATTGATGTGTGAAGGGCCCGAGGACGAGCTGACCCTGACCGAAAATGCACAACCGGCGATCATGGCCAATGCGATTGCAACCTTACGGGTCATGGAAAAAGAAGGCGGAAAGTCGCTCGAGGAGCTTTGTTCTTTTGTCGCTGGCCATAGCTTGGGTGAATATACCGCCTTATGCGCCGCCGGAGCATTTGACCTGACGACGACAGCGCAGTTGTTGAAACTGCGCGGGCAATCCATGCAAAAGGCCGTGCCGGTGGGTGAGGGCGGAATGGCCGCCTTGCTGGGTTCGGATATAAAGAAGGCATCTGCCCTTGCTAACGCGGCATCGGAAGGTGAGGTTTGCACGGTCGCAAATGACAATGACCCGACACAGGTTGTTATTTCCGGCCATATGGCAGCGATTGAACGCGCTATTGCTCTGGTCAAAGAGCATGGAATCAAGCGCGGTGTATTATTGCCGGTTTCTGCACCGTTCCATTGTTCTTTGATGCAACCGGCGGCCGAGGCGATGGAAGAGGCGCTTTCGGAGGCGAATATCATGCCGCCATCTGTCCCGCTTTTCGCCAATGTAACGGCGGATATGGTCACGGATACTGACGAGATTCGCCGGTTGCTGGTCGCGCAGGTGACGGGAACCGTGCGCTGGCGCGAATCTGTGCTCAATCTTTCCGAAGCCGGTGTGGAACAGTTTGTCGAATTTGGCGGCAAAGTGCTTGGCGGGATGATAAAGCGGATTGATAAAGAGGTCGAGGCGACCAGTCTGATCTCCCGCAATGATATCGACGCTTTTCTGGCCACAGTCTGAAATCTGAAATTTAATAGCAGGAACAAAAATGTTTGATCTCACAGGAATGACTGCGCTGGTAACGGGCGCATCCGGCGGAATTGGTTCGGCCATCGCGAAGGCATTGGCAGAGCGCGGCGCGACAATCGCGTTGTCGGGCACAAGAAACCTGACATTGATGGAATTGATTCCGGAGCTGAAAGGCGAGGGGCATATTGTTGTACCATGCGACCTTTCCGATGCCGAACAAGTGGATGCACTGATCCCGACAGTGATCGAAAAGCTCGGCAAGCTCGACATATTGGTGAACAATGCCGGTATTACGCGCGATGGGCTGGTCATGCGGATGTCGGACGATGACTGGTCCGACGTGTTGAACGTCAATCTGGAATCGGCATTCCGCCTTGTACGTGCTGCTGCGCGGCCGATGATGAAGGCGCGCCATGGGCGAATCATCTCGATCACTTCGGTGGTCGGAGCAACCGGCAACCCCGGACAGGTCAATTATGTTGCATCGAAAGCAGGGCTGGTCGGAATGTCCAAAGCGCTTGCACAGGAGCTGGCATCACGCGGCATTACCGTGAATTGTGTTGCACCGGGATTTATCGCATCCCCGATGACGGATGCACTGACCGATGCACAAAAAGAAGAGATTAACCACAAGATTCCTGCCGGAAAAATGGGAACCGGGGACGATGTAGCAGCCGCTGTAGCCTATCTGGCCAGCAACGAGGCATCCTATGTCACAGGCCAGACTCTGCATGTGAATGGCGGGATGGCGATGATCAGTTAAGACACTGTTCGTTGCACAAAGCTGTGCGTCCCCTCTTGCAAGCGGGGCGGCATGGCACTAGGACAAAATGGAAATTATTACCTAACTAATACCTAAAAGAAGAAGGAACTCTCATGAGTGAGACTGCAGACCGCGTAAAAAAGATTGTTGTTGAGCATCTTGGTGTAGAAGCCGACAAAGTGAATGAAGAAGCGGCATTCATCGATGATCTGGGTGCTGACAGCCTCGATATTGTTGAGCTGGTGATGGCATTCGAAGAAGAATTCAGCGTTGAAATCCCTGATGATGCCGCAGAAAAAATCGCGACAGTCAAGGATGCGATCGACTTCATCGACCAAAATAAAGGTTAATTGATTTTGGAATGTGGCCGCATCCGAAGGTCGCATTCTAAGGCCAATGAACGCTAGATAAGTATAAAGCGGCTCACCGGCCTGGGAATCATTTCCTGAACCGGGAGCCGCTTTTGAATCAGGGCCGAGGGGCCGGCCTGCCAAAATAGGCCTGATAGCAAGGAGTATAGCATGCGTCGTGTTGTAGTGACCGGACTGGGATTGGTAACGCCGCTGGGCGGAGATGTGGAAACAACCTGGAGCAATATTCTGGCTTCAAAATCCGGTGCCGGGGAAATTACGCGCTTTGATGCTTCCGACCAAAAATGCCGCATTGCTTGCGAAGTAAAACCTGCGGACCATGAATATGGGTTTGATCCCGACAAACGGGTGGATCACAAGGTCCAGCGTCAGGTTGACCCGTTCATCATTTACGGCATTGATGCCGCTGGTCAGGCTTTGGAAGATGCCGGACTGACCGAGATGAGCGATGAAGAAAAATTACGTGCAGGTTGCTCTATAGGTTCGGGAATCGGCGGATTACCGGGCATAGAAAAAGAATCCATCGTTCTTTACGAACGCGGACCGGGACGGGTTAGCCCGCACTTTGTCCATGGGCGCCTTATCAACCTGATTTCCGGTCAGGTTTCGATCAAATATGGCTTGATGGGGCCTAATCACGCGGTTGTAACGGCCTGTTCCACTGGCGCACACAGTATTGGCGATGCCGCTCGCATGATCGCGCTGGACGATGCCGACGTCATGTTGGCTGGCGGTTCGGAAGCAACGATTTGCCCGATTGGGATTGCCGGCTTTGCCCAGGCAAAAGCGCTGTCCACCAATAATGACAATCCGCAAGGAGCATCGCGCCCCTATGACAAGAACCGCGACGGTTTTGTAATGGGCGAAGGCGCGGGTGTTGTGGTCCTCGAAGAATATGAACGGGCCAAGGCTCGCGGTGCGAAAATCTATGCCGAAGTGGTTGGATATGGCATGTCCGGCGACGCGCATCATGTAACTGCCCCGCATCCCGATGGTGTTGGCGCTTACCGTTCGATGGAAATGGCGCTGAAACGTTCTGGCCTCACCACTGCGGATATTGATTATGTCAACGCCCACGGTACATCGACCATGGCCGATGTGCTGGAACTGGCAGCGGTCCGCCGTCTGTTCGGTGATGATATCAAGACCATGTCGATGAGCTCGACAAAATCCGCGATCGGGCATTTGCTTGGCGGGGCAGGGGCCGTGGAAGCAATTTTCTGTATTCTTGCGATCCGTGACCAGATTGTTCCGCCTACGCTGAACCTCGATGATCCGGAAGAAAGCTGTGATGGCGTTGATCTGGTTCCGCATGTTGCCAAAAAGCGCGAAGTCAAAGCTGTGCTGAGCAACAGTTTCGGTTTCGGTGGAACCAATGCCAGCCTGATTATGAAAGCGATATAATCACGATATGCGGCGACTCGGATGTTTGATACTTGTTGTCGCCGCAATTATCGCCGCCGTGTTTGCGGGCAATTTCATCTATGGGTGGAATAGCAGCGGGCCACTGGAAAACGAACGCGCGATCATAATCAAGCGCGGGTCGAGCGTTGGGATGGCGGCTGAAACGCTTGAGCAAGAAGGCGCGATTAAATCCGCCGAGCTTTTTCTGAGCCGCGCCAAGATTCTTGGCGGTTCCGAACCCATTAAAGCGGGGGAATTCCTGATTCCTTCCGGGGCTAGCAATGCCCAGATCTATGCGCTGTTACAGAGCGGAAAGACCATCCAGCGCCTGATTACCGTGCCGGAGGGAACGCCGTCGATCATCGTGTATGAAACGCTGATGGCGGAAAAATTGCTGACCGGGGATATTCCCGTGCCGGAAGAAGGTTCGATATTACCCGATAGCTATAGTTTTGAACGCGGCGAGACACGCGCGGCTGTTGTCGAGCGGATGCAAAAGGCGATGAAGGATGTTCTGGCCGAACTGTGGCCGAAGAAGACTGCCGAGAGCGTGGTGAAGACGCCGGAAGAAGCGGTCACTCTTGCTGCGATTGTGGAAAAAGAAACCGCAATAGAGGCTGAACGGCGGACCGTGGCGGCGGTATATGGCAACCGGATCCGCAATGGAATGATGCTACAGGCCGACCCCACGATTATCTACCCGATCACGAAGGGCAAGCCATTGGGCCGCCGCATCCGCAGCTCCGAAATTACAGATGTGAATGATTATAACACCTATGCGATGACCGGCCTGCCCAAAGGTCCGATTGCCAATCCGGGCCGTTCTTCAATCGAGGCAGTGCTCGACCCTGCAAAGACCGATTATCTTTACTTTGTCGCAGATGGCAAGGGCGGACATATCTTTGCGAAGACTCTGGACGAGCATAATGCCAATGTCGCCAAATGGTATGCAATCCGCCGCGAACGGGGTGAAATGTAAGCGGCGGAATGCGGTTTAGTGGGCAGGTTTACCCCACGCTCAATAATTGGAACGCGACATCAGGCTTTCTTTAGCGGCGCGATATTCCTCGATCAGCCGGTCAACCATTTCCTGGACCGAGCGCACATCGTCGATTGCGCCGACGCCCTGACCACAGCCCCAGATATCTTTCCATGCTTTCTTTTCCGTATTTCCACCGGAACCGAAGTTCATGGTCTTATAATCCCCTTGCGGAAGGTTGTCGGGGTCAAGGCCGGCATTGGCAATGGACTGGCGCAGGTAATTCCCGCTGACGCCGGTAAACAGGTCAGAATAGACAATATCGCTCGCCCGGCCTTCGACAATGCCTTCCTTATAGGCTTGATCGGCATTGGCCTCCTTGGTCGCAATGAATGCGGAGCCCATATAGCCGAGGTCCGCTCCTATTGCCTGAGCGCCCAGAATAGAGGCCCCGCTGGCGATGGAGCCGGACAGGGCAACAGGACCGTCAAACCATTGGCGAATTTCCTGCATCAAGGCGAAAGGCGAAATGGTTCCGGCATGACCGCCAGCACCGGCCGCCACGGGAATCAGTCCATCCGCGCCTTTTTCAATCGCTTTATGGGCAAAACGGTCATTGATAATATCGTGCATCGTAATCCCGCCCCAGCCGTGGACAGCGGTGTTGAGATCTTCCCTCGCGCCCAGCGAAGTGATGATCAGCGGCACTTTCCACTTTTCACAGGTCGCCAAATCCTGATCAAGGCGATCATTGGACTTGTGGACAATCTGGTTCACTGCGAAAGGCGCTGCTGGTTTATCAGGATTATCGCGGTTCCATGCCGACAATTCTTCGGTGATCTGGTGCAGCCATTCGTCAAGCAGGCTTTGCGGCCGCGCATTGAGGGCAGGGAAGGAACCGACGATACCGGCTTTGCACTGTGCAATGACCAATTCGGGCCCTGATACAATGAAAAGCGGCGAACCGATAAGAGGCAGGCGAAGATTATTGAATATGGCTGGTAAGGTCATGGATTCCCCGATCAAGAAGCTTGTCAAAAAATGTGGTAATCCGCCATAGCTTATAAGCAGGCGGATTCCACTATCTTTTTAATCGGTCGGTTAAGAAGCCTTCTTTATACCCGGCTTACGGCGCTAAGCAGTGCTTCAACCGAAGCGGTGGCCACGTCGCTGTTGATGCCGACCCCGTAAAATTCGCGGCCATCACCGGCTTTGCATTCGACATAGGCGGCGGCTTGCGCATCCTTGCCAGAGCCCAGCGCATGTTCCTGATAATCAATGATTTCCAACGACACGCCCAGCGAAGAGGCAAGGGCATTGACAACGCTGGAGATCAGCCCGTTTCCACGGCCACTGACCGAAATTTCTCCGTCCGGCCCTTTTACCTTGCCCACAAATATACGTTCGCTGCCGGACTGGCTTTCCTGATAATCAACCAGATTATATTTGCCGTTGCCATCCAGATGATAGCGTTTCTGGAATGCGCTCCAGATATCATCGGAGGAGAGTTCACGGCTTGTTTCATCGGCCAGTTCCTGCACTGTTCTGCTGAAATTGGCTTGCAGGCGCTTGGGCAGTTTCAGGCCATAATCTTGTTCCAGGATCCAGGCGATTCCGCCCTTGCCGGACTGGCTGTTAACGCGGATAACCGCTTCATAGTCGCGGCCAATATCTCTTGGGTCAATCGGCAGATAGGGGACGTTCCAATATTCGTCATTGCGCTGTTCCTGCGCGGCGAATCCTTTTTTGATCGCGTCCTGATGCGATCCGGAAAAGGCTGTGAAGACCAGTTCCCCTGCATAGGGATGACGCGCTGGAACGGGCAGTTGATTGCAATATTCGACCGTTTTAACGATCTCGTCCATGTTGGAGAAATCGATTTTTGGATCAATACCTTGGGTGTACATGTTCAGACCCAATGTCACCAAATCAACATTGCCGGTGCGTTCGCCATTACCGAACAGGCAGCCTTCGACCCGGTCGCCGCCAGCCATCAAGCCAAGCTCTGCCGCCGCGATACCCGACCCACGGTCATTATGGGGGTGCAAGCTGATCACGACATGGTCGCGATTACTGATATTGTTGCACATCCATTCGATCTGGTCGGCGTAGATGTTGGGCGTAGAAGCCTCTACCGTAGCGGGCAGGTTCAGGATCAACGGCTTTTCGGCTGTCGGTTCGAGAATATCTATCACCGCTTCCGTGACTTCCAGGCTGAAATCCAGTTCGGCGGTTGAGAAGGTTTCCGGCGAATATTCAAAATGCCAATCGGTATCAGGATATTTTTCCGCCTGTTCGCGCAAAATAGTCGCGCCTTCCTTGGCGATATCCTTCACGCCTTCTTTATCGAGCTTGAAGACGACATCGCGCCATGCCGGTGACACGGCATTATACAAATGGACAATCGCCTGTTTGGCGCCTTCCAGACTGGCAAAGCTGGTTTCGATCAAGTCCCGGCGGGACTGGGTCAGCACCTGGACTATCACATCATCGGGAATCTTGCCGGATTTGACCAGTCCAGAGATAAAGTCAAAATCGGTCGCGCCCGCAGCGGGGAAACCAACCTCGATCTCTTTAATCCCGATCTTTACGAGCAGATCAAAAAACCGCTGTTTCTTGTGCGCGTCCATGGGGTCGATCAGCGCCTGATTCCCGTCGCGCAAGTCGGTGGAAAGCCAGCGCGGAGCTTTTTCAATGGTGCGGGATGGCCATTGGCGATTGGGCAAATCAATCTGACCAAAGGGGCGATATTTTTGAGATGGATTTGGATGCATGACTATTACTCTTATGCTGCAAGCATTTTCGCGCAAGGCGCAAAATGCCAGTTAATTTCAATTTTTTCGAAAATAACCCTTAGACGGGTGGCGCTGCTTCGCGCAGCATCACTGGTACGCCTAAGGGCGCATAAGTCGTAGTAGCTCTAGTTTGTTCGAGATACGTGTCATCGCAGCTACTAATATCCATTGCCGTGCAAAAAGCAACTCGCTTGATCAGATTATTTTCCGGCAGGTGAATAACCGGAAAAAAACGGGTCATTCAGATGCACCTGAAATGCGAAACCGCGCCGCATCGCTATTCTCATAACAGATGGCAGCGCGGTCACATGTTTCCGGGATTTAGTTCTTTTCTTTGTCGACCAGTTTGTTCGCACCAATCCACGGCATCATCGCGCGAAGTTCTGCACCGGTTTTTTCAATCGGATGCGCTTCGGCAATTTTACGAGCAGCTTTCAGCTCAGGCTGACCGGCGCGATTGTCGAGAACGAAGTTTTTGACAAAACGGCCTGACTGGATGTCGGCCAAAATGCGCTTCATTTCGGCTTTTGTCTCGCTGGTAATCACTCGCGGACCGCTTGTGATGTCGCCATATTCTGCGGTGTTAGAGATGGAATAACGCATGTTCGCAATTCCGCCTTCATAAAGCAGGTCAACGATCAGCTTGGTTTCGTGCAGACATTCGAAATAAGCCATTTCCGGTGCGTAACCGGCTTCGGTCAGGGTTTCAAAACCGGCCTGGATCAAATGGGTGATCCCGCCGCAAAGCACAGCTTGTTCACCGAACAGGTCGGTTTCACATTCTTCGCGGAAGTTGGTTTCGATAATGCCGCTGCGACCGCCGCCAACGCCGGATGCATAAGCCAGCGCTACGTCATGGGCGTTACCGGACACGTCGCGGTCAATGGCGATCAGGCAAGGCACACCGCCGCCGCGCTGATATTCGCTACGCACCGTGTGGCCGGGGCCTTTGGGTGCGATCATGATGACATCAAGATCTTCACGCGCTTCGATCAGGCCGAAATGAATGTTCAGGCCGTGGGCAAATGCGATAGCCGCGCCCTGTTTCATGTTGTCATGCAGGTCATTGGCATAAATCGCTGCCTGATGCTCGTCGGGGGCAAGGATCATGACAATGTCGGCCCACGCCGCGGCTTCGGCATTGGTCTTTACCTGAAATCCGGCAGCTTCAGCCTTTTTGGCGGTTGCAGAACCAGCGCGCAGAGCGATGGCTACTTCCTTGACACCGCTGTCGCGCAGGTTCTGGGCATGGGCGTGGCCTTGGCTACCATAGCCGACAATGGCGATTTTCTTGTCTTTGATGAGGCCGAGATCGGCATCTGCGTCATAATAAACTTTCATTTTCTTCCTCCAGTATGTTTCGTCACCCTGAACTTGATTCGGGATCTGCCAGTCAGCGAATGACGCTTTGGATGCCGGAACAAGTCCGGCATGACGAGTGATTAAATGATATAATGAATGATGTTTAAGCGGTTTCCGGGCCCCGTCCAATAGCAACGACGCCAGTACGGCCAACCTCGACAAGTCCGACTTCGCGCATCAGGCTTATAAAGGTCTCAATCTTACCAGGGTTGCCGGTAATCTCGAACACGAAACTTTCGGTCGTCGCATCGACGACGCGGGCGCGATAGATATCGGCCAAACGCATGGCTTCAATCCGGGCTTCCCCTTTGCCAGCCACTTTTACAAGCGCCAGTTCACGCTGAACATGGGGGCCGGACTCTGTCAGGTCGCGGACGCTATGAACCGGGACCAGCCGGTCAAGCTGGGCAATGATCTGCTCAATCACATGCGGCGGACCAGAAGTGGCAATGGTAATCCGGCTGATCGCATGGTCGGCACTGATATCCGCCACGGTCAGGCTTTCGATATTGTAACCGCGAGCCGTAAACATGCCTGCGATTCGCGCCAATATACCGGCCTCGTTATCGACCAGAACGGCGAGGACATGCCGTTCAACCTGTTCTTCATTGATATGCATTAAACAAGCGCCTTTGCGTTATCGTCCAGCGAGCCTTTGATGTCGTCTTCAGACAACAGCATTTCGGTATGCGCCGCGCCGGACGGTATCATCGGGAAACAATTGGCAAGCTGCGCCACGCGGCAATCCACCAATACCGGACCGTCGGTTTCAATCATCTTCGCAATTCCCGCTTCCAGATCGGCAGGATCCTCGATCAACACACCGGTCCAGCCATAGCTTTCCGCCAGCTTGATAAAATCGGGCAGGCTTTCGGAATAGCTGTTTGAATAGCGGCTTTCATAGGTCAGATACTGCCATTGGCGCACCATGCCCATATATTGGTTGTTCAGGATGAATATCTTTACAGGCAGGCGGTATTGGCTGGCGGTGGCCAATTCCTGAATGTTCATCTGGATCGACGCTTCACCGGCAATATCGATAACCAGCGCATCGGGATGCCCGAGTTGCGCGCCGATTGCCGCAGGCAGGCCATAGCCCATTGTGCCCAGTCCGCCGCTGGTCAGCCATTTGTTCGGATGCTCAAAATGGAAATGCTGCGCAGCCCACATTTGATGCTGCCCGACCTCTGTGGTGATGATCGGATTGCGTTCATGAGTGGCTTCCCACAATTTGCGGATAGCCTCTTGTGGCATGATTTCGGTCTTGTTTTCCGGAATGGAAAGACAATTGGTCGCTCGCCAGCCCTTGATCCGGGCCCACCATTCTTCATAGTCCGGTGCACGGAATTTGCGACCTTTCAGGACAGCGAGCATTTGTTCCATGACGCGGCCGACATCGCCGATAACCGGCAGGTCAACACGGATCGTCTTGTTGACCGATGACCGGTCAATATCGACGTGGATTTTCTTGCTGTCTGGCGAGAATGCATCGATTCGGCCCGTGATACGGTCATCAAACCGTGCGCCAAGGCAGATAATCAAATCGGCACGGTTCATCGCCATATTGGCTTCATAGGTGCCGTGCATGCCAAGCATACCCAGCCACTGGTCGGAAGATGCCGGAAAAGCACCAAGGCCCATGAGTGTAGAAGTTACCGGCGCGCCCAGCAGCTCCGCCAGCTCACGCAAAGTCTCGCTTGCCTTCGGGCCGCTGTTGATGATGCCGCCGCCTGTATAAAGGATCGGCGCCTTGGCCTGCATTATCATTTCAACGGCTTCGTTAACCGCTTTGAAATCGCCATCAATCTGTGGCTGATAACGGCTGTTCTTCAGGCTGTTATTCCGGCTAAACTCGGCTTCCGCGACCTGGACATTTTTGGGAATGTCGACAACAACCGGGCCGGGGCGACCATTGGTTGCAATATGGAAAGCCTCGGTCAAAACGCCGGCAAGGTCGGACGGTTTCTTGACCAGATAATTATGCTTTGTGCAGTGGCGGGTAATACCAATAGTATCCGCTTCCTGAAAAGCATCGGAACCGATCAGATTGGTCGCAACCTGTCCGGTGATGACAACCATTGGAATCGAGTCCATAAGCGCGTCGGTAATGCCGGTAACCGCGTTGGTCGCACCGGGTCCGGATGTAACCAGAACAACGCCGGGCTTGCCGGTCGAACGCGCATAGCCTTCGGCAGCGTGAGTCGCCGCCTGTTCGTGACGAACCAGAATATGCTTGATTTTGTTATGGTTATAAAGGGCATCGTAAATGGGAAGCACAGCCCCGCCCGGATAGCCGAATACGGTATCTACACCCAGATCAAGCAGGGTTTGTACCAATATATCTGCACCGCTTTTCTCGGCCACTTTAAACTCCATTATCACGATTAAACCCACGGCAAGTGGGCGGTTAATAGGCGATGCCACACTGCAAGGCAATGAACAACATTCGCTCTGAATGGGCGGGGCTACATATCTATATATGTTGTGTCAAGGGCAAATATTGTAATTATATTTCAATATCAGATATATTCTCATCATTTATTATCGCCTCATGCCTCGGCCATTCCGGTGGGCACTGATTCCGGAACCAGGTATATTGCCGCTTGGCATATTGCCGGGTGGCGGCCATGGCGCGGGTCTTTGCGTCCTCCATGTCCATCTCCCGGCGTATCACGGCGCTAAGCTCCGGAACTCCGATAGCCCGCATGACCGGGCAATCGTCAGGCAGCCTTTTGTGCAGGAGTGCCTCCACTTCCTCCATCGCGCCTTCGTCAAGCATGATCTGAAAACGCCTGTCACACCGCTCATACAACCATTCACGTGGTGGAAGCAGGACCAGTGGGCGCAAGCTGATCTCATCGGCAATCCCGCCTGTCAAATGTGCATGCCAATGATGCAAAGGCTTGCCAGAGGACCGCACGACTTCCAGCGCACGCATGATCCGGCTTGAATCGCGGCGATTCAAACGCTCCGCAGATACCGGGTCCTCACTTTCCAGCAGTGCATAGGCATCGTCTACAGCCAAATCCCGGACCTGTGCCCGAATAGCTGGACCAATATCAGGTATCGGTGCAATGCCGTTCAGCAAAGTGCGGATATAAAGCCCCGTTCCGCCGACCAATATCGGCAACATAGCAGCCGCATGGGCAGCGGCAATCTCCGCCTTCGCATCACGCGCCCAGCGAGGCGCAGAGCAAGCCTCCGCGCCGTCAATATAGCCGTAAAGCCGGTGGCTGATTCCGCCCATCTCCTGCTCGCTGGGCCTTGCGCTCAAGATACGCAGATCGGCATAAACCTGCGCACTATCCGCATTAATGATTACAGAGGGTTGCTTTTTGGCAAGTTGCAGTGCCAATGCGGACTTGCCGCTGGCCGTCGGACCAACGATCAGTGCGACATCCTTCTTAATCTTGGACCCATTGTCATTTGGAGAAATCATGCTCATCGCCACACTAATAGCAGCAGATCAGTTGAGAAAGGGAGAGTTAAATTCGGCTGCCGATCGCTTGGCTGGTGCTGGCGCCAAGATTACCGGGATTGGTGACATAGTGGACGGGAAGGCCGCCGATATCCATTTTGAAGGGGATTTGGAAAAAGCGCAGCAAGCCTTGCTGCTCGAAGGCTCTATGATTGATTTTGTGGTTCAACCGGCCAGTAATCGCGAAAAGAAACTGCTGATATCCGATATGGACAGCACGATGATCACGATCGAATGTATCGATGAACTGGCAGGCTATGCCGGGATCAAGGAGCAGATTGCCGCAGTGACCGAACGGGCTATGCTCGGTGAACTGGATTTTGAAGAAGCCTTGCGGAGCAGGGTGTCTTTACTCGCTGGATTGGAGCTTTCTGCTATCGAGCAGTGCCTTGACGAAAAAGTTGAGATCATGCCGGGTGCCAAGCTGTTGGTACAAACAATGGCCGCGCGCGGCGCTATGACTATATTAGTTTCAGGCGGGTTCACCCGGTTCGCCGACCCGGTGGCCCGGGATATAGGATTTGCCAAGTTCGAAGCGAATATTCTGGCAGAAGCCGATGGACGTTTGACCGGCTCGTTAAACGGCTCGATTGTCGATGCGGCGCGGAAAGCAGAAATACTGCGGCAGGGCGCCTTATCCGCTGGACTATCGCTCGATCAGTGTATGGCTGTAGGGGACGGTGCCAATGATATTCCGATGATTGCATTGGCAGGGATGGGGGTTGCCTATCACGCCAAGCCAAAGGCTGCCGCCGCCGCAGATGCTGCGATCAGCCATAATGACCTGACCGCTTTGTTATATATTCAGGGCATCGGTTCTAAAGACTGGGTAACCATTTAGCCACCGTCAGCGTGACTTTACAATACAGTCATTGCCGGCGGCTTTGACTGTAGTGCATATCTTGCTGGCCTGAGCCTTTGTCGCAAATGGACCGGTTTGCAGCCGTGTTATGGAACCTGTCGTTTCTATATAGGGTTGCAGACCGTTCAATGCAGAAACCCGCTTACCAAGACTATCCCAAAGTGCCTTGGCCCTTTTCTGGTCACTGAAAGCGCCCAATTGAGCACGCCATTTATCAGCCGCTGCGGGTTTTGCAGGGGTTGTTTTTGGAGTCGGCTTCGGGTCTGATTTAGCCGCTGCCACCTGAACTGGCGCAGGTTTGGGGGTTTTCTTGGTGGTAGAAGGTGGCACTGTCGGCGCCTGTGCCACAGATGGCTTGGCGACCGGTTTTGGTGCGGGAACTGGTGTTGATGTTGCGGTTGATACTGCTGGCGCTGCGGTCACTATCTGCGATGCTGGCAACTGTGCCGTTTCGATCACTCCGGTCGATGGTATCGGTCGCAAACCGCCTATTTGTGCAATGCGGCTCCGTTTTTCATTTTCTTCCATCTGGCTGGCCAGCGCTAAGGCGCTTCGCCTTTGTTCAAGCGGGATATATTTGTCCATCTGTGCCATATTGGATGTCGCCTGCGGTAAGCCTGCTGCAGAGGCGCGGGTTATGAGGGCATAAGCCTTTACCCAGTCCTTCTCGACAAAGTCGCCATTAAAATAACCCGTGCCCAGTATATATTGCGCACGGGGTTCACCGCGCTCGGCGGAGGCTTGCAAATAGGGCCGGGCTTCATTGCGCCGTTCGTCTTGGAAAAGGATCAGACCATAATTGTCGCTTGCCTGCAAATGCCCCTGATCCGCTGCTTTTTTATAATATTGTTCGGCCATGGCCAAATCCATTGTTACGCCGCGGCCAAGTTTATAGGCTTGGCCCATATTAAACTGTGCGTCCGCGTCCCCTTCATTGGCAGGCCCGCGCCATTCGGCAACTGCTGTACTATAGTCCCCCCGACCCCAGGCATCCACACCATCCTTGACAGTCGCCAATGTCGGAGATGCCAATCCGAAAAGGGCGGAAGCGATTAGCAAGCGGTGAGTGAATGGGAATTTGCTCATAATATCAGGCCTTTGGTCTTCGAATTAGTATGATCTACCTTATACATAATTACAGCATAATGCTAAATCGCAAAGAATTGGTAACCCTATTCATAAAATTGATTTCCCATGTTCCCCGGATTTTCCACTGCCCGAAGCAAGCTTTTGCCTATCCAAAAAAACACGCTGTGCTCGTTAACCCTATTTTAGAGCTGTTCTGTCAGAGAAGAGGATGAATTAATTCCAGGCGTCCGGGATAACCGGTGAAAAGACAAGACAAGGGGAATAGAGTGCGAGTTCTAGCAATGGCATCCCAAAAAGGTGGCTCTGGCAAGACAACATTGTCGGGGCATTTGGCTGTACAAGCCCAACTGGCAGGCGCTGGCCCGGTAGTATTGATCGATATCGATCCCCAAGGATCCCTCGCCGACTGGTGGAACGAGCGTGAAGCGGAACTGCCCGCTTTTGCACAGACCACTGTTTCGCGCCTGGCGACTGATTTGAGCATTTTGCGGCAACAGGGTTTTAAATTGGCTGTCATTGATACACCGCCAGCGATTACGATGGCGATCCAGTCCGTGATTTCGGTTGCCGAACTGATTGTTATTCCGACACGCCCCAGTCCGCATGATTTACGTGCCGTGGGCGCAACCGTTGATTTATGTGAGCGTGCTGGAAAGCCGCTATTGTTTGTCGTCAATGGCGCTACACCGAAAGCCAAAATTACTTCGGAAGCCGCAGTTGCATTGTCACAGCACGGCACCGTTGCACCGGTTACCGTCCATCATCGGACAGATTTTGCTGGCTCCATGATAGACGGCCGCACCGTCATGGAAGTTGATCCCCAGGGACGTTCTTCTCAGGAAATCCAGCAGCTTTGGAGCTATATTTCCGACCGGTTGGAAAAGAATTTCCGTCGCACCGTATTTACATCCCCCGGCATGGCTTCGACAAACAGTGCCGGAGCATATCGTCCTGGTGGCAATTTCGGTCGCCGGGTCTTCGGGTCTTAGGAAGGAGGAGCAGATAATATGAGCGAACCAAAGCCATTGGCATCACTGTCATCCGCCCTTCTTGCTCGCAAGGGCGGCGCAAAGCCGGCGATGCGGCGTCAGGGTATAGCATTCCCAACCTATTCCGATCATGCGAATGAAGATCTGGGCTGGAATGATATGGGATATGATACCAATCCCGACCATGAAGCGGCGCAATCAGATGAATATAGTCCGGAGGAATCAGGTCAATATCACTATAACCCCTTGGCCGGAGCGATTCCGGAAGTTGTTCCAGCGGTTCGCAAGCAGCAGGAAGAAATTGCAGCCAAACTGAGCCTGCAAACACAGCATGATTCCGAAACCATGGCTGAGCCTGAACAGCAGACAATTGCTCCGCGCAAAAAGGTCCCCGTAGTCAAGGTTAAGGCCAAGCAACCTTCAACACCTCGTCGCTCGGCGCAAAAGTCGCGCACTGGCAAAGCCAAGGTCGCTTTTACCTTGCGACTGGACGCTGACAGGCATCTGAAGCTGCGGTTGGCAACAGCTGTCAAGAATGTTTCCGCGCAGCAGTTGGTGACCAAAGCCGTGGATAACTATTTGAGGTCTATTCCCGAACTGGACGACCTGGCTGAGCGGATCACGCCACGCTGAACGGTTTGAGCACATGTTATTGAATATAATTGCGAGGGCATTGCTATGAAATGCGATATGATATTGAAACTGGCCGCCTCAACCATGGTCATTTCTGCGTCCCTGACGGGCTGTGGACCTGCCGGAGGTGATTCGGTCGCATCTGCATCAAGCACGCCTGCATCGTCCAAAGACGGAGCGAAATACGCAAGCAAGGCTGAAAGAGCGCTTGAAAAGGGCAATATTGAAGTTGCGATTGCCTATGCCGAGCGTTCCGTAGCCGCTGCCGGCAATGATGCGGCGACACGGGCTCTGCTTGGTCAGTCTTATCTGGCCGCCGGTCGATTCCATTCAGCAGAGCGCAGCTTTCTGGATGCGATGGATCTGGGCAAAAGCGATGCCCGCACTATTTTAAGCCTTAGTCTGGCTCAACTGGCGCAAGGCAAGGCAAACAAAGCCAGACAGCTGATTGAAAATAACCGTCAGTTCATTCCGACGGCCGATTATGGTTTGGCTTTGGCTTTGGCGGGTGATGCCAAGGCCGCGATTGACGAGTTGGAGCAGGCGATTCGAAGCGCCAATGTCACCGCCCGGACACGTCAGAATCTGGGCCTGGCTTATGCTCTGGATGGCCGGTGGAAAGAGGCCAAATTAATGGCGGTGCAGGATATATCACCGACCAATGTTGACGCACGGATCATGCAGTGGGCGCAAATGGCGCGTCCGGGTGCTTATGAAATGCGGGTGGCTTCTGTGCTGGATGTGAAACCGGCCATTAGTGATCCTGGTCAGCCAGTGCGTCTGGCGCTCAATATCGCGCCTGTTGTTCCGGCAGCACCTGCAGTGGATTATAGCCGTGAAGTTGCCAGTTTTGACCGTGATATTCCACTACCGACAAATGATGTGAGTGAAACTGCGGATGCGGATTTCAAAGCGGATTTTCTCGCCAATGATGACAATATGCTGGTGACAAAGGTTGATGTTCCGGCAAGCACAGCAGTTTCAAAGACACTGTTCGCAAAAGCGCCGGAAACACCGTTGATAGAGGCCGCTGCTCCGAAGGAGGTGGCCGTAAGCGCGGCGAAACCCGAGAAGAAGAATATCTCCTTCACACCGCTCGAACAGGCTCAACCTGATGGCCAATATCTTGTTCAGGTGGGCGCATTTTCTTCACCGGAAAACGTACAACGCGCTTGGGTGATCCTGTCGGCAAAGAATAGGGAACTAAGCGCATATCAGCATGTAAGCTCAACCGTGAAACTCAACGGGAAAACGCTGTATCGCTTGTCCGCTGTCGGTTTTGGTAATGAACAATCTGCAAAAGCCTTGTGTGGCGGCATCAAAGCGAAAGGTGGCGGTTGTATCGTTCGTAAAGTGCGAAGCGTTGGCCATACCGAAATGGTTGGCCATGTAAGCGCCAAATCGCCGCAGCAGCTTGCTTCCCGATAAAGCATCTGACAATCCAATCAATCTATCTGGGCGGTGAAGCTAGATTGCTTTTCCGCCCTTATATATGGCGCTGACCCGCCCTTGAACTGGCAGCTTGTCAAATGGCGTGTTCCCGGCAGAGGCCGCCATTTTACGGCTATCAACCTGCCATGGCTTTTCCGTATCGACCAAAATCAGATCCGCCTCGAACGCTTCGGCAATTTGTCCGGCATTCACCCCGAGTATTTTTGCCGGGTTGGTTGACAGCAACTCGAACAAGCGCCCCAAGTCAATCAGCCCGTCACGAACCAGGTTGAGTGAAAGCGCTAACAAGGTTTCTCCGCCTGCCATGCCGGTTTCCGCCTCGGCAAAAGGTAATCTCTTGCCTTCCGGGCCGCGTGGATCATGGCCAGAGGAAAGGACATCAATCGTGCCGTCTTTAATGGCCACAAGGCAGCTTTGCCGGTCTTCTTCACTTCGCAACGGAGGCGACATTTTGGCGAAGGTCCTGAAATCACTGATCGCGATATCGGACAGAAATAAATGTGCCGGAGTAATGCCGCATGTTACCGGCAAGCCTTCTGCTTTGGCGTCGCGGATCAGGTCCAGTCCATTGGCAGTCGTAACCTGACGGAAATGGACATGCGCGCCGCTTTCTCGCACCAAAGCAATATCACGAGCGATTGACAGCGCTTCCGCACTGGCCGGAGCGCTCGACATCCCTAGCCGCGTGGCGGTTTCGCCAGCCGTTGCAACCGCATCAGCGGTAAGACCGCTATCTTCGCTATGCACGATGACAGGCATATCCAGTGATCTGCAGTAATGGAGCAGTTTGAGCATGACCCCGCTGTTCGCGATCCAGCTTCTTCCCGTCGCCACAGCGCGTGCGCCCGCTTCTTTCATCAAGCCGATTTCTGCCAGTTCAGCGCCTTTCAGTCCCTTTGTTGCCGCAGCAAGCGGGTGGGACCATAGGCTTGGCTTACCTTCGGAGGAATTATGTTTGATCATCGCCGGTAGATCAAGCACCGGAGACTGGTCGGGCATAAGAGCCGCTCGCGTTATGCCGCCAAAGTGAAAGGCCGGTTTGTCGATCTTGAAGACAGCAAGGTCGATGATGCCGGGTGCTAATATCGCACCCTTGCAGTCAATGTTTTTCTCGTCCGATGATGGTGTTTCCTCGTTCACACGGGCAATCACATCACCGTCTGTTGCTACGTTCAGGGGCAGGGGCGCTTTCGCTCCGGGAACCAGAACCTTCGCGTTGGTAAAGACCTGTTTCATGACCATCCCTCCACATTGCGGGACCGGCGCGTCAGCACGTCGAGGCAGGCCATTCTGACCGCAACCCCCATCTCCACTTGCTCCGTTATGGCAGACCGTTCGGGATCATCGGCAATATCGCTGCTAATCTCTATGCCGCGGTTCATCGGGCCAGGGTGCATGACCAGTGCATCGGGCTTTGCTAGTGCCAGCCGTTCTCTGGTCAAGCCATAAAGGTGATGATATTCGCGCGCGCTCGGGATGAAATCTCCGTTCATGCGCTCATTTTGCAGCCGGAGCATCATCACGACATCTGCCCCGTCAAGCGCTTCGGCAAAGTTCGAATAAACCTCGACATTCAACCGCTCGATCGCCGGGGGTAATAGCGATGTCGGTGCGCAAACCCTGACTTTCGCGCCCAATGTGGTCAGGCAATAAATATTGGAACGAGCGACCCGGCTGTGCATGACATCACCGCAAATCGTGACCGTCAGGCCGCTGATATCGCCCTTGCGCCGCTGAATCGTTAGTGCATCGAGCAGCGCTTGTGTCGGGTGCTCATGGCTGCCATCGCCAGCGTTCAGGACAGGGCAGTCCACCTTGTCCGCAATCAATTGCACTGCGCCGGAACTGCCATGACGGATGACTATCGCATCCGCGCGCATGGCATTGAGCGTGACCGCTGTATCTATCAGGGTTTCGCCCTTTTTAATGCTCGACTGCGCGGCGTGCATGTTGACGACATCAGCGCCCATCCGTTTGCCCGCAATCTCGAATGAAAGCAGCGTGCGCGTGCTGTTTTCGAAAAAGGCATTGATGACTGTCAAGCCATCCAGCCGGCCTGAATGTTTGATCGATTTGCGATTGAGATCGACCCATTGTTCAGCCTCTTTCAGGAGAAATAATATCTCCCAGGGCTGTAAGCCGGCGATGCCCAATAGATGGCGATGTGGAAAAGCATCCGACCCCGCAGGAAACTGATGTCCGGCGGTCGATGGTGAACCTGTTTGCTCTGATGTCATTAAAATCAGGCCTATAATGGCATCATTCTATTGCGGCAAGCCCGTCAATCGCTCCCTGCAAAATATAAGCGGCTGCCATCTGGTCGATCACCTTGCTGCGCCGTTTGCGGCTAACGTCAGCGGCAATCAGGTCGCGTGTAACCGCCTGAGTGCTCCAACGTTCGTCCCACAGGAAAATCGGAAGTCCGAGCGGACGTAAATTCTGGGCAAAGGATTTCGCGGCCTGCGTCTGCTTGCTCTGGCTTCCATCCAGATTGAGGGGCAGACCGACGACAATGCCCGCTACGAACTGTTCGGCAATGACCGTTTTGATTCGCTCCAGGTCTTTGGAAAACTTTCGCCGCTCGATTGTCTCGGCGGCGGTCGCGATCATCCACTGGGCATCGCATAGCGCTATGCCGACGGTTTTCGTCCCGACATCCAGCCCCAGTAACCGACCGCCATGTGGCAAAGCGGCGCGAAACAGCTTCCGGTCCTCTGTTATTAGTGCGAGAGAAATGCGGTCATCCTCTTCAATATATCTGCGCGAATATTACTCCAGAACAAGCTGTAGTCATAGACGTGATAATTGTTGCCGGGCAGGGTGTAAGGCCCCATTTTCGGGGGATCGCCAATCAGCAGGAACCCGCGATCGTCGCAGCGGGCGGGTACGGAGCCCTTGACCAGCTTTGCATCGCTCAGTTTGTCATTAGGCACCAACGTGCCGAGATTTTGTTCCGCCGTGGCTTCGGAATCAACATCACCGTTTATCGGGTTCGTGCACAGCAGTTTGGAATTTTTGCGCGGCTCACCGTTAAATCCGATGGTAGTGTCATAGGTATCGACAATGCGCTTATAATCGGCGGGCTCGGCAAAGCTTTCCCAACTGAGCAGACAATGAAACTGATCCGGTGCTTCGCAAATATCGAGCCCTAGAGCGGGAACATCGGTTTCCACCGAAACCGGCCAGCCAACAACGTAGGCAGCAACAATCCGCCCCGCCAAGGGTGTCCCAGCAACCCGGTCTTTAAGCAAATTGGTAAGGTGCAGGCTGCCCTGGCTATGACCGGCCAGAATGATTGGCTTGTCATCCGGGACTACGCGGAGGAAATAGTCAAAGGCCTGCAGAACATCCTGATAAGCCGCGTCCAGTGCCTGTTGTCCCTCATCCTTGTCGGTCAGGAACGCACCAAGAGTGGCCTGCCGATAGCGCGGTGCCCATATGTCACCGACATGATTGAAGGCGCTTGCCTGACCGCGAAGGAAAATTTTCGCGCGATCCTCGGTTTCCTTGTCACCAAGCGGAGCGTTCCATTTTTCCTTGTTTATAAAGGAAGTCGGATGGATGAAAAATATGGCAGCACGGACTTTCCCGTTCAAAACTGCAGATTCCTGATCCTTCAAGGTGCCATCTTTTAATATATTGGCGCTTGTGGCTATGAATTTTGCGCCTTCGCTGTCTGCTCTATTTCCTTCTACAGCACCATCTGCTGCTTCCGGATCGGCGGGTAGCCACAGCGCCGGGTTATCCTCTGTAATTTCGGGGCGGGCGTACCACATCGAAATATCGGCATAGATATTGTTTTCCAGCACTTCCTGCGGTTGGAATTCTGTGCTTGGAACAAAAACGACCTCGGCCAGATCTTCACCAAAGATGCGTAGTACAAAAGCTCCGGCTATAAAAAGAACGACTAAGCCAGCAACCAAATAAAGAAACTTACGCGCCAATTATTTTACTCCAATATGGTCCCTGACCACTCATTCAACTTGAAGAGGTCTCGCACCAGTGCTAGCGGCGCGCAGTACACAAATTTCTGCTTCATTACCCGAAAAAAGATGAACCGATAAAGAATGAAATATGTCAGTCGATAAAGAAACCGTAAAAAAGATCGCGAGCCTGTCACGGATTGCCGTGACCGAGGCCGAAATTGACGCGCTGGTGCCAGAGCTTAACAACATTTTGGGATGGGTAGAGCAATTGGGCGAAGTCGATTGCTCAAAGGTCGAACCGATGACCGCCGTTATTCCCAATAAACTGCGCCTGCGTGATGATGTGGTGGACGATGGAAATGTTCGGGACAAAATATTGGCCAACGCTCCGGCTGCGGAACATGGCTTTTTTGGCGTGCCAAAGGTGATTGAATAATGACCGAGATTTATGAACTGGGTATCGCGGGCATCCGCAGCGGCATCGCATCTGGTGATTTTACCGCCAAGGAAGTGGCAGAAACATTTATCGGACGGGTTAGCGCGGCGAAACCGTTAAACGCGGTTCTGGTAGAAACACCGGATCACGCACTTGCAGCAGCCGAGGCGACAGACAAAGCGAAAGCGGCAGGCGAAACACTTGGTAAAATGGCTGGTGTTCCGATTGGAATGAAGGACCTGTTTTGCACCAATGGCGTTCCGACAACAGCGGCTAGCCTGATTCTGGAGGGCTTCACGCCGCAATATGAATCCACAGTATCTTCCAACCTGTTCAAGGCTGGCGCGGGCATGCTCGGCAAGCTGAATATGGACCAGTTTGCAATGGGGTCATCCAACGAAACCAGCGCTTTCGGCAATGTCATTTCACCGTGGCGGCGCAATGATGGCGGCAATGCTGACATAGCTCCCGGTGGCTCGTCTGGCGGTAGTGCGGCGGTTGTATCCGGACGCATCTGTCCGGCGGCGACTGGCACCGATACGGGTGGCTCTATCCGTCAGCCCGCCGCATTTGTTGGCATTACAGGGCTCAAGCCGACTTATGGCCGTTGTTCACGTTGGGGCACGATTGCCTTTGCCAGCTCGCTGGATCAGGCAGGCCCTATGGCCCATGATGTGCGTGATTGTGCGATCATGCTGGAAGCGATGGCCGGTTTCGATCCAAAGGATTCGACCTCGCTCAATTTGCCGGTCCCTGAATGGGAAGCTGGCCTTAAAAGCGACCTTACCGGCAAACGCATCGGTATTCCCAAAGAATATCGCGTAGATAATATGCCGCCAGAGATTGATGCTTTGTGGCAGCAGGGCATCCAGTGGCTGAAAGATGCTGGGGCCACCATTGTTGACGTGTCTTTGCCACACACAAAATATGCGCTGCCCGCTTATTATATTATCGCGCCGGCAGAGGCATCATCCAACCTCGCGCGTTATGACGGTGTGCGTTATGGATTGCGTGACTTGCCGGATGGGGCAGGGCTACAGGAAATGTATGCCGCAACCCGCGAAGCCGGTTTCGGGTCAGAGGTTAAGCGCCGCATCATGATCGGCACCTATGTGCTGTCTGCCGGCTATTATGATGCTTATTACACGCAGGCGCAAAAAGTTCGGACGTTGATTTCACGGGACTTTGACAAGGCGTGGGAAAGCTGTGACGTGCTTTTGGCGCCAACGGCCCCCAGTGCAGCTTTCGGATTGGGCGAGAAAAACGACGATCCGCTCGCCATGTATCTGAACGATGTTTTCACTGTGCCGAGCAGTCTGGCCGGATTGCCCGCCATGTCGGTGCCAGCGGGTCTGGACCGCCAAGGGCTTCCGCTGGGATTACAGCTTATCGGTAAGGCGCTGGATGAACAAACCGTGCTTAACGCCGGTCTGGCATTGGAAGAACGTGCCGGTTTTGTTGCGAAGCCGGAGCAGTGGTGGTGATACAATATCTGTTGGTCCTGCCAAAGGATGTTTCAAGAGTTTTAGAGGGCGGCTTTGACTGGTTCGGCCGCGACGGGAATATAGAATGACTGAATCAACATATCGTATCCAGGGGGCAACCGGTGAGTGGGAGGTCGTGATCGGCCTTGAAGTGCACGCGCAGATCACCTCGAACGCAAAGCTTTTTTCCGGTGCTTCGACTGAATTTGGCGCCGAACCAAATACCCAGGTCAGCCTGGTTGATGCCGCAATGCCCGGAATGTTGCCGGTGCTGAACAAGGAATGTGTGCGTCAGGCCGTTCGTACGGGCCTTGCACTCAATGCCCAGATCAACAAATATTCGCGTTTCGACCGCAAAAACTATTTCTACGCTGATTTGCCGCAGGGTTACCAGATTTCCCAGCTTTATCACCCGATTGTGGGCGAGGGTAAAATCGAGATTTCGCTCGATGAAAAAGACCCGGATGCCCATGGCAAGATGATTGGTGTCGAGCGCATCCATATCGAGCAGGACGCCGGGAAGCTGATGCACGACCAGCATCCGACGATGAGCTATGTCGACCTGAACCGCTGCGGCGTAGCCTTGATGGAAATCGTGTCCAAGCCCGATATGACTTCCCCCAAGGAAGCAGCGGCTTATGTCCGTAAGCTCAGATCAATTCTGCGCTATGTCGGAAGCTGCGACGGCAATATGGAACAAGGCTCCATGCGTGCGGATGTCAACGTTTCTGTCCGTAAACCGGGCGGAAAACTGGGCACACGGACAGAAACTAAGAACGTCAACTCGCTGCGCTTCATTCAACAGGTTGTCGAATATGAGGCCCAGCGTCAGGTTGACGTAATCGAAAGCGGGGGGACTGTGGTTCAGGAAACCCGGCTGTTTGACCCCGACAGAAACGAAACCCGCTCCATGCGTTCCAAAGAGGACGCGCATGATTATCGCTATTTCCCCGATCCGGACCTGTTGCCGCTGGAACTCGAAGATGATTTTATCTTTGATTGCAAGGCCAGCCTGCCTGAATTGCCGGACGAAAAACGGGCGCGCTATAAAAATGTTCTGGGGCTCAGCGCTTATAATGCAGCCGTTTTGACGGCGGAGCATGAAACGGCGATCTGGTTCGAGCAATTGTTGGAAACCACCGACGAACCCGAAAAAATCGCGAGCTCGGCAGCGAATTGGCTTACGTCCGAGCTGTTTGGTGCGCTGAATAAAATGGGGCTGCCAATAGAACAAAGCCCTGTCTCGCCTCAGCAAGCGGCCGAACTTTTGAGTCTGGTCGCGGATGGCACGATTTCCGGCAAGATCGCGAAGCAGGTTTTTGAGATCATGCTGGAAACAGGCGACGGTGCGGCCAAGGTCGTTGAGGAAAAGGGCCTGAAGCAGGAGTCCGATACCGGCGCGATAGAAAAAGTTATCGCAGACGTAATGGCGGCAAATGAAGACAAGGTTGCCGAATATCGCAGCGGTAAAGATAAACTGTTCGGATTTTTTGTTGGCCAAACGATGAAAGCGATGCAAGGCAAAGCCAATCCACAGGTGGTCAACGAGTTGTTGAAAAAATCTCTTGGAGAGGCAAGCTAGTTAGCGACGCGATCGCGCAAAGCGGGCTTGCCCTTTGGGTAGCTATCCGCTAGGCGCACGCGTCAATCAAAATTCGATATTTGTTTGAAGGTGTAACTCGTGCGGGCGTGGCGGAATTGGTAGACGCGCCAGATTTAGGTTCTGGTATCTTCGGGTGTGGGGGTTCGAGTCCCTTCGCCCGCACCACTACACCGAAAACAGGTCGAAATAGAAATTATGAAGGCATTGAAGGGTAATCATGCAGATTGTTGAAACGCTGAACGAAGGTCTGAAACGGGCCTATGACATCAAAATTACCGCGAAGGACATTGAAACCCGCGTCGATAATGAGGTCAAGAAACTGGCACCGCAGGTCAACATGCCTGGTTTCCGCAAAGGCAAGGTTCCCGCGAATCTGGTGCGCAAAATGCATAATGACGCATTGATGCAGGACGCGCTGAGCAGCACGGTTCAGGAATGTGTTGAAAAGACCATCACCGATAACAAACTGCGTCCTGCGATGCAGCCAAGTGTCACTCTTGGCGAAGGCTATGAACCTGGTAAAGACGCCGAAGTGAAAGTCGAGCTGGAAGTTCTTCCCGAAGTCCCGACTCCATCCGTTGATAATATCAAGCTGGAACGCTTGAAAGTGGAAGCAGACGACAAGACGGTGGAAGAATCACTGCAGAGATTTGCGGAGAGCCAGAAACAGTTTGAAACTGCACCCAAAAGCCACAAGGCAAAAATCGGCGACCAATGCCTTATCGACTTTGAAGGCAAAGTTGACGGCGTGCCATTTGACGGCGGCAAAGGCGAAGGCATGGCTATCGAGCTTGGCTCTGGCCGCCTGATCCCCGGCTTCGAGGATCAACTGGTTGGCAAAAAAGCCAATGACGAAGTTCTGGTAAAGGTCACTTTCCCGGAAGATTATAATGTAGAAACGCTAAAGGGCAAAGATGCGACATTTGATGTTGTGGTTGCCGAAGTGCAGACTCCGAAAGAAGCAAAAGCCGACGATGAAATGGCGAAAGCCATGGGTCTTGAAGGCATTGACCAGCTTCGCGGTCTGCTGAAAGGCCAGATCGAGCAAGAGCTGAACGGCCTGACCCGCACACATATGAAGCGCAAATTGCTCGACCAATTGGCCGCGTCGCATGATTTTGAAGTGCCGCCGTCAATGGTAGAAGCCGAGTTCAACCAGATCTGGCAACAGCTGGAGCAGGAAGCGGCTCAGGATGAAGATCCTGAAAAAGCGAAAAAGGAAATGGAAGACGAGAAGGACGAGTATCGTGATATCGCCGTCCGCCGTGTTCGCCTTGGCCTGCTTCTCTCCGAAATTGGACAGGCCAATGGCGTGGAAGTCAGTCAGCAGGAAATGTCCATGCTGATGCAGCAGGCTGCTCAGCAATATCGTCCGGAAGACCGCCAGCGGTTCATGGAATATATCCAGCAGGACCCGATGGCAGCTGCCCAGCTTCGTGCACCCATGTATGAAGACAAGGTTGTAGATTTCTTGTTCGACAAAGCGGAAATTACCGACAAGACGGTAACGCGCGAAGAACTGGAAGAAGCGATCGAAGCTGAAGACGAAGCGCAAGCAAAGCCAGCCGCGAAAAAAGCACCAGCGAAAAAGGCTGCGGCGAAAAAACCGGCCGAGAAAAAGTCAGCCGACAAAAAACCGGCTGAGAAAAAGGCTGCAACAAAAGAAGCTGCCGCCAAGGATGCTCCGGCCAAAAAAGCTGCGACAAAAGCACCCGCAAAAGAAGCTGGCGAGAAAAAGCCAGTCGCGAAAAAAGCTGCTGCAAGTAAACCAGCAGCTAAAAAGCCTGCCGCTAAAAAGCCGGCTGCAAAGAAATAACCTGATTCATCCGGTGCGGGGCATCTCGCACCGGATAATAGAGTTTTACGCATATCTGTGATAATTTATTGACTTTATTTGGTCATAATTGACGAATTGGTTGGGAAAAAATCCTTAACCGACTTGAACATTGTTCGAGATACACCGATGTAGGTTCAGACTGTTGGGGATTCCATTTTGTGGCGGCTCCATTATATCAACCTGACTTTTCACAGAAGGCACTAAATTACCATGCATAATCCGATCGTTGATGCCCTAGTTCCCGTCGTTATCGAGCAATCCAACCGCGGAGAGCGCAGCTTTGACATTTTTTCCCGGTTGTTGCGGGAACGCATCGTCTTTGTAACCGGACAGGTCGAAGACAATATGGCGTCGATTATCACCGCCCAGCTGCTGTTTCTGGAATCGGAAAACCCGAAAAAAGATATCTATCTTTACATTAACTCACCCGGCGGCGTTGTAACCGCTGGCATGGCGATCCATGACACGATGCAATATATCCGCCCACGGGTCGGAACAGTTTGCGTAGGGCAAGCGGCATCCATGGGCAGCTTTCTGCTGGCAGCGGGCGAACCGGGTATGCGTATGGCAACCACCAATGCGCGCATCATGGTGCATCAGCCATCTGGCGGTGCACAGGGCATGGCTTCCGATATCGAAATTCAAGCAAAGGAAATTTTGCGGATTCGCAGGCGGATGAATGAACTTTACGCCAAATATACCGGCAAACCGCTCGAAGAGATTGAAAAGGCGATGGACCGCGACACTTTCCTGGAAGCGGACGAAGCCAAAGCATTCGGTATTGTCGATGAAGTTTATGACAAGCGCCCAAATCCGACGGAAGATAAGGATTAATTGGCTATCAATTTGCCTTAAATGAAAAATAAGCCACTTTTGATAGACTTAGACAAGCGCGGCGAATCGTGGCGGAAAAAAGCTGTAGCAATTTGTGGTTTCAGGGTTAAATTGATACTTCTGGCCTAGTTTTGAGGACTTTTTATGACGAAATTGACGGGATCTGATTCGAAGAGCACGCTATATTGCTCCTTCTGCGGAAAGTCCCAACATGAAGTCCGCAAGCTTATTGCAGGACCCACCGTTTTCATTTGCGATGAATGTGTCGAGCTTTGTAACGACATAATTCGTGAAGAAACCAAAGGTGCGATTACTGGAAAGAAAGACGGCGAAGTTCCTACGCCGCAGGAAATCTGCGATGTCCTGAACGATTATGTGATTGGTCAGGACCGGGCGAAACGTGTTTTGTCCGTGGCGGTGCACAACCACTATAAGCGGCTTAACCATGCATCGAAATCCGGTGATATCGAGCTTGCAAAGTCGAACATATTGCTGGTTGGGCCAACCGGCTGCGGTAAAACATTGTTGGCGCAGACTTTGGCCAAAACCTTTGATGTGCCGTTCACAATGGCGGACGCCACGACATTGACCGAAGCTGGCTATGTCGGCGAAGATGTTGAAAATATCATCCTGAAACTGCTGCAAGCTTCCGATTATAATGTGGAGAAGGCGCAGCGCGGCATTGTGTATATTGACGAAATCGACAAAATCAGCCGTAAAGCGGAAAATCCGTCGATCACGCGGGATGTGTCCGGTGAAGGCGTTCAACAGGCTTTGTTGAAGCTTATGGAAGGCACAACAGCAAGCGTTCCGCCTCAGGGCGGCCGTAAACACCCGCAGCAGGAGTTTCTGCAGGTCGATACGACGAACATCCTGTTCATTTGCGGCGGGGCATTTGCTGGTCTGGAAAAAATCATCGGAGACCGTCTGGAAGGAAAATCCATCGGTTTCGGCGCCCATGTCTCTGCACCGGAAGAACGCAAAATCGGCAAGATCCTGCAACAAGGCGAGCCGGAAGATTTGCTAAAATTCGGCTTGATCCCGGAATTTGTCGGCCGTTTGCCGGTTATCGCGACTCTCGAAGATCTTGATGTCGATGCGTTGGTCCAGATTTTGAAAGAGCCCAAAAACGCTCTGGTCAAACAATATGCAAAATTGTTTGAGCTGGAAAATGTTGTGCTGACATTCACTGAGGATGCTCTGGTTGCCATTGCCAAAAAGGCGATTGAACGGAAAACCGGTGCGCGTGGACTGCGCTCTATCGTTGAGAATATTCTGCTTGATACGATGTTTGACTTGCCCGACCTTGACGGTGTGGACGAGATCGTCATCGACAAGGAAGTGGTTGCCGGAACAAAAGAACCTGTGAAGGTGATTGCGAAAAGCGCCAAAGCCAAGAAAGAAGATGCCGCTTAACGGGTTAAGCTAATTTGGAAATGTACAAAACGCTGTGTCCGTATCACTTGTCGGGCGCAGCGTTTTTCGTAGATGGCCTATTTATATATGCAGTCGTCTAAACCTTCGTTTTTCACAACATTGATCCGCGCAGCAATCGTATTGCCATAGCGCCGCGTAAAGCCGCTGGCGCCGTTGACCGCGCGCTTTTTGGGTAAGGGCAGGGCCGCCGCGATCCGCGCTGCTTCTATCTTCGTCAGGTCCGCTGCGTCCTTCTTGAAATAGCGCTGCGCACCGGCCTGTGCCCCGTAAGTCCCGATGCCAGTTTCCGCGATGTTCAGGTAAACCTCGATAATGCGCTTCTTGCCCCAGATTTTTTCGATCAGGAATGTGAAATAGGCTTCCAGTCCTTTGCGAAAATAGCCACCGCCCTGCCAGAGAAAGGCATTTTTTGCGGTCTGCTGGGATATAGTGGACCCGCCGCGTATTCGTCCGCCCTGGCTGTTATACTCAATGGCTTTTGCTATAGCGTCTTTGTCAAATCCGTTATGGCTACAAAATTTGCCATCTTCCGCCGCGATGACTGCACGGGTGAGGTTTGGGGAAATATCGCTAAGCGGCACCCAGTCCTTTGTAATACCATTGTCGTCGAGCAGCATAGTGATTGTTACAGGCGGGGGGATGAACGCATATAGCCCAACCCAAAGCACCGTTATCAGAATGAAATAGATGAACAGCCGAAAAAGCAGCTTGAGGAAACGGAAAGAGGAACTGCGTTTTTTCGTGGCCATGTCGCGGGATAAACAAAAAACGCCCCGAAAACAATTCAGTTTCGGGGCGTTATAAACTTTAGATTAATCGGGAAGTTGCGAAATCAACTTGCTGCAAGCAGGTGTTTTTCGCCTGCAATACGCAGCATCGCTTTTTGTAGCTTCTCAAACGCGCGCACTTCAATCTGTCTGATCCGTTCGCGGCTGACATCATAGACCTTGCTGAGGTCTTCCAGCGTCTTGGGATCTTCCGACAAACGCCGCTCGGCAAGAATGTGTTGCTCACGTTCGTTCAGAGAGCCCATTGCTTCGCGGAGCATCTCGTGCCGGAAATCAGCTTCCTGTGCATCGGCAATTTGCTGGTCGTGCAGCGGGACATCATCTTCCAGAGTGTCCTGCCACTGGCCGGATTCGCCGTCATCGGACAGAGAGACATTCAGCGATGCATCGCCGCCCATTGACATGCGGCGGTTCATATTGACCACTTCATGTTCGGCTACGCCCAAATCGGTAGAAATCCGGGTGACATCTTCTGGTGACAAGTCACCGTCTTCAAATGCTTCCAGATTGTTTTTCATCCGACGCAGGTTAAAGAAGAGCTTCTTCTGTGCGGCGGTAGTACCCATTTTTACGAGGCTCCAGCTACGCAATACATATTCCTGTATCGACGCGCGGATCCACCACATGGCATAAGTCGCCAGACGGAAACCTCTATCGGGTTCAAATTTCTTCACGCCTTGCATCAGGCCGACATTGCCCTCGGAGATCAAGTCCGAGACAGGCAGGCCATATCCGCGAAAGCCCATGGCAATTTTCGCCACGAGTCGCAGGTGGGACGTTACGAGCTGTGCAGCGGCTTCCTGATCCTTATGTTCAGAATAGCGCTTTGCCAGCATATATTCTTGTTCGGGTGTTAATAACGGAAATTTACGGACTTCCGCAAGATAACGGTTCAGGCTTGCATCCCCCCCTAAAGCAGGGATTTTTGCCGGAACATTGCTATTATCAGCCATTTCTGTTCCTTCTCTGGTTTGCCGCCGGGCCTCATCAAGCACCCATTGGACGTCATCAATATAGTAACTTTATTCTATACACGCAACTTACTGAATAGTTCCTGCATATCGAGTGGAAAATTACGGTTAAACAACAATTTTTCACCGGTTACGGGATGTATGAAACCTAATGTAGCAGCATGCAGGGCTTGTCTGCAAAATTGAATATCTTTTCTGCGGGAAAGCAATGATTTTTGACGAGTGCCATAAAGCGGATCACCGATAAGGCTGTGGCCGATATGGGACATATGGACCCGTACCTGATGCGTACGGCCCGTTTCCAGGCTGCATTCGATTAATGTGGCCCCGTTTAGTGGCTCCTTGGTGGTATAATGGGTGATTGCGGTTTTGCCCTTGTCATCGCCGACCACGGCCATTTTCTTCCGGTGGACATTGCTGCGGCCAATATTGCCCTCAATGGTTGCAGATGGCGGCATCGGGCGGCCGTTACAGATGGCGAGGTAGCGCCGCTCTATGTCATGGGCAGCAAACAGCGCGGCAAGGCCGTCATGCGCCTTGTCGGTTTTCGCGGCAACCATAAGCCCGGATGTATCTTTGTCGATCCGGTGGACAATTCCGGGCCGCTGCGGGTCATCCATGCGCGATAGCTGCCCTTTACAGTGGTGGAGCAGTGCGTTGACCAATGTACCGTCCCGGTGCCCGGCGGCGGGATGGACAACCAGTCCCGCCGGTTTGTTGATGACGATAAGATGATCGTCTTCAAACACTATATCGAGCGGAATATCCTGCGGTTGTGCCGGACCGTCAATCTGTTCGGTGACTGTCAATGAAAAAGGCTTCCCGCCGCATTTCTTTGATGCCGGGTCCGTGAAAACAGCGCCGTCGATTAACAAATCGCCGCTGCTTATCAGTTGCTTGATTCGCTCACGCGAAAGATCGCCCAGAAAACCGGCCAAAGCCGCGTCCAGGCGTTGCTTTTTTTTTATTTCGGGCACGAAGCCGGATTTGATGGATTGCCCCGCTGTCATCGCATAGATGTGGGCTATGACACTTATCATATCAAGCGCGATATTGGATGAATTACACCGATACGCAAAACAAGCCGCTCCGGAAGAAGCATGCGGCCTGCTATTTGGCGAAGGAAGCACAGTTTTGCGCGCCGCTAGGGCCGAAAATGTCGCGGAAAACCGGCGGCTCAATTTCGAGATTGACCCCGCTGCACTGATTGCAGCAGAACGGGCCATGCGCGATGGCGGCGAAGCCATTATCGGCTATTTCCATTCCCACCCGTCAGGGAGCGTGAAGCCGTCCAGAACCGATGCAGCTATGGCTGCACCGGACGGGCGGATTTGGTTGATAACCAACGGTGAGCAAGTGGCAGCATGGCAAGCCGTGGCAAACGGGGAAATATTTGAACGGTTCAACCCGATCCCCCTTGATTGCCAAAGCACAAACGGCCTAACAGCGGGCAATTGAGTTTTATCACGTCAGAAGGTTATTTTATGTCCCAGTCCGGTGTCGATCTCGCTGCATTACTTTGCTCAAAAATATGCCATGATCTGCTCAGTCCGGTTGGTGCGATTAACAACGGGCTAGAGCTGCTCGAAGGGGAAACCGACCCGGAGATGCGGGACAGATGTCTGGATTTGCTGGCCGACAGTGCCAGAACATCGGCAGATAAACTGAAATATTTCCGTCTGGCTTTTGGTGCAGCCGGAGGATTTGGCGATGAAGTTGATCCGGATGAGGCCAAGCAACTGGTCGAAACTCTGGTCGGGGATCAGGGCAAGATCAGCTTGGGCTGGGCCGTGCAGTCTGGCACGATGCCAAAAAAGGCGATCAAGATATTGCTGAACCTCGCCCTGATTGCCAGAGAGTCTCTGGTTCGCGGCGGGCAGCTGGTTGTCGGCGCGGAGCGGGGTGATAACGGTATCGAAGTGGTTCTTCGCGCAGAAGGTCCCAAAGTTGTGCTCGACGCAGGGATCAGGGCGGCGCTGGAAGGCACATTATCGCAATCGGACCTGACCGCGCGAACAGTAGCTGCATGGATGTCGCGTGAACTGGCGTGCGAAAATGGCGGTGATCTGCGGATTTCACCGCCATCGGACACAGAGCTTTTGCTTGGCGCGATTGTCGCATGATAGCAGGCGGAGGAGAGGGGTTGAGCATGGATATGATCTGGACTCCTTCCCCCAATTTTGATGAGCGCCGGCTTCCGGTCTCCATTCTTGTGATGCATTATACCGGCATGCAGGATGCCGCTTCCGCGATAAACTGGCTCGCTAATCCGGAATCCAAGGTTTCCGCGCATTATGTCGTTACCGAGGACGGGCAGGTCGTGAACATGGTCAGGGAAGAAGACCGCGCATGGCATGCCGGGCGCGGATATTGGCGCGGGATTGAAGATATTAACAGCGCCAGCATCGGCGTAGAGATTGTGAATCCGGGGCACGAATGGGGCTATGTACCCTTTCCCGAAGAGCAAATGGATGCCGTGACACGGCTCGCCCATGATATCGTCAAACGGCATCATATCGTGCCTGCCAATGTCATCGGACACAGCGATCTTGCACCGTCGCGCAAGCAGGATCCGGGCGAGTTATTCGATTGGGACAGGCTTGCCAAACATGGCATCGCCCTTGAAAAACCGTCTGTGAAACTGGGCGAGCCCCCGTGGACCGATGGCGGCTTCATGCTGGCTCTGGAACGGTTTGGTTATGATATCTCCGCCAAGGAAGACGCGGTACGCGCTTTCCAGCGCAGGTTCCGCCCCGAAAATATTGACGGCGTAATCGACGGAGAGTGCCGCGCTTTATTATTGTCGTTAATGCTCGACAGAGAGCGCGGAATCACTAAATAGAGTGGACCAGAGGGTCGGCCAGTCGCGGGAATATGCAAATATTTTCGAGGAAAGTCCGGGCTCCACGATTAAAAGGTGCCGGATAACGTCCGGCGGGCAGGGGAGTGATCGCCTGTTCAGGGACAGTGCAACAGAAAGCAGGTCGCGACGTCTTCGGACCCGTGATAATGAAAGGGTGCGGTAAAAGCGCACCGCAGATCTGGTAACAGGTCTGGCACGGCAAACCCCACCTGGAGCAAAACCAAATAGGGGCGGCGCATGGCTTTTTCGGCTTGCTGCCCGGGTTGGTTGCTAGAGCGGTGCAGCAATGTATCGTCCAGATGAATGACTGGCTATTCCTCTACCGAGGATGGACAGAACCCGGCTTACAGACCCTCTGGTATTATGATTTAGGTTTAAAAGTGCCGTAATTGCTATCTGGCTTAGATCAAATATTTTTGATTACCACTGGCAGTCTGGCGCCGGGCTTGCTAAATGTAGAAAATGCCAAAAGCAAAACGATCCGACAACTGGGGCTTTCCCCGCTGGGGCAGCTATGAAAGCTCACGGGAGGCGCAGCAGGTTAAGCTGTGCGATCGGCATGGCTGTAACGAGGCTGGGCCTTGTCCCGCGCCAAAGTCTCCGAATAGTCCGGAACGCTGGTATTTCTGCGAAAAACATGCGGCCGAATATAATCGCGGATGGGATTATTTCGAAGGGCTGGACAAAGAGGAGCGGGCGCGGCGCGAAGCCGACGAGCAACGCGACGCCAATGCTTACCAGGAAGCGAAACATTATAGCTGGATGGGTTCGGGAGATGGTAGCCGCTCGCGTGACGAGATGACGGCTCTGGAGATTTTCGACCTCACGCCCGATGTTGATTTTGAAACGGTGAAAAAAGCATGGCGCGCCATGGCCAAGGAATATCATCCCGATGTTAATCCGGGCGATGCAGAGGCCTCCAAAAAGTTTCAGGCCGCACAGGCCGCTTTCGATGTACTGAAAGTTGCCGAGGAACGCCGGGTCTGGAAGCCTGCCTAAAGCTTAGGCGTTCTGGTAGCGAAGCGCCGTTTGCTCGATAAGCTTAATCATGTTCGGGATGCCTTGAGTCCGGTTGGAACTGAGCTGGTTTTTCAAATCAAACGGAGCCAGCTTTTCCGCAATGTCGGTTTTCAATACCGCATCGACAGGTTGATCCTGAACAGTTTCTAGAACCAACGCGATAATACCCTTGGTTATGGCGGCATTGCTATCGGCCAGGAAATGCAGCCGGCCATCATCAAGCTGCGTGGGATAGACCCAGACCGAGGCAGAGCAACCGCGGACCAGGGTCGCATCGGTTTTCAGGGCATCTGGCATCGGCTCCAGCTCTTTGCCCAGATCTATCAAAAGCCGGTATCGGTCATCGGCTTCCAGAAATTCATATTCTTCTACCAGATCGTCAAATTTGCTCATGACAGTCCGCTAGCAGGGTAGGGGATTCGCGTCATCATCAAATATACTATTGGTGCTGCGCAAAGCAGATAGTGTGGAGCTATATGATTAAAGCTCCACACCTGCTGCAATGGCTTCGAGTTTGCGGATGCGCTCTTTCAGGTCAGCGACTTCGATGCGGGAAGCCGCAGTAGGCGGGCCTTCCTGATGCTGATACTGATGGTCCAGTTCCTT
Source organism: Parasphingorhabdus sp. (assembly GCF_036568145.1). Classification (GTDB taxonomy): domain Bacteria; phylum Pseudomonadota; class Alphaproteobacteria; order Sphingomonadales; family Sphingomonadaceae; genus Parasphingorhabdus. Next base: position 53,514 of record NZ_DATCTC010000012.1, on the reverse strand, counting down.
GGATTTCAGCGCCAACCAGTCACGCCATCCGCGCAAGGCGATGAGCGATACTGCTGTAAGTCCGATCAGGGTAAATACAGCAGTCAACAGGTATAAACCGGGGTCTTGCATGATTTGATCCTTCTTCTCTAGTGAACCGGCCTACCGGTCCCGTAATTTTTCAATTTCGTTTTCAAGTTCGCGAGCACCGCGATCATCGGTGGCGATTTTTTCCAGAACAGCGACCCGTTCCTTCAGATATTTGACCTCTTCACGAAGGCGGCTCGCTTCCGGGCCTTCACTGGCATTGCCGTTCCCATCTCTATCGGGGGGAAGCGAATGCCTGGCCTGCATGCGGGTGCTGAGCACCTTGCCAACCGTAATGACGATAATAATGGCGACTACCATTTCAAACGGGTTCATATCTTCCCTCCAGGTTCGGTTAGCTATCTTTCAGCTTTTGATCAGTTTGTTCGCTTGTCGCGCAATGCTTCAATCTCGTTCGTCAACCGGTGGCTGTCATCCGTTACGATCCGTTCCACATTAGCCAGTCGGTCTTTCATGGAACCGATTTCGGCCCTTAACTCGGCATTTTCATTGGTCAGCAGCTTGACCCGTTCCACCGCTTCCCGGTCAGTTTTGGGGTGCAAGGCATTGCCCCAAGTCCCTTCGAGCGGGTATCCATTTTTAATGCGCATCCAGGTTGTCATCACCCATCCGCCAACCCCTATCGCTGTGAGCAGCGCTGCATAGGGCATGATTTCCAATATAAAAGCTACTTTGTCCGGGTCCATAAATTTCTCTCCCTCCCTCAGCCGACAAGTGCGTCAGGCTGCTATCAATCTCTTAGCGCTTCGATTTCGTCGGCGGTGCGCTTTGCCGGGTCCGTTGCGATCCGCTCCAGCACGGCCAGACGTTCCTGTAGCCGGTCGATCTTGCCGACAAGCTCGGCATTTTCGTTGGAAAGCAGCTCGATTTTCCGTTCTGCATCAAGACCGGCCTTACTGTTCGTGCCAGGATCGGTTGTTCCGCCCCATTCATTTTCCAGCGGATAGCCATGTTTGGCCCTGATCCAATTGTTGATGATCCAGCCGGCATAGCAAACGGCGATGATAGCGATCACAAACCCTGGTCCACCCCAATTCATACCTTCTCTCCTTCAGTCTTTCGCATCAACGAAGGCTCTCGATCTCGTTCGAAAGAGTCGTGTTTTTGCTGGTATAATATAATTCCATATCGGCCAGGCGGCGGTCTATTTCGCGAAAGCGCGACCGTACATCACGGGCTGTGCGATGGGGTGACTGGCGAACGCCTTGCCAGAATTGCTGGTCTTCTTCGCTGCCGTAAAGCTCGCTCGGTTTCGGATCGAACGATTTCGCGGCGATCCAGTAAGCGACCAAAGTCCACGGGAAGGCAAAGGTAATCGTGGCAATGACAGCCGCAATACGGACCCAGAAAACATTTATTCCGGTATAGTCGGCAATCCCCGCGCATACTCCGCTCCATTTGGCGCGCCGTTTATCGAGGTAGAATTTGGTGCGACTGCTGGTCATGATTGGCGCCTTTCTTTGAGTAGATTGTCAAAATTTTCGAGTGTCGGTTGCGGATCACTGCCACTTCTCGACCCGCTTCCCGGCAAGATACTGTCGCGCCAGTTCGGGTTATCGGCAGTCATAATCCGCTCGATCGTTCCCATGCGCTCGTCCAGGCGCCGGGCCATATTGTGCAATTCATCAAGCAACTGTTCGTCTTCATAGCTGATGCTTGCGGATGTTTTCCATTTGGTGACATAGTGAAATATGATCCACGGCAAGCCGATAAACAGCATCCCGACGACAAATATGGGTACAAAAATCTCTTCCATTACTGACCACCTTCCTGATTAGATTTTTTGAGAGCCGCTTTCATGGCTTCCAATTCATCATCAATCTTGTCGTTGCTTTCCAGAGCAGCAATCTGGTTTTCCAGCGTATCGCCTTCTCCGTTCATACCCAGAGCGTCGGCGCGGCCTTCGGCATAATCGACCTGACGTTCAAGATATTCGAATTTCGAAAAAGCGTCATTGACTTTGTTGCCATTATACATTTCACGGATTTTATAGCGGTTTTCCGCGCTTTCAAGCCGGTTGACCAGGCTGCTCTGGCGTGAGCGTGCCTCCTGCAATTTCTTCTGCAGCTTGGCGATGTCTTCTTCATTGGCGCTGAGCGCGTCATTGAGGACTTGTATTTCCACCTTCAACTGTTCGGCCATATCGGACGCTTTACGCTTTTCGATCAGCGCGGCTTTGGCGAGGTCTTCGCGGTCCTTGGATAGCGCGAGCTGCGCCTTTTCATTCCAGTCCTCGGTCAGGTTTTCCAGCTTGTCGATATGGCGGCGCATTTCCTTTTGATCGGCAATGGTGCGCGCGGCCGAAGCCCGGACTTCAACAAGGGTTTCCTCCATTTCGAGGATGATCATGCGGATCAGCTTCGAGGGGTCTTCCGCCTTGTCCAGCATGTCGGTGACATTGGCAGCGATTATATCGCGTGTTCTTGAAAAAATACCCATGGTTAAACTCCGGTAATTATTGGGGTCGTTGCTAGCATTATGCCTGGAATGGTTCGAACGTTCAGGCTGGTCTTCAATAAATTCAATAAATTCTATCTTTCCGGTCTGGAAAGGTGGCCGGGACTTGACTTCGGCAAGGGGGAATGAAGTGGTCCCGGCCATGTTATCTGTCACGCTTTATAGCTGACAGTTGGGGAAATTATACCATCTTCGGAGATGGCCGGGCTTTGCGCGCCGACAGGTCCAACAGCACTGATTACAATCGTAATGGTGAACAGCACGACAGAAATGACTGCAGATAGGTCGGTTCTGCTCATGTTAGTCAATTGTCCGGTTTTCTTGGCTGCTGACATTTTCTTCTTCCTCTGATTGATCAAAATATGTCCCTTGCGGGTTTGAAACTAATATTGCAGGAGGCGTGCCAATTTTGTAAGTCATTGTAATATATGGATAAATCCTAAAATCGCAATGAGGGGCTATAGTAATAATTGCCATAAAGTGGGAAATTATACTATATATTTGCAATGGAACGTGAGAATCACTTTGTCGGCGAATCCGGGGCATTTCTTGATGCCGTGGAAAAGGCCAGTCGCGCCGCCGCATTGAACCGGCCTGTGCTTGTCATAGGGGAGCGCGGCACGGGTAAAGAACTGATCGCGGAACGGCTTCACCGGCTCAGCACGCGGTGGGACGGGCCACTGGTCACGCTAAACTGTGCGGCTATGCCTGAAACGCTGATTGAGGCTGAATTGTTCGGGCATGAAGCGGGCGCCTTTACCGGTGCGACCAAAAGCCGGGTAGGGCGGTTTGAAGAGGCCGATGGGGGCACGCTGTTTCTTGACGAATTGGGAACCCTGTCATCGGCCGCGCAGGAACGCTTGCTGCGGGCGGTCGAATATGGCGAGATCACCCCGATTGGTTCATCGCGGCCCCGGCGGGTGGACGTGCGGATAGTCGCGGCGACAAATGCGGACCTTCCCCATATGGCCGATGAAGGAAAGTTCCGCGCAGACTTGCTCGACCGCCTGAGTTTCGAGGTCGTGACCTTACCGCCGCTGCGTTACCGGGAAGGCGATGTGCCGGTTCTGGCCGATTATTTCGGGCGGCGGATGGCGGCGGAGCTGGAATGGGACTTCTGGCCCGGCTTCGGGCAGCTCGCTTCCGAAGCACTGGCGCGCCATAAATGGCCGGGCAATGTGCGTGAGCTTCGCAATGTTGTGGAGCGCGCCGTTTATCAGTGGAGCGATTATACCAGGCCGGTCGATCACATCGTGTTCGATCCGTTCGAATCTCCATGGAAGCCGAATGGGTCTTCACCCGCTCCATCCGCACGTTCTGAAACGAGGCAGGAATCTGAAAATGTTGATGACGCCGCTTCAATAACTGCTTCAATAACTGCTCCCAACGGTGCCGATCTTTCTTACGCGCAGGTTGATGATTTGAAAGAAGCTGTCGAGGCTTATGAAAAGCGGATATTGGAGGCCGCTCTCGCAAAATCACGCTATAACCAGCGACAAACAGCCAAAGCACTGAACCTCACCTATGACCAATTGCGCCATGCTCTGAAACGGCATGATCTGCTCGGATAGCTTTTGACTTCTTCCACAGGGCCTTCATTGATAGGGAGCGCTTGAACGGAATTACCGTCCCGTTTATAACGATCCAGAGCATATCCGCCCTCATATGGTCGTAATGACAGTTGATACTGAGTGCTTTTGCTATCATATGAGCTTTCTGAAAGTCACTCTAACTACGGAGAAAATTCCGATGTCCTTTACACTCCCCGAACTGCCATATTCAAAAACCGCTTTTGGAGACCTGATCTCTGAAGCCACGTTCAACTACCATCATGGCAAACATCATCAGGCCTATGTAACCAAAACCAACGAGGCGGTTGAAGGCACGGATAAAGCTGGCAAGAAATTGTCGGAAGTTATCAAATCATCGGAAGGCGGCCTTTTCAATAATTCTGCCCAGGTTTGGAACCACAGCTTCTACTGGCTGTGCCTCAGCCCCGAAAAGCAGGAAATCCCTGCAAACCTGAAAAGCCGCATCGAAGCCGATTTCGGCTCGGTTGAAAAGTTCAAGGAAAAGTTCAAAGCCGAAGCTGTTGGTCACTTTGCCAGCGGTTGGGCCTGGCTGGTGCTGAATGGCGACAAGCTGGAAATCACATCGCTGCATGATGCTGATAGCCCGGTTGCCCACGACATGAAGCCGCTATTGACCATCGACGTATGGGAACATGCTTATTATCTGGATTATCAGAATGCACGTCCGGACTATGTCTCGGCTCTGCTGGATAATGCCATCAACTGGGAATTTGTTGCCAAAAACCTTGACGGTGAAGGTGTGAGCCGCGCCGATCAGGACTAAAATAATTCAGGACTAGTATAAACTAGCCAATGGCCAATGGAATGAAGACCGCGCCCCTACAACGGGCGCGGTTTTTATTTGGACGTTGGTTCTTTTGCCTCATCGTTCTGCCCCACGTCCAGACCGTGCCGCATCAGCATGGGGACATTGGCAATAGCGAATATGAAGGACAATATGGTTACGCCCCAGACTTTCAGGGTCAACCACAGGTCAAAAGTCATGGTCAGGCGCATCACTTCGTTAAGGATGGCCATAAACACAAAGAAAAGTGCCCAGTTGCGTGACAGTTTCAGCCAGCCTTCGTCGGAAAGGCCTTCATAAGCAGCCTGCAACAGATATTTCAGCATCGCTTTGCCGCGTAACAATCCGACGCCCAGTATGACCGCGAAACCGACATAGATGATGGTCGGCTTGATCTGGATAAAGCTTGGGTCATTGAAATAGATGGTCAGCGCACCAAAGCCCATGACCAGCACCGCAGAAAGCCAGAGCATAGGCGATATTTTGCCCATTTTCCATTTCGATACGATGACCGCTACCAGGATCGCGGCCATGAAAGCAGCGGTTCCGGGGATGATTCCAACGAATTTATAAACGAGAAAAAAGATCAGCAGCGGACCGAAATCAAGCGCGAAGCCCAGTCCCTTGTTTTCCTTTTTCGGTTCTACGGTAATGACGTCATCGCTCATTCTTCTATCCCTGCTATCGCTGCGGCCAGATCATTGGCATCAAATGGGCGCAAATCTTCCATGGTTTCCCCGACTCCAATAGCATGTATCGGCAGGGCGAACTGTTTGGCAGCCGCGACAAGTATACCGCCGCGCGCGGTTCCATCCAATTTGGTCATAATAAGGCCGGTGACCTTTGCCACTTCCTTGAAAACCTCAATCTGTGACAGGGCATTTTGACCGGTTGTTGCGTCCAGCACCAGAACCACATTATGCGGCGCTTCCGGATTGAGCCGGCCCAAAACCCGGCGGATCTTGTCGAGTTCATCCATCAACTCGGTCCGGTTTTGCAATCGCCCGGCGGTGTCGACAATCAACACGTCAATGCCGGTCGCTGTCGCCTGTTTGACGCATTCATAGACGATGCTGGCACTGTCACCGCCTTCTTTGCCGCTTATGATCGGAACGCCGAGTCGTTCTGCCCAGACTTTAAGCTGACCGATCGCAGCGGCGCGAAACGTATCGCCCGCGGCGAGCATGACGCCGTAATCCTGTTCCTGGAACAGATGCGCCAGTTTGGCGATGGTCGTCGTCTTGCCGGAACCATTGACGCCAATCACCAATATAACCTGCGGGCGCGGGAAAGCGTCGATCTCCAGCGGGATCGCCACCGGCTCCAATATAGTTGCAATTTCCGATTTGATGATTTCGCGAACCGCATGTTCGCTAAGTCCCTTCTCGAACCGCTCGTTAGAGAGCTTTTGCCGGATAGAGGCCGCTGTTGCCGGTCCAAGATCCGACATGATGAGAGCATCCTCGATATCATCAAGCGTTGCCTCGTCGAGCTTTGCCTTGGTGACAAGCCCGGTCAGATTCTCGGTCAGTCGGCCTGATGTCTTGCTGAGACCGCCAAACAGGCGGTCCCTCCAACCCGGTTTTTCGCTCATTATATCTTTCTTCCGATCAGGTTCATGCCATCGGACGAGATGATTTTTACAGGGATAATCTCGCCTTCACGCCCGGTATTTTCAGTTTGTTCAAACATAACATGGGCAAAATTTTCCGCATATCCCGCTTTGCCGTCTAATTCGCAAAGGACATTTTGCTCGCTGCCGACAAGACTATTGCGCCAGGATTGCGCTCTATCGCTGACCTTTTGCCGCAAAGTCCGGGCGCGTTTCTTGATGATAGCGCCGTCAACCTGCGGCATTTTTTCCGCTGGCGTGCCTTTACGCGGGGAATAGGGAAAAATGTGGCCATGAATAATGTCGCACTGGTCTATAATATCCAGACTGCCCGCAAACATCTCTTCTGTCTCGGTTGGAAATCCGGCAATAATATCGGCGCCAATGGCAATTTCGGGGCGCTTTTCCTTTAAGCGCGCGACCAGTTCTATTGCCTGCTCGCGGCTATGGCGGCGCTTCATGCGTTTCAGGATCATGTTATCGCCGGACTGAAGCGACAAATGGACATGCGGCATCACCCGGCACTCGCCAGTCAGAATGTCAAACAGACGATCATCAATCTCTATGCCGTCAACGGAAGACAGCCGCAGCCGTTTCAATCCGGGCACATGTTTCAGGACGCGTTCGACAAGCAGCCCAAGGCTTGGGCTACCCGGTAAATCCGGACCATAGCTGGTGACATCGACGCCGGTAAGGACAACCTCTTGAAAGCCCTTGCCGACAAGTGCCTGCACCTGATCCACGACTTGCCCTGCCGGAACCGACCGGCTGTTTCCGCGGCCATAGGGGATGATACAAAAGGTGCAGCGATGGTCGCAGCCATTTTGTATCTCGACAAAGGCGCGGGACCGTTCTGCAAAAGCGCTGACCATATGGGGGGCGGTTTCCCGCACCTGCATGATGTCGGATACCCGGATATCCGGTTTGTTGCTGTCCAGTCCGAATTTAAAATTGTCGGCATCATATTTGTCGAAATTACCGACCACGCCGGATGTTTCGGGCATGTTCGCAAACATGTCGGGATCAACCTGAGCGCCGCATCCGGTTACAACCACGGTCTTGTCCGGATTGTCTTTCTTGGCACGCCGGATCGCCTGACGGGTTTGACGCATGGCTTCATTGGTCACCGCGCAGCTATTGACGATAACCAGCTGGTCCGCATTGATCCGCGATGCCTTGATAGTTTGGCGGATTGCCTCGCTTTCGGCGATATTCAGGCGGCACCCCATGCTGATAATATCGGGGCCACTCATCCGAAATCGTCCCAGTTTGCCTCGCCAGTAAAGACATAAGTGGTCGGCCCCTGCATCATGATAGAGCCGCCTTTTTGCCAGGACAGGATCAACGTGCCGCCGGGTAGATGCACGTTCACAGGGCTTTGCACCAGCCCGCGCTGTATCGCGGCGACAGCGGTTGCACAGGCCCCGGTTCCGCAAGCACGGGTCAATCCGGCACCGCGTTCCCAGACCCGCAAATATATGTCGCCGTCCTTCACATGCGCGACATTCACATTGACGCGCTGGGGAAACAGGGGATCAACCTCGATCATCGGACCCAGTCGGTCGAGTTCGACAGCATCGCTATCCTCGACAAAGAATATAACGTGCGGGTTGCCAACATTGACCGCAGCCGGATCTTGCAAATCTTCCCAGCCCACGGGCATATGAAGCGTATCCATCGCATAGGCGAGGGGGATGGCGTCCCAGTCAAAGCGCGGCTCACCCATATCGACAATCGCACCATTGTCCGTAACATGGCCGGAAATCATGCCGCCGCCGGTTTCGATGGACGTGCTCTCGCCAAGCAATTTGACCACGCAGCGCGTTGCGTTGCCGCAAGCTTCCACTTCCCCGCCGTCTGCATTAAAGATTTGCATGTGGACGTCGGCTTTATCGGATGGCCTGAGAATGATGAGCTGGTCACAGCCGATGCCGCTATGCCGGTTGGCTATGGCAGCGGCTTTGGCCGCAGGCATGGTGAGTGCATCGGACAGGCCGGGCGCACGCGCATCTATAATGACAAAGTCATTGCCCAGCCCGTGCATCTTGTGAAATTGCCCTTGTGTCATGTTGGCGATTTAGGGATGCAGGCTTGGCAAGTCCAGCATTTCAGACGGAATTGGTTCGCTGCCAGAGCTATTTCAGGGCTAATAACGCCAGATTGATACCGATTATCCGGCTTTGCGCTCTGTTTTCACGCCATTCGCACCGGCATCCTGTGCGTCATTTTCCGCTTTATCGACCAGCAGGGATCGTTCGGCCAGAACCTTATGCGTCTGATCATTGGAAAGCGGGTGGCCATAGTGCCAGCCTTGCCCCGTCACGCAGCCTATTTTGCGCAGTTTATCCTCTATCGCTTCATCTTCAATGCCGTCCGCTGTGATCGGGATGCCAAGGCTTTTGCCCATTTTTGCAATCGCGTTCACAATCTGTGCGCTACCCGGATTTTCCAGAATTGAAGTTACATGGCTGCGGTTAATCTTGATCCGGCCAAAGGGCAGGGTGTGCAAATGGGCCAGTGAACTATAACCGACTCCAAAGCTTCCAAGAGCAATGCGAATACCCTGATTGGTCAGGCTGCCGAGGATCGATTGCGCGAGGACAATATCATCCAGCAATGTGCTTTCGGCAATTTCAATCTCCAGCCGGTTAGGCGGGAAACCTGTTTCCACAAGCAGCTTGACGATTTTCTGTGCGAGCCAGCGGTCCTGAAACTGTATGGGTGATATATTAAACGAGAGCGTCAGGGCCGGGTCCCATAATTTGGCGTCTTCAAAAGCCTGCCGCATTACATTCAGGCTAATATCCCCGATTATGCCGTTTTCTTCTGCAATCGGGATAAAGATTTCCGGTGAGACAGGGCCTTGTGTCGGGGAGTTCCAGCGGGGCTGAACTTCAAATCCTGTTAGATTACCCGTGGCAAGATCAACCTGCTGTTCGTAACAGGGCGCAAATTCGCCCGCTTGTATGCCCTGGCGCATGCTTGATTCAATCATGCTTCGGGTTTGAAGCTCATTTTCCATCGCTATATCGAACCAGCAAAAACGGTTCCGGCCCTGTTTTTTGGCACTGTACATCGCGATATCCGCCCGGCGGATCAAGGTATCTACGCTGGAAAATCCTTCATCATACAATGCTACCCCGATGGACACTGTGACTTCCATATGAAGGCCGTTATCGACCACTGGCTCGGAAATATTGTCGATCAGATCTTCCGCAACCCGGGCAACCATTTCGGGTCGATCGGGATCAAAAATCATCGCACATGCGAATTCATCTCCGCCTAGCCGGGCCAGTATATGATGGGTCGGAAGGCTGCGTGAAACGCGCTCAACCACCGCTTTAAGTATAGCGTCACCCGCACTATGCCCGTGAAGGTCATTAATATATTTGAACTTGTCGAGATCGAGCATCAGGAATGCGACGCTTTTATTTTTGTCCCGTGCAGCCGAAATCATTTCCGAAGTCTTGTCTTTCAATGTCCGGCAGTTCAGGCAGCCGGTCAACGGATCGGTAATGGCAAGCTTTTGCGCGCGCTCTTCCGCTTCCTTCCTCACTGCTACTTCGGCGGCCAGATCGCGGTAACGCTTCCATCCGAACAATATCAGCGCGATGTTCAGCAGGAATGCGGACACCAGCATTTTGTCGCTACCACTGCCATGACCGGATAAAGCGGCAATGGCTTCGGTGACAACCGTGCCAGCGGTGCCCACGAACATCAGTATCGCAAAAATGACGATCAAGGCAGACAATCGGTCGGGGCCACCTGAAGCAGCAGAGCTCTTATCTGTCTTTATGTTCTCTGCGTTATTCAAATTATATTCCAAATTGACCAAGCGTGTTACGCGTCGTCTTTATTCTCCAAATATTCTCAATTTCAGGTTAAGATTGCATAACTTTTTTAGTGGAATTGCGGGTTGCAGGGCCGAGTGAAATCGGCTAAGCGCATTTCAAATAGCAGCATATTGTGCTGTGGCTTCAATTTTGAGTTCAAAAAAACTCACACGTCGGTCAGCGAGGTTTCGCCCACCGGCGTTTTTTGCGTTGAGTGGTTTTAGGCCAATTCAGGCCGTTGCGATAGAAAGGAAGACGCTATGTTCGATAAATTAAGCGACCGGCTCGGCGGCGTCTTTGACAAGCTGCGTGGCCGCGGCGCCCTGAAAGAAGAAGATGTCCGCGCAGCAATGCGGGAAGTGCGAATCGCCTTGCTGGAGGCGGATGTCGCGCTTCCGGTTGTTCGTGATTTTGTTGAAAAGATTACCGAGAAGGCTGTTGGCCAGTCGGTCCTGAAATCCATTACCCCCGGCCAGCAAGTCGTCAAGATTGTCAATGACGGGCTGGCAGAAATGCTCGGCTCCGAAGTAAGCGAGCTTAATCTTGCTGTAACTCCGCCGGCTGTCATCATGATGGTGGGTTTGCAGGGCTCCGGTAAAACGACGACTACGGCTAAAATTGCCAAGCGACTGAAAGACAAAGAGAATAAGAAGGTCATGATGGCCTCGCTCGACGTCAATCGTCCGGCGGCGCAGGAGCAGTTGGCAGTTCTGGGCGAGCAAATCAATGCCGTGACATTGCCGATCGTTCAGGGCCAGCAGCCGGTCGAGATTGCCAAGCGCGCCTTGCAAGCAGCAAAATTGCAGGGTTTCGACGTCCTCATGCTCGATACAGCGGGCCGCTTGCACGTTGACCAGCAATTGATGGACGAGATGAAGGCGGTTGCCGATATCTCCAGGCCACAGGAAACACTGCTCGTTGTGGATGCCCTGACCGGTCAGGATGCGGTGCACGTGGCGTCCAGCTTCTCCGGACAGGTTGACCTGAGCGGTGTTGTCCTCACCCGTATGGACGGTGATGCGCGCGGCGGTGCGGCATTGTCGATGCGCGCTGTCACGGGCAAGCCAATCAAGTTTGTCGGTGTCGGTGAAAAGATTGACGCGCTGGAAGAATTCCACCCCGAACGCGTTGCGGGCCGTATCCTTGGCATGGGCGATGTTGTCAGCCTGGTCGAGAAGGCTGCAGCAACAGTCGACAAGGAAGAGTCCGAAGCGCTGGCCGCGAAAATGGCCAAGGGTCAGTTTGACCTTAATGATTTACGTTCGCAGCTCCGCCAGATGACCAAGATGGGCGGTCTGGGTGCGCTGGCCTCGATGATGCCGGGCATGAAAAAGGCCAAGGCTGCGATGGCCGGCGGTATGGATGACAAGGTTCTTGTCCGGATGGACGCGATTATCGGTTCAATGACCAAGGAAGAGCGCGTGCGCCCCGGCCTGTTGAACGCGAAACGCAAAGTGCGTGTGGCCAAGGGGTCTGGCACGACGGTGCAAGAGGTTAACAAGCTTCTGAAAATGCATCAGGAAATGTCCAAGGCGATGAAGAAGATCAAGAAGATGGGCGGCCTGAAAGGGCTGGCATCCATGTTCGGCGGAATGGGCGGCGCTGCTGGCGCTGGAATGGGCGGCCAGAATGGCGGCATGTCCGGTATGCCGGGCCTGCCCGACATGACCCCCGGCGGATTGCCACCGGACCTCGCAAATTTGTTGAATAAGAAGAAATAGGTTCAGAATTTTACGTATATTATTGTTTAGAAAGGTTTATTTATGTCAGTTGCAATGAGAATGGCCCGTGGTGGTTCCAAGAAGCGTCCTTATTATAAAATCGTGATCGCCGACGTTCGTTCGCCGCGTGATGGTAAGTTTATCGAGCGTATTGGTAGCTACAATCCGCTGCTCGCAAAAGATGACGAAAAGCGTGTTGTGCTTGACGTTGATCGTGCAAAACATTGGTTGAGCGTTGGCGCCAAGCCATCCGACCGTGTTGCCCGTTTCCTGGATGCTGCCGGTTTGATGAAACGCGAAGCGCGTAACAACCCGAACAAAGCGAAGCCCGGCGAAAAAGCGACCGAGCGTCTGGAAGAGAAAGCTGAAAAAGCCGCTGCTGCCGAAGAAGCTGCAAAAGAAGCGGCTGCCGCTCCTGCAGAAGAAGCACCAGCTGAAGAAGCAGCAGCAACCGAAGCACCTGCTGAAGAAGCTGCAGCCGAAGACAAGGCTGAAGGTTAATGCATAAGCCCCTCCCTTTTAAGGGCGGGGTTGGGATGGAACATAGCGCGGCACATGCTTCGCTATGCGGGCGATGGTCACTCGTCGCCGCCACTCCAACCCCTCGTCTGAAGCGGAGGGGCTCATGACGTCCGGACCAGAGGCGGCTGTTCCGCTTGCCGTCATCATTGGCGCGCACGGGGTGACGGGTGAAGTCCGGCTGAAACTGTTCTGCGAGAGCCTGGACAGCCTGAAGCAGTATAAGACTTTTAATGGCGGCGCTTTGACGTTGAATACCGTCAAGCCCCACAAAATGGGTGCTATTGCGCGCTTTGCCGAAATTGCCGACCGCAATGGCGCCGAAGCGGCCCGCGGCACTGAACTCACCGTCCCGCGCTCTGCCTTGCCGGAGCTGGGCGAGGACGAATTTTATCACATGGATATTATCGGCCTGCGCTGTGTTTCCGACACGGGCGAAGAGCTGGGCAAGATATTCGCAATCTATGATTTTGGCGCCGGTGATGTCATCGAAATCGAGCGCGAAAACGGCAAGAAGTTCATGGTCCCGATCATCGCGATCGACATGGATAGCGACCCAGCGGTCGTGCTTTCGGACTTTGTAGCAGAGTGACCGGGGCGCAGCCGTGAGCGGACCTATAATCTACATCGCATTACTCGTCGTGCTGGCCGCATTTCCCGCTTATGCCGGATGGAAGTTCAGCCGCAAACGGGAACAATTTGGCCGCATGGCTGGCACGATATTGGGCGGGCAACTCATTGTCACTCCGGGCATGGCGTTAATCACGCTTACCGGCGGAACGCCTGATGGAGCCAGTGCTTTAAGGACCGTGCTGGTATATGCTGCGATGGCGTTGGCTATCTCGATCATGATCTTTGCGATACTCGAGATGAAAAACGCCGGAAGCAGCAAGCCATGACATTCGCCGCACAGATCCTGACCCTTTATCCGGAGATGTTTCCCGGACCGCTCGGCACATCGCTGGCGGGCAGGGCGCTGGGGGAGGGCAAATGGTCCTGCGATTCCATACAGATGCGCGACTTTGCCACCGACAAGCATGGGTCGGTTGATGACACGCCTGCAGGCGGCGGCGCGGGTATGGTGTTGCGGGCGGATGTGCTCGGCTCGGCAGTGGACTATGCGATGGAACGACAACCGGATGCTCCCGTAATAGCTATGACACCGCGCGGAAAACCGCTGACTCAGGCGCGGGTGCGGGAAATCGCTTCCGGCCCCGGCGTCACCATATTATGCGGCCGTTTTGAAGGATTTGACGAGCGGATATTCGATGCCCGCCCGATCGAGCAGGTGTCGATAGGCGATTATATTCTATCGGGCGGAGAAATGGGCGCTTTGGTGCTTCTTGATGCTTGCATTCGGTTGCTTCCCGGGGTAATGGGCGCTTCTTCTAGCGGCGATGACGAGAGTTTCGAAACCGGACTTTTGGAATATCCGCAGTTTACCCGGCCTCAGAAATGGGAAGGGCGTATTATCCCTGAAATCTTGCGATCGGGGGATCATGCGAAAATAGCTGCTTGGCGGAAACAAAGAGCAGAGGAAGATACACGGCTAAGGCGGCCCGATTTATGGGAGCATCACAGGGATGCTCCGGATCAGTCGCCCTCTGGTGCGCAAGGACAGAAAAAGGAAGATCGGTCATGAACCTGATCCAGACACTTGAAAAAGAAGCTGTAGAAGCATTTGCAGCATCGAAAGAAATCCCCGAATTTCGTGCCGGTGACACGGTGCGTATTGGTGTGCGCGTTGTTGAAGGCGAACGCGTTCGTACCCAGAATTTTGAAGGCGTATGCATTGCACGCACGAATCGCGGCATGGGCTCCAACTTCACCGTCCGGAAAATTTCCTTCGGCGAAGGCGTTGAGCGTGTGTTCCCGCTTTACTCACCGAACATTGAATCCATTACAGTGGTTCGTCGCGGTATTGTACGTCGTGCGAAACTTTACTACCTGCGCGGCCGCACAGGTAAACGGGCGCGTATTGCGGAACGCCGCTTGAACCAGCCTGCCAAAGGCACTGAGGCAAAGTAAAGCTAGCTTCATAACCACATTCAGGCAGCCGGTTCTCCCAAAAGGAAAACCGGCTGTTTTCATTTATAGCACAGGAAAAGTTTCATGGGTTACAAAGTAGCAGTTGTCGGTGCGACCGGAAATGTCGGGCGCGAAATATTGAGCATCCTGGCAGAGCGCGAATTCCCGATGGATGAAGTCGCAGCTGTCGCATCCTCCCGCTCGCAAGGCACCGAGATTGAAATGGGCGATACCGGCAAGATGCTCAAGGTGCGTAATATCGAGCATTTCGACTTTGCAGGCTGGGACATTGCCCTGTTTGCCGCCGGTTCCGGACCGACCAAGGAATATGCGCCGAAAGCGGCTGCCGCTGGCTGTGTGGTGATCGACAATAGCTCGCTTTACCGCATGGACCCCGATGTGCCGCTCATCGTTCCGGAAGTGAACCCGGAAGCGATTGCTGGTTACAAGGCCCGCAACATTATCGCCAACCCCAACTGTTCGACCGCGCAGATGGTGGTAGCGCTAAAGCCGCTGCACGATGCCGCCACGATCAAGCGGGTCGTTGTATCAACCTATCAGTCCGTATCCGGTGCCGGTAAAAGCGGCATGGACGAATTGTTCGAGCAATCCCGCGCCATTTTTGTCGGCGATCCCAAGGAAAACCACGTCTTCACCAAACAGATCGCATTTAACGTCATTCCGCATATTGACGTGTTCCTTGATGACGGATCGACCAAGGAAGAATGGAAAATGGTGGTCGAGACAAAGAAAATCCTCGATCCGAAGATCAAGCTCACCGCAACCTGCGTGCGCGTGCCGGTTTTTGTCGGCCATAGTGAAGCGATCCATATCGAGTTTGAAAATGAAATTACCGCCAAGCAGGCACAGGATATTCTTCGTGAAGCGCCCGGCATCATGCTGGTCGATAAGCGCGAGGACGAAGGCTATATCACCCCGATTGAATGTGTTGGCGACAGCGCCACCTATGTCAGCCGCGTCCGCGAAGATCCGACGGTGGAACATGGCCTGATCCTTTGGTGTGTATCCGATAACCTCCGCAAGGGCGCTGCGCTAAACGCCGTGCAGATTGCCGAGCTATTGGGACGCACCCAGTTGAAAAAAGGCTAGACGAAAAGAATTAGGCGAAAAGGGTTCGGCAAGACGGGTTGAGCTTACCGAACCACGCCTAAACAGTGGTGATTTGACGCTGCGCTTGATACCGGCCCCAAGAATCTAGTGCGCCGCACCGGCACTTTCCATTGCATCGACCTTGGTCTGCGCGGGTTTCTTCATCAGGAATACCAGCGGCACACAAATGCCGGTGACCACGGCGATCAGCCAGAAATCACCGATATAGGCGATCATCAATGCTTGCCGGTTCACTTCCCCGTCAATTACGGCCATCGCCTGATCTCCATATTGGCCGAACCGGCTGATAATGGCGGGGCTGAGCACGGCCATCCGGTCTTCGGTTACATTGCCGGCGACATCGGCATGGCTGATCTGCCAATTGCGGCTAAGCAAGCCGACAAATACCGCGATCCCGATTGACGCCCCGATGGTGCGTGACAGGTTGAGCAAGCTTGCCGCATCGGTGCGAAGCGATGCTGGAAGTGTGGAAAACCCCAATATGTTCATGGTGACAAACAATGCCCCCATGCCCAGCCCCTGAACCACGCCGCTGGTGATAATCGGCCAGTGATCCATGTCGAGGCTCCACCCCGTCATCATCCAGGCCGAATAGGACGCCAGCGCCATTCCCCCCGCGACAACCCAGCGGGCATCGACGATGGTCGCCAGACGACTGGCAATTCCCATGCCCAAAAAGACGCCTACTCCGCGCGGGGCCAGAAGGATACCGGCATCGGTCGGTGAATAATGATAAATATTCTGAAGCATTGGCGGCAACAATGCCATGACCGAAAACATCGCAACCCCCGCGACAATCATCAAAATCATCGCAGTGACCAGATTACGGTCCTTGAACAATTCTCTGGATAAAAACGTGTTCTTCGCCGTCGTCATATGGATCGTAAACATCCATAATGCGGCGGCTGCCAACCCGAATTCGATGATGATTTCCCAGCTTTCAAACCAGTCCTCCCCATTGCCGCGGTCCAGCATAAGCTGGAAAGACGCGATGAAGATCGCGAACAGGGAAAATCCGAACAAGTCAAATTTGCGCCGGGTAATGGGTTTGGAAGGCAACAAGGCCCAAAGCATGGTAAAGGCGATGATGCCGATCGGAACGTTAATCAGGAAAATCCATTCCCAGCTGAAATTATCGGTCAGATATCCGCCGATAATCGGTCCGGTTATAGGGGCAATCATTACGCCCATGCCCCATATTGCCAAGGCTTTTGGATGATCCTTGGGCGGATTGATGTCCAGCATTACCGTTTGCGACAAAGGCATGATGAACGCGCCGGACAACCCCTGAATGACCCGGTAGAATACCAGCATTTCAAGGCTGGAAGCCGTGGCGCATAACAGGGACGATGCGGTGAAACCCGCAATGGAGAGAAGGAACAGATTACGCGAACCAATCCGGTCCGCAATCCACCCGGTAATCGGAATGGCAATTGCCGTGGCAAGGATATAGCTGGTCAGGACCCATGTGACTGTATCCAGCGTTGCGCCCAATCCGGATTGCATATGGGGCAAGGCGACATTGGCGATGGTGGAATCCAATATCTGCATGATATTGCCCAGCATGGCCGCGACGGTGAGCAATAACCGGTTGTCAACCGGCAGCGCCGCTACATTGGGGTTGACGGAATTCACTGCGTACCGGTGCGCAGATCGACAGTCACTTCTGCAGAAAGCCCTGCGATCATTCGCCGCGGTGACTTGTCCAGAATCTTGATCCGCACCGGCACGCGCTGTGTCACTTTAACCCAGTTACCATTGGCATTTTGCGCTGGCAGCACGGAAAATTCCGACCCGGTTCCTGATCCGATACTGTCAACCCGTCCGCTTAGTTCCAGATCGGGATAGGCATCAAATGTTATCTTTGCGGTCTGGCCGACTTTCATCTTGGCCAGATCGGTTTCCTTGAAATTGGCCTCTATCCAGCTATTTTCATCATCGACGATGGAGACTGCCGGCAAACCGGACACCATCATTTGACCAATTTGCAAACGGCTAGACTGGGCAATGCGCCCGTTAATGGGGGCCACGATCCGCGTGCGTGCAAGATTAAGCTCATTCTGTTCATGCGCGGCCTTGGCATTGGCCACTGCGGGGTTTTCACCGGGAACAGCCGAACCTGTCGACAAGCGGGATTTTGCGGTTTGCACATCGGCCAGTGCGGAATTCAATTTGGCACGCGCCAGATCAACCTCGTGCTGTGCAGCGTCCAGTCGCGCGCGAGTGGTGAAGCCTTTGTCCATCAATGCGGCCTGCCGCTGGTAATTGGACTGGGCAAAGGCGATGTCCTGGCGGGCAACCTCGATATCGACGCCGCTGACCTGATAGTCGGTTTCCAGATTTTGCACTTCCACCTGTGCGGCGGCTATCTGGGCCTTGCTTTGCGCGACAGCCAGTTCAAACGGGGCAGGATCAATGGCGAAAAGCAAATCACCCGCTTTGACTTTCTGGTTCTCGCCCACCGCCACTTTGATGATTTTGCCGCCAACTTCCGCTGAAACAGAGACAATATCCTGTTGGACATAGGCATTATCGGTGGTGGCGTAGCGGCTGCTGTCAATCCAGTAATAGACCCCAAAACCCGCCAGTATCAGCGGAACGGATAGCATCAAAGCCCACCGGCCAATACGCCGCGCCAAAGAAGTGCGGGCCTGATTCTGAACAGTGGAATCCTGGCCGGAACCTGAAGCAGCATCAGGCTGGGCAGGGGCCGCGCTGTTTTCGGGCAAGTCGATTTCTGGATGGGGGTTATCGGCCATTAACGGTTCGTTTCTCTTGTATATCATCACTGTCGATGGATTGCATATTGGCGTGAATCCGCTCCAGCAATTGCAGCACTTGTTCCTGTTCGGAACCATTCAGGCCGGTCATTGCCTCCTGAAGCAATTCTTCCCCGACTGGCGCGAGCTTCTGCATCATTTCGCTGCCTTTGGGGGTCAGGAACAATCTCCACGCCCGCCTGTCCTCGGCATCGGCCCGGCGCTCCACCAGCTCGGCCGCTTGCAGGCGGTCAACCATCCGGCACAGCGTCATCGCGTCCAGTTCCAGCCTTTCCGCAAGCGCGCTCTGGTTGAGTCCTTCGTGGCGTTGCAGCCATGTAAGAACCCGCCATTGGGGGCGCGTAATACCGATGGACTTGGCCCGCTTGTCAAAGGTCCGGCGTATCAGGCGGGAAATGTCGCCAATAAGGAATCCGATGTTATCGCTCATGGCAGAATCATTAATAACATAATTTATTATATACAATGCTTAGGTTTAAAAAAACGTGGATGACGCTGAAAAATTGTGTCATATGAAGGACATGACACTTGAAGCGGACGTATATTGGTCTTTTCGTTCCCCCTATAGCTACCTCGCTACGCGGCGATATGTCGCGCTATGTCAGGAATATGATCTTCGGATCAATCAGCGCTTTGTCTATCCGCTGGCGATCCGTGAGCCGGATTTCTTTGAGAAAAATCACCCGAATTGGCTGCGTTATGTCTTCAAGGACGTGCTGCGGATCGCGCAGTATATGGATATTCCGCTGGCTCCGCCCAATCCCGACCCGATTGTGCAGGATATCAGGACTCGTAAAATCGCCGATGAACAGCCTTATATCTTTTCGCTAACCCGCATGGGGCAGGCGGCATCGCACCGGGGCAAGGGGCTGGCCTTTGCCGATGAAGTGTCCCGCCTGATCTGGGGCGGCGTAAAAGACTGGCACACGGGCGACCACCTGGAAGACGCGGCAACGCGGGCCGGGCTGGAGTTTGCCGAGCTTAAAAGCGAAGCGGAGTCGCGGGCCGAAGAGCTGGACAAGGAAATTGCGGATAACCAGCAAGCACTGGAAGCCGCCGGTCATTGGGGCGTGCCAACGCTGGTATTTGAAGGCGAACCGTTTTTCGGGCAGGACCGCATTGATCTGGCTGTGTGGAGAATGAAGCAAAAGGGTCTTCAGAAGCGTTAGATTATTGGCTTTCCTACACCGGCTTCACACGTTACGCTCTTGCGATGACCCTCGCCTTGTCCCTTCTGTTTTCCGGTGCCTGAAAATATCCAACAGCTATCCAACATTTTTTGTAGGAAATGGCGGAAAATAAAGGTTCCTTGGTGTGAACTTTGTGAACTTTGACTTTTGCAGGATGGTTGTTTGAGGAGCATTTGATGACTGATGTTATAACCGGCGGCTGCCAATGCGAAGCGGTGCGCTATATGTTTAACGGCCCGGTGCCCGCCGCCTATGCCTGCCACTGCGGTGAGTGCAAGAAACAAACCGCGAGTGCTTTTTCAATGTCCATCCCGATGACATTTGATGCCCTGACCGTAACCGGAACGCCCAAAGTATTTGAAACCATTGCCCATAGCGGGAAGCAGAAATTTAACTATTTCTGCGGAAATTGCGGAACGCGGCTTTGGCATAGCGACAGCAATCCGCCAAAGAATATCACGCTGAAGGTCGGAACACTGGACGTTTCATCGGATATCGCACCTGCCGGTCATCTTTGGGTTTCCAGAAAACAAGCCGGTATCACGCTTGATCCGGAGAGTGACCAGCAACAGACTCAGCCCGACGACCTGATCGCCTGGCGCAATAATTTGGAGAAAATATAGTGGAAGCGAGCAGTTGGGATTTTGCGTCCTTTGATGGCGTTAAGCTGAAAATACACGAAATGGGCCAGAGCGATGCCGGACAACGTGCCGTCATCCTGCTCCACGGCCTGTTTTCCAATGCCGAAACCAACTGGATAAAATTTGGCCAAGCCGCGCTTTTGGCCGAGGCGGGGTTTCGGGTCATCATGCCGGACCTGCGCGCCCATGGTGAAAGCGAAGCTCCGCATGAAGAAGCCGCTTATCCGCACGATGTGTTGGTAAAGGATGTTCTGGCGCTGATCGATCATCTTGAGCTTTCGGACTATGATCTTGGCGGCTTTTCCCTTGGTGCGCGGACAACCGCAAAATTGCTGCCAGAAATCAGACCGCGCAAGGCGATATTGGCCGGCATGGGACTGGAAGGGCTTTCAGGCTGGCACCGGCGTCAGGGCTTCTTCCTGAAAGCCATAGAATTGCGCGACACGGCCAAGCGCGGTGATCCGCACTGGATGGCGATCCAGTTCATGAAAACCCAAGAGATTGATACGGTCGCTGCGACTCATTTACTAAAATCATTCTCCGATATGGAGCCGCATATTATCCGGACGATCGAGACACCGACACTGGTGGTTTGCGGGTCGGAGGACCGGGACAATGGCGATCCGGAAGCACTTGCACAGTTGCTGCCAAAGGGACAATATGTTGCGGTTCCGGGTACCCATATGAGCAGCGTAACCAAGCCGGAACTGGGACAGGAAATCCTGAAATTTCTAAAAGCATGACAGGATAGCCTAGACAATAATCAAGCGCACAAGACATGCGAGGGGAAGGCCGATGAAAAACTTTGTAAACTGGCGGAATTTCTGGATATTCTGGCTTGGCGGTTTGGCCATTTTTCTTTTCATGGTCCTTGCCGGCGGCCCCTTGGTAACGGAGGTCGCCCCCCGCGGTATATTAGACCATCAAAGCGCCGGATCGGCAGAGCGCATCAATGCCATTCAGCAAAGCTGGGCCGCAGCAGGGCAGATGGAATATGCCCTGTGGTCGATGATTATCGATCTGGTTTTTATAGGGCTTTATTCGATTGGCGGCATAATCGGCGGACGGCTGTTGTGGCAGGATGCCCTTTCTCCATCGCTGAAAAAACTCGGCCTGTTACTAGTGCTGTCCTTTTTTCTGTTTGGCTTGCTCGATTACATCGAAACGCTTTGTCAGCTTGCACAGCTATTGCAGGAACAGGGCGACGATCTGTTGTCCGGAATCGCGGCCATGGTGATGCCGCCCAAAGTGGTGGCGTGGATTGTCGGAACGGTGGGAATGATCGTTGCCCTGGTCTGGAGAAGCCGCGAAAGACGGGCTTGACGGTTATAAAATAAAGTTTCAATCCATACCAAATCCACAAAAAAGGGGACAGATTATGAGGCTTTCACGAAAATCAGGAGCGAAGTCCGTTGGAAAAACGGCTGCTTCGATCATTGTACTCGCCGCGATAACGTTTACCGCTCCGGCTTACGCGCAAACTGGCAGCAGCCAGAATAGTGAAGCCGCGCCAACGGCAGAAGATGCGAAAAACTTCGTTGCCGAGACAGAAAAGAAGATGTTCGATTACTCGGTCGATGCCTCACGCGTTTACTGGATCAACTCAACTTACATAACCGATGACACCGATGCGCTGGCCGCCAAAGTGGGGGCAGAGGGCACGACCATGGCTGTGCAGGCTGCGATTGATGCCGCGAAATACAAGGATGTTCAGGGGCTGGACCCTGTCACCAAGCGCAAACTCGACAAATTGCGCGGCGGCATCGTGCTTCCCGCGCCTACGACCGAGGGCGCGGCAACGGAACTGAACACCATCGCGACCAAGCTGAACTCCGCTTATGGCAAGGGTAAAGGGACGCTGAACGGCAAGGAAATCAACGGCTCTGACATAGAAGCGGCGATGGGGACAAACCGTAACCCCGAAGAACTGTCCGAAATGTGGGAAAGCTGGCACACCAATGTCGGGGCGCCGATGAAGGATGATTATGCCCGCATGGTTGAAATCGCTAATGAAGGTGCAGAGGAACTGGGCTTTGCCGATGTCGGCGCGATGTGGCGTTCCGGTTATGACATGCCCGCCGATGAATTTGCGGAGCTGACCGACAAGCTGTGGGCGCAGGTAAAGCCGCTTTATGACGAAGTGCATTGCTATACGCGCGGAAAACTGAACGAAAAATATGGTGACGAGGTTCAGGCCACAACCGGCCCGATCCGCGCTGATCTGCTCGGTAATATGTGGGCGCAGGAATGGGGCAATATCTATGATATTGTTGCCCCCGAAGGTGCTGGCGACATCGGTTTCGATACGACGCAATTGCTTACGTCAAAAGGTTATGACGCAACGAAAATGGTCAAGGCGGGTGAGGGGTTTTTCTCCTCCCTTGGCTTTGAGCCGCTGCCTGATACATTCTGGAAACGGTCACTCTTTACCAAGCCGGCAGATCGCGAAGTCGTATGTCATGCCAGCGCCTGGGATATTGATAATGTCGACGATATCCGCATCAAGATGTGTATCAAGGTGAATGGCGACGATTTTGTCACTATCCACCACGAACTCGGCCACAACTATTATCAGCGCGCCTATAACAAGCAGAGCTATCTGCACCTCGACGGCGCGAATGACGGTTTCCATGAGGCCATTGGCGATATGGTCGCGCTGTCCATCACGCCGGAATATCTGGTTCAGGTCGGATTGCTGGATGCCAGTAAAGTGCCGAGCGCGGACAAGGATATAGGCTTGCTCCTGCGTCAGGCAATGGACAAGGTCGCGTTCCTGCCCTTTGGCTTGCTGGTCGATAAATGGCGCTGGCAGGTTTTTTCCGGCGATATTCAACCGGCGGAATATACAAAGGCATGGCATGATCTGAAACTGGAATATCAGGGCATTACGCCGCCAGTCGAACGACCAGCCGATGCGTTTGACCCCGGTGCGAAATATCATATTCCGGGCAACACGCCTTATTCGCGCTATTTTCTTGCGCGGATCCTGCAATTCCAGTTCTATAAAGCCGCTTGCGAAACCGCCGGTTGGACCGGGCCGCTTCACCGCTGCTCCTTCTATGGCAATAAGGAAGTGGGCGCCAAGCTGAACAAGATGCTGGAAATGGGGGCATCAAAACCATGGCCAGACGCTCTGGAAGCTTTTACCGGCACACGCGAAATGGATGGGTCAGCGATGATCAGCTATTTTGAACCGCTGATGGATTGGCTGAAAGAAGAGAATAAGGGCAAATCCTGCGGTTGGTAGGATTGCCGCTCGGATATAAAAACCGGCGGAAGATCGCTCCTCCGCCGGTTTTTAACTGTTGAAAATATTAGAGCTGTTCGAGCATGTAATCCGCTGTGCTGACTTTGAAATCGCCAGGAGCTTCGACATTAAGTTCTTCGACAACGCCATCATTGACGATCATCGAGAAACGCTGTCCGCGCGTACCAAGGCCAAAGCCGGAGCCGTCCATTTCCAGACCGCAAGCCTTGGCAAATTCGCCATTGCCGTCGGCCAGCATGGTGATGTCTTCGGAACCGGCGTCCTTGTTCCAGGCACCCAGAACGAAAGCATCATTTACGGCCGTGCAAGCAATTTCATCAACGCCCTTGGCCTTTAACTCGCTTGCCTTTTCGACAAAGCCCGGAAGGTGCTTGGCCGAACAAGTAGGGGTATATGCACCGGGAACGGAGAATAGAGCCACTTTTTTGCCCGCGAAATATTCGGAGGAGCTGACTTTCTCAGGACCGCTTTCTGTCGCTTTGACAAGGTTTACCTCTGGTATTTTATCGCCTTTGTTTATCATGATATTGCTCCTCGTTTGGGGGTTGGCAGTGTTTCTGCATGTCCAAGCCATTTGTGGTGAAGACTTGGTAAAATTGCAAGCACAGGAATGATAATGAATTTTATAATGGGCAGAGGAAAGCGATTTGGTTATGCTTGGTGATATGGAGAGCCCCCGCTACCTTTCTGGTCAGTTCCTGCTTGCCCTACCGGGAATGAGTGATCCACGCTTCGCACGTTCCATCATCGCTATATGCTCGCACGACGAACATGGCGCATTGGGCATTAATATTGGGAAGACATCTCCGGACATTAGTTTCCACGATATCCTCGGCCAATTTGATATTGAACCGCGTGGCTTGCAAGACCGCAATATTTTCATTGGCGGTCCAGTAGAGATGCAGCGTGGCTTCATTCTGCATAGCCTCGATTTCAACCTGTCAGACACATTGCAGGTCGGTGATCGCTGGGGACTAAGCAGTTCACTGGATATATTGGGCGCAATAGCACAAGATCGCGGGCCGAAAAAATGGATAGCCGCACTCGGCTATTCCGGTTGGGGGGCAGGGCAACTGGAATTTGAGCTCACCCAAAACGGATGGTCCGTTTCATCCGGTGAGCCAGAGTGGCTCTATGAAACAGAAGCGACGGATAAATGGGAGATGGCGTGGCAAGCGCAGGGAATAGATCCCAACATGCTATCCGGCCAGTTTGGTAGCGCCTGATAACAGGCCATAGTGTGTCATAAGTACGAACAACAGCAGTTATCAGCAACATTATAATAAATATAAAGAGATCTTTATATTTGCTTCCCGGGCCGCATATCGTTAAGAAACAGGCCAACTCCTGCGCCGGATTACCAGCGCAGCAATTTGTCTTTTAAGGAGAACAAAAGTGGCGACAGCAGCAGATACCGGAACCCAGGATTACATAATCAAGGATATTTCTCTTGCCGATTTTGGTCGCAAGGAAATCGAGATTGCCGAGACTGAAATGCCCGGCTTGATGGCTTTGCGGGAAGAATATGGTGCTGAGCAACCTTTAAAAGGTGCTCGGATTACCGGCTCGCTGCACATGACAATTCAGACAGCGGTTTTGATCGAAACGCTTTTGGCTCTGGGAGCAACTGTGCGCTGGGCTTCTTGCAACATCTATTCAACACAGGACCATGCTGCCGCTGCGATTGCAGCCGGCGGAACCCCGGTGTTCGCAATTAAGGGTGAAACACTCGAAGAATATTGGGCTTATGTTGAGCGGATTTTTGATTGGGGCCCTGAAGAGACATGTAACTTAATCCTCGATGATGGCGGCGATGCAACCATGTTTGCGCTGTGGGGCGCACGTGTCGAAGCAGGTGAAGAACTGTTCACGCCAGAGAATGAGGAAGAAAAGGTTTTTGTAGCTACGCTAAAACGCTTCATTGCCGAACGTCCGGGCTATCTGACAAAAACTGTCGAAGCTATTAATGGTGTTTCTGAAGAAACAACAACCGGTGTTCACAGGCTTTATGACCTTGCGAAACGCGGCAAACTGCCGTTCCCGGCGATTAACGTGAATGACAGCGTTACCAAATCCAAATTTGACAATCTCTATGGCTGTAAAGAGTCGCTGGTTGATGCCATTCGCCGCGCTACCGACGTAATGCTTGCTGGTAAAGTGGCCTGTGTTGCGGGCTTTGGTGATGTGGGTAAAGGATCGGCTGATTCTCTGCGCAACGGCGGCGCCCGTGTGCTCGTGACTGAAGTTGATCCGATCTGCGCATTGCAGGCATCAATGGAAGGTTTCGAAGTGGTCACGATGGAAGAGGCCACGAAACGTGCAGACATCTTTGTAACAGCAACTGGCAACAAGGACGTGATTACTGTCGATCACATGCGCGAGATGAAGGACCGTGCAATCGTATGTAATATTGGCCATTTCGATAGCGAAATCCAGATTTCCGGTTTGCAGAACCTGAAATGGACCGAGATCAAGCCACAGGTGGATGAAGTGGAATTTCCGGACGGAAAAAAACTTATCGTCCTGGCGCAGGGCCGTTTGGTCAATCTGGGCTGTGCCACTGGCCATCCCAGCTTTGTTATGTCAGCCAGTTTCACCAATCAGGTTATGGCACAGATCGAACTCTGGTTACGGCCTGAACAATATGAGAATGATGTTTATGTTCTGCCCAAACATCTTGATGAGAAAGTGGCTGAATTGCACCTTCACAAACTGGGTGTAAAACTGACAAAATTAACGAAAGAACAAGCAGATTATATCGGTGTGACACCGGAAGGCCCGTTCAAACCGGACCATTATCGCTACTAATAAGAGGCGATAGCCGAGTTACCTAAAATTTAACCGGATGGGCCATTACTGGCTCATCCGGTTCTGGTTTTAGCGTGCTGTAAATTGTGCCTTGGAACCACGCTGATTTTTCGGGAAATTGGGCCACTTATTTTGAGCTAATTCTGCCAAGCTGATGGATTTGACCCCGGCTTGCTGTTCATACATCCAATAATTGCGAAGGATGATGGAAACATAGCCACGTGTTTCCACATAAGGGATACTTTCCATATAGAGTAGCGGGTCACCATTGTCCCTAATTTCGCTATTCCACCTCTGAACCGATCCCGGACCAGCATTATAAGCGGCAGCAATTTTGGGTAGCTTGCCACTCGTCGCCGATAAGCTGTTGAGATATTCCAGATAGGATTGGCCATATTCGATATTGGTTGATGGCTTGAATAATTGCGCCCGTTCAACATACTGGCCGCGCGCACGGGCTATATCACTCGCTGTTCCGGGAAGAACCTGCATCAAGCCAATGGCGTTGGCTGGACTAACTGCTTCGCTTCTGAAGGCGGATTCCTGTAAAATATGGGCATAAACCAAAGCTGGATCGACACGCCACCCACCGTCCGGTTGCCATTTGGGCGCGGGGAAACGCGCATAGGTGTCGGGTTTGAAACCGCGCGGGGCGTTATGGGCCAGCCACAATTGAGTTCGCGGTAAATTCAATTCATGCGCAAGTTTTAAGAGAGCAGCATGATCGCTGCTATTCCCCATGCTGGCTTGGTGCCGTAAAACTTCGTCGGCAAGGGCTTCCTCACCGATTTCGACCAAAGCTATCGCAGCTTTGACATTGTCATGCCGTTGCAGAAGTTTCCAGTCATCTTTTGCAAAACTTACAAACGGCTTAGCGGTTTCCACATCTATGCCAAGAGTCTGAGCCGAAAGCATCCCATAAAAACCGTCGCTGCGCTTGGCAGCGGATTGCAGCCTGCCTTGTACTTTCTCTGGTTGTCCACAAACGACATCGGATCGCGCAGCCCAATAAAGTCCCGCAGCCTGCAAGTCAGGATTCGCAGCTCGCCTTCCGACATTATCAAAAGCAACGCTGGCGGTTTCGCAGTCATTTAAACGCCATGCGGCAAGCCCCGCGACCCAGTCAGCGTGAGCGACCCAGGAACCGGTCCCCCTTTGAGCTTTCTGAGCCATACGTAGTGCAGATTTATCGTCATTTTCTATATAATAAGACCATGCTACTCGCTGTTCGAGTTCTGTACGCGCATCAGGCGACAAACCACCAGCGGATTTCCAAAGGAGCGATTCCGCAGAACCCGGACTGTCATTCTTTATGAAATCAATAATCTGACTGCGAATAGAGTTCGTAATGGGATCTGATTCTGTGGCACGAGGCTTTGACCGGACGGACAGACCGGGAACATAGGAAAGGTTACGCCGCTGCGGCAACTCGGGAAGCAACTGTGCTCCGCGCTTTTTTGCCAGCCGGCTCAGTTGCGCGGCTTTTGGAATATGCGGTGCTTCGTTGACCAGCACAAGAAGCGGCCCCAATTCGACGCGGGGAGAATTGGCGGCAAGGAACAACTCCGCTTTTGCAATTGGTTTTAGCGGGCTGTCTGGAGCATCTTCGATCAGTTTTGTGGCTTGATCCCATTGGTTATCGTCTATTGCCTTGAAAATAGCGCGATAATGCTCTGACTGGCTGCGCTTCAACTGCGAAGGTATATCCTTTGCGATAGCCGAGCTGTTGAACAGGACTGCTCCGCCGTTATCAGCATGTACCGGATAGAATGGCATAAGGACTAACGAAGCAGCTATCGCCAGATTGGATTTCATGGAAAACAGATTTTTCATTTGCTGCTTTTTCATCATTGGTTACCCCTTGATAGCAACTGCAAATCTTTCCATGCCTCTGTCTTGAACTCCGGTCTTTCGTTCAAAATCCGCGGATGGAAAGTTACGATTGCTTTCGTTTTGAATGAAAAATGGTTAATAAATTGTAGCTTTTTACGTGCTGCCAGTAAATTCTCGTTAAAAAATAATTGTGTAGACGTTTCGCCAAATAGAATGATCCTCTTGGGCTGAACCAGCCCTAAGAGATGGAGCATCCGCTTTTTGAGTATGTCATGATATTTGGCGTCAATGCGGCCATCAAAGCTACGCGTCAAAGAGACAGGAGTCGTATAGGTTTGTTCCGAATCAATTCCAATGGCTTTCAGCATATTAGCCAATAAGATGGAGCTTTTTTCGGAAAAGAGAGAGTTTCGCCCCAATCCTTCTTGATCCGGCATACCTGCAATGATCATTATTTCCGGTCCAATAACCCCCGCCGGAAGAACATATTGACGGGACCACTGGGCTTCAATCAGATTGTCCGGTAGTGATAGCCAAGCGAGAAACTCGTCATATCCTGCGGGATAATCCTCACTGAAGTTTTGGGGCTGTATGTCTTCATTATTAGGTTGTGGTCTGTTTTCCTTAGGGGAAGCCTCACTTGTGCGGACTGGCTGCACTGGCTTTGTCCTGTGTTCTGACTTTACTGGTTCAAAAAGCGAGGTGGGTTCGCTGTGATAATGCAAGTCCACTCCTGCCAGATTCCACCAATGGCGCAGACTGCTGATCTGTTCAGCGTAAGTATTTTCAGGGTTTTCAAGCGTAGATAAAGTCATCTATGCATAGAGTCATGAGTTGACGAACAGGTCAATTGACGGGCAAGCATGTTTCTGTCCAAAAGGGCGCCATTTGCGGTAGAGCGAATCTGAAACGGTAAAAAGACAATAATAAGAAGATTACGGGAATTATATAATGAGTGAACGAGAATCTATGCCTTATGACGTAGTCATTGTTGGCGGGGGACCAGCAGGACTATCAGCGGCTATTCGATTCAAGCAATTGGCGGATGAAGCGGGCAAAGACCTATCTGTCTGCATATTGGAGAAGGGATCTGAAATTGGCGCGCATATTTTGTCTGGCGCGGTCATTGATCCAAAGGCTTTGGACGAGTTGCTACCCAATTGGCGTGAAGAAGATTGTCCGTTGGCTGCTGTTCCCGTTACCGACAACCAGCATTGGGTGCTGACCAAGACGAAGAAGTATGAATTGCCGCACATCATGTTCCCCGGGTTCATGCAGAACAAGGGAACCTATACTGGCTCGCTTGGCAATCTGTGCCGCTGGTTGGGTGAGCGCGCAGAGAATATGGGGATTGAAATCTTCCCTGGTTTTGCCGCAGCCGAAATTCTTTATAATGATGATGGCTCAGTTAAAGGTGTCGCGACTGGTGATATGGGCGTTGCACGTGATGGCAGCCATAAGCCTGATTATCAGCCTGGTCTGGAGCTACACGCAAAATACACATTTTTTGCAGAAGGCGTTCACGGACATCTTACCAAAATACTGAAAAAGCAATTCTCGCTGGATGCGGATAGCCAGCCGCAGGTATATGGTCTTGGTATCAAAGAACTTTGGGATATCGACCCGGACAAACATGTTCCCGGCCGCGTTATCCATAGCCAAGGCTGGCCTTTGACAGGAGGCGCCAATGGTGGCGGTTTTCTTTATCATCAGGCTGACAATCAGGTTGCGCTGGGTTTCGTTACCTGGCTCAATTATGAAAACCCATATCTATCTCCGTTCGAGGAAATGCAGCGCTGGAAACAGCACCCCGAAATCCGCAAGATCCTGGAAGGCGGTAAGCGTGTATCTTATGGCGCACGGGCCATTAATGACGGCGGTTTCCAGTCCGTGCCGAAACTATTCTTCCCTGGCGGCGCACTGATCGGCTGTTCTGCCGGATTTGTGAATGTTCCGCGTATCAAGGGCACACATACCGCGATGAAGACCGGTATGATGGCGGCTGAAGCAGCGTATGAAGCGATTGTTGCAGACCGCGAAAATGATGAACTGGCCGCCTATGGGGCAGCCTATGAGAATAGTTGGGTGCGTGAGGAGTTGCGGGTTGTTCGCAATGTCCTTCCTGCGGTTGAGAAATATGGAGACGTCTTGGGATCGCTGATTGGCGGTATCACCATGTGGGCGGAAAATCTTAAAATCAAAATGCCATTCACGATGAAACACCATCCGGACTATTCGCGACTGAAACGTGCGGAGCATTGCACACCAATCGTATATCCAAAGCCGGATGGGGTTATCAGCTTTGACCGTTTGTCATCTGTATTCCTCTCCAATACCAATCACGAGGAAGATCAACCAGTTCACTTGCAACTGAAAGATCCTTCGATCCCGGTAGAGGTAAACCTTCCGCAATTCGCAGGGCCATCCCAGCGTTATTGCCCGGCGGGGGTCTACGAATTTATCGAGGATGAAGCGGGCAATCCGAAATTCCAGATTAACGCGCAGAACTGTGTTCATTGCAAAACCTGTGATATTAAAGACCCGTCCCAGAATATAAACTGGGTAGTACCCGAAGGTGGCGGAGGTCCGAATTACCCGAATATGTAAAATAGGTTTTGGCAGCATCATATTAACCGCATTGCTTGGCAATCCAGCCTTCGCCAAGCGCGGTGATGATGCTGATATGCTGAATAAATATGTTGAGGCACGGATGGCTGAATCATCCAATCGTCCAGCAGATGCTGCAGCTATCTATGCCGAAACTCTAAAACATCAGCCCGACAATCTCTTGCTGGCCAGCAAGACCTATGTAAAAGCCATCGAGGCAGGGAATTTTGACCTTGCGATTAAAGCTGTTCGTGCTTTGGAGCTTCACGGGGCTGTTGATCCGGAAATGCCACTGCTGTTGTTTGCGGATGCCTTCGCCAAGAAAGATTATCGCGCCGCCAGAACGGCCTCGCTTGAATTGCAATCCTTGCAGAATTTCAGCTTTTTAACCCCTTTGCTAAACGCCTGGATTGCCACTGCATCAGGGGAAAGTCCTCTCGCTGACCTCACATCGGCAAAGAAGGATGAGACAGGCATTTTCTATCATCAGGAGCAATCGATTTTACATGCTTTGGCTCACGGTAAAGAAGCCCAAGTCATGCAGTTGATCGACGCGATGGTAGAACGCAATGAACAGCGGCTAGCCCCTATACGGATCATTGCGGCACGTCATTTTCTTGCATTAGGCAATGAAAATCAGGCTTTGAAGATATTGAAGCGTAATCGGACAGGTCCAGAAGCCAAAATGTTCCGCGATATTGAGTCGGATAATGCCCGCAAATACGCGCAAAAAGTTGACGCTCAGGTGGGGGC
This sequence comes from Parasphingorhabdus sp., assembly GCF_036568145.1. GTDB lineage: Bacteria > Pseudomonadota > Alphaproteobacteria > Sphingomonadales > Sphingomonadaceae > Parasphingorhabdus. The sequence continues at coordinate 21,870 of NZ_DATCTC010000012.1, read as the reverse complement.
GGGGTTTCTCCTCCAACGGCTTGCGTCTGACCTAGGGGGGCAGCGCGCTTATTTTCCCGGACTGGTTGTTGCACAGGCAGCGGCAAGGGTTTTTCCTGACAGCGACTATGGTCATATTGTCATGAGTGAAGCCTATGGCCAGATCGAAAATATTATGGCGGCCAGAGAAGAGCTGGAAAAAATACCCGCTGAAAGTGCCTATTCGTTACTGGCGGTCATCCTGGAAATCGCAAGCTACGTTGAGACCGAGGACTATGCTGCCGGTCAAGCGCGATTGGAAAAGGCTATTGCGCAGAATCCTGAAGCACCGGAATTGCGGGCATTATCCGGTCAATTGCTACAGAGCAGCCATGATAATCTAGCTGCAGCAAAAGCATTTGAGCAAGCTATTGCATTGGCAGAAAAACACGGCCTTCCTAACTCACAGCTGGCATCTTACTGGCTTGCCCTTGGTGGTGCCCAGGAACAGGCAGGGCTTTGGCCAGATGGTCTGGAATCGCTCAAAATAGCAAATGATTTGCAGCCTAATTCAGCCAGCATATTAAATTATCTTGGTTACGCGCAATTGGAACGCCGTGAAAACACGACTTCTGCCATAGCGGCGATCCGCAAAGCTCATGAATTGAGGTCTTCTTCCCCGGCAATTACGGACTCTTTGGGCTGGGCCTATTTTATCACCGGCCAACATGACAAAGCGATTGATTATCTTGAGCAGGCCCTTTCAGGGGAGCCACAAGACCCGACTATCAATGAACATCTCGGTGATGCTTATTGGGCGGTTGGCCGAAAATATGAAGCGCGCTATGCGTGGAAATCAGCAAAGTTATTTGCCGAAGGTGAGAATGCACAGCGATTGGCCGAGAAAATTGATCTGGGGCTTCGTGCCGATCTCGTTTCCCCTTAATGACGAAGCAAGACAAGAATATTGGCGATAGTGAAATCGCCTATGCGAAGATAAATCTTGCTCTTCATGTCCGTAAGCGCCTGAGCAACGGTTATCATGATATTGAAACAGTGTTCGCATTTTTGGACTGTGGCGACCTCCTTTCTGTCAAATCGGCTGAGGGGATTACTCTTTCGGTAATTGGCCCATTTTCCAGTGGATTGAGTGATACGGATAATTTGATATTGCAGGCTGCGCATCTACTTGCATCAAAAGCCAAAAAGCCGAGAGGTGTGCATATTGTATTGGACAAACATTTGCCCATCGCATCCGGGATTGGCGGTGGCTCCGCCGATGCCGCGGCGGCGCTTCGGTTGCTTAATCGGTTTTGGGGTATCGGGCTAACTATACCGGAATTGGCACAGCTTTCTATTCCGCTCGGCGCCGATGTCCCGGCGTGCGTTATCAGCCAGACATGCCGGGGGCAGGGGATTGGGCAGGATCTTGAGCCCGTGGATAGCGGGGCATTAGAGAAGTATTTTGCCCTTTTGGTTAACCCCTTGGTACCGGTATCAACGGCTTCGGTTTTCCGGGGTTGGGATGGCATTGATCGCGGCGGCTTGCAAGGGACCACTCCCATGGAAATTGCATTGTCGGGACGTAACGACCTGCAATCTTCGGCGGAATCTCTGGCCCCTATCATCAGTGAAATATTGTTAAGGCTGAATGAAACGAACGTCGTGATTTCAAGAATGTCCGGATCTGGTGCGACTTGTTTTGGCCTTTATGAAAGTCTTGAAGAAGCGCAGGCTGCCAGTGATATAATGAGCACTTCATCAGAAAGAATATGGACGATGATTGGAAAGTTGAAATGATCGAACCGTTTGAAATATCCGGAATACCGGAGCAAAAAGGCATATTGGTAGTAGTCGATCATGCGTCCAATCAGGTCCCACCGGAAATTGATCTTGGCATCAGTCCAGAGCTTCTTGAAGACCATATCGCTTATGATATTGGCGTTGCAAATATAGCCCGTTACATGTCGGCAACGTATGGCTATCTCTCAATTTTGGGGACTGTATCCCGACTTGTTGTTGATCTTAACCGTTACCCCGACGAAACAGTTGTCATTCCGGTGCAGAGCGACGGCCTAAAAATACCCGGAAACATTATAAGTGATGAGGAAAGAAACGATCGTCTTAACCGGTATTTCCACCCTTATCATGACCGTGTAGCCGCGTTGATCCGCGACGTGGACCCAGCATTGGTGTTATTCCTGCACAGCTTTACACCTGGCTTGCGGGAAGGCTCCATGGGAAAAAGACCCTGGGAAATCGGGGTTCTGTATAATGAATATGAAACTGCGTCCCGCATGGCTATCCAGTTTCTGGAAGATGAGCAGTTAGTGGTTGGCGATCAGCAGCCCTATTCAGGCAAAGACCTTCATGCGACGATGAAGAGACAAGCGGAAGATATCGGCAAAGCCTATACAGAAGTTGAAATAAGGCAGGATTTAATTGCACATGAAACCGGGCAACGCCGTTTTACCGAAATACTGTTGCGAATCTGCGATAAAATACGAACAGGGCTTGCGTGAAGGCTCCAGTTTTGGAAGGAGGATCGTAATACTTCCGACTCCCTTTGCAGGACCATGAAATGACCCGAACATTCGATAAATCTACTCTGCCCAGCCGCTATGTCAGCATCGGCCCGGAACGCGCGCCCCAGCGTAGCTATTATTACGCTATGGGAATGACCGAAGAAGATATCGCAAAGCCGTTTGTCGGCATTGCTTCTGCCGGGAATGATAGCGCGCCATGCAATACCTTGTTAGATGTTCAGGCAAATATCGCGCGCCAAGGCGTGATCGATGCGGGTGGAACTCCGCGTCGTTTCAACACTATTACGGTCACCGACGGCATTGCCATGGGGCATCAGGGGATGAAATCTTCCCTCGTGTCGCGGGAAGTTATTGCTGATTCCGTTGAACTGAGCGTGCGCGGCCATTGCTATGATGCTGTGATTGGATATGCGGGTTGTGACAAAAGCTTGCCTGGCATGATGATGGCCATGCTGCGGCTGAATGTTCCTTCGATTTTCGTCTATGGCGGCTCCATATTGCCGGGTCGTTTCCACAATGAAGATGTTACGGTCGTCGATGTTTTTGAAGCTGTAGGCCAGTATAGCGCCGGGAACTGCCCACTTCAGGAATTGATCGAACTGGAAAAAGTGGCTTGCCCGGGACATGGTGCTTGCGGCGGACAGTTTACAGCAAACACAATGGCATGTGTTGCCGAGGCGATTGGTCTATCGCTTCCCAACAGCAATATGGCCCCCGCACCTTATAAAAGCAGGGACGATATGGCGCTTGCTGCCGGGCGTCAGATAATGAACCTGATCGAACTCAATTTGCGTCCGAGGGATATTTGCACAAGAGACGCTTTCCTTAACGCTGCCCGTGTGGTTGCTGCGACCGGCGGGTCAACGAATGCCGCGTTGCATCTGCCTGCAATGGCCAGCGAGGCGGGGATCGATTTTGATCTTTTTGACGTTGCCGAAGTGTTCAAAACGACGCCTTATCTGGCCGATTTGAAACCGGGTGGGAAATATGTCGCCAAAGACATGCATGACGCTGGCGGTGTGTATATGCTCATGAAGACCATGATAGCTAACGACTTGCTTATCGGTGATTGCATGACGGTTACCGGCAAAACACTGGCTGAGAATATTGACGAAATCACATGGAATAGCGATCAGAAAGTTATCTATGATGTAAAGAATGCGATTACCCCTACTGGCGGTGTCGTTGGCCTGAAAGGATCATTGGCTCCCGAAGGTGCGATCGTTAAGGTCGCGGGCATGGCGCGTTTGCAATTTCGCGGCCCGGCTCTGGTATTTGAATGCGAAGAAGATGCCTTTGCTGCTGTCGAAAATCGCGAGGTTAAAGAAGGTTCGGTTATAGTCATTCGAAACGAAGGGCCGAAAGGTGGACCCGGAATGCGCGAAATGTTGGCGACAACGGCGGCGCTTTACGGTCAAGGCATGGGTGAGAAGGTCGCGCTCATTACCGATGGTCGTTTTTCGGGAGGAACACGCGGTTTTTGTATCGGTCATGTGGGACCAGAAGCGGTGGATGGCGGACCTATTGGTCTGGTTGAGGACGGCGATATAATTAATATCGATGCGATTGCTGGAATCATTGATCTCGAGATTGATGAAAAAATTCTGGAAGAGCGTCGTTCCCGCTTCAAGCCGCATGAAAATGATTATGCGTCCGGGGCCCTATGGCGCTATGCTCAGAATGTTGGTCCGGCCTATAAAGGCGCTGTAACCCATCCCGGCGCAAAAGCGGAAAAACATGTTTACGCGGATATCTAGTATCTTCACGGCACTTTTGCTACTTTCCGCATGCGGAGTGACGGATAGTGGGGGGAGCGCCAACGAAGATGAAAGAGCGAAGGGAATTGATGGCAGCACGATACAGTGTGCGGTTAATGGGAGCTCTGAGTTTTCGGATGGTTGTCAAGCCGAACGGCTAGTCGCTGAAGATGGCGTGACATTAGTCGTCCGCCACCCTGACGGCGGCTTTCGCCGTTTTAACATCCTGACTGACGGTCACGGGCTTGAGGCTGCGGATGGTGCAGAGAAAGCCAGAATTGAAATAGTTGATGACAGCGAAATATTGGTTAGTGTCGGATCGGACAAATATATCATGCCAGCGCGGATGAAGAGCGCCGCCGTGGATAATGAGCCGGGTTAGAAACCGGAGGTTAGGCCCGTAATAGGGCCAGAAATAGGGGTGTTGATGCTCAACCATGGGCATATCCTGACTGCGGAAAACATGCGGACAGCGGAGCAGGAGCTGATTGATGACGGAGTTTCGGTCATCGAACTGATGGATCGCGCCGGAAAGGGCGCTGCAGAATATATTGCACGGTCCGCTCCCCACACCCCTACACTTGTACTATGCGGCCCCGGTAATAATGGCGGCGATGGCTATGTAATCGCTCAATCTCTTTTGGAAAAAGGCACCGAAGTCATAGTTGCGGCGAGCAGTGATCCCGGAACAGATGCGGCAAAGAACGCTCGGTCATTATGGAAAGGCGAAACGCTGAGGCTGGCTGATGCTAAACCAGCATTACAATTTGTTGACTGCCTGTTTGGAACAGGTCTGACCAAACCCGTCTCCGGTGAATTACTGGATCACCATCAACGACTATATAGCGGAGCGCGACGGCGGGTAGCAGTGGACCTTCCCAGCGGGGTGGATACCGATAGCGGCAAGTTGCTGAACCCTGTTCCGCCATATGACCTGACCATTGCTTTAGGGGCTTTCAAACCCGCGCATTACCTGATGCCTGCCTGCGCGCTTATGGGGGGCCTGGTTGGCGTTGATATTGGCGTTGATGCGGCCTCATCAATCCGGTTACTAGAAAGGCCTTCGATTTGCCCGCCCACAAGCCACGATCATAAATATACCAGAGGACTGGTTGCTATCGTTGCAGGCGAAATGCCGGGAGCAACTAAACTGGCCGCTTTGGCGGCACAGCACTCCGGGGCTGGGTATGTTAAGATCTTCGCAAAATCGGGTTTCTTGCCTCCCCATCACAGTATTGTTACCGAATATCACACAGGATTGGAACAGCTCCGCGCGCAATTATCGGATGATAGGATTGATGTCATTTTGATCGGGTCAGGACTTGGCCGTAATGACCGTGCTACTGAGCTTTTGAACCTGGTTCTGGATATTGAAAAACCGGTTTTGCTGGATGCCGATGCATTGATTCTTTTGGGGCAGGATGGAGCAAATTGTCTGAAAAGCCGCTTTCATCCGGTAATAATGACTCCGCACGCCGGGGAGTTTGCAGCGATTGCATGCCAAACAGAAGGCTCAAAAATTGATCGGACCACGCAATTAGCGACGGATTGCGGTGCGGTTATACTTCACAAGGGGGCGGATAGTGTTATCGCCAGCCCGAAAGGTGATGTCCTATTAGCGCCCGCATCATCAAGCTGGCTTTCGACGGCAGGAACAGGTGATGTTCTCGCTGGCATTATAGCGGCCCGTTTCGCTGGCCTGAAAGATGCCTTTCTTGCCGCAGAACAGGGCCAATGGCTACATAGTCGCGCCGGAAAACTGGCCGGTCCGGCTTTCTCGCCAGAGATACTAATTGATCATATTCCAAAAGCGCTACAAGGGTGCCTATGAGCACTGAAATCGATTCCAATATTATTTTACGCGTAGCAGCCAAAGGTGATGGCGTGACAGCCGATGGTCGCCATGTGGCTTTTTCCGCACCGCTTGACCGGCTGAATGACGAGGGCGGTCTGATTAAAGGGCCGCATCATGTTGAACCGCCTTGCCAGCACTTTAAGAATTGCGGCGGATGCAGTCTCCAGCATTTGGATGCGGAGAGCTATGCGCAATTTGTAACCGACCGGATAGTATATGCGCTGGAAGGGCAGGGGTTGAGTGCCGGCACACTCCATCCTCCGCAAATTTCAAAACCGAAAAGCCGTATTCGTGCAAGCCTGCGCGGAGCCATGATGGGCAAGAACTTTAAACTAGGATTTAGCGGCGCCGGTAGTCACCGGATCGTCGACCTGAAGCAATGTGAGATTATGCGGCCCGAGCTTTTTGCCGTCATCGAGCCATTACGGATATTTCTGCAATCCGTCGCCCGGCGTAAGCATGATATGAATATCGAGATGAGTCTGGCCGACCAAGGAGTTGATCTGTGCATCAATAACTATGAACCGGAGAGCTTGGAAGAGCGGGTGGCGTTGGCAGATTTTGCTAAAGAGAATGGTTTTGCGCGGCTTTCTGTCGATAATGGTTTCGGCCCGGAAACACAGTGGGAGCCGGAACCGGTAACGGTCACACTGGGCGGAGTTGCCGTGTCCTTGCCGCATAACAGCTTTTTACAGCCCACACATGAAGGCAAGGACGCACTTGTCAGTGCTATGCTTGAAACGGTTGGTAACAGCAAATTTGTGGCTGATCTGTTTGCAGGTCTGGGCACATTTGCGTTTGCCTTGGGCGATAATCGCAAGGTCTATGCTGCGGAAGGGTCACGCGATGCGATAGGCGCATTGCAAATGGCCGCGAATTTGTCAAAGCGCCAGATTTTTACCGAGCATCGTGACCTGTTCCGACGGCCGCTGAGTCCGGATGAGTTGAACCGCTTTGGCGCGGTTATACTGGATCCGCCCCGTGCCGGCGCTCGCGATCAGGTTGCACAGATTGCACAATCCGAAGTTCCCAAAATTTGTTATATCAGCTGCAATCCGGCAAGCTTTGCCCGCGATGCAAAGCAATTATGCGACGCCGGTTATAAACTCGACGCAGTTTGGCCGGTCGGGCAATTTTTATGGTCGACACATGTAGAGTTGGTATCGAGCTTTTCATTGAAATAGTTGATTCATGAGCCGGTATGAATGGGATTTGGTATGTTGAGAGACGCCTCTCATTCTTAAACCCCACTAGATTTAGAAACGTGCTTTAAGAGGATCAGCATTAGCGGCTATCTCCTTGTCCAAAGGAGATAGCCGCCAACGTGTTTAGCCAAACACAACAAGCGCTGCCCGAATTGCCAGGATGATTATGCATATGCTGGACAGCATGAACACCAGAAAGCGGAACATAACTCTGTTCACAGTCGACTGGATCAGGCTGTGCAGAACTCGCAATCCGACATAGATCCACGCGATGGTCAGATTATATCCGCCGCCTTGTCCAATTACAGCAAGAACAAGTGCGATAGCATAGAAAAGCGTCGGCTCGGCCAGCAAATGGTTGTAATTATGCGCCTTCCACTGGACTTCTGCAGGTAGTAACTCGTCCAGATCCGCTCCAGTACCACCTATCAGATTGGCTGAATCGATCTTTGCCTTGTTCATGGCCGGTATGCGGGTGACATACATCCATAACCACATCAGCATGGTCCATAAGATGAGCGCTACAACAGGCTGTAATATAGGACTGAATTCCATTTTATTTCCCCCTCCTAAAAAATCTTGTAGATTATCGTTTTTGTCCTTTTTCCTCGAAGGGGGACCCAAATGCTGGGCAATTGACAATCAATGTCCGGTATCAACCTGACCAATGATCAACAAATCTGGTGGCGCAATATTACGGTGTCCAATGACAACATTCTCCCCCCGGTCGGCAGTAGACCGGGGGAACCTGCGTTACATATTTCAAATTGTCAAATGCAACTTAACTAGCTGGTTAACGTCCGACTGGATCGAGCTGCTACGCTCCGGGGAAGGAGACAACATTCTCCCGGTTCGTACGATCCAGATTATCACCGACATAGACGCTTGCCATAGGTTCATCGATGACATCATAATCATCAATTGATCCATAGCCGTTAAACTTGGTTCGCATCGCCGCTCCATAAGCGCCCAGCATGCCGATCTCGATATAATCGCCGATCTTTACATCGTCGGGTAGGATGAACGGTCCGGCCATATGATCCATGTCGTCGCAGGTGGGACCGTAAAAGCTATATTCGGTAGAGCCCGCATCGGATGATGTGCCGCCAATCAGCTTTACCGGAAAGCGCCAGCCAATATGGGCCGCATCAAACAAGGTGCCATAGGCGCCATCGTTGATATACAGTTCGTTACCACGGCGCTGCTCGACCTTGACGATCAGTGAATTATATTCAGCCGCCAGCGCGCGGCCTGGTTCACACCAAAGTTCCGCTGAATAGCTGATCGGCAAATCTTCGAAAGTCCGGCTAATCGCGCTGAAATAATGGTTGAGTGACGGTGGTTCCATCTCAGGATAAATAGAAGGGAACCCACCACCTACATCGACAATATCAACCGTGACCGATGCCTCGACAATCGCCGTGCGGACCCGTTCCAGTGCCTGGACATAAGCGAGCGGCGTCATAGTCTGACTTCCGACATGGAAACAAATGCCCAATGCGTCCGCAGTCTGGCGTGCACGCATCAATAGCGCCGTGCTATCATCGACATCAATGCCGAATTTCGACGCCAGACTTATTTGCGCAAATTCCGATGCGACCTTTATTCGCACGCACAGCGTCAGGTCTTCTGCGTTGTCGGTGGCGCGTTCAATCTTCTCAAGCTCATCAATGCTGTCCAGCGAAAAAACACGCACGCCGTGATCGCGATAAGCTTCGCGGATAGACGCTTCGGATTTAATCGGATGCATGAAGCATAGCTCCGATTCCGGCAAAATGGCACGGACAAGGCGTACTTCAGCAATCGAGGCCACGTCAAAGTGCGTCACGCCTTCACTGTAGAGCAGTTTCAAAAGTTCTGGCGAGGGATTGGCTTTAACGGCGTAAAGCGACCTGCCGGGAAACTGTTCGACAAAATAGCGTGCCGCACGCCGTGCGGCGTGTGGACGATTCAGCAAAACTGGGATGTCAGGACTAAGAGCCTTCGTCAGCTCCTGTGCATTATGGAAATTGTGCAACTCAAGGGAACCCCTACATTTCTGTTATCGATTGAGCTGCCTTGCGGTTTTGCCATGAAGATTCGGGGTCGGCCATGGGGCAGTGCGGGCGGATATATGTTCGCTTTTACGGTCTGTAAAGTGTCTTTAGTCGATAAATTATGAACAAGGGCCGAATGTTGTTGCTTTGCAACTTTTCATTGGGGCGTCAGCTAAGCCGGTCGCGAAACGCGGTCCAGTCAAACTTTTTAACGCAGCGCAAATCATCTGTTACGCTATTCCAAAGCCAGATTGAGGGCAGGGGGACACCATTAAACGTGTTGGTCTTTACCATAGAATAATGGGCCTGATCCAGAAATGCGATCCGCTGGCCGATATGCGGCGGTTCGGGAAGCAGGTAGTCACCGATAATATCGCCCGCCAAACAGCTTGGCCCGCCTAGCCGGACGGGATCTCCGTCGCTGCGCTCACTCAGCATCGCGGGGCGATACGGCGCTTCGATAACGTCGGGCATGTGGCAAGTGGCAGAAATGTCCGTGATAGCGACGGGCATTCCGTTATCAAATATATCCAGAAGCTCCCCGACCAATATCCCGGCATCAAGGGCAACGGCCTCTCCCGGTTCCAGATAGATCTCACAGCCCGATTTGGTTTTCAGGTCGCTTAAAAACCGGACAAGCGCATCCCGGTTGTAATCATCGCGCGTTATATGATGACCGCCGCCAAGGTTGATCCATTTAAGTTTGCCAAAGTGGGGAGCGATGACGGGTTCTATTTTTGCCCAAGTCTGCTCCAACTCGCCGAAATTCTGTTCGCAAAGATTATGGAAATGAATTCCGGAAATAGCTTCAAAATGCGATGACTTTAACTGTGAGATGGGAAAGCCCAGGCGGCTATGCGGCTGACTGGGATCATATTTCGGTGTCTCGCCCAGAGCGATTTCAGGATTTAGGCGCAGGCCGATGTCGCAGGTGACCAGGTCTTTCCACCTGCTGATCTGGGCCGGGTTGTTAAAAATGACATGCTCGGAACGCGCTGCAATTTCTTCCAGATCATCCTTCTTATAGGCAGGAGAATAGGTGCTGATCGAGCCCTTGAAATGCTCGGCAGCAAGCTTCGCTTCCCACAGGCCAGAGGCGCAGCAGCCATCAAGATACTCGTCGATGATAGGCGCAAGCGACCACATCGAAAAAGCCTTGAGCGCCAATAATATCTTCGCCCCCGATCGTGCCTTTATGTCCGCCAGAACATCCAGATTCCTGCGGATAGCGGCCTCGTCCACAACAAAGGCGGGAGAGGGCACACGGGTCAAATCGAAACGCGCAAATGCGCCGGGATCTCCTGCTTTTGTTTCCATCTTAGAAAGCCAGCGGCGCGTCCAGCTCTTCCACGCTCCAGGGCAAACCATGCTCATTCAACATGGCCATGAAGGGATCGGGATCAAATTCTTCCATGTTGAATACGCCTTTGCCTGCCCATTGGCCCGACAACATTAAAGCCGACCCGATCATGGCTGGAACGCCGGTGGTATAGCTGACGCCTTGATTTCCGGTTTCCTCGAAAGCGGCTTCGTGGCTGCAGATATTTTTGACATAGAGGGTTTTTTGAACCCCGTCTTTTTCGCCCGTGGCGATCACGCCGATATTGGTTTTGCCCTTTGTCGATTCGCCAAGGCTTGCGGGTTCAGGCAATACGGCTTTCAGGAATTGAAGCGGTACGATCTGTTGCCCTTCATATTCAATCGGCTCAATCGAAGTCATGCCGACATTCTGTAACACCTCAAGATGCGTAAGATAGGCATCACCAAATGTCATCCAGAAGCGGATGCGGTTGATTTCCGGGATATGTTTGGAGAGCGATTCAATCTCCTCATGATACATGAGATACATGTTGCGCTCACCCACTTCGTCAAAATCGAACGCCTGTTTATGGGACAGCGCAGGTGTTTCGACCCATGACCCGTTTTCCCAGTGGCGTGCCGGAGCGGTCACTTCGCGGATGTTGATTTCCGGATTGAAATTGGTTGCGAAATGCTGCCCGTGGTCGCCGCCATTGCAATCAAGTATATCCAGCGTGTCGATGCGGTCGAAATGGTGCTTTTTGAGCCAAGTCGTGAAAACCGATGTCACACCGGGATCAAAGCCGGAGCCAAGCAAGGCCATGATACCGGCATCGCGGAAACGATCATTGTAATCCCATTGCCATTTATACTCGAACTTTGCCTCGTCCCGCGGTTCATAATTGGCGGTATCCAGATAATCCGTCTTGGTCGCCAGACACGCATCCATGATCGGTAGATCCTGGTAAGGCAGCGCGAGATTGACAACCAGGTCAGGTTTCACCTTTTCTATTAACGCGGTCATGGCAGAAACATCATCTGCATCGACCTGAGCAGTTTCAATATCCACTCCGGTTCTCTGTTTCACCGATTCCGCTATTGCCTCACATTTGGCAACGGTCCGGCTCGCGAGCACGATATCCGAAAAAGGTCCTGTCTTGGCAGCGACTATCTGTGCCATTTTGTGAACAGCCACAGAACTGACACCGCCTGCGCCGATTACCAAAACTTTGCTCATAATGCTTACTCATTTTGCTAGAGGAATCACCTACCCGCATATAGAAGCACGCCATGACAGAGCAATTACTTTTGGACCCTGCGAGGAAACCGACTTTGGCGGGCGTCGAACGCGCGGCGGAAAAAATCGCCGATATTTTGCCTTCGACGCCACTTCTGCCGCTTACTATCGACGGAAAGACTATATGGTGCAAAGCGGAATGTCTTCAACCCATAGGCGCTTTCAAGATACGCGGTGGGTGGCATCGTTTAACCGATCTGGATGAAAATCAACGCAAACGCGGTGTGGTGGCCTTTTCCAGCGGTAATCATGCACAGGGCGTGGCGTGGGCAGCGCGGCGGCTCGGGATCAAGGCGACCATCATCATGCCGGGCGATGCGCCCGCGGCCAAGCTGGAAAATACCAAGAAGCTGGGCGCCGAGGTCGTTACTTATGACCGGTTGAAAGAATCACGCGAAAAACTGGCTGCCGAAGTGGCCGGGAAAAATGGTGGGGTGGTCGTGCCCAGTTTTGATGATCCTTGGATTGTCGAGGGGCAGGGCAGCGCCGGCATCGAAATCCGGGACCAGATGATCGCCCTGACAGGTTCTCCGCCAGATCAACTGGTTGTCTGTTGCGGCGGCGGCGGGTTGGCATCGGGCATAGCTTTGGCCAATCCGCAGGCAGATATTATAGTCGCAGAGCCGGAAGGGTGGGACGATATGAAGCATTCTCTGGAAAGTGGCACGATCATCCCGGTGCAGGACAATCCACCTGCTACCGATTGTGATGCCTTGCAGACGCTGATCGTCTCTCCGCTGACCTTCGACATATTGAAAGCGCGTAACGCAAAGGGTGTGGCGGTGTCGGCTTCGCAGGTTCATGACGCGATGCGGGTGGCGTTTGAACGGCTGCATGTGGTGATTGAACCGGGCGGAGCGGTCGCGCTGGCGGCCGTGCTGGCGGGCTATGTGCCTGTCACAGACCGGACGGCCATTACACTTTCGGGCGGGAATATTGACCGCAAACGCTTTGCGGAAATAATCGGTGCGTAAAGTCTAAACTTCACAAACTTCACACCAAGGAACAGTGCATTTCAGCCAAATCCTGTTTTGGTACTGCTTGGACAATTTCCAACAAATTCCCAACAAATCGACCTACAGATTGTTACGCAATCTTGCAGGATCTGGCCGGGGGCCAGACGCAGATGATATTCAGGATTGAGACAGAACCGGACAAGGCTTTAGCATAGCCGGTAGCATGTAGGACAGGCGGAAAGTTAGGCGGTTATCGGCTGCGGCTATCAGGCTGCGAGTTGCAGTTCCATCCGGCTCCAGATTTCAACCAGCGCCTTGGTGAGATCAGCCATCATCTGCTCGGTATGAACAGGTCCGGGCGTGAAGCGCAGGCGTTCCAGACCGCGCGGGACGGTCGGATAGTTAATCGGCTGCACATAAACGCCGTATTCGGCCAGCAATATGTCGCTGATCTTCTTGGCTTTCACGGGGTCACCGACCAGCAACGGCACAATATGGGTGGTGGAATCCATGACGGGCAAGCCAGCGTCGGCGAACATGTTTTTCAACAACTGGGCAGCGGCCTGTTGGCCGTCCCGCTCTGCGCTTGATTTTTTCAGGTGACGGACACTAGCCAAGGCTCCGGCAACTAGAACGGGAGACAGGCTGGTGGTGAAAATAAACCCGGGGGCATAGGAACGGATGACATCGATAATTTTCTGGTCCGCAGTGATGTAACCGCCCAGAACGCCTATGGCTTTCGCCAATGTTCCTTCGATAATGGTGATACGGCTGGCCGCGTCATCGCGTTCCGATATACCGCCGCCGCGCTTCCCGTACATGCCAACGGCATGAACTTCGTCACAATAGGTCAAGGCGTTATATTTATCGGCAAGATCACATATGGCGTGCAGCGGAGCGATATCGCCATCCATGGAATAAATGCTCTCGAAAGCAATCAGCTTTGGCGCATCAGGGTCCGAGGCAGCGAGCAATTCTTCAAGATGTTCCAGATCATTGTGCCGGAAAACCCGTTTTTCACAGCCGCTATTTTTAATGCCCGCAATCATGGAGGCATGGTTCAGTTCATCTGAAAAAATGATGCAACCGGGCAATATTTTTGTCAGCGTGGAAAGGGTTGCTTCGTTGGAAACATAGCCGGATGTGAACAGCAAGGCGCCGGATTTACCGTGCAGATCGGCAAGTTCGCTTTCCAACTGGATATGATAGTGGGTGTTGCCGCCAATATTGCGAGTCCCGCCAGAACCGGCCCCCACATCATGCAAGGCTTCTTCCATCGCAGCGATCACATCGGGATGCTGCCCCATGGCGAGATAGTCATTGGAACACCAGACGGTTACAGGCTTTGGTCCGTTATGATGGGCAAAACAGCGGGCGTTCGGGAAGGAACCCTTGTTCCGCAAGATATCGATAAAAACCCGATAGCGGCCTTCACTGTGAAGACGGTTAATCGCTTGAGAAAAAGCCTTATCGTAATCCACTTTTCAACAATTCCTGTATAATTCTTGTAGCAAGTCCAATCGCGTAAATGGCCAATAACGACCTTTTTACCGAATATCCAGCGAGAACCATTCTCAATAAGATATTGGAAAGATAGCCTCTTAAAGAGCTTCAAACCTGTCCAGCCCAAATTCATGGAACGCCTTGCGATATGGTGCCAGCGCTTCCAGCGGGCCAGTCGTCACGAAAACGCCGGAATTCGCGGTTTCTGGCCATATAATATCTTTGGTAAGATATTCAATGCGCCTTGCAATCCCCTGTGCCCCGTCGATGAAGCGGACGGGATTGGGGAATGATTTCTGCAACTCCTCTTGCACCAAAGGAAAATGCGTGCACGCCAGAATGACTGTATCAATCTCATTTCCATGTTCCTGATCGGTCAGGCCCTTCACGGCGGCCTGAATGGCATTCGGGTCAGGCACTTCGCCGCGTAACTTGGCTTCGGCAGCGTGGACCAGTTCAGGGGCACCGAACCGTAGCAGTTTCTTGTCGGCAGCAAATTCACCGGCCAGACGATCAACATAAGGCTGACGAATTGTGGCAGGTGTGCCGAGCAGACCGACGACACCGGTTTTCGTCATCAGGCTGGCTGGCTTGACGGCGGGAACAGTACCGACGACCGGAATATCCAATACGGACCGGACAACATCGAGCGCGATGGTTGACGCTGTATTACACGCTATTGTCACCAGCTGCGGCTTATAGCGCTCAACAAGCCGCCCCAGGAGCAAGGGGATGCGGGTGGAAAGTTCGGCCTCTGTTTTCATGCCATAGGGCATGCCCGCGTAATCAGCGGCGTAAACGACCGGCGCGGTGGGCAATAATTTCTGCGCTTCACGCAAAATGGATAATCCTCCGACACCTGTGTCAAAGAATAAAAGCGGGCCGGTGGTATTTGTTTGATTGCCTGTCATTACCGGACCTCTAGTTAAGCGGCACAGGTTCAGCAAGCGCCTTGCTTCACCTCGCAATCCGTTAACCGCGTTCAATTTTAATATGCAAAAGCCTTGCCGATGGAGTAAGTTAGGGATAGCTCCGGCTATGTCCAAGTAAGGAAACCCGCACGATGCAATCCATCTGGATTGAAACAATTTTGGCCGTATTGTTTGGCTATATGCTGGGGTCGATACCTTTCGGCTTGCTGTTGACGCGGCTTACCGGCGGCGGGGATCTGCGTAAAATTGGGTCCGGGAATATCGGCGCCACCAATGTCTTGCGAACAGGGAACAAGGCGATCGCCGCCCTGACGCTGTTGCTGGATGTCGGTAAAGGCGCTGTGGCAGTCATAATCGCGTCGCGTGTTGATGAAGGGCTGGGCGTCATGGCCGGGATGGGTGCGTTTTTGGGGCATCTCTATCCGGTCTGGCTTAAGTTTAAGGGCGGTAAAGGCGTTGCGACCCTGCTTGGCATTGTCACTGCATTGGCACCGATGCTGGGCATTGTGTTTGCGGTTACGTGGCTGCTCGCCCTGGCAATATTCCGATATTCATCGGTCGCAGGGATGCTGGCGTCGGTTTCTGTGCCGATAACTGCGTTAATTATGGGCGACTATCCATCGACGCCGATGTATATCGGTGTTGCCCTTCTTGTAATCTGGAAGCACCGCGCTAATGTCGAGCGGCTGATGGCAGGTGAGGAACCCAAAGTCGGCGCATCCTGATTAACCGTTAAACGGCGCAAAGCATGAATGAAGAGTTTAACCGGCTGAGGCTGATTCGATCCGCAAATGTCGGTCCGGTCAGCTATGTTCAGCTTGTCCGCCGCTTTGGTTCAGCTGGAAAAGCCTTGGAAATGCTCCCTGAACTGGCGGCACGCGGAGGCGGCAGGGCGCCGCGCATATCGGATGCAGATGCCGTGCGGCGGGAAATGGACGCGGCCAGAAAACTTGGCGCGCAATATCTGTTTCTCGGCGATCCGGATTACCCCTATCTTCTCGCCCAGTTAAGCAACGCCCCGCCCGCCCTGATCTATCGCGGAAACCTGTCTCTGCTCAGCCATCCCACGGTCGCCATAGTCGGTGCGCGCAATGCGTCTGCCGCAGCGTGCCGTTTTTCGCGCGATCTCGCCAATTCGCTGATGAATGAAGGCGTTACGGTTGTATCCGGTCTGGCGAGGGGGATTGATACGGCGGCGCACCAGGGCTCCATCAGCAAGTCCGCGGTTGCGGTGATTGCCGGCGGGATAGACGTCTATTTCCCGCCGGAAAACCAAAGCCTTCAGGAACAAATTGCGCGTGATGGCCTGCTATTGGCCGAACAGCCGCCGGGAACGGAACCCAGGGCGCGGCATTTTCCCTATCGGAACCGGATTATCGCCGGTCTTGCCCAAGGGACCATCGTCGTCGAGGCGGCTCCAAAGTCCGGATCGCTCATCACCGCCCGCCTTGCCGCAGAAGCGGGGCGGCATGTCATGGCAGTCCCCGGCTCCCCGCTGGACCCGCGATCAAGGGGCTGCAACGGATTGATACGGGAGGGGGCAACGCTAATCCAGTCTGTGGATGATATCATGGAACTGATCAGCCATTTTGACGAACGGGCAGCGGGAGCGGATTTTGCGTATGATTTGTTTGAAACGCAGAGCCATCCGGAAAAATTAAGAGAAATCCCGCAAAACAGTAATGATAATATGAATATCGGCATGGACATGGGTATTGATGACACGGATATTGATAACGCCGCCCGGCAATCGCTGACCAGCCTGCTCAGCATGACGCCTGTGTCCGTCGATGAACTGGTCCGGCAATCCCGCTTACCCGCTGCATCGGTGCAAATGATGCTGCTGGAACTGGAACTGGCGGGCAGGCTGTCCCGCCACGCCGGCGCACGCGTAGGTCTGGCCGGTTGAATTCGCCTGAAATTCGCCTAAATGGCTTTTTTGTCGATCAAGAGCTTGACGAACACCCAATCTCTGCCACAGCCTCGCGTGTGTACGTGAAGCAAATGAAAATCGGAAATTATGCAATTAGTAATCGTTGAATCCCCCGCCAAGGCGAAAACAATCGAAAAATATCTGGGATCGGATTTCAAGGTTCTGGCCTCTTATGGTCATATCCGCGATTTGCCGCCCAAGGATGGATCGGTTGATCCTGACGACGGTTTCGCGATGGTCTGGCAACCCTATGCGGACAAGACGAAGCAATTAAAGGCGATTACCGACCTTTCCAAAAAGGCCACGCGCCTGATCCTAGCCACTGACCCTGACCGCGAAGGGGAGGCGATTAGCTGGCATGTGCAGGAAGTGCTGCGTAAAAAGAAAGCGCTGCCGGAAAAAGTGGACCGCGTGACGTTTAACGCGATTACCAAGGCGGCCGTTACAGAGGCCATGACCCGCCCGCGTGCGCTGGATGATGACCTGATCGACGCCTATCGTGCGCGCCGTGCGCTGGATTATCTGGTGGGCTTCACGCTCTCCCCGGTATTGTGGCGCAAATTGCCCGGCGCAAAATCGGCAGGGCGTGTGCAATCCGTTTCCCTTCGCCTGATTGTCGAGCGCGAGCATGAAATCGAAATCTTCAAACCGCAGGAATATTGGTCTGTCACCGCCCTGATGGAGCAGGATGGTCAGGACTTTCAGGCGCGGCTCACCGTGCATCAGGGCAAGAAGCTCGACAAGATGGACCTGTCCAACGAAGAACAGGCCATGGCCGCCAAGGCAGCGGTCGAGAACGGTCTTTTCACGATCGAAAGCGTTGAAACAAAACCGCTAACCCGCAACCCGCCGCCGCCCTTTACAACGTCAACCTTGCAACAGGAAGCCGCCCGTAAACTCGGCTTTTCGGCCAGCCACACGATGCGGATCGCACAGCAGCTTTATGAAGATGGCGCGATCACCTATATGCGTACCGATGGCGTGCAGATGGACGACAGCGCGATTTCAGCCGCGCGCAAGGCCATATCCGACCGCTATGACGCAAGCTATGTGCCGGACAAACCGCGCATTTATAAGACCAAAGCCAAAAACGCACAGGAAGCGCACGAAGCCATCCGGCCCACCAGCTTCACCCGCGATAGTGCAGGCAGCGGGGACCACACCAAATTATACAGCCTGATCCTGAAACGCGCGATGGCCAGCCAGATGGCCGCCGCCCGTATGGAGCGCACGACAGTTGAAATGCGTGACGGCACTGGCCAGACCGGGCTTCGCGCAACGGGGCAGGTGGTTAAATTCCCCGGCTTTCTTGCGCTTTATGAAGAAGGCCGCGACGATAGCGGCGACGAAGATAGCGGCTTGTTACCGGCCATGGCAAAAGGCGACAGTCCGGCGAAAAAATCGGTCGAAGCCAACCAGCATTTCACACAGCCGCCGCCCCGTTACAGCGAGGCCAGCCTGGTCAAAAAGATGGAAGAACTCGGCATCGGGCGTCCTTCCACCTATGCGTCGATCATCAAGACGCTGAAGGACCGCGCCTATGTCCGGACCGAAGGAAACCGTTTCTTTGCAGAGGAAAGCGGGCGGCTCTTAATAGGGTTTCTCGAAAGATTTTTTGAACGCTATGTCGCTTATGACTATACGGCCCTTCTTGAAGAAGAGCTGGATGATGTCAGCGGTGGCCGGGCGCAATGGCAGGAAATCCTGGAAGCGTTCTGGCATGATTTCAAACCCAAGACCGCCGAAGTCATGGAGCGTTTGCCCTCAGAAGTAACGGCGGAACTGGACACATTCCTGGCCGATTACCTGTTCCCGGAAAAAGAGGACGGAAGCGATCCGCGCCTTTGCCCGCGTTGTAACGAAGGCAAGCTGGCCCTTCGCGGCGGGCGTTTCGGTGCTTTTGTCGCTTGCTCCAACTATCCCGAATGTAAATATACGCGGCGCTTTGCCCAGGGCGGCGGCGCGAATGCCGACGCGGATGAAGGCCCCGAAGACCTGGGTATTGATCCCGATACGGAGGAAAAAATCACGAAAATGGTCGGGCGCTTTGGTCCCTATGTCCAGCGTGGTGAAGGCAAGGAAGCCAAACGTTCTTCCATTCCCAAAGATATTCCCAATGAAGAATTTGGTCTGGAATGGGCACTAAAACTGCTTTCCCTGCCACGCGAAGTCGGCACTCATCCGGAAACGGGCAAAGAGGTCATGGCCCAGATCGGTCGCTATGGCCCCTATCTGAGCCATGACGGAAAGTCCGCCCGGCTTGAAAACACCATGGAAGTGTTTGAAATCGGAATGAATGCCGCCGTCGCCAAGCTGGCCGATGCCGCCAAAAACAGCAAAGGCGGACGCGGCGCGAAGCAGGAACCGCTCAAAATCATGGGCATGCACCCGCGCACCGAGGTCGAGATCAAGCTGATGGACGGGCGCTATGGCCCCTATGTCACCGACGGCACGACCAATGCATCATTACCGAAAACGGTGGACAAGGATGAGCTGACTTTGGAAGAAGCGGCGCAATTGATTGATGACCGCGCGGCCAAAGGCCCTGCCAAGAAGCGCAAGAAAGCCGCCCCTAAGAAAAAACCTGCGGCGAAGAAACCGGCGGCGAAGAAGGCCGCTCCGAAGAAAAAACCGGCAGCGAAGAAGCCCGCAGCGAAGAAGAAACCAGCGGCCAAGAAAGCAACGGAGGAAGCCAAAACTGAATAGGCAGTTCTTTTTGGTTTGAGGAGAGAAACTTATGAACCTTACGAGTCTGATCGTCCCTACTTATACGCAAATGCTGAAAGCACTTTCGGGGTGGCTAACAAAAGCACAGACTCAATTGCCAAAAGCAGATGCCGAAGCGTTGCTATCAGCGCGCCTCGCACCTGACATGTTTCCTCTGTCGACTCAAATTCGTTTTGTCTGTGTGCAGGTCAAGGAAGCAGTGTGCCGGCTTAGCGGGGAGCCGTTGCCTGAATCTCTCAACGCGCTTCTTGATGAGGGGCGCAATGCAGGCGAACGGCCCGGTTCGATCCAGGATGCTCAAGCCCGAATTAATGAGGCAATTGCGCTGCTGGACGGGCTCTCAGCCGACGCGCTTGATGCGCACACTGATGATACTATCGCACATGAGCTTCCGAACGGGATGATTTTCGACCTGACCGCGGAGCAATATGCCCGTGACTGGACATTGGGCCAGTTTTATTTCCACATCATGAGCGCCTATGCGATATTGCGCAGCAACAAAGTCGAACTCGGCAAAGCCGACTACATACCGCATATGATTGCGTATCTGCGTCCTGAAACGATGCCTGAAGGCTGAGCGCGAACCCTACTTAACCCAGTCCAGCCCCATGTCCTGATACAGGCTTTTATCCTCGTCCCAGTTCGCGCTGACTTTGACGTGGAGGTAAAGATGCACTTTCTTGCCTAGAATCTCGGACAGTTCGGCGCGCGCCCTTGCGCCGATTTCCTTGATCTGGTGGCCACCTTTGCCAAGGATGATGGCGCGCTGGCTGGCTTTTTCGACCAATATTTGCTGGTGGATTTCGATCGAACCGTCGGGACGTTCCTTATATTGTTCCATCGCAATCGCGGTCGCATAGGGCAGTTCGGCGTGGAGCTGGCGGAAGACTTGTTCGCGGGTGATTTCTGCGGCCAATATCCGCTCGCTGGCGTCGGAAACCTGATCCTCGGGGAAATGCCACCGACCTTCCGGAATGGCGTTGACCAGATAGTCTCTGAGTTCGTCCAGCCCGTCACCGGTCTTTGCGCTGATGAAAAACGTCTCGTCGAATTCCGCCAGATCATTCAGCTTTGCAGCAAGATTGAGCAATTTGTCCTTTGCCGCGATATCGACCTTGTTGAGCACCAATATGGTTTTCTCTTGTCGGTGTTTCACTCGCTCGACAATGGACGTGACTTTCTCGCCCAGACCGCCACGGGCATCGACAAGGAAAATGATAACATCGGCATCTTCTGCTCCGTCCCACGCGGCGGACACCATCGCCCGGTCAAGGCGGCGGCGCGGTTCAAAAATGCCGGGTGTATCGACCAGCAACAACTGCGCCTCATCCTTGATCGCAATGCCCAGCAACCGGGTCCGCGTCGTTTGCGGCTTGGAGCTGGTGATCGCAACTTTTTGACCGACAAGCGCATTGATTAGCGTCGATTTACCCGCATTGGGCGCGCCGATCAGCGCCACTACACCGCATTTTGGGGGGCTGGAATCCTGGGTCATGTGTGCTTTTCCAAAAAGAGTTTCGCGGCACTTGTCTCCGCAGTTTGTATAGATGATGCGGTTGCCTCAACTTCCCCGACCTTACTGATGCTGACTTTGACAGTGAAGCGCAGATCGTGGTGCGGGCCGGATTTTTCCACAAGTTCATAGACCGGCATCTTGCGATTATGCGCGGCCGCCCATTCCTGTAGCGCCGATTTGGGATGGCGGATGTCTTTTTCCATGCCCGAAATGCGGCTATCCCAGTTTTTCAGGATGAAGTGTCTGGCGCTGTCCATACCAAGATCGAGATATATCGCCCCGATCAGCGATTCCATGACATCACCCAGCACTTTGGCGCTATGCCGCGCGCCGTCATCGCGTGCCTGCTT
>NZ_DATCTC010000011.1:0-26144 GCF_036568145.1 Parasphingorhabdus sp. | reverse complement strand
GGTCAATATGCGCTTCTTGGACCGGACAGACTGGTTCATTCGCCAAACTCCTGAACAAGATATTGAACGGAGCGGGAAAGACTGACCTTCTCATCAATCGATTGTTTCAGAAATGCCAGTTGGTCGGGTCGCCTTGCAATCGCCTGGTCGAGTAGTTCATCGCTTCCTGCCCGATAAGCACCCATCGTAATCAGGTCGCGGTTTTCCGCGTAGCGGCTCCAAGAAGAGCGAAAGTTTTGCAAGGCAGCGGCATGTTCCGTTCCGATAATATCCTGTGCGACGCGGCTGATTGACTTGCCGATATCAATGGCGGGGAAAACGCCCTGCTCCGCCAATTCCCGTGACAGCACGATATGCCCGTCCGCAATGGCGCGGGCTGCATCGACTATCGGATCGTCAAGATCGTCACCGTCGGCCAATACAGTGTAAATCGCAGTGATCGAACCACCGGTTTCATTATCGCCGCCCGCGCGTTCCAACAGCCGGGGTATCAATGAAATGGCACTGGGCGGATAACCTTTCATGGTGGGAGGCTCTCCCGCAGCCAGGCCGATTTCACGCTGCGCATGGGCCACGCGGGTAAGGCTATCGATCATCAACAATACGCTTTTGCCCTGCCCCCGGAAATATTCGGCAACCGCGGCCGCGCGCTGGGCAGCTTTTATCCGCAAAATCGGGCTGTGATCGGCTGGTACGGCAATCGTGACAGTTTTCTCCGCAATCGCGCTATTCCGGCTTGCAGCAATAAAATCGCTAACTTCACGGGCGCGCTCTCCGATTAAACCGACCACGACCACATCGGCCTGCGCCGCGAAGCTGAGTTGCCGCATAAGCATTGTTTTTCCGACGCCGGACCCCGCGACAAGCACAACACGCTGGCCTTGCCCAAACGGCAAGAGCGCGTTGATAGACCGGATACCTACATCCAGCTGCCTAGTGATTCTTCCGCGATTAAGGATGTTGGATTTCCGGCCCATCAGCGGCCACCGCGCTTCGGCCACTATCGCCTCCATGTCATCCAGCGGTCGACCAAGCGGGTCGATAATCCGACCCACCAGATTAGAGCCAACGTCAATCTGTGCAGCATTCGCAACCGGCTTTACCAAAGCATCGACGCGGATAGCCGCATGTTCATCAAACGGGGCAAGGGTTGTCATCAACCCATCAAAGCCAA
Source organism: Parasphingorhabdus sp. (assembly GCF_036568145.1). Taxonomy (GTDB): domain Bacteria; phylum Pseudomonadota; class Alphaproteobacteria; order Sphingomonadales; family Sphingomonadaceae; genus Parasphingorhabdus. The sequence goes on along the minus strand of NZ_DATCTC010000011.1, from coordinate 24,970 downwards.
CCACCTCGGCACCGATCTCCCGGCCATCTTCGGACAGGATCATAGCGCCGGAACCGATGGGATAATCAAAGCCGCTGACGTGTAGCAAACCGGCGGAGCAAGTCTTCACCTTCCCCCATTTGACAGGCGCGGGTATAATCGCGCCGCTTTCCAGCAGCAGCCTGGAAAGCCGGTCGTAATCCAGATTTAGCATGAGGCACCGCCAGCCACTCCTGCCCGGCTTTCAAGTTCTTGCACAATGGATAACGAACCGTATGTGATTTGCCCCGATAGATAAGCCAATCTGACAGATCCCGGCAGCAATTCGGCGTCTGCCACAACCGGGACACCGCAATCATATTCCTGCAATAAGATGACATCCCCCGGCGCAACATACAGACAAGCCTCGCCCATCCTGTCATCAATTGATCCCAGCGCCGCTTCGCATCGCTCTTGCAACCACAGCCTGTCAATTTCCGCGTGACCTACCGCCTGCCGGAGCAGCGACAGGACCGCTTCCCAAAGCAGTTTGGCAAGTTTGCCCTCATCAGCTGGTTTCAGGCGATTAATTGCTGCTGCCAAGTCATCTCGCCGCTCTTTGATTTCATCTAGCTGGGCGGTAATTGCTTGCTGTCCACTCAGATAGCCCTGTGCATAAGCATCAGCAGTTTTCTGAGCCAGTAGGTCGGCAGCAAGCTTTTCCTCTTCCTCCTCCCCAATATTATCAGTCTCACTCCCATTATTGTTTTGGCCTCCATCCTTTGGCTGGCGCGTCTTCAGATCAAATGCCGGACGGAAAGCGGATTCTTCCACTTGCCAATAACTAGCCACGAAGCGGTCGTCCGGATCTTGCATAGGTCTAAAGCCATCAGAGGATGCATGATTATACAAAGTCATCGCTCTGCCCTCCCAATATGATCGTGCCTTCCTCAGCCAAGAGCTTGGCCAGAGCGACAATCTGTTTCTGGGCCATGATGACATCGTCTTTAGAAACCGGAGCCATCTCCCCAAGCTCATCCTGGATGGATTGGGCAGCCCGCTTTGACATGCATTTGAACATCTTTTGCGCGAGTTCAGGCTCTGCCCCTTTGATCGCCAGCAGCAGCACCGGATTTTCGATGGCTCGAAGAAGCGTGCCCAGACTTTTTTCCTCAAGCCCGATCAAATCGGTAAAGACGAGCATCTCTTCTTCAATCGCCCGCGCCATTTCCTTGTCGCGTTTAAGTAGCGCTTTGATGATCCGCTGTTCCGCCGGTTTTCCGACATTGTTCATGATCGCGGCGGCATCACTGGCGCTTCCTGCTCTGGAGCCGATTGCCACGCCGGGTTTCTGGACTTGGCGTGACAATAGAGACTTGATGTCCGCTACAGCATTGACGCTGATCACACCCATGGTTGCAACACGAAAGACAACATCATCCTGAATGGCGGCATCCAGTTTCTGTAGCACAGCACCTGCAACTTCCGGTTCAAGGAAAGACAAGACCACAGCCATCATCTGCGGATGTTCATCGGCTATCATCTCGGCAATTTCTTCTGCCGTCATCCACTTTAGCTGGTGTAGTTCGGCATGGTTCTGTTGAGGCCGGATGCGCGACAACATATTGGCTGCCCGGCTGCTGCCCAATGCCTTATCGAACATCCCCTGGATCTGTTTGTCCGCACGATAACCGATAGTGGTGCGGCTGCGTGCCTGTTCAACGAAGCTGTCAAAGACCAGATTGACTTCCTCCTCACTCACATTGCAGGTCTCGAACATTGCCTCGCCCAGTTCCTGTACCTCTGTGGGTAACAGGCGTGACAGAATATCAGCGGCTTCGTCCTCTCCGAAAATCATCAACAAAATTGCTGCTGTCTGACGACCGGACAAATGCTGTCCCTGCTCGTCCGCAGTCACTGGCATTATATTACTTTCATCCGAGACTTTGGTCATAGGATCAGCCATTGACTGTTCCCTCTTCCGACTTCCCTTTGGCTAGCAAATCCTGCACGGTCAGGGCCGCATGATCGGGATTTTGGCGTACAAAATTCTGGATGAGTGCGGCGCGTTCCGAATAGCCATCTGCCGAGCTGATCATGTCCAGAGATACTGGTCTGACAGGTTTTGTCAGCGGCTGTCCTAAAGACTCGTCGCCATGAGGTTCGCTGATGCCGGATGCCAGCTCCAATCGACCAGAGCCGGGTAGCATATCGGATAATGAGTTGGTCAGTCCTGGTTTTTCCGGCCGAAATTTTTTCAGCAACGGGCGGCCTATGCCAAAGACCAGGACAAGAGCCACCAATAATGCCGAGATATTGCGCACCAGGATCGAAATCCAACTGGCTTCCCACCAGTTTTCCGTGACCTCGTCCACCGGCAGGAAAGAACGGGCCTCTATCGCAACGACATCCCCGCGCTGCGCCTGAAAACCGATTGCTCCCTTTACCAGAGCCTCCACAGCCGCCAATTCTTCTGCGGAGCGTTGTTTGTTCCCAACCGGAGAGCGCAAGGCGACTGCTACGGACAAGCGGCTGAGAGAACCCGCAGCCTGTTTTGTCACAGATATTTCGCGTCCCAATGCAAACTGGCGGGCAAATTTTTCCGATGTGCGATTGGATTCCTCTTCATCCTTCTGAGCGTCATCACCTGCAAAATCATCGGTCAGTTGAGGATCTTCGGGCGGCCTGTTGGCCAATGCTCCGGGAATACCATAGCTTGCCTTCTCGCCGGGTTCATTGGACCAGCTACCTTGCTCGGACTGAACCCTTGCGCCCTCTTTAGGAAAAGTTTCGCGGGTGGCCTGGTTTTCCGAAAAATCCATTTCCGCCGTGACTTCCGCCGTAAAATTATCCGCACCAATCATGGGAGTCAGCAGCGACATGATCGTCCGGCGATAGCGATCCTCAACCTGCGACTGCACCATCAAATGCCGTTCCGCCTGAGCGGATGCCCCCGCCACACCTTGGCGCGACATTAACCGGCCATTTTGATCGACTATGCTTACGGCGTCGGAGGAAAGTCCCGGAACAGAGCTGGCAACAAGATAGATTATAGACTGCACCTGTGCTTCACTAAGTCGATTGCCACCGACAAGATCCAGCATCACCGAGGCGGAAGGCTCTGACCTGTCGCGGACAAATATGCTTGGCGGTTCAACGGCTAAATGAACGCGGGCCGAAGCGATATTGTCCATTACCTCTATGGTGCGCGCCAGATCCAGTTCGCGGGCGCTGCGAAGTTTCTCGTTTTCCACAGCCCGGCTCGCCCCCATGGGCATGGCCGATATCAGGCTGTCTCCATCCGGAGCTGATCGCGGCAAACCCTGTGCAGCAAGTGATAACTTGGCCTGATGATAATCATTTTCCGCCACGGTCAGCGCACCGGTCGTGTCGTTAAAATTGAAGAGAATATCCGACTGCCTCAACGCTTCTGCAACGGCCGCCTTGTCTGTTTCCGGAAGGCCTCTGAACAGATCTCGCTGCGGCGGTTCCCTCAAGGCCAGCCATAAAGTACCGGCGACCACGACAACAGCCAAGAGCCCAAGCAAGGGAAACGCACGCATAATCGCGGGTTGCGCCGCGAAGGCACGCAAACGCTCACGCCAGGGCATATTGGAGGCAAAACCATTCATGGGATCAGCCGGTGTCAGGTTGCGCGCTGTTTCAATAACCTGATCATCGGCGGTAAGACTAAGCTCGTTCATATCACACCGGCATTGTCATGATGTCTTGATACGCTTTGATCAGCTTGTTGCGGACCTGAAGCGTCAATTCGAAACCAAGCGACGCCTTTTGCTTGGCCATCATCACACCGGCAATATTGTTGGTCTTGCCCATCGTATAATCACGGGCAATGTCACCGGCAGCGTCTTGCAATTTGCTGACATCACCAATCGCAGAGGCCATGGCGGCGCTAAAAGGCGGCCGGGAAATATCTGCACCCGGGGCCAGAGAAGCAGATGCGGCTTTTTTCAGAACATCATTCTGCGCGATGATATCCTGACGTATCACCATGAACTGTGAACTGATGGCGTTCATGACATTGGCTCTCTTGCCAATTCCAACCGTGTGTTGGTCACTAAAGATTCGCTCATCATCTTCCCCAAATGCTTGTCCAAATAGCCGCTCCCGATACAATGGAGCGCGGTTCAGTCATTTGTTCGCAAGTGCTATGCCAGTTTCTTCCTTTTTATAATTCCTCTATTTTTCAGTTTGTTATACCTCATTGCAGCGGGGGAAGCCAATTTTCTGACTTCTTCAGCGCCAATATGGTGACACGCCGCCATTTTATTGGCGCTGAACACTATCCGCTAAATCAATCTGCTCCCTTTCCGTTTTTGTGGTTGCGGCCGCTGAGGATTTGTTTGGCGACCCATCTGCATTTGAAAGGAAATTTACATGACGATTATCGGAACGAATGTTGCAGCGATGCGCACCAACAGTGCGGCCAATAGTGCTGAAATGAGCCTTGCGCGGTCCATTGAACGGCTATCTACCGGACGCCGTATCAACAATGCCAGCGATGATGCCGCCGGCCTTGCCATCGCCACGCGCATGACCGCAGAAGTCCGCGGCCTGAATATGGCGATCCGAAATGCGAATGACGGTATCTCTTTGGCTCAAACCGCAGAAAGCGGCATGAAAGAAATTAACAACATGCTGCAACGCATGCGTGAGTTGTCTGTTCAGTCTGCCAACGGTACACTTGATGCCGGTGATCGCGTTAATCTTCAAACCGAAGTTGCGGCCCTGATCCTGCAAATTGGTGATGTTGCAACACGCACTGACTTTAATAATGTTTCCCTGCTGGATGGCAGTGCCGCAACCGTCAATATCCAGACCGGTTCATCGGCTGGCGAAGTCGTAGCAATCACACTGACCGATGTGACTGCCGCAACCTTGGCTGTTGATGCGCTTGACATAAGCACCGAAGCAGGTGCGAACGCAGCACTGACCGCATTGACAGCAGCAATGGATACGGTGACCACAGCACAAGCATCACTTGGTGCATCGCAGAACCGCTTACAGGCGACAATTTCCAATCTGACTGGCCGGGTGACGAATATGACGGAATCACGGTCCCGCATTGAAGATGTCGATTTTTCGGGAGAAACAACGGCTCTCGCCAAGGCACAGATCCTGAGCCAGGCATCCACCGCCATGCTCGCCCAGGCCAACCAGTCGCAGCAAGGAGTGCTTAGCCTGATCCGTTAACTTATGTTCCGTTAGGTATCTGGTCCCGCTTAACGGACTTTGGACCCCCGGCGCTTGCAGTCCCTATACTGGCGCCGGGGGTTATTCTGTTCGTACCAGTCATTATTGCCATCTGCTTTCTCTTGCCTTTTCAAGGCGACAACTTAGCTTGAGCGGTCACAAGGGAGCGGAACTATATGGCGGCGCAACAGGTTTTGGTGATTGACGAAGGTACAACTTCGACGCGCGCGATACTTTTTGATATTGATGGTAATATGCGCGGATCGCAGCAGGAGGATTTGCAGCAATATTATCCCGCTACCGGTCTGGTCGAGCATGATGCCGCAGAAATTTGGACAAAGACTCTGCTCTGCTGCCAAAGGATGATTACCAAAGCGGGCGGAGCGGAAAAAATAGCCGCTATTGGCATCACCAACCAACGCGAAACCATTGTGGCGTGGGACAAGCGTTCAGGCGAACCGCTATGCAAGGCGATTGTCTGGCAGGATCGCCGCACAGCCGATATGTGCGATGCATTAATAGCCAAGGGGCTGGAACCGATGATCCAGACCAAAACGGGGCTGGTGCTCGATCCCTATTTTTCCGGAAGTAAAATTGGATGGATACTGAAAAACCGCCCGGAAGTGGCAGCGGCTGGCGATAATTTGGCGTTCGGGACAATAGAATCCTATCTCATCTATCGACTGACCGGCGGCCTTCATATCACTGATGCCAGCAATGCCAGTCGTACAATGTTAATGACATTGGATGGCAAGGATTGGGATGACGAGCTGCTGGCTTTATTTGATATCCCGCGCAAGGCATTACCCGCCATTGTCGACTGTGCCGGGGAATTGGGCAAGACATCGACACGGCTTTTCGGCACACAGATAATGATAAGCGGTTCTGCGGGAGATCAACAAGCCGCTACAATCGGTCAAGCCTGCCTTAGCCAAGGACAAACCAAAGCGACCTTTGGCACCGGTGCGTTCATCCTCACCAATAGCGGTGAAAAACCGCCGAGGTCAGAACACCGCCTGATTTCCACTGTGCTGTATCAACTGGACGGCAAACGCACATATGCGTTGGAGGGATCCGTATTTGTGGCAGGCAGTTTAATGCAATGGCTCCGCGACAATATCGGCCTGATTACCTTTGCAGGCGAAAGCGAAAAGCTGGCCCGGTCAGTCGACGATAATGGCGGGGTCTATCTGGTCCCTGCCCTGTCCGGTCTGGGTGCACCATATTGGAAAGCGGATAGGACCGCGGCCATCTCAGGGCTCAGTTTTTCAACGACCAAGGCACATATCGTGCGCGCCGCCCTTGAAGCAGTTGCTTATCAGTGCCACGATCTGAAATCCGCATTTTCTGCCGACGGAACCGATTGGCAAAGCCTGCGTATCGACGGCGGTATGGTTGCGAATGACTGGATGGTGCAAGATCTGGCCAATATACTGGACATTCCCGTCGAACGGCCCGAATTTATTGAAACAACCGCGCTCGGTGCAGCGATGCTGGCGGCGGTCGGTTGTGGGATTTATGGATCGTTGCAAGACGCATCTGTAATGATCAGGGGATTTGAAACCTATCAACCAAAGATTGAGGCCTCGCAGCGTGAAGCCCGTCTGACCGGATGGAAGAAAGCGGTTCATGGGGTTTTAAGTAGCTAAGCCTATCTTGTGCGGAAACCTGGCCGTTTGCTGCATTTCACTACATCAAAGCCGCGCCATACATGGCCACTGTCGATTTTCTTTATGAAATGGCCTGAGCGATTGCGATCACCGAAATTAAAAAGATCGACATCAATAGCCTGATCGAACTGCATGCCAAACTCGCGACCGTCTACCCAGCGTACATTTCCGGAAATTGAACCGAACCCGGGTTTTTTGAGCTTTATGGTCTGGCCAACCTGTAACTTAACCGGCGCGGTGGCCCGAACACCGAAAGTAGAAATGTTACGGATCATGGCGTCATATGGACCGGAGGAAGCCGTAAGCAACTCTACCTTGACCAGCTTGCGTATTCGCGGCTCACGAAGAACGGGTTGGTCGTCCTCGATATCTATATTCTTAACCAGCCTAACCATAAGTGCGATCCTGTCATGCGCGCCATTTGCTCCCTATGTACCTTTTTGCGGTGCGCCGAGATTATACTTAACGGCTTTTTACTAAGAAATATTAAAGGCACCTCCCAGAAATCAGTGGTCCGGTTTTCTTTCAAACCAAGTTCAATCTCTATTCAATAGCCGACCAACAAAAAAAGGCCCACCGGATGGCGGGCCTTTTGAATGTCTTGTTGTGACGCTGTTTAAGCTTCTTTTTTCTTCTTCTGTGCTTTCAGGTCAGCCCAGACTGACTTGTAAGCCAAGAAACCTAGGATAGTGGCCAGTATCAGGAAGGCAATCACTGCCCAGCCAGTTTGTTTCTGCTTGATCAGCGATGGTTCTGCCGTCCAGATCAGGAATGCCGTAACATCCTGTGCCATCTGCGATACGGTCGCCTTTGTCCCGTCAGAATAAGTCACCTGATCATCACCCGTGATTGGCGGCGCCATCGCAAGGTTCAGGTTTGCGAAATACGGGTTGTAATGCAGACCTGGACCGGGGCGATTGGCTTCCGGCAAATTCGCTGGCGGGTCAGTATAACCGGTAAGCAGCGAATAGATATAAGGAGCGCCGCCTTCACGTGCTTTGGTCATCAGTGAAAGATCAGGCGGAATGGCATTGTTGTTAGCCGCAGCAGCCGCAACATCATTTGCGAAAGGCTTCGGAAACTTGTCCGCTGGAACAGATGGACGCGTAGAGGCTTCACCGGTCGCAGGATCAATGTCCGGCGTTTCAATGGGCCAGTTCGCGGCAATCGCCTTCACTTCATCTTCGTTATAGCCAAGGTCGGCAAGGCTACGGAACGCTACCAGACGAATGGAGTGACAGGCTGCACAAACTTCTTTGTAAACCTGGAAACCGCGTTGAAGCTGCTGGTTATCAAACTTGCCAAAAGGACCATCACTTGTGAAGGAAACGTCTTTTGGTTCCTCATGGAATTGAGTCTCCACAGCCTTTACTGGCGGGTTGGAAAAATAATCCACCGCACCACGTCCAAATGAATAGACCAGCATTCCAGCAAAGAACAAACCGATCAATATTCCGAAAAATCTTACCATTACCCAGATCCCTGTTTCTTAGCTGGCTTGTTTTAGTGGTTTACCGGTCACCGCTTCGGTGATCGAATTTGGCAGCGGCTCAGGCTTCTCGATACGAGAGAGCAGCGGCAAAATGATCAGGAAGTGCGCAAAATAATATGCGCTGGCAAGCTGACTCAACATCACGAATGGCTCTTCTGCAGGTGCACCGCCGCAATAACCAAGAACGCCAATGCAAGGAATCAGGCCGAACAAGAAGAACTTTTTGAACTTCGGCCGATAGTCACCCGACCGCACTGGTGATTTGTCGAGCCATGGCAGGAAGAACCAGACCAGGATTGCAGAGAACATAGCCAAGACACCGAGCAACTTCGCTGGAATGAACAGGAAGTCAAAGGTGAAGGCACGCAGAATTGCATACCAGGGCCAGAAATACCATTCAGGAACGATATGCGCCGGTGTCGAAAGCGGGTTGGCGGGGATGTAATTGTCCGCATGACCCAAAGCATTCGGCAGGAAGAACATCATCGCCGTGAAGAAAATCAAAGCAAGGCCAAGGAACCAGCCGTCTTTAGCCGTATAGAAAGGATGGAACGGAATAGTATCCTGTTCGCCTTTTACGTCTACGCCGGTTGGGTTGCCTGATCCAGGAATATGCAATGCCCAGATGTGCATAATGATAACACCGGCAATCACGAATGGCAGCAAATAGTGGAGCGAGAAGAAACGGTTCAACGCAGCATTATCCGGTGCAAACCCGCCGAGAAGCAGTTCCTGTATCGGCTTGCCGACCAAAGGAATTGCCTCGAACAGGCCTGTAATCACTTTCGCGCCCCAGAAGCTCATTTGTCCCCAGGGAAGCACATAGCCCATGAAGGCTGTTGCCATCGCAAGCAGGTAGATCACAACGCCGAGCAACCAGACCATCTCACGCGGTGCTTTATAAGAGCCGTAATAAAGACCGCGGCCGATATGCAGGTAAATAGCAATGAAGAAGAAGCTCGCGCCGTTGGCGTGAGCATAACGGATCATCCAGCCACTGTTTACGTCGCGCATGATATGCTCGACAGAATCAAACGCGATGGCAGCATTGGCGGCATAGTGCATCGCCAATATGATGCCGGTTACGATCTGGACGACCAGAAAAAATCCGGCGACAGAACCGAAGTTCCACATATAGTTAAGGTTGCGCGGCGTAGGATAGCCAGCGCCAAGACTGTTATAAACCAACCGGCCAACTGGCAGTCTTTCATCAATCCACTGACCGAATTCGGTCGTAGGTTTATATTGCTTTGCCCAAGGAAAACTCATTTTTCGTGCCCCTAGCCGATTTTAACGACGGTATCTGATAGAAAACTATATTCCGGAACTTCCAGATTGGTTGGTGCCGGTCCTTTGCGGGTCCGCCCAGCCGTATCATAGTGAGAACCATGGCATGGGCAGAAATAGCCACCAAATTCGCCTTTGATCTCACCTTGCGCTGCACCAAGCGGCACACAACCCAAGTGCGTGCAAACGCCCAATGTAATCAGCCAGTTTTCTTTGCCCGGCACGGTCCGCTCGGCCAATGTTTGCGGGTCACGCAGACTCGATGTATCAACACTGTTCGCCGCTGTAATTTCAGCTTCTGTCAGGTTGCGGATAAAAATCGGCTGCTTGCGCCAGCTGGTCTTGATCGCCTGCCCCGATTCAATTGCCGATATATCAACCTCAATTGACGATAGTGCCAGAACATCCGCGCTGGGATTCATCTGATTCACCAGTGGAAAAACGGTAGCGACAACGCCGACCCCCGCAAAACTCACTGCTGCAACATTGATGAAATCCCGGCGACGCACACCGCCGATTTCAGGTTCCGAAACGGCCGAATCACTGGGTTCCACCGCGGTATCAATACTAGCCATGCAAACATGCCCTTACGTTTGTTAGTATCCCTGACTGCCAGATCGAAGACAAACGCTCAATAGTCTCAACTGACAGTGATTTGCGCGCCTGATAGCCGCGAAGACTATCATTTGCCAACAGTCAATTTTTGATTGACCCAACATTATAAACAACTCCATGCTGGACACATCATGAGAGTAGCCCTGTATCAACCCGACATTGCCGGAAATTTAGGAACGATTCTAAGGACATGCGCGTGTCTAGATGTCGCGGTTGATATCATCGAACCATGCGGTTTTCCCTTTAGCGATCGTAGCTTAAAACGCGCAGGAATGGACTATTTCGATCATGTCGATTTCACTCGGCATGCCGATTGGGACACATTTTTGTCATATGTTGATTCACTATCGGCAAGGATCGTCCTGCTTTCCAGCAAAGCGCAAACGGGCTATCACGATTTCACATTTCAGCCGGATGATATTCTGTTATTCGGGTCGGAAAGTTCTGGCGTGCCTTTTGACGTCAATCAACGCGCCGATGAACGAATCACTATAAAGATGAAAAATGGCATGCGCTCATTGAACCTTGCCGTTTCGGCGGGCATGGCGCTTGGCGAAGCATTAAAACAAACAGGACAATTTTCAACATGACGGCATCTCCCTCCCCTTCACAAGCCACAGAATTTCGTGGACCGGTTCCAAAAAATGACAAACCTTTGGATGAGCAGCAATTACAGGCGCAGACATGGTTTGCGACATTGCGGGATAATATATGTGCGGAATTTGAAGCAATCGAAGCCGAAGCGGGTAGCGATGCGCGGTTTGAATATCTGCCGTGGGACCGTGAGCAGGCTGATGACAGTTCGGATGCCGGCCCAGGCGGCGGCGGTGTGCGCGGGCTTATCAAAGGGAAGGTATTTGAAAAAGCGGGCGTCAATATCTCGACCGTCGATGGTGCATTTAGCGAGGAATTTGCCAAATCCATCCACGGAGCGTCCGAAAATCCGCATTTCTTTGCCACCGGGATCAGTCTGGTAGCCCATATGGCTAACCCGCATGTTCCGGCTGTCCATATGAATACCCGGTTTCTATGCACGACCAAGCGCTGGTTTGGCGGCGGGGCTGACCTTAACCCGCCAATCCCTTATGAAGAAGACACAAATGACTTTCATGCGCGGATGAAACAAGCCTGTGATCCGCATGATCCGGAATATTATCCGAAATATAAAAAATGGGCAGACGATTATTTCTATATCCCCCACCGGCAAGTACATCGCGGCGTCGGCGGCATTTTTTATGACCATCTGGAGCTGGAATCAGACGATGATTTCGCAAGGCATTTTGCATTTACGCAGGATGTTGGACGCGCCTTCCTCGATATTTTTCCTAAACTTGTGCGCCGCCGGATGGGATTGCCCTTTACTGCCGAAGAAAAAGAGCAACAGCTTATCTGGCGTGGCCGTTATGCCGAGTTTAATCTTGTCTATGACCGCGGCACCACATTTGGCTTGAAAACTGGTGGCAATGTCGATGCGATATTGATGAGCCTTCCGCCCGAGGTAAAGTGGGACTGATATTATAGTGACAAGGATTGAAGTCCCTGAAGGCAATCTTGCAGTCGTCGTTACTTATTTTGAGATGACGCAAAAGCCTGCGCCTTCGGGACATCAACCGGATGTGCATTTATCAGCATGGCCACGTCCTGATCTGGCGGAGTATAAGTCTTATTTCCGGGAAATTGGCGATAAATGGCTGTGGTTTGGAAGGCTATCGCTGAGTGATGAAGAGCTTCAATCGACAATTCACAACCCGCAATTGGAGATTTTCAAAGCGCAGAGCGGTGGAAAAGACATCGGTCTAGTGGAACTGGACTTCAGCCAGCCGGAGCAATGCGAGATATGCTATTTCGGCCTGATCCCGGAAGTGAATGGCAAAGGTCTTGGCGGCACGATGATGTCCGAAGCGCTGAACCTTGCATGGCGGGATGGCATTAAACGGGTTTGGCTACACACTTGTACACACGATTCGCCGCGCGCACTGGCGTTCTACAGGCGCTCGGGCTTTATAGCCTATAAACGGGAGGTTGAGATAGATGCCGACCCCCGTCTCACTGGCCTCCTGCCGATAGAGGCAGGACCGCATATTCCGGTCATTAAGCCCCTTAGCAACCAGGCCGACCTCTAAATAGCTCAGCTAAAAATCTGTTCAACATCCGTACGTTTGCCGGTCAGCTGGACATAGATTGACGCGATAATGATCGCGAACACAATCTGTAGGGCCGTGCCACCAATGGCTGCCACGAAGTTTTCAATAAGTGCCCAGCCCTGTCCACCTGTAGTGAGGCCGATGATCAGACCGATAATCATTTCGAACACACTAACCGCTATCGAGCCGACAATCGCGATTATCAGTATCAGGAACAGGATAGCAAAGCCGTTGCCCTTTGTATGGGCCCAGCTTTTCTTTAAAGCCTCCAGCGGATTGCGCTCATTCTGGTCGGCGATGATGATCGGTGCCAGAACCAGACGGCATGCAACATAGATGCCGGGTAAGATGAACAGCAAAAGGCCCAGCCCCGTCACAAAGCCGGTCAAGATATTTGCTACCAGAAATATAAGGAAAAGCCGCAAGCCTTTACCCAAATCATCTGCAACTGTGCCGCTGTGCGAAGGAGCGATTGTCAGAAAGATTACAAATCCGCCATAGCTCATCAGCAGATTTGACAAGAGGATCGCCAACGCATTTTCATTAAAATATGCCGAGTAAGCTGCGGCAATGTCATTCAAATCTGTCAGCCCTTCCAAAGCAGGCTGTCCGACAAACTGGGCAATCAGCAATGTAGGCAAGAACAGAAAAACACCTGCTACGGCCAGAATCGCTTCTTTATGATTGCGGAGAATCGCCATCGCGCCGTTCCAGCATTGCATATAATTGAGCTTCATGGGCATAACCTTCAGGTTTGAACTTCATCGACCGCACTCTTGCCACCGGCGCGGCAATTGTGCACGGAAAATATATGAACAGCTTGTCCAATATCGAGTGGCGCATAAGCGACACAAAAATTGCCTATCCGGATGCCTTGACCGAAATGGAGCAGCGCAATGCCGCCATATATAGCGGCACGGCCCCCGAACTCATCTGGCTTTTGGAACATCCGCCACTCTATACCGCCGGAACAAGCTCTGACCCCGCAGAATTGCTCAGCCACGAGTTTCCGGTTTACGAAACGGGACGCGGCGGGCGTCACACTTATCATGGACCGGGGCAACGGGTCGGCTATATCATGCTGAACCTGAAAACACGGCAAGCGGATGTGCGGAACTTTGTTCATGCGCTGGAAGACTGGGTCATCAGGGCGCTTGACGAATTCGGTATCAAAGGCCGGGCTGTGGATGGAAGGGTCGGCATCTGGTGCGACACGCCTAAGGGTGAGGAAGCGAAAATCGGCGCTATCGGTATCCGCATCCGCAAATGGGTGACTATGCACGGGTTTTCGGTGAATATTGATCCCGATCTCAACCATTTTGGCGGCATTATCCCGTGCGGGATCAGCGAATATCCAGTGACCAGCCTGAAACAACTGGGCGTCGATGCAACAATGGAAGATTTTGACGCCGCGCTCAAACGAACCGCACCCGATTTCCTGGCGGCGATTGAAAAAGCAGCGTAAGCTTCTATGATAATGGTGAAACTGGACTAGGAACAATCATGAAACTATTCATCAAAACCTCCGCCATGGCGATTGCCTTTTTGTCCATCGCTGCCTGTTCCGGCGATACGGATGGCCCGGAAGGTGACACCGTGACTGAAACCCGCATGGATGAAGTTGACGTTCTTGACGGCACTATCAGCGACGACATGGTCAATGTGGATGCCGAGCAATCAACTGACGATCTGCTTGAAGACAAAAGCTCCACAGGCTCAAGCACCGATACAGAGGATGCGAATGAAGCCAGCACGGACGAATCGTATGAAGGATCAGATAGCCAGTCCGAAGACACAGCCGAAACGGAAGAATGAAGGTTAAGCCAGCCCCAGAATCTTGTGTGTTTGCAAGGATAAACGCCATTTGGGATGAGCTTGGACAAAAGCAATTGCCTGTTCCAGATTAGCGTCATTCGCGGCCTGATCCAAACGTGCATCCATGGGCTGCAACAGGTGATTGGCAAAGTCCCAATCCTGCATCTCTTCCCAGTCGCTGCCCGTTTGCGGCCAGACCAGTTTCAGTTCGTCACCGGATCGCTGTACCGTTTCGCTGCCCGCTTTCGGGCTGATGCAAATCCAGTCTATTGAACGCGGTACAGCCATGGTCCCGTTGGATTCGATTGCAATCTCAAACCCGGCATCATGAAGCGCATCGATCAGCGCATCATCCACCTGCAACATCGGCTCACCGCCCGTAAGCACTACAAACCGGGCGTCTTCACCCGCTCCCCATTTTGCGGCAACCGCGTCCGCAAAGGCCGCCGCATCCTGAAACCGTCCGCCGCCATCGCCGTCCATTCCGACAAAATCGGTATCGCAAAACTGGCAAATGGCGGAAGGGCGATCTCTTTCAACGCCAGACCAGAGGTTGCATCCGGCAAAGCGCGCAAACACAGCGCGGCGTCCGGCCTGCACACCCTCCCCCTGTAACGTCAGGAACATTTCTTTGACGGCGTAACTCATCCTGTGACCGCATATCCCGTGGGATCGGCTATTCCCGCTTCTTCAAAACCTTTTTTACGCAGACGGCAGCTTTCACAAAGCCCGCAATGCAAATCACCTTCTGCCGGATCATAGCAAGTCCAGCTAAGCGCCGGGTCAATATCCAGACGCTGCGCCTCTTTAGCAATATCCGCTTTGGTCATATATTGCAGCGGCGTTTGAATCGTAAAGCCGCTGCCCTGATCCCCCGCTTTCGTTGCAAGATCGGCCAATCTTTCAAAGCCCTCGATAAATTCGGGGCGGCAATCGGGATAGCCGGAATAATCCAGCGCGTTGACACCGATAAAAATATCCCTGGCGTCACGAGCCTCTGCCAAACCCAGGGTCAGCGACAGGAAAATCAGGTTGCGTGCCGGAACATAGGTCACAGGGATTTCGTTTCCAGCACCTGGTTGAGCGCCGGATTTTGGAACATCAATATCGTCTGTCAAAGCCGAACCACCAAATCGGCTTAGATCCAGCGGCAAAATGATATGTTCACTAACCTCTAGCTTTTCCGCAATCCGGATAGCAGACTTAAGCTCGATTTTATGGCGCTGGTTATAGTCGATGGTCAAGGCGACAATATCATAGCCCTGCTCCCGTGCAATCGCGGCAGCTACCATGGAGTCGAGGCCGCCAGAGAGCAGCACAATGGCTTTTTTCTTATTCTGAGACATGCCCGCCCCGCTAATCCTCTTCGCCGCGATAATCAAGCATTCTGGCAGATACCCAAAAATCGGGCCGCCATTCCAACGGAACGCGGCCCAAGGGGGTTTCTAGTTCAAACCCGAAAGGAAGAAATCATGTCGAAACATGATGATCTCCCTCTAGCAGAAAGATGATAAATATTTCATTAACGCTTGCCAGCAGATGTCCGCCTTAGCAGCCAGCCGTTCTACGTCCTTCGAAATTAAGAGAGAAAGGTGCGTTACCCTTAATACCCTGCGACTGGATCTGGACCAGGTTGCTGGCCTCACGCTTGATTGTCGTCACGCCATGATCGGCGGGCCCACACTTATAACTGACCCGAACGCTCTTGGGCGTATCCTGTATCACATAGCGCGAACAAGATGACTGGCTGTGCTGGATTTGCAGTAAAATAGCCGGATTGCCGAGACAGATTTTCTTGCTAATTTCCGAGCCACGCTGTTTTAGCGTCCATTCGCCCTTCTGTAGTCCGTTCAACAACTCCAATTCAGGCGACTGAGCGGTCGCTGGAAAAGAAAATGCCAGAAATGCAGCACTGCAGGCGCTGATCATCTTCATCAGTGTGATGCCCTTCATTTCTTGTTTCCTTATTTGTTACCTATCGTCAACGGAACAACTAAATCTTAGTTCCATTGCAGACCTTTACGACTTTTATAGAAAAAGATTGTGGCCAATATCGCGCTCAAATGCGGCGATTGATTGTATATTTTGGACAAATCAGGTCCGAAACCGACTATTATCGAAATGCCCTAATTATTCAGGCTTGCACTCGAAATAGTGAATTTCTTACTACAAAATGCACAATCTATTGAGATTGTTCCATCCTCACCAACCATATCCTCTTTATCTTCTTTCGGGAATCGCGCGATTACGTCCCGGATATGGTTTTCATTACAGCGGCAACCCTTAACCAACGATTTACCGCTCATAACTCTCACTTCGTCGCTCTCGCTAAACAGGCGCCAAAGCAGATCTTCCATTGGGAGCCGGGGATCTACCAGTTCAGTCGCCTGAACGCTGCCGCCCATAACCGCGACATGTTCCCATTCCGGGTGGTTCATGCGAACATGCAGGCGTTCTTTGCCCTCTTCACCGTCGGGTAGATGCTGCACCAGTAATCCGCCTACAATGGTTTGGTCGCTTTCCACATCAATGGCCACTCGCACCAACGTCGGGATCTGTTCCGATTGCATGAAATAATTTTGCACGGCTTCCGCCAGATTCTCTCCCTCCAGCGGAACAATACCCTGCGAGCGGCCGCGCGGTAGAGGATGGTCAAAGGTAATCGCCAGATAGCCCTTGCCGAATAAAGCCATCAGGCTGGGCTGCAGAGGTTCCCTTACCAGTCGTTCGGCATCAAACTGCACATAACCACGCATGTCACCGTCTTTATAATCACAGACGAGCAAGCTGATGACACCGCTTTCGGTCTGCGCCTGCAAAGTCAGTTGCGCTTTTTCCTCTTTCAGCAATGCGCCTAACAAAGCGGTCAGACACATTGCCTCTGCCAACAATGCCTTTATTTGCGGCGGGTAATTATGCGCCGCCAGTATTTCATCAAGCACAGGGCCAAGACGCACCGCCCTTCCACGGCAATGCTTTGCCGGGATAGAGAAAGACAGGTTCCTGTCGATCAGGGTCGGTGCGTCAGGAATTCCAGCCATCAGATTTGACCAAACGCCCAGCGCAGAACTGATTTTTGAGCATGGATACGGTTTTCCGCTTCATCCCATACCAGCGACTGCGGCCCGTCTATGACAGAAGGCATGACCTCTTCCCCGCGATGGGCGGGAAGGCAGTGCAGGAACACGGCGTCGGATTTCGCCTTCTCCATGATGACATCATTGACCTGGAACGGCATCATTGCGTCAATCTTTTCATCAGCATGCGCCTGCCCCATTGACACCCAGGTATCAGCGACAATCACATCCGCGTCAGCGGCCGCTTCCATCGCATCGCGGTGAATAGTGATATTGGCACCTGATTCTTGAGCTGCTGTGATAAAGTTCTGGTCACAATCATAACCTTCAGGGCAGCCGATGCGGACATTAAATTTCATCAGTCCGGCGGCTTCAACTATGCTGTTCAGAACATTATTACCGTCGCCCAGCCATGCAACTTCCAATCCGGGAAGCGCTTTACCATGCTCGATCAGCGTCAGCAGGTCCGCGACGATCTGGCACGGATGTGACAAATCAGTAAGGCCATTGATGACGGGAACGGTGGCATTGTTGGCCAGTTCCTCGATTTTGTCATGATGATCGGTCCGGATCATAATCGCGTCACACATGCGCGAAAGGACTTTTGCAGTATCCGAAACAGTCTCGCCGCGCCCCAGTTGCATGGAACCACTTTCCATGACCAGACTGGTTCCACCCAGTTGGCGAATTGCCATATCGAATGACACACGCGTTCTGGTGCTGCTTTTTTCAAAAATCATTGCCAGAACATGGTCACTCAGCGGCGCATCTGCATCGACTTTGCCCTTGGGCCAGCCTTTGCGCGCTTCCTTGCGCTCCATGGCATCGTTCAACATTGCGGCAAGAGCATCGCCGCCTGCATCGCCAAGGTTCAAAAAGTGCCGGGTCATGATTCCGTTCCCTGATAATCGGCTGCACCAGCCGACAGTTTTTCAATAAATTTCGCGATATGGCCTTCATCAATGTTAAGCGGCGGCAAAACCCGCAAGGTGTTGTCCCCCGCCGCAACCGTCAGCAATCCATGATTATCACGCAAATGCGCCACAAAAGAGCGTGTCTCTTCTGTCATTGTGATGCCCAGCATCAAGCCGTGACCGCGTATGCCGGTGAACAGATTCGGATAATTGCCGATAAACTGTTCGATTGCAGAACGCAGTTTTCCACTAATATCACGCACATGTTCCAGAAATTCATCATTCGCGACCACATCCCAGACCGCATTACCCGCGGCCATAGCCAATGGGTTGCCGCCATAGGTTGAGCCATGCGTACCCGCAACCATACCGCGTGCGGCCTTTTCGGTTGCGAGACAAGCGCCCAGCGGGAAGCCGCCGCCCATACCCTTTGCGCTCGCCATGATATCGGGCGTTATGCCGTAAAGCTCATAAGCATAAAGCGCGCCGGTCCGTGCTACGCCGCATTGCACTTCGTCGAGTATCAACATCAAGTCATGCTCATCCGCCAAAGCGCGCAGACCCTTCATAAACGCTTCGGATGCCGGACGGACGCCGCCTTCACCCTGAATAGGCTCGACAAGGAAACCGGCGGTCTGAGGACCAATCGCCGCTTTCGCTCCTTCGAGATCATCAAAGTCTACATATTTGAAGCCATCAAGAAGCGGGGCAAAGCCCTTGTGCATTTTCTCTTGATTGGAAGCGGAAATGGTCGCCATCGTGCGGCCGTGAAACGCGTTTTTAAACGTGATGATTTCATACCGTTCACTGCCTTGTGACTGGTGATAGGCGCGAGCCGTCTTCATCGCACATTCGACCGCCTCCGCACCGCTATTTGTAAAGAATACCGTATCGGCAAAGGTCGTATCGACCAGCCTTTGTGCAAATTTTTCGCCTTGAGGGCTGCCATACAGGTTCGACACATGCATCAATGTTGCGGCCTGATCCTGGATCGCTTTGGTCAGGTGCGGATGCCCGTGGCCCAGAATGTTCACAGCAATGCCGCTGGCAAAATCAAGTGCGCGGCGGCCATCTTCGGAAATCAGCCAAGCGCCTTCGCCTCGGACAGGACGAAAACCACACCGGGGATATACGGGCATGAGCGGTGTAATCGTCATCTTTATTTCCTTCATCTTGTATTATACCAAACAGAAAAGGCGGCCCGATTGACCGCCCTTCTCTTGCATTGTGGCCTATACGCCTCGTCACCTTCTCTCGTCAATCAGGAGTATCAG
The DNA here is from genome assembly GCF_036568145.1 of Parasphingorhabdus sp. Classification (GTDB taxonomy): domain Bacteria; phylum Pseudomonadota; class Alphaproteobacteria; order Sphingomonadales; family Sphingomonadaceae; genus Parasphingorhabdus. The sequence continues at coordinate 5,510 of NZ_DATCTC010000011.1, read as the reverse complement.
TCCGTATCATTTCGTCCCGTTAAGGGCCGCTTTGGCCTCTTCCCAATTCTGTCCGTCAAATTTGACTATCGTGGGTTGCACCCCGTGATCCTGATCCAGACAATTATAATTGATACTCCAGCAATCCGGGTGGGATCGCGGCTGATAGAAACTTTTCACGCCGCAATGCTTGCAGAACAAATGATCCGCTTGCCCGCTGCCAAATTTGTAGCTGGTCAAGGCATCCTCCCCTTTCAACAAGGTAAAATGCTGGTGCTCTGCGATCAGATGCAGGAAACCTGTGCGCGCGCAGATCGAGCAATTGCAGTCGAGAAGCTGCGGACTTGCCTCAACGCTCGCCTCAAAACGGACAGCACCGCAATGACACCCCCCTTTAACATTCGTCATGGGCGGACTTGCGTCGTATGAATGTCGATACGGTTTTCCAGCGTGCGGTGCACAGGGCATTTTTCAGCGATTTCCAGCAGCTTTGCGCGCTGTTCATCTGTCAGATCACCCTTGAGCGTGATGGCGCGGTCAATAACATCAATCCTGCTGTCCTTGCTGTTGCAGGTGAGGCAATCTTCTACATGATCGTGGCTATGCTCCAGTTCCACATGGACGCCTTCCAGCGGGATACCCTTGCGGTCCGCATACATCTTCATCGTCATTGATGTGCAACTGCCCAGCGCCGCAAGCAGTAGGTCATAAGGCGAAGGCCCGCTATCCTCTCCGCCGACAGACTGCGGCTCGTCGGCAATGAAGACATGCTTGCCGACGCGGACCGTTTGCTGAAACTTACCCTTTGCCGTTTCGACCGTGACATAAGGAGAATTGCTCGACATATTTCACTCCACTGTTACCGATTTTGCCAGATTGCGAGGTTGGTCCACATCCGTACCTTTGGCAACCGCCACATGATAGGCCAGCAACTGCACCGGCACCGCATAAACCAGCGGCGCGATCAGCGGGTGGACTTTTGGCATTTCAATCGTCGCCATGCACCCCTCACCGGCTTCTGCAAGCCCTTCGGCATCGGAAATCAGGACCACTTTACCACCGCGCGCGCGGACCTCTTGCATATTCGATACTGTTTTTTCAAACAACGGGCCTGAGGGCGCCAGCACAATCACGGGTACATCCTCGTCAATCAAGGCTATGGGTCCGTGCTTCATTTCTCCGGACGCATAACCTTCGGCATGGATATAGCTGATTTCCTTCAGCTTAAGCGCACCTTCGAGAGCCAGCGGATAATCCGGCCCGCGGCCCAGATACAGAACATCGCGGGCCGGTACGATTAAATGCGCCATGTCGGCAATATTCTCATCATGGTCCAAGGCCGCGTTAAGCGCGGCGGGGGCTTCCGTCAGATGCTTCACCACCTGACGTTCCTCATCGCGCGTCATTTTGCCTTTAACCACAGCTAGATGCGCAGCCAATGCAGCCAACACAGCAAGCTGGCACGAAAATGCCTTGGTCGAGGCCACGCCAATTTCCGGTCCGGCATGGGTTGGCAGCAACAGATCGGCTTCGCGGGCCATTGAGCTGGTCGGCACGTTCACCACAACCGCGATTTTCTGACCGTTTTCCTTGGAATGGCGCAGCGCGGCCAATGTATCGGCAGTTTCACCCGACTGGGAGATAAACAAAGCCAGCCCGCCTGGTTCAAACACCGGATCACGGTAACGGAATTCCGATGCGAAATCTAGATCAACTGGGACACGAGCAAAGCTTTCAAACCAGTACTTCGCAACCATCCCGGCATAATAGCTGGTCCCGCAGGCGACAATGGTGATGCGTTTTATATCGCGTAAATCAAAATCCATTTGCGGCAGCGCCACTTGCTGCTCCAGCGGGCGCAAATAGCTTTGCAAAGTTTGCGCGACCACGGTGGGTTGCTCAAAAATTTCCTTCTGCATGAAATGGCGATAATTGCCCTTTTCAATGGTCGCAGCGGATACACCCGATGTCGTAACTTCCCGCTCTACAGGATTGTTATCCTTGTCAAAAATTGCAGCACCCTCACGGGTAATAACTACCCAGTCGCCTTCTTCCAGATAAGCGATCTTCTGGGTCAAGGGTGCCAATGCCAAGGCATCGGAACCTAGATAAGTTTCCCCCTCGCCATAGCCGACAACCAATGGCGACCCTAACCGAGCACCAACCAGCAAATCTGGCTGCGAGCGAAATGCGATGGCCAGAGCAAAAGCGCCGCGCAGTAAAGGCAGAACGGCTTTGACCGCATCTTGCGGTGACTTGCCGCTTTCGACCTGTTCGCTGATGAGATGCGCGACCACCTCTGTATCGGTTTCGCTTTCGAATTTGTGCCCCCGCGCCGTCAATTCCTCGCGCAGGGATTTGAAATTCTCGATAATACCATTGTGGACCAGTGCCACTTCCTCGGTAGCATGGGGATGTGCATTATTGGTGGTCGGCGCGCCGTGCGTGGCCCAGCGGGTGTGGGCAATACCGATATTCCCGGCTGCATCATCACTTTTCAGCACAGCAACCAGATTGGCGAGCTTTCCCTCTGCGCGGCGGCGAATTAACCTGCCCTCAAAGACCGTGCAAACACCGGCGCTGTCATAGCCACGATATTCCATGCGTTTCAGACCGTCGACCAGACGATCAGAAACAGGTTCCTTGCCAACAATTCCAATAATTCCGCACATATTGTCTCGGGCTTTCTTCTTATAGGAGATTTAGTCTTCTTCTGAGAGATCTGCGAAGATTGAGAATCACTTTCCAGCTTTTTTCTTCATCATCGCTTCACGAAATTTCTTTGCCCAACCGGCCTTCGACGTCTGTTCCGGCCTGACCAGCGCCAGATCATCCGCTGCTACATCTTTGGTCAGTGCCGCACCTGCCGCCACAATCGCACCATCACCAATCGTCACCGGCGCGACCAACGCGCTGTTTGAGCCGATAAACGCACCTTTACCGATCACCGTTTTATATTTGAAGAAGCCATCATAATTACAGGTAATCGTGCCCGCGCCGATATTCGCGCCCTCACCCACTTCGGCATCACCCAGATAGGTCAGGTGATTGGCTTTTGCGCCCTTGCCCAATGTGCTTTTCTTCATCTCGACAAAATTGCCGACTTTCGAACCTTCCTCCATCACGGCACCTGGACGCAGCCGGGCGAAGGGGCCGACATTCGTATTGGCGCCGATCGAAGCGCCTTCAATATGGCTGAAGCCATAAATCCGGGCACCGCTGGCAACGGTAACGCCGGGACCAAATATCACATTGGGTTCTATTATTACATCGGAAGAAATGTCCGTATCATATGAAAAGAAAACAGTTTCTGGTGCAATCAGGCTAACGCCATCCGCCATTGCTTTTTCCCGTCGGCGTTGCTGCCATTCACTTTCCACGGCAGCCAGTTCCGCGCGACTGTTGACCCCTGCTACCTCTGCAGGATCATCCACTTCAATCACGGCGCTTTTCTGGCCCGGCAACATAACAATATCCGGCAGATAATATTCACCCGCAGCGTTATCGTTGCTGATCTGGTCCAGCAGAATGAACAAATCGGTGGAGCGTACGACCATAAGCCCACTATTACAAAGGGTTATACGCCGTTCTTTATCATCAGCATCCTTATACTCGACCATTTTCTCGATTTCGCCCTGTTCATCGGCGATAATACGTCCATAGGCCCCCGCACTATCCGGACGAAAGCCCAGCACAACCGCACGTGGATCGCTGCCATTATTCAGGCGGGCAATCATGTTCTCCATTGTCCGGGCGCTAACCATCGGGACATCACCGTACAGAATCAGGACATCACCAGCAAAACCCTCAAGTGCGGCTTTTGCCTGGGCAACCGCATGACCTGTGCCCAACTGGTCTTCCTGCACAGCTATTGCGACCTTGCGCCCCTCGACACTGGCCTCAATCTGTTCGCGGCGCGCGCCGACGACAACGACAGTTCGCTCTACGCCAATCGAATCAACAGTATCGAGAAGGTGATGCAGCATAGGCTTGCCGGCAATCGGATGTAGCACTTTGTGCGTTTCCGATTTCATGCGCGTGCCTTGGCCCGCGGCTAATATAATGGCGGCTAAGGGGCGATCACTCATGCAAGAAACTCCGGTTATTTGTTCTACGCGCTGAATTTGCGCCCCATGCCATGATGCGGTTGCATATACCAGTAAGATCGGTTCTATGGAGGTTTATGGAAGATGTAAATTTTGATATTATCGGTTTCGATCTGGACGGCACATTGCTGGACACCAGCAAAGAAATCGCAGCATCGCTGAATCACGCCCTTAATAGTGTGGGCAGACCGCAAATGGATGATGTGACCGTAAGGTCAATGGTCGGCATGGGCGCCGGGCATTTGTTGAAAATGGCGCTGGAACAATCGGACGGCAGAGGCATGAACGGCATTGAGAATGGCAGTGATGATCTGGTCAAAAGCCTGTTGCCGGTATTGATCGATCATTATGAAGCCAATCTTGGGCTTAGCTCGCCGGTCTTTGACGGTTTGACCGAGGCGATGGACCTGCTTCAGGATCGCGGCATAAAACTGGCCGTCGTCACGAATAAACTTGAAAGCCTCGCGGTAAAGCTGCTCACCAAGGTCGGTATGATCGACCGTTTTATAACCGTGATTGGCGGCGATACTTTGGGCAAAGGGCGTAGTAAACCAAAGCGTGACCCGATTGACGAAATGATCCGGCGATGCGGCGGCGAGGTGGACCGGACACCTGCCGCTTTTATTGGCGACAGTATTTTCGACATTAAAGCTGCACAAAATGCCGGTATTGCCAATGTTGCCGTAAGCTTTGGATTTTTGAATCAGCCGGTGGAAACATTGGGCGCCGACGCTGTTATCGACCATTATAACGAACTTGTTCCCGCGCTCGTTCGGATCGGAGCCTGAACAAGTAAGTTCAATGCCCCGCTTTGCGCCACTTCGTCCATAAATGGCGGGCTAGCATGCGCGGGGGCATTCTTAGCCAGTGCGAGCGGACGTAAAACAGCAGTCGCGTCAGCTTTCGCGTCTCTCGCCCCCAGCCATCGCGCGCCAGCAGGCGGCGGACATACAGGTGATCCGCCATCGTCATTTGACCCGCGCCATATACATCAACCGGCGTGCCATATAGCCGGGCCGCCAACCGCAACGCGCGCGCCAGATGCGGTTCCAGTTGGTGCAATTTGGCGCGCTCGGCCAATATTGCCCAAAAACCTTCATGCGCTTGGGAAAACTGTCGAACCATCCGGTTAATATCCCACAAATTTCGCAATCCCCCCGCCAGATCACCATCCGCAAAAAGATGCGCGACCGCGTGTAGCAGCATATCAGGCGGCGCCATCACATAGAGGCCCGAATCCAGCCGTATCGCTTTGTCCAGCATTGCGTCTGCATCAGGGCTCGGTCCGGCGGTAAGCGGCAAAGTCGTATGGTGAACGTCGATCATCCTGTCCCGGTCACGGTGGATGAGCGGCGGCAATTCGTGCATGTGATCGCGGTAATACTGGTCATCATAAGGGTCCGGCTTCACCCATTCCCAACCGGC
>NZ_DATCTC010000010.1:0-37793 GCF_036568145.1 Parasphingorhabdus sp. | reverse complement strand
AAGCCGACATGCTTATGAGGACCGGGCCGCGCGAATATCCATCTTGGCGACGATCAGATGATCGATATGCCGCATACGTTTACGCAGACCGTGCGATTGCTATCAATAAATCTACTCTTGCAAAGAGGCGGGCCATACGTTTTTTCAGCAGGCGCATCTCGAGCATCTGTTCGGCAACCACTTCTTTCAGATCGCGGGCTTCCTTACGAAGATCACGGACCTCATCGCTATTGGCAGCGCGCGCCGTATCGCCAGCGAGCCTACGCTTGCCGGCTTCCATAAAATCCTTCGACCATTTGTAATACACGCCCTGCGCAATACCTTCACGGCGGCATAGCTCGGCGATACTATCCTCGCCGCGCAGCCCTTCCAGCACGATCCGTATCTTCTCTTCCGCGCTATACTGTTTACGCGTTGCTCTGCGGATATCTTTGACCACCGCTTGCGCGGGGGCTTTTGAGTGTTTTGCTTTCATCTTCGTTCCTTACAGTCACTGCGATGAAACCAAAACACTCACCTATTTTATGCAGCCAATCTGTCTATTGAATGCTGACGGGGGACACACTGGCGTTCGAAGCCAAGGTGGCATAATGAGATCGGTGACCGGCACGAAACCGTTACAAGTCCATTTCGCGCCTGTAAAGACGACCGAACAGCAGGACTTGCAATCGCTGCATCGTGTACGGGAGCGATTGATCACTCAGCGCACATCGCTGATCAACCATACACGCGGGCTACTTGCCGAATATGGCGTGGCGTTGCCTAAAGGTGCTTGGCGCTTTCGTGATCAGGCTCCGGCGGCGGTTGCAGAGACAGAATTATCCGAACTCGCTTACTTTCTATTTTCTGAATTGCTGGATCAATTGCGCGACGTTGATGCGCGGCTATCCAAGCTCGATACCAGGATCGTCGCTATTTGCCGCGAGCATGACGCCTGCCGTCGATTGGTAGCCTTCCCGGCTATGCTCACGCCGGGCAATACCAGTCCATGTCATCGTTCACTCCATCTCTTCGCAAAAACGGACTGAATCACAACATCCTGGTATTGCTCAACTACTTTCGGATCGGGCTCTCAGAAAAAAAGATTACCATGACACATCTTATTCGTCTGCCCTCTGGTGTTGTTTCGCTGAACACCTAAAGCTCTTGTTCGCATCGCAATTTGAATCGTGATACAACGCAACTATGTCCAAGCCAGATCCAGCAACATTGAAAATTGTGGCGGCGCTAATTCGAACCCGCATGGACCGCCTTTCCGGCGATCAGCGACTTGATGGTCTAGAGCGCCTTGGAGCATATCGTGAGTTCAATCAATTGGCGAAAGATCTTGACGCGACCGCAGTCGAGTTTACTCGCGACGAGAAATGGTAGCAGGCACCGCTACCAGAAATCGTTTTAACATTTATCACTGTTTTGTATCACTGTTTTGGGTTGGATGGTTCGTTGGTTTAGCAATCAACGCTGTTGTATTCCCTACCTTTGAAAGAACTGGTCCATCATCAGTTCTTTGAATATTGGAATTTCTTCCATTTGCTACCCAAAATGCTACCCAAGTTGCAAATAGTGCAACTTCGAATATCATTCTGTCAGAAAATCGTTTATTTTCAACTTATTATGGTGAGCCCTGCTGGGTTCGAACCAGCGACCTACTGATTAAAAGTTGCCGGGTCCAAGAAATTAGACTTCTACGATGGAATTTAATAGCTGATTCCAAGCCTTCAGCGCTTCATGCTTCTCGTTGAGATAATCGTGACGTTGATAAACGGACGCTATGCCCGACATACTGCCGCTTACATGATTGAGAACTGCTTCGGTGACAGCAATGGGAATTCCAAGCCGCTGCATTCCCGTGGCAACCGTTCTGCGCAAATCATGTATCCTAAAATCTTCAATCGGGTTTCCATTATTCAACGGAGTCATAACCTTATGCAAATGGGCAGCACCCTTGTTGAAGCTATTGAGCGATTTGTCTGGATGCCCGGCTATGGGGAAAAGCTTCGTGGCACCCTCTTGGCGAGGAATTGAATGGATCATTTCCATGACGGCTGAAGGCAGGGGAAGGATGTGTGTTCGCTTGTTTTTCACGCGTTCGCTTGGCAACGTCCAGATGTTTCCATCAAACTCATGCCAGCTGGAGTCCAGAACCTCGCCGCGCCGCTGTCCTGTCATCAACAACAGCTTATAGGCCACACCGTACGGAAATCCGATTTTGTCGCATGCTTTCCAGAATACCTTAACCTCCTGATCGCTCAGGACACGCTCTCTCGGTTTTCCAATCTTTGGTTTGCGTGCATCGCGGCAAGGGTTGGCAGGGATATTGTCGAATTGTGGTAACATCCAAGTATAGAAGGCGCTCAGAAATGCAAAACAACTGAGAGCGGACCGCGGAACAGGTCTGTTCGGATTGTGCCACTGAACGCTATCCACGAACCTGGTCACTTCAGAGCGAGTGATTGTGTGTACGAGACGGTCACCAAATTCCGGTAAAATATAAAGTTCGCCATATCGTTCAATCTCCCGTGCACTTCTTTTGAATCCACGTACCTCGCGCTGCAGATAGAGTTCCCACAGTTCTGCAAAACGACCTTTCTGAATTTGTGCTAAGCTTTTGTCAGGTTTCGGAAGGGGCGTTCCATTCTCAAGATCAACCAGTAATGCGCGGGCTTTCTTTCGGGCATCGGCCAAACCAAAGTTTGTGCAATATCTTCCGATTGATATATTCTTCACTTTGGACCCGATACGTTTTCGCAGGATGAAAGATTTTGCACCCGATCGTCCGATCCTAACCCTTAGACCGGGAACGACTGCATCCAAAACCTCTTTCCTGCTGGATTTTGCAGGGGTGAGCGACTTGATTTTTGAGTCGGTAAGGCGGATTGTATTTGCCATATTTTCCTTCCATTTTTTGGCCATGAAAAATGTTACCCTGGGTAACAAAACGCATGACATACTATGGAACAAAATAAGAACATATAGGAAGGGTGAAATCAATAAATCTTTTTATAATAGACACTTAGAGATATTCTGGAACTGTTCTTGGTCCATTCCTAATCTGGGGGCCACAGGTTCGAGTCCTGTCGGGCGCACCACCTAACTAGCTGTATTATTGTATAATATATGAAGCCAGAAAATGGAGGCCGGCCTAAAATAATTTTTAGGCCGGTATTTAGGCCGGTGAATTAAGGTCGGCACATGATATTCGAGGGAAAATGCCGCCGCTACCGAATATTGATCAAACCGGCACGACGTGGGCTGGAGGGCGGTTACATCATACAACGCGACCCGTGGCTTGAGGTTAGTATCAGCGCGATACGGGACTTTAACAAGGCACTGGAAGGTGCTGAAATTCAGAGACCAACAAGGCTTATTAATTATCAGCGAAGAAGAATGGAACTTCTTTAGGCGATCCTCTTCCTGTCCCCTGCTCAGGTCCTGGTGAAGGGATTTGGTTCAAATATTTGCGGTTTCCTCAACAATCGCACGGCGTCTTCCCAAATTGTAGGCCACCGGCCTCGGATCGAGGCGATAAGATCATTCAAATTTATGATTGTTGGAACACTTCTTATCCCACTGCGTAGGTTAGAAACACTGAAGCTCCTCGAAAATCCCAAATGGTGGAAGACGATATGAAGCAATCATCAAAAATTGACCAGCATGGCGCGCCCATGCTGGAAAATCGGAATAGTGCGGGAAATGCCATTAAGAGCAATGTCGGAAAGCTTATGATAGCATCATTTGCGCTCGTGGCAGGCGGTACTTATTACTTTATGCGCCATAGACAGGGCGGCTCTGTATATGATGATGCGCCGCGAAAAGCAGCGCGCAGGAAATCCGGAAAATATGACGTTACTGGAAGAGCGGTTACTATTAATCGGCCACGTGAGGAAATATATGCCTTCTGGCGTGATTTCCAGAACCTTCCCACCTTTATGGACAATATAGAAAAGGTGCAACCAACTGGTGCAGAGGGGCGTGCAATCTGGACGATTAAGGCGCCGGCGGGAACCACGGTCGATGTGGAAACTGAAATTGTCGAAGACATAGCCGATGAATTGATCAGTTGGCGGTCAGTAAAAGGGTCACAGATTGATACAGAGGGGCGCATAACTTTTCGAGACGCGCCTAATGGCTCTGGCACCTGGGTCGAAGCGACCATTGCCTATCAGCCTCCCGCAGGCCGATTGGGCCGTATGGTGGCCAAAACATTTCGAAAAGAACCGGGTATTGAGGCGCGACATGATCTTAAACGCCTGAAAATGCTCATGGAAACAGGAGAACTTTCCACCGGGCGACGCTATAACGAGGAGGATTGATAATGCGAGCATTAACCTGGCATGGCAAACATGATGTGCGCGTTGATACTGTAGCTGATCCTGAAATCATCAACCCGCGCGATGCAGTGATCAAAGTAACGTCCACCGCTATTTGCGGCTCTGATTTGCATCTGTATGATGGAGTTATCCCGACCATGAAAGCGGGCGATATTATTGGCCATGAATTCATGGGCGAGGTTGTCGAAACCGGTCCCAAGAGCAGCTTGCAGAAGGGTCAACGGGTTGTTGTCCCTTTTACTATTTCTTGCGGCACCTGTTATTTCTGCGGAAAGCAGCAATATTCAGCGTGCGATAATAGCAATCCGGCGGAAAATCAGGATATATCTGCAACGACTTATGGTCATGCAGTGGGTGGGTTGTTTGGTTACTCTCATATGACCGGTGGTTATTCCGGCGGGCAGGCGGAATATGTCCGGGTTCCCTATAGCGATGTTGGACCGATTGTGGTGCCAGACGACCTTGATGACGAGCAGGTATTATTCCTGTCCGATATCCTTCCCACAGGGTGGATGGCTGCGGAAAATGCAGATATCGAAGCCGACGACATTGTCGCCATATGGGGATGTGGCCCTGTTGGGCTATTTACTATTCAATCTGCTCTCGCAATGGGCGCGGGTAAGGTGATTGCGATAGACCATTACAAAGGTCGACTTGATCTGGCTAAACAGCTTGGCGCCGAAATTATTGACTTTCACCAAACAGACGTTCGAGAGGCTTTAATGACCATGACGGGCGGCATAGGGCCTGATGCGGTGATTGATGCTGTTGGTATGGAATCACATGGATTTGCGATTGATAACATGATGGACGTTGCAAAGCAGAAAATCGGGGTAGGGGCGGACAGGGCATCAGCATTGAAGCAGGCTATATTGGCTGTTCGGAAAGGCGGCCGCATTTCGATGCCGGGTGTATATGGCGGCTTTACGGATAAATTCCCGCTGGGCGCGCTCATGGAAAAAGGTTTGCAGCTAAAGACCGGCCAAACGCATGTGCAGCGCTATATGAAACCCTTGCTGGATAAGATCCAGTCAGGAGAACTGGATACTACTTTTCTAATCAGCCATCGGCTTCCCCTGGAACAGGCGCCAACGGCGTATAAGAACTTCAAGAAGAACAAGAGCGAGTGGACGAAGGTCGTGCTGAAGCCATGATATTTGTGTAAGATGAAAGTTACCTAGGATTGGGTTCTATGGCGATGTTGTGCATGATAGAGCCCAACTGATTACCAATAGCAATCGCGGCGGTATTCATCACGCAAGGAAAATATTTCTGTAGCCAAGAGGAACGGCTGCGCCGTATTCAAGAAGCTAGACGCCCTTGGTGCAGAAGCATTGCAAGGAATGATCTTAGATGGATAGCTGCGCTAATGCGCATAGCTTCTTTTGCACTCATCATCGGTATCGGTATGATGACCGTGCCTTCACGATAATACTAATTATCTAGTTTTTATCATCGTGAATAGCTCGTCCATCTTTTTCTTCTTCCATTAGAGCGGCGTTGGCGCCGGTAGCAGACAAACGGACTTTGTTCTGTTCGACGGACGCAACCATTCCGGCGGAAATATAATGGTGATGATCGGGGTGAGAGCCGCTATCAGCCTTGGCAAGCTTTATGCGATCACCTTCCACCGCATCAACGGTGCCCAAATGGACACCATCGGCACCTATTACGTCCATATTTTTTGTGATAAGTTCCAGATCGACCATGATTATACCTTTCCTGGATTGATGATAATAAACCAACCCTTTGAATATTGAATGGTTCCGGAATGGCTTCACGCGAATGTATGACCGCCATATAGATCAACGATAGCTCGCACCGTGCATCGTTCGGCTTTTTTGCTGTGAGGCATAATAATTTGCAACATTAACTAACCTCATTCGTCGATACATTGACCGGCTACGGCAGCCTCCTGCTCCCATAAAGATTGGCGTCGGCCGGTCACCGAACCTTAAAGGAGATTAAGGATGCCACGGAAGCAGCTGAATGAGATAGATAAGAGACGCGGGCGCGGTAATAACCGCTCTTCCAGTAATCATTATGAGCCTAATTCTGTTCAAAACCGCGATAGAGAATTTACTTCCGGCAGATGGGATGACCAAAGCCGGGATGATTATGACAAATGGAGCGACGATCGTGTAACTTATGCTCATGGTCATAACTATCGCAGCAATAGTGCTAGGCAAGGCTATTATAAGCCTGAGGGTAGCGACAGAAATTATCGACAGGATGATTTCGAACATGTCGAGGAAAATGGCGATCATCCATATCATCGCCCGCTAAGAGACAGAAATGTCAGAAAAGGTAGTCGTGCGATAGGCGACCAGGGAGGTGACAGATACCCGGATCGATCACGAGCATACGGAAACGACAGCGGACGCGGTTATGGCGGCGGTTTTTATGGTGGCCGACAAGGATGGGACTCAAATTACGGGCGTGATAGCTATGACTGGGATGATGATCGCGGCTTCCTTGAGAAAGCTGGTGATGAAGTTCGTTCATGGTTCGGCGACGATGAGGCTCAGAACCGAAGGATACGCGACGGTCATGCAGGCCGGGGACCAAGTAACTACACCCGTTCTGACATCCGTATTACTGAAGACGTCAACGACCGCCTCACCGATGATTTTTTCGTGGATGCATCGAATATCAGCGTAACTGTTACAGAGTGTGAAGTTACTCTTGATGGAACGGTACAGAACAAACTTGCGAAACGCAGAGCTGAAGATTGTGTAGATTCGGTATCCGGCGTCAAGCATGTGCAAAATAATTTGCGGGTCGAGTAACGGTTAGAAACTTTTCTGACTGATTGTTACATCCTGGCAGGCGGGCTTGTCGTCGAAGTCCGCCTCCGTAGCTGGGTCAATTTCACCCCTCATACCTTCGGGAACTGGAGCGCAGGCTACATTAACCACCGCATGTCCTGTCGCGTAATCTATCAGCGTATGACCTAATAGGATATACACCGCTCGGCGCGGTTAACATAAAAAATTTATGCTCGCCGAGTTTCCTTCTGATCGCAGGATTATCGACAAAAAGGCCGCCGGTGTAAGCACCGAATGAGGGCATTATTATCCTTGTATCACTACATGCGAAGCACGGGTAGGTCAGGGTCCGGCGCCGGATTGTCACACTGGCCTTGGGATGTAAATGGCCGCAGATATTCGTTTGTTTCAAGCCAGCGTCAACGGGGAGATGGGTTAAAAGAAATCCATCTGCCTCCATATGGTCTACCCTTTCCCCGGCCAGGGCAGGGGGGATATCAGGATCATGATTTCCCAGAATCCAGGTGAATTTTCTGACTTGCCTGATGATGTCATTGAGCATCTCGACATGTTGGAAATCGATACGCTCACTGACCCCGACATCGTGAAAACTGTCACCAAGGGCAACGACATGTTCAGGCCTATAGGTTTCGATCACCTCGTTTAACCGGCTGAGCGTTTCCACCGTATCATAAGCCGGGAGCAGTGCATTGCCGACGGATTGCAAATAGCTCCCCTTTTCGAAATGGAGGTCGGCCACCAACAACGTCCATGACCTTGGTAAAAAAGCCGCTTTCATCGCATCCAGAACAATGGGCCCGGCGCTGCTTTCGTAAATGACATTTTTACGCACTTAACGTCTTTTCCACTTGAGCCAGTAGCTCCTCGCCCAGGCTTTCATAACTGGCGAGGCGCAAAAGTTCTTCCTCCCCTTTGCCGCGGACTCTCTCTTTTCCAAGCTGCATCATTGACGGAATTGATAAGGGGGAGGCATGTGGAAGAGTACGAAAACGAACTCGACCCTCTACTTCCTGGAGCCAGTGAGCTAATCGGGGGATATCGAGCAGATCCCTTTCAGCTTCTTCGCGTGCAATACGAAGCAATATATGATCCGGTTCGTATTTCATAAGAACATCATAGATGAGATCCGTGCTGAATATAATCTGTTTCATAGGGCGCTGCGATCCGCGCTGCCGCTGTTCTGTCAATCCAGATATCGTTGCTATCTTGCGAAAGCTGCGCTTGACCATTGGAGATTCAACTATCCAGTCCTGCAATTCGCCTGCGACAATATCAGTCGTCAATAAAGCGTCGACATTATCTACAGGCTCTAGAGTCGTGATCGTCAGCGCGTAATCGGTAATACTAAAATTCAGTGGTTTAAAATTTGCTTTGTCCATGCGCCGTGTCAGTAGAAAACCCAGAGCATTGTTTACCTTGCGCCCTTCAAATGTGTGGAAAACCGTTACATGATCGCCTCTGTCAAAAAAGCCTTCGACTAATATACCGTGCGGTTCCGGCAATTCTGAAAATTCATTTTGCCATCCAAGCCAGGATTGCACTTGAGACGACAAATTATCCCATTGTTCGGGGTCTGCCAGAACGCGTCTGACACCGTCCGCCAAATAGGATGACAGCGGCATCATTCCGCCCAAGTAAGCGGGGACCTTGGCCCTTAGTTTAGGTGCAGGCCTGACCTCTAAGACCCTGTCCTTAATGCCTTCATAGCGCAGGACTTCACCGGCAAAGGCAAAAGTGTCGCCGAGCACCAGATTCATGATAAATTGCTCTTCTATCTCGCCAATAATTCGTCCGCGCTTCGATTTAGGACCGGCCAGGCGGCGCACTTTGATTTTGGCATCTTCTACGATGGTACCGATGTTCATGCGGTGACGCAGCGCCTGTTCGCGGTTAGCTATTCTATAGCCACGTGATGTCGCCTGAAGACGTTGGTATCTTTCATAGGTTTTGAGAGAATAGCCGCCATTTTGCGCGAATTGCAGGAGGCTATTAAAATCAGTCCTCGATAAATTCCTGTAAGGATTGGCGCTGCATATTTCATTGTATAATTCGCGTTTCTTAAACCGACCGGCGCAACTGCGATTGACAATATATTGCACCACAACATCGAGAGCGCCGCTATGATAATCTTCGCCATCGCGCTGGCCCTGCACGATCGCTTTTATGGCAACGTCGCACTCAACAGCCTCCAGTGGATTACAAGGCACCAAAATGCCTTGAGAGGGATCATCCATCCGGTGGTTGGAACGACCTATTCTCTGCAAAAGGCGGCTTACCCCTTTTGGCGCTCCGACCTGGATAACTTTGTCTACATCACCCCAGTCCACCCCCATTTCCAGAGCGGACGTAGATACAACAGCCCGCATGGCACCAGTGGCGATAAAGGATTCCGTTTTCTGGCGCTTCTCGCGGGATAGAGACCCATGATATATCAATATGGGTAGATTCTGATCATTTTTCCGCCAGAGTTGCTGAAATAAAAGCTCTGCCTGCGCGCGTGTATTGACAAAAATAATGACGCTTTTTGAGGATATTATTTCATCGTAAATCTGCTTGATTGCATAAACAGGACTATGTCCACCCAAAGGCAGCCTGGCATCCGTTTCAAGCACGCTTATCTCTGGGCGAGAGGATGATCTTACCTCCAATATCATTGCCGCTGATCCTGTGGGACCTAGCCAACGCGCGGCCTCATCCGGTTTGCTAATTGTAGCGGACAAACCAAAGCGCACATGACCTGGTGCCAGTGTTTTTAACCGTGCCAGCGCCAGAGATGTGAAATCTCCCCGTTTGCCGGTGGCAAAGCTATGCAGTTCGTCAATGATGACAACATCCAGATCAGCGAAATAATCTTCCGCATTATCATAGGACAACAAAAGCATGAGGCTTTCCGGTGTTGTTAGTAAAAAATCAGGTGGTGTTTTACGCTGCCTGGCCCGCTCTGTAGTTTTAGTATCCCCTGTGCGTACGCCTATCGTGATGGGCAGGTTCAGGTCTTGAATGGGACGCGCAAGATTTCGTTCAATATCGTTGGTCAGAGCACGAAGCGGAGAGATATAAAGCGTCTTTAGCTGAGCGCGTGAATTCGCGGGCTTATCAAACAGAGCAATCAAACTCGGCAGAAAACCTGCCAGCGTTTTGCCTCCGCCGGTCGGCGCAATCAGCAATGTGTCTTCGCGTCTGTTATAGGCATCGACCATCGCACGTTGATAATCCCGAATATGCCACTTTTGCTGCGCAAACCAATTTTCTAGCAAAGCTGGGATCCTGAGCGGAACCGTTGCGTTGATTTGTGGGTTATCAATGAGGCTGGCAGTTGGCATCAATATCTTTCTGTCGCGCAAAGCAGGATGATCTATAATGAATGCCCGAGCAGAAAAATGGATGCATGTCAGGCCTGAAGGCCTCTATTGCGCTCCGGCAAATTGCTATATTGATCCCCATGATGCAGTTGACAGGGCCATTATCACACATAGCCATGCAGATCATGCCCGATCCGGTCATGGCGGCGTATTCGCAACACCGGAAACCCTGGCCATAATGCGCACGCGCTATTCGGACATTTCCGTCGAAGGCGGCGTTTCCTTAAATTACGGGCACAGGCAAGACCTTGGCAATGGTGTCACTCTCTGGTTGGCCCCTGCTGGCCATATCCTGGGCAGCGCTCAAGCTGTGCTGGAATATGATGGACAAAGAGTGGTTATCTCGGGTGATTTCAAACGTCATCCCGATCCGACCTGCAAGCCATTCGAAATAGTTCCTTGCGATGTATTCATAACCGAAGCGACATTTGCGTTGCCAGTGTTTCAACATCCTCCTCTGGAACAGGAGATCACCAAACTCATCCGTTCAACGGAAATTTTCCCGGAGCGGTCCCATCTGGTCGGTGTTTATGCTCTGGGGAAGTGCCAGCGCATCATGCTGGCACTGCGAAGCGCAGGCTATTCCCATCCATTCTATATTCACGGTGCGCTTAAAAAGCTGATCGAACTGTACGGGACATTCGGATTTGATTTTGGCCCGTGGCAACTCGTGTCAGAGATTAGCGCGAAAGAGCGGGATATTCTGCGCGGAAAGATCATCCTCTGCCCGCCATCCGCTTTGGCTGATCGATGGTCGCGCCGAATGCCGGACCCTCTGCCATCCATGGCCTCCGGGTGGATGCAAATTCGGGCACGCGTTCGGCAGAGACGTGCGGAAATGGCGCTTATTGTATCGGACCATGCCGATTGGGATGGCTTGATTGAAACTGCGCTCGCGACCGGTGCGCCGGACGTCTGGATTACTCATGGCCGCGTAGAAGCCTTGCAATATGTGTTAGAGCAACACGGCGTGAATGCCAAAGCGTTGAACCTTATCGGACGCGATGAGGAGACTGATTAATGGAGCAATTCTCTCGTTTACTGGATAATCTCTACTTCACGAATTCGACAAAGGCCAAAGAGACTTTATTGGCTGATTATCTTCGTGGGACCCCTGACCCCGACCGCGGGTGGGCGCTTGCAGCCATTGCTGGCACGTTGAGTTTTGATCTATTCAAACGCAATCTGATCAAACAGCTTATGATGGAGCGTATGGATCCGTTTCTATTTGACATATCGCGCGATTATGTCGGCGAGCTGTCAGAAACTATAGCGTTGGCCTGGCGCCCTTCACCAGAAGCGAAAATTCTGAACCGGCTGCCCAGACTGTCCGAAGTTATTGCGCAATTCCACGCAAGGGACAAAGCTGGCATAAGCGAATATCTGGCAGAGCTGCTCGACAATATGACTCCTCCGCAGCGCTGGGCACTACTAAAACTTGGCACGCGGAGCCTTCGGGTTGGTATGTCGGCGCGTTCGGTCAAACGCACATTGGCCAATATGAAAGGCGTGAATCTCGATACTATAGAGGAGCTATGGCACGCAATAAAGCCGCCTTATACCGAGCTTTTTGCATGGATAGATGAAGATGCGCCTATTCCTGATATTTCCGGTAGTTTGACATATTCCCCTGTCATGCTGGCGCATCCCATCGAAGATAAGGACTTCGCCCGTATCACGCCAGGAACCCATGCAATCGAATGGAAATTTGACGGAATACGGGTGCAGATTGCCGCCAATGAGATGGAAACCAGGCTCTTTTCACGCAAGGGTGACGACATCTCGCACAGTTTTCCTGACCTTATCGCAGCCTGTGATTTTACAGGGGTATTGGACGGAGAACTGTTGGTCAAACCAGGCGGCGAGATCGGCCGGTTCAATGACCTTCAACAACGTTTGAACAAAAAGAAACCCAGCAAAGCCATTATGGAAAGACTGCCCGCTCATTTCATTGCTTATGACATGCTGTCTCTGGACGGAGGAAGCATCAAGAGCAAAAGCTTCGATGCTCGCCGGCAAAAGCTGGAAGAGCTTTTGGCTGCTTTGGATAAGACGCGGTTTTCGCTTTCCGAGATTTTGCCTTTTGATGAAAAATCCGACCTTGATGCCTTGCGCCAACAAGCAGTGGAAACGAGCGGGATTATCGAAGGACTGATGATCAAGACACGTTCGTCGCGTTATGTTGCCGGCCGCCCCAAACACGCATGGTATAAATGGAA
The DNA here is from genome assembly GCF_036568145.1 of Parasphingorhabdus sp. Lineage (GTDB taxonomy): Bacteria > Pseudomonadota > Alphaproteobacteria > Sphingomonadales > Sphingomonadaceae > Parasphingorhabdus. Next base: position 25,092 of record NZ_DATCTC010000010.1, on the reverse strand, counting down.
GCGCGATCCATTCCTATTGGATGCCGTCCTGATGTATGCTCAGCGGGGCACGGGAAGACGTTCATCATTCTATTCCGACTACACGTTCGGACTTTGGGGAGACGAAGAGCAACTCCTGCCGATCGGGAAAGCCTATTTCGGTTTCACAGATGAAGAACTAAAAGACATCGACAGGTGGGTCCGCAACAACACGCTCGAACGCTTCGGACCTGTTCAAGAGGTCAGAAAAGAGCTGGTCTTTGAAGTCGCCTTTGATTCCGTCCATGAAAGCCCCCGCCATAAATCAGGCTATGCATTGCGATTTCCGCGCATCAATCGAATCCGTTGGGATAAACCTGCGGCTGATGCGGATAGTATCGAAGCGGTTGCGGCAATTGTGGGGAAATAAATCTTCTTCAAGGCACAAATTGTGAAGCGTTTCCAAAACGGGCGAGCAATGATGACTAGGCCATGCTCGCTGCCTGAAAACGCTGTGGGAGTGCGCAGAACGCCGCCAAAGTAGCGTTTCTTTATCGATCCAGATCCATTCTGGAAAACTTCATGCAGCTCAACCCCCCAGAGCGATGAAACCGGAAGCAATTTGGCCGTTTGATGACTGTTGGGTTTTGGGGCAGTCAGTCGATAGCAGACTACAAATCATTAGTTGAATAACGTTTGTTTCGGTTTCGGTACTGTGGAAGAGAAACTCAAATCGCTCACCGCACGGCGCTGCCTGACCGCTTCGCCGATCAGTATCAGCGCCGGGCCATCTCCCAGGACGGATTTTGCCGACAACGCCAGCAGGTCAAGACGCGTGCTGAACTGGCGTTCCTCGGGCAGGCTGGCATTTTCTGTCTGAAGCACGGGCGTATCTGCGGCCAAGCCGGCTTTCAGAAGTTCTCGTGAAATGACCGGGGCTGCCGCTTTTCCCATATAGATCGCCAGCGTTGTCTTGGGATCGGCAAGGGCCTGCCAGTCGAGATCAAGTTCCTCTCCGGCCTTGGCATGGGCGGTTACGAACACAAGTTTGCGGGCGAGACCGCGCAAGGTGAGCGATATCCCGGCGCTGGCGGCGGCGGCCGATGCAGCGGTAATACCGGGGCAGACGTGGCAGGCAATGCCATGGGTGGCGAGCGCATCCATTTCCTCTGCCGCGCGACCGAAAATCCCCACGTCCCCGCCTTTCAGGCGAACAACCCGTTCACCCGCACGGGCGGCCCCGGCCAGCATGTCGTTGATACTGCACTGGTCTCTCGAATGGCTGCCCGATCGCTTGCCGACGGGAACAAGCCTGGCGGAGCGCGGGGCAAGCTTGAGGACGCCCTTGCCCACAAGCGCGTCATAGAAAATGACCGTGGCAGCCCGAATGAGCTTTTCCGCTTTTCGGGTGAGCAAGTCAGGGTCGCCCGGGCCGGCACCGATTAGCCAGACAGTGCCGGGCTGAATTATCGGTTCTTTCATTCTGCAGCCTCCAGTTTCGGTGCGCGTATTTTCGCAAGCAATTTTTGTATTTCGGGGCGGCAACTGCCGCAGTTAGTCCCGGCATTGAGAGCAGCACCAACATCGTCCAGACTGACCAGAGATTGCCGCACAATCGCGCTGGTGATTTCCTTCACTCCCACATTGAAGCAGATGCAGACGGTTGCGCCCTTGTCCGGTCCCGTGACCTTCGGCCGGGCGGCAAGGAGCGAGGCTGCATCTGCCTGACCATCACCGGCAAGCTGGCCCGCGATCCAGTCGCGGGAAGGCAAATCCCCCTGGCGTGTAAGATACAGCGCCGCGGCCAGCCGCCCCTCTGGACCGCGAACAGCAATCCGGCGCATGCCTTGCTGAATGTCGACCGCTTCCATGCGTTCGCCGGGCGGGAGCAGGTGATCCAGATCGACAGCGCAGTCGCCCGCCATTTCGACCAGCCAGCCGCCTGCGATTTTCGTACTGGTCCAGTAGAGAATGGGACTTGGCGCCGGGCGCCGCGAACAGACAAGAAACGCCCGCCACTCGGGTTCCACCGCCGCGATATTGCAGGGAGTGTTTTTGAACGCCGGCTGTCCGGACAGCGGATCGACGGTCTGATCCCCAAGCCGGTTGGCGCGGCCGCCGTTACTCATCTGATCGGACCAATGCATCGGCGCTAAAATCTCGCCCGGCCGCTGGGCATCAGAGATCCGGACACGGAATATGCTTTCGCCTTGCGCGGTGACAATCCTCGCGAGCCGACCCTCTGCCAATCCGTACGCCAAGGCGTCATCCGGATGGATCTCGACCAGCGGTTCGCGGCGATGCTGCGACAGCCGCGGGCTCAAACCGGTTCGGGTCATGCTGTGCCACTGGTCGCGATAGCGCCCGGTGTTGAGCGTCAGCGGAAAGCCGGGATGATGAGTTCTGACGGCAGGAGGCGCGACTGCCACCAACCGCGCCTTGCCGTCCGGAGTGGTGAACATGCGATCGGCAAACGGCGACGCGCCACCCCAGGCTTTGGGCACCCATGCATCATATTCGGCGTCGCTTGTTGCGGCCCATTGCGACATGTCCAGTTTTCGCCTGCCGTGATTGCGAAAGCCCGTCTGTGCTGCATATTCCCTAAAGATTGCGGCGGCACTTTCGAAGGAAAAGGCAGCCTCATGGCCCATCCGGCGAGCCACCTGCTGAACCATCCACCAGTCTGCCCTGGCTTCCCCGGGCGCGGCGAACAAGCGGCGCTGGCGGCTGACAACCCGCTCGCTGTTGGTAACCGTTCCGTCTTTCTCCCCCCAGGCCAGCGCCGGCAGTTTTACCCGGGCCAGTGCGGTGGTATCGGTTTCGGACATGACATCCGACACCACGACGAAATCGCACCGCTCCAGTGCCGTACGAACATATTGAGCATCCGGCATCGACACCGCCGGATTGGTTGCCATGATCCAGATGGCCCTGATCCGTCCTTCATGGACATCGCGGAACATGTCGACCGCCTTGCGGCCTGGTTTCCGAGCGATCGTGGGGCTGTTCCAATAGGTTTGTGCGGCATCACATTCGGCTTCTGAAAATCCCATATGGGCAGCCAGCATCGACGAAAGCCCGCCCACCTCGCGCCCGCCCATGGCATTGGGCTGCCCGGTTATCGAAAATGGCCCCGTGCCGGGCCTGCCGATCCGGCCCGTTGCCAGGTGCAGGTTGATGATCGCATTGCCCTTGTCGGTTCCGCCAACGGATTGATTCGCACCCTGGCTGAACAGGGTAACCATGTTCGGATGGCTGGCGACAAGATCAGCCAACTGGTCCAGCAGCTGCGGGTCGATGCCGGCCATATCCGCATCGCCGGCCAGATTGGTCCAGAACTGATCCGGTGCACGGACATGGTCGCGCAGGAAGCTGTCGTCGAGCCGCCCCCTGATCGCCATTTCGCGCAAAATCGCGTTGAACAGGGCGACATCGCCATCCGGCCTTATCGGCAAGTGCAGGTCGGCACATTCGGCCGTTTCGGTCCGGCGCGGGTCGATAACGACGAGTTTGGTACCGCGCTCCGTGCGTGCTTTTTCAATTCTCTGCCAGACAACCGGATGACACCATGCGGTGTTCGAGCCGACCAGAAGGATGAGATCGGCGGCGTCGAGATCGTCATAACTGCAGGGAACGATATCCTCGCCAAAAGCGCGATGGTGGGCGGCGACGGCGCTGGCCATGCACAGGCGGCTGTTGGTATCGATATTGGCGCTGCCGATAAAGCCCTTCATCAGCTTGTTGGCGACATAATAATCTTCGGTCAGCAATTGCCCGGAAACGTAGAAGGCCACACTGTCCGGGCCATGGTCCCGAATGGTTTGCGAAAATCGCGAGGCAACGAGATCCAGCGCTTCGTCCCAGCTGGCCCGTTCGCCCCCGATTTCGGGATGGAGCAAACGGCCCTCGAGACTGACCGTCTCGCCCAGATGTGTCCCCTTGGAACAAAGGCGTCCCCGGTTTGCCGGATGGCGGGTGTCTCCAGCGATCTGCACTTCGCGATCACCGGTGATTTCGGCCTTTATCCCGCAGCCGACCCCGCAATAGGGGCAAGTGGTGCAGACCGACGTCACGTCACTCCCGCCAGAGCCGCCGCTCTTTCAATATAGATGCGCCCGGCATCGATCTTGACCGGGATGACGGGCACACAGCCCTTGTCTGCGCCCAGCGCCTTGCCCGTGACCAGCGAAATACGCCAATTGTGTAGCGGACAGGTGACACTGCTATCGTGCACGATCCCTTGGCTCAGCGGGCCAGCCTTGTGGGGGCAGCTGTTGGCCAGCGCATGAATCGCGCCGGTCGAGGTTCGGAATATGGCGATTTCCTGGCCACCTTGCACCGGCAGAGTCCGGGCACCAAGGGCAGGCAGTTGTTCGACCGGGCCGATATCGATCCATTTGGCTTCCACCATCATGCAGACTCCAGTACGGTAAAGGGCCGGATTTCGGCGATATGCTTGTGGAGATGACTCTCCGCCCCTGCGGCCCGCTGGGCCCAGGGATCCGACTGGTGGACCGACTGGGCGAACAGGAAACGTTTCTGCAAAGCCTTGCGGCCGATCTCGTCCTCCACGATGCGGCCCCTGATATAGTCCATCCCGACCCGCTCGACCCAGGGCGCGGTGCGATCCAGATAGCGCGCTTCTTCCCGGTACAGCTGGATGAAGGCGGCAATATATTCCAGCGCGGCCTCTTCTGTCTCGACCTTGCAGAGAAAATCGGTGCCCCTGAGATGAATGCCCCCATTCCCGCCGACGCTGATTTCATAACCGCTGTCTACACAGATGATCCCGAGGTCCTTGATCGATGCTTCCGCACAATTGCGCGGGCAGCCTGAGACGGCGATCTTGAACTTGTGGGGCATCCAGCTGCCCCAGGTCATTTTCTCGGCTTTGATCCCCAGTCCGGTCGAATCCTGCGTACCGAAGCGGCACCATTCGCTGCCGACACAGGTTTTGACCGTCCGCAGCGCCTTGCCATAGGCATGGCCCGAGACCATGCCAGCAGCATTGAGGTCGGCCCAGATGGATGGCAGGTCTTCTTTCCTGATCCCGAAAATATCCAGTCTTTGGCCGCCCGTCACCTTGACCAGACGCGCCTGATATTTGTCCGCGGCATCGGCAATAGCGCGCAGTTCATCGGGCGTGGTGATCCCGCCCCACATTCTCGGCACCACGGAATAGGTACCGTCCTTCTGGATATTGGCGTGCATCCGTTCATTGACGAACCGGCTCTGCGGATCTTCCTGATGTTCCGTGGGCCAAGCGCAGAGCAGATAATAGTTCAGCGCCGGGCGACAGGAGGCGCAGCCATCTGGCGAGGTCCAGTGGAGTTCCTGCATCACCTGCGGAATGGATTTCAATGCCTTGTCGAGGATATTGCGCCGCACGTCCTCATGCGTGAAGCTGGTGCATTTGCACATGGGGGTGGCTGTCCGTTCGCCGCCATAATCGTCACCCAGCGAGAGGCTGAGCAGACTCTCGACAAGCCCGGTGCAGGACCCGCAACTGGCTGACGCCTTGCACCCGGCGCGGACGGTGTCGAGGTCATTGGCCCCATCATCGATGCAGGCGACCACCTGTCCCTTGGTAACGCCGTTGCAACCGCAGATTTCTGCGTCAGGGGACAATGCTGCAACGGCGCTGTCAGGGTCCAGCGTGCTTTCTCCCGATGCAAAAGCCTGGCCAAAGATAAGCGCTTCACGGATATCGGATATATTTTCCTGCCGTTTCAGGAGATCGAAATACCAGCTGCCGTCAGCCGTATCACCGTAGAGCACGGCGCCGATCAGTCGGTCTCCCTTCACAACTACCCGCTTGTAAACTCCGCGCGAAGCATCGCGCATGACAATATCCTCGGTGTCGTCACCGCCAGAAAAATCACCGACGGAAAACAGGTTGATGCCGGAGACTTTCAGTTTGGTCGCGGTGACTGAGCCCGCATAGCCGGAGGGAACGCTGGTCAGATAATCGGCCAGGGCCCGGCACATTTCCCACAGCGGCGCCACCAGACCGTAGCAAGTCCCGCGATGCTGGACGCATTCTCCGACCGCCAGAATCGCCGGATCACTGGTCACCATATGGTCGTCAATGACAATGCCGCGCTCGACTTCCAGCTCAGCCAGTCTTGCAAGATTGACAGAAGGCTTGATGCCGACTGCCATTACGACCAGATCGGCTTCGATTGCGGTCCCGTCCTTTAGCCTGACGCCAGAGACATGGGTATCACCCATTATTTCGGCGGTATCGGCCCGCGTGATTATGGTTTGTCCGCGCCGTTCCAGCTCGCTTCGTAACAGGAACCCGGCGGCTTCATCGAGCTGCCGCTCCATCAGCGTCGGCATCAGATGCAGCACAGTAACATGCATGCCGCGCAGTGAAAGGCCATGCGCCGCTTCCAGACCCAGAAGCCCGCCACCGATGACCACGGCCTTGCCGCCGGATCGTGCCGCCGCCAACATCTTGTCGACATCGTCGATGTCCCGGAAGCTGATAACCCCCGGCAGCTTGTGTCCCGGCACCGGAATGATGAACGGATCGGACCCCGTTGCGATTAGCAGGCGATCATAGGGCGCGACCCGGCCGGAAGCGCTGACCACCTCACTGGCTTCGCGTTTGATCGCGATAATCGCATCCCCGCTGACCAGCTCTATGTCATTGCCATCATACCAGTCCTGGTCATTGATGATGATGTCTTCGAACGTCTTTTCGCCGGCGAGCACGGGGGACAACATGATCCGGTCATAGTTCACCCGGGGCTCCGCGCCGAAAATGGTGATCGCATAGCGGTCTGGGTCCCGCGCCAGGATTTCTTCCACGGCCCGACATCCGGCCATGCCGTTGCCGATGACGACCAGTCGTTCGCGGGCTCTCTGGCAAGCCATTTCCTGTTTTTCATCCGCTGTGACCAGTGTGTTCATTTACTTGTTCCCGCTGTTAAAAACTGTAACCAAGCCGCAGCCAGAATTTCTCGGTATCGACGGCAAAGCTGTCAGCATCATATTTGGCATATTTGAGACCAACGGCGATGACGCTGATCTTGAAATCCAGTGCCGAGTCAAACTCCGTTCCATAATCCATGCTGCCGCTATCGCTGCCGAACTCGTGATAGGTTGCGCTTGCGGTGAAGCCGCCGAACAGATCCACTTTCTTGCGCAGGCTGACATAACTGTCCTGGAGCCCCGCCGGCGGCGTGCTCAGGAACATGTCCGCCCATCCGTTGAACTTGTGCAAGGTCGCGAGCGGGGTCTGGAACCGGTTGCCTACACCATCGCTGCCCAGGCTTTCATAACCCAGCACCAGATCAAAACCGGAAAAGGACGTGCCGATCGAACCGGCAATATAATCGACCGAATATTTGCCTGGATTGGCCTTGTAAGCTTTCTGCACTGCATAGCTGCCGACCAGATCCAGTGCGAGACCCTGGGTGATCGGAAGCCTTGCCGTGGCGCGCAGACCGTAAGTGGCGCTTGAGCTCAGCGAAACTGGCTGGCCGGGAGCAAAGTCTAGCAGATAAGCAAAGCCCTTCAGTGTGTCGGGGCCGGCATCCAGGCCTACTCCGAGAAAGACAAAATCCCCGTCGAAAGCTTCGCGTGCTCCGGCATCGCCACCAAAGATCGTGCGTTGGGAAATGGCATAGGTAGCGTCCAGTGTCAGCGATTTCAGCGTCGTCACCGACCCTCGAACCGCGTCGAAAGTCTGCTCGTTCTGACGCCAGCCGACGCTGCCGACGAAACGCTGATCATCGATGTTGATCCGTTGACGGCCGACGGTAACACTGCCCTTGCCTTTTCTCGTATATTTCAGCTGGATGCGGTTGAGTTCGATATTTTGCGGATCGGCAACGATTGAAAAGGGCTCGATACCATTGCTGGCGATCGTATCATTGAAATCATTGATGATCCCCAGCGTCGCCTCGCTTTCGACCAGGAACGAAAGACCCGTTTCACTGGCCAGCTCCAGGCCGGCCCTCGTTCGCAAGGTCAGGGCATCGGCGTCTGACAGGGGCTGGTCGACATGCTCATAGGCCAGCCGTGCATCAAAAAGAGGGTCTAGTGTCAGACCCTCGGCAATGACCATCGGATCCCCTGATTGCGCGAGAACAGCGGATGGGGTGGCAAGCGCCGCCGATGACAAGGCCAGATATGGAATCATGTTTCGTTTCTTCATCATTCACCCCTTGAAAACCGTGTTTTTTCTTTCGGGCATCCTCACTCTTCAGGCCGCCTCTTCGGACGGGCCCTTGCTATTCCCATGTTCATATTCGGTCAGAAATCGCAGCACCTGCTGGCGATATCTGTAGAATTTCGGATGCTCGAGCAGCGCCTTGCGGTCGCGCGGTCGCGGCAGATCGATGTCAAGTATCTTTCCGATCGTCGCGTGCGGACCGTTGGTCATCATCACCAGGCGGTCGGCGAGCAGGATCGCCTCGTCGACATCGTGTGTGACCATGACGGTGGTGACCTTCGTCCGGTTCCAGACCTCAATCAGGACATCCTGCAAATCCCAGCGGGTCAGGCTGTCGAGCATGCCGAAAGGCTCATCGAGCAGCAGCAATTTGGGGGAAAGCGCAAAGGCGCGGGCAATGCCGACCCGCTGGCGCATACCGTTCGACATGTCTGCGGCCAACTTGTCCATCGAGTCCACGAGACCGACCCGTTCCAGATAATATTCGACGATATCGGAGCGCTCTGAGGACTTAGAATGGGGATAGACCCGCTGCACGCCAAGGGCGACATTCTGCCTGGCGGTCAGCCAGGGCATGAGCGAGGGCGATTGGAAAACGACGGCCTTGTCCGGTCCGGCAACGTCTATTTCCCGGCCGTCCAGAATGATTCCCCCATCGCTGATTTCATTCAGTCCGGCGGCCATCGTCAGCACGGTCGATTTTCCGCAGCCCGAATGGCCGATCAGCGACATAAATTCGCCCCTGTTCATCAGCAGATTCACATTCTCGACAACCGTCAGCGGCCCCTTCGCTGTCGGATAGATTTTCCTGACCTTGAAAAATTCGAGATAGCGGTTGGTTATCGGGCTTTTTGCCGCATCCAGATAGGCCTGCGGCAAGGCGGCGTCCTTACCTTCGCGCGCTGCCGACAGGTCAAGCGGAGTGACATCGGGCAGATCGACCGATTCGCTGGTTATCGCCTTTTGCGAGTGGTTCAGCAGATCTAGATAGCCGACAATCATGTTGCGAAGCGCCCGGTAGGCCGCATCTTCATTCATCGTTTCGCGCTCGCGCGGCCGCTCGATATTCACATCGAATATCCTGCCGATGGTTGCCGCGGGCGCAGGAGTCAGGATGGCGACGCGATCGGCCAGCAGCAGGGCTTCGTCGACGTCATTGGTGACCAGGACTATCGTGCGCTTTTCCTGTTTGCGGATGCGCTCGATCTCGTCCTGCAATTTTGCCCGGGTCAGAGCGTCCAGCGCCGACAGCGGTTCGTCCATCAGCAGGATTTCGGGTTCCATCGCAAGCGCACGGGCGACGGCAACGCGCTGCCGCATGCCCCCGGAAAGCTGAGCTGGCTTGCGATCCATGGCATGATCGAGACCCACCAGCGCGACCTTCTGCCGAACCAGAGCCGAGCGCTCGTCCTTTGTTTTTTCCTTGTGCACTGCCTCAACCGCCAGTGCGACATTGGCCTGAACGCTCAGCCAGGGAAAAAGCGAATAGCTCTGGAAGACCAGGCCGCGGTCTTTCCCCGGACCCTCACACGGCTCCCCCCTGACCAGCACTTCGCCTGCATCCGCCTCAACCAGGCCGGCGATGCAGTTTATCAGCGTCGACTTGCCGGCACCCGAAAAACCCAGAATGGCGACAAACTCGCCTTCGGCGACGTCGAGATTGATATTGTCCAGCACATGGGTGGGGGCACCAGAGCCATCGACAAAGGATTTGCTGACGTTCTTCAGAGACAGGATGGGAAGCGAGCAGGTCATGTTTTTCCCCTCAGACCGCACGGTTGCGGCTGGCAAAATTTTGTAGCAGCATCATGATGCGGTCGAGCATGAAGCCGATCAGCCCGATCACGACGACTGCGAACATGATCCGGGCGAGGGACTGGCTGGATCCGTTCTGGAACTCGTCCCAGACAAATTTCCCCAGACCCGGGTTCTGGGCGAGCATTTCCGCGGCGATCAGCACCATCCAGCCGACGCCCAGCGACAGACGCATGCCGGTGAAAATATAGGGAAGCGCCGATGGCAGAACCAAGCGGGTCAGCTTGGCGAACCAGCCAAGGCGAAGCACCCTGCCGACATTTAACAGATCCTTGTCGATCGAGGCGGCACCGATGGCGGTGTTGATCAGCGTCGACCATAGCGAGCACAACATCACGACGATGGCGGAAATGACAAAGCTTTTTGGCAGGCTGGGGTCGGGGTCGGTCATTGTAGCCGAAATCACCATCGTCACAATCGGCAGCCAGGCCAGCGGGCTGACCGGCTTCATGATCTGCACAATCGGATTGATCGCTGCGTTGAACGTTTTCGAAAGACCGCAAATCAGGCCGATCGGAACAGCGATCAGGGTGGCCAGGACAAAGCCGAGCGCCACTGTCGTCAGGGATGTCCAGATCTGGTCCAGAAAGGTCGGCGGACCGGTATATTCAAAATCCCGGACTGTGCCGCCATTGGCTATTGCCGCCGCATTGCTGGCTTCCTGCGCAGCATAGAATGCCGCCTTCTGGTCCTGAGCAACGGACCATTCTTCATAGAGCGCCACACCTTGCGCGGACACTTCAACAGGTCCGGGCAGGCTGCCCAGCGAGGTGTCCACCTGCGGCGCAAGGGCAGCCCACAGGGCCAGGAAGGTCATAATGCCGATGGCGGGTGCCGCCAGGCCCCTTAACCAGACTACAGCTGTTTTCGCGTCTATCGATCCGATCTTCACCCGCCGGGCCAATTTCTCCACCGGTGCCGTCGCGTCGCTCATGGGATCTGCCCCGGTATCCTTTGACGCCGCCGGTACCTTGGTACCGCTATCGCTCTTCAATTTTTCTACTATGACGGTCGCCATGGCCTTGTTTCCTTTGCTCATCAGAAGCTTATTTGACGCCGGAAGCGGTCACTTTCTGACCCTGTTTCAACCCGATCGCGAATTTCGCGAGATAGGCATTGGGAGATTTTCCGTCATAGGTGATGCCATCGATGAACCCGGTCTGTTCGCCCTTGAACCCGTCCGTATCCGGGATGCTGTCGACAGGGATGACGCCCTGATCTGCCAGCTTTTTCGCGGCAACAAGATAGAGGTCCGGCCGATAGACGGCCTTTGCGGTCTCGAAATACCATTGATCGGTCTGATCTTCGGCAATCTGTCCCCACCGCCGCATCTGTGTGAGATACCAGATTGCATCGGAGTAAAAGGGATAGCCGGCATAATCGTTGAAGAAGATGTTGAAGTCCGGGGCCATGCGCGTGTCGCCGGCTTCAAACGTAAATTGACCCGTCATCGACGCGCCGATCACGGCCTCGTCCGCACCGACATAGTTGGACCGTGCCAGGATTTTCACGGCCTCGGCGCGATTCTTACCCCCGTCGACGTCCAGCCATAGCTGGGCCTTGATGATCGAACGCAGCAAGGCGGCCGTCGTGGCAGGATATTTCTCGGCGAAATCCTTGCGCAGGCCGAGAACTTTTTCCGGATTCTTCTTCCAGATCTCGTCATCGGTGATCACCGGCACGCCGATTTTCTTTTGCACCGCCGCCTGGTTCCAGGGCTCACCCACGCAATAGCCGTCAATCGTACCGGCTTCCATCGTGGCGGGCATTTGCGGCGGGGGTGTCACGGAGAGCGCGGCATCAGCTGCAACCGTACCGGCAACGTCCCCTGGTGTATAATAGCCGGGCGAAATACCGCCCGCGGCCAACCAGTAGCGTAGCTCGTAATTATGGGTCGAAACCGGAAAAACCATTCCCATCTTGAATTGCTTGCCCTGAGATTTGTAGCTTGCGATGACCGGCTTCAGGACCGAAGCGCTGATCGGATGCTCCGGCTTCCCGTTCGCATTTTTCTTGAGGCCCGGCTCGATCTGGGCCCAGACCCTGTTGGACAGTGTGATCGCATTGCCATTGAGGTCGAGCGAGAGCGGAGCGATGAGATCGGCCTGAGTACCGTAGCCGATGGTAGCGGCCAGCGGCTGTCCGGCGAGCATGTGCGCGCCGTCCAGCTGGCCACCGATCACCCCGTCCAGCAGCACTTTCCAGTTCGCCTGGGGTTCCAGAGTGACATTCAGGCCTTCTTCGGCGAAAAAGCCCTTTTCCTTGGCGATAGCCAGCGGCGCCATGTCGGTGAGCTTGATGAAGCCGAGTTTCACAGAGGGCTTTTCAATGGCGCCATCCGCAGTTGCGGGCTTCACCGTCTCGCCGCCATCAGACGAAGGGGAGCCGCCGCTCCCGCAAGCCGACAAAGACACTGCACATACAGCCATGAGGAGAAAGTTGCGGCGGTTCGGTTTCATTACTCAATCCCTTTTCTCTTGTCCGGGCGACGCGAGAGTGGAACGAAAAAACACGCAAAAAAACCGCCTCAAGCAGCAGTCGGTTGGACTGGCTCGGGCGGCGACATTGCCTATTCGATTGTATATCGTTCTACCCTGCGTTCGCCCGTCATTGGACAAACCGGTAAATATGCTGCCGGGAAGTTTTCCCGTCTTCAATCAAGTAACATCAGCCTTCCGCAAAAGGCAAGAGGAAATATTGCGCTGCAACAAATTTCAGGATTATGGCAAGGAATCCAGATAGTTCTCGATTTCTGTCGGGTCGAAAACCCGGCCATCAAAGAAGGGATCCGCCCCCAGCGTCAGCCGGCCCTGAGTCGAACCGACTGGCAGGCTGCCGGTGACGCTGCCTTCCAATTTGGAATTGGCGCCGGGCATGGGCGTATCCAGCCCCTTCAAGGCGGAGCGATAGACATTGGGCTGGAATACCTGTTCGGCACGCAACTGATCCTCCGCATCATAGGGCAAATGATCCCATCGCAACATCTGCGAATAGAGCCATGCCGCCTGGCTCTTCCAGGGGAAATTTGCCGCCTCGCGATATTGAAACATGAAATCGGGCACATTGACGGGCTGAGCGCCTGCGACCAGCATGATTCGGTCTGAAATGGCCCGTTTTATCAATCTCGCGGATCCATCCAGATATTCCTTGCGCGCAAGTATTTCGGCATTGGCGTCCCAATTTTCGGGATCGATGAAATGTTTGGCGGCAAAATGCAGCGCCCGAACCAGCCGGTCGATCTTGTCGCGCTCGCCGGTCAGTCTGTCGGCTGGCATTGCCAGCACCTTTTCGATTCCACGCCTCCAGATTTGCGCCGTCACCAGAACGATCCGGCCAATGCCGCGCTCGACCGCAACGCTGTTCCATGGTTCACCGACACAGATTCCATCAACCTCGGCATTTGCCAGCGCGTCGGCGGCAAACGGGGGCGCAATGGTGACAATATCGACATCTCTATCGGGTGCGATGCCGCATTCGGCCAGCCAGTATCGCAGCTTGTAACTATGGCCGGAATAGCGGTGAACGACACCAAAACGGACGCGATCGCCCGCTGCCGCCCGTTTCACGATTTCTGCCTGAAGCTTTTGTCCGACGATAACCGGATCGCCGAGGCTGCCCGCCGGCGCCACTTTGTCCGCCAGCGCATGGGACATGGTAATCGCATTGCCGTTAAGCCCCAGGACGAACGGCACGGCCAGGGCCTTGGCCGGTCGCCCCCGGCCGAGCGTGGTGGCGATGGCCAGCGGTGCGAGCAAATGGGCCGCGTCGGTATGGCCGTAGAGCAACCTGTCTAGCACCGTTGCCCAGCTGACATCCTGGATCAGGTTCAGGTGCAGCCCCTGCGCTTCCGCAAAGCCGTGTTCCCGGGCCAAAATGGGCAAAGCCGCATCCACCAGCGGCAGAAATCCGATGTTCAGTTGATCGTTGCTCACAGACTGCCCCCCAATAATTGTTCGGACGTGACAATCGCTTCTGCCACCTCCGCCATTCGTTTGTTGCTATTCATGGCATGGTCGCGCAGCAGTTTGTGGGCTTCCGGTTCACTGATATTTCGCTTCCCGATCAGGATCGTCTTTGCCTTGTCGATGATCGTGCGCTCCGACAGCGCGTCGCGTGCTTCCTTCAGTTCCTTCTGCAAGCGGGAAAAGGCCTGAAACCGTCGCACGGCGAGATCCAGAATCGGCTTCATCCGTCGCTGGGAGAGGCCATCGACGATATAGGCCGAAACCCCGGCATCGATGGCTGCGGCAATCGAATCCTCGTCCGATTGTTCGACAAACATGGCTATCGGTCGGGAAACCGCGCGGCTGACGGCAAAATATTCCTCCAGCATGTCTCGGGAAGGATTGCCCAGATCGATCAGGATAACATCCGGATCTATCGCTTCAATGGCGCGCGCCATGCCGGTACGCTCTGAGATCACGAAAACATCGCGTTCTCCGACTTCGGCGAGCCCGTCTTCTATTATGGCCGCGCGAACGAGGTTCTCATCGATAACAGCAATGCGCAAGGGCGACTCCGACTGCGGAAGGGACTTCGAGCAGTCTAGCGCCTTTTTGTTCGCAGGTGCAACATGAAGGATCAATCAATCGCATCTGCATTTCTTTATTGCTCCTCAGCACCGGACAGGTTCTTGGGCCGTTGATCGAAATACTCCCGCAGGACGCCCTGCGGGAGTCAAAGCTTCCTAGAAGTCGATGGTGGCCGATGCCTTGAAGGTGCGCGGTGTGCCCAGCGCGAGGTCGGGGCGGAAGGTGTCGAAGGCGGATGCCCAATAGGCTTCGTTTGCGACATTATCGACGCTCAGCCGCAGGGTCAGCGGCTTTTCCCCGACTACCGCGACATAGCGCGCGCCTATGTCGAACCGGGTCCAGGAATCGAGGAACAGCGTGTTGGCGATATCGGCAGGCTGCTTGCCGGTGTGCACTGCGCGGCCCGTGAGCGTTAGCGCGGGGACGAAGGGCACGTCCCATTCGACATTGGCGTTAAGCAGGAATTCCGGCACGCCGACGGCATCATTGCCTTCATTAACGTCATTCTCCGTCTGGCGCAGCTTGGCATCGATCACCGAGCCGCCCGCGATCAGGCGCAGACCCTTGCTAATTTCACCGGCAATGGTGAACTCGATGCCGCGGTTACGCTGGGTCCCGTAGGGTCCGAATTCGAGCATGGTTGCATCATCCGGGTCGATACGCAGGATGGCGGTTTCGCGGTCGATCTGGAATAGCGCCAGCGTCAAGTCCACCGGCCCAAGCGAGAGCTTGCCGCCGATCTCGTACTGCTCGGACACATAAGGCGAGAGAATCTCGCCGGCATTGCTCACCGGCAGGGGATCGCCGCCCGCTGGATTGGCGCCGCTGGCCGGAGCGCTTGCGCCCTGCACCAAAGATTCGATCCGATTGGCGTAGAGTGAGAGTCCTTCCATCGGCTTGACCACCAAGCCGAAGACCGGCGTCCAGGCGTGATCCTTATATTCGCCGGTCAGGGCCTCGGTGAAAAAGGAATAGGATTTCGAGCGGATCTCCTGCAGACGCACGCCTGCAGTGAACATCACCCGATCATCCCAGTAACCGATCGTGTCGGAGAGGAAGGCGCTGCGGAGGCGGGTGCGCGAAACCGGGAACGGGTCATCGAGATCGCCGCCGGCGAAGGAGACGGTCGAGGAGCGCGGCAGCGCGACGGGGTCATAGAGATTGTTGAGCCCGGGCGAAGCGGTGTAGAATTCATAGGCGTTGCGGTTCACCAGCCAGTTCATCGAACCGCCAAAATTGATCTCGTTGGAAATCCCGCCGGTCTCGAACCGGGCGCGCAGCCCGGCCGTGGCCGCCTCGTTATTATCGGTGCGAGGTATGAAGGAGCTGCTGACCGAGATGCCGCCGGTGGACGCGTCGAGCAGGGTAGGCGTGCTGTAGATGCCCGTTTCCGACCCGTCGCGCGCGCCGAAGGCGGCATAGACCATCACGTCTTCGGCAATATCATATTCGGCGCGGAACTGGCCGAAGACGTCGCGCAGCGTCGTATATTGCCAGGGTTGGCCGAAATTGGTGTCAGCTTTGGGTTCCCGGGGGATCACGCCCAGTCCGGAAACGCTCAGTTTCGGGCGGAAGTGCGCCACCTTGATCCGCTGATAGGCGAGGTCGAGCGAAAGCCGCAGCGGCCCGGAATCATAGTCGATCGCGCCGCCCAGCACATAGGTGCTGCGGAACTCGTCATCGACCGAGACATCGCCGGTGCGCGCGGCACCGTTGATGCGGATGCCCCATTCGCCATCGGTCCCCAGCCGGCGACCCACGTCGAAGCTGCCGCCGACATGCTCGGGCGCCGTATAGCCAAGCGTTGCGCGGGTCGTTTCGCCGCTGGCGGCGCGTTTCGGAATGAGATTGACGCTGCCGCCAATGCCCGAGCCGCCTGGCGCCGCACCGTTCAGAAAGGCGCTGGAGCCGTTCAGGACCTCGACCGACTCATAAAGTTCGGGGGCGGCAAGCTGGCGCGGCATGATACCATAGAGCCCGTCATAGCCGATATCATCCCCGGCTAGCGTGAAGCCGCGGATGTTGAACAATTCGCCCGCTATGCCGAAGCCGGTGGTGGTGCGTATCGTCGGATCATTCTCGAGCACCTGGCCGAGCGTCTGCGGCTGCTGGTTGAGGATCAGCGCCGCATTGTAGCTGCGCACGCTGAACGGCAGGTCTTCCGCAGGCTTGTCGCCCAGCACGCCGGCGCTGCCGCCCTGGCTCACGCCGGTCTGGTTGCCGCGCTGGGCGGTTACGATGATCAAGTCCTTGTCCGCTTGTGATTCCTGGGCAAGGGCCGGGACCGCCAGCGTAGTCGCGGTGAAACCCGCGGCGACAAGGAGCGTAGTGCGCGTATGTTTGTGGTTCATGGTTATTTCCTATCAAATCCGAATTCTGATGTTCAGTAGCGCCGGGCCCGCATCGCCCAGGCGAGTGCGGCCACCGGCGCGGCCAGCGCCAGCCAGGACAGGCCGTCTCGCCAGCCGTCGCCGGTCAGGGCGCTCACCAGCCCGACTATGCCGACCAGGAAGATCGCCGCCGGCCATGCAAAGATCGCGCGCAGCGGCAGGCTGCGCTTGTTGCGCCTGCTCATTCCGCCGGGACCGCCAGCTGTTCGATCTTGCGCAGGTGCGCGCGTGACGAGGATTCCCCCTTGACCAGCCAGAGATAGAGGCCGCTGCCCAGCACCACGATGGTGAACAGCGTCAGCGCCGCCCACAGCAGCTTGAGCGGCAGTCCGCCGTAATCGCCGAAATGCAGGGGCCGCGAGAGCGACAGCGCCTGATAATACCAGGGCATCGGTCTTGCATCGGTGAATATACCGGTCTCGGCATCGATCAGGGCGGGAGTCAGCAGCCGCTCGGTCAGCGGCGTATCGCCCTGAAAGAACACGGCATAATGATGGTCCGAGCTGAAGCTTCCGCCGGGAAAGGCGATGAATTGCGGGTTGTTGCCAGGCAGGACCGTGCGTGCCTGCGCCATGGCGCGGTTGAGCGATCCGTACCGCGCCGGTGGCAGCGCTTCGCGCCCGGCATATTCGCTGGTCATGTCGGCCAGTTCGTTTGCCTGCCAGATGTCCTCGATCGGCGTCGACAACGCATTGATCACGCCGGTCAGCCCGACCACCAGCATCCAGGCCAGCGCGACAATGCCCAGGAGATTGTGATAGTCGAGCCATTTCAGGCGCGGGCTGCGCGACACGCGCACGGTCCCGAAATCAAGCTTGCGCATGAACGGTGCGTAGAGAACCACGCCGGATATGAGCGCTGCGGTGAACAATATCCCGATCACCGCAAGGAAGAGCATACCCGGCAGGCCGAGAAACATGTCGGTGTGCAGTTGCAACAGGAAGTGCATCACGCCGCCGTCGCTCTCCGCCACCATCCCGATCTGTTGCCCGGTCGAGCGGTCGAAGGACTGGATGGTCATTTCGGCGGCGGGCGAATCGGGTCGCGGCGCGGTGGTGACGGTCATCGAGGGCTGATCATTGTCGAAGGCCATGAATACCGGCACTTCGCCCGGACGGTTTGCCAGCGCACGCTGCATCATCTCGTCCAGCGGCAGCAGGCCCTCGGCCGTGCCCGAGGAGCCGACACCGGACATGCCGAATTCCGGCTGCTCTTCCGTCAGCAAGTCGATTTCGTCATGGAATATCAGCGGCAGACCCGTGATGCAGAGCATCAGCAGGAAAGCGGTGCAGATCAGACTGCTCCACTTGTGCACCAGAAACCAGAGCCGGATCGCCCGTCGTGTCAAAATGATATTCCTTGTTGCAATCGATTATCATTAGTCTTTATCGCTCAGTCTTGTCCATTGCAAGCGCGTAGAACCGACTGCCCATGGTCCCACTCTATCGAATGCCACCTATTGGATGGCGATCGCTGCAATGAGGGAACGAAATAAAATGTCTTCGTGGCCAGATTGGTCGAAGTGAGGTTATGCTATTGGCAGCTAAGAATTTGGAACTCGCTGTCCGAAATTGGGCGCATTCCAGGCCGGTGGCAATTGGGCCGATTGCCGACTATAAGCTTAGATCGCCTATCTAATTTAAATCAGACATTCAGCTGTCGACCCAATTTCGGACACATCGAGACCTTCCGGGGTTGTCAAAAAAGCTGCCATTCGACAAGTATGTAGAGTACTTCTAGAACGACTGACCATCCTGGGCTAAGTCGGCCAAGTTTAGGGTATATAAATTCGGACAAGGCACTGTGATGGCAGCAGCTCTCTACATAATCACTGGAGCAATGGCGGCTGGAAAGTCGACTATCGCAAAGGAACTGGTGCAGCGCTTTGAAAAATCTGCTCATGTCGGCGGCGATGCCTTTCTGCGCATGATCGCAAGGGGCGCTGCCGCAATGGGACCGGTACTTGATAGCGAAGCACGCTTGCAGCTCCAACTGCGGCAAGACATTGCCATGGATACCGTGCGCCGGTTCATTGGGGCGTCATTCACCACAGTTTATCAGGACATTCTGATTGGCACCGATTTTGTTCGCGTCACATCAGCGCTAGCAGATCTGGCTCCCCGGATTGTGGTACTCAATCCAAGTGCCGAGACCTTGGCAGAGCGTGATGCCAACCGACCCAAGACTGGCTACAGCGAGCAGTTCTTACCCAACGTCCTCGCCGAAGCCCTGCAGTTAGAAACTCCTCGCGAGGGCTTATGGCTGGACACCTCCAACATGTCAGTGGAAGATGTAATCGAAGCTATTCTGAAAAACTGGTAGTGCGATCTAGAGCGCTTTCTGCAGGACTTCACGTCTTCTATTTCGCATAGCGCCCCAATAGTGGACCTTGCCGGCCAAGTTTGGTGCCGCTAAAAGCTGCTTGTCTAGAAAGGGAAGATCGGTGCGGTTAGCCCGATCCCTGCGCAAGCGGGCCCTGACCTTCGCTGCGGCGTTGAGTCCCAAGACCTTGGACGCTGTTGCAACGGTGCTGCAGCGAATAAAAAGGCTTTGGATATGCAACATCAGATTTCCGTAATTACACTTGGCATCAGCGATTTGCGGCGTTCCCGCCAGTTTTATGCTGAGGGATTTGGCTGGGCGCCTGTGTTCGAGAATGAAGAAATCATCTTCTATCAGATGAACGGATTCGTGCTTGGGACCTTTGAGAGGTCGGCACTTGAAAAAGACATGAACCGCTCCGGGCTATTTTCCCCCGGTGCATTTACGCTGGCGCATAATGTGCCAAGCAAAGCGGATGTCGAAGGCACGATCGAGCAGCTAGTTAATGCGGGCGGACGTCTCACCAGACCCGCAGATGCCCCGCCACATGGTGGCTTTCGGGGATATGTCGCTGATCCTGACGATCACGCTTGGGAGATAGCGTGGAATCCGAATTGGCTTATTGATGAGAATGGCCACGTAACATTCGCTATCTGATTTCCTCGCCCGCTTCCCTGTGTTCTCGCAGGGGAGCGGGCGGTCGGAGAACCACCCATTGTCGCCGCCCGAAATTTGCGATTTCCTCGGCTATCTTGGATCTCTAGCGTAGGGTGGGAGAGCATGGAAATATGACATTTTATGATTCCTAATCTGGGGGCCACAGGTTCGAGTCCTGTCGAGCGCACCATAAAAATGGTTTATATCTGCCTTTTTTAGATTTGGATAACGATTAATTAGCCTTTCCATGTTGCAATTTTTGTTGCGTCATGTCCCCAGAATTTCGCCATTTTCGTTCGAGTACCGGCATCTCTATGCAGCATGGCTGCCACATGCAGTCGCACCTATTGAGATGCCTGTCGTTAAAATCGACATGGCCAGCCCCAGCCCCGAATTAGTAGCTAGGCAATACTGGATCTGGGGAATAAGCGAGGCCGGGCTCCATTTCGGTCTCGCCGTGATTTTAAGTGTCAGAGCGCAGTATACCGCACAGACTTAACCTTCTGCCATTGCTTTACGCGCCCGCTCGTATGGCGTCTCAGGGTCCTTAAGCAATTAAACCTACACCTCCTGCAGCCAATACTCGATCTGCTTCGTGATCCGACGTGTATGTCATCGCTTTCCTGAAGCGTGTCGCCGACAGCATTTTCTCGCTACTCGAACAGAGAAATTCTTTCTGTGTGCACTGTTTTCGATCAGCAGATAATGCAATGCGATAATCATGCTATCGAGAGGGACATATGAGCGAACAAACACGCTTCACTGGAAAGACCATCGTTGTTACCGGCGGCAGTGGCGGGCTAGGCTGGGCCATCGCTAATGCTTTTAGCGCAACCGGCGGGCGTGTGATTGTCGGAGATGTTGCGGCTCCCGCTCAAACTGACAATGACTCTATTTCCTATATTCCGCTTGATGTGACCGATGAAAATGCCTGGATCAGCCTGTTCGACAAGGTGGATGCTGCATATGGCGGGCTTGATGTGCTGGTGAATAGTGCCGGTTTCTACAAACCCAACATTCCGTTTGAAGAGATGCCTCTGGATCTTTGGCGCAAGCATTTCGCTATCAATGCCGATGGTGCTTTTCTTGGCTGCAAGCACGCAATCCTGCGTATGAAGGGGCGCGGTGAGGGAGCAGTTATCAACATGGGGTCTGGCCTTTCCATCACCGCTAACGCTTTCGGATCTGCCTATTGTGGGTCCAAGGCTGCTGTATTGATGACGACCCGCGTTGCTGCTGCTGCTGCGGGCGCTTATGGCATTCGCGTCAATGCTGTTCTACCCGGTGCGGTGCCGACTTCCATGCTGATGGGTAATATGGTGGAGGGTGAGACGGAAGAAGCGTTTCTTGAAAAAATGATTGCATATAGTCCGCTTGGGCGATTGGCGACGCCGGAGGATATTGCACGCGGTGTTCTGTTTCTGGCTGATCCGGCCAATGTTGCGATAACGGGGGTGCATCTTCCGATTGATGGCGGGAATATGCCCGGAGCCTAGACGGTTGCCTGATTAAAGCCTGATCTGGGCTAGCCCTCGGTGCTGTGCGCAGATGTCTTACTCTCTGCGTTGATCCCGCTGGTCTTGGTTAGTCAGTTTGCATTTCTGAAGTAGTCCGTTCCTGTTCAGCAGGGTCGTTCTCGACAAGATTGATCAGCACACCATCGCAATCGCGCAGACATACTTCTGGTTGCTGGCGATGCGGCATTACAAAAATGGTTGGTTCGGGCGACCAGGTCGCACCTGCATCACGTAGCCTCGCGAGCGTCTCGTCCATTGAGCGGACATAGAATATCAGTGCCACCTCTCCGATTCGAGCAGGCCCGCTCGCTGCCGGAAGAACTTCGGCATCCAGCGTTTCGTCTAGCTTGAAAAGGCCGATCATTCCGTAGTTCGGTCCGGGGCGCTTGAGGATATGAATAGAAAGGGGCCGGATTTCAGGGAAACCGATAATAGCATTGGCAGACGGGTGCTCCAGTACGCCTTCATAATATGTCTCGGTCAGACCGAGCGCATGATAGAAGCGAACGGCCTTCTCGAGATCGCGAACAAAGATTGTGCTACGAATTAGTGCGGATACGTTCGGTTTCATCGTCAACTCCTTGGGATTAGGCAATTTCTGCTTCCCGTGCACGTGACTGGTACATGGATTGCTGCAACAGATAGTTTCTCCGCTTTTCAGGGTCGGCCAGCACCTTGGCTAGTTTTTCCTGCTGCCTGTCTGCATCGACCATGTCGTCATGATTGGTGATGGTCTGTGCCTGTATGACCTCGTTCATGATCTGGCGTCGCTGGCGATTATAAAGTGCTAATAACGGTTCAGCCTCTTGGCCATCGTTCAGGATGCGTTTAAGCTTGTCGACCAGATTCCAGGCATCGTGAATACCGGAATTCATCCCGAACCCGCCTAGAGGATTGTTAAGATGCGCGGCGTCGCCTGCAAGAATAATGCGCCCGTGATTGTATTTTTGGGCTACGCGCTGATGCACGCGGTATATGGTTCGATGCGATGTTTTGATCGCTTCGCCATCAACTCCCAGGAGGCCGGCGAATACCTTGTTCTTGTTGGCGTCGCTCAACAGATATTTGTCTAATAGGTCCGGACTGGCAGGTACCAGCACGCGCCAGAAGTCGGGAACGCGAAGCAATACGCACCATTCGTCTCGGTCTGCTACATAGGCGACCTTTTCAAGGTTCTCGAAATGCTTCTCTATCGGATAGGTTGTCGACAGTGTCAGGAATTTCTCGGGGTATGTGAAACCCTCGAACTGCACGCCAAGTAACTTGCGGATAAGCGAATTAGCCCCGTCCGCGGCGACCACGTAATCTGCACGGTACCGCGTTACATCCAGCCTCCGCTCGCAGATAACGTTGACGGCGTTCCCGTCGTCTTCGCAATAGACCAATTTCTCGTCGAACTTCACTAGGTCCGCGATCCGCGAGGTAGCGAGCCGCGCCAGCTTGAACTGCTCGCATTGCAGCCGATATGGGTAGTTGGAAATATCTCCAAGCTCGGTCAGGTCGAAACTTAGTACCTCGTTAGTACGGCGATTACGATACTGATAGATCGGAGCGCGTAATCCCTGTGCTTCCAACGCGTCGAGCAGGCCAACCTCCGCCAACATGTCAAGCGTTGGTGGATGGATAGTTGATGCACGCATGTCCTCATGGCAGTGGCTTGCGGCTTCGACAAGCCGGACATCAATGCCGGCGAGCGATAATGAATAAGCCGCGAAAGCCCCAACTGGACCCGCGCCGACAATTAAAACTTGAACTCGCTCCAAAACCTACACTCCACAGGGAAACATGAAAGCCAAAGCATCAATCGTGCGCCGCATTCGCGGCAATATCGCTTTGGTGTGGATGAACATGATGAGTCTTTTGCCGATATCGAAGCATTATCGCTTCATTCTCCACTAGTCGGACAAGGCATCTAGTCCGACCAGGCCGTCTGGCCCTGTCAACCCGAAGCAAGTTTGCGTGCTGATCGTCCACCGATGAAAAAGCACAGTGCGCCCGGGATCAGCAGAAGAGGCGCGCAGATAGCAAGGGAGTAAGGCAGAGCCTGCGGATCGCCGAATACGATATCGGTTAAGAAAGCGACTAACCACGGACCACCGCTCGCGCCCAGTAATGTTGACAATAGCATTGCGAAGGCGGTTAACTGTGCCCGCATCCTGCTGGGAACGAAAGTGGGGATGGCTGCCATTGCAGGGCCAAAAGACAGGACGACAAAAAAGGTGATTACTCCCAGCATAATAACGCTAATCAGCCCACTGTTGCTCAGCGCAAAGAGGAGCGCAGCAGGGATGAGGATGACGATCGATACAAGCGGTATGAGGAAGTTTGCATCGTTGTGCCCCTTTGATCTCAGGAAGTCGCAGAGCTTGCCGCCCAGCAGGCTGGCTACAGTGCCGATGATCATGAAATAGAGGCCGTAGATGAAGCCGATTTCGGTCGCTGTCCAAGAAAATTTGCGGATGAAGAGCGCGACCGTCCATACGGTCAGGCCATATTGGAATGCGGTGAGGAGAATGATACCGCCGAACAACGATATTAAATAGCCCTTGTGGGAAACGAGATATCGCACCACATCCGCGACGCTGGTCTTCTCATTACTTTCCTCCGAGGGGTCTTCTGCTATGCGCCTTGGCGGTTCACGCAGGGCAAACAGGGCGAGGATCAGCAGCAGACCCGGCACGCTAGCGAAACCGAAAGCCATCTGCCAGCCGAATATCGACCCAGCGATAGGCAGATTGACAATTTGATCGACGGGAAGTTCAGCCAACAGCAGCCCACCAAATGTAAGCGAGGCTCCAGTTCCTAGAAAGCTT
This sequence comes from Parasphingorhabdus sp., assembly GCF_036568145.1. GTDB lineage: Bacteria > Pseudomonadota > Alphaproteobacteria > Sphingomonadales > Sphingomonadaceae > Parasphingorhabdus. Next base: position 903 of record NZ_DATCTC010000010.1, on the reverse strand, counting down.
GCACCAGTAATTGTTCCGATTGCGCCCGCAAGTTTCGTCCGCGGGAAATAATCGCTGAGAATCGAGAAAGAAACCGGAACCAGTGCCGCATCGGCAAGGCCCACAAAAAGGCGGGCAATGAAAAGCGCGGAGAAACTTTGCGCGATCATGCATCCCAATGTAGCGCCGATCCAGATCATCATGCTGATCTTCAGGATCCGGTCGCGGCGCCAGCGATCGGCGAGCAACCCTATCGGGACAGCAACGATCGAATAAAAAAGAGCGAAAGCAAGGCCCTGCAACAGGCTAACTTCGATGTCGCTAATCGCGAAATCACGCTTCAATGGCTCTACTGCGAGGCTCAGGATTTGGCGATCGACATTGCTGGTGATCTGTAAACCGCACAAGATCGCAACGACTATCCAAGCATATCGTGCTGACCCGAAGGCAAAGTCATTTTGACCGGGCGAAGGATTTTGTGTTCTGGCTAGCATAATCGGAAGCGTTAGGAGTAGCACCGCCGATCAAAAGGGCCGAATGATTTTTTATCCACACCTCGGATAGGCAGCTACATCATCGACTACCAGGCTGATTTGTTAAGCACATGTGATCCGACCTGTATGTCACCGCTTTCCTGAAGCGTGTCGCCGAGCTGGGTTTTGGTCGTGAATATAATTTTAGACGGGGGAGAGTTCGCCAAGGCAAAGCTCTGCCGCAGGGTGGACTGTGGCATCCGGGCAGGCGGTTAAACTGTCCTGATATTCACCGGCCATCTTGCACAGTCCGGCATGGTCGGTGATGATGACCGAGTGCCGCCCGTCAATTTCTATCAGGCCGCGCCGCGCCAAATCGGTGAAGGTCCGGCTTACCGTATGAACCGTAAGGCCCAGAAAGTCGGCGATATCGCTGCGTGACATGGAAAGC
>NZ_DATCTC010000009.1:0-40911 GCF_036568145.1 Parasphingorhabdus sp. | reverse complement strand
GCGTAAACTGTTCATAGACGAGGTGAGCCTAATGACAATATGTAAGGTTTATGATTGGGCTTTAATTGCATTGCGCTGAACAGCCTGCATACTATCGCTAAAAATACATGCCATCACCGCAAACAGGGCGATTAACGAGGGTACGCGTAAAGGATAATCAACGATACTGCCCACCAAGAATAACAGCATGACTATTGCGGCCATGACCGCTGCATATTTGGTATAGTGCGTATATTTCCAGTTTCGGGCCAGAACGAACAGTTGCTTGCCGCCCCAGATTAAAGCCGCAGCGGCGATCAATATTGCGAGAAGGCCGCCTTCGATGGGGAATTGCAGCCAATCATTATGGGCCTGGTTAAGATAATTGGGGGTTAGAAACTCCTGGGGTTCATATATCCGGTATACATGCTCAAAACTGCCAAATCCACTTCCCCACGGGAAATAGTCGCTTATCATTCTGGTGAGAATTGGCACAAGCTGGCCGCGTAATTCTTCGACATCGGCGCGGCCGAAAAGCCGGTCAAATGCCAATGACCGGGAGAAATAAATGGAGAGTGCCGCCAATATAATGACAAGTGTAATGCTGGAAAACAAAATGATCTGACGAGAATTGAACCGCTTTTTCCTGTGACGCCTCCTTGAGGAAGACTGAGTTGTCGCAGAGAGCTGGCTTTCGGCTGTATATCGGCCGAAATAAACCAATATGATGGCAGCAACCAGAGCAGGCGCCATCAAAAGCAGGCCCGACCGCGATCCTGTAACAAAAACCAGCGGAACGAGCACAAAAATAGCCGAAATGCCGGCATAAAATTTCAACGAGGCCAGCTTCGCAGCCACGGGATGGGACGCGGCATACCAGCCCAGCATGACAATGGCCGCTGCCAGAAGCACAGCCTGATGATTGCGATTGGCAAACAAACCGACCGCTGAGCCATTATTGGTAATATTATATATGTAAAGGGGGCCGCGCGGCGACCCTGTCAGCTGGAACGCAGCCCATAGAGCGCTGATACAGGCAAGCACGATAAGGACTGCAACGGCCTGTTTCCTGCGTGGTCCATCAAGGTTGAGGTATAGCATCATCGCCGTAATCGGGATGGCGAGCGAAAACAGGCTGTTCAAAGTACGCGACGGAGATAGCGTCAGCGGCCGCCAGGGCTGCGAAATACCAGCAAGATCCGCAATATCGGCGAATATCTGCCGGCCGGAGAGCGCAGTCCAGATTTGCGGCGGTAGGGGGATTAATTGCAGCACCATCAACCCGGCCAATGCCAGCGCGATGATAAGAGGAAATGTCCGGCCTCTCCACGCTTCGCGATCCATGCGGGTCAAGGCATAAGCGCCAAATAATATCGCCAGAGGCCGCAAGAAAACCAGCGACTGCACATCATCACGCGAGCTGCCTCCGGTGAAAAACAAGATGGTCATGAATGCAGCAAAAACATAAAGCTGCATTTCATTCCCGCTGAACCGTTTTTGCAGCTTGCCGAACTTTTTTGTTAAACTTCCGGACATTAAGAAACTTCCATTAGCAAAAAAGCTGTTAGCACAAAAGGAGGCCATCGCGTTCACCTGAATGGCTTAGCCTATCTCGGTAGCCACCATATTTGTGCTTGGCAACGGGGTTCTGGAAAAAGTCCGTTTGACAATATAGGAAAAGTGGCTGCTCCTTGAACGGCTATCGGCAATGGATCGCGGCGCAGAATATAGAATCTGCTTCGAAATGATCTCAGGCATCCACCAACCGATCGTAAGCGATCTGTTGATCACGGCGGGGGTTGATTGAAGTTGCATGAACCCGGACCAAGACTTGTCCTGAGTGCGGGCTAGGCTTGGGCACATCGCAGAGTTACCAAGGCTTGCTTTCCGTATGCTGCTTCGCGAATGGCAATATGCGTTCGCCCTCGAGGCCGCCGCAAAGGTCAGGGCGTTTCTGTTCGATTAGGTCATGCTGAGACGCAGTTCTCACGCAGCTTGGCAACCGTCTTGATTTCGGAGCCGCGCCGTTTCGTCAGATCGATCACGAGATCGCCGGCTCGCCGGGTAGCGGAATATACTCCTCATTGTCGGCATCGGGCAGCTTCATCCGCCCCGATTTCCAATCCGCTGCGGCTTGCGCGAGCCGGTCCTTCGACGAAGAAACGAAGTTCCAGTAGATGAAGCGCTCTCCGACCGGCTCGCCGCCCAGCATCATAACGGATGATTGCTCCAGCGCCTGCACGTGTGAAGCTCCCGCACCGAGCACCAGCATCGTCCCGGCCTCGTAGCGCGATCCGTCCATCTCTACGGAGCCAGCGGCGATGTAGATAGCACGCTCCTTGTGGCCATCCGGGATCTCTGCAGTGGATCCCGGTGCCATGTCGATATGCGCGTAGAATAGCGGCGAAAGCGCCTTTGCTCCGGCAGTCAGGCCATAGGCGCTGCCGGCAATGAGATGACCGACCACGCCTCCCTCGTTCCATTGCGGTAGGTCATCCCCTGAATGATGTGAAAAGGATGGTGCGATTTCCTCCTGACCGTCAGGCAGCGCGACCCAGGCCTGAATGCCATGTAGGCGATCGCCGTGCGCACGAGCCTTTTCGAGCCGTTCGCTGTGGGTGATACCGCTACCTGCTGTCATCCAGTTGACTTCATGGGGTCTGACCGGCTGCTCGTACCCGAGGCTGTCCCGGTGCATTATCTCGCCCGAGAATAGGTAACTGACGGTTGACAGGCCAATGTGCGGATGCGGACGGACATCCATGCTTCGATCAATGCCAGGTGCCAGATCGAGTGGACCCATATGATCGAAGAAGACGAAAGGGCCGACCATGCGCCGCTTCGCAAACGGAAGCACCCGGCCGATTTCGAATCCGCCGCCAAGGTCGCGGCGCCGCTGATTGATAACCATCTCGATCATACGATCTCTCCTACTCTCTCCGCAATGATGCTGTGGGTGAGGAGGATTTGCTCGCCGTTCAGACGATAATAGTCTGCGGCAATCTCGTGACTGCCGACAATCGCCAGTTCAAAGCGCCCCCTGACGGGAAAGTTATTGAATTCATTCATGTTTTGTTACTCCCTGAAAAAGTTTAAAAGGTCCGCATTGACGAGGTCGGGATGCGTGGCGAAGAGCCCGTGCGAGAGGCCTGCGTAGGTCTTGAGTGTGCCGTTCGACAGCAGCTTGATCGCCTTGCGGGACGAGGCGTCGATCGGTACTATTTGATCCTCCTCGCCGTGCATGAGGAGCACGGGTAGCGAGACGGCCTGAAGATCCTTGGTGAAGTCCGTCTCCGAAAAAGCTGCGATGCAGTCATATTGGGCCTTGGCGCCGCCCATCATGCCCTGCCGCCACCAGTTGTGAATTAACCCTTCGTTTACGGCGGCGTCATCACGATTGAAGCCGTAAAATGGGCCGGAGGGCACCTCAAGGAAGAATTGCGCTCGGTTCTGGGACAACGCCTGACGGAACCCGTCGAACACCGACATTGGCAAGCCGTCTGGATATTGCGTAGTCGCCAGCATAATGGGAGGCACGGCACCGATAAGCACGGCCTTTGCCACACGACCGGATTCGCTGCGCGCGACATAGCGGATGACTTCGCCGCCGCCCGTCGAGTGGCCAACATGAAGGACGTTTTGCAGGTCGAGTGCGCTCACCAGTGTTGCTACATCGGCTGCGTAGCTATCCATGTTGTTCCCCGTATCGGTCTGAGCGGAGCGCCCGTGGCCACGCCGGTCGTGCGCGATGACACGGTATCCCTCCCCTAGGAAGAACAGCATCTGGCTATCCCAGTCGTCCGAACTCAGTGGCCAGCCGTGGTGGAACATGATCGGCTGCGCGTCTTTCGGCCCCCAGTCTTTGTAGAAGATGTTGACACCGTCTGCAGTTGTTATGGCCGACATAGATAGGTCTCCTCTTTCAAGTTGAATTTGGCTCTCGCAGGAACGGCAGTGACTGTGGTCCAGTGTTCACGCCGACGGCTGTGGAGCAATTTGCTACCCATGGAGACCACGCCTCGATAAACGCGAAGCGCCCCGGTTCGGCCTTATCTTCGAACAGATCAGAAAGGACGTTGCCATCTTCGTTACGCGATGGCTCGACAAGTACCGACAGGTCGCGGCGCAACTCGTCCTCCCTGCCAGCTGTGGTCTTGAGGCCAACGACGATGAATAACTCGCTCATGCCTGTTTCCTTTCAGCGGACGGCGGCGGCTTTCGCTGCCGCCGCCGTAATTGATAGTCAGCGGTTCAAATCGCGTGCATCGCTACCTTCGCCTTTTCAGGGTTAAAGCCGTCGAAACTCTCGAAAACGTCCATGAAGCCGGGGACAGTCGCCTCACGCGACCAGTCGCGCTGGAGTTCGCAATACATCTGCACACGGCTGATTAACTTTGCTCCTGCCCGCTCCATCCGGCGCAGCGCGGTGTCGTGCGCCGCGAGCGAAGTGCCGCCCACCGCATCGACCGGCACGTAAACCTCGTAGCCCTCCTGGATGGCGTCGAGGGCCGGGAAAGTCAGGCACGCCTCGGTCCAGAGTGCTGTCATGATGAGCTTGCGGCGGCCGAGCGCCTTCACGGCCTCCTTGAACTCGGTGTCCTCCCAGCTGTTGATCGAGGTGCGGTCATAGGTCGGCAGGTGGCCAATGACGTCCTGTAACTCTTGAATAGGCGGCTTGTTACGGCCGGTAGCGACGTTGACCGTCGAGTGAATGATCGGAAGGTCGTAATTCATCGCCGCCTTGGCGACGCTGGTGATGTTGAAGACGAGCTCTTCGCGCGCCATTGAGCGGATCGAGGAGACCTGGATCGGCTGATAGTCGATAATGATCAGGGTCGAATTGTCCGGTGACAAAAGGTGGTCAGTAAGGGGATTTCGGATTGTCTCGCTTGTCATTATTGGTTCCTCTTCGGATTAGAAATTAATTCAGTGAACAACGCTTGGGGCTAGTTACTGATCACGGACTATATTCTTTCCAGAAAGGGCACGGTAGCTCCGTCAGGTGGAATGCTGTGTTGCAGAATTGGGAACTCTGGCCGCGCATTCGGCACTACGGCGCGATGGCTCCCATACCATGCGAACTGTCGTTGATGAGGCGAGGCAGTTCGCATGGACGCGGCAACGCATAATAGTCAGATCATGAAATGACCTTCTGCGAAAGAAGCGTTCCGCATTGAGCGACACAGCTACTTGTCGGCCAGTGCTACCGCCGTGTGGGGCCATGCATTAAGTAACGTGAAGTGTCGGCGGCGACAATTTTTATGCCGGTAACTTCTATGAATTTTATAAAGGAATGAGCGATGATTGATCTGAATGGGAAGCGAGCGCTGGTGACGGGAGGGTCGCGAGGTATTGGGGCTGCAATCGCGTTAGCGTTGGCGGAGAATGGCGCGGACGTAGCTTTTACCTATCAGGTCTCGGCTGACCGGGCTGCGGCAGTGAAGAAATCCATCACAAGCAAGGGGCGCCGTGCAGTCGCTATTCAAGCTGATAGCACCGACCCTAGGGCCATCACGCGCTCCGTGAGCGACGCGGTCTCGGCGCTTGGTGGAGTCGATATTCTGGTCAACAGCGCAGCTATCGCCCTGAACGGACCGATCGCCGACATCGATGTAGATGAATATCAGGCAATGATGGACGTTAACGTGCGAGGTCCGGTGCTGTTTGCAAAGGCGGTGATTCCCCATCTCACTGCCGGCGGACGCATTATCTCAATTGGCTCGGGTTTGGCGGAGCGCGTCCCGTTTCCGGGGGTGACAGCCTACGCGATGTCCAAATCCGCGCTTCTTTCTTTCACCCGCGGTCTTTCGCGCGAACTCGGCCCGAACGGTATCACCGTGAATCTTGTGCTGCCTGGATCGACTGACACGGATGCGAACCCGGCTGATGGAGAGGGTGCCGATTTTCAACGAAGCCTGACGGCTTTGGGGCGCTTTGGCGAGCCGTCCGAAGTCGCGAACGCAGTAGTCTTTCTCGCTAGCCCCGCGGCAAGTATAATCACGGGCGCGATTCTAGCGGCTGACGGGGGCGCAATCGCCTGAACGTCCCGGTTACGCTGGCCGACATCCGATTGGCGCAGGGAGCTATCTTCGCGCCGCAGCTGCCTGCTTCCTATAATGCTTTCGTCGTAGTGATTGACGGGGATGTCGAAGCCGGTTCTTCCGGCGAGCAGCTGATAGCGACTAGGGTGGACTGGACTGATCCTCCCGCTGATTGCGAGAGTTCGCTTGCGCTGCGTGCGTGCGAACATGGTGCGCGGCTTCTATTATATGTCGGCCAGCGGCAGAACATGCAGGGTGGCCCAACAACCGCTATTCCCACAGGTATCCATGCCTTCAAGCTCCTCCCACCGTTCTTGCTCAATGGACCTCGCGTGCGATGATGTTCGAGTGGACAGCGCCATTTCTATTTGTGATAAACAGATTCTCCGTGCGACCCGCTGAGTCGCAAATTCAGGGGGCGTGACATGGATATAGAAGAGCTACGAACTTTCGTAGAGGTCGCCGACACCGGGGGTGTGACACCCGCAGCGCGGCGGCTTGGTTTATCCAAATCCCTCGTTAGCCGCCGTCTCTCTCGCCTGGAGGCGGATCTCGGCGTTCAGTTGCTGGCGCGAACTACTCGCGGCGCCGCGCTCACGGAAGCTGGTATCACATTTCGGGACTATGCTGCGAAAGTCTGTGCAGAAATCGACATCGCCCAGGAAACAATATTGCCCGCTGGCGATCTGCGTGGGCTACTCCGCGTGGCGGCTCCGCTGACTTTCGGCTGCACGCATTTTGCTCCGGTGCTCGCGGCTCTGGCGCTCAAGTACCCGGAGTTGCAAGTCCACACCTGCTATACTGACCGGTTCGTAGACCTGATAGCGGAAGGCTTCGATTGTGGCATCAGGTGCGGCCGTTTGCGAGACTCGAGTCTACTCGCAAGGCGCGTCGGACCGTTGAGCGCCATGTATGTCGCCAGCCCAACCTATATCGAAAAGCATGGATCGCCTGAAACTCCAGAGGAAATGATGGCCCATCAGGCACTCTTGCAGGGCAACGAGGTCTGGCTGGCGATGGATGGCGACAAGCTTGTCGAAATGAAACCGAACGGTCGTTTCAAAGGCGACAACGGCATTGCGCTTGTTCCTGCGGCCTTGGCCGGCTTAGGGATTGTCGGCCTTCCTGTCCCCGCGATTGAAGAGCATCTCGATTCCGGTGCCCTTGTGCCTGTCATGACCCGCTACCCGGTTCCAGAACTAGCTATTTATGTGATCAGCCCGCCAAATCAGCACCCCTTGCGCAAAGTGCGGGTGCTGACGGAGATGCTCATTGAGCGTTTTGGATCGTCGATGGGCGAAGTAATGTAAAACGCCTTTTGAGGAAATTCGGTCATTCCGCCGTTATTCTGGAAGACACGTACCTAGACGTACCATTCCTAGACGTATTATGTGCAATCTATATTGCCATTTCAGCTAGTTATGCAATAGTGCCGCCTTGTGACACACTGTGTTGCGAAAGGGGGAACGAGTACGTGGACATCAATGATCTCCATACATTCGTAGAAGTCGCCGACACCGGAGGGATTTCGGCGGCCGCACGTCGGCTCGGCCTCTCCAAGTCAATTGTCAGCCGCCGGTTATCTCGACTTGAAGATGAGCTTGGTGTCCAGCTTTTTCTCCGTACGACCCGCGGCGCCGCTCTTACGGAAGCCGGGGTCACATTTCACGAACACGCAGTCCGAGTAGGTACTGAGATCGAGACGGCTTTGGAAATGGTTCTCCCCTCCGGTGACATTCGTGGTCGTCTAAGAATTTCGGTGCCTCTGTCTTTCGGCCCGACCCACTTCGCCCCGGTATTAGCCCTTCTGGCCCAGCGCCATCCGCAAGTCCGGGTCCATGCTTCCTATAGCGACCGCTTTGTCGATCTTATCGCTGAGGGCTTTGATTGTGCGATACGGGTTGGCCACCTTCAGGATTCCAACCTGATCGCGAGGCGTGTCGGAGCGATCCATGGAACACTGGTTGCCAGCCCAGACTATATCAAAGAGAATGGCTCGCCTGAGACTCCTGAGGAAATCACCGCCCATCAGGCGCTCCTGCAGGGAACCGAAGATTGGCAATTCATGAATGGCGACAAGATCGTCACGGTTCACCCGCAGGGCAGGTTCAAGGCCGACAACGCCATGGCGCTTGCCGCTGCCGCAGTGGCAGGACTCGGCATCGCCTCGCTTCCCGATTTGATCACTTATGACTATGTGGCCTCCGGAGCTCTCGTTCCGATCATGACACGTTATCCGGCACCGCCAGCGGGTGCATATGTCATCCGCCCGCCGAGTCTTCATCCGGTACGGAAGATAGGGATATTAACTGAATTACTAATCGATCATATCGAACGAAATCCTCATCTATGGGGGCCTGTACGGGCAAATCGTTGACATCAATGAAGCCTCGGCAAGCGATGCTCGGCGCTGACTCTCCTGCGGGCTACCGACCGCAGCTAAATTGGTTGCACGTTCCACTTTTTGCGACACAGCTTGGCCCTTTTCATGGCTAGCTGTTTAAAGGACTACGCGATAATTCATATAGTGGCCGGGCGGGTAGGACATAATCCGCTCGCGCTATGAACTGTGACGGAAGCTTGGCACTGGTCTTCTCATCGGCAAGGAGCGAGGCCGGAGTTGCTATCCGTTTTGAATCTAAATGAAGGAAGCGGAATGAGCAACAAGTGGCCCCACCTCGACTACCTCAGCTGGCGTGAGACCTGCTCTGCACTGCATCTTTACCTGCAGGTCGCCGGGAAATATCGTCTCGCTCATACCCCATGGCTTAACCATTCCTGGAACGCGACCTTCTACGTCACGCCACTCGGCCTGACCTCCTCAATGATCCCTGACGGCCCCGGCATCGAAATTCTGTTTAACCTCAGAGACCATATGGTGGAGGGCACTTGCGGCGATGGCCGCAAGGCATCTTTTGCGCTCGGAGAGACCACGGTCGCGGAATTTCATGCCAGTTTTGTCCAGCTGGTTTCTGAACTCGGCGGCACGCCTGCCTTCGACGGCCAACCAAACGAAGTGCCCGACCCCGTACCGTTCAGCGAAGATCACCGCGACCGGCCTTATGACCGCGACGCCGTTCAACGGTACCATCACGCATGTATGGCGGTCGACAGGGTGTTTAAGACGTTCCGGACTTCCTTTCTCGGTAAATCCAGCCCCGTTCACCTGTTCTGGGGTGCTCTCGATCTGGCGGTCACCCGCTTTTCTGGGCGGCGCGCTCCTCTCCATGCCGGCGGCATACCTGCATTGCCAGACGACGTGGCGCAGGAAGCTTACGACCGCGAAGTTTCTTCGGCAGGATTTTGGCCGGGCGGGGGCGGCATCGATTATCCAGCCTTTTACTCCTATGCCTATCCGATGCCGAACGGCTTTCAAGACGCATCGGTCCGGCCGGAGGCTGCATTCTGGCATAATGAGATGTCGGAGTTCATCCTGCCCTACGAAGCCGTGCAGACGGCAGACGATGGCGACGAGGCTCTTCTGGCGTTTCTTGTATCGACCTACGAGGCCGCTGCCGATCTCGGAGGATGGGACCGCGACCTTCTGGATTGCGAACAAGGCCAGCCAAGGCGGGTGCGCCCACCGCACGCCGAGCTGCCGAAGCAGGTCCTTTCATCTTCCGACGTAAAAGTCGAACGGGAGGATGGCCCGTCAAAGGGCCGCTACTGGACGCTCGTCGACGGCATCGAAGCCGAGATGACCTATAGCCGGGCAGGTGATAAGCTGATTATCATCGATCATACAGAAGTTCCCGACGCCTTGCGTGGCCGAAAGGTTGGCGTGCAATTGGTGCGTCAGGCAGTCGAAGATGCCCGACGCGATGGCATCTCCATCATTCCGCTTTGTCCGTTCGCAAAAGCGCAGATCGACCGTCATCCAGAATGGCAGGACGTCCTGCGCCGGTCATAAGCTGATGTCGGCATTTGACGAGCCAAGGGGAAGCTGTCATCGCAGCTGCTCAGTATTTTGTGTCCGCTATCTGGACTGATTGCCTCAGAACTGACTGGCCCCGAACTGTCTGGCCCAGAGCTGCCCGGTCGTAATCGGCCCAATTCTTGCCGGATGAGTAAGTCGATCCTCACGAGAAATTGTTGGACGTTTCATCTAACTTTTCGCATCTGAAAAAGCACCTCGCCGTCTCGGCAGGCTAACCATATAAATCATTGAATTTAAACGATAAGTAAATGGCGGACACGGAGGGATTCGAACCCTCGAAGGACCGTGAGGCCCTTGCCTCCTTAGCAGGGAGGTGGTTTCAGCCGCTCACCCACGTGTCCGCATGACTGGCTTGGCCAAGGCCATGCGCTATAACGGGGCATTGCATCGGCTGCAATGGGTAAAGTGCCTGATATCGTGCCCCTATATCCATGCCCGGCAAAAAAGCGCGCCCAGACTGTAACGTTGTGGATCAATCCGGGCTTGAATACATCAGGTTTCATGCCAGACGTGCGCGAATATGAGCGGCCGCACTCAACAGGTCGCAAAATCGACTCGGATCGTCGTGCGTTCATTGCACAGTCATCGCCAAGTGCCAAAAGTCGCAGGCGGCTGGTATGGGAAGGAGTTACCCATGACTAAGTCGTGCCCAAAGGAAATGTCTGTGAAAAAATACCCCCGCGAGACTCTCGGCCGGAAGTTATTAGGTTTACTTGCCGTTGTGACACTTGCATCGGCGCCGACTTTGGCCCCTGCTTTTGCACAAATGCAAACAATTGATCCCAATGATGCGATTGATGCCGACCTGAATGATCCGGGCCTGACCGGAAATTATGATGCCCCGACAACCACGGCCCCTCCCGCCCCGGATGCACCGGTAACTGGCGATATTGATGGCGACCTTGCCCAGCCGGGACAGGTGGATCAAGGCACGACTTATGATGATGCCCTGAACGAGAACAGCTATAATCAAAATAGTTGGGACCAGAATAACGCGGCCCAGAATGGCGGAGCCGTTGCAAGCGCTGCCCCGAATACTGGGACACCCGTGGAAGACAGCGCGACTTACCAGGAAGATGACCTGATCGGCGCGGCAGAAGGTGTCTTTGGCAAGGGTGCCGAGGGATTGGCCGGACTGATCGAGGATCTGCTCAAGAAACAGGGCCGCCCCAATGGCTATATTACGGGCCGCGAAGCATCGGGCGCTTTTGTTGTCGGCCTGCGCTATGGTTCCGGCGAACTGCACCACAAGATCGAGGGCACCCGCCCGGTTTACTGGACCGGACCTTCTGTCGGATTTGATGTGGGTGCCAATGCGGCCAATACCTTTGTGCTCGTTTATAACCTTTATGATACGGAAGATCTGTTCAAGCGCTATCCGGCGGGTGAGGGCGCGGCCTATTTCGTTGGCGGTTTCCATGTGAGCTATTTGCGCAGCGGCGATAAAGTGCTGATCCCGGTAAGAATGGGCGCGGGACTGCGACTAGGTGCGAATATCGGTTATATGAAGTTCAGCAAGAACCAGAAGTGGCTGCCGTTTTAAGAGGCGAACTGGCTTAAGTTGAAGTGCGCCTTTAGATCAAGCGCGGTATCACGGCAGTCAACGCCCTTCGACAGGCTCAGGACTAACGGTATGTTTCGTGTCTGAAAGGGCAAGGGGGCACCCGCCAGACGTCATGCCTTGGCAGGACGTAATTGCTCCATCCGCGATAAATAGCGCGCCAATATATCAATCTCCAGATTGACCTGATCACCGGTTTTCAGGTCGGCAAAGGTCGTCACGCTGGCCGTATGCGGAATGATATTCAGCCCGAAAATAGTGCTGCCATCCGCCTGATCCTCAACCGTGTTGACGGTTAGCGAGATGCCATCGACCGTGATGGACCCTTTCGGAGCGAGATAGGACGCGATTGCGGCAGGGGCATGGATACGGACGGGGTGCGAATCGCCCTGTGTCTCTATGCTGACAACATCGCCCACGGCATCGACATGGCCGGTGACAATATGCCCGCCCAGCTCATCGCCGACTTTCAGGGCGCGCTCCAGATTGAGCTTGCGCCCTTCTGCCCACATGGAATTGGCTGTTTTTGATATACTCTCTGCCGAAACATCAACCGCGAACCAGTCTGCACCTTTGTCCACAACCGTAAGGCAGGCCCCCGAACAGGCGATGGATGCACCGATATCCACGCTGTCCATGTCATAATGGCAGGAAATGGTCAGCCGCAGGTCGCCGCGTTCCTCCACTTTGCTAATGGTGCCGATATCGGAAATTATGCCTGTAAACATGGGAAGCCTTTTTCAAAAATGCCGGGCCAAAAAGTTCAAGCCGCGAACCTAGGCGGCGCGTTCATATATCTCAAGCACATCCTGGCCCAGGTTGCGGCGGTCCAGCCGGTTCCACTGGCCATGCGCGCTGTCCAGATTCTCAAGACCAATATCTGCAACGCCCGTCAAACCGCCGCCAATGATGATCGGCGCACGGTAAAGCAGTAACCGGTCCACCAGATCGGCTTTCAGGAAAGAAGCCGCCGTTGCTGCGCCTCCCTCGATCAACAGCCAGTTGATTTGACCCAGTTCCGCAATGGCATGCGGCTCGGAAATCTCTGCCCAATGTTCCGGAACCTCGGCCTTGCCCAGCACCACAGGTTTGGGCGAACGGTCAGTCAGCCCGTCCAGCCGCACATCAAGGCCGGGCCTGTCCGCCGCAACCGTGCCGGCACCAACCAATATGGCATCACAGCGCGCCCGCTCAAGATGGGCATGGGCGCGGGCGCGGTCACCGGTAATCCATTTGCTGGTTCCGTCCGCCATGGCGATGCACCCGTCCAGCGACATGGCGAGTTTCAGCGTCACATAGGGACGACCTTTTTCCATGCGTGTAAAAAATCCCGCCATCGCGCGGTGAGCCTGTTGCTCCAGAACGCCGACCGAAACCGAAATGCCCGCGTCGCCCAGCCGGTCGATACCGTGCCGCCGGGTTCTTTCATCAATATCCAGCGTGGCGACAATTACACGCGCAGGCGCCGCGTCCTTAACCAGATCAGCGCAGGTTGGTCCGCGTTCGCTCTTGTGCGCGCAAGGTTCCATCGTGACATATATATCAGCGCCCTGTGCCTCTGACCCGGCTTGAGCCAGTGCCATAGCCTCGGCATGGGGGCGTCCGCCCGGCTGGGTCCAGCCGCGACCGATGATCATTCCGTCTTTAACAATGATGCAACCGACATTGGGATTTTCGCCCGTCCGTCCGCGTCCACGCTCGGAAAGAGCAATGGCAGCGGACATGAAACGTGCGTCCTGATTGCTGGTCAACATGAAAGCCCGGCTGGCCGCTCGACCTCTACATCACCGCGGGCCAGTCTTTTCGCTTCGGCTTCGCGCTCTATCGCCTCGACATCCATGCCGGACATCCGGCCCAGCGTTTTCATGGCATCGCGCCGTTTCTCATCGCGCTTGTCTTTCAAACACTGCACGTCCCAGCGGGCCTTTATGATTTCTTCGTCGCTGCGGTCCAGTGACCAGTTTTCGACATAGATGATTTCCTGTGTCCGCGGCACGTCAGTGTTAACCTTCGGGTCGATGATGAACAGAAAGAACATGAATGCAGAACAGCCAAAGGCCAGCAAGGCCGGCATGGCCTGCTCTTTGGGATGGCGGCGCAACAGGGTGAACAAATCCCTTAAGCCGCCGCCAACGGAAACATCTTTTAACATTTTCATAATCGCTAAATAGGGAGCAATTGCGCCTATGACCAGCCCCGATGAGCTTATGAAGTAGCAGAAATAAGGCGTTCGAGAGCAGCGTCACGGCCAATAAGCGGGAGCAGCGCCCCCATATCCGGCCCATGGTCTAGCCCTGTCAACGCCCGGCGCAGCGGCATGAACAGAGTTTTTCCTTTCCGTCCAGTGCTTTCCTTGAGCGCCCCGGTCCAGTCTTTCCAGACCGTGTCTGTCCAGTTCAGGCTGTTCAATGTCTCGCAAGCCTGACGCAGAAAGTCGCGATCTTCTTGCGCCAGTTCGCCGGGGGTGATTGGGCCGGTCACTACCTGCCACCATGTAGCGACTTCGCCCATATGATGCAGATTCGGGCGAATGGCCTCCCACGCATCGGCTGTCATCGCGTCGGGCAGCCGGTCCTGAACGTCGGAATATTCCAGCAAATGCACGATTTTCTGGTTTAGCTGTGCCAATTCCTCTTCATCGAATCGCGCCGGTGCGCGTCCGAAGCGGGAAAAGTCGAAGCCCTCTACCAGAGCCTGTATATCGGCAACCGGCTCCACCGGATCGCTGGTGCCAATGCGGGCGAGCAGCGCGATGATGGACTGCGGTTCGATATTACGTTCCCGAAAACCGTTTACGCCCAGCGAGCCGAGTCGTTTCGACAGCTTGCCCTCTGTGCCGACCAGCAAGGCCTCATGCGCAAATTCGGGCGTGTCCGCGCCAAAGGCGTGAAACATCTGGATCTGGACCGCCGTGTTGGTGACATGATCCTCGCCGCGCACGACATGGGTGATGCCCATATCAATATCGTCAATCGTGGACGGCAGCATGTAAAGCCAGCTCCCGTCCTCGCGCCGGATTACCGGGTCGGACAGCAATGCCGGGTCAAAATGCTGATCGCCGCGGATCAGGTCGGTCCACTCTATCGGCGTGTCATGATCCAGCTTGAAGCGCCAATGCGGCTTGCGTCCTTCCGCTTCAAAAGCGGCTGTTTCGATTTCGCTCAAATCCAGTGCGCTGCGATCATAAATAGGCGGCTTGCCACGGCCCAACTGGACTTTCCGTTTCAGGTCGAGTTCCTGCGCCGTTTCATAAGCGGGATAGACCCGGCCAGCCGCTTTCAGTTCCTCAAACCGTTCTTCATAGCGGTCAAAGCGGGCGGATTGCCGTTCCTCGCTATCAGGGTGCATTCCCAGCCAGGCAAGGTCCGCGCGGATAGCGGTGACATATTCCTCTTTGGAACGCACATTGTCGGTATCATCCAGCCGCAGCAGAAATTCGCCGCCATTTTTCTTGGCGAACATCCAGTTGTGGAGCGCAGTGCGAATATTGCCGACATGAAGGTGCCCGGTGGGCGAAGGGGCGAAACGGGTTTTTATGGTCATATTTTTCTCTTATCCGCTCAGGACGAGCTTGTCGAAGCCTTGTTAGCGTGCCGGGCGACAGGGCAAGGGTTGGCGCGGCGGACTATAAACGCAGTCTACATGGTCCTGAAAGCATTGGTAATGGGGTAACGCCGGTCGCGGCCGAAATTGCGGCTGCCGAGTTTAACACCGGGCGGGGCTTGGCGGCGTTTATATTCGGCGGTGTAGAGCAGTTTTTCTATCTGGATCACGGTATCACGGTCAAAGCCGCGCTCGACCAGATCGGCTACCGATAATTCTTCCTCGACCAGGCCGTGTAGCAACGGATCAAGGATTTCATAGTCGGGCAGGCTATCGCTATCTTTCTGGTCCTCCCGCAGCTCCGCGCTTGGCGGCTTGCTAATGACGATATCGGGCATGACCGGACCGTCTGGCCCCATGCCCAGCGATGGCTTGTTGTTATTACGCCATTCCGACAGACTGAAAACGGTCAGTTTATACGCGTCTTTCAGCACGGAATATCCGCCCGCCATATCGCCGTAGATGGTGGCATAGCCAACGCTCATCTCGCTCTTGTTGCCCGTGGTGAGCAGCATGTGACCGAATTTGTTCGACAGGGCCATTAACGTCACACCGCGAATCCGCGACTGGATATTCTCCTCGGTACTATCGACTTGCCTATCGGCAAAACTGTCCGCCAGCATCGCGTCGAAGCCTTCAACCGCCGGGACGATCGAAATCGTATCAAGCCGCGTGCCCAGCATTTTGGCACATTCCGCCGCATGGTCAAGGCTGTCCTGACTGGTGAAGCGAGAGGGCATCATGACACACCACACCCTGTCGGCGCCCAGTGCATCTACCGCTACCGCAGCCGACAATGCGCTATCAATGCCGCCGGACAGGCCCAGGATGACGCCGGGAAAGCCGTTGCGATTCACATAGTCGCGCAAGCCAACTATCATCGCGTTGTAAATATCGGCCGGATGCTCATCCAGCCGGTGGATTTCACCCGGAGCGCAGCGCCAGCCGGATTGCTCCCCGGAATCTTCCATGCTCCAGTGCGTGTCCACAATCGCCTCATCCCAGTCGGGTAGCTGGTGCATCACGCTGGTATCGCCATTGAGGACAAAGCTGGCGCCATCAAAGACGATTTCATCCTGACCGCCAATGCGGTTGAGAAAGATGAGCGGCAGGCCAGTCTCCCGAACGCGCTGCGTCGCCACCTGGCCAAGCCGGTGATCGTCCTTTTCAATCTCGTAAGGGCTGCCATGGACCGAAATCAGCATTTGCGCGCCCCGTGCTTTCAGGTGATCGCATACACTTGGCAACCACACATCCTCGCAGATCGGCAAACCGATCTTGCAGCCGCGAAACTCAATGGGTTCGGGCAGGGGGCCAGAGCTGAATATCCGTTTTTCGTCAAATGTCCCGTAGTTCGGCAGCTCGACCTTGTAGCGCACATCCTTGATCTCGCCGCCCTCCAGCAGCGCGATACCGTTATACAGCTTGTCGTCCTCGCGAAAGATGGACCCGACCAGCATAGCAGGCGCATTGCCCGCCGTTGCCTTGGCCAGCCGCCGCAGTTCCAGAGCGGCCCGCTCCACAACAGCAGGTTTCAGGACCAGATCCTCCGGCGGGTAACCGACCAGTTGCAGCTCCGGAAAGACAATCAGGTCGCTGTCCTGTTTTGTTTGGTAAACCGCGATCATCGCGTCGGCATTGCCCTGCAGATCACCAACGGACTGGGTCATCTGGGCAAGGGTGATGGTAAGCTGTGCGTTCATGCTCTCTTGATAGAAAGCAGCGCTGCGCTGGGCAAATGAATTGTGGGCAAAGGTGGGCAAGATCCGTCAAACTCACGCAAGCCCGAAACCTGTCTCGCCAAATATATTTTCGTGCACCGTTACAAACTTGTAACAATATGGCCGCAATTGCACAAAAGGCACTTCCGATTCCCGGCGCATCTGTCTACAGGGGGCACGCAACATTTTCATAGCGTCCGCGATTCTGAAATAATGGTTGGTCGCTTTCAGGGGAAGCCACTCAATGAAACTCATGTCCGGCAACAGCAATTTGTCGCTCGCCCAATCCATCGCCGATTATCTGGACATCAAGCTCACCGATGTCAGCATGAAGCGTTTCGCGGATGACGAGATTTTTGTCGAAATCCATGAAAATGTACGCGGCGAAGATGTGTTCATCGTGCAATCGACCAGCCATCCGGCAAATGACCATTTGATGGAATTGCTCATCGGGATTGACGCGCTGCGCCGGGCTTCTGCCAAACGTATCACGGCGGTTATCCCCTATTTCGGCTATGCGCGTCAGGACAGGAAGCCCGGCCCGCGCACACCGATTTCGGCCAAGCTGGTGGCGAACCTGATTACCGAAGCGGGGGCGGACCGTGTGCTTTCCATCGACTTGCACGCTGGCCAGATTCAGGGCTTTTTCGATATTCCGACCGACAACCTTTATGGTGCTCCGGTCATGTCTGCTGATATTCAGGCCCGTTTTTCGGGGCACGAATTGATGGTTGTCTCCCCCGATGTGGGCGGCGTGGTGCGCGCGCGCGCTTTGGCGAAACGGCTGGACAACGCGCCGCTGGCCATCGTTGACAAGCGCCGTGAGCGGGCAGGGGAATCGGAAGTGATGAACATCATCGGTGATGTTTCCGGCCGGTTCTGTATCCTGATCGACGATATTGTCGATTCCGGTGGCACCCTGTGCAACGCGGCTCAGGCGCTGAAAGACAAAGGCGCGACCGAGGTTGTCGCCTATATTACGCATGGCGTGCTTTCCGGCGGAGCCGTGGCGCGGATCAATGGCAGCGTGCTCAAGGAGCTGGTCATTACCGATTCCATCTGTGCGACCGAAGCGGTCGAGGAGTCCGACAAGATTCGCCACCTCACCATCGCGCCTTTATTGGGTGAAGCGATTAAACGGATTGCCGACGAAAGCAGTGTGTCGAGCCTGTTTGATTAAGCTCCTTTCATGACCCCCAAAGATATTGCCCTTGCCGAACAGCTTGCCGATGCAGCCGGTGAAGCGATCCGGCCGTTTTTCCGCGCAAAGTTCGACCAGGAAGCCAAAAGCGATTCCACCCCGGTCACCGACGCGGACCGCGCCGCGGAATGCGCAATGCGCAAGATTATCGAAACGCTTTGCCCCGAAGACGGGATTATCGGGGAGGAATATGGCACGATAAACGAAGGGGCTTCGCGCCAATGGGTGCTCGACCCGATCGACGGCACGACCAGCTTTATCGCGGGCCGCCCGATTTTCGGCACGCTGATCGCGCTCATGCAGGACGGGTGGCCGGTCATTGGCATCATTGACCAGCCGATTGCCCGAGAACGCTGGGTGGGAGTCGTGGGGAGGCCAACCACGTTTAACGGTGCCGCCGTGCAAACCGCGCGCTGCCGTGACCTGAAAGATGCCGTGCTCGCCACCACCTCGCCGCATCTGTTTGACGAACATGATGCCGACCATTTCATGGGGCTGGCCAGCAAAGTCGCGCCGCGCAAGATTATCTATGGCGGTGATTGCTATAATTACGGGCTGGTGGCCAGCGGCCATGTCGATCTGGTCTGTGAAGCGGGCCTGCAACTTCATGATTTTGCCGCTCTTGCCCCGATTATCGATGGTGCTGGCGGCATGATGTGCGACTGGAACGGGGAGCCGCTTAACGCGGATTCGGACGGCCATGTTCTGGCCATCGGGGATCAGGCGCGCGTCGATGATATTCTGGAAGCGCTTGCCTGCCATCATTAATGCGGGGCCGCTATCAGTTATCGGGTAGCAATCGGGCAATAATCGGGCCTGTTTTGGTAATATCTCTTGCATTTCGGGCGAATCCGGCTATTGCCGCCCTTCCGATGTGACGCACTGGCCAGTGTTGGGCTGCCACCTGTGTCTGTAACGGTACTTTCTTAGAGGAGACCAAAATGCCCAAGTTGAAGACCAAAAGCGGTGTGAAGAAACGTTTCAAAATCACTGCAACCGGTAAGGTGAAGCACGGCGTAGCCGGCAAACGCCACCGTTTGATGAGCCATAACAGCAAATATATCCGTCAGAACCGCGGCACCAAGAAATTGTGTGATGCCGATGCTCGGACAGTCAAGAAATGGGCGCCATACGGCCTGGGTTAATCCCGCCGCAGCGACTTGCAACTTACAAGGATATAGAAAATGGCACGTGTAAAACGGGGTACGACCACTCGTACAAAACATAAAAGATTATTAGAGCAGGCCAAAGGTTATTATGGCCGCCGCAAAAATACCATCCGCATCGCGCGGCAGGCTGTCGAAAAAGCCGGCCAATATGCGTATCGCGACCGTAAAGTTAAAAAGCGGACGTTCCGCGGCCTGTGGATCCAGCGTATCAACGCTGCTGTTCGCGCAGAAGGCATGACCTATGGCACGTTCATTCACGGCACCAAGCTGGCCGGAATTGAACTGGACCGTAAAGTGCTTGCCGACCTGGCGATGAATGAACCTGCTGTGTTTAGCGGTATCATCAAACAGGCGCAGGATGCTCTGGCGAAAGCCTAAAGCTCATTAGAATTGAAAAGAAGCGCCGGAGAGCAATCTCGCGGCGCTTTTTTATTGGGTTTTTGACAAGACTTGCCTAGACGTGGCGTGTCAAAACGGGGCCTGACTGGACAAGCAGCGAAGATAAAACAGGACATAGCGATGAGCGACATCGAAGCAATCAAACATAAATATCTGGACGAGATCGCAGCGGTTTCGACCGGCGATGCTTTGGAAGCGATCCGGGTGGCCGCGCTTGGTAAAAAGGGCGAGATTTCGTTGCTGCTCAAAACGCTTGGTAAAATGACGCCGGAAGAACGGCAGACCGAGGGACCAAAAATCAACGGTGCCCGTCAAGCCGTGGCCGATGCCATCGCCGCACGCAAGGAAGCGATGGAAAGCGAAGCGCTGAACGCTCGCCTCGCCACCGAAAAGCTCGACATGACCTTGCCGCCGCCTTCCGCTCCCAAGGGCAGCATCCATCCGGTGTCACAGGTCATGGACGAACTGGCCGAGATATTCGCTGATCTTGGTTTCTCCGTCGCTACGGGTCCGGAAATCGAAGATGACTGGCATAATTTCACCGCGCTCAATATCCCGGAAACCCATCCGGCGCGGGCGATGCATGATACATTCTATTTCCCTGTACCGGAAGGGTCGGAGGAGCTTCCCAAATTGCTGCGCACCCACACATCGCCGGTGCAAATCCGCACGATGGTGGACGTTGCAAAGAAAACCGGCGGTTCTGGCGAACCGATTTATCTTATCGCGCCGGGCCGCACCTATCGCAGCGACAGCGATGCCACCCATACGCCCATGTTCCACCAGGTCGAAGGGCTGGTGATCGACAAGGGCATTCACATGGGTCACCTGAAATGGACGCTGGAAACCTTTGTCCGCGCGTTTTTTGAACGTGACGATATCGAACTGCGTCTGCGGCCCAGCTATTTCCCGTTTACGGAGCCTTCTGCCGAAGTCGATGTCGGCTTCTCGGTCGAGAATGGCCGCCGTATCATTGGCGGCGATGCGCGAAGCAACGAAGGGGGCTGGATGGAGATTCTGGGCTCCGGCATGGTTCACCCCAATGTCATCCGCAATTGCGGGCTGGACCCCGATGTCTGGCAGGGCTTTGCCTTTGGTTGCGGCATCGATCGGCTGGCGATGCTGAAATATGGCATGGACGATCTACGGGCCTTTTTTGATGGCGATCTTCGCTGGGCCGAACATTATGGTTTTGGCGCGCTCGACGTGCCCACATTGAGCGGAGGAGTCGGCGCATGAAGTTGACGGCCATTCATCCTATAAACAAAACACCCGTCACCCCTGCGAAGGCAGGGGTCCAGTTCCATCATTTTCAGTCAGGAAAAATCTCTATCATGATTGGGGGGCAGGCAGAATGAAGTTTTCACTCTCATGGCTCAAAGCCCATCTCGATACGGACGCAAGCCTGACCGAAATTACCGACAAGCTGACCGATATTGGTCTGGAGATGGAAGGGATCGAGAATCCCGCCGATGCTCTGAAACCGTTTCGCGTTGCCAAGGTGCTCGAAGCGGGGCCGCATCCCAATGCGGACAAGCTGCAACTGTTAAAGGTTGACGATGGTTCGGCCGAGCCCTGGCAGGTCGTGTGCGGTGCGCCCAATGCGCGTCAGGGGATGATCGGCGTTTTTGGCCCGCCCGGCACCTATATTCCCGGCAGCGATTTTACCCTGAAGCCCGCTAAAATCCGCGATGTGGAAAGTTTCGGGATGATGTGCAGCGCGCGCGAACTGGAACTGGGCGATGACCATGACGGTATTATCGAGCTTCCAGCCGAAGCGGCGGATGCTGTCGGGCAGAGCTATGCCGATTATGCCGGGCTTGATGATCCGGTGCTGGACGTGTCCATCACGCCCAATCGTCAGGACTGCATGGGCGTGCGCGGTATTGCCCGCGATCTGGCGGCTGCCGGATTGGGAACGCTGAAATCGCTGAGCACGGCGTATCGTGATGCAAAGCTGGATATTGCAGGCACAGGCCCCGGTCCCGATGTTCGCACCGATGATCCGGAAGGCTGCCCTGCCTTTTATGCCCGCAGTGTAAGCGGCGTTACCAACGGCCCGTCCCCGGACTGGATGCAGCGCCATTTGAAATCCGCAGGTCAGAAACCGATCAATGTCCTCGTCGATATTACAAATTTTGTGATGTTTGATCTGGGCCGGCCGCTGCACGTCTATGACGCCGCAAAGCTGAACGGTGAACAGGTCGCCAGAAAGGCCAAAGCGGGGGAGAAGCTCACCGCGCTGAACGACAAGGAATATACGCTCGACGAGAGCATGACCGTGATCGCGGACGACAATGGCGCGCATGATATTGGCGGGATCATGGGCGGCGCGGCGACGGGTGCGGGTGATGACACGACTGACGTGCTCATTGAATGTGCTTATTTCAAGCCGGAAAAAATTGCGCGGACGGGCCAGAAATTAATGCTGACTTCCGACGCGCGCCAGCGGTTTGAGCGCGGCGTCGATCCTGCTTTTCTTGACGACGGTCTGGCGATAGCGACATGGCTGATTACCGAGCATTGCGGCGGCACGCCCAGCGAGATAACACGCGCCGGAACCCCGCCGGTGGAGATCCGGGCCATCAGCTTTAACCCGCAGAAAACTGCGGATTTAGGCGGCGTAGATGTGCCTGCGGATGAACAGAAGGCGATACTCGAAGCCCTGGGCTTTACTGTCGATGAGAGCTGGCAGGTCACGGTCCCAAGCTGGCGCCGTGACGTCACCGGCTGGCAGGACCTGGTTGAGGAGATTGTACGGATCAAGGGGTTAGACTCCATTTCCTCCACCCCCCTTCCGCGCAAACCCGGCGTTGCCAAGCCAACCGCATCGCCAGAGCAGCTTTCCGAACGTAAAGCCCGCCGGGCTGCTGCCGCACGCGGTCTCAACGAGTTGGTAACATGGAGCTTCATCTCCGAGAAAGAAGCCGCGCCATTTGGCGGCGGGATATGGTCGCTTGCCAATCCGATAAGCGAAGACCTGAAAGTCATGCGCCCCTCGCTCCTGCCCGGCCTGATCGCGGCAGCGCAGCGCAATGCCGATCGCGGAGCGTCATCCATCCGTCTGTTTGAAGTGGGACGCCGTTATCTTGAGCAAGCGGAACATCAGACCCTTGGGCTGGTGCTGGCCGGTGAAAACCGCGCGCGAAGCTGGCAATCGGGAGCGGCCACCAGATTTGACGCATATGATGCCAAGGCAGAAGTGCTCGCGATTCTGGAAGCCGCCGGAGCGCCGACAGACAAGCTGATGGACTTTGGTGAAGCCGGAACCCATTATCATCCCGGCCAGTCGGGCACATTGCGCCTTGGGCCAAAGAAGATTCTTGCCGCTTATGGCGTGCTGCATCCTTCGGTCACAAAGGCGATGGGCCTGAAAGGCGCGGTGGTTGCTGCCGAGATATTCCTTGATGCCATTCCGGTGAAAAAAGCCAAGGGGCATATGCGCGAAGCCTTTGCTCCGCCTGCGCTGCAAGCGGTGAACCGTGACTTTGCGTTCATCGTCGATGCGGATTTGCCGGCCGGCGATCTGGTGCGCGCAGTCAAAGGGGCGGACAAGAAACTGATTACCGGTGCGCGGTTGTTCGACCTGTTCCAGGGCGAAAGTCTTGGCGAAGGCAAGAAGTCGCTGGCGGTGGAAATTACCCTTCAGCCGGTTGACGCGACCCTGACCGAAGAGGATTTGAAAGCCGTTTCGGACAAGGTTGTGGCAAGCGCCGCGAAACTGGGCGCGGAGCTGAGGGGATAGATTCGTCATTCTAAGCGAACCGTTAATCAAGCGCGGCAGTATGACGAGATTATGAGATTATGACAAAAAACACCAACCCTCGCCGCACATTTGCGATTATTTCCCACCCCGATGCGGGTAAGACGACGCTGACCGAAAAGCTGTTGCTGAAAGGCGGCGCAATCCATCTGGCGGGGGAGGTAAAGGCACGCGGCGACAACCGGCGGGCGCGGTCCGACTGGATGAAGATCGAGCAGCAGCGCGGTATTTCCGTGACCAGCTCGGTGATGACTTTTGAACGGAACGGCATCGTCTTTAACCTGCTCGATACGCCGGGGCACGAGGATTTTTCCGAGGATACCTATCGCACGCTAACCGCTGTCGATAGCGCGATCATGGTGATCGACGCTGCCAGCGGCATCGAGGCGCAGACGTTGAAGCTCTTTGAAGTGTGCCGCATGCGCAACGTTCCGATCATCACTTTCGTCAACAAGGTGGACCGCGAAGGCCGCGATCCTTTTGAATTGCTAGACGAAGTGGCGGACAAGCTTGCTCTGGATGTCTGCCCGATGAGCTGGCCCACCGGCATGGGCGGGCAGTTTGAAGGGGTTTACGACCTATACCGCAACCAGCTTCACCAGCCAGAGGGCGAGAGAAAGGTCTATAGCGGCAAAGTTCAGCAATTTGACGGGCTGGATGATCCCCGGCTCGCCGAAGTGCTCAGCGAGGAGGCTTATGAGCGGCTGACGAGTGAAGGCGAGCTGGCGCAGGGCGGCTATAGCAGCTTTGACCTGGAAGCCTATCAGAATGGCGATCTTACTCCCGTATATTTCGGTTCCGCGCTTAAACAATTTGGCGTTGAAGAGTTGATCGAGGCGATTGCCGACTATGCGCCCAGCCCGCGGCCACAGCCAGCCGAACCTGCACCGATTGACCCGGAAAGCAACGATGTCACCGGCTTCATTTTCAAGATTCAGGCGAATATGGATCCGCAGCACCGCGACCGGATTGCTTTCATGCGGCTCTGTTCCGGCCAGTTCAAACGCGGTATGAAATTGATTCCGTCGGGGCTTGGCAAGCCCATTGCGATCCATTCGCCCATCCTGTTCTTTGCCCAAGACCGCGAAATTGCCGACACGGCTGAACCAGGTGATATTATCGGCATCCCCAATCACGGCACATTGCGGGTGGGCGATACATTGTCAGAGAAAAACCAGGTGCGGATTACCGGCCTGCCCAATTTCGCCCCGGAAATCCTGCGCCGTGTGATCCTGAAAGACCCGACCCAGACCAAGAAACTTCGCAAGGCGCTCGACGACTTGTCGGAAGAGGGTGTTGTGCAGGTTTTCTATCCCGCAATCGGGGCCAACTGGATTATCGGTGTGGTCGGCCAATTGCAGCTGGAAGTGCTGATCAGCCGGTTGTCTGCGGAATATAAGGTGGAGGCTGGTCTGGAAGCCGCGCCGTTCGAAACCGCCCGCTGGATCAGCGGCGATGATGCTGTTCTGGACGCTTTTGCCAATATCAACCAGGCCAACCTGGCACGCGACCGCGATGATAATCTGGTCTTCATGGCAAAATCGGGATGGGACGTGAATTATCAGGAAGAACGCAATCCCGAAATCAAGTTTAGCGCGACGCGGGAACGGTGATTTCAAACACCATTATAATCAGAAAACATAATAGATTGCCATACAAGCCGCCAGGCCCACGCCAATATTGAGCGGCAAGCCAATCCGGACAAAATCGGAAAAGTGGTAATTACCCGCCGCATAGACCAAGGTGTTGGTTTGATAACCCACCGGCGTCGCAAAGCTTGCCGATGCGCCGAACATCACCGCGACCAACAGGCTGCGGACATCGACGCCGGTTTGTGCGGCAATACCGATTACCAAGGGCGTCATGATAACAGCAACCGCATTATTGGTCGCGGTTTCGGTTAGCAGGGAGGTCAGAGAATATACCGCAATAATCAGCCAGAGCGGTGAAATCATCTTCAGCAGCGGCAGCAACACGTCGATAATAAGCTGGATCGTGCCTGCATTTTCCAGTCCCTTGCCAACGGCGAGCATTGCGAAAATCAGTACCAGCACATTGCCGTCAATCGCCGTCCATGCTTCATCGCTGTCAATGCATCTGGTCAGCAATACCGCGGCGACGCCCAACATTGCCAGAGCAGCTATTGGCATAACGCCCAGAGTTGCCGCGATCATGATGATGACGAAAGTCATAATGGCCACGGGAGCGCGCCGCCGCCGGTAAGCCTGTGCATCCGGCTCGCGTAAATGCACCAGATCAGCGTTCTCTTGCAAAACGCCTACCGATATGTCGTCGGTCTGGACCAGCAAGCTGTCGCCATGCCTGATCAAAGCACTGGAAAGCGTCGGTCCGGCAATATGGCGCGGGCGAGACAGGCCAAGAACGCGCGCCGGCACACGGGAAAGAAACGGCAGGCTGGGCAAGGACTTACCAACTGATCGATGGGAGGGTCCGATCACCAGCTCGACCAGTCTTGTATTGTCATCATCCAGCGGTGCGGAAGGTTTCATATTACCCGCATAGCCCAATTTGATTCCGTTGGTTTCGGCCAGAGATAACAGCTCCTCCTGCGAGACCGCAGCCACCAATGTTTCGCCGCCTGTTACGACATGGTCGGCAAATCCTAATCGGTCGATGACATTTCCCTTGCGTATGCCGATGAGGGAAATACCCGAGTGTGTGAAAGCGCTAATGTCAGAAATTTTCTCGCCGACAAAGTCGCTGTCGTCATCGAACCGAATATCAGTCAGATATTGCGATTCCGGTATTTGGTCGCTCAGGTTATCATTGCTGCGATTGGGCAGGAACAGAGGCCCGAGTATGGCAAGTATGGCGATCCCGGCTGCCGCAGCAATCAGGCCCACCTGGGTGATTTCAAACAGGCCAAAGGCTGCTTGCCCGTTTTCCTGCGCCACGCCATCCACCAGCAGGTTGGTAGAAGTGCCGAGCAGAGTCAGGCTGCCGCCCATTATGGATATATAAGAAAGCGGGATGAGCAATTTGCTCGCCGCGATGCCCGTTACCTTGGCAATTTTTCGCATGATCGGGATCAGGATGATCACAACCGGAGTGTTATTGACAAAGGCTGAAGACACAAAAGTTCCGCCAAGGAAGCTGCCGATCGCCAAGTAGGGCCGGTTTTCCGCCTTGCGCGCGGCCAGTCCAGCCAGCGCTTCGATCACGCCGGTACGGACCAGTGCGCCGGACAATATGAACATTGCTCCAATCGTCAGC
Organism: Parasphingorhabdus sp.; assembly: GCF_036568145.1. GTDB lineage: Bacteria > Pseudomonadota > Alphaproteobacteria > Sphingomonadales > Sphingomonadaceae > Parasphingorhabdus. The sequence continues at coordinate 14,303 of NZ_DATCTC010000009.1, read as the reverse complement.
GGAGCGGGGTTGGAAAAGACCGACATCAAATCATTGCTGCCGAGCAAACCGATCAACAACATAAAGGCTGCAGCGACGACGGCTGTGACTGCCGGGGGGCGGCGCTCAGCAACAAAAGCGGCGAACAAGGCGAATAATATCACCAGTCCGGCGTAGGGCTTTGCAACCTCCCAGTAATAAGCCCAATCCAAATTTCGCTCCTAGGTTTCGGGTTTAAATCCCTTTCTAAAGGGATTGGTATTCATCATTTTCTCAGCAAAAATACTGCATGTTCGGCAAGCAAATTGGCCATCGCGTGTCCGGTCTGCTTATCGCCGCTTAAAAACCATTCCTTTTCCTGATGAAATTTACCGTCGCGAACCAGCGCGCGGAAATCGTTTATTGTGACATGGTGGATATTGGGCGTATCATACCACCGTTCGGGCAGTTGCCGCGTGACGGGCATGTGTCCACCGAAAAACAGGGCCATACGCACTCGCCAATGCGCGAAATTGGGAAAGCTGACAAAGGCCTGTTTGCCGATACGCAGCAGTTCATTGATCATCACATCGGGTCGGCGGGTAGTTTGTAAAGTCTGGCTGAGGATCGCATAGTCAAAGCTGTTGTCCGGATAGGCGGAAAGGTCGGTGTCCGCATTTCCCTGCACCACAGAAAGACCTCTGCTAACAGCCGTGGCAACATTGGCCGGGTCAATTTCCAGCCCGCGGGCATCGGCCTGTTTCTGGTCGCGCAGTGCCGCCATCAGTGATCCGTCACCGCATCCGATGTCAAGGACGCGGGAATTGGGGATGATATTGTCGGCGATAATCTGAAGATCAGGGCGGAGTTTGGTCATTGGGGATCTCCCGCCTTCAGAAACCCGTCGACAATCCGGTTCATTTCCGGATTTTCAAGCAGGAAGCTGTCATGGCCAAAGGGACTGGACAGTTCTACAAAGCTCGCCGCCGCGCCCGCTGCGTTCAGCGCATGGACGATCCGGCGCGATTCACTTGTCGGATAGAGCCAGTCGCTATCAAAGCTGATCAGGCAGAACCGTGTTTTTGAGCCTTTGAAGGCATGGGCCAATGTGCCGCCATGTGATTCGGCAAGGTCGAAATAATCCATTGCGCGCGTAATATAGAGATAGCTGTTGGCATCAAAGCGATCGACAAAGCTGATCCCCTGATGCCGCAAATAGCTTTCGACCTGGAAATCGGCGTCAAAGCCGAATGTCTTGGCAGAGCGGTCTTGCAGCCGCCGCCCGAATTTCTCGGTAAGTCCGGCCTCCGACAAATAGGTGATATGGGCGGCCATACGCGCCACGGCCAGGCCACTGCTTGGCGGGTTGTCATCGGCATAATAGGCCCCCTTGCGCCAGCGCGCATCGGCCATAATCGCTTGTCGGCCAACCTCGTGAAAGGCGATATTCTGCGCCGAGTGACGCGCGGCGGACGCAATGATAACCGCAGATTTTACCCGTTCAGGATAAAGCGCGGTCCAGCTAATCGCCTGCATTCCGCCCATTGATCCGCCAATGACGGCATGAAGCCGCTCTATGGCCAGATAATCAAGGAGCAGGGCCTGTGCCTTCACCATGTCGGCGATAGTCAGCATCGGAAAGTCCATGCCCCACTGCTGTCCGGTCGCCGGATTGATTGTCGCAGGGCCGGATGAACCCATGCAGCTACCAATCACATTGGCGCAGATGACAAAATACCGGTCGGTATCAACCGGCTTGCCGGGGCCGACCATGCGTGTCCACCAGCCACCTTTCCCGGTGAGGGGATGGGTTGAGGCGACATATTGATCGCCGGTCAGCGCATGACAAACCAGAACCGCATTGCTGGCATCTGCATTCAAACGGCCATAGGTTTCATAGGCGATTTCAACCGGGGTTAATGCGGCTCCGCTGTCCAGCGGTAATGGTCCGAGCAGGCGGACCGTTTTATCTAACCCGAAACGCGCATCTTGACTCATAATTTTACTCATATTTCTGGGGCTAAGGCGGGATTTGCCGCCGGTCAAACGATATTGCTGTTGACTGACAGGCTGTGAAGGCTAGTCCGGCCTAATATTTGGATATCAATTGAGAGCCTCTTATGGGAAATCTGACACCGCAGCCAAAAGACTGGATCATGGAAATTGCCGCTTATATCCCCGGCAAGGCGGGGAATGAAGACGGTAAAAAGCTGATTAAGCTGTCGGCCAACGAAAATCCGCTGGGGTGCAGCCCGGATGCGGCAGAAGCGATCAAGGCTGCGTCAGCCAGTGTTGACCGCTATCCCGATGGTGGTTCCAGTGCGTTGCGCGCTGCCCTTGGCGCGAAATATGACCTTGATCCCGCACGGATCATCTGCGGAACGGGCTCGGATGATGTGCTGCAACTGGTCGCCAATGTCTTTACCGGTCCGGGCGATGAAATCATCTATGTTCGCTATGGTTTTGCAGTCTATGAAATTGCTGCAAGGCGCTATGGCGGCACACCGGTCGTTGCGGATGACCGTGATTATGGCACAGATGTTGACGCCATTCTGGCTAAGGTTACGGACAGGACAAAGCTGGTCTATCTTGCCAACCCCAACAATCCGACGGGCACATTGTCCAGCGCGCAGGAGATTAAACGGCTGCATGATGCGCTGCCCGGCAATGTCGTTCTGGTGCTGGACGGGGCCTATGCCGAATATCTGGACACGGAGGAAGATGACGGTGCGCTGGAACTGGCCCGCACGGCAGCCAACGTTCTGGTTACACGGACTTTTTCCAAGATTTACGGCCTGGCTGCCGAGCGTATTGGATGGGGCTATGCCTCGGCTGAAATTATTGATGCGATGAACCGTATCCGGCAACCGTTCAATGTGACCGCCGCCGGTCAGCAAGCAGCGTTAGCGGCTTTGGCGGATGACGCTTTTGTCGAGCGGAGCCGGACGCATAACCGCCAATGGCGCGACTGGATGACGGCTGAAATCGAGTCACTGGGCAATCATGGATTGCGAGCCGTTCCATCGCATACCAATTTTCTGCTCGTTCTGTTTGAAGGGGCTGTCTCTGCGGAGGAAGCCAACAAGGCGCTGATGGAAAAAGGCTATGTCGTGCGCTGGTTACCGGGGCAGGGGCTGGCAAACGGCTTGCGTATCACCATCGGAACCGAGGAAGAAACCCGCGGCTTTGTGGATGCCCTGCGCGCCATATTGGAAGCTGCCGACTGATGCTGCCATTTGCGAATATCACTATTATCGGTCTTGGCCTGATCGGATCGTCCATTGCACACGGCGTTAAGGCCAGCATGCCCTCTGCCCGCGTGACCGGCTATGATGCCGATCCGGCGGTTCTTGCCCGTGTGCAGGAACTGGGATTTTGTGATGATCTTGCCGATAGTGCCGGTGCCGCTGTCATAGATGCCGATCTTGTTTTGCTGTGCGTGCCGGTGGGCGCCATGGCGGCGATTGCGGCTGATATTACCGCAGACTTGCCAACAGACGCGGTTATCAGCGATGTTGGTTCCTCCAAGAGCCAGGTGATTGCCACTCTTTCCGCCGCCTTGCCAGGTGCACGGATCATCCCCGCCCATCCGGTTGCCGGAACCGAGCATAGCGGGCCCGATGCGGGTTTTGCGACGCTGTTCCATGACCGCTGGTGCATATTGACGCCGCCCGATGACGCGCAGGAAGGCGATATTGAACGCGTGCGCGCCTTTTGGGAAAAACTGGGCGCGAATATCGAGATCATGGACGCCAAGCATCATGATCTGGTGCTTGCCGTGACGAGCCATTTGCCCCACCTGATCGCTTATACCATTGTTGGCACTGCATCGGATATGGAGCATGTCACAAGCAGCGAAGTGATTAAATATTCCGCTGGCGGGTTTCGTGATTTTACCCGTATTGCGGCCTCTGATCCCACGATGTGGCGCGATGTATTCCTGTCTAACAAGGATGCCGTGCTTGAAATGCTCCAGCGTTTTTCAGAAGACCTGACTGCGCTGCAAAGGGCGATCCGGTGGGATAAGGGTGACGAACTGTTTGACCTTTTCACCAAAACCCGCGCCATCCGCCGCCGGATTATCGAGGAAGGTCAGGATGACGCCGCGCCCGATTTCGGGCGAAGCCACGACGGAACGGGTACGAAACAATAAATCACCCGCCGTCATGCGGCCGCGCCGTTTCTATATTGCGTATTAATATTTATATTATAATCTGTCATCCGGGGCGCGCCATTAACGGAAGGGGATGGTAATGTCAGGAGACCGTAACGAGCACGACCAAGGCGACAGGCGTCAGTCTGATCGCCGGATAGCCGATGATCCGAACTATCAAGGTGTCGAACGCCGCAAGGAAGAGCGCCGGAAAAAGGAGCGCAGAAGCGAACCGCGCGAATAGACTATTGCGAGCTTTCAGTCAGCTCTTAACGCGCCGCCAGTACATCATCCGCGACAAAGGCATTTGTCTTGCGCTCATAACCGAATTGGCTGGTCGGGCCGTGGCCGGGGATGAAAGTCACATCATCGCCAAGCGGCCATAATTTCTGTGTAATCGCGTTGATCAGATCCTGATGGTTGCCGCGCGGAAAGTCGGTGCGGCCAATCGAGCCTTGAAACAGCACGTCGCCCACGATGGCCAGTTTCGATGGTTCGTGATAAAATATGATATGGCCGGGCGTGTGGCCGGGGCAATGGATAACATCCAGCACCAGTTCACCCACAGTGACCTGGTCGCCGTCATTGAGCCAGCGGTCGGGTTCAAAGCTTTTTGCCTCCATCCCATAGCGCGCGCCGTCGCCGTCCAGCTTTTCGATCCAGAACAAATCGTCCTTATGTGGCCCTTCAATGGGTATGCCCAGCTCTTCGGCCAACATTCCTGCTTGTCCGCAATGGTCAAGATGGCCGTGCGTGATGATGATCTTTTCCAGCTCGACGCCATGTTCCGCCACCGCAGCTTTTAACCGTGAAAGATCACCGCCGGGATCGCTCAGCGCTCCTTTATTGGTTTTGGTGCACCATAAAAGCGTGCAATTCTGCTGTAGCGGGGTGACCGGAATGATTACGGCCTTCAATGGAGCGTCTGTCATGATGGCTATTTGGCGGCGTGCGGGTTAAGTTGCAAGGGGTGTGATGCGATCATGTGCTTCACAGCCGCCGTCCGGTCCACACCACGCGGCCAATGAATTGGACGTCCTGCGGTTCAATATCGTCCCAGTCGGGATAGCGCTTGTTATCGCTGCGGATCGACAATTTCCCCGACGGGCGCAGCGCCAGCCGCTTGACCAGCAGAACATCGTCCATACGCAGAACATAGATTCCGTCGCGCAGTGGCCGTTCGGCGGCGCTATGATCGACCATGATATCATCGCCGTCGCACAATGTCGGGTCCATCGAATCGCCATCGACAGAGATCAGCGATAGTTTCGCCGGATCAGCACCAAGCTGTTTCAGCCATTTGGCACTAAAGGCCATGCTGTTCCGGGGCTGTTCGTCATCGGCCAAACTGCCGGGACCGGCGGATGCGCCAAGCTCTAGCTGTTTGATCTGGACCATGTTTCCTATGGCGTGATTTGCCCGGGCCGCGTGCGGGGCGCCGATATGGGCAGGCAGGGCAGCGCCCAGTATCTGTTCATCCACGCCGTAAAATTCCGCCAGTTTCCGACGGTCTTCCTCATCCAGTTTTTTCGGTGTCCCGCGCCTTATATATTGCTGGATATAAGCGGGATTTTTGCCGAGCATCCGCGATAATGATGAAAAATCGTGGCCATATTGCCGGATCAGATGCTCCAGATTGGCACGCGGATCATCACCCGGGAAATTGTCGTCAGGGGCAAAGGATTTCTGGGCCATATATTAACTATATTCCATCTGACCGGAATTGGCAATAGGAAATATCCTAGACATGTAGGAAATATCATCTCAAATAGGAATATACCTATTGCAAGCGAGTCGCCGGGAAGCGGGTTCTCTGCATCAGATGGCATCAAACGACCGGCGCTATATGGAGGACAGCCAATGTATTTACTGAGGGAAATAGAAAAATTCTTGCGTGAAACCGGTATGGCGTGGACCAAATTTGGACGCTTGTCCGTCCGCGATCCCCGTTTTGTTGACGACCTGCGTAATGGCCGCGAACCGGGTAAAAAAATTTCACTAAAAGTAGAACATTTCATGAACAAGTGGCGGAGCGACCATGCGCGTTGAACAGAAAAACGGACATAATCCACGTAGCGCACAGAAAATTCACCGCAAGGATGTGGGTTCTCTATTGATAGAGGAAATCAGGGCGCTGGCTGGACCCAGCCATGATGTGCAGATGGTCAGGGAAAGACCCTGGGCCAGTATCACCTTTTCGGGAATCCGTCATAGTCTGTTGATTAGCCAGGCCAAGGGAGGGGAAGCAACGCTGCCGCCTTCCTTTGCTGACCAAATCGCCGAACATGAATTTGACCTGCCCGGTCATTTCGTCGCCGACATATTGGTCGATGGAATGACCATCGAGATTCTATCGATTATTGATCCTGTCTGCCCGGTTGGAACCTAGCGGGCTGTCATTTTTTCCAATGTGCCCAAAGCCGCTTTCAATGCAGCATCCATATCGGCCTGACGGGAAGACTCCATATTCTCCCGCTGGCCTGCGTCCTGATGGACCCGCGCTTGGTTGATCGGCGTTGCCACAGGTTCCGAAACTTGCGGTTGTGGATAATCGGGCTGGGCAAAAGTCGGGGCCTCAGGAGCATCACCGACTAGAACAGTTTCAAGCTGCTTCAAGCGGTTTAAGCCGGCCTCCAGACGTTCAGCGAGCTGGGCGATGGTCAGATTTGCCAAGTCATCGGCCTGTGTCTCTTCAACCGCTTCTACGGGCAACTCCTCTACCGGAGGCGTTTCAGCTACTGTTTCTTCGACCGGTATTTCCATGGCAGAAACAGATTCTTCAAAAACCGGATCGTCGCTGGTCAAGTTATCAACCGGCAATTCTTCGCTTTCGGCAAAAATCGGCGCGCGTACGGGCGTTTCGCTAAAGGCGCTATATTCGCTATAATTGCCCGTGTACTCTTCACCGTCTTCGCGGCTGAGTATCCTTAGCTGCGGCAAATCGGCCAGATCCATGATTCTCGCTCTATCGCTTTTCGGTTTTTTCAGAAAACGGGTCAGCGACCGGGCGTCGAACCTTGGCAAGCCGAAGCGGATTTTTCTTTCTTTCCGCTGCCCCTGTTCCATTGGATCAGCATGCTCGATATTTTCCGGAAGTGCCAAGGTCATTTGGGATTCCCCTTTGCGATTTAAAAAATAATAAACGGCCGATGCCGCCACCAGACAGGCCATTGCAGCGACCAATCCGCGCGCAGTGTTACCCAGCGGCGGTGATGCGGCGGGTATCAGATCGGGCAGTCCAGCCGCGCCGACGATATTTTCCAGATAGACATGCGGCAGTCCCATGATGGCCAATGCAGCCCCGATGCCTGCCGTTAAGACCAGAGCGGGTTGTTTCAATCGTGCGATATTCTGATTCATAGGCCCCACAATATTTTCCGTCATTTCAGGCTGCCCGCTTACAGGATTTATGCGCTATCAGCCTTTGGTAAACAGGATGGTAACGCAAAATGTTTGACGACCAGTTACGATCTGCTTCAACAAATTTTCGTGCTGTTTCAATGGTTTGTGGCCAAGAGGAACGAGTTTTGAGCAATTCGCCCAGTTTTTGCGCCATTTTTTCAGGCGATTCGGCGGGGAATAAAGTCCCTGTCACACCGTCTTCTATCAGTTCGCGGTGACCGCCAATATCTGACGCTGCCACTATCCGCCCCTGCGCCATGGCTTCCAGGGGTTTGAGCGGAGTGACCAATTCGGTCAGTCGCATCGATTTGCGCGGATAGACCATGACATCCATCAGGCTATAATATCGCTCTACCTCTTCGTGCGGCACGCGGCCCGTAAAGGTAATGGCAGATGCAGCGGGGGAGGAAGCCACCTGCTGCTTAAGGGCTTGTTCCATCGGACCACCCCCGACGAGCAAGAGATGCGCTTCCGGGCTTAGCTTTTGAAGCATCGGCATGGCCGCGATCAGGTCATCAAGCCCTTCATAATCATAGAAACTGCCGATGAAGCCGAGCACGGATTTGCCCGACAGTCCCAATTCCCGGCGCAGATTTTCATCCGGTGCAGGCGGATTGCCGAACAGGTCCATGTCAACGCCATTGGGGGAAACGGTGATCTTGCTTTTATCGACGCCCCGCGAAACCAGGTCGGATTTCAGGCCTTCGCAAATAACAGCCACCGCATCGGCCGCATGAACAACGCGGTTTTCCATCTGCCGCGTCAGCCAATAGCGCGGACTGCCTTCACGGCCCGTCCCGTTGCCGACCGCGGCATCTTCCCAAAACGCCCGTATTTCATAGAGCAGGGGCAGGCCGGTCTTTCGTGCACCGCGCAAGGCGGCAAGCCCGTTAAGCGCCGGCGAATGGGCGTGCAGTACATCCGGCCTCCATTCATCTGCGACTTGCACGATACGATCCGCAAGCGCCGCTATCTCGCGCCACTCGCGAATCGGGGAGGGGCCGTTTACCTTCGTCAAAGTGCGGTAAAACTCCAGCCCGTCCGAATGTTCCAAAGGAGCCTTGGCTTCATAGCCATGCTGGTTCTGGCGTACACCGGTTACAGCGGCGACTTGCAGGCCGCTGGCGATCTGCGCTTTCATAATGGTCCGGGTGCGGAAACAATATCCGCTGTGCAGGGGCAGGCTGTGGTCCAGTATGTGCAGAATCCGCGTCATGGCGAAATTCCTTGCCCAAAAAGGATTAACGTCCCGTCAACCCAAAGCCTGTATCGCCCAGGTTAGTGACATGAATCTGGTGCATTAGCGTAAGGCCGCCTGACCCCGTATGATCGATAATCTTTCCATCGCTCTGACACATGGCTTGCTGCTCATTGCGGTATGGCGGCTGATTCATCGTCCCGATCTGGATCAAGAGGAACCACCCGAACCGGATCGGCAGCCTACAGGCTTTCACATGAAGCGACCAAGCAGTCGGGACCGCCCCGATGCGTGACCTGATTTTCGTCGGCTATCTGCTCTTGCTTTTGCTTCTGGCTTTCAAGCGGCCGTTTATTTTTACGCTGATATACGCCTATATCGATATTGTCGCACCGCAGCGGCTGAGCTATTTCATGCTCAATTCGATACCCTTGTCGCTGCTGGTTTTTGCCGCGGCTTTTCTGGGTTACATCATTGCCGATGACAAGCAGGACAGCCGCTTTTCGGTGCGGCAGGGTGCGATGGTCATCTTGCTGATCTATTGCGGATATACCACGTTTCAGGGTGCCTTGCCCGAAGATGCGATGGAAAAGTGGGACTGGGTATGGAAGGCGCTGGTCTTTGCGATATTCCTGCCGCTGACGCTCAGGACAAAGCTCAGGATAGAAGCGCTGGCGCTGTTCATGGTGCTGAGCGCCGCCACGCTGATTATCACCGGCGGTATCAAGACGCTGGCATCGGGGGGCGGCTATGGTGCGCTGGTCCTGCTGGTCAACGACAATTCCGGGCTTTATGAGGGCTCCATCATTTCCATGGTGGCGATTGCGATCATCCCGCTGATGCTATGGCTGTCGAAACACGGCACGATTTTTCCGCCGGACTGGCGCGTCAAATATTTCACCTTGGCCCTGGTTTTCGCCGCCCTTTTAATTCCCATAGGCACGCAAGCCCGCACCGGCCTGGTCTGCATCGCCGTGCTGGCGTTATTACAACTGCGCTTCGTCAAATACCGTTTTCTCTATGCCGGGCTGGCCATTGCGGCTGGCCTTTTGGTGATTCCATTCCTTCCACAAAGCTTCTCGGAACGCATGGGAACAATCCAGAATTACAAAGCCGACGAATCCGCCTCCACCCGCATCGCTGTGTGGGAGTGGACCATAGAATATGCCAACGCCAACCCGATGGGCGGCGGATTCAATGTCTATCGGCTCAACAAGCTGCGCTATGAACTGGTTCCGGACAAAAGCGAGAATGAGGCAGGGAACGAATATGAATATGATCTGGAAGATACTGGTCCGGTAGAAGTGACGGATGAAGGCCGCGCTTTTCACAGCAGCTATTTCGAGATGCTGGGGGAACAGGGCTATCCCGGTCTTATCCTATGGTTGTTCATCCACTTGGGCGGCATCTGGCGCATGGAAGTGCTGTATCGGCGCTATCGCAGCAGCGCGAAGCCGGGCGATACATGGGTCGCACCGCTGGCCGTCGCTCTGCAAAATGCACATATCATTTATATGGCCGGATCCCTGTTTGTCGGCGTCGCTTTTCAGCCCTTTGTTTATATGCTGGTTGCGCTGCAAATCGGGCTTGATACCTATTTGGGCAGGCGTGAGAAGGAAGCGAAAGCCATTCCGATCGGCGGGCGCTTCCCCGCAGGCAAATTGTCCGCTGCGCGGTTTTGAGAGGCGGTTGGCGGAAAGTATCACATCGCTATATTTGTAGCTCGATAAAGATTTTGATCCCCAAAGCGATGAGTATGATGCCGCCCATGACCTCGGCATATTTCCCGATGCGGGAGCTGGCGATTCCACCGATAAAGACGCCAGCGGCTGATAATATTCCGGTAATCGCCCCGATCACGATACAGGTCCATATAACCGGCAGCTCGAGCGTAGGGAATGTAATGCCGGCCGCCAAAGCATCAATGCTGGTCGCCACCGCTGCTGTTGCCAGTGCCCATCCCGAAAGTTTCGGGGCAGGCTCATCCTCGCCCCCGGGACGCGCTTCCCAAAGCATTTTAAGCCCTAGCCCGCTAAGCAGGACCAGCGCGATCCAATGGTCGAATGCCGCAATCTGCGATACAAATGTGCTGCCAAGTAACCAGCCGAAAATGGGCATCAGCCCCTGGGCCACGCCGAAAGCCAAACCTGTCCGGATGGCATTAAGCGTAGAACTATGCCCCGCAGCACCTTGGGCAACCGCGACCGCAAACGCATCCATTGCCAAGCCGAGGGCAAGAAATATAATGACAGCAAAATGTTCCAAAGTCAGGGCCCCTACTTGCCCTTCAATTCATTTCCGCTCAACCGCACGACATGCAGCAGATTGGTTGATCCCGGCGTGCCAAAGGGAACGCCCGCGCTGATAATGATACGCGACCCTGCCTCACCCAGCTTGTGTCGAAGAGCCATGCGTTTGGACTTGGCAACCATTTCTTCAAAATCGCTGACATCGCGGGTGACGACAGCATGCGCGCCCCATAACAGGCCAGCGCGCCGGGCGGTGTGGCGATCAGGTGTCAGCACCAGCAATGGCACAGAAGGACGCTCGCGGGCCATACGGCGCGCGGTCGAACCGGATTTGGTGAAACAGACAATCGCCGAAGTCGGGATGGTGCGCGCAATATTATAGCTGGCGGCGGCAAGCGCATCGGCGGTGGTAGCATCCGGCACGGTTTCGGTGAAATGGATGCGATCGGCATAGGAAGCATCACTTTCCACCTGGTTCGCAATCCGGTCCATCATTGTCGCCGCTTCGATCGGCCATTTCCCAACTGCCGATTCCGCAGACAGCATGATTGCATCCGCGCCGTCATAAATCGCGGTGGCAACGTCCGATACTTCAGCGCGGGTGGGGGTGGGCGATGTAATCATCGATTCCAGCATCTGGGTCGCGACAACCACCGGTCGGCCCAGTTTACGCGCAGCGGCCACAATACGCTTTTGCAGCGGAGGCACTTGTTCAGGCAACAATTCAACGCCCAGATCGCCGCGCGCCACCATGACTGCGTCTGACAGCTCCAATATCTCTTCCAGCCGGTCTATCGCCGCCGGTTTTTCAATTTTTGCCAGTAGAGCCGCCTTGCCGCCAATCAGACGACGGGCTTCGGCAACATCTTCGGGGCGCTGCACGAAACTCAGCGCGATCCAGTCCACGTCCTGTTTCAGGGCAAAGGTCAGATCCTTGTGGTCCTTCTCGGTGAGTGAGCTGACCGGCAATACAACCTCCGGGACATTCACGCCCTTGCGATCCGATATCGGGCCGCCGACAATGACCTGTGTCTCCACGGATTTACCGTCCGTTTTGGTGACGACCAGCCGGATTTTACCGTCATCCAGCAATAATGTATGGCCGGGTTGCAATGTTTCGATAATTTCCGGATGGGGCAGGCCGACGCGATTGGTATCGCCCTTTGCCTTGTTCAGGTCGAGCGTGAATGTCGCACCGGTTTCCAGCATCACTGGCGCTTTGGCAAAAGTACCGATGCGTAGTTTCGGCCCCTGTAAATCCGCGAGAATGGCTATGGGCCGCCCGACCTTCTTTTCCAGAGCGCGGATGGATTTTACGTTTTCGGCATGCGCGCTATGCTCCCCGTGGCTCATATTCATGCGAAAGGCATCGACCCCGGCGCGGTAGAGTTTTTCGATCATTTCGGGGCTTCCGCTGGCCGGACCGAGGGTTGCGAGCACCTTTACTTTGCGGTCACGGGGGATCATATGCGATACCATCGAAAATTCCTGTCTGCTGGTGCTTTTGATATGTTGAGTACGTGTCTGTTAGCCGCAAAGAATGACAGGGTAAAAACAAAAAGCAATGGGAGTGCCCCACATGACACAAGAAATTTCTGATACAGCCGCCGCGGCCGCTTTTCGGCGTCTTGTTACCCATTTGCAGCACCGCCATGACGCGGAAAATATAGACCTGATGGGTCTTGCCGGTTTTTGCCGCAATTGCCTTGCCGACTGGGTTATGGAGGCCACGAATGAAGCTGGCGGTAATATGACCAAGGATGAAGCGCGTGAGGCGATACACGGTATGCCCGCTGCAGAATGGAAGAAAAAATATCAAAGCGAAGCGACACCGGAAAAGCTGCAACTTATGCAGGAAAGCATAGCCAAAAACGCATCTGCCTCTTAGAAGGCGTTGCGAATCTGAATATCAAATTTCAAATATTGTTAGGGAATGAAATAATGAGCGAAGGCAATGTCGCCGCGGACCAGCTCCGTCTGTTTATTGAGCGTATCGAACGTCTGGAAGAAGAGAAAAAGGGCATAGCCGACGATATTCGTGATGTTTATTCCGAAGCAAAATCACAGGGTTATGACGCAAAAATCATGCGGCAGATCGTCCGTCTGCGTAAAATGGAGCCCCATGACCGCCAGGAAATGGAAGCAATACTTGATGTCTATAAGTCAGCGCTTGGTTTGGCCTGATCTATAGAGTAATATCACTTCTTTAGGCAGCAGGGAGCCGAAATATGATTGTTACCACAACCCCCAGTATCGAAGGACGGACGATAAGCGATTATCGCGGTATTGTGATCGGGGAGGTTATTGTCGGGGCCAATCTTTTCCGCGACCTGTTTGCCAGCATCACGGATATTGTCGGCGGCCGTTCCGGCAAATATGAAAATGTCCTGAAACGTGCACGGGATGAAGCCCTACAGGAAATGCAGGATGAGGCCGCAAAACTGGGGGCCAATGCCGTGGTCGGCGTCGATCTTGACTATGAGGTTGTCGGCGACAAGGGATCAATGTTGATGGTATCCGCATCCGGAACCGCCGTAATTGCACAATGACTAGATTGGAAGTTTAAGAAAATATGGCAGGCCACAGTAAATTTAATAACATCAAACACCGCAAGGGCGCGCAGGATAAAAAGCGTTCGGCAATGTTCTCGAAACTCAGCCGCGAAATCACCGTGGCAGCAAAATCGGGTATGCCTGACCCCGACATGAACCCGCGTCTGCGGCTGGCCGTGAACAACGCCAAGGGGCAATCCATGCCCAAGGACAATATTCAGCGCGCCATCGACAAGGCATCGGCCAATGAGGGCGATGATTACAAGGAAGTCCGTTACGAGGGCTTTGGCCCCGGCGGCGTGTCGTTGATCGTTGAAACATTGACCGACAATATCAACCGCACCGTGACCAATGTGCGCACCATATTCTCTCGCAATGGCGGTAATATGGGTGAGACAGGTTCGGTATCCCACGGATTCGAACGGGTCGGCTATATCAGCTATCCGGCATCTGCGGGTGACGAAGAACAGGTTCTGGAAGCGGCTATGGAAGCCGGAGCGGAAGATATTTCTTCCGATGAAGACGGCCACGAAATCTGGACCGCGATGGAAGATCTGCACGAAGTTGCCGGTGCTTTGGAAAAAACACTTGGTGAAGCGGAAAGCGTAAAGCTCGCATGGCGGCCTACGGTAGAGGTTGAAGTCGATGAAGCGCAGGCCGAAACTTTGCTGAACCTGATCGACGCTCTGGAAGAAGATGACGATGTCCAGAATGTACACGGCAATTACAGCGTGTCGGACGAAATTTTGGAGAAATTAGGGTGACCATAGCCCCTCCCCTTCAGGGGAGGG
>NZ_DATCTC010000008.1:0-11704 GCF_036568145.1 Parasphingorhabdus sp. | reverse complement strand
CGCTCTTTCATGCTGTCGGCCAGCTCGTCCAGTGCCTCATTATCAAACACCTGCCGGGGCTGGTCGGGATTGGGCCGGATATCCGAAATCGCGATGGAGCGCAGACCATCGGAGCGGTTATCCACGCTATCATCATCCGCGCCGGATTCCGGTGCCTGAACAAGCGGTTCTTCGCGCTGGATCTCTCCAAACAGGGAATTCAGCCCCCTGCCCAGTCCGGTGGTTTTCTTTTGCGTTGCATTGGATTTCGTCATGGGAGCGCTTTCTTCATTCGCCATTATGCAGCCGCCTTGCGTGCGGGCAGGCGCGCGATCAATTCACGTGCCAGGTTGATATAGGCCTCTGACCCGCTGCACCGGTGATCGTAGATCAACGCCGGCAAGCCATGGCTGGGAGCCTCGGAAAGCCTGACATTACGCGGGATAACGGTATCAAACACGATATTGCCAAGACAGGCGCGCACATCGTCGGAAACCTGCTCTGACAGCTTGTTACGGCGATCATACATGGTGAGGACAACGCCCATGACCGAAAGCCCCCGGTTGAAACGGGCGCGGATGCGTTCAACGGTCTGCAAAAGCTGGCTAAGCCCCTCCAACGCAAAAAATTCGCATTGCAGCGGCACGAGCAGCGATTCAGCCGCTACCATAGCGTTAAGGGTCAGCAGGCCGAGAGATGGCGGGCAATCGATCAGGCATATATCCCAATGCCCGTCATCGCCTTCATCCAATGCTTTTTTCAGCCGGTGAGTCCGCTCTTCAAACTCGACCAGCTCCACTTCGGCGCCGGACAGATCGACGGTCGCGGGCACAATATCCAGACCGGGAACGCGGGTTTTAACCACACAGTCGTTCAGGCCGATGTCGGAAACCAGCAGGTCATAGCTATTATTTTCGCGTTCCGACTGGTTCACGCCAAGGCCAGTCGATGCGTTTCCCTGCGGATCCAGATCAATCAGCAAAACCTTCCAACCGCTCGCAGCAAGGGCTGTTGCCGCATTGATTGCCGTTGTTGTTTTACCAACACCACCCTTTTGATTCGCTATCGCTATCCGGACCATTTTATGCAGAACCCTTCGCTAAGCCGACACAATATAGTGTTTTCAGCCAATTCCTACCAATATCCCCGCTTGCGGATCGGTCAAACTCTGTTCCACGTGAAACATTTTTTGCCGTTTTGGCGACAGGCCTTTTAACTCCATTACCGCATTTTTGCCCTTTGGTAAGAGCCAAACCGTTTTTTCTGTGGAAAACCGGTGTGAAAGTGTCAGCAATTTCGGTAATGGCGCAAAGGCCCTCGCACTAATTACGTCAACGGGATGAGTTTCGACATTCTCTAAACGGCTACCAAAAACCAAGGCTTTTTCGTCCAAGCCCAGTTTGTGCACGACAGATTCAAGAAAGCTGATGCGGCGCGCGCGTGATTCGACCATCTCCACCTTATAATCACCCAATATGGCAATGATGATTCCGGGGAAGCCGGCACCGGTTCCGAGGTCGAGCCAGGTTTTGTCTCCCTCCCCCTTGGGGGCATGTAACATCAGCTGCGCGCTATCGACAACATGACGCGCCCAGATATGATCGGCTGTGGATTTGGAGATCAGATTCTGATGCTCCATCTCTTCTCTCAGCAGGGTCAGGAAATCCTCAAGCTGCTGCCATGTTTCACGTGGAACGTCGAAATTTTCCCGCAGCCAATCCTGCGCCTCTTTCTCCGTCATACTATGATCATGCCGCGAGATATTTTGCATCACGGCGACGGGCATGGACCAGAATCGCGGCCAGCGCTGCTGGCGTAATACCGCGAAGGCGTGAAGCCGCTGCCAATGTTTCCGGCCGCGCACTGTTCAAACGGTCAACCATTTCATTCGACAGGCCGGGTATCGCTTTATAGTCCAGTTGCTCGTCCAGCCGGATCTGCTCATTCGCTCTCAGATCTTTCAGCTCCGCTTCCTGCCGCTGAAGATATGGTGCGTAACGCGCATCTTCCTCAACCTCGTTGAGCAGATCGGTGTCGATATCGCTAGTGGATATGCCAAGGCCTTCCAGCGAAGCAAGCGAGATGTTGGGAAAGCGAAGCCAGTCAAACAGTGACTGCTTGCCCCCGTCGCGGCGCACTTCTACCCCTTGGGCAGCAATTTCGTCGCAGCTATGAACCGACTCCAATTGCTCCATAATCCGCGTGCGCTGTTCTTCCCGCCGGTTAAACCAGTTCAGCCGTTCCTCGCCCATACAGCCAAGCCCGGCGGCAATCGCCCCCAGACGGGTGGCCGCATTATCGGCCCGCAGCCGCAAACGATATTCCGCACGTGCGGTCAGCATCCGGTAAGGTTCCGTCACACCCTGCAAAACAAGATCGTCGATCATCACTGCAATATAGCTCGTCCCGCGGTCCAGTTCAGGAGCAGCCTTTTCCTGAATCGCGCAAGCGGCACCAATGCCGGCAATCAACCCCTGCGCCGCGGCCTCTTCATATCCTGTGGTGCCATTTATCTGTCCGGCGCAATAAAGCCCCTCCAGATCACGGACTTTCAAGCTACTGTCCAAAGCCCGCGGATCAATATGGTCATATTCAACCGCATAGCCCGGCACGATAATTTTTGCATGGGAAAGCCCATCCATCGTCCGAACAAAAGCTTCCTGAACTTCGGCAGGTAAGGAGCTGCTTATCCCGTTCGGATAAACATAATGCGTATCCAGTCCTTCGGGCTCCAGAAACACCTGGTGGGAGTCACGGTCCGCAAAGCGGTGAATCTTGTCCTCAATCGACGGACAGTAACGCGGACCCAGCGCATCAATCGCTCCGGTGAATAAAGGAGAGCGATCCAGGTTGCTGCGAATAATATCATGCGTGGCGGCATTGGTCCGGCTGATCGCACAAAAAATCTGTGGCACTTCTCGACGCTTTGACAGCGGGGACATAGTCCAGTCACCATCATCCGACGGCTGCTCGGGTAGAGCGGCCCAGTCAATCGTCCGGCCGTCTATGCGCGGAGGCGTTCCGGTTTTCATCCGTGCTATGGGGAGCTGCGCCTGCCGTAGTTGCTGGCCAAGAGATACGGCGCTGCCCTCACCCGTCCGACCGCCCGAGGTGGTTTCCTCACCGCGAAACATCTTTCCGTTCAAAAATGTGCCCGTCGCCAAAATTACTGCTAATGCGGTAATCCGGCCTCCATCTTTCAGGGTGATCCCGCTAACCGTCCGGTCATTCAATATCAGCGATGCGACCTCGCCTTCCACGATAGACAGATTTTCCTGTGCATCGAGCATCCGGTGGATGGCCGCTTTATATAATTTGCGATCTGCCTGAAGCCGTGGGCCCTGCACCGCTGCGCCCTTGGACAGGTTGAGCATCCGGTAATGGATCCCCGCTGCATCAGCCGCCCGGCCGATCAAACCATCAAAGGCATCGACTTCCCGCACCAAATGCCCTTTGCCCAGACCGCCAATCGCCGGATTGCAAGACATGGCACCGATGCTGTCTTTCGTAAAACTGACCAGTGCCGTACGCACACCCATGCGCGCGGCAACCGCAGCAGCTTCACAGCCTGCATGTCCGCCACCGACGACGATGAGATCAAAATTAACATTCATGCTGCGCCCATAGCGGAACACGGGTTTCAGGTCAAAGCTCTCCCGCTGTTCCACGTGGAACAGTTATTTTCCGATGCAGAATTTTCCGAACAAGCTGTCCAGCATATCCTCGGTGCTCGCCCTGCCCGTAAGCGCATCAAGTGCGCCGCGCGCCAAGCGTAGTTGCTCTGCGACAATCAGATAATCTTCCAACCCCGATATGACATCAAGGCTACGATGGGCCAGAGTCAGGTGATCGGCCTGCCGCTTGTTGACGCTGATCTCGTCCCCGCGCGGCACAATATCTTTCGCCTTCTCCACAAGCAATGTGACCAGCGCATCCATGCCGGTACCCGCCAGTGGAGAGACCGAAAGCACGCCGGAAGACTTGGGCTGATATTCGGGATGGTCCTGACGCGAAGCGATCTCGACCAGATTGCTGTTCGTCGGACCTTCGCCCTCCGGGCCCAGCCATAATATCAGGTCGGCCAGTTCAAATTGCTGACGCGCCCGGTCGATGCCGATGCGCTCGATTTCCTCCGCCCCGTCATCACGAACACCGGCGGTATCGATGAACAGAAATGGAATGCCACCTATCGCAATCGGCACCTCGATCACATCGCGCGTGGTCCCCGCTATGGGAGAAACAATCGCTGCCTCTCTTTCCACCAGCGCATTGAGCAATGTGGACTTTCCGCTATTAGGCGGTCCGCCCAAAACCACACGCACTCCTTCGCGCAATTTTTCCGCACGCGGACGAGCGAGCATAGTTGCCATTTCCTCCGCCAGATCGTGCGCCGCCAATTGCAGGGCATCCAACTGAGCGGGCGCAACGTCGTCTTCATCGGAAAAATCAAGTTCCGCTTCCACTATGGCGGAGAGACGCAAGATACCGTTTTGCCAATCCTCCACTTTACGCGATAATGCACCTCCGGCCGCCTGTATCGCGGAACGGCGCTGGAGTTCCGTTTCCGCGAAAAGCAGATCGGATAATCCTTCCGCCTCAGCCAGATCCATTCGGCCATGAGTAAAGGCGCGGCGGGTAAACTCCCCCGGTTCGGCCTGACGCAATCCCGCGATATTCCCCAGCGCATTTTCCAGCACGCGGATCACGGCGCGGCCACCGTGGCAGTGGATTTCCGCCAAATCCTCACCGGTAGCGCTATTGGGACCGGGAAACCATAATATCAGTGCCGTATCCAGCAACTCTCCGCTAACCGGGTCAGTCAGCTTCGCCAAACTGGCACGCCGCTCACTCGGTAGCGTCCCGGAAAGCTGGCGTAATGCTGATGCAGCTTTGGGACCGCTGATCCGGATAATACCAATTGCCGATGGTGGCTGCCCACTGGACAGAGCAAAGATTGTATCAGTTGCAGCCATGTTCTATCTATTTGATATTTAATCTTTTTTATCGGAAGGAGCCGGTTTTTCACCCGTCTGTCCAGCGCCCATAGCCCCGCTCAGGAACGAAGAGAACATCTTTATTCCCGCTTCCCCCATTGGCGCTATGATCTTGGTAAAGCTTTGCAATTGTTCCACCGAGCTCGCGCCCTTCAGGAGCTTCGATAATTCCGAGACATAGGTATCGTTTAACTGTCCTACATCCGGCAGGCCCATTAACCGACGCGCTTCTTCTGGTGTGCAATCCAGTTCTACGGTTACTTTCATCATGCTTCCTTTTTATCTATCGTCGAAGCGAAGTTCCCTCCCTCACTGCAACAGATGATCTTCCGCCTTGCCACAACAGGATATGGGGATATTGTGGGGCAATAATCAAGTCATCATCAAAGGAGCATAGAAAAATGGGTGAAATGAAATCGATTGAAACGCTAAGCGGAAATGAAAGCTTCCCTGCCTATGTCGCCGCTCCCGACGGAACAGCAAAAGCCGCTATCATTGTGATTCAAGAAATTTTTGGCGTGAACAAGGGCATCAGAGCCAAATGCGATACTTGGGCAAAGGCTGGCTATCTTGCCATTGCGCCGGATCTGTTCTGGCGGGTCAATGACAATACCGATCTTGATGCCGATGTTCCGGAGGAATTTCAGACTGCCCTCGATCTTATGAACAAATTTGACCAGGATCAGGGTATCAGGGACATTGAAGCCACGATCCATTTTGCTCGCCAATCTGTAGATGGCGGAAAAGTCGGATGTGTCGGTTATTGTCTGGGTGGACGATTGGCCTTCATGACGGCTGCACGGACCGATATTAACGCCTCTGTCGGCTATTATGGTGTCGGGATTGACGGCTTGCTGCGCGAAAGCCATGCGATTGCACATGATGTAATGCTGCATATCCCCACGGCCGACGGCTTTGTATCACCCGAAGCCCAGGCCGCCATGCATGAGGGGCTGGACGATCATCCCAAAGTTACTTTGCATGATTATGAAGGGCTGGACCACGGTTTTGCTGCCGAATTTGGCGCTCGCCGCGATGAAGCCGCAGCTAATCTGGCCGATAGCCGCACGGCAGAGTTTTTCAAGAAGCACCTGGGATGAGCGTCCGGGAGAGCCTGAAAATATGGCATGAGCGCTTTGCCGAGAAGAGGAAAAATGGCGGTAAAAGTGCCGACATCAATGACCCCGGGCTTAGCACACAAATTGCCGATGATGCTGTGTTCCACTCCCCCGTGGTTCATACACCGCAAGTCGGCAAACCGATTGTCATGGCCTATCTGAGCGCCGCTGACACAGTATTGGGCAATGACAGCTTTCGCTATGTCCGCGAGATTGTCGACGACAGTGCCAATATGGCGATGCTGGAGTTCATGCTCGAACTGGATGGTATCGAGGTTAACGGCGTGGACATCATCACATGGAATGAAGACGGATTGATCCAGGACTTCAAGGTGATGGTCCGCCCGTTAAAGGCGATCAATAAAGTCTGGGAAGAAATGGGAAAAATACTGGAAAAGATGAAGGGCTAGTTCGTCCGAACCAGACCTTCATCTACAGGTTTTTAAGGCTAAAAACGCTAAAACAGCGTCATCATGCCCAGTTGCGGATCGACTATGCCGTCGTAAATCATCCTACCGGCAACCCAGACAATCACGCCAAGACCAATATAGGCAATCCATTTATAACGCTCGATATATTGGGCGATAACATTAGCTGCGATACCCATTAATGCAACGGATAGCAGCAGTCCGATCACCAGAATGCCCGGATGCTCGCGGGCAGCGCCAGCGACGCCGAGAACATTGTCCAGGCTCATGGAAATATCGGCTGCGGTAACTGCCCAGACAGCGCCCCAAAAGCTTTTCTGCGGGGCAACGCCGCTGGCTTCATCGCCAAGAATTTCCGGAGAACCGGGAGAATCCTTTGCACCGAAAATTTCACGGTAAAAATTCCACGCGACCCACAAAAGCAGCAAGCCACCAGCTAAAATCAGGCCGACGACCGACAATAACACGCTGACGGTAAGCGCAAATATGATACGCATGACCAGAGCGGCAGCGATACCGATAAAGATAACCTTACGGCGCTGCTCACTGGGGAGACCGCCAGCCAGAGCGCCGACAACAATCGCATTATCTGCAGCAAAGATAAGGTCGATCAATATCACCTGGCCAAATGCGGCCAGGGCTGCAGGTGTGCCGATATTCTCGAAATCATGGAGAATAGCCGCCCAAATTTCAGCCAGTGAGCCAAGTCCGGGGGTAACTGCGGCGGATAAAACAGATAAAAGATCAATCATAAGAGAATGGAAGGTCCATAATAAGTTACGGCCGGTATAAAGTCATAAAAACCATGAAGCAAGGCGCGCCATTGTTCATATTCAGGCGATTTACGAAAGCCGTCCCGGTGAGATACCACACTGTCCCACCGGACCAGCAAAAGATACTGGCCGGGAATATCGGTTGAAGGGCGGACCTCTATCGAATGAAAGCCGGGCTGGGCTGCAATAAGCGGCTTTGCTTGTTGCATGGCTTGGGAAAACTGGTCCGACTGGTCCGGTTTAACCTGCAACAATGCATGTTCGACTATCAATGCGGTTATGCCGACAGTTTATTGATTCATACTATCGAAGAAATCGTCATTGGTTTTGGAATCCTTCATCTTGTCGAGCAGGAATTCCATCGCGTCGATCGTGCCCATTTGCATGAGGATACGGCGCAGTACCCACATTTTCTTGAGCTTGTCATCCTCGACCAGCAATTCTTCCTTACGTGTGCCGGATTTACCAACATCCAGCGCCGGAAAGATGCGTTTGTCCGCGACTTTGCGGTCCAGCACAATTTCAGAGTTGCCGGTGCCTTTAAATTCTTCAAAGATAACTTCGTCCATGCGGCTGCCAGTATCGATCAGTGCGGTTGCGATAATGGACAGTGAACCACCTTCCTCGATATTACGTGCGGCACCGAAAAAGCGTTTCGGGCGCTGTAAGGCATTGGCGTCCACACCGCCGGTAAGCACCTTACCAGAGCTTGGAACGACCGTATTATAGGCGCGGCCAAGCCGGGTGATGGAATCGAGCAGAATGACAACATCATGTTTATGCTCGACCAGACGTTTGGCTTTTTCAATAACCATTTCAGCAACTTGCACGTGGCGGGTAGCCGGTTCGTCAAAGGTTGAGCTGATGACCTCACCCTTTACCGAACGCTGCATGTCGGTCACCTCTTCGGGGCGTTCGTCGATCAACAGGACAAGCAAATAGATTTCGGGATGGTTATCGGTAATCGCCTTGGCAATATTTTGCAGCAGCACGGTTTTACCGGTACGCGGCGGCGCAACGATCAAGGCGCGCTGGCCCTTGCCCTGCGGAGCAATAATATCAATGACCCGCGCCGATTTGTCTTTGACCGTAGGATCAAGACTATCCAGTTTCAGCTTTTCATCCGGATAAAGCGGGGTCAGGTTATCAAAATTGACCCGGTGCCGCACCGCATCCGGTTCATCAAAGTTGATTGCGGTCAGCTTGGTCAGCGCAAAATAACGCTCCCCATCCCGCGGAGCACGGATTTCGCCTTCAACCGTATCGCCGGTACGCAGGCCAAATCTGCGAACCTGGTTCGGGGACACATAAATATCATCGGGACCAGCAAGATAATTCGCTTCGGGCGAGCGCAAAAAGCCAAATCCGTCGGGCAGCACTTCAATAGTGCCAAGGCCCATGATCAGTTCGTCATTATCCGCAAGTTCTTTCAGAATCGCGAACATCAGATCCTGTTTGCGTAATGTCGAAGCGCCTTCAACACCTAGCTCTTCCGCCATTGAGACGAGGCCAGCGGGCGATTTTTCTTTTAATTCTTTTAAGTGCATGGAGGTTTATCCAAGTATATCAGGGAGTTATTATTATTCTATGCATGCGCGCGGCGTGTTAGCCATCAAATTTTCACATGATAAGGTCGCCCGGACGGGCTTTGATGCTTAATTACGCTTTTGCCGGGATTCTGTCAAACCCAAATCAGAACGGTTTAACAATTGCCAATATAACAATGATCGGAACCGCTATGCCCGGCACTTCGTTGATGAGGCGCAAAGTCTTGTCCTTCATGGTCCGTTCGCCCCGCGCCAGTTTTTTAACATAGCCCATCATCCAGCCATGATAGCCCGACAGAGCAATCACCATCAGAAATTTGGCATGGAACCAGCCTTGGCTGAACGCCCCAATATTATAAGCCAGCAGCAATCCCATGATCCAGGTGATGACAAGTGCCGGATTAAGGATGATCTTGCGTAGCTTTGCCTCGCGATCGATCCATTTGCGATCCTCTTCAGACCCGGCAGCCGTTTCCTGGTGATAGACAAAGAACCGCGGCATCATGAACAGCCCGGCCATCCAGAAGATTACAAAAATAAGATGTGCGGATTTCAACCAGAGATACAGCATAGAGATTATTTCATTCATTGCCGGACAATATGAAGCAGCTGTTCCACATGTTCAATGGGCGTATCGGGTAAAATACCGTGACCCAGATTGAAAATATGAGGCCTGTCTTCAAATACTTGCAGGATATGCCGCGCCGATTTTTCCAGCGCTTCACCGCCAGCAATCAGCGCCAATGGATCAAGATTGCCCTGCAGCGGCAACCCTGCGGGCAGGTTTTCATGCGCCCAGACAGGATCAACCGTTTCGTCCAGTCCAATCGCGCTGGCGCCTGTTTCATTCGCATAAGCCAGTAATTTTGCACCAGCTCCCTTGGGAAAGCCGATAACCGGCAGGTCGGGATGAACCGCTTTTAACCGCGAGATGATCTCGGCATTGGGCGCAATCACCCATTTTTCAAACTGGGTAGGAGAAAGCGTCCCTGCCCAGCTATCGAAAAGCTGAACCGCTTCGACGCCTGCTTCTACCTGACCGAGCAGATATTCGACAGTATTTTCAATGATGGCATCGATCAATTCGCCAAAAGCCACCGCGTCCTTATAGGCATAGCGGCGCGTAACGGCCTGATCCTTGCTGCCCTGCCCCTGGACCATATAGGTCGCAATCGTCCATGGACTTCCGGCAAAGCCCATGAAGGTGGTTTTATCATCAATCTGCGAAGCGACACGCCGGACTGTCTTGTAAATAGCGTCAAAATGCTCCGGAGCACGCTCAAGAGAGGCCAAAGCAGCATCAATGATCCTTGGTGCCAGCCGCGGTCCTTCTCCGGCCTCAAACCATAGATTCTGGCCCATGGCATGGGGCACGATCAAAATGTCGGAAAACAGGATTGCTCCGTCAAAAGCGAACCGCTTGATCGGCTGCAGAGTCACTTCGGCCGCAGCCTCAGCATCATAGCAGAGTTCCAGAAAACCGCCCTTACTGGCACGCAGCTCGCGATATTCGGGCAGATAGCGTCCTGCCTGGCGCATCAGCCAGACAGGAGTCCGGTCGGTTTTTCTGCCGCGCAGAGTTTCGAGCAAAAGTTTCGGGGCGTTCGTCACGTTAGGCATGGGAAGAGTGTCATCCAATATAATATATAAGTATATTTATAGAATCTTGTTGTTGATGATAGGGCGTGGATAGAGGGCGTAAAGCGCCTCTACCGCGATTACAAACAGATTGACAGAGCGGTGATAGCGATAATTTTACCGATTCCAAAATTTAGTCCCCGTTATCCACAATCTGTGGATGAAAATTATAAAAGTTGACCGGCTGTGGATAGAAATCGGAATGTTGGGGATGAAAAGCGCGTAAGTGATTATCCCTCATTCATCCCTTGCTTTATCCACAATGAAATAACAGGGTTGCAGCAGTTTGGAGCCACTATGAATCGTTTGCATCTTCACATGCTGTCTGACTCTACCGGAGAGACGCTGGAAAATATCGCCAAAGCCGCTTTGGCACAATTTGATGGTGTTGAGATCATCAAGCATTTCTGGCCGATGGTGCGTTCTGAATCGCATTTGAACCGGATATTGGTGGAGGTTGCGGATAATCCGGGGCTGGTAATTTTTACATTGGTCAACCGCGATATCCGCGCGCGGCTGGAGCGGGAGTGCCGCCATCTGGGTCTGCCCGTTGTGCCGGCACTGGATACGGTAACAGACGCCTTGTCCAATATGCTGGGCCAGGAAGCCAAAGCGCGGCCGGGCCGGCAACATATACTGGATGCGGCTTATTTCAAACGGGTGGAGGCGATTCAGTTCACCATTGCCCATGATGACGGGATTGGCTGGGAAAACTGGGAAGAGGCGGATATTATTCTTGCCGGTGTATCGCGCACATCAAAGACGCCGACTTCTATTTATCTGGCCAATCGCGGGTATAAAACCGCGAACATTCCTATCGTACCGGAATCGCCTCCGCCCGATGCTCTGTTCCATTTGAAAAACCCGTTGGTGGTTGGACTTGTCGCAAATGCAAGCCGATTGGTGCAGGTGCGCCGCAACCGGTTGCTTTCACTCAATGAAGCCACCGAAACGGATTATGTGAACGAGCAAAAGATTATCGAGGAAACCCAATATGCCCGGCGCATGTTTAGCGATAATGGCTGGCCGACGATTGATGTGACACGCCGGTCGATCGAGGAATCCGCCGCCGCGATCATCAATTTTTATAATGAACGCGAAAATGTCGCTGCGGAAACGGATCAGGACAAAACCGATGGATGAAATGGAGCAGGAGCCGATGCTTATACTCGCCTCCAAAAGCAAAGCCCGCCGGGCGATGCTGGAAGCGGCCGGTGTCGTGGTGGA
>NZ_DATCTC010000007.1:0-33628 GCF_036568145.1 Parasphingorhabdus sp. | reverse complement strand
TCATTTACCGATATATAAAGATCGGATTTATCGTCCGTGGGTCCTGAAATAATCAGCGGCGTACGTGCTTCGTCAATCAGGATCGAATCCACCTCATCGACAATCGCAAAGTTGAATGGCCGTTGGACCATCTGGCTGCGGTCATGTTTCATATTGTCGCGGAGATAGTCAAAGCCAAACTCGTTGTTCGTGCCATAGGTAATGTCCGCAGCATAGGCTGCACGCCGCTGATCTTCATCAATATTAGGGATGATGCTTCCGACACTCATGCCAAGGAAATTATATACCTGACTCATCCATTCGCCGTCGCGGCGGGCCAGATAGTCGTTCACGGTCACAACATGAACGCCCTTGCCTTCGATGGCATTAAGGTAACAGGCTAGCGTCGCGACCAAGGTTTTACCTTCACCAGTACGCATTTCAGAAATTTCACCGCGGTGCAGTACGATACCACCAACCAACTGCACATCATAATGGCGCTGGCCTAGGGTTCGTTTTGCGGCCTCTCTCACTACTGCAAATGCTTCCGGTAAAATATCGTCCAACGTTTCCCCATTGGCCAACCGGTCACGGAAATGAGGTGTTTTCGTAGCTAGTTCGTCATCGCTCAACGCTTCCATTGCCGGCTCAAAAGCATTGATCTGATCAACCACTTTCATGATTGATTTTACGTAACGGTCATTAGCTGATCCGAAGAAAGATTTGGTAAGGCGGCCGAGCATATTGAATTCCGATATTTGAATATATTTTATGATGATTGGATGATGGGCATGTCAAAAGCCCGCTTCCATGTGCATTTAATCAGGCTTGGGGACAAATCAATCTCATGACCGCCCGGAAGGCAGGCTAAGGAGCGCCTTCTTCGTGCTCAAGCCTGTCGCCGATTGTCTCTGATACCGGCAAAACGGGCCAGACCGGCTTAGCAAGATCTACACCGGCTATCCGTGTGGGAGCGGGCGCAGATGTCTGCATCAATGCGCGCTCGGCACCATCCCAATCCAATGATGCCGTTGCTTCAGTCAGGGAAACATCCTGATTCTCAGCCGTTTCAGTAGCCACAGCAGCGGCTGGCGTATGAACACCAACTGCATTGAAAAGCAGCAACATAAAACTTGCAATATAGACGTTCATCAATAAGGCCCTGTCAGGTTGCACGCTTTTTAGCAAACCAATAGATAAAGGCAAGTTAAGTGTCAGAAACTATATCCCCTCTTGCACCAACGCATATTCCAGATCTTCCGGCTATTTCCGGAGTAACGTGTCGCACTACCCGCGCACAATATAAGCAATGGGATCGTTGTGATCTCACCTATGTCGAACTGGCACACGGAACGTCGGTGGCCGGCGTTCTGACCCAGAGTAAATGCCCTTCGCCTGAAGTCGAATGGTGCAGGAATGCTTTATCGAAAGGCACGGCCCGCGCTCTTGTCGTCAATGCTGGTAATTCCAACGCTTTTACAGGAAGTAAGGGCAAAGAGACGGTGCAGCTCATTCTGTCACTAGTCAGCGGGCATCTGGACTGTTCAGAGCAGGAAATATTCGTATCCTCAACTGGCGTGATCGGTGTTCCACTGCCCAAAGACAAAGCGGAAAGCGGACTGAAATCAGTATTTGGTGCAGAGCCTTGTAGCTGGAAAGAAGCCGCTGCTACTATAATGACCACTGATACCTTTCCCAAAATGGCGACCACCAGCGCGGTGATAGGCGGAAAAACCGTTCATCTGAATGGTATTATCAAAGGATCCGGTATGATTGCCCCCGATATGGCAACCATGCTTGGTTATATTTTTACCGATGCAGCTGTTGATGCCGGTTTCTTGCAAGAAATGTTGAGCGCTGCGACGGCCACAAGTTTCAACTGCATCACTGTCGATAGCGATACTTCTACGAGCGACACTGTTTTGGCCTTTGCCACAGGGCAGAATGACGCCCCTGTATTACATTCGTTCGATGATCCCGGCGCAGATGCTTTCCAAGCGGCGCTAAGCGACCTGTGTATGCAATTGGCGCAGCTTGTTGTTCGTGATGGCGAAGGGGCCACCAAGTTTATTGAGGTTGCGGTAAACGGGGCTACATCCGATGACAGTGCCAAGCGGATTGCCTTGTCCATTGCCAATTCTCCGCTGGTCAAAACTGCGATTGCAGGAGAGGACGCCAATTGGGGCCGTGTCGTCATGGCGGTCGGCAAAGCCGGGGAACCGGCGGATCGTGATAAGCTATCCATAGGATTTGGCGGCGTCACCGTGGCGAGAGACGGGCTGGTCGTTCCCGATTATGATGAAGCGCCGGTCGCGGCACATCTGAAGGGTAGCGAGATTGACATCAACGTTGATATCGGCCTCGGTAGCGGGAAAGCGACTGTGTGGACCTGTGATTTGACCCATGGGTATATTACGATAAACGCCGATTATAGAAGCTAAGGCGGCGGTATATTGCCACAACCAGATGGAACGAATGGCAGATGGAACGAATGGAGACACTTTAGGTGATTTACGGATCTGTCCAGAGCATCATTCGGCAAGTCGCCCGGGACATCGTGTTGCCTCATTATCAGAACCTTCAACTATCTGATATTAAAGAGAAATATCCCGGTGACGTGGTGACAGTCGCTGACAGACTCAGCGAAGAGAGGCTTGGTCATGAGCTGGCCGCCCTTATTCCCGGCGCCGCGATTGTTGGTGAGGAGGCCAGTGAGCACGACCCCTCTGTCATGGACCATCTCACCGCTGATCAGGCGTGGATCATTGATCCCATAGACGGCACCGGAAATTTTGCCGCGGGCAAGCCGCCATTCGGGATCATTGTGGCCCTGTCGGAAGCAAACGAGACTGTTGCAGCGTGGTTATACGACCCTTTAAAGGATCGCATGTGCTATGCTGCAAAAGGGCAAGGAGCGTTTATCAACGACAAAAAGGTAAGCGTATCAGAAGCGCCTCCATTCAAACCCATTGCCGCGCTGGCCACGAGTTATATGACCCCGCATAACCGAGAAAAGCTCTTAAAAGCAGCCGACGGGCATTATCAGATTGTCGATATTCCGCGCTGTGCAGCCGAACAATATCCTCGGCTCGCGCTGGGCATAAACCATATCTCGACATTCGAACGGACGTTGCCGTGGGATCATGCAGCGGGCATCCTGTTCCTCAATGAAGCCGGCGGCAAGGCGGCACGCTGGAACGGAGATGCTTACCGGCCTGCAGACCGCAAGACCGGATTGCTCGGCGCCTCATCACCAGAATTATGGGATGAAGCCGCCGAGCGATTGGGACATGTGTTCAGCGATTAAGCCGGTAAGCTGCTTTCCAGCCAGGATTTGAGCTGGCTCTTTGGCGCTGCACCCACTTTTGTTTCCACCGGCTCGCCGTTGTGGAACAGGATCATCGTGGGAATTCCGCGCACGCCATATTTACCGGGCGCATTAGGACTATCGTCAATGTTGAGTTTCGCGATGGTGACTTTTTCGCCCAATTCGTCGCTGATTTCTTCCAGCGCAGGGCCAATCATCTTACAAGGACCGCACCATTCCGCCCAGAAATCGACAAGCACAGGGCCGTCGGCTTTCAAAACATCTTGTTCAAAACTCTCATCGGTAATTGCTTTTGTAGCCATAGCTGGCCTCCTTTACTGGTTCACACTCTATTTAGGCACACACACATCATTGCTCAAGCACTTGCCGCAAAAGCTTTTTCATAGGCGCTCAAAGCCTGGATTGTTGCCAATATTGCTGATGGCAGGCTTGTGCCTCTCAACAAGTCCGGCAGAAAGCTCCAGCAGACGCGGTCCATGCGTATAGAGTAACGCCGCTTTTATCGCCCGGCCCGGAAAGATTTTTTCAAGTGCGGCGACATAAGCGGCCATCTGGCGGAGATAGGCTACCGGCGCTTCGTCGGCACTTTGCGGAACCAGACGGCCCGTCTTGAAATCGACCACCGTGATCAGGTCGTCAGTGACCAACAAACGGTCCACTGTTCCTGAAATTACATGCTGATCGACAACCGCCGCTATAGGGGCTTCGGCAAAACTTTCCGGAGAGAATAAATCCGCCCATTGCGGATTATCCAACACCGATACGACTGTGGCGACCAACTCTTGACGGTCCTCTGCATCCCTCACCCGCCTTTGCGTCTCAAGCCACCGGTCCGCAACATCTGCCCGCTTCTCGCGCGCAATATCGGGCAGGCGTTCAAACAGGTTGTGGAGCAGCTTTCCTCGTTCTGCTGCGGCGCGCATAGTCTGTGCAGGCGGCGGATTGCTGACAGTGTCGGGGCCGAGGTCAGAAGGCGTCAATGGCCGCGGTGGCCGCGCTTCCTTGGGAGCAGGCGCAAATATCCACTCGGGAAGCGAGGCAGGCACTTTAGCGCTTATCTCCTGCTTCTTTGCGGAATCAGCCTCTGGCGCGCCGCCGATATTCATCCCGCCATAAGTGCGCTGACTAAGCCACCGAAGCGAATCTGTTTTTTCCGCTCCCAGTGCGGTCAAACCTTGCTCGACGGCATAATACCAGCTTTGCTGCGGCACTTCGCCTTTAGTCTTTGGCCCCAGTTTGCCGGCAACCACCAGATGCTCTTCGGCGCGGGTCATCGCGACGTAAAGCAGCCGCCAATGTTCCTGCCGCTCCCGTGCATCCGATCTGGTTGCATAGGCGTCCAGTAGTCCGGTGCGCTCCGGTTTCCGGATCGGCACAACAGGATATTCAGGGCTGTTTCCGGGCTGTCTGGGGTCGGAAAGATCAAACCCGCGCCCCTTCTTCTCGTCCGGATTAAACGTCGCGTTGGCGAGGATGACCAGCGGTGCCTGTAAACCCTTTGCACCATGGACAGTCATCAAACGCACTTCGTTGCCGCCCTCCAACTGGTCGCGCTTAATCTCTACATCGCCGCGGTCAAACCAGTCGAGAAAGCCCTGTAAGGTCGGGATATGGTCCTGTTCAAAAGCAAGCGCGGTGTTGAGCAGCTCTTCCAACGGGTCAAGCGCAGCATGGCTAAGCCGCGCTGTAAGCTTCTTGCGTCCCTGCATCGGCCCGGAGACAATGGTTTCCAGAAACTGATATGGCGTGTTGAAATCTGCCATATTGAGCAATGCTCTCAGCGGTTCGATATGTTCTGCAAGCGCATCTTGCGTGCGAAGAAACTCCCACAGGCTCTGATGCTTATGCGCGTCTCCGCGATAACCACGAGCGAGTAAATCCTCTTGCGACCAGCCCAGAAGCGGGGACACCAGAAGCGATGCCAGATTGAGATCATCATGGGGCTGTAAAACAAACCGGACAGCGGCCAGCATATCCTGCACCACCAATGGCTGGTTCAAACGGATCCGGTCGATCCCCGCGACCGGCACATTTTCAGCATAGAGACGCGCGACGATAAGGGCGCTGAGTTCATCCCGCTTGCTGACAAGGATCATCACATCCTTCGGCTCTAGCGGCCTGCCCTTATGTTCCAGCCATAAAGCCGTTTCGGGGGTCAGCCATTCCTTGATCTGAAGCGCAAGTCGCTGTGCGAAAACCCTTTCCTCATCACTTAACCAGCTTTCCTGGTCATCCGGATTGCTGACCGCGCCATGGGCAACAGGCTGCCATAATGTAACGCTGCCCCCCTTGCCTGCGAAGTGGCTTTGATGAGGTGGGATAGGGTCTTCTAGGCCCAGCCCTTGTTCGCCTATTATGCCAAGAACTTCGTCTACAACTTCCAATACTGGCGGCGTGGAACGGAAACTGCGGTCCAGTGACAAATCGCTAAAATCGCGCTCGGATGCTTTTGCCTGACCGAAAAAATCATTCCGCGCTGTGACATAATTATGCGGGCTGGTTCCCTGAAACCCGAAAATAGCCTGTTTGAAATCCCCGACAGTGAACAGCGTTCGCACTTTGTCGGCACTGCGCCCCAGTCCGGCAAAAAACTCGCTGGCCAGCGCTTCGACAATTTCCCACTGGGCCAGATTGGTATCCTGCGCTTCATCCACAAGAATATGGTCCGTTTGCTGGTCCAGCTTATAGCGTATCCATTCCGCCATATTGCTCTGGTTCAGCAGCTTCGCGGTCATCCGGATCATGTCATCGAAATCAACCACGCCTTGCAGCTTTTTCGCCTCCGCATAGCGGTAGGAGAAAGCACGGCCCGCATTTAATGCCCCGGCAAAAAGGTCGGCATATTCAAACAGCGTAACCCGTGCCAATAATTCGCAGCAATGCTCATACATCGCCATGCTGAGCGCGGCATAATGTGGTGCAACTTTATCCAGACCTTTTGGCACCGAACGCGGGTCGCCATCGACCTTGGCCCATATCTTGTGAAGGTCGGCCAATGTTTCTGCCCTTTGGGACATATCGGCGGCGATCCATGCTTGAATCTGGCTCATATAACCTTCGGCTGTCTTGGTATTCCAACCGGCCAGTGCTTCTGCCATTTCGCCAAGCGAGGCTATATCAAATGTATCATCACTGCATTGCTCGGCCACCCAGCTTTGGGCATCGCCATCTATCGGCAGATTCAGCAATCCCCGAACAAAAGGGAGAATCCCGCTGGGCAGACTTTCCATTGCATCCGGCTTGGACGCACAGGTCATCAGATATTTTTCGGCCTCATCCTCACCCATGCGGACGCTAAGCGCCTGGATAGCCTGAATTATCTCCGTCCTTCCGGCAGCCTCTTCATCCAGCAGCAAATCGCCCAGGGTCTGACGCGCCAATATTTTCTGGTCACGTTCTTCAATCGGCTTGAATAGTGCAGGAATTTCCGCTTCTTCGGGGAAGCTCGCCAATAGCGCCTGGCAAAAACTGTGGATCGTCATGATCCGCAAACCGCCCCCGCGCGCGTCAAGAACATGGGCGAATAAAGTCCGCGCATATTCCCGCGTTTCCGGGCCGGTAGGCGCACCGATTGATTCCAGATCAGTGAAAAGCTTTGTATCATCGATCCGCACCCAGCTGGCCAGTTGCCGGTGAATGCGCTCTGCCATTTCCGCCGCACCCGCCTTGGTAAAGGTCAGGCATAATATATGTTCAGGGCTAACATCCTTACGCAGCAACAAGCGGAAAACCCGCGCGGTCAGAACCTGAGTTTTGCCAGTCCCCGCAGATGCGCTCAGCCAGACGTTATCATCCGGCTCCACTGCGTCCCTTTGTTTTCCAGCAAGCGGATGAAGGGTTGTTTCCTTATTCATGGTCGCCCTCTCCCGTAGATGGATCCGGGGCGCGGCCATACCATTCTTCCAGTCGCATCAGCTGGTCATAATCACCATAAGGCGCATATTCAGGATGGAGCTTTGCGGTCATGGGTTCATCGCCCAGGATATAGTTGTTTATGGCCGTGGTAAATTTCTCCACGGCGTGATCGACCATCTGGTCGGCCTCGATCCTTTGACTGCTGCGGGGATTTGTCGGGCTATCGATATAACCGAAATTGTCATCGCCGCCTTTCTTTGCCAGCGACCAATATTCAAAGCCGCTCGCCTTGCCTGACAGACCGCCAAAATCGCCCTTTTCCGCAATAGCGCCGAGCAATCCGAGTTGCAGGGCAAAGCCTTCCTTAACTTGTTTATTGGACGGTGGTTTGCCTGTTTTATAATCGACAATGCCAATGCCTCCGTCAGGCATCCGGTCAATCCGGTCTGCTCTACCGGACAGTTCGACACCGGCTATATTCGCGGCTCCCCTCTGTTCCGATATTATGGGCGTGCGCCCCTCTTCCCGTTGCCGCGCCACGGTTTCCGCGATCCAGATCAAGCCCTCCATCAAGCGCGGAGCCCACAGCGTCCGCATCAAGGGATGGGATGATCGTTCGTTCAAAAATGCTTCGGCGCGGCGCTTGAGAGCATCGGGATCATAGTCATCCTCTTTTGCCCATTTATCCAATATGTCGTGGATAATCGAGCCGCGCCACGCTGCGCTTGGTTCATCGTCGATCATGTCGAGCGATTTGAACCCCATGATTTTGCCAGCATAAAACGCAAAGGGGTCCGCGATCAGGCGGTCAACATCCGTCACAGACAGCTTCACCATGCGCTGCTCGGCGCTCGGCTCTGGCGCAGGTTGCTCGATCCGGATGAGCTTATCGGGACGGTCAATACGCTGCGCCCAATCCGCGGCAAATGCATGCTCTTTCAGATTGTCTCCGCACATTGCTTTCAGGCGAAGCAAAAAGCGGGAAGCGATTGCAGGGCCTGACCCATCACGCTTCGCCCTGGTCAGAACGACATTTTGGGCACCCATTGCACCGACCAGGTCATGTGCCGACAGGCCAATTTGCCGTTCCTGCGCCGGTAATCCCATTGATTTGCGCACCATCGGCGCCAGCCAGGGATCAGGCGTAATGGCTTGCGGCCAGCTACCTTCGTTCAGCCCGCAACAGATGACAAGATCCGCCTGTTGAAGCCGTGCTTCCAACAACCCATAAAGCGCAATGCGCGGATGCCCGCCATAGGGAGGGCGCACGGGAATAGCGGCCAGAAATGTCTCGAAATAGCTGGCAATCTCGCGCGGCAGGATTTTAATCGGCCCCAAAGCCGCACGCTCTTCCATATCGGACAGAAAGTCGGCCAGTTGCCGCCCTGCGGGGCCAGCCCAGACTTGGCCGCCTGTCAGCATATCTGCAAGCTCGCGGATCTCGGCAAGTATCTGCGCCC
Organism: Parasphingorhabdus sp.; assembly: GCF_036568145.1. GTDB lineage: Bacteria > Pseudomonadota > Alphaproteobacteria > Sphingomonadales > Sphingomonadaceae > Parasphingorhabdus. The sequence goes on along the minus strand of NZ_DATCTC010000007.1, from coordinate 25,006 downwards.
AGTTCATCGCTCCGCCCAGTGCCTTTTCCGCTGGCGCAAAAATGGCCCGAACATCCTGCCACCATGGAAATACTTCATCCCGCAGCTTCTTGGTTCTATAGTCCTCGCTACCAAAAAGACTGTCGATGCCCGATAATCCCGGAGCCTGACGGGGGCCACGCATCAGCAGATCCAGCTTTCGAACCTTCGTCAACCAATCCCGCCGCTCATCCCCTGCCCGGACCAGCGGGTGTTTCAACAGTGCCAAAAATTCCGCCGGAGGAAAGCCATCGGTCACTGCTGATAACAGCGACAGAAAGAATATTCCTTGCGGCTTTTTCGATAGAGGTTGCCCCGCACTGTCATCCGCTGAGATCATCCAACGTTCAAGATGCACCGCAATCCGCCCCGCCAATCCCCGGTCCGGTGTGATTATGGCAACGCGGCGTTCGGCCGTTTCCAAAGCCTCCCGCGCCAACAACGCCACAATCTGTGCTTCTTCGGCGCTATTACGCGCCTCTACCAGCTGCACACCGGCCAGGCTGCGGTCCTTACCATCAAGCGACTGCCAGCGGGATGTCAGCTTGGGAATGGCAAAAGCATGGCTGAGCGCCCGGCTACGCTTTGCTGCGGCGCCGCTGGTTCCTGTTCTGGGCCAGCGCATGATTTCTGCCCGGGCGATCGACATCCGCTCAAGCAACAGCTTCATATGATATTGTGGATGGGTTTCCTGTGCACGTTTAGTCTGGCCGCTGTCCGGGTCGGGTGCAAACGGTCCCAACATATCCCATTCTTCATCGTCCATGACCATATCAAGATCAGGCAACACAACCATCCCGTCCGGCAGAAATGCAATAGCCCGTAAAAAGCGCGCAATCGCCGGTGCCGAAGTGGTGATACCCGCCGCGACAACAAAATGATCGGGCGGCGCAGCTTTCCACGTCATTACACTTTGGTTGAACAGCGCATTGCGCCGGGTGGCTTCATCGACGACGCCCATCTCGCCAAGTTTTTCCTGCCACTTTTCTGCAATGATGCGGAAAAAGGCGAGCGAATCCTGCCAATGGCTTGAAAGATCCGGCTCCACATCAATCTCGAAAAGTTCCTTAAGCGCAATTTCCTCGACAGTAAGTTGGTCGAGAGTCCGCGCAAATTCGCGGGCCAGTCGCAAGGCTTCTTTCGACAATAACGCTCGCCCCCTGGCCGCGCTTTCGCTTTCAATGAGCCGCGCGATCATCAGCAAGCGGTCGAGCGGATCAATCGAAGGCGGAATATCGAGCGCCAGTTCACCCCGGTCAATCGCGACGCCAATCGATTCGTCCAGCTCCAGATCGCCGATCACAGCCATTTGCGACAAAAGTAATCCGTCTTCGCTCAACCTTACAAAAGCATCATGGACAGCCCGCCGCGCCCGGTTATTAGGTAGTATAACCAGACCCCTTGCCAGCCCCAGCGGGTCTTTTCCAAACCTGTCAATCAGCCCCTGTGCCAACGCATCGGCAAAGCCGCCATGCGCCGCGATATTATATATTGCGGGCTGATGCCGCTTGGTCATGCGGGTTTATTCACTAAGGAGTGCCTTTTCTGTGGGCTTGATGGATTCCGGTGATCCCACTTCAAACCAGCTACCGTCATGAACCAGACCATATAGTCGCCCTTCTCCGATAGCGCGGTTCCAGAGGATATTGGTAGAAAATGGACCTTCGGGTGCATCACGCAGCAACCGTTTGGAGACAAGCTGGATTCCCGTGTAAATGAAAGGGGCCTGACGATCCGGCAAGCGGCGCGAAATCCGGCCCATATCATCAAGTATAAAGTCCCCGGCCCCCTTGTGGTTATGCGCCTTTGTCTGCGGGACCACCAGCAACAAGGCATCCATTTCGGCATCGTCCCATCTTTCCACCAGACGCTGTAAGCTGTTGGTCGGCCCATCGGTCCACAAATTATCGCTGTTGATCGTGAAAAATAAGTCTTCGTCAATAAGCGGAGCGGCCTGAACCATGCCGCCGCCCGTTTCCATCAACTGCGCCCGCTCGTCCGATATACGGATATCAAACGGATAGTTCACCGACTTGAGGTGAGCCTCCAGCGCATCAGGCAGGTAATGGGCGTTAACAACAACCTTCATCAACCCCGCTTCCCATAATTTGTCGAGGCAGTGATCTATCATTGCTTTACCCGCCACTTTGACAAGCGGCTTTGGCCGGGTCGCGGTTAGCGGACGCATCCGTTTACCAAGGCCTGCCGCCATGACCATTGCCGTTTCAACTTTACTCATACTGATGCCCCAATGATTGGCTTACTCCGGACATTGGCCGGGACGTTTTGTTCAAACCATTCTGCAATCGGCGCAAGATCAGGATGCGCCAAATCCTTTTCAAGCAGACGCCACATGCGCGGCATATAATCGAGATAGCGGGCTTTGTGATCGCGGACATATAGCCGCGTAAATATGCCGATAATCTTGGTGTTGCGCTGCGCGCCCAAAATCGCATAATGGCTACGAAACTGCTCGGCTTCTTCGAAGGACCGTCCATCAAGATAATAATGCAGCATCTCCTCTTCCAGATCATCGGAAACATCCCGGCGCGCATCCTGTAACATCGACACCAGATCATAGGCTGCATGTCCGGCAAGCGCGTCCTGAAAATCGAGCAGACCCAAGCGGTCATCCTCCAGCAGCATGATATTCTCGGCATGATAATCACGCAGGACTGTCACTGGTGTTGATTGAGCGGCAATGACCGGTTGTAAAATCTTTTGCCAGAGATTCTCAAAAGCATACGCATCGACCTCCAGTGACTGCGCCGGGCTATACCATTCGGTAAACAGGTTCGTTTCCCGCTGATACTGCTCCATATCATAAGCCGGGATCTCGGCAGCGGGTTTCTGGTGCAGAGACTTTATCAGATCAATCGTCTGTCGATATATGGCGGTTTCATCTTCCGGATGGTGGTCAAGATGTTCGCGCATCCTGTGATCCCCGAAATCCTCCAGCAGGACCAGACCATGTTCCAGGTCTTCGGCAAAAATCTCTGGCGCGGCGAAGCCCTGCGCCTTCAGATGGCGGGCGATCTTGATGAAAGGACGCGGATCTTCATGCGGCGGCGGTGCATCCATTAAAATCGCTTTGCGGTTCCCGGAAACGACCCGGAAATAGCGGCGAAACGACGCATCCCCCGCAACGGGGTAAATCTCCGCGTCATTCCAACCTTGATTATTCAAAAAATCCTGCGCCGATACAGGCGGTGTCATATTATTGGCCATCTATCTTTCCAAGCGGGGCCAGCCACCCAAGTCAACTGGCGCGTGTTATCATTTTCTATTTCAAGCGTAATCTGTAGTGCATCACGCCAGAAAGCTTCCGGCATCCGGTCAGGCCATTCTGCAATAATCGCACCATCCATCAATATGTCATCAAGCCCCAATTCCTGAATCTCATCGGGTTCCTCAATGCGATAGAAATCGACATGCGCGACCGGAAGTCGGACTTCCGGGGGTTCATATTGCTGGACAATCGCAAAGGTCGGGCTAGGCACATCATCGGCAAAGCCCAAACCGCGCAATATACCGCGCGTCAACGTGGTTTTCCCGGCCCCCAGCGTCCCGGTTAAAGCGATTTTATCACCAGGCTGCAAAGCAGCGGCCAGCCGTTTCCCCAATGCCATGGTCGCTGCTTCATCGCTTAATTTCATGGATGCTGTCACCTGTTCACCTCTTATTGACGCGGCAGATGAATAGTGACCAGCGTCCCCTGCCCCGGCTCGGACGTTAAGGTCAGCTCACCGCCATGGGCCAGCAATAGCTGACGGGCAAGGGGAAGGCCCAGACCGCCAGCATTTTTTCCGGATTTGTCGCGGGACCGGGCGAAACTGTCAAAAGCCTTTGATTGTTGCCCTGCCCCCATCCCCGGCCCGTTATCGGAAATATGGATAACAGCCTGTCGCACATTACCGCTGGCATTAATCAAAATCCGTCCGCCATTACCGGTATAACGCACACTATTATCAATGACTTGACCAATGGCCTGTGACAGCCGCTTTTTATCCGCCAAGGCAGAACCCAGTGTTTCGTCAAGCTGTAATTCCAGATCAATTTCCTGCGCCCGGATTTCATCGGCAAATTGTCCGGCGACATCCTCTACCAGCTTGGTCAGATTGATCTTTTCCTTGGCTATAGGCAAAGCGCCCGCCTCGCTTTGGCTAAGGTCAAGCACGTTGTCGATCTGCATCCCCAGCCGCTTTACTGACTGCAAGATCGCGCGGGTATATTCATGCCCCTGTTCCGTCAACGGCCCCGCCACTTCATTGTCCAGCAATTCGGCAAATCCTCCGATGGAGGTCAGCGGAGTGCGGAATTCATAGCTCATATTGGACAGGAACGCCGCCTTGATTGAATCCGCCTCTACCAGTGCTTCATTCCGTTCACGCAGGGCATGTTCAATCCGGCTGCTGTCAGAAATGTCGAGCATAGTGAACAGCGCGTTACCATCGGGTAGCGGGATTGCGGCAAATTCAAAACGGCGACCGTCAACAAAGGAAATCTGCCCACTTTGCTGTACACGCTCTGATGTGGCAGTCCGAACCATAGCCCGCACTTCAGCTATCCGTGCAGGTTGCTTGAGTTTCAGCGACATTTTTTGCATCAGGGAATCAATACGCGGATGCTTGTCCAGCTCCGTTTCGTTCAGATCCCAAATTTTTGTGAACTGGTGGTTCCACAGATTAAGCCTTCCATCTGCGGAGAAGACTGCCACCGATTCAAACAGATTATCGAATGTTGCCGTCCGCACGCGCAGCAACGTGTCACGGGCACTGGCCAGTTGGACCTGCTCGGTTCGGTCTTCAATAATCATCAACAATCCGCCATCAGGCGTCGGATTGGCGATGACCCGCAAATGGGTGCCATCGGCCAGCAGCCAGTTTTCTTCCACGGAACCGGTTGATTTGAACCATTGCGTCCGCTCTTCCCGCCATTCGGGGAAATCGCGTACTTCGGGAATCCGGTTCATTTCCCGCATCCGGTCCAGCACCCTGGGAAATTCGGGATGCTCTGCAATCCATTGCTGACGCATGGAGAATATGCGCTGGAATGGCAGGTTGCAAAATTGCAAGGTCTTGTCGGCATCAAACTGCACAACCGCTGCCGAAATCTTGTCCAGCATGTCGCGCTGGGATTCATTGAAGCGACGCTGTTCCTTGCGAGAATCTATCAGGTCCTGAATATCTATGGCATAGCCGGCAATACCCGATTTGCCGAGCGGCACGTCAACCACCTGCGTTGTCCGGCGCTGCCCGCCGATGGTCGTGGCAACGACCCGCTCATAAGGCTCGCCTTTCTCTCTGGCGATCCTGGCCGCATCGGCAGGGCTGACGCCGTTGATTGTCTCGATTAGTTCAATGCCCTGATCGACAACCCCTGCCCCGTCACTGGCGTCCACGGCTTTGACATAGGCGCTATTCACCAATGTCAGTCTCAAATCCGGTGATCGATGCCACATGGGGACTGGCGCCGCCTCGATCAGCGCCGATAGCGCGTCAAAAGCCGCATGGGCCTGCTCACTTTCACTCCGCAGTTTTTCAATCTGCACCTCGCTATCCGTGGCGTCAAATACCCATAAAAGGGCGCTTCCGCTCGGTGCGATTTGCTGGTCGGCAAGCCCTCCGTGGATCATCAGGCATTTATCTGATCCGGTAACTTTTACAGTGCGCGAAAAGCCTTTTCCAGATTTTTGGGTGCGGTTGATATCCTGCGTCAGCTTTTCCAGATCTACTGCACTGAGCCCTGCATTCTGGTCATAAAGTTCGGAAATATGGGCGGGCAAATAATCAAAGCCCAGCCAGTGCATCAACCGCTGTGAAGCCTCCAGCGACCCGTCAGAACGCACCAGCAGTGGCAGCGCCGGAGAGGTTTCCATCAACCGCCCCAACCGGCCGGAATGGCGTAGCACCATCTTCGCCCGGCTTTTCATCGCCAGACTGGTCCACACCGCCCACGCGGAAGCGCCCAGCCAAGCGGCAAGGATCAGGCCCAATATAACAGCTGTTAAATCCGGAACGTTAGACATTGGTCATTGCAATTAGACGGTTAGGAGAGCGGCGGAAAGCCCCAATTCTTTGTGGTTTAGAAAAGACGGCGAATATGCTCTATAAAGCAGCCATAAATCATCGGAGTATTATTCCATGCCCATCGACGAAAGCCGGACGTTCAAACCGATTAACATCGCTCTTTTAACCGTGTCCGACACCCGCTCGTTAAAGGAAGACACATCGGGTGACATTCTTGCCGAGCGCATTACCGCCAAGGGGCATGATCTGGTTTACCGCGCCCTGATCCGCGATGACAAATCCGTAATCATCGCACAGCTTCACCAGTGGATTGATGATGAAAGCGTCGATGCCATCATTACTACCGGCGGAACCGGCCTGACCGGACGGGACATCACCCCCGAAGCGCTTGATGCTGTGAAGGATAAGGATATTCCCGGTTTCGGTGAGCTGTTCCGCTGGCTAAGTTATGACAAGATCGGCACATCCACCGTCCAGTCCCGCGCGTGCGCCGTGGTTTCACGCGGCACTTATATATTCGCTCTGCCGGGATCAAACGGCGCCGTCAAAGATGGCTGGGACGGCATATTGGACACCCAGCTAGACAGCCGTCACCGCCCGTGCAATTTTGTTGAACTGATGCCGCGGTTGCGGGAGGAGTAGGTGATTGTGGGCAACTCAGCCCCCTCATTTCGGCGGAGGCGGGAATCCAGCTAGAGCGGCTAACACCCGTCCCTGTGGAGGTCCAGGTGCAGAAATTGATTGAAGTCACTCCGCTCGTAATTGCCAAACGCTTCACCGTCTTTGAACCCTCGTTTCCGATAAAGGGCCAGCGCCGGATCAAAAGCCACTCCACTACCCGTTTCCAGAGACAGTCGGCGCGCGCCTTTTTCTCTCGCCGTGGCTATAATTGTTTCGAGGATCGCTGCCGCCGCCCCCAATCGCGTAAAATCAGGATGAGTGCGCATGGACTTCACCTCGGCCGTTCCGTCCTCAAGCATTTTCAATGCACCCACAGCAATGACACGTTCCGACAACCAAGCTGTCCAGACGGTCACTTCCGGCCTCTGCAACCCGGATAGGTCAAGCGCGAAGACACTACCTGGCGGTGAATTAGACTGCATCTCGGCAAGGTGTAGAGCCAAAAGCTCGCGGGTCTGCGAGCCCGACAAATCGTCTTTTCGGATATCAAACATATGCGAATCTCGTCCCCTAACCACAGCAGAAACTTATCATCCTTCAGGCAGCAGGCAGTCAATGATAAGGTCAAGGTTACCTAAAGATATTTGTTCTACCTTTGTTCTCATGCTATGCAAAGCAAATGGACCACGACTCACACCCACTATTGCCACCCCGAAAAGGACGAGGCGCGGTTAGTAATCGTGAAAGCAGCCGGTTCAACCTGCCAAGCCGTGAGACCGATGGCGACTGGCTGGACGAGCGCGAATCCCTTGGCGACGCTCCTTCAAAATTACGGACGCAGGTTACACTCGAGTCGCCTAAATCCATTTTGACCTTCAACAAATCTCCGGACCTTCCGTTTGACCGCTCGATAAACGCCTATCGCGGGTGTGAGCATGGCTGTATCTATTGCTTTGCGCGGCCGACCCATGCGTATCACGACCTGTCGCCCGGTCTAGACTTTGAAACAAAGCTGTTTGCGAAACCGAATGCTGCGCAATTGCTGCGCGAAACACTCGCAAAGCTGGGCTATCGCCCTGCGTCCATTGCGATTGGAACCAATACTGATCCCTATCAACCGATTGAAAAGCGTTACCAGATCACGCGGCAGATATTGGAAGTCATGTTGGAAACCCGGCACCCAATCGGCATTACTACAAAGTCCAACCGCGTCCTTGATGACGCAGATATTCTAGCGGATTTGGCGGAATTGAACCTCACGATGGTCGCAATCTCTGTCACCACACTGGACCCGAAACTGGCCCGCATATTGGAACCGCGCGCGCCTTCTCCTGCGAAAAGGCTGGAAGCAGTAGCGCAGTTGCATGCGCGCAATATTCCGGTTCATGTCAATATTGCGCCCTCGATACCAGCAATCACCGATCATGAGATTGAGGCGATCGTAGCCGCTGCTGCTCGTCACGGGGCGCAGAGCATTTCTGTTATCCCGGTCCGCCTGCCGCATGAAGTGGCACCCTTATTTGAACAATGGCTGGAAACCCATTTTCCAGACCGAAAGGACAAAGTCATGGGCATCATCGCCTCCCTTCGCGGCGGCAGGAAAAATGACCCGGATTTCTTTAGCCGGATGAGGGGGCAAGGCCCCTGGGCAGACTTACTCCACCGCCGCGTAGCCATTGCCGCTCGCAAAAACGGTCTTGGGAAGCCAAAATTTGTACTCAGAACAGATTTGTTCCGCCGACCGATAATCAAAGGCAGCCAAATGGAGCTATTCTAACCTGACCAGCTAATCCCTTCCCATTGCTCCCCATCAACGTTACATTCCGGCATGACCCAAAAACCGGACTCCACCACGAAAGTCACGTACGCAAGTTATCTTGCGCTTGATACCCTGCTTTCGGCCCAGCACCCTCAATCGGATCAGGATGATGAAATGCTGTTCATCATCATCCACCAGACAAAAGAGCTGTGGCTGAAACAGATCATAATCGAGCTCCATCTGGCAATATCCCAAATCGCAAGTGATGCGCTGGTCCCTGCTTACAAGGCGCTGGCGCGGGTCAGCCGGATACAGGCTGTCATGACGCTGAGCTGGGATATACTTTCCACCATGACGCCAAGCGATTACAGCCGGTTCAGGCATGTGCTCGGCTCCAGTTCGGGGTTCCAGTCCGACCAGTTCCGCACGGTTGAATATCTTTTGGGACTAAAGGACAAATCATTTCTGAAATATCAGGATGACCGCCCCGAAGCGCAGGCCGTTATGAAGGAAGCATTGGCAGCACCCAGCATCTGGGACCATGCCATCGCTGCCTTGGCGCGTGCCGGATTTGACATTCCTCCCAGCATATTGGAACGCGATTTCAGCCAGCCTCACACCCCATCGCCAGAGGTCGAAGCGGCCTTCCTGACGGTATATCGGGAGCCCGAACGCTATTGGGAGCTATATCAACTCGGCGAAAAGTTGGTCGATCTGGATGATGCGATGGCGACTTGGCGGCACAAACATGTGTTGACCGTGGAGCGCATTATCGGCGGCAAAATGGGAACGGGCGGAACGCCGGGCGTGTCTTATCTGCAATCGACGGTCCCCAAGCGTGCCTTCCCCGAACTATGGTCGCTTCGCACCGCCCTATGAACTGGAAGCCGCTCTTTTCCAAAGCGCTGGCCTCCAATCCCAATCGGCTGCACTTTGCCGCCCACAGCCACCATTTATGGCCCGATGCCGCTTATGAAGGGCATATCGCGGCTGCACAGGATGCACTGGAACTGGCCGACCGGAAATGGGACAGGATCATGGGGCCACTTTGGGCGGAGGCACAGGGGCATATTGCCTCAATACTCAACCTGCCAAGTCCGCAGTCGACCGCATTTTCGTCTAATACGCATGACTTCCTGATCCGTATCATGTCCGCTATCCCGGTCCGTCCAGTGCGCGTGCTGACCACGGATAGCGAGTTTCACAGCTTTCGCAGGCAGATGGACCGCTGGGCCGAAAGCGGCACCGCAATTGTGGAGGCTGTAGCACCGGATAGGTTGGTTGAAAGGGCGCAGTCCGGAAATCATGACCTGATCTTTGCAAGTCATGTATTGTTCAACTCCGGCACAGTCCTGAATGGTATAGAGCAACTGGCCGCGCTCGCCCGACCGGAAGGACCGTGGGTGGTTATCGACGGCTATCACGGCTTCATGGCGATCGATACCGATCTTTCCGCCGTAGCAGGGAGTATATTCTATGTCGCTGGCGGCTATAAATATGCGATGTCAGGTGAAGGAATATGCTTCCTGCACGCACCGCCCGGCTATGCGCCAAGGCCAGAGATAACCGGGTGGTTTGCCGCTTTTGATGACCTGTCGTTGCCACCGGGACAAGTCGGTTATGCTCCAGATGGCCGCAGGTTTCTGGGCAGCACGTTTGAACCGTCTGGCTTATACCGCTTCAACGCCGTGCAAAATATGCTGTCCGAAGCACAGCTGTCTATCAGCCTGATTTCCGGGCATGTCGCAATGTTGCAGCAGCAATTTCTGCGGCACGATCCGCTACCGGACATGCGCCTGCTAAACCCGCTGGACGGAAAACCGCACGCCCGCTTTCTGGCGTTTCAAGGCAGTAATGCTTCATCAATGCATGACGCCCTTAACGCACGTAATATTATCACCGATGTACGCGGAGATATACTGCGGATCGGTTTTGCGGCCTATCATGATGAGAGCGATGTTGAGCGGTTGACCGAGGCTATCAGGGAAAGCGCATAGATTTCGAGCACTGCCTTTGGCTGCGGAGCACGTTCCCCAGCCAGAGGAAAATTTAAAAAATCTGCATCCAAAACCAGTTTTCCGTGTTGGCTCTTTGTCCAACATATCAGGAGACTGACCATGCCAGCCAAATCAAAGGCCCAACAGAAAGCAGCAGGAGCCGCGCTGTCAGCGAAGCGCGGGGAAACTAAAGTCGGCGAATTGCAAGGCGCAGCCAAAGACATGTATGACAGCATGTCCGAAAAGGAGTTGGAAGATTTTGCCAGCACCGATCATGACGACCTGCCTGACAAAGTTGATGACGATTGAGCAACACGCCGTCGATAAACAAGCACGGACCAGCTTAACCCACGAAAAATAAGCCCGCTGGCCGGGAACCAAAACAGGGTGTGAACCATTGTAATAGTACCCCCAACATAAAATGGAGACGAAAAAATGAACAAGAATACCATCAAAGGAAACTGGGAACAGGTCAAAGGTAATGTTCAGAAGCAATGGGGCGAGCTAACGAATGACGAGCTTGACCAGATTGAAGGTAACCGCAAAATTCTGGCCGGGAAAATTCAGGAAAAATACGGCCGAACTGAAGAAGCTGCAGAACGCGAAATAGACGAATTTGAACGTTCTTATTGATCGCGAACAGCTTTGCCAAATACTGATCCGTTAAAAAGCACTGTGCCTCCCTCCCCCCTATGCCCCTGCATGGTGCTACATTAACCGGTCAGCAAAGAGGTCCGGCCAGTTAATCTGGTCGGGCCTTTTCAGTTTTTAGCTTTTTGAAACGGGTGTTTTTTGAAACGGAGACGCAAATATACGGTTGGATTACCCGCATTTCACCCTGGCTACATCGTCATTGCTGGTTAGCGTCTTGCCATCGGCGGATAGAGTGTAGCTCGTCGTACGAGTCCAGTTTTCCCCCTCCCCGGTATAATCGGCAGTAACCGTAATGCGTCGGCCGCTTTTCTGCACAGACTTCACGATCGCCTGACTTTCCCAGAACTCCAGCTTTTCCGCACCGATCCGGAGCGTCATCGTGTCAGCATCACTCCTGCATAAATCTGTGCTTTTCGCCCATCTACCGTGGAATTCGGGCGGAATATTGGCTTCACCGGTTTCTCCGCTACCGCTTTTAGCCTCCCGGACAACTCCGCGGGGCTGCAAATCGCTGTCGATGATTTCCCATGGCATGTCCTTGTCCCCGCTCCGGGCAAGAATGAAGGAGCCAATCATATTATAAGGCTCATTATTCGAATTTTTCAGTCGGCCATATAACTGCACCGGAACGCGTGCGGTTTCAGGCCCGCTGACCTCACTTCCGGCGATTTCCGGTCCACCGGTTTCAGGGCGACCGATCTGCATATTGATGGTCAGATATTTGTCATAAGCCCCCGCAAATTTTGCTTTGGTCAGCCCGCTTGCTCCGCCTTCATCACCCCATAGGGCATAAGCAGTCTCGTAATCTTTGCTCTCTAGTGCAAGCGCATATTTTTCCAGCGTCAATCCAGCGCCGCGAATGCTCGCAGGGTCTATCGGGCTTTCATCCAGCGGCCTGCGGTCATCAGGAAGTCCGCCCGATTCCCCCGGCTTCGGCGGTATTAGCGCCGGGAGGCTTGACCCAGCTGCCAGAGCCGGAGTCACCTTATCTCCATTGGCTTTGTCGGCATTGGACAGGTCGTTCAAAGCGGCTTCATTCTGCGCTTCTCGATTATATGAACCCTCCGTCCTTTGCTCACAAGAGGAAAGCAGGGTTAGCGCCAACAGGCTGGCAGACAGATATCGAACGGAATGCGGCATGATGATTTGCCTCTCAACACTCTACAACACTGCCCCGTCGGAATAATACGCAGAAAACCACCCAAGGTTCCAGATAAGCTATGGCATCAACTATTACTGATCCGTTTGCACCGCTGCGTTCTTGGCGGCGATATAGCCATAGGTCATGCCCGCACCGATTGTACCGCCAGCGCCCGGATAATAATTACCGACCACACAAGCCGAACTGTTGCCCGCTGCATAGAGTCCGGGAATGACCGTACTGTCTTCACGCAGCACTTGCGCATGCTCGTTAGTCAGCAGTCCGCCCTTTGTGCCCAAGTCGCCCGCTTGAACCTCAATGGCATAAAAGGGTCCCTTTGCCACAGGGCCAAGGCAAGGATTCGGCTTGTTCGCCGGATCACCTGCATAGCGGTCAAACGCGCTGTCACCCTTGTGGAAATCCTCGTCCTGTCCAGCTGTGGCCATGGCGTTAAACCGTTCTACGGTCTGCTTCAGCCCAGCCGGATCGATACCTGCCTGGGCAGCCAAGTCTTCCAGCGTATCCGCACGTTTGATGTAACCCGACTTTATAAAGCGCTCCGGTGTCATTCCGGGCAGCATGGTACCCATTGTGTATCTGCTGCGATATTCATGATCGAACACCATGAACGCAGGAGGCGCGTCATTCTCATATATCTCTCGGCCCAGCTCGTTATAGGGCTTTGCCTCATTGGCAAAGCGCTGACCGCGCGAATTGACGATAAGGAAATGCGGCAAACCTCGCTCGAACACGTGAATAGTGGGGACCTGCGCGCCCGGTTCAACCGAGGACGGCATCCACCACATGTCGTCCATCAAATCAAGCGCGGCACCGACCGAAAGACCGGCATTGATCCCGTCGCCCATATTACCGGGAGAACCAGAGGTGTAGGCAGCCGATGTCCATGTATCGGCGGCCTTTGGACCAAAATATTCCTTCCGCATGGATGAATTATGCTCGAAACCACCGGCCGCGATAATGACCCCCCGGCGCGCTCGAATCATAAGCTCCTTACCCCCCTGCGAGACACGCGCACCAACAACCTTTCCATCCTTGACCAACAGTTCTTCCAGGCTGGTTTCCAGCCACAGCGGGACACCCTTTTCCTGGAGTGTATAGCGCAACCGTGCAACCAAAGCGGCGCCGCTTGACATGTGCTGACGAGAGGCAATCTTGTTCCACAAATTGCGCGGGAACATCTTCCAGACATCAAGCAGTCCCTTCGGATTTGACTTGAAGAACGCCAGACGCCGCAGTTCCTTGACCGAACCGACAATGCCGCCGGGGATTTCCATGCCCCGCTTGCGAAGGTTCGCAAAGTCCTTGAGCTTACGTCCTGAAAATACCTTGGGATCAATAGAGCGACCGCCCTTGCAACCGCCAGGCGTTTCTGGACGATAGTCGGGAAAATCCTCCATCATCTGGAACTGCACCGCGCTGTTGGCCTGCATATAGTCAACCATCTCCGGACCATGGTCGACAAGCTTTTCCAGCTTACCTGGCGCAACCCGGTTACCGACATTGTGCTTGAGATAGGTGAGCGCCTCGTCCCGCGAGTCCGGAATGCCGGCCGCTTTCATCAGCGGATTATTGGGAACCCAGGCCACCCCGCCAGAGAGCGCCGTCGTGCCGCCATAAAATTCAGTTTTTTCGATTATGAGGACATCAAGCCCCTCGGTCTTGCCTACGATGGCCGCGGTCATTCCTGCCGCGCCTGTCCCTACGACAAGAAGGTCCGCTTCATAATCCCACGCCGCGTTTGCAAAATCCGTCATACTTTCCTCTCTGTAATCAGGCAGTTTCCTGATTTAAACTAGACGAGCATTGGAGCGAAAAGCGTTCAGAAAACAATGAATTAGATTGTTGGTCTCAGCTTTAAGTCTCATGCTCAATGTTAATTTGTGACTTAGTTACGTGAAAGATGAGCCATTGGTTAGTCACATTTTAATTAGTCGCAATCGGGATTTTGTTCAGAATCAAGAGCATGTTTTGGTATTGCTTAGTGCCACTGCTAGAGAACGACCCCAACATCATCTGCGGCGGTATCACCGATGAAATTCTTCCACACACCGGAGGGCTTCCAGATTCTCTCCATTGTGGCTCGGGCTACAGGTTCAGACAAAGCTTTAACTTCACGGTTGTAACGATAAAAAAATGCTGAAACCCGGGCATTCACTATGCAATGGACATGCACTACATTCTCCCCAATCTCTTCCATAACGTCACAGAATTGCGCGAAATCATCCTCAGTGGGATCGCCGAAGTCTACAGGTATATGGATATAGGTCATGCCTAACGAATGGACGCTTGCGGCCTCGTCAGGCAGTGCCTTTTCGTGACTATGGAGCGCAAGGTTGATGATATGCGTCACACCAAGCGCTTTGATTTCAGCCAGTTGCTGTTCAGTCGGCTGACCAGAAGTCGTCGTACGATCATCAAGTCGAAGCCAGGCAAATATATGCGAAGGATCATTCATGGGCCATTTCCTCGATAAGGAATGTTGAGACTAAGACAAATGTCCAGTCGCCCAGGCGAGCGGCAATCATATTGCGCTTCCCGATGGTGATCCATCTTAATTCGCCAGTTACGCAATCCATTTTTAATATCATGATGTGGGACAAGTCACAAGATCAGCCTTGTAAAGGTAGCAGCGCCATCGCCAAGGGCCTGTAACCACTTACTTCGACTATTCGACAAATCTCAAAATATGTTTGACAAACGCTCTCATTAATTCGATAGATGTCGAAATATCAAATTAAGGTGAGTCTCAACATGGAAGCAAAGCAGGCAATCGATGCACTCGGGTCGCTCGCTCAGGAGCATAGACTCGCAATATTCCGTTTACTGGTTAAGACCGGCAAGGAAGGAATGGCTGCGGGCGCGATTGCCGAAAAGCTCGATGTACCTCCTAGTTCCCTGTCATTTCATCTGGCGCACCTCACCCGCGCTGGCCTGCTCTCGCAAGAGCGCCAGTCGCGCACCCTGATCTATCGCGCAAACTATGCGTCGATGAATGAACTTGTCGCTTATCTTCTCGAAAACTGCTGTGCGGGGGACGCCTGTGCAGTTGACCTTATCGCTACCCAAGGAGCTTGCAAATGAAACGGATGCACATTCATCTTTCTGTGGAAAATATTGAACAATCGATTGGCTTTTACACCAAGCTGTTCGGAGCCGAACCCAGCGTCGTAAAAAGTGACTATGCCAAATGGATGTTGGATGATCCCCGTGTCAATTTCGCGATGTCGAGCCATGAGGGTGCGAAGCGCGGTGTGGAGCATGTCGGTATTCAAGCCGAGAGCCATGATGAACTCGCGCAGGTCTATGGACGTATTAAAGAGGCTGGCGGTGCGATATTTGATGAAGGCGCTACAACTTGTTGTTACGCCCAATCGGAAAAGAACTGGACAGCCGACCCTGATGGCTTGGCGTGGGAGGCATTCCTCACCCATGGCGATGTGACCGAATATGGCAACCGCGTCGATCTCGACCAGCTTGCATCCGGCAATGCTGCCGAAAACGCTTGCTGCACGCCCGCTATGGCGCCAACTGCAGTTGATGAAAACGCTGATAACAAGCCGTGCTGCGGGTGACGGCGATGACAGACAAGACTTATAATGTGCTCTTCCTTTGCACAGGCAATTCGGCTCGCTCTATTCTGGGTGAAGCCCTTCTCAACCGCGATGGTGACGGCCGCTTCAAAGCCTATAGTGCGGGCAGTCATCCCAATGGCAAAGTCCATCCGATGGCTCTGAATATCCTAGACGGGATGGGGTTTGAGACAAAGGATTTACGTTCAAAAAGCTGGGACGAGTTTGCCGTACCCGGTGCTCCGAAGATGGACTTCATCTTTACGGTATGTGATAATGCCGCTGGTGAAAGCTGCCCTGTGTGGCTCGGCCAGCCTATGACCGCACATTGGGGGATTGAAGACCCCGCCGCCGTTGAAGGCGAAGCACAGCGCGATGCATTTTTGACCGCACTGCGCTACCTTCGCAACCGGATATCCCTGTTTCTCAATCTGCCATTTGAAGCTCTCGACGAAATGAGCCTTTCCAACCGCCTCGATGCGATTGGGAAAACAGAAGCTCCGTAGTAACAGGCCCAATAAGCGGGCGTAATAAGCGAGAGATATAATGGGACTGTTTGAACGCTGGTTGTCACTTTGGGTTGCGATGGCAATAGGGGGAGGCATAGTCCTTGGTAACATCGCGCCCGACCTCATCACTGTTATTGCGGGTCTGGAATATGCGTCGGTCAATCTGGTCGTCGCCATTCTTATCTGGGCCATGATCTATCCCATGATGGTCGCGGTGGATTTCGGCTCGCTGCGCGAAATTGGAAGTAAGCCCAAGGGCCTTCTCATCACCATCACTGTAAACTGGCTCATCAAGCCTTTCACGATGGCGGCCCTTGCCGTTCTGTTTTTTGATTATCTCTATAGTGGGCTGATCCCGGCTGATGACGCGCAGCAGTATATCGCCGGACTTATTCTTCTGGGCGCTGCGCCATGCACGGCAATGGTGTTTATATGGTCGCAAATGACCAAAGGCGACGCGACTTACACGCTGGTGCAGGTGTCTGTGAACGACCTCATCATGGTCGTGGCCTATGCGCCGATCGTTGCACTTTTGCTCGGTGTCACGGATATCGCGATTCCGTGGGAGACTCTTCTTCTTTCCGTGATTCTTTATGTTGTGGTGCCACTGGCTGCGGGTGTCCTCACGCGCCAGCGCCTGTTATCCACGCACGGCGGAAATGCTGAAGCCATAGATATATTTACATCCCGATTGAAACCAGCCTCGGTAATCGGACTGCTGGCAACTGTAGTGCTGTTATTTGCATTTCAGGCGCAGACAATCATCTCAAGCCCGCTGCTCATCCTTCTGATCGCCATTCCGATCATTTTGCAATCCTACGGCATATTCATCCTAAGCTATGCTGCGGCCTGGGCCTGGAAAGTGCCCCACAAAATAGCCGCCCCTTGCGCGCTTATAGGCACGTCGAACTTCTTTGAACTAGCGGTCGCAGTAGCAATCGGCCTGTTTGGCCTGTCCAGCGGCGCTGCCCTGGCCACTGTAGTTGGCGTACTGGTCGAAGTCCCAGTCATGCTCTCGCTCGTGGCGATCGCAAACAGGACAAAGACGAAGTTTGCAGATTAGATAGACGAGATAAAACACTATCCTGAGCCAGAACGGATGTGTTGAACATCGGCTTATAGAAGCCGGTGTTCAACACTATCTTTCTATTGTATTTTATGGCGTAACCTGGAATGCTTCAATCAACTTACTGAAACTCCTTCACCCCATAAAAAATAGCTCGCAATTGCGAATAAGCTTAACAGCACAATCAAATAGAACCAGTTCTTCCAGGTGACACCGAGCTGTTTTTGGTTCTCCAGTTTGAACGCTTCCAAATTTTCTCTGATTGCGTCGTTGCATGTCAATAATGCGGTATCAATGACAGGTGCTTTAGTAAGAAAGTGCAAGATCTCCAATCTTTCCTGACCGGTGATATCCGGATATTTTTCCATCAGTCTTTCAATATATAAACGGTCAATGCCTTCCGCTTGAGAGGCGGAACTTGTTTTGAGTTGATTCATGTTATGCATTTCAATTTCGGCCACGATCAGGCAACTGCGAAAGCAGTTCCTTTTGTGATGTTGATACAAGGACTCCCTGGGAGTCCGTTCAATTTCTAGCTTGAAAAATGCACAGGAGGCGCGCGCGTCGGTATAGCATTATAGCCATTTCGGAACAGAATATGTTCGACGATAAACGCAGAGTAAAAATGATTGAAAGCGAGTTCAGGTAGCCCTCGGCTTAAGTAAACATAACTGAAGATCGAAGCTTTTGCGGCCGGGTCAGGACCTCCAGCATCTTGATAATTTCTGGAATTTTTAAAAGTTTGGGATGATTTTCCCAAGGCCGCGGTTATCGGGGCAGCCGCAGTAGTCAGATGAAACTCGCTCCCGGTGTTACTGGAGCCCGAAACATCCGGAACTGTAGAATGAAATAGAAACGAAAAACTGGCAGCAACCAGTAAGCAACGGAGCAGCAGCCCCATTACCCAATGTCGGTTATCCCGAAAATTACTGTCCGACTCTATCATTACCAAGCTTTATGCTTTTTTTTGGTAGCGGAGGAGGGACTCGAACCCCCGACACATGGATTATGATTCCACTGCTCTAACCACCTGAGCTACTCCGCCATAGATCCGGCCATTAGCGCGGATTATCAGCCTGTGCCACCAGTTTTTGATCACGACTAGAATCGCTCCAAAAAACCTTGGACCGCGGCGCTATAGGCATAGCATTCTGATCGGTCAACAAGTTGCAGATCATTTTCTGCTAATGCTTGCAACGCGGCTATAATAAGCGCTAACAAACCCGCCTTGCCGCAAGACAATGCAAAGGGGCTGAATGTGAATAAAAGTTATGACGTCTTAATTGTAGGAGCTGGCCATGCCGGAGCCCAGGCCGCTATTGCATTGAGGCAGCAGAAGTTTGACGGCACGATTGGCTTGCTGGGGAACGAGAAATATCCCCCATATGAGCGCCCCCCACTGTCAAAAGAATATCTGGCCGGCGAGAAACCGTTTGAGCGCATCATGCTGCGCCCGGAAAGCTTCTGGGCGGAACGGGAAATCGACCTTTTGACAGGCTGCCGCGTTGCGAAAGTCGATCCGGTGGGCAAAATGGTCACGTTGAGCACTGACGAAGAAATCGGCTATGGCAAACTGATCTGGGCCACAGGCGGATCGCCCCGTATGCTCAATTGTCCGGGTAGTCAGGCGCGCAATATTCATGCTGTTCGCTCCCGCGCCGATGTGGACAAAATCATGGCTGCGCTGCCTACTGTCGAAAAGGTTATTGTCGTTGGCGGCGGCTATATCGGGCTTGAGGCTGCTGCCGTGCTGACCAAGCTGGGCAAGAAAGTGACGGTTCTGGAATCGCTCGACCGCGTATTGTCGCGGGTTGCAGGCGAAACCCTGTCCCGCTTTTACGAAGAAGAGCATCGCCGACAGGGCGTCACGGTTGAACTTGAATCAACGGTTGAGGCATTTGAAACCAACGATTCCGGCATGGCAACGGGTGTAAAACTATCTGACGGACGCGTATTAGACGCAGATATGTTTATCGTTGGTATCGGGATTATTCCGGAAACCGGTCCGCTGGTTGCAGCCGGAGCAACCGCTGGCAACGGCGTTGATGTGGACCAGCACTGCCGCACCAGCCTGGACGGTATCTATGCCATTGGTGATTGTGCCGCGCATGGTAACCGCTTTGCTGGCGGCGCGCATATACGGCTCGAATCGGTTCAAAATGCCAATGATCAGGCAAAAGTTGCCGCTATGGATATCATGGGTGAGGATTGCAGCTATGATGCTGTTCCATGGTTCTGGTCTAACCAATATGACCTGAAATTGCAGACCGTGGGCCTTTCCACCGGCCATGATGAATATATCGTGCGCGGCGATCCGGACAGCCGGAAATTCACGATTGTCTATCTAAAAGACGGCAAGGTGATCGCGCTCGATTGTGTCAACACTACCAAGGATTATGTGCAGGGCCGCAAAGTCGTTGAGGCGGGTCTATGTCTTGATACCAGCCAGTTGGCGGATCCTGAAATCCCGATCAAGGAAATCGAGCAGGTTTAACCTCGGAACGGCCATTCGCCAATCGGCTGCCATGGGCCATCCATATAATATTGCAGCGCCAGCCCTTTGATCTGAAACGCTCTGGGTCAAAATCCTGTGCCAAAAGGGTCATCAGATCTTTCGCTTCCTTGGCAGACACTTTGTTTTGTACCGTTATATGCAGCCGGGGGACCTGCTGGTCCTGGGCGGTCAATAGTCCGTGAAATCTATCGGCCAATTCCATCCGCATCGCCAATAGCTCGGGCGAATGGAGCTGATAGCCCACCCCGCTGCCCAAGTGGATCAGACGTTGCAGCATTGTCTCTGGAGGAGCGTTATAACGGGTTATGTCAATCACAGCCTGTTTGATTTCATCCAGCGCCCGGGGCGGCAGATGATGAAACAGCGTGATATGCGCCGGAGCCATATTGCGTTCGGGCGGATAATAACGGCGGCGAAGACCGTCGGCCCAGGCAAAATCCTGTTTACCCATCATAGCCGTCATGATGATCGGTTTGTTTAACGTCGTCATAGGCCAACAACTATCGCCATAATGAAAAGGCCGCGAATGAATAATCACCCGCGGCCCATATAGTCTCTATTCAAAGGGTGTCCACATCAGGACAATCCCTACTTAACTACTATCAGTCTGGTTTTTTGTTGCTGCTTACGGATAGCCAGGCCAGCAAGTTTTCCGGAGACGTTTCACCATAAGGGTCATCGTCCAGACCTTCGTCGTTAATGCCTGGTTCTTCAAACCATCCGCTGATAACGCCGTCATCGACAATCATGGCATAGCGCCAGCTACGATCACCAAAGCCGAGGTGGTTTTTGCGGATAAGCATACCCATGCGCCGGGTAAAGTCACCGGAGCCGTCGGGAAGCAATTTGACCTTTTCAAGGCCAAGCGATTTGCCCCACTGATACATTACGAAAGCATCGTTGACCGAGATGCAATATACTTCATCAACGCCTTTTTCTTTGAATTCCTCATAAAGACGCTCGTAAGCAGGGCATTGCTCATTTGAACAGGTTGGCGTAAAAGCACCGGGCAAGGAGAACACTGCGATGCGCTTGCCGCTGAACAGTTCCTTGGTATCAACGTCCTGCCAGCGGAACGGATTCGGACCGTCCACACTTTCATCACGAACGCGGGTGCGGAGGGTTACTTGGGGGATGTTTCTACCGATCATTTTATACTCCATTTGTTTGGTGGCCTCCTTATAAGGCCTTATTATTTATTTATGAAATTGATTAATTTCATCGCAGATATCTAAAATTGCGATCAACTCAATCTTCGCGACGCGTTTGGTCAGCTATGGAAACGCATTCTGTTTTAGCATATAAGAACTTTGTATCTGCACGCAGATTTACAAGGCTTAATTTTAACCAAGGGGAGGGTCAGATGGAACAGGATGGACAACCACCGGTCTGGTTCTGGATCATTGCGATATTGGCCTTGCTATGGAATGGCCTCGGACTTGCCGCTTATGTTGCTGATATTACGATGAGCGCGGATGATTATGCGCAACTCACTTTGGAACAGCAGAAATTATATGCCAACCGCCCCTATTGGGCGAGTGCCGCTTTTGCCGTGGCTGTAATCGCGGGGTTTTTGGGATCTGTGATGCTATTGCTTCGAAAGCCGATCGCCGTGCGTTTGTTCCTGTTATCGCTAATCGCGGTGTTGATACAATTTGGCAGCTATTTCATCCTCGACGGTTATATGGATTATCTCAATCAAACCGGCTGGATCATGCCGATAACCATTCCGGTTGTTTCGCTCGCATTCTTTCTGTTTGCGCGCTGGGCAGAGAAAGACAGCTTACTTAAATAAACGCGCCCATATCCCGGTTATTTCAGACGGAGGTGCTGAACGGCGTGAAATTCGTGGACTCATCAAAAATATCCACGCCCTCGCGCCGCTTCAGCCAGCCGACCACTACATAGGTTACCGGAGTCAGCACAACTTCCCATGATACTTTGAGCAGCCAATTGGTGACCATGACCGTAAACACCGCAGCCGGTTCCCACACGCCCCAGAACGCCAGCGGATAGAAGATCAGGCTATCAACACCCTGCCCGACAACCGTGGAGCCTATTGTCCGCGACCACAGCATCTTGCCGTCTGTCCACACTTTCATCCGTGCCATGACATAGCTGTTCACAAACTCGCCCGCCCAAAAGGCCGCGATAGACGCCGCAACAATGCGTGGTACCTGTCCAAAGACACTTTCATAAGCTGATTGCCCTTCCCAACCGTCCGCAGGTGGTAGGGACACGACAACCCAGCTCATCAGCGCCATGAACAGCAAAGCGGCAAAGCCCGCCCAGATGACTCGCCGCGCACGGGCATAGCCATAAACTTCAGTCAGAATATCGCCAATAACATAGCCGAGCGGGAAAAATAATATCCCGGCACCGTAAACCCATTGCTCACCGCTGATTGTGATAAAGGTCGGCTTGGCTGCGCCGATAACATTGGACAGCAGCAAAACCGTGACAAAGGCCGCCATCACGAAATCAAAATAACGGAAACGGTGGCCTAACTGGCTACCGGAGGTGCTGCGCTGGACTGGATTGGTGTTCATCAAGCGACGTTACCCAATCTTCGCCAGGTTTCAATGGGATAACCAATTATCGGCTAAATCTTCCGTTGAATATCACAGGCGATTAGCATGGTTGACATTCCGCTCGTTCCTGTTTACCCGCGAAGCCGCAGAAAACTGCGATTAAGCAGGAGTTTCTCTAAAACAGGGATTTCTTGGATGCGCGCCCGTAGCTCAGCTGGATAGAGCGCGAGACTTCTAATCTTGAGGCCACAGGTTCGACTCCTGTCGGGCGCGCCAATCCTTCCCGCTATTTCTTAAAACCGCGCTGCACCGCTTCCATGGGTTCAGAGGTTATCGGATAACCGATCCCTTCCGGTATGCACAGATGGGCGATGTCTCCGCGCTTTTCGATCATCGGGGATACCAGGGTCACGGGGTGTTGGCGACTATGTTCCACCGCATCTGAAAAAGAAGAAAATTGAGCCAGCCGTTCCAGATTACGCTTGGTCGGGAAGATGATTTTGACTTGTCCGGCCTCTGACTTTTCCAATACGCCTTGTGCGCTGCTCCAGAACAGGTTGTAATTCTCCGTCTCGTCAACAGTTGCTTCGGCGGCGTGGTCGTCATGCTTGACCATATAAAAGCGCGTATCAAAAACCCGTTTTTCTGCAAAAGGCGGGCACCAGCGCGTGAACGGCACCAGCTTGCCCAGGTCCAACTGCCAATCAAACTGGCCACATATTTCGGACAATATCGTGCCTTCATGCAGCGCGGCGCGCGCCTCTACAACGCGGCGGACATCCAGATTGCCCTCCACAGCCACGGCAATACCTGTTTCTTCGATAGATTCGCGAATTGCGGCGATACGCGCGGCATATTCATCGACATCATCATGACCTAGTGTCCTGGCATAATCATAGTCGGCCTCATCCACCCGGCCACCCGGGAAAACCGCAGCGCCGGCAGCGAACGCCATTTTCGCCGAACGTTCAACCATCAACAGATCGGGTGCGGAATTGCCGGGCTGATCCCGGAAAATGACTAATGTAGAAGCGGGAATAGGTTTTGGCATCGGCTTTCCGGTCAGGATATCGGTGCTGTTTGGCTGTTGTTGCTTACTCATGACTCTATATGAACAGCAAGAGTCGGCAAAGTAAAGACATACAGCGTCCTTATCTAATTAACTGGTCGATTAATGCCGGTTATAGTTTGCGAATTGCCATCGTGACAGGATCGTGGCACTCTTCCATCCATGGGTATTGTCGAACTTCTCGGCTTGGCCGGCAGTATCAGCCTTTTATCAGGCTGGCGGCTCTATCTCACGGTTTTTGTTACCGGATTGGCCATGCGGCTGCAATGGATCAGCCTGCCTGAAAATCTGCAGATGCTGGATGCTCTTGCCAATCCGTGGGTATTGGGAATTAGCGCTATCGGCGCTCTGACAGAATTTTTCGCTGACAAGATATTGTGGCTCGACAGTATTTGGGACACCATCCACACGTTTATCCGTCCGCTGGGCGGGGCGCTGCTGGCTTTGGCGGTCGTTGATGCGGGTGATCCGGCCTGGCAGGTAATCATTTTTCTACTTGGCGGCGGCGCTGCTATGGCAAGCCATAGCGCGAAGGCTGGCGCGCGTGCGATGATCAATACCAGCCCCGAACCTGTCAGCAATGCCATTGTCTCAACCGGAGAAGATTTTGCCACAGCCGGATTACTTGTTCTTGCCCTCACCAACCCGGTCGCGGCGCTAATAATTGCCCTGCTGCTCTTCGCCCTTTGCATTTTCCTTATATATAAAGGCTACCACTTGTGGCGCAAAATCGTGTCGAGCGGGAACTAGCTCCTAATCTGTGACCAAGCGGAAAATATTTCAGAGATGATCCGTAAAGCAGCCCGGTTGTTTTCAATCCGGTTCTCGGGTTCCCTATCAGCTATAAGCTGGCGGACCTGACCGTAAAGCTGATGCAGGTTTTTTGACAAATCGCCGCCTTTTTCCATATCCAGACTGATCATCAAAGAATCGACTATGGTCAGTGCCATGGCCTGTTGATCGGCAATCCCGTGCTTTTCTCCGCGTGCATAAATCACATATATTTCGTCCAGCAAGTTGATCAGTTCTTCAAACATAATCGTGATTAGCTCGTGCGGGTCGGCATTCATGACCCGCGCCTCTTTTCCGGCAGTCGCATAGCCCGAATGTGCAAAACTCATATTATACATGCTATTTCTCCCATCAGAGGCTTAGTCATCGCCGCTATTCCAGATTGCGATTTGCTGGGTCAGGTAAGTTTGGGTTGCTTTTAGCAGGACCAGCTGGCGGTCCATGGTCGCAAAACTGCGCTGCAACTGCGCCTCATACCGATCGCTATCCGCATCCAGCTTTTCCCATGATTTCGCCAGATCTGTCTTGATCTGTTCCAGGCGTGCCTGCGATGATTTCAACGGGCCATTATCGCCCTGTAACCGGTCCCTTATCGTCTGTAACACACCCGCAATTCCAGGATTATTGTCATCGGTCACCAGCGGGTCGAGCATGTTCGACACTGCGTCGGCATCATTTTCCAGCACGGCATCAAGACGCTCGCGGTCAATGGAGA
>NZ_DATCTC010000006.1:0-113022 GCF_036568145.1 Parasphingorhabdus sp. | reverse complement strand
GCGATCTGCCAAGCATTATCGCGCAATCGGCGCAGCGGACCGGTGTTGATTTCCAATATCTGATCGCTCAGGCACAGCTAGAAAGCGGGATGCGGGCGGATGCGAAGGCCGGGACATCTTCGGCTACCGGGCTTTACCAGTTTATTGACCAGACATGGCTGGGACTGGTCAAGGAAAAGGGCGATCAATACGGCCTTGGCTGGGCGCAAAATGCAATTTCAAGGGATAGGAACGGCCACTTTCATGTTGCCGATAAAGCGCAGAAATCCAGTATATTGGCGCTACGCAACAATCCAGCGCTTTCCGCCGGGTTAGCGGGGGAATTTGCGCGCGACAATGGCGCTTATCTGGAACAGAAAACGGGCAGAAAGCCGGAATCGGTCGATCTTTATCTGGCGCATTTTCTTGGCCCGGCAGGAGCCGCCAAGTTTCTGAACCGGATGGATAGCAATCCCGGCGGTTCTGCCGCATCGGCCTTTCCGCAAGCGGCCCGTGCCAACCGCAATATATTTTATGACCGGAGCGGAGCGGCGCAAAGTTTTGAAGCCATTCGCGATCGCTTTCAAAGCAAGCTGGCCAATGCCGTGAATATGCTCGGCGGCAAAGGCTTGCCGACAGACGGAAATATCTTGCCGCAACATGCCGGACTGGGTGCCGGTTCGCCGCGGATGGTGCAGCCCGCCGATTATCTGCGGATAGCGCAGGCGCACCTTAATGACAAAACCGGCGGTCCTGCCACCGGCCAAAGCCAATCCACCATATCGAAGCCATTCAGCGAGCCTGCACGCGCAGCTTATCTGATGCTCGCCACTCTGGGAATGTAAGACATAATGAACCGAGAATTTTTTTCCATGGGCCGCATGGCCGGTAACCTGAAATCGGGTCTGCTTCCTCTGGCGACCCTTTTGCTGGTCATGTTCATGGTGCTGCCATTGCCGACGATCATGCTGGATATTGGTTTCATCACCAACATCATGATCTCTCTGGTCATCCTGATGGTCGCATTGAATGCGAACAAGCCGCTCGATTTTTCCAGTTTCCCGACGGTGCTGCTTTTTGCAACATTACTGCGGCTGGGCCTGAATGTCGCCTCGACGCGGGTTGTGTTGGTGCAAGGGCATGAAGGCGGGGATTCTGCCGGGCAGATTATCGAAGCCTTTGGCGGCCTGTTGCTCGGTGGCAATTATATCGTCGGTATATTCGTTTTCGCCATTTTGATGATTATCAACCTGATCGTGATTACAAAGGGTGCAGGAAGGGTTTCCGAAGTATCCGCCCGTTTCACGTTGGATGCCTTGCCAGGCAAGCAGATGGCGATTGATGCCGACCTGAATGCCGGGCTGATTGCGCCGGAAGAAGCAAAAGAACGTCGCGCTGAAGTAGCGACCGAGGCTGATTTTTACGGTTCGATGGATGGTGCCTCAAAATTTGTGAAAGGCGATGCTGTCGCCGGTATCCTGATCCTTGCCGTGAATGTGATTGGTGGTATCGTCCTAGGCAGTGCAGTGCATGGCCTTCCGCTTGCAGAAGCGGCGAGCACTTATACCATGCTTGCCATCGGTGATGCGCTGGTCGCCCAGATCCCTGCGCTTATCCTTTCAATCGCAGCGGCGGCTATCGTCACCCGTGTTACTTCTAGCAAGAACCTGCCAGACCAGATTACTTCGCAATTCGGTTCAGGGGCTGCTTGGGTTCCGGTGGCCGTGATCCTTGGGATTTTAGGCGTGCTTCCGGGTATGCCGCATATGGTGGTGCTTTCCGCAGCGGCAGTCGCTGGCGGTCTGGCTTTCTATCTGATCCGCAAGCCAAAGCCGGTGGAAACGGTGGTCGAGACAGTTCCCGAAAAACAGCCCGAACAGATTGATTGGGAAGACGTATCCGAAAAAGCGCGGCTTGGTATCGAGATTGGCTACGGTCTGGTGTCGATGGTGGAGGACCGCAAGGGGGCGCCATTGATGAAGCGGATCACCGGCATCCGCAGACAGATTTCCAAAGAGCTTGGCTTTGTGGTCCCCTTGGTTCGGATCAAGGATGATCTCGAGCTTGAGCCGAACAGCTACCGGATCATGATGGGCGGCATGATATTGGGCGAAGACACCGTCTGGCCCAATGATTTTCTGGCGCTCGATGACGGGCATGTCGATGCGGTTATCAAGGGGCGGCCCTGTAAAGACCCGACCTTTGGCATGGATGCGATTTGGATCAGTGCAGACAAGAAATCCCAGGCAATTGCCGAAGGTTACACAGTTGTTGATGCGCCTACGGTTGTTGCAACCCATCTGAACGATGTGGTCCGCAGGAACGCGGCCCAGCTGTTCAGTATGGATGAGACACAAAAACTGCTCGACATGCTGAAAGAAACATCGCCCCAACTTGTCGATAGTCTCACGCCGCAACCGCTGTCGCTGTTTGCGATCACAGCGATTTGCCGCGAGCTTCTGGCAGAGAAAGTGCCGGTCAAGGATTTCCAGAAAATCTGTCTGGCGATGCTGGAAGCGTCCAACCATCATAGCGAAACCGAACAGATTGTTGACGTGATCCGGCAGAAAATCGGTAATCTTATCATTCAGACGATGGTGCCGATCAACCTGCCGCTTCCCGTCGTGACGCTGGATGCCGATCTGGAAAGTCTGCTCGTCAAGGCGCTCAAGATCGGGGAGGATGCAAATTATCCGATTGAGCCGCAACTGGCGCAGCAACTGGTCGAGGCAGTCGATGAAACGGCGCGTAGCCTGCCGATGGAATCTCGCAACATTGCGCT
Source organism: Parasphingorhabdus sp. (assembly GCF_036568145.1). Lineage (GTDB taxonomy): Bacteria > Pseudomonadota > Alphaproteobacteria > Sphingomonadales > Sphingomonadaceae > Parasphingorhabdus. The sequence goes on along the minus strand of NZ_DATCTC010000006.1, from coordinate 110,261 downwards.
CATCACTTCACCCATTGTCCGGCGTCCGCTGAGCGCATTGCTGAAAAACCGTTTCCCGGACCTGACCGTGCTTTCCTATCAGGAGCTGCCGGAAGACAAATCCATTGAGGTATTGGCAAAAATCGGGGTTCCGCAATCCCGGCCCGAGCCAGCGCGTGTCGAAGCGCATCAGACATTTTAATCGAGTGGAATGGCCTTATGTTACAAACAAAAAACAGAGTCTCTCAAGCTTATGGTGCGATGCAGTTTGACGAGACGAATTTGGTCAAGGAGCATCAGGGTCTGGTAACCAAGATTGCCTGGCAGATTAAGGCATTCTCTCCCGACCATGTTGAACTGGAGGATCTGATTCAGGTTGGTCTGGTGACCATGGTGGAGGCCGCCGCGAAATATATTGATCAGGGGCACAGCTTCAGCACCTATTTATATGTCCGTGTCCGCGGAGCGATGATCGACTATCTCAGGTCAAGCTGCAACCTGCGCAGAAGCGCGGTCGAATGGAACAAAAACCTGCGCCGGGTCAGCGAGCAACTGGCTCAGGAAAACGGATGTGAACCGAGCGAAGTTGAGCTTGCAAGCGCAATGGGCATGGACCAGGCGGAGTTTCGCAAAAATGCTGACCGAGCCATTGATGTCCATGTCGATTCCCTTGATGAAGTCTATTGCGATTCCAGTAGCTGGTTCACCAATGAAGAGGATGACCAGCACGAAACGCTGGAAAAGGAACAGATGGTTCGGCTGTTAGCGGAAAATCTGAAAAAACTGAATGAACGGGAACAGCTTGTCCTCAACTGTTACTTTATCGAGGAAATGCAGCTCGATGAAATCGGTGCCGTTCTGGATGTGTCGTCTGTGCGCGTCTGCCAGATCAAAAAGCGTGCCCTGGAGAAATTGCAGGCCGCGATGGGATCAAATTAGTAACTATAAAAGCGGCCTCAGCAAAGAAAAAGCCTCCTCCCTTTCGGGAAGAGGCGTTTCCGTTTCGATAATTACCCGTATTAGCGAAGCAGGCTCAGCACTGACTGCTGGGACTGGTTTGCCTGAGCGAGCATGGCGGTGGAAGCCTGGCTCAGGATCTGGTTTTTCGCCAGTTCGGTGGTTTCGGCCGAGAAATCGACATCCATGATGCGCGAACGCGATTCCATGGTGTTGGCTACACGGTCGGACAGGTTGGAGATCGTGGCTTGCAACCGGTTTTGCGATGCACCCAGATTTGCCTGACCCGTTGTCACTGTATCCAGAGCGGAGTCGAGAGCGGTCAGCGCAGCTGTTGCGCCGGCTTCCGTGCTGATGTCCAGCGCGTCAACACCAAGGGTCGCGGCACTGACATCTTCTAGTGTAATGGTGACTGTCTGGCCTGCGTTGCTGCCGGTTTGAATGTTGATTGATGCGTTGGTGCCATCAAGCAATGACACTTCGTTGAAAGTCGTCCGCGATGCCACATCACCAACCTGGGCGATCAAAGCGGTAACTTCGGTCTGAAGGTTGCCCCGGTCGCTGGCAGAAAGCGTGCCGTTGGCAGACTGAACGGACAGTTCACGCATACGCTGCAACATGGTTGTGATTTCGTTCATGCCGCCTTCTGCGGTCTGAGCGAGAGAAATGCCGTCGTTTGCATTGCGGATCGCCATGTTCAGGCCGCGCACTTCCGAGGTCATACGGGTTGCGATTGCGTTACCGGCGGCATCATCCGCTGCAGAGTTGATCCGGCTACCGGTCGAGAGGCGTTCAATTGAACGTGCGAGACCCATTTCAGCCTGGTTAGAAGCATAGCTGGTGCGCAGGGCCGTTACGTTAGTTCCTATTACAGTCATAGTGACATCCTTTTCACAAATACTTGGTCTTTTGTTGTGGGTCACTTCGTCCCTTGAAGCGGCCTCATTGGAGTTAACGGCGGGCCTGAAAATAATTAATCAAAAAAAATGTCGGTTCTCCGACAGTGGCCGCGAATGACTGTCCGGTTTCCGACATTCCTGTCGGGAAACCGACAGGTCCAGACAGAAATATGTCGCGTTTCAGCCATTTTGCGAAACTGGCATGCGGATTGCGAAGTGTCGGATGGACATATGGAGCAATGAGTATCGATCCCGTGTCCAGAATGAAACGTGAGGGAAAAAGATGGTCAACAACACATTAAAATCTAGCCTGGTCTCTAGGTTTCCAGAGTTTGTTGATATGCTGGAGAGTGTTGAACCCCTCCACTCCGAAGCATCATCGTCAAAAGACCCCGTCGTTATTTATCGCGACGGGCCATTTCGTTTTATTCCGGCTACCCTCAGCCAACCCCCGCGCATTGAATTTGGTGAGGCCGACAAATTATTTGGTTTGTCCTGCATCATTGAATCCATGCGCGGGGGCCGGGGGCCTGCCTATGCGGACCCCAAATCCATAGCCCTTTATAAATATGCTGCCCGCGTGGCGCGTAGCGACGCCAATGTCATGATTACCGGACAGACCGGCACAGGCAAGGAAGGCGTGGCGCGATATATTCACGAAAACAGCGCCCGTGCCGATAAACAACTCGTCACCGTGAACTGCGCGGCCATTACAGAGACGATGATTGAGTCTATCCTGTTCGGTCACAAGAAAGGCGCCTTTACCGGAGCCTATGCCAGCGCCGTTGGTCTGTTCAAAGAAGCGGACGGCGGCACGATATTCCTCGACGAGATTACCGAGATGCCGCTGGAGAGCCAGTCAAAGCTGCTGCGCGTGCTGCAAGAGGGTGAAATCCTGCCTGTCGGTGCAACGCGCCATGAAAAAATCGACGTTCGCATCATTTGTGCTGCTAACCGCAATTTTGCCGAGGAAGTCAAAGCCGGCACGTTCCGCGAGGATCTTTACTGGCGTTTGAATGTCATGCCGGTGGAACTGGAGCCGCTTTCAGCCCGTCCTGCCGATATTGTCGCCATCTCTGCTTTCATGATGATGGACTTCCAAAAGGGGCAGAAGAAATTTGTCTCTTTGTCGCAATGCTGCATCGAGCGGTTAAAAGCGCATCACTGGCCCGGCAACGTCCGTGAGCTTGCCAATGTGCTTCAGCGCGCCCTGGTCATGTGTGACGGTGATCGTATCGAGGCCAGGGATTTGATGTTCTCCGGCGAAAGCCTGTCCTCCGGTCCGAAGCAGGATGCGGTTCAACCCGGCAGCTCGGCACGGTTCCTGCGCGGACGCGACCTGCAATCCATTTCCAAAAGCGTCGAATATGACGCGATCACAAAAACCCTTGAACAAACCAACGGCAACCGCCGTGAAGCTGCCAAAGAGCTTGGCATTTCGGAACGCACGTTACGCTATCGGATGGCCGATATGCGTGCGCTCGCGGCGTGAGAAGGAGATAGATTATGTCCTCCGTTAATATGAATAGCCTGATGGCCGCGCGCAATGCGATCCTGAACCAGAATAATGCGTTGCAGAATATTGCGAGCAAATCACAGAACCTGACCGGTATTGGTCAGGCGCCACAAACCGGAAAGACTTCCGGCATTGGTGGTGTGGAAGGTTCAACTGCTCCTGGCGGCGCTTTCGCCGCGCAGCTTACGGACGCCATTCAGGAAGTGAACAAGCTTCAGGCCACAGCGAAAGATAATATGACCGCCTATCAAATGGGTGAAACCAACGATGTCGCAGCGGTCATGCTGTCCAAACATAAAGCCTCGATCGGCTTTGAATCAACCTTGCAGGCACGGAACAAACTTTTGTCCGCCTACAAGGACATCATGAACATGCCGGTATAACATGGCCCAGGAAGCAACAATAAACCAGAATCTTATGCCAGTCGCTGCGGCGGGTGCAAATGCGTCCGGCGCGGGCGGCATATTGGGTTCGATCAAAACCTTCACACAGCAGCCCGCCATTGCGCGGGCAATGCCGCTGATCATTCTTTCCGCCGTGGTCATTGCGGCTTTATCCGCATGGCTGGTTCTGCGTGAACCGGACCAGCGCGATCTGTTCCGCGGATTGCCCGACAGCGACAAATCGGCAGTGATGCAAGCGCTGCAAAGCGCGAATATCCCTTATGAAGTGGATCATTCGACCGGAACGCTGATGGTCGATGAAGCCGATTATCACACGGCAAAAATCGAATTGGCAGGGCAGGGGCTACCGCGCTCTGCCCCCAGCAGCGATAGCATCATATCGAGCATGCCAATGGGTGCGAGCCGTGCGGTTGAATCGGAAAAATTAAAGCTTTCACGCGAAATGGATCTGGCGCGGTCCATCGAGGCGCTGGATAATGTATTGTCTGCAAGGGTGCATCTGGCCGTTGAACAGCCAAGCATTTTCCTGCGCGAAAGAAACGCACCGGCGGCATCGGTCATTTTACAACTGACCGGCTCTACCGAACTGGACGAGAAGCAAACGCAGGCCATATTAAACCTAGTCGCAAGCTCTGTGCCCGGTCTTTCCACCGAAAATATATCGGTCGTGGATCAGGACGGAAGATTGCTTTCGCGCCGCGAAGATGAAGGCGCGCGCACCAATGACACGCAGTTAAAGATAAAGTCCGCCATTGAAGACCGCTACCGGCAGTCTTTGGCAAGCCTGTTGACGCCGATAGTCGGTGCCGGAAATTTTGTTGCGGAAGTCACCGCCGATGTGAACTTTGACGAAAAACAGGCGACCAGCGAAACCTATCCCGCCGATGGTTCGGTTCTGCGCTCTGAACAGGGCATGCGTTCCGAAGAACCGGCAGGCGGTCCGCAACCGGGCGGCATACCCGGCGCACTGGCCAATCGTCCGCCCGCTGCTGCGGAGTTTGAGGATCAGGCCGAAGGGCTTGAGGAACAGGGCGGAGCGCAGGCCGACGCGACGAAAACCAGCGAAGAATATAAACGCAACTTTGAGCTGGCCCGCGAAATTGCGGTCATCAACCAGGCAACGGGTCAGGTTTCCCGCCTGTCGGTTGCAGTTGCGATTGATGACAAGGTGCTGAAAAATGCCAAGTCACCCAAAGAGATTCAGGAAATCGAAAGCCTTATCAAAGGCACGGTCGGGTTTAATGCCGATCGCGGTGACCAGATTGCGGTTTCTGCCCGGCAATTTCGCCCGGTGACTGATAAAGCTGTCGAAGAACCATGGTATGAGACACCCTGGTTCGGGATCGTCAGCCGCAACGTAACCGCGCTTATTGTCGCCTTGCTCATCATCTTTGTTATCGCCCGTCCGATACTGAAAAAGTGGCTGAATGCCGAGAAGAACCGGAAAGCCGATATGGCGGCTGGCGGTCTTGTCAGCGGCGGTGATCTGAAATCGCTCAATGGTGGTCTGCTTGGTGAAGGGTCGGAAGATGGCGAGCGGCAAGATGATAGTGGCTCCCCCGCCCGGTCGGCCGACGCGCCTGTCACAATCGACATGATCCAGGCCGCGCCCAGCTATCAGGAACGCGCTTTGTTGACCCAGAATTTTGTCAAACAAAACCCCGACCATGCTGCGCTGGTGGTGAAAGAACTTTTGAAAGAAGCGAACACGCTGGAGGATGCTAATGGCTGAGGCAGCGATCAAAGACGGTAAAAATGCCAACGAAAATGGCCAGCAACTGGAATTGATGACCGGTAAACAAACCGCCGCAATCCTGATGTTGTTATTCGACGATGAAGAGGCCGCGAAAATACTAGAGCGCCTTGAGCCGGAGGAAGCCGAAATGCTGGGCGAGGCAATGTTCAGCGTTGCCGATGTCGATGCAGAGCAGATTGATGGGTCACTGAACCGCTTTTTGCAACTGGTCAAAACCCAGACGACCCTGGCTTATAAGTCCGATGAGAAAGTCGGTCGGGTTTTCCGGCAGGCGCTGGGCACACCGCGCGCGGAAAATATGATGAACCGCTTTGCGCCAAAGCGGCCGAGCAATATCGCAAGTTTACTGAAATGGATTTCTGCCAGGGATCTTGCCGAACTGGTTCAGAACGAGCCGCCGCAAATTGCTGCGGTCCTGGTTTCTTTCATGACACCGGAAGCCGCGGCAGAGATGTTGCAGCTTGTTCCGCCAGAATTGCAGGAAGAGCTGATCTACCGGGTCGCGACTTTGGCGCCGGTTAGCGCCCATGCGCTGGCCCAGATCCACGCGCTGCTTGAAGACAACGGACCGTCGGCGGAAGAGATTATTCCGCCCATGGAAATTGGCGGCGTGATGGATAGCGCTTCTATTGTGAACAACCTGCCGAAACAGATGAGCCAGATGGTCCTGAAAGGCCTGGCCAAACGCAACCGGCAAATCGGGCGTCAGATCGAAGATGAAATGTTCGTCTTTGCCGACCTGATGAACCTGTCCAGTAAGGATATCGGAACGGTCGTCCGCAAGGTCGATAACGCCATTTTGGTCCCCGCATTGCGCGGTGCATCCAGCGAGCTGAAAGCGAAAATATTCGCCGCCATGTCACAGCGCGCGGCCGAAACCATACAGGATGAAATGGACGAGACTCCGCCACAACCAATGGAAGCGGTCCTCAGTGCACAAAAAGGTGTTATTGAGATTGCCAAGATAATGATCGACAGCGGCGAAATCAGTATGACGACCGGCGGTGCCGATTATGTCTGATCTGTATCTTGAACAAAATCTTCATGACGGGTTCGTGAAGGATGGACCAAGTGGTTCCGATGCCGATGTTGCTCCGCTCTGGCGTATGCCGGTGGAGCAGAAAGAGTTTTCCGCATGGTTCGGCAATCTTTCGGCGGATGCAGGGCCCGCCGCAGGCCATCAGTTTCAAAGTTTTGACAAACCTGCCGCTGCTCCTGCGCCCGCCATGCCCGCGGAGGATCTGGAACCGGATATTTTTGAAGTCGCTTACCGCAAAGGCTGGGAAGACGGGCAAGCGGCATTGGCAGAGGAACAGGCCGCCGACAATCAGGCCGCGATTGTCCTGGCCGATGCCATCCGTCATGTGAACGACCTTTATTCCACGGGCAGCTTTTCGCTCATCCTCAATGCGATTGAATCGCTTTTCCGCCGTTGTTCCGAACTCGCCATGCCCGATCCTTTATTGTTGGAAGCATGGGCGGTGCAACTGGCCGACAGGATTGATCAGGACCAGAAGGGCGCGAGCCTGATCCTGCACCCCGATGATTTGAAATTGATCGATCAGAATCTGTGCAAACTGCCCTTGCGAGCTGATCCGACACTGCTGCGCGGCAATCTGAAACTAAGCCACGCCGGCGGCTGGATCGAAAGAGGGTCCGAAACCGTGCTGGAAGAATTGCGCGCTTTGATAGACGAATTTAGCAGCGAACAATCCGAAAACCCCGGTCAGCAGCCATGAATGAAGCGACAAACAGTTTCGTTCCCGATCATGTCAGCGGCAAAGGCATACAGGGCCTTTTGGCACGGCTCGAACATATCAGTAACGAACCGCGCCATGTCGGCAAGCTTTCCGCGCATGATAACGGTATGCTGGAGGTCACGGGCTTTCCTTACCCTCTGGGCTATTCCGGCCGCGTAATTGCAACCGACGGACGGGAAATCACCGCCGAAGTGGTGGGCTTCAAAGGTTCGCGCACGCTCATGATTCCGATGGTGCAGGATGCGCCGCTAAGAAGCGGAAGCCCGGTGCTTCCCTTTGCAAAATCAAACGAAGCCGCCGTCGGTGACGCGCTTTTTGGCCGGATCATAGGCCCGATGGGTGAACCTATTGACGGCAAAGGCCCGATATTGACGACCGATACCGTGCCGCTGTCGGGGCTGGAAGGCAATGTCATGCGCCGTGCCAGCGTGTCCAAGCCCATTGATATGGGGATCAGGGCAATCAACGGATTGCTGACCTTTGGCCAGGGGCAGCGGGTTGCGATCATCGCCGGTTCCGGCGTTGGTAAGTCCATGCTGATTAACCAGATACTGGACGGGGTAGTCGCCGATGTCGTGGTCGTGGGCCTGATCGGTGAGCGCGGGCGGGAGGTGAATGATTTCGTCAACCGCCGCAACGCGAAAAAGGATGCTGTGCCGACGATTACGGTCGCTGTGCCAGCGGACCATTCGCCATCTTCGCGGTTAAAGGCTGCTCACCGTGCAACGGCCATTGCAGAATATTTCCGCGCACAGGGAAAATCGGTTGTGCTGGTTATCGACAGCCTGACCCGCGTTGCCCATGCCCAGCGCGAAATCGGCCTGGCAGCGGGGGAGCCGCCCACGATGAAAGGCTATCCGCCATCTGCATTGTCGCTGATCCCGCGCCTTATCGAAAGGGCAGGGAATGACAGCCAGACCGGCGGTTCCATCACGGCCATATATACGGTGCTTGCCGATGGTGATGACCTTGATGATCCGGTGGTTGATAATGCCCGTGCCATTGCCGACGGTCATATCATATTGTCACGCTCTTTGGCGGAGCAGGGCATTTTCCCGGCGATTGATGTCGGCAAATCGATCAGCCGCGTCGCGGTCGATATTATTGATGATGACCATCACGCGGCCCAAACCCATTTCCGGCGGCTCTGGTCGGTTTACGAGGCAAACCGCGATCTTGTCCTGATGGGAGCCTATCAGCCGGGGAGCGATCCGAATATCGACGAAGCCCTGGCCCAGTGGCCGGTCATGGTGAATTACCTGCGGCAAAAGCCCCGTGAGCTTATCAATTTCGGGCAAAGTATCAGCGATCTATTTGGTCTGTTTCAGGCATGAAAAGCAAAGTGAAGGGCCTGCAACGCATTTTGAAGGTGCGTGATACGCAAAAGAAACTGAAGGAAATCGCGCTGGCCAAAGCGCATAATCACTGCGCTGTTCTGGAGCATAACAAGAGCAGGATCAAAAAACTTCATACAGAGACTTTAGGCAACGTGGAGGCGGTGGACGCAGACATGTTGTCTGCCCGGATGGAGCTTTCAGGCCGTCTGGTCGATGCGGAGCGGTCGATCGAGGCGTCGATAGAAACGGCACGGCAAGATTTTGCCCATGCAGAGCGGCAAAATCTTGCCGCCCGGACCACTTATGAAAGCACCGAAAAGCTGTTCCGCTCCAACCTTAAAAAGGCCCGCAAGGCAGAAATATTCAAGACGGATATCAGGCATAACATATTGTATAATATAGGTAATAATAAAAGGAAGGATTGCCAGGATGATTGGTAGGATATTGTCAGAGGCTTCCCACTCCATAATTGGCATGCTTTCTGCAAAGCCTGCGGATATGGAAACACGCACCGCCAATCAAGAGTTCAGCTCCCTTCTGCTTCCGGGTGAAAACCGGGGGCGTCCTGCGTCTGGCAGTGCGGCTGCGACACTGAAAAGCGGCGCGTTGAAGGATGGCGCGGTCAAAGATTCGGGCGCGAAAGATGGCGTGAAAGATCACGGCTACAAGACGGATGTTGAACAGTTTTTGAGCCAGCTAATCGGCATTGACGACCAACCGGTTTCTCTTGCGAGTGACAGCAGCGCGAAAACCATTGGACTTACGCTTGCCGCTCAAAATGTTGAGGGTGAAGCCGCGCTATCAGCTCCCGCCGCTCCCGCACATAACACACAGTTTACTTCTGGCCTGCAACCTCTGTCAGGCGAAAATGCCAGTGCCGGTGGCGAAACGCAGACGAGAGCAGGAACAATGTTTGACCTGTCAAAGCGTAATCCGTCACAGCCCGGCGCTATCGTGGATGAAGGCCAAGACCAGCCCGCAAAAGCGAAAACCCAGACAGCGCCCGCCCTTGACACGGTCAAGCAGGCTTCGACTTTGCCGGTCAATCCCAACCAGATTGCAAATGAAGCCAGAAAGGCATCGACAGCTGCGAAGCCTAAGCCTGATGCTGAAACAACCGAAACTATCCGGAGTGCCAGCACCGCAAACGGCGATCATAAAGCAGCGAAAGATTCCGGTTCAGCGCGTCAGATGCAGGACATACTGGGCCTTCGGATGAATGGAAAGAGTAAGGCCAAACCCACCACGGCGCAGCAGATAATGGAAGCAAAGGCCCGTAATAGCATCAATGCCGCAAGCAAACCGGCGAAGGCCGATGCCAAACCGTTTTTGGCGGAAATGAGTAATATCCCTGCCGCCGGTGATCAGGAACGCAGCATTGAACTGTCTGCTCCGCAGCCAGCCGCTCCGCTTGCGACCGCACAGAATGCCCCTCAAAATATGGTGGCCAAGACGGTTAGCTTTGACTGGAACGCACCGCAATTTGCCGAGCGTTTCGCGTCTGAACTGTCAGACCTTAACATCAACGGCGACCTTAAAAAGTTCGAGATTAACCCCCGTAACATGGGACGTCTGGAAGTGTCCTTCATCTCGCGCGGCGGCGTGGAAACCATCCGCATAGAAGCGGAAAGCGATGCGGCCCGTGAAGTGATTGTGCAGCACAGCCAGGCGATACAGGATCTGTTGAAAGCCAATGGCCGGTCCGACCTGAACCTGCGCGTGGATGTCAGGGAAAATATGTTCGCGGCTTCCGAGAATGGCGGCCTGAATCCCCAGCAAAATAGCAGCAACGAGCGCGAAGGTGACTCCGCCCCGGCCCGCAACAGAACGGCGGCGCAATCGGACGCAATCCGGGCCGATAGTGAGCCCGGCCAGCAAGGCTCCTCCGACAATAGCCGATATGCCTGAACGCACAGTAAATAATTAAAACCATTAGAGATTTAGAGGTCAAAATGTCAGTCACCACCCCGGAAGATACACAACCCAAAAAGAAAAAGAGCAAGGTGAAGGCTATCGTCATTGGCCTTGTGGCTGTGACGGTTCTGGGCGGCGGCGGAGCGGCTGCCGGCTTTTATGTAGCGGGAAATATGGTCGGTTCGGCAAAGGCGGCTGATGATCCGAACACGCCCAAGATTATTCTGAAAGATGGCACTGCGGTTAGCGCGAAAGAGGCCGGGGACGCATTGCCGGATCAATCGAAAAACAAGTTCAAGATTACATATCACCAGATTGAGGAACCGTTCACATCGAACCTGACCCATTCGGAAAGCTATACGCAATTATCACTCGCCGTTTCGACCTATTATGACGAGCGCGTAATCCAGAATGTGGTCGACCATGAAATTGCAATCCGTTCCGCCGTGTTGATGCAGCTTAGTCAGCAGGACCCTTTTGAGCTGGATAGCAACGAAGGGAAGCTCAAGCTGAAGAAAGATCTGCGTGAGGTCATCAACGCCACCTTGAAAGACAAGACAGGATTTGGCGGCATTGAGGACGTGTATTTTACCAGCATGGTCATCCAGTAATTCTCACCAATCCCGCTCAGAAAATCAGAGAAACGATAGTCTTATGTCCAACCCTTCTTCAGCTACAATGTCCCAACGGGCCGCTGCCGAGCACAGCCTGCTGAAAAAAGGCGGCCCTGACGATATGCTTCTGGACGGTTACCGGAAGGTAGAGAAAAGGCTTGCCGGGCGGCTTAAAGTCAATCTTGCCAATATCACCGGCGGCGATCTGTCTGTGGAAATGGCGAGCTGCGACAGTGTTCCGTTATCCGACTGGTGCGCGGCGCAAGAGGACGAGGCGATCTATCTGCAATTTCATGCTGGCGTTTCTGTCCAGGCTATCTGGGTCCGCGTTTCCCGGTTGTTCCTGACCGGCTGTGTAGATTGTTTCTTCGGAGGGCAATTTGATGGCAAGTCCTGCGCCAAGGGTAATCTGACCCGGTCCGAAATCGGGATGATTGATCGTCTGGCAAAAGCGCTGGGCAATAGCCTGAGCGAAGGATGGTCGGCCGTTTGCGAGACAAATGTCCGCTATGCCGGGCATATTCATGGCATTGATAATCCGGGCGCCGATGATCTGGATCTTAATCTTGATGATCCCAATGTTCTGGTCAGCACGGCGAGAGTTGCGCTGTCCGGTCATGCGGTCAAAGCTCTTGAAATTGTGCAGTCGATAGACGGTCTGGTGGCGATGGAGCCGCAAATGCACCGTCCGGTCAATCGTGAGACCAATGCCGGTGATCCCGCATGGCAACAGGCGCTGAAGGAATCTGTCGAACAGGTTTATATGCCGGTGCGTTCCGTATTGGCGCGCCCCACCATGGATTTGTCGCAATTATCGCGGCTGGCCGTGGGCGATATCCTGCCGGTTTCCCCCACTGATAATATACCCCTGATCGTTGGCGACCGTGTGTTCGCACATGGCAGCATCGGCGAGCAAAATGGCGGCGTCGCCTTTAAAATCAAGCATTTTCTATAGGACGATATGATGAACGATATGACTCAAGATAGCGAAGCTATGGCAGCCGCCCAGCCCGTTGGCATTAATGTCAGCCAGCCACAGGACCATTATGCATTTCTGGCCGATATTAAGGTTCGCCTGTCGGTTGAGGTCGGCAGCGTGTCGATGACCGTGGCCGAAATCATGGACCTGCGCGAAGGCTCTGTCATCGAGCTGGATCGGCAGGTTGACCAGCTTATCGACATCAACGTCAACGGCACTTTGGTCGCGCGCGGGGAAGTGGTTCCGGTCAAGAATAAATTCGGCGTGCGGATTGCGGAGATCGTATCGAACGGGATGGCACGGGCGCGGGTTGAAAGGCGCGGCTGATGACCTTTTACATCCTCAAACTCGTTATCATGCTGCCGCTGATCGGCTTGCTGATCTACGGGTCGCTGTGGCTTTACCGCAAATATCAGCCGCAAACGATGATGCGCCAGAAAACGGGCAGCCTTAATATCGTCGAGATTCTCCCTATCGGTGTGAACAATAAGCTGGCTGTTGTTGATTTTGAGGGCCGCAAGATCCTCCTCTCCGTCACGCGCGGCGGCGTTACAAAGATTGACGCAAAAAATGCCGACTAATTTCAAATATCTCTGGATATTGGTCCTGATGGCCGTTTGTGCATTTGCCGTGGAACCGGCCTTTGCTCAAGCCCAGGCACCAGCTCCGGCCCCGGTTTCCGCCGAAGCTCCCGGAGCATCCGCAGCGCTGGAACGGGCACTGGATGATGTTTCAGGCGATGGAGCGCCGCTAAGCATCACTCTGCAAATCCTGATCGTGATGGGGCTGCTCACGATATTACCGTCCATCGTCTTGATGATGACCAGCTTTACACGGATCATCATTGTCCTGTCGATTTTGCGTCATGCTCTTGGCCTGCAACAGACGCCGCCCAATCAGGTGCTGATCGGCCTGTCACTGTTCCTGTCATTGTTCGTGATGGCACCGAGTATCGAGAAGATTAACGAACAGGCTATTGCGCCCTATTCATCGGACCAGATCACCCTGACCGATGCCATCGATAAATCCGGCAAGATCATGCACAGCTTCATGGCAAAGCAGACGCGCCAGTCCGACATTAAATTGTTCATGGAACTCTCCAATCAAAAGGGCTTTGAATCCAGCGCGGATATTCCGTTTTCGATCATGCTGCCAGCCTTTGTCACCAGCGAGCTGAAAACCGCTTTCCAGATTGGCTTCCTGATATTTCTGCCGTTCCTTATCATCGACCTTGTGGTTGCCGCTGTATTGATGGCGCTTGGTATGATGATGTTGTCGCCGGTCATTATTTCCATGCCGTTCAAACTGTTGCTATTCGTCCTGGTGGATGGCTGGGCGTTGACCATGGGTTCTCTTGCGGCATCGTTTGCGACCTAGACCATGACCGATAATGCAGATTTCTTTGTCGCTATTGCACAGCAAGCCTTGTGGATCACGGCTCTGGCCGCCGCGCCCTTGCTGATCCCTGCGCTGCTCATCGGGCTTCTGCTCGGCATGGTGCAGGCTGCGACTTCGGTGAACGAACAAACCCTGACCTTTGTGCCGAAACTGGTCGTGGTTGCGGTCATGCTCGCCATATTTGGCGGCTCCATTCTTATTCTGATTGCCGATTTTACCAGGGAGATTTTCGACCGCATACCGGATCTTCTGCTATGATCGCACCGGGCTTTGCTGATGTAGAGGCGCAGATCTGGATGTGGCTGATGGCGATGATCCGTCCCGGCGCCGCCATGTTTGTTGCGCCGGTTTTCGGGGCCGCCAATGTGCCTTTGCAAATCCGCATCATATTGTCTTTCATGATCGGCCTTGTCGCGACAAACAGCGCCAGTTTCGCTTTGCCGACGGATAGTGCGATCAGTGTCGGCAACCTGATTTTTGTCATGGGCGAAGTGCTGGTCGGCCTTGCCATGGGCTTTTCGCTCCAGATTGGTTATGCCAGTGTGCTCGTCGCGGGTTCGACGATCAGCAACGCCATGGGCCTTGGCTTTGCGAGCATGTCCGATCCGCAAACCGGGCAATCGACCCCGGTTATCGGTCAGTTCCTGACAATTTTGGCGACGCTGCTTTTGCTGGCCATTGACGGTCATTTGATGCTGATCGCGACGATTGTGAACAGCTATACCGCTTTGCCGCCCGGCTATGCGTTTCTTGGTCCTGAATTGCTGATGGGCATCGTGCAATTTGGTGGAACGCTCTTTTCCATGGGGCTGCTCATTGCCTTGCCGGTTGGCGGCGCATTGATCCTCATTCAGCTTGTGATGGGCTTTCTGGCCCGCACCGCACCTGCGCTCAACCTGTTTGCTGTCGGTATTCCGGTCACCATCATGGTCGGTCTGGTCGCGCTGGCAATAACGGCCCCGATCATGGCGGATACGATAATCGAAGCGCTCGGCATGGGGCTTAATCAGGCGGCACTCGTCGCAGGGGGGCGCTAATGGCACAGGAATCCCCCGGTGGCGGTGAAAAGACCGAAGCACCAACCCCGAAAAAACTAAAAGACAGCGCGGAAAAGGGCGATGTCCTTCAATCCCGCGATCTTGGCGGGGCGATGGTCACATTTGTCGGCACGGTGGCGATCGTGATTTTTGGCGGCGTGCTTTATCAGGCTTTGGCGGACATGCTGGCGAACGCGCTGGTTTTCGATCACCGCGATGTTGAACAATTTGAAGTCGGAAACCGCAGCTTCTCGTTGGTTTCAGGGCTAGTTCCGTCCTTCATGGGGCTGTTCGTGGCTTTGCTGGTTGCGGCTATTGCCACCCCGGCTTTGTTAGGTTCATTCGGTTTCCGCTGGTCAGCCATAAAGCCCAAGCCATCCAAGCTCGACCCGATTAAGGGAATGGGCAAGATATTCGGCACTAACGGCCTGATGGAACTGGGCAAGTCGATCATGAAAGTCCTGTTGCTCGGCGTGGTGGGCGGGACGATACTGTTCACGCATCTTGGCGACCTTGCCCAAATGGGCGCGCAGGATCTGAACATGGCGGTGGCCAGCTATGCATCGCTGTTCCTGAAACTGTTAATGGGCATCACGGTCAGCCTGGTCCTGATCGCGATGATCGATGTGCCGATCCAGCTGTTCCAGCGCACCAAGCGCCTGAAAATGAGCAAGCAAGAAATAAAGGACGAATATAAGCAATCTGAAGGTTCGCCCGATACCCGTGCCATCCAGCGTCAGCGCCGCAGCGAAATGCTGAGTGATAGCACACGCAAGGCCGTCGCGGATGCCACTGTCCTTCTGGTCAACCCGACCCACTTCGCCGTGGCCCTGCGCTATGACAGGGAGCAGGATTACGCACCGGTTGTGCTTGGCAAGGGATGTGACGCAATCGCCCTGGCCATGCGCGAAATGGCGGCGGAAGTCGGCACACCGGTGATGGAATATCCCGAATTGACGCGCTCCGTTTACTTCACATCGCAAGTGGGTGAGGTGATTGACGATCGTCTCTATGCCGTGGTTGCAGCGGTGCTGAGCTTCCTGATCCAGCTCGACCAGAAAATGGTCAGCCCGATCCACAAACCCAGTATCACTTTACCCGAAGACATGCGCTACGGCGCGGACGGGAGCCGCCTGGCCTGATGAAAAGCTGAACCAAAATCAAAACCCGTATCTTAATCCATCCCGCATCGTGCCGTAGATCATTCCGAAGGCGAGAAAATTACAATGTATAGCAGTGTCATAAACAGTATCGGAGCCGGTTCCGGACTCAATACATCCCAGTTGGTGAACGACCTTGTCTCGGCATCCACCGGGGTCAAGCTCGACCAGCTTAACGAGCGTAGCCAGCTAAACAGCACGCGGATTTCGGCAATGGCGGCAACAGCTTCGGCGATGACCACTTTTGCCGATGCGGTGAAAGAAACCCTGAACGGTCAGGGCTTTGTCGGGGAACTGCTTTCCAGCCGCACAGAGCTTGCCAATGCCAGCGTGGTAGAAGGCGCCCGTCCGGAAGGATTGCCAGCCTCTGTCGAGGTCGTGCAAATCGCCACCGCACAGCGCGAAATGAGCGATATTTTCGCCAGCGCGTCTGACCCGATTGGCGAACGCACACTGACCATAGCAAACAGCAAGGGCAGCTTCGACATTGTCATTGATGGCACCAATAATAGCCTGACCGGACTGAAAGACGCGATCAATGCCAGCAATAGCGGCGTTACGGCTTCCATTATCACCGATAAGGCGGGTTCGCGGATTGTGTTCGAGGCACAGGAAGGCGCGGATAACGGCTTTACGATCACGCAGGGCGGCCCTTCGGCTGCGCTGAACCTGACCAATATCGCCGTGGCGGCGGATAGCATCATCCGGGTCGATGGCATAGAGCTGACCAATAGCAGCAACACGGTTCTGGGCGCTATTCCGGGGGTTCAGCTATCATTACTGGCCGCTGAACCTGGCACGACTTTTACGATTAGCGGCGACAGCGAGCCGCTTGACGTGCGCGGTTTGGTGAAAGAATTTGTCACCGCTTATAATGATCTGCGCCGGTCCTTGAATGATGCGACCAAACCGGGCGTCGAAGGCGGAAGTGCCGGTCCTCTGGCCGGGGACAGGGGGGCGCGTGAAGTGATCCGTCAACTTGGTCAGCTTACATCTACGCAGCTAACCGATAGCGGCGATTTCCGGACGCTGGCCGATATTGGTGTCCGGACGGAAAGAGATGGCACTTTATCAATAGATGAAACGCGGCTGGATGCGGCGATTGCCCTGGATTCCGGCGCGGTTAAACTGATGCTGGAACCGGCGGCGCAGACCGAGACCAATATCGGCCTTAGCGGCGCGCTGGATAGCATTTCTTCGCGCCTTCAGGACGAAAACGGGGCTTTGGCTCTGGCACAGGAACGGCTCGCCACAATCCGTAAATCGATCAACGAGCGGCGGGAAAAAATCAATGAAGACGGCGACCGTCTGCGCGAACAATTACAAACCACTTTTGCCGGTTTGGAACGGCAGCTCGCCGTTTTGCGGGCAACCCAATCCTATGTCGAACAACAGTTTGCATCCTTCGATAAAGACTGATTTGAAGAAAGTAATATAGAATGACATTCCAATCCAATATCCGCCGCGCATCAAGCTATAAATCCGTTGCGAAAAACAGCCGCATATTGTCTGCGACGCCGCATGACCTGATCGCGGTGCTGTTTGCGGAGCTGCGGGACAGTCTGGACCTTATGATCGAGAATGCACGGCGCAACGATCAGGGAAAAATGTTCGAATATCGCGCCAAGGCACTGAGCATAATCAACGGACTGGACGAGTCACTGGATTTTGAAGCTGCTGGCGACCTGGCGCAGACCCTGCATCAGATCTATGCCGAGGCAGCTCGCCGTATTCAGTCGGAAATCGGCGCGTCGTTCATCGAAAAAGCCGAGTCAGCAAGAGAGATGCTGCATGAAATTGAAAAGGCTTGGCTGTCTATCGCGCCCAATCAGGGGTGATGGCCAGCCCCTTGGGGCAGAAAATGTTAGGGATGATCCTTTTGCGACATGTGTCATGGGAGTCCACTCTCATAGATTAATTGTGCTAAAGAGCCGGGATGGGGAAAGAATCAACTTTAGCAATTCTATTCAGGGCATGGGACAGGCTTCCAAGCAAAATTTTTGGTGTCGTAGCCTTTTCCATTTCGACATTTGCTGTGTTGCGACCCCAAATTGCAAATCAGATTTTGGATCGTCTCATGACGGACGATCAAATCCAATTTTGGGGAGTGATTGGTTTCATAGTGTGCGCGTGTTACTGGGCGCTATGGCTTTGGCTCAAGCGGCGGATTGCAACTAAGCAAGCGCTAAAGTACGCTAATCGAGAAGAAATTACGACAGCAATGTTTAATGTCGAGGAGATGGGTGCCTTAAATATGGCCGATAATAAGATCCGAACGAATGAGCCTATATTGAAGGTGCGTAAGGTCGAAAAAGTGTCATTAAAGAGAAATGATTTTGGATCAGCTAAATCGAAAAGGAATCGAGAGGATGGCGAAGAAACCGAAGGCTTCTAAAGCGAGCGCTGATTTTATAATGGCTAACTGCTATTTTGATGGCGTGGCCCCGGTCCTTTTTAAATTTGGCGGCGATGTTGGCCCGATAGAAATATCTGGAACCACGGTCAAAAACATGCGTGTCATAGAAGGTAAGAAGGTCGAGAAATTGAGCCTCTCTAATAATTCTTTCTATATGGAAGATCCTAAAGAGTCATTTGAGGGAGGCAAAGGGAAGAAAAAGCCTGACGAGCAATAAACAACGTATCGATGCCCAGTAATGATGTTGAAGGCTGATGTCCCCTAACTTACTAAAGAAGCTAACAACTCGTTGTGCATCGGGTGATGCGCGTGACGATGATTGTAGCTAAACCCAAACTTTCCGTGATACTTTTGGCACATGCTCCATGATTGTCTTCCGAATCGCTTGAGGCTCCGGAAGGTGAGCTTAGAAACCGGAGGCCATCGGGACGCTGTCATCCCATTGTTTATCAATGCGATGTTTGCGCATCTTGTCGATAAAGGTGGTGCGCTTGATATTGATCGAGCGGGCCGCTTTCGACACGACGCCGTGTGATGCTTCCAAAGCGTTGATAATGATCCGCCGCTCCTCGTTATTCAGATGGGCGTTCAGGTCGATGACATTGCTGGCCCGGTTGTGTGACACGGGTGCAAAAGCAGCTTTTCTATCTTCCTGCGTATCAGAAAATTGTGGTCGTATAATCGGCTTGTCGTCAAGGGCAGGGGCGATGTCCGATTGCACCAGCGCCGCAATATCATGGGCCTGGACCTGCTTGCCGGAAAAGAAGACCGTAGCGCGTTCAACCACATTGCGTAATTCACGCACATTTCCGGGCCATTCATAGCTTTGGAGAGCGGCAAATGCGCCTTGCGTGAAAACGGGCGGCGGATTGCCGTTGCTCTGGTTATCAAGGAAATGCTCTACCAATGCGGGAATATCCTCTGCCCGCTCGTTCAGGGCAGGAACTTCGATTGGCACGACGCAAAGCCGGTAGAACAGGTCTTCGCGAAAAGATCCGCCCTGAATGGCATTGCCCAGATTTTTATGGGTTGCCGCAATCACCCGGACATCAACCGGAATATTCTGGCTGCCACCCACCCGGTTTACGATCCGCGATTCCAGAACGCGCAGTAGTTTAACCTGCATATTCAGGGGCATATCGCCGATTTCATCAAGGAAAATAGTGCCGCGATCGGATTGCTCGAACAGGCCGACATGCTTGTTATAGGCGCCGGTAAAGCTGCCTTTTTCGTGACCGAATAATTCTGATTCTATCAACTGTTCCGGCAGGGCGCCGCAATTGACCGTGATATTGGGAGCCGCAGCACGTTCGGAGATGCAGTGGATAGCATCGGCCACAACCTCTTTACCGCTACCCGACGGCCCAGTGATCATGATGGAGCTGTTGCAGCGTCCGGCGAACTTCACCAGCATACGCAACTGCTGCATTTTTGCACTGCTACCGATCAATTTTGATGCGAGAAGCGTTTCAATATTTACGTTACTCATGCGACTACCCAGATAACAATAATGAAACCGGCAATGCCGGCATTGGGTGGTTCGAAGATCCCGCAATCTCCCAACCGTCACCTGGTAAAAACCGTAATGAACAAAGATGGTTAAAGCGTAGTTAACGGTGTCGTTAAGTTTTTTGCCGGGGGCTGGATACGGGATGGCATGAAGGACGACCGAAAGGTTGTGGCGTCCTGTCCGGCTTTAGCCAAGCTGGCGCAAAATGGCCGAGATCTTGGCTTTGCAAGACGCAGAGATAGACAGGAATATCATCCGATTGTCAGAAGGATTTGGCGATTTTTGCAGCATCCCTTCTTCTGTCATCACGTTAAGATAGCGCATGGCCGTGGTCATCGGAATACCGGAGCCATGGGCGATGGATGATACTGTAACCTTCTTGCCCTTCAGGTCACAAATATAGGTGTCCAGACACATGTTCCAGCAGGAATCGGCGAACAGGCCGGACCCGAAATCCAGCGTCTCCGCCTTGAACCGGCCCCATTTCAACAGTTTTTCGGCGCGGCGGATCAGCTCGGCAGTATCGATATTGTCATTTGCCAGAACAGGTTCAGGGCATGTTGCGTTACCGGAAGAGATGATTAGCCCGTTAAGAGCCTCCATTTTCTCCGAGGCTTGCGTCAGGACCGACTGGATTGCAGCAATTTCAACGTGAACTTCGTCCATAACTATTGCTCGTGCTCAATCATTCCCCTTTCAATTAGCTGAATATGAAATGAATGACCATAGTCTCGCTTGCCATTCTAACCATTGTGGAATGGCAGTTAAGCGGTAATTTTATAGTTAATTTCCAGTAAGATAGTCGAGGCCGGGCTTCATCTCTATTCACGGATCGCCAGCGAAGTGTTTGACAGTTTCGGTCAAGTCATCAAAACAGGCGGGCAGATCCGTTCATCAACCGCGTCAACTTTGCAGTTGTTCGGCCGCTTCTGCCAGTTCCAGCCAGCGCATTTCGGCTTCGTCCTTTTCATCAATCAAAGCGCTATTTTCTTTGGTCAGCTTTTCAAACTTCGCAAAATCCCTGGTATAAAGATCGGCATCGGCCAACGCTTCGGCAATTTCCGCCATCCGCTTGTCAATCGCTTCGATCCGGGCGGGCAGCATGTCATAATCGCGCTGGTCCTTGTAGCTGAGTTTTTTTGCCGGACGCGCCGGTTTGCTGGCGGCGGGCTTTGCCGCGGTCTGTTTGGCGGCGCTGTTTTTGGACTTTGCCAGATTGTCATCTGCCTTGCGCTTGGCTTCCCACTCCGCATAGCCGCCCGCGATAATATCGACTTTCCCGCTGCCATCCAGACCCAGAGTCACCGTTACTGTCCGGTCCAGAAAATCACGGTCATGGCTGACGAGCAGCACGGTGCCGTCATAATCGGCAATGACTTCCTGAAGCAGGTCGAGCGTTTCAAGGTCGAGATCATTAGTGGGTTCGTCCAGCACCAGCAGGTTGGACATGCGAGCAAATTCACGCGCGAGGAGGAGCCGCGATTGTTCGCCGCCGGATAAGGTGCCGACCTTGGCATCAATCAGGCTGGGCGCGAACAAAAAGTCCTTGAGGTAACTTTGGACATGTTTTTTCTCGCCGCGAACATCAACCCAGTCGCTGCCATCGGCAAGCACATCGCGGACGGTTTTATTATCCTGCAAAAGGCTGCGCTGCTGGTCAATGTAAACACCGTTCAGCGTTTTTGCCAGAGTGACCGTTCCGGTGTCAGGCTCCAGCTCCCCGGTCAGCATTTTCAGCAAGGTCGTTTTCCCCGCACCATTCGCGCCGACAATACCGATGCGGTCGCCGCGCTGGATACGCAGGGAAAAATCCCGGATGATCGTGCGCGCGCTATCGCCTTCGCCAAATGACTTGGAGATATTTTCTGCCGTAATGACCGATTTCGTGCGGACATCATCGCTTTGGGCTTTCAGGTTGGCGGTTCCCGCCGGTCCGATCATCGCCGCCCGCGCGGCCCGCATTTCATAGAGTTTTGCCAGGCGGCCCTGATTGCGCTTTCGCCGTGCAGTAACCCCGCGTTCCAGCCAGCGAGCTTCCAGCTTCAGTTTCGCGTCGATTTTATTCGCTGCCAGCGCTTCATCCGCGTGGACTTTCTCCATCCATGCTTCATAGCCGCCAAAGCCGATTTCCTGACGGCGCAGCGAGCCGCGGTCGAGCCAGATCGTCTGCTTGGTGAGCCGGGTGAGGAATGTCCGGTCATGGGAAATCGTGATAAACGCGCCCCTGTACCGCCGCAGCCAATCCTCCAGCCAGTCGATTGCGCCAAGGTCAAGATGGTTGGTAGGCTCATCAAGGAGCAGCAGATCCGGCTCCATGGCCAGTGCCCGGCAGATCGCCGCACGGCGTTTTTCGCCGCCGCTGGCTTTGTCGGCGCGGATCGACAGGTTGGTGGAAAGCTGGGTCGCAATGGACTGGACTTCATATTCCGCCGGTCCGTTATCGCCCGCAATGGCGAAATCCAGCAGCGTTTCAAAGGGCGTAAAATCCGGTTCCTGTTCCAGCATCACGATATTGATGCCGGGCTGGATCATCCGTTTGCCCTTGTCGGGTTCAATCTGTCCGGCAATCAGTCGCAGGAGAGTCGTTTTCCCCGCTCCATTGCGGCCGATCAGGGCCAGCCGGTCACGTGGACCAACATGCAGGTCAAGGTCCTGGAACAGCCAACCTTCGCCTTGGTGGAGGGAGAGTTGCTCATAAGAAAAAATGGGAGGTTGTGACATTGTTCATGCGCGTTAGTGCTAATGGAGGGTTAGCTCAAGTTACGTTTTCAGAAAAACATGCTATGGGGAACCAAGTTAAGGGGCTAAGAGTTTGATAGATATAGCCGAAACAGGGCGGTTGTGTTTTGGAATTATCGGAAGGAATATCATGAAATATCTAGCAATGATGAGTCTGGCCACCGCGATGATCGGGATCAGCCCTGCGGCCCACGCCGCCAATGTGCAGATTACGGCGCAAAATCCGGTCATTGAACTCAGCATATCCGAACAGATTGAAAGCGCGCCCGATACCGCCCGTTTCAGCACAGGCGTGGAAACAAGGGCGCCCACAGCAACGCAGGCACTGCGCGACAATAGCCGGCAGGCGAAAAAGGTAATCGACAGCCTGAAAGAGCTTGGCATTGCCGACAAGGATATCCAGACCACCGGCATCAACCTGCACGCCGATTATGAATATGACCGCGAAAACAGCACAAACCGCTTTGTCGGTTACCGTGTATCCAATCAGGTTCAGGCAACCGTCCGCGACATAGACAGGCTGGGCACGATATTGGACGCTCTGGTCACCAGCGCGGGTGCGACGAACCTTAACGGGCCGCATTTTTCGATTGATGATGACAGCGCGGTCAAGAAACTGGCGCGTGAACGTGCCCTTGCAAGCGGAAAGGCGCAGGCCGAAATCTATGCCAAAGCCGCAGGATATAGCGGCGTGCGCGTGCTTTCCATTTCCGAAGGGATAAGCAGCAACTCTCCCTATCCTGCACCGGAAGCTGCAAAAATGGTGCAGGCGGATGCATCCGTGCCGGTTGCACCGGGGCAGGTGGGCACGATGGTCAATCTCAATATTACCTATGAAATGACACGTTAACCCTATATGAGGTAAAGGGTAATATTTGTTCAGGTGATGTTAAAAGGCTGGGGGCTAGTATTTTGATCATGTTGAAAAAAATCGTCCTTTCCGGGATCGCGGCATCGGTCGCTATGGTGGTGACTGTTTCTCCGGCGATCGCTGCGCAGAGCAATAACGACCAGAAAGCTGCGCGTGCGCAGATGATCTCGGGCAAGGGTAAATCCTTGCGTGCGATTGAAAATGCTGTGCTACCGATGATGGAAGATAGCCAGTATCTTGGCCCTGAATATGATCCGTCTGCAAAGGTGTACCGGTTGAAATTCATCCGGCAAGGCCGTGTCATCTTCATCGATGTTGATGGCCGGACCGGCAATATTCTGCGTCAGCGCCGCTAATCCTGTTCTCTTTACCCCAATTTTCTTTATCATTACGGGATGTAATGATGATATAGAATCATCATCATGAAAATCGGTTTTCTGGAGTAACTTTATGCGCGTGCTTATTGTCGAAGATGAACCCACATTGGGCCAACAGCTTAAATCGACGCTGGAAAGCAATGGCTATGCGATTGACTTGTCCACCGATGGTGAAGACGGTCATTTCATGGGTGCTACCGAGGAATATGACGCGGTTATCCTTGACCTTGGCCTGCCGGAAATCGACGGCCTGACCGTATTGGACCGCTGGCGCAAAGAAGATCGCAATTTCCCGGTTCTGGTTCTGACCGCCCGTGATAGCTGGTCGGACAAGGTTGCCGGGCTGGATGCCGGGGCCGATGATTATCTTGCCAAGCCGTTCCAGACCGAAGAGCTGATCGCCCGGCTTCGCGCCCTGATCCGCCGTGCATCGGGTAATGCATCTTCCGAACTTACCGCAGGCGATGTCCGGCTGGACACCCGGTCCGGCAAGGTGACCCTGGATGGCAGCCCGGTAAAGCTGACTGCCCAGGAATATAAGCTTTTGTCCTATTTGATGCATCACAAGGGCAAGGTTGTGTCACGCACCGAACTGATCGAGCATATTTACGATCAGGATTTTGACCGCGATTCCAACACGATCGAAGTTTTTGTAACGCGTATCCGCAAAAAACTGGGAGCAGAGGTTATTTCCACGGTCAGGGGGCTGGGCTATAGTCTAGAGGATCCGGACAGCTGAATGAGGCAAGCAAAATAAACCTTCCAGTCGATGAAGGCGGCGACCAGCCAAAGGTAGCAACGCGCGCTACCGGGTCACTGAGCCGCCGGATGATCGGCATTGCGTCGGCCTGGATCATAGTCCTGTTACTCGGCGGCGGGGTGGCGCTTGACCGGGTTCTCGTCAATGCCGTGACGCGCAATTTCGACAATCAACTGGAATATGCTCTGACCGCGATGATTGCATCGGCGGAAATTGATCCCGTGGGTGAGGTATATTTTAACCGGCCCTTGGGCGATCAGCGCTTTCTGGAACCCAATAGCGGCCTTTACTGGCAAATCAGCGGGGAAGGGCATGACGATTTTACATCGCGCTCGCTGTGGGATCGCACATTGGAGCAAGTGGTTCCCCATGATGATCTGGGCATCCATCTCTATGACAGCGACCATTTCCCCGAAGAGCCGTTACGGGTTGTGGAGCGGACGGTAACTCTGCCGGATTCGGACGTTAAATGGTCGTTTCGGGTCGCGCAGAACCGGGAAGGGCTGGATG
Organism: Parasphingorhabdus sp.; assembly: GCF_036568145.1. Taxonomy (GTDB): domain Bacteria; phylum Pseudomonadota; class Alphaproteobacteria; order Sphingomonadales; family Sphingomonadaceae; genus Parasphingorhabdus. Next base: position 85,368 of record NZ_DATCTC010000006.1, on the reverse strand, counting down.
CACAAGTCCGTGAAATCCGGACGATTGTGTTTAACAGCTTCCTTTTGCTTGCCGTTGGCCTGATCGGCATGGCGGCGCTGCAAACGCTTTATGGGCTTTGGCCGCTGCGTAAAATCCGCAAAGCGATTAGCGAGATGCGAAACGGACAGCAAAGCCGCGTTACCGAACCGATGCCCAATGAAGTCACGCCTATGGTGGATGAGCTGAACGAACTGCTCGAACATAACGAGAGGCAGGCAGAAGAAGCGCGGCGCCATGCAGGGAATCTGGCCCATGCGCTTAAAACACCGCTGACCGTTATCATGAACAGCGCCACGGCAAAGGCGGATGATCTGGCGGATACGGTCATCCGGGAATCGGGCATAATGCGCCGTCAGGTCGATCATCATCTGGCCCGCGCCCGTGCGGTTGGCCGCCGCGGTCAAGCTTTAAGTCGCTCGCGCGTATGGCCCAGCCTGCAAGCGGTCGAGCGTGCGGTTGGCCGGCTTTACAAGCATGTCCGCATCGATATTGACGGCGACAAGAATGCCGAAGTGTGCGTCGAGCGTCAGGATCTGGACGAGATGATCGGCAACCTTGTTGAAAATGCCGCAAAATATGGTGGCGGTAGCGTATTTGTCACGGTGGAAACGGGCGATGAATTTGTCGACCTGTTGATAGAGGATGACGGCGTGGGCATTCCGGTGGAGGAACGGGAGCGTTTGTTCAATCGCGGTGCGCGTCTTGACACCAGCAAGCCGGGAACCGGCCTTGGCCTTGCCATTGTTCGTGATGTTGCCGAAATATATCAGGGCAACGTATCGCTCGACGAAAGCGAGGATCTGGGCGGATTGATGGTGCGGTTAAGCCTGCCGAAATCCCGCAATTAGCGGATTAATTTGTTTCTTCGCGAATCCGCTCATGATGGCGGATGACTTCGTCGATGATGAAACGCAGGAATTTCTCTGAAAATTCGGGGTCGAGATTGGCTGCGCTGGCCAGTTGACGCAGGCGGGCGATTTGTTCCTGCTCGCGGGCCGGATCAGCGGTTGGCAGGTTGTTTTGCGCTTTATATTCGCCAACCGCCTGTGTGACCTTGAACCGTTCGGCCAGTATGAACACCAGGGCGGCGTCGATATTATTGATACTTTCACGATATTGCTTGAGCTTGTCGTCCATAAAGATAGCCGCCTGATTCCTGTTAAGATTAGCCGCTAGATAAACTGGCGTGCTAGTTTTGCAAACTTCACTTGCAGATGCAGTGATTTCGCTTGCCTTATGCCGGTTCCGTTGCCACATCGCATTCAATATGTCTGCAACAATCCATCATTTGGGGGGCGAATCTCCCCCGTCACTTGAGCCGCTTATGGCGCTCGTCGCCAGTGATATGAATCAGGTGAACAGCGTCATCCTGGACCGGATGCAGTCCGAAATCCCCTTAATCCCGAAACTGGCGGGTCATCTGATCGCTGGTGGCGGTAAAAGAATGCGGCCTATGCTGACCTTGGCGGCGGCCAAATTGATCGGTTATGAAGGGGACCGCCATTACAAACTGGCGGCTGCGGTCGAGTTTATCCACACGGCGACTCTGCTGCATGATGATGTGGTGGACGGTTCCGATCTGAGGCGCGGGAAGACTACCGCGAATCTGGTGTTCGGCAACCCTGCAACCGTATTGGTCGGGGACTTTTTGTTCAGCCGCTCGTTCGAGCTGATGGTTGAAGATGGCTCGCTCAAGGTTTTGAAAATCCTGTCCAGCGCATCGGCGATCATTGCCGAGGGTGAGGTCAACCAGCTTACCGCGCAGCGTAAAATTGATACCAGCGAAGACCATTATCTTGATATTATCGGGGCGAAGACAGCCGCTTTGTTTGCTGCGGCCAGCCGGATATCCGGGGTTGTGGCGGAACGGGACGAAGAAACCGAACTGGCGCTGGATTCCTATGGACGCAATCTGGGTATCGCTTTCCAGCTGATTGATGACGCGATCGACTATTCATCCGACAAGGAAACCATGGGCAAGGACCGCGGCGATGATTTCCGCGAAGGGAAGGTTACTTTACCGGTGATTCTGGCCTATGCACGCGGCAGCGAGGAAGATCGCAAATTCTGGAAAAATGCCATTATCGGCCACAAGGTTACGGACGATGACCTGAGTTTTGCGACAGACCTGCTGGTTAAGACAGGCGCGATGGAAGACACGATTTCACGCGCGCGTCATTATGGGCAGCGGGCGATTGATGCGCTGGGCATCTTTCCATCGGGCAAGGCAAAGGCCGCGATGACCGAAGCAGTTGAGTTTGCGATTTCACGCGCTTATTGAGAATATTTGGACGACCATCAACAAAGGAAATTACGGTGGCTGCAAGGATTTATCAAATACCCATGAATGCTATGCAGTCGGGCACGGCGTTGACCGACAAATGGGTGCTGGAGTTTGAACCGTCTGAACGGCGTAAACCGGACCCGTTGACCGGATGGGCTGGGTCCGGCGATACACAGCGTCAGGTCCGGATGACATTCCCCGACGCTCCGGCGGCGATCGCTTATGCTGAAAAATACGGGATCCCCTATGTCGTTGTTCCGACGCCAAACAAAGGCCTAAAAATACAGGCTTATGCGGATAACTTCCGGTAAATAACCGGATTTGCCCTAGAATGATGCGGGTTTCAAACCGCTTCAGACCAGATTTAAAAGCAGCAACAACCGCACGTCAATCCCGGCCCCTTCGCCGCGTTTGCGTTCAAGAAACGCGTTGAGTTCTTTCAAGGCCACGCGGTGCACCGTGATATTTTCGCTATCCACACCGCCGCCATCGCCGATTTTGGTCAGGCCGTGCGCTTTGAATAGGGAAAAGCTTTCCGACACCATGCCGGGGGAAGAATAAAATTGCCCGCAATCTTCTATTCCTTCCGCGCGGTAGCCGGTTTCTTCCTCCAACTCACGGATCGCGGCCAGTGACGCATCTTCATCCGGATCATCGTCATGGTCCCCGACAAGACCGGCAGGAAGCTCGATACAGTTTTTGCCGAGCGGCACACGATATTGCTCGACCAGCAAGACATGGCCATCATCCACGGCCAGAATAACCGCCGCCCTTATGCCGCGGCTGCGTGATACATATTCCCAGCGGCCCTGGCGTTTGGCCGTGACAAAGCGGCCTTCCCACATGGTTTCGACCGGTGCATCGGCATCGGGGAATCCGGTCTTGCTATCGCTCAAAGCTCGATCAACCTGTCGGGCAGTTCATTGGGGTTTTTGTCGGTTTTGGGGAAATGCTCGGCCAGCACTGCTCCGACATGCCGCACGGCTGCGGCCATGCCTTCACCGGGGCGGCCAGCGCGCACTTCGTCGATCAGCGCAACCATTGCCTCTCCCCATATTTCGGGGGAAACTTTCTGTGCAATCGCTTCATCCGCAATGATTTCCGCGCGGTGCTCTTTTAACGAGAGATAGATGAGTATGCCCGTAAGCCCCAAAGTCTTGCGCTCTGCTCCGACCCTGAACAACGCAATGGCCTGTCGCCGCACGCGGCGCTGTTTGGTGCTTTTGGGGGTCAGAAATATCCGCAGCGGCGTCCAAGTGAAAACATAGCTCAGGACCAGAAACAACACGACACAGACGATGAACAGGACCGCCATCTGCTCACCCGCAGTGGTGAAATCCTGTTCCCACACACCGAACAGGCTCAATATGATCGACTGGTAAAAAGCCGGGAACATCGCGACAGAGGAGAGGAACAGGAAGGTAAGACCGATGGCCCATTGCAGCCCTGCATCATAATATTTGTCGGAAATATCGGTGATGATAGTTACAATTTCGCCGTCAGTGGCTTTTTCAGCCTCGCTGACCGCAGCGGTGACAAGCTTGTGATCTGCTTGGGAAAGCTGGTTTACTTTTTTCATCACCATCCTCCCGAAGCGCCGCCGCCGCCAAAGCTGCCGCCCCCGCCGCCAAAGCCGCCTCCGCCGAAGCCTCCTCCGCCGCCAAAGCCGCCGGAACTACCGCCGCCCCAGATGATAACCGGCCCGGCTCCACCGCGGTAACGTCTGCCGCCACGCGACCCGAACATTGAAAAGAAGAAAATGACTATCATCAGGATAATCCAAAAGGCGGCCAATCCCATTTCGCCTTTACCGGCTTCCTTGCGCTGCTGCTCCGCCGCCTGCGCCGCATAAGCGCGCGCCTGTTCGTCGGGAAGGCTGAGATGCCGGAAAATCATGTCCGCACCGGCGATGATCCCGGCGGCCATATCGCCTTCGCGGAAGCGGGGCAGGATGTCATTCTGGATGACCATGCTGGAAACGGCATCCGTCATAATCCCTTCAAGGCCATAACCGACTTCAACCCGGACCTTGCGTTCATTGGGCGCGACCAGCAAAATTACGCCATTATCCTTTTCGGCGTTACCATCGGCGGCCTGCCCGATGCCCCAAGCGCGGCCAAGTTGATAGCCATAGTCGGCAATATCATAGCCTTCGAGGTCAGAGACAGTCGCCACAACCAACTGGCGGCTAGTCGTATTTTCAAGCCCTTCGAGCTTGGCCGTAAGCTCCGCTTCCTGCGCGGGGTCCAGAAGGTTCGCCTGATCCACAACCCGGCCCGTCAGTTCGGGAAAAGTTTGTGCGGCGGCGGGGACCGCTAAAGCGCATAAAAATAATATGAACAGCGAACGTAACAGTGTCATGACGCTAGTTTCTCCTCAATGGGTGCGGACAAATCATTGTCATTCAATTTGATTGTCGGGCTCATTCGCATCTTTTCGATCAGTCTGTCGGCACCGGCAATTATGCCTTCTTCCATCTTGCCGTCTTTAAATATTGGCAAGATATCCTCCCTTATCACCTCGGCGCAAAAGCTGTCTGACAAAGAACCTTCCAGCCCATATCCAACCTCGATGCGAACCTTTCGCTCGTTTGGTGCGACCAGCAGAATTACGCCATCCTTGCGATCAACATGCCCGATGCCCCATGCACGGGCCAGATTGATAGAATATCTCTCTATGGCCTGCCCGTTAAGGCTTTTCGTTGTAGCGACCACGAATTGCGGACCAACTTCTTTTTCAAGCTTTTCCAGCTTTTCGGTCAATGCCTTTTCAGCCGCGGCGTCGAGCAGATCGGCCTGATCGGTGATGCGGCCAGTCAAAGCTATTGCTGGCCCAGCATCCCCGGTGACCGCGCCCTCTGTAAGTGTGGCCGCTGCAACATTGCTGTCAAGCGGCGCAGCCTGTTCCTCACAACCGCCAACGATCAGCGATGCGAAAGCAACGCCAAAGAACAAGGTTAAACGGTTTATAAGCACACGTTAAAACGCAACCGTCGGGGCTTCTTCCGCACCTTCGGTTGTGGCCTGGAATGGCTCCATCGGTTTGGCACCGTGAATGATCTTCGCACCGATAATATCGGGGAAGGTCCGGATGGTCGTGTTATATTGCCGGACCGCTTCGTTATAATCCCTACGCGCGACGTTGATGCGGTTTTCGGTGCCTTCAAGCTGGCTTTGCAGGGTGAGGAAGTTCTGATTGGATTTAAGATCAGGATAAGCCTCTACGGTCGCCAGCAAGCGGCCGAGATTTTGCGAAAGGGCGCCCTGAGCAGCGGCAAATTCCTGAACTTTCGCGGCATCGCCAAGGTCATCTGCGCTGACCTGAATCGATGTCGCTCTTGCCCGCGCCTCAACCACGGCGGTCAGAGTATCCTGTTCCTGTGTTGCAAAGCCCTTCACCGTTGCAACGAGGTTGGGGACCAGGTCCGCGCGGCGTTGATAGCTGCTTTCAACATCGGCCCATTTGGCTTTTGCCTGCTCTTCGGCGGTCGGCACACTGTTGATACCACATGCACTCAGCGCCAATGCCAGGACCGGTATTGCCAGAAACTTGGTAAACTTACGCATTTTCATTCTCTCCCCCATTCAGGATACCCATTCAGGTTGAATATGTTAGCAGTTGTAAAAATAGGGCCGTTAACGGGTAATTGCAATGACATGTCTCGACAAATCAAGGGTGCTGGGGCATTTAACTTTTCTCTCACCGGAAAGAGGAATATGTAAATGATTGCGGAATTCAAACAGTTTATCCTGAAGGGCAATGTGCTGGATCTGGCTGTTGCGGTCATTATTGGCGCGGCTTTTGCCACGATTACGACATCACTGACCGAAGATGTCATCATGCCGCTGGTTAGCGCGATTGCCGGTACTCCGGACTTTTCCACCCAGTTCATCCTGCTCGGCTCACCGCCTGCGGAATTGGAAGGTTCTACCGACTATGCGGCGCTTAAAGCAGCGGGCGTTCCCATGCTTGGATGGGGGCAGTTTCTGACGGTGGTTATCAATTTCCTCATACTGGCTTTCATCATCTTTCTGATCGTGCACTATGCCAACAGGCTGATCGTTAAAAAGGAAGAGGAAGAAGCAAAAGCAGGCCCCACGGAAATAGAGCTATTGACCGAGATTCGCGACAGTCTGAAGAAATAGAAATAGGTTCAGGCCCGAAACTGACCGGTAATCCGTCAGATTGTATTTTGTTTTTTTTGGGAACCAACATGCGAACCGTTCGTTGGGCGCAAGAGGCCAATTGCCTCCAACAAAGGGAATAGAGGAAGAATTTATGCGTAAATTAGCAATTGCAACCATGAGTGCAGCCATTTTCACGCTGGCTGCTTGCGATAGTGCCGGCCCGGAAACCGCGACGGAAGCGGCTGCAGAAAATGCAGAACAGCAGGCAGACATCGCTGATGAAGCAGCCGATAATGCTGCCACCGAAGCCCAAGAAGAGGTCATGGAAAATAAAGCGGATGAATGGGAAGCTAAGGCTGATGAGCTTGAAGACCAGGCAGACGCAGAAGAAGGCGCGATGGCACAATAAGCCAGGCCTATAGTCCTTTGGGACGAACTGGAACAACTTGGGCTGACGGGTAACCTGTCAGCCTTTTTTTCTTGCCCGCAGCGGTCTGGACACTTTTAATTCATAAACAAGCGCCTATATAGGGTGTGTCCGTTTCGGCGGACTATGGTGATAAATTGTGATGTGCAATAGGCATAACGGACCCGGGGGCAGTACCCGGCGGCTCCACCATTCCAGATGTTTTTCACATCTGTATTGATGGGGCCGAACCAGGATCGACGTGTGTTGAAAAGCATTATTTTTACCCGGCCTGAGTACGCCGTGATTGCTCAAAAACTATAAGTGCAAACGATAACGAAGCACTCGCAGTAGCGGCTTAAGCCAACGACCTCACGGTTGTAACTTAAGAAGTTAAAGCGCGGTTGGACCCACCGGGCAACAGAAGGGATACCGGCGGTTTGGTGAGCACCGAGCAACAGAAGCTCACCACTTATATTATTTTTGGGGGGTGCCGTGCAACAGAAACCCCCACCTTATCTTACATGATTGTTTTAGGTTCCCGTTAGCCCTGAGCTTGTCGAAGGGCGCCTATGGCCTTGGTCTCCCCATATAATCGGACCCCAACCGTCATTCCCGCCTGCGCGGGTTGTATGAACCCCGCTTGCGCTGGCTTTGGGCTTTTCTGTTTTAATCGCAGCGCGCCGCAGCGCCGCTTTGCCCGCCGTGGTCTTGCCGGTGATACTCTCCAGTTCGACCAGTGCTTCCTCCAGCCCCTTGAAGCCGCTCAGTTCAACCTTCATATTTTGACATTCCGCCGTTTTTGGGCGATGCTGCGACCCATGAATCTAAAAACCTTTGTCATCTTGCCAGTCCTCGCTTTGTCAGGCTGTGCAACAACCGCTGCGGGGCTTCTTGACTCCCCGATTGAACAAACCGTTCAGAGCGATAAATCACCCCAGCAATTCGCAGAATGTTCCGTTGACAACATGAGCGGACAGACGGACATTCGCGGGTCCGGCGATCATTATTACGTTCTCAGGTTCAGTGGCTATCAAATGCCTTATGCACGGTGGGATTTCCGTAGTCGTCCCGGTGGTGGCTCCGTTGCTGAATTGCGTAGAGCCAATATCTCCGTTGGTTCAGGTGCGGGCGACGTTAGAGACTGCGCTTAAGCGGACCTCACTGCCGTTACCTCAACCTCTTTGCGGTTCGGGAAAGCTACACCCTCAATATCCCAGTATGCGCCGTCCAGAACAAGCCGATCCCGCACAGTAAGGCCACGCGTCTGCTATTCACAATCATCTTGAATGTAGCCGATTGCTTCCCCTGCTCCATCGCCGCCTCGCGGCGTTCAGAACAGCGCCCGTAAAATATCTGCATTTTTTCCTTGCAAGATCAGCCCATGTTTCGGTTTCACCGCCATAGTCGTCAATAACCGCCCGCCTACGCGGGAATGACAGGTATTTATCTCCGGAAAACCGCTAAGCCCCGATCCTCAATAATCCTCGCCATAGGATTTGTGATAATCAATCGCCTCGATCATCTTGGCTCCGGCCATAAACACCGCGCCTGTGCACGCCAGGAACAAGAGTTTTCCGCCAAATCCGGGATATTGCTCCAGATAGACCTGGCCACGCGCCACCGCCCCTGTGGCAAGCGCATAGACGATCAGAAAGACCTCAAATTTCGTCTTTATGATGAACAGTCTTTTGATTTTGCGCCACATGGCTTTTAAGTAGCAAACTGCGTGCCAAGCGCGGAAATCCGGCACTTTTCAATTTCAAACATGCTTAATTGTAAGTTAATTCGACAGTTACGGCTTGGTTCAGGCTAATTGCGCCAAGTCGCAGGCTTGCAAAAGCTTCCTGCGCGCTGTTTGCACCGTTTCGGCCAAGGCGGGATTGGTCAGTTGGTCCGGTTCTATCGTTTCGGGCCAATATTCCTCCACCAGTCTCGCGATGCTATCCAGCTTTTCGGGCGTCGCCATAAAACGCGGGTCAATATGCGCCGGGTCGGCAACCACGCGCAGCCGCAGACAGGCAGGACCGCCGCCATTGGCCATGGATTGCCGCACATCGACGGGATAGAGTTTCCGGATCGCGCCATTGCCGGCGACCAGATCATTCAGATAGGCCCAGACTGCGCCGGTTTCTTGCGCTTCGCTGGGCAGGATCAGCGCCATCCCGCCATTATCGGGGAGCGTGACAAGCTGTGCGTTGAACAAATAGGATTTGATCGCGTCGGCCAGACTGACCTTATCCGCGGGCACCGTAATGATTTCCGCTTCCGGGAACTTGCGTTTCACCTCGGCATAAAATCCCTCGCGGTCGGCAAAGGCTTGCTCATGCGCGAATAAAACCTGCTCATTGGCTACCGCGACCACATCATTGTGAAACGCGCCTGCCGCAATGGCCTGCTCTGATTGCTCTGCAAAAATGATCCGAGTTTCGGACAATCCGTGCTTTCGCGCAACCGCCTTGCTGGCTTCCACATGCTGCCGTGCGGGGAAGGGGCCGCCGCTTTTTCCATAGACAAATATCTCCACCCCCGCGCTGTCATGCTTGGTGCACAGGCGCATATGGTTGGCCGCGCCTTCATCGCCAAAGGGGGGCGGGACAGGGGTATGAACCGTGAAATGGTCCGGATCGGCAAAGGCCAGCCGCAACTGCGCCAGCGTATCCGGCCATTCATGGCTGCGGTGCGGCATGGTCTGCAGGTTCGCCACCGTGATGTGGCACTTGCCGTCTGTATCGGGCGCGGGCGATATGGTCGCGGCATTGGCGGCCCACATGGATGATGCAGAATAAGACGCTGCCCTTATATGCGGTTCGGCGGCGGCGATCTGCGTGCCGAGCGATTCCAGCCAGGCTTTGTTGGGCCTCTCCAGCGGCATGAAAAAGCCCTGCGCCAGCCCCAGAGCGATATTATGGCGCATCTTGGCTATGCCTTGTAGCGCCGCTTGCCGGGGGAATGAAGGCTCCCCCGCATGGGTCGATGAGGCGATATTGCCAAGGCTAAGCCCCGCATAATTATGGCTGGGGCCAATAATTCCGTCAAAATTGATTTCTTGCAGCATGGCTTGGGTACATTCCCTTATCTTGGGATATGGCAGACGGTATCGCCGACGGACAGGCCGGTATTCGCGGCGGCATTGGCGTCGATGGTTATGCCGCCTTCGCTTTCACCGACAATGGCGTAAGCGGCCTGAAAATCGCTCAACTCGCCAAAGGAGATGATTGATTTCATCCCGTCTCCGGACTCTAGGGCAAGATCTGTGTCCGCGTCCGTTGCGGCGTCTGTAATGGCCGTTATCCGGTCTGTTCTTGCGTTTCTTATGCTGGTGACTTTATCGGTCTTTGCGATCATCGTCGGGCCGCCGTCAAAAATATCGACATAGCCGTCATAGGAAAAATTCTCGTTCTCCAGCATCCGCATCGCGGCCCGGCCATTGGGGTGGGGGACGCCGATGGCGGCGCGGGCGCTTTCGCTCAGCATCGCGGTGTAAATCGGATGTTTGGGCATCAGGTCGGCAATGAACTGGTTGCCGTGAATGGCGTTGAAATAATCCGCTTCCTGAAAGCTCATGCCAAAGAACCGGCCCGCCAGACCGTCCCAAAAGGGCGAGCCTCCCGCTTCGTCGATCACGCCGCGCAATTCGGCAAATATCTTGTCGCTAAAGCGGGAGCGGTGCTGTTTGATGAACAGATAACGACTGCGCGCCAGCAACATGCCCAGCCCGCCAGCGCGTTCGCCCGGATGCAGAAACAAGCCGCCGACTTCGCTTGCCCCCTCCAGATCGGTGACCAGCGTCAGCATTTCGGCGCGGAAGGTGCGGTTCAGTTCCTTGCTGGTTTGCGATAATGTGCTCAGCCGATAGGAATAAAAGGGCCAGCTCTGCCCGACCATCGTGAAAAGCTGCGTTGTTCCGCGCACCGCGCCGGTTTTGATATTTTCCAGCACCATGACGAACAGATCGTCGCCATGTTCCTCGCTCGTCCTGCCAAATGCTTTTGCCGAGCGTTCCAGTTTCGCACGCAGGCTGTTTTTGTCTGCGGGGAGGTTGGTGAAGCCGCCGCCGGTCAGTTTCGCCATTTCATATAAGTGTTGCAGGTCATCCATCCGTGCGGCTCTTATCCTGAAATCCGTCATATTCCCCCTTTTGCGGCAATCCGCATGATTGTCAGTGCCGAAAGCTTTGTCCGTTCGGCGAGACTGTCAGTGATCAGATATTCGTCGCTGCTGTGTATGGCGCCGCCGCGAACGCCCATCGTGTCCACCACCGGAACGCCGCATGCCGCAATATTATTGCCATCACACACGCCGCCGGTTCCCCGCCAGCTAATATCAAGGCCCAGATCCGCGCCGCAGCTTTTGACCAGATGGAAAAGCTTTTGCGCCTGTGGATCAATCGGTTTGGGCGGCCTGCCAAAACCGCCATGGCACTGCACATCGACATCATGGCCGGTGGCGATGACCGCGATCAGATTGTCGAGAGCATTTTGCGCCTTTTGCTGATCCTCCAGCGATTGGGGGCGGAAATTGACGCGCAATATCGCGTGGTCGGGAACGGCATTATTCGGCCCGCCGCCATCGATTTTGGCGGGGTTCACGCTTAGCCCTTCGCGGTGCAGGGCTTTTAGCTGCAAAGCCATGTCTGCGGCGGCGACCAGTGCGTTGCGGCCTTCATCCGGATTGCGGCCGGCATGGGCGCTTTTGCCGGTGAAAATGATGGAGAAATTACCGCTTCCGCCGCGTTCGCCCGCTAATGTGCCGTCGGGCAGGGCGGGTTCGTAGGTAAGGGCAGCGACCTTTTGCCTAGCGCATTGTTCAATCAGCGCGGCGGATGAACCGGAGCCAACCTCTTCATCGCTGTTGATCATGATGTCATAGCCGATGCGGCTGGCATATTCGCTCTGTTCCAGCAATTGTAGCGCGCCAAGCATGACAGACAGACCGCCCTTCATATCCGCAACGCCGGGGCCGTTCAGCACACCGTCCTCTAACCATTTCATTTCCTGAAAGGGATGATCGGCAGCAAATACGGTGTCCATGTGCCCGGTAAGCAATATGCGGACCGGAGCATCGGGGCGGATGATGCCAAGAAGATGCTGTCCGCGCGGCACCTGGTAAAGGGAGCCATCGGGCCGCACCGCATCCACCGGGGCAGGATCAACCAGTTCGATATCTCCGGGCAAGACCGAAAACGCATCGGCCAGATAGCGAGCCATTAATTTCAGGCCATCCAGATTGGTCGTTCCGCTGTTAACCTTTGCCCAAAGCTGTGTGCGTTCGAGCAGCGGCAGGTCGTTCGCTTTATCGAGCAGGGTCATTTCCGGGAATGGTGGAGCAGTCATCACAAATTGATAGCATTTGTAACTACATACCGCCACCTGTTTCCGCTCATATGGGTCAGAGGCAGGGCGTTCGGTCGCGGGGTTTCAGTATCGGGCATCTGCGATCAGGTCGCTGAGACCTTTATGAATCTCTTTCCAAACCGCCTGTTCGTCTTGCTGCGTGTCCGGGATAGTTTCGGTAATCACATGGACTGCGGCATCGACCAGTCCGCTGAACCAGTCCGAATTTACGGCCAATGTATCTTCATGGTGCGGAACGGTGCTGCCGAACATGATCCGGATTTCCTCTGGCCGGTCGAGCCATGTCATCAGGCAATAGAGGACGCTTTCGACCATTTCGGCTTCGAGCTTTTTGCTATTGCCCAGACCATGTTCACGAAAAGACTCTCGCGCGCCGGGATGGATTTTATAATAACGGGCCATAACCGGATCCGTAATATCGCCCAGCCTGTCCGCTGCGCGCTCCAAGCTGGTTTCCAACAGGGCTAATTTTGTTTCCTCATCCATCTTTTTTTCCTCATCCCTCCCTGACAAGTCTGGCCCATCGCGGCGGGATCAGCAAGGAATGGATTGGCGCGTTTCGATTTCAGCCATTTACAAAAATGGCCCTACCGGCCATATGGGCGCTCGATTCCTCCCCGGAACTTTCGCACTATTCCCGAGCATTTTTGCTTAGGGATAATCGGCCTGTTATCGAAAAGAGGAAGTATCAATGTCCGAATATGTCAATCAGAATGGTATCCAGATTGCCCGGAAACTGTTTGATTTTGTCAACGACCGCGCCTTGCCCGGAACGGGTGTGGATCAGGACAAGTTCTGGTCCGGCTTTGCAGGTCTTCTGGACCGGTTCGCGCCGCGCAATGCGCAGCTTCTTGCCAAACGGGAAGCGCTCCAGTCCGCGATTGATGAATGGCATATCGCCCATAAAGACAAACCGATAGATCAGGCGGATTATCAGGCATTTCTGAAAGACATCGGCTATCTGGTTGATGAACCGGCGCCCTTTTCGATCACCACCGAAAATGTCGATCCGGAAATTGCGACCATGGCGGGGCCGCAACTGGTTGTGCCTTCGCTGAACGACCGTTTCGTGCTCAATGCCGCCAATGCGCGCTGGGGCAGCCTTTATGATGCGTTTTACGGCACGGATGCGCTCGATGCGGCTCCGGCCAAACCGGGCGGCTATGACCCCGTGCGCGGCGCGGCGGTTATCAAGGCGGCAAAGGCGTTTCTGGACGAGACTTTTCCCCTAAGTTCCGGTTCATGGGCGGATTATACCGGCGGTGCTCCGGCATTGTCGGATGCGGGGCAGCTTGTCGGAAGGAACGGCGAATCCCTGCTGCTCAAACATAATGGCCTGCATGTGGAAGTCGTGATTGATGCCGGTCACCCGATTGGCAAAGACGATCCGGGCCATATTGCCGATGTGCTTCTGGAAGCGGCGCTGACCACGATTATCGACATGGAAGATTCCGTGGCTGCGGTTGATGCCGAGGACAAGGTTCTGGCCTATGACAACTGGCTGGGCCTGATGCGCGGTGATTTGTCCGCCAAGTTCATGAAAGGCGGCAAGGAAGAAGAGCGCCGTGCCAATCCGGATCGCAGCTATGTTGATACAGATGGCAATGATTTCACCCTGCCGGGACGCAGCCTGATGTTTGTCCGCAATGTCGGGCATTTGATGACCAATCCGGCGGTCCTGTTATCGGACGGATCGGAAGCGCCGGAAGGCTTGCTCGACGCCGTGTTTACCAGCCTGATCGCGATGCACGATTTGAAAGGTCTGGGAGAGCTTCGCAACAGCAAGGCCGGATCGATCTATATCGTGAAGCCGAAAATGCACGGACCGGAAGAATGTGCGTTCACCAATGATGTGTTTGATGCGGTCGAAGACCTGCTGGGGCTGGCGCGTAACACGATAAAAGTCGGCGTAATGGATGAAGAGCGCCGGACATCCGCCAATCTTGCTGCCTGCATCCATGCGGTGAAAGACCGGATCGTGTTTATCAACACCGGCTTTTTGGACCGCACCGGCGACGAAATCCACACCAGTATGCAGGCCGGGGCAATGGTCGCCAAGGCGGATATGAAATCCAGCGACTGGATCACATCCTATGAAGCGCGCAATGTCGCCATCGGTCTGGCCTGCGGCATGTCTGGCAAGGCGCAGATCGGCAAGGGCATGTGGGCCGCGCCAGATATGATGGCGGATATGATGGAACAGAAAATCGGCCATCCGAAAACCGGCGCGAACACCGCATGGGTGCCCAGCCCGACGGCGGCGACGCTGCACGCCATTCACTATCACCGGCTGGACGTTTTCGCGCGTCAGAAGGAAGTGGCGGAGCAGGCTATTCCCTCGCTGGATAAATTGCTCACCATCCCGCTGGCGGAAGGGCATAACTGGTCAGCCGACGAAATCGAGCGTGAACTGGACAATAATGCGCAGGGCATATTGGGCTATGTCGTGCGCTGGGTGGATCAGGGGATAGGCTGTTCCAAAGTGCCGGATATTAATGACATCGGTTTGATGGAGGATCGCGCGACGCTGCGTATTTCCTCGCAGCATATGGCCAACTGGATGCTGCACGGCGTATGCTCGGCGGATCAGGTTGACGCCGCTTTGTTGCGGATGGCTGCCAAGGTGGACGAGCAAAATGCCGGTGATCCGCTCTATCGCCCGATGGCCAGTGACCCGCAAAGCAGTCTGGCATTTCAGGCTGCGCGTGACCTGGTGTTCAAAGGTGTCGAACAGCCGAGCGGCTATACAGAACCGTTGCTGCACGCCTATCGCCAGAAGCTGAAAGAGGCGGGTTAAAGGCTTGATACGGAACTTTAGAAAGCTGTCATAAGAAAGCTCTGTCTTACAGGATGCACCTTATGATAGCTTTCAGCCGTCTTTCTCAGTCTGAATAGCATCACCTCGCCGCGCCCCGTTTGGCCGAAAATATCAAGCGTCATTTCCAACACACGGCATTTCTGTTGGAAATGTCGGAAAAAAGCGGTTCCTTGGTGTGAAGTTAGTGAAGTTAGTGAAGTTTGACTGTTGGAACGGTGCTTATCCGAATGTGTTTTAAGCCTCAGCCGTCAGGAACCGCGCCAGCCCGACAAACTCGTCCACACTTATGGTTTCGGGTCGCCGCGCACCATCAATCCCGGCATGGTCCAGAGCATCAAGACCGCCCGGCAGGCTTTTCAGGCTTTGGCGCAGCATCTTGCGCCGCTGGCTAAATGCACTTTGGGTCAGCTTGGCGAGAATATCGGGATCAACGCCCTCCGGCTGCGCTTTCGGGGTCAGGTGAACAATGGCCGACATGACCTTGGGCGGTGGGGTAAAGGCGGAGCGGTGGACCGACATGGCGATTTTCACATCACAGCGCCACTGCGCCAATATCGACAATCGCCCATAAGCGCCGGAGCCTTCCTTGGCGACGATCCGGTCGGCCACCTCGCGCTGGAACATCAGGGTCAGCGATTGCCACGCAGGCGGCCACTCGGCGCTCGACAGCCATTTGACCAGCAAGGCAGAGCCGACATTATAGGGCAGGTTGGAAACGATATGAAAAGGCGCGTCAAACAGCTCCGCCAGATCAATTCTCAACGCGTCTTCGTTGATAACGTCCAGCTTTCCGGGGAAATGACCGGCCAGTTCAGCCAGAGCAGGCAGACATCTTTCGTCCCGTTCCACCGCTGTCACCACAGCCCCGGCTTGCAGCAAGGCCTGGGTCAATCCGCCGGGGCCGGGGCCGACCTCGAAAACGCGGGCGTCCTTCAAGTCCCCCGGAACGGCGGCGATGCGGGACAATAGCTGCGTATCGAGCAGGAAATTCTGGCCCAGCGCCTTGTTGGCAGTCAGGCCGTGTTTCTTGATTACCTCCCGAAGCGGAGGCAGGGATGGCGAATTGTTCAAAGCTCGGCTTTTTTACGTTTGGAGTATTTTTCACGATTGGTAGCCGCGACATCCGCCATCTGGATCGCAGCTATCATCGAGCGGGGATTGGCTCTGTCTTGCCCCGCAATGGCAAATGCGGTGCCATGATCGGGTGAAGTGCGGATGATGGGAAGCCCCAAAGTTATGTTGACGCCATCAAAAAAGTGCAATGCTTTCAGAGGGATCAGCGCCTGATCATGATAGGGGCATAGCGCGACATCATATTGGGACCGTGCCTCTTCGTGGAACATGGAATCGGCGGGATAGGGCCCCTTCACGTCAAGCCCTTCCGCGACCAGTTTTTCAATCGCGGGGATCATCACGAGCTGTTCCTCATCGCCAATATTGCCATCTTCCCCGGCATGCGGGTTAAGCGCGGCAACGGCAATGCGCGGGTTGGTAATCCCGAAATTACGGATCATCGCCTTATGCGCCACTTTCGCGCGGGCGATAATCAACCGGCGGGTGAGTTGCACCGGCACATCTCTCAAGGGAATATGCGTTGTCATCGGTATGACCCGCAGCGATGGCCCGGCCAGCATCATCACCGCATTTTGTCTGGCGATACCGCAGCGTTCAGACACAAATTCGGTTTGCCCCGGATAGCGGAAGCCAACCTTGTAAAGCTGTGACTTTGACACAGGCGCCGTGACGACAGCCCCGGCATCGCCCGACCGCGCAAGGCCGCACGCAATTTCAAGCGCATGCAGAGCACATTGCGCTCCGTCGAGACTGGGCTCACCAGAAATTGTCGGCGGACCATCGTAAATATGAAGGATAGGCAGCGCCTTATCAAACTGGTCGGCTGCCTCGGCAGGGGTAGATATTTTGACAACGGGAATATCACATATCCCGTTACCATCCGCCTGTTTGAAATCCTCGAAATTACCGATGGCGAAAAAGGGCTTCAGGCCGTTGCTCTCGCGAGCAAGCCAGCTTTTACAGATTATTTCCGGCCCAATTCCTGCCGGGTCGCCGCAAGACACTGCAAAGGGTTTTATCACCCCCCGTATCCCTTAATTATACTCGATAATGGCGTCACGGCGAAGGTCGCGCAGATAGGTTTGCGCGCGTTTGTTGATCCGCTCATTTTCCAGTTGCGACATGATCTGGTCAAAGGAAGGATCGGATGCGCTTTGCGGATCATCACGGCCACAAAGGATCAATACGCGCACACCATCAGCGACGGAACCAAAGGGCGGGCTGGCTTGACCGATTTGCAGATTGGCCAAGGTTTCCTGCAGCGGTCCGGGCAAGTCTTTCAGACGGACCTGGTCATTGTCCACGACGTCCGCGCCGATAGAGGCGGCGACTTCATTAGCCGCGCCGCAACCCTTGATGCCTTGGGTAGCTTCGGCAAATTGTGCCGCGCGCGCTGTGGCTTGTGCTTCGGTTGTTCCGGCGGGAAAGCCGATGGAAAGCTGTTTCAGGCTCAAAAGCGCATCACGCGGGTCAGCCGTCAAAATCTGGCGCTCGTCGATAAGGTAGAGGATCGAAAATCCGCCGGGAACCTGCACCGGTCCGACAACCTGGCCAACATCCATCTGCTCGGCAGCATCTGCCAGGGTTTGCGGCAATTGGGCAGGACGCACCCAGCCAAGATCACCGCCGGTCACTGCTGTCGATGCCTCGGAAAACTGGCGGGCATAGGCCACAAAAGAGCCGCCCTGACGGATTTGATCCAGTATCTGGCGCATGTTCGATGCGATTTGCTCAGCCGTTTCCGGGGTAGCCGCCATGTAAATCTCGCCAATGCGATATTCAGTGGTGCCCTTGGACGCTTTCAACCGCTCGATAATCGTGTTTACTTCTTCCTCACCGACATTGATGAAGGGCTGAATGTTGCGTCGAAGCAAACGGTTCCAGGCCAGTTCACCCTTGATCTGCCGCTTCAAAGTAGCGGCGGATGATCCTTTGGACCGCAGATATTCGTCGAAAGCGCTGATGTCCTGCCGAAAATTCTGTTGGGCGACCTGATTAAAGGTTTGATTGACTTCCTCTGGGCTGATGACGATCTCGTTCGCCTCGGCTTCCTGAATCTGAAGCGTCTCGTCGATCAGGTTACGAAGCACCTGCAAGCGCAGCCGCTGTTTTTCTTCCTCGGAAACGGTACCGCCATTGGCCGCAATGATGAGGGCGAGCCGGTGGCCGACATCGGTTCCCGTGATGATATCGCCATTGACCAAAGCCGTTGCGCGGCGGACATTGGGATCATTCTGACCGAATATGGTAAGCTGCTCGGGAATGTTGAGGTCGTTTTGCGGAGCGGAACTGTTTGGAACCGTTTGGCTGGTTGAAGCAGTAGCAGCGAACAAAGCGGCGGTTGCTGCAAGAGCATATTTTGCGTTACGGCTAAAAGTTCTGGTACGCATAAAATTCATATTTCTTTTCTTTTCAAATACTAAGAACAATTCGTCGTAATTCAATATCAAAACACGGCTGAACCCAATATGAGCAATCTCACATTGTCACAATATGCCTTACACACCCAAATTGCGTAGCGCTACCCGGAAGAGGAAAGTGCTACCGCGCTGGGCATCTCCCGTGTCCTCATAATCATAGCGCCACGTTACGGCAAGCGATAGGCAGCCGTCGTCATAAGCAACGCCAAGGCGGTGGCGAATGGGGTCAAAACCATCGGAAGAGGACAACGGATCTTCCTTGATTCCGGTCAAATCAACAATCGCAGAACCAAAGACCGACCAGTAATTGTTAATCTGGTAACGCCCGCCAACACGGACCTCTTCACGGTCGCTAAGATCTTCGATCCCGTCACCGATATTGCGGTTCAGCCGCAAATAACCGATTTGTGCATAAGTATTCTGCGATCCGATGGTCGCATCAATCTCGTTTCGCCGGATGGCTAGATTGTCCTTATCAAGCCGGTACCGGTGAGTGAATTTGACGATATCGCTGAAACGAACCTCTGTGCGGCCAACAATATCGGAAAAGCGCTCTGAAAGTCCGGTGCCTTCGGGAACGATATTGCTGTTATTGGCCAGCCGGTAACTTTGACCGACAATGGCATCAATTCGCAAATTGGGACGGCTGAGATTCCACTCCGCACCATAAGTGACCCGGACATTATCCTCATAACGGTCATAGCCGGGAAAGCGGTTCAGCGCGAATAGATTGGTATCTTCCAGATCGACCGAGCGGGAATCTTCGTTGGGAACCTTGGCGTTGGCTATTGCCGGTGTCGCCACGATCTGAAGCCGCGGGGTCAGGGTCTGGGTTCCGCCAAATGCCTGTCCGACCAGTGGCCATTTCACGTCAACCGCAGCGGTTACAATGCCGCGTGTCTGCCAGCCGGAATTGCCTTGATAAAGGGCGGTTTCGTTGAGGGCGTTATCTTCGCTATTATACACATCTCCTCGGGCAAAGCCGGTCAGGATTATTTCCTGCCCCATGCTCGTCAGCCGGCGTAAGTCCCAGCGTGCAGAAGCAAAGGCGCGCTGTGTGTCCTGCCCACCCGAACGTCCGATGGCAAGGCTGTTAAGCTGTATCTGGGTGCGACCGCCCAATATCGGATCGGCAAAGCGTTTGCGGTAATCGATGACGGGCAGGGCGACAGGAACCTGGCTTTGCGGATCACCGGCCCGCAATGTCTGGAATGCCCAGCCCGCTAATGAGAAATAGCTGCTCTCGTCAATTCGCTCGACATTGATTGTGGATCGCAGGCTGTCATCATCGCTAATGTCATAGCGGCGCAAAAAAGTCCGGTCGGATGCGATGCGGGCGGCTTGCGAAATCGTCCAGTTATCATCAAGAACGAACCGCCCGCTGGTTGCGAAATAGCCGCGAAAACCCTTTTCGGAGTCGGGTAATGGGCCCGTCGCCCCGGTAGGGACGCGCGAGCTATATGTGCCATATCCGGTAATCTGGAACGCGCCTTTCTCGTCCAGATTCCGGAATGTCCCGCTGATTAGCGGGGCAACCTCGGTAAACACTTGCGCCGTGACTGTCGCATCCTGATTGGGAGCGATATTGAAATAATAGGGAACAGAAACAGCCACCCCGTTTGTCGAATCAAACCGGAGATTGGGGACCAGAAGCCCGCTGCGGTTTTCGTCGCTGACCGGATGGGACAGACCGGGCAGGGGAATGACCGGTAATCCGAAAATCTCTATCCGAGCGCCGTCATAGGTCACCCGCTTTTTTATAGGGTCATAACGAACCTTGACGGCCTTGATTTCCCAGCTCGGTTTTTTGGGGCAGCCATCTTCTGTCACTACGGCGCAGGCTGTATAGGCCCCGTAATCCAGTGTCATCGACCCGTCTTCAAAACGCTCACCCTTACGCGCGGCAAGTCGGCTGCCGTCTTCCATTACCAGCAACAGGTTCTCGACCGTGCCGTCCCGCAAACTGTCGGTCAGGATTATGCTGTCCCCATAAGCGGTATCGCCCTCGGGGCTGGTCGAACGTATATTGCCCTTGGCCTCTACTACGCCGCTATTGCGGTTCCAGACGACGGTATCAGCGCGCAGCCTGTAACCGTCGCGGTTGACCAGTACATTGCCGGATGCGGTGACAATATCGCTTTCAAAATCATAATCCACCTTATCGGCGCTGAATTCGATTTCGTCGGGGTTTTCAGGAAGGTTTTCATCCGCAGGTGCAGCTTCAACCGGATTAGCATCCTCTGGAATCGCCTCAGGCGCGATTTGTGCAAAAGCGGCATGAGGGGAAGCCAAAAGGCAAACCTGCGGAACAGCCAGTGCAATCAGAGCGATTGAAGATTTCATCGACGAGATTACCTACCTTTGATCCCATGAAAAATTGGCGCGGTTTCTTTCGTCACCAACTCGACTATAGCCCTATTGCACCAGATTGCGTCTCCTGCAAATCTTCTGTGCCAGAATTCCGTAATCGTGGGCTGGTTAAATCATCATTGCAAAAATAGAGCCAATCTTTCATTGATGGGCACTGAACAGAAGATGACAATTCCGCCAGCATAAGCGCGGATGATCTATTGATAAGGACGCTTCACCCATGAAATTCACATTTGCTGCCAGCCCTTCTTCCACGCCAGATGCAATTGCCTTTGCAGTTGGTAAAGATGCGCTGGAAACCGCAAATATATCGCTGGAACAAGCAGACATGGTCCGCACCGCGGCCAAAGCGGCGCGGTTTGAAGGTAAGTCCGGCCAGACTTTCCAGACCTTTGTGACAGAAGGTGATGCCGTGATTCAGGTCATTCTGACCGGAACCGGAAAAGGGGAGCGCAGCGATTTCGAAGCCGCAGGCGGCGCAGTGATTGCAAAGCTGATTACATCAGGCGTCAAACATCTCGCGATAAACAATAGCGGGCTGGAGCAGGAGCAACTGGCCCGCCTGTTGTTCGGTGCAAAGCTGCGTAGCTGGAGAATTGACAAATATCGCACGAAGATGCCGGAAAATACCAAGCCGACACTCGAATCGATAACCGTCCTCGATACCGCGCTGGAATCAAACCAGGTCTGGAAAGATCTGTCCGCCGTTGCAGACGGTGTGGCACTGACCCGCGAACTGGTGTCGGAACCAGCCAATGTCATCTACCCGGAGAGCTTTGTCGCTCGCTGCGAAGAGCTTCAGGACATGGGCGTCGAGTTTACGGTGCTTGGTCAGGAAGAAATGGAAAAACTGGGCATGGGTGCGCTTTTGGGCGTGTCACAAGGTTCCGTTCGCCCGCCCCGGATGCTGGCAATGCGCTGGGACGGTACCAATGGCGCCCAGAAAAAACCGCTCGCGCTTGTTGGTAAAGGCGTAACTTTCGATACCGGTGGTATTTCATTGAAGCCGCCTGCTGGCATGGAAGACATGAAATGGGATATGGGCGGCGCAGGCGCGGTTGCCGGAACGATGAAGGCGCTGGCCGGACGTAAGGCCAAGGCCCATGTCATCGGTGTTTGCGGCTTGGTTGAAAACATGCCCGACGGCAAAGCGCAGCGTCCCGGTGACGTTGTGACGAGCATGAGCGGCCAGACGATCGAGGTCATCAACACCGATGCCGAAGGGCGTCTGGTTTTGTGCGATGCGCTGCATTGGACGCAGGAAACATTTGAACCGGAAGTTGTGGTCAATCTGGCGACACTGACCGGCGCGATCATTATTTCGTTGGGCAATGAACATGCCGGTTGCTTCAGCAATGACGATGACTTGTCCGATAAATTGCTCGCGGCTGGTAAAACGGCCGGCGATCCCCTCTGGCGCTTCCCGCTCACAGCAGCTTATGACAAGCAGATCAACTCACCGATTGCGGACATGAAAAATGTCGGCGGCAAGGGAGCTGGCTCAATCACGGCAGCGCAATTCCTGAAACGGTTTATCAAGGATGGCGTCAAATGGGCGCATCTCGACATTGCCGGAATGGTGTGGGCTGACAAGCCCGGCCCGGTCTGGGACAAGGGGGCAACCGGATTTGGTGTGCGTTTGCTCGACCAATATGTCGCGGACAATTTTGAGCAATAGGCTGATCCGAAGGGTAATCTGACCGGTGCAGGTCGATTTTTACCATTTGACTCGCGATCCAGCGGAAAAACTGGTGCCGGTTCTGGCCCAGAAAACGCTGGATAGCGGGCAAAGAATGTTGCTGGTATCCGCTTTTGCGGAGCAGCAGGAAAAGCTGAGTACCGCGCTATGGAGCGCCGGACCTACCAGCTTTCTGGCGCATGAGCTGGCCGGAAAGGGGCAGGATGACATGCAACCGATCCTGATTTCCGCCACATGCGATGCTCCGAACGGAGCGCGCTATATCGCGTTGACCGATGGCGAGTGGCGGGACGAAGCCTTGGGTTTTGATCGTGCGTTCTTTTTGTTTACAGCTGAACAGATTGACAATGCCCGTGCGGCGTGGCGTCTTTTGTCCGCAAAGGAAGGCGTGACGCCGCGTTATTGGAAACAGGACGGCGGCCGGTGGGTTCAGGGGCCATAGGCCGCCTCTCTCAGTGCTTGCCATGTTGCAATGCAGCCGCTAAGGGCGGCGCAATCCTATTTCACAGCTATTATTACGGAGCAAATCCATGGCCGTTACACGGACATTTTCGATCATTAAACCAGACGCAACCAAGCGCAACCTGACCGGCGCAGTCACCAAAATGCTGGAAGATGGCGGCCTTCGCGTTGTCGCATCAAAGCGCATCCAGATGACCCGTGAACAGGCAGAAGGATTTTACGCTGTCCACAAGGAACGCCCGTTCTTTGGTGAACTGGTAGATTTCATGATTAGCGGTCCTGTAGTCGTTCAGGTGTTGGAAGGCGAAAACGCCATGCAGCGCAACCGTGACATCATGGGCGCTACCAACCCTGCTGACGCCGCACCTGGCACCATTCGTAAAGAACTGGCCGAAAGCATCGAAGCCAACACGGTTCACGGTTCCGACAGCGACGAAAACGCAGCGATCGAAATCGCCTACTTCTTCAACGAAGACGAAATCGTAGGATAAGTTTTTTCGAGAGAATTCAGACCCGTCATTCCCGCCCGCGCAGGAATGACGGGTTTTTTGCGTTCTGTTCGCACTAATCCCCCACACTAAACCTTTGGATTGGCCTCGTCATAGCGTTCCCAATCGTGGAACGCTTCCCGCCGGACGATGATCCATTTGCCATCCCGCTTTTCAAACTTGTCACAGTAACGACCAGCGACAATCCAGTCGGTTGCCTTGCCGCCGGTGGGGGCCGCTGTGAAATCGTCTGCGCCTTCCTGAATAAAATGGTAAGCCACAAAATTGGCTTCGGTCGATGCGCTGTTGCCATCTTCGCTGAACGTGAAGTGCACGTTGGAAATCGAATGATGGCTGTCTGGCACTTTTTCCAATACATTGCGGGCAAAGCCGATAAATTCATCCGGCGGACCTGAATATTCTGCATGTTTATGGATATGGTCATCCGCGAAACAGGATCGCACCAACGCCCAGTCGCGGCGGTCGATGCCTTTGCAATAGCGGTGCAGCAGGTCGCGAATCTCCTCACGCGCCAGTAATTCAGAAACCCCGTCCATCCCGATCCTCCATTATATTGCTAGGGCTGCTGCGTAGCATGTGCTGCTAATCTGTGGAAAGTTGACAAAAAAGAGAGGGCTGAGAATGGGCAGGCTAAAGGGCAAAGTTGCGATTATCACTGGTGCGGCAATGGGATTGGGGGAGGCAGATGCCCGTATGTTCGCGCGGGAAGGTGCGACTGTCATTCTGACAGATGTGGATGAAGAAAATGGCAAGCGAGTCGCAGCAGAAATCGGCGCTGCGGCAGAATTTATTTTGCAGGATGTTCGCGACGAATCCGGGTGGGAGGATTTAATTGCCGATGTGGTCACACGGCACGGGAAACTGGACATTCTGGTCAATAATGCCGGTGTCGTGGAGCCGGGAACTATCGAAACCCAAACAGCGGAAGAGTGGCGCTTAGTCATGGGTGTCAGCGCCGATGGTACTTTTTTCGGATGTAAATATGCCGTGCCTGCGATGAAGATTTCCGGCGGCGGTTCGATAATCAATATGGCGTCTATCGCCTCGGTACAGGGGGAGCCGGTTGTCGCGGCCTATGCTGCGGCAAAGGGCGCGGTTGAAAGCCTGACCCGCAGCATCGCCGTTCACTGCGTCAATAACGGCTATAATATTCGCTGTAACAGCGTGCATCCGGCTGGAATATTGACGCCGATGGTCGAAGCGATCGGTCCGAAAATGGCGGAAAGAACCGACTTGCGCCCAGCCAGCGAGAGTCCGGCTGCCAGCGCTTTGGGGGAGCCCGACGACATTGCCAATACCGTACTGTTTCTTGCCTCCGATGAATCGAAATTCATCAATGGCGCGGCGATCAGGGTGGATAATGCGAAGTCTGTTGTGGAAGGTGTGGTCCCATAGCACCGGTTTGCGGGTCTAGAACTGGTCCGCAATATCCGCCAATTTGGTGAGCCTTTTTGGCGCAACCAGACGCCAGCTTTTTTGCAGCCAGCTTGCAATATGGTCCCAGTCCGTCCGTCCTGTGTCCAGCCGAATCGCTATCCAGCCGGATTTCCCGTAAAATTTCGGAGCGAAATATTGATCGGGATCGGCTTCCAACAGGGCCGCCTGTTCGTCCAGACCGCTGGTTTTGACGAGCAGGGATGATCCTGCCTCGCCATGATGATGGTGGGAGAAATAAGCGAAATATTTCCCTGCTTTCTCACCGCCTACCCGCCAGCCTGGGGAGCCGAAGCTGGCCCGTTCGTGTGTTTCATCCAAAGCAAGGGCGCGGGAACGGATTTGTTCCAATATCCAGTCGGGATCTTGTTCGCGGGTGACATATCGGGCGAGCGTGGCGGCATAAAGCTGATGCTCGGCAATCAGCACGCGGTCAGCCAGAATGTCGGCTGTATCGCCGGGTAATATAGCCACTTTGGTTTGCGCGAGTACTGGCCCGTCATCCAGCTCTGGTGTCACCAGATGGACGGAGCAGCCCGCATGGCTGTCGCCCGCGTCGAGGGCGCGTTGGTAGGTATCGAGCCCCTTATATTTGGGAAGCAGGCTGGGATGGATATTGAGCATGCGGCCCTGCCATTTGCGGACAAAGTCATCGCTCAATATCCTCATATATCCTGCCAGAACGACATAATCCGCACCGGCGCGGGTAATGGCTTCATGCATGATCTGGTCATGGTCTTCGCGGCTCATGCCTTTGTGAGGGTGGGAAAATGTTTCAACACCTTCCGCCGCGGCCAGTGTCAGGCCGGGGGCTTGCGGGTCGTTGGACGCCGCCAATATGATCTCAAAAGGGCAGTTTTCTGCCTTTGCGGCATAGATGAGCGCTGCCATGTTGGACCCGCGTCCAGATATCAGGACAGCAACCCTTACCCGTTCGGACATCATCGGTTAGCCATCATGGCTCGCGGTCCAGTCGCCCATGGCCGACCAAGTCCCGGAGCTGCCCGTAACCGTGCAGCCCTTCGTGCCCGCCTTGACAACACCAACCCGGTGGACCGTCTCACCAGCCAATTCAAGATCCGCCGTTACAGACTCCATTTCATCCATAGAGACAGCCAAAATCATCCCGATGCCACAGTTAAACGTCCGCGCCATCTCTTCCGGCTCGATATTCCCCTGAGCCTGCAAGAAAGCCATCAGGCGCGGTTGATCCCAGCTATTGGCATCGACATGCGCGCGCAAACCTTCAGGAAGAACGCGCGGTATGTTTTCCAGCAATCCACCGCCGGTAATATGTGCCAATGCCTTGATCCGGCCCGCCTGTATCAACGGCAATAGCGATTTGACATAGATACGCGTTGGCGCGATCAATGCTTCAATCAACAGGACCTCCGGATCAAACAGCGCCGGTCGTTCGAGTTTCCAGCCCTTATCCTCGGCCAGCCTGCGGACCAGTGAATATCCATTGGAGTGAACGCCGGAAGAAGCCAGACCAAGCAGGACATCTCCGTCGGCGAGTTCCCGTCCGGTCAGTGCCTTTGCTCGCTCGACCGCACCGACGCAAAAACCGGCAAGATCATAATCACCATCGGCATACATGCCGGGCATTTCCGCTGTCTCGCCGCCAATCAGCGCACAGCCGGACATTTTGCAACCCTCTGCTATGCCAGCCACGACTCGTTCGGCGACACCGTTTTCAAGTTTACCCGTGGCGAAGTAATCAAGGAAGAATAGCGGCTCCGCACCTTGAACGATCAGGTCGTTAACGCACATTGCTACCAGATCGATGCCAACACTGTCATGCCGGTCATAATCGATCGCCAGTTTCAACTTTGTTCCGACGCCATCATTGGCGGCGACCAGCAAAGGATCGTCATAACCTGCGGCTTTTAAGTCAAAAAAACCGCCAAAGCCGCCCAATTCCGCATTCGCACCCGGCCTTGCCGTCGCCTTCGCCAGCGGTGCAATAGCTTTGATTAGCGCGTTTCCTGTCTCAATCGACACACCTGCTTTCGCATATGTGTATGATTCCGGTTCATTTCGCCCGTTGTTTTGTTTATCACTCATAAAATAGGCGATTAGACAAGTCGCGGCTGGATTTCCACGTCATAATCGTCAAAAGAGCGGAAATGAAAATTTTGACCAGTTTGAAAACCCATATTGTTGCTTTTGCTGTGGTGGTTGGTCTAGCTGCGACTGGGGTTGTTTATGCTCAACTTGAAGGCGGCGACCGCGGTGTTGCGCCGCTTGCGAGTACCGGCGACTTTGAAGTTTTCGGGGTTGAGGTTGATACAACCGGCAAAAACGCAAATGAAGCGCGAAAAAAGGGATGGGAAGAGGCACAGCGCAAAGCTTGGAAAATGCTCTATGCCCGCACTCAAGGCGGTGAAACCAGCGGATTGCCTGATAGCACGTTGAACAATATTGTTTCTGCTATCGTTATCGAACAAGAACAGATCGGCCCAACCCGCTATATCGCTACATTGGGGGTGATGTTCGACCGTGCCCGCACGGGTCAAATTCTGGGCGTTAGCGGGCGGCGATTGCGTTCACCACCATTGCTTGTCCTGCCTGTAATGTGGAGCGGTGGATCGCCGCAGGTATTTGAAAACAGGACCGAGTGGCAAAAAGCCTGGGCGCGTTTTCGCTCCGGCAACAGTGCGATTGATTATGTCCGTCCCTATGGTTCGGGGAGCGAATCGCTGATATTGACAGCAGGGCAAGCACAACGCAGCGACCGGCGGTGGTGGCGCACGGTATTGGACCAGTTTAGTGCCGCCGATGTCATTATTCCCATCGTCCGTATGGAACGTGAATATCCTGGTGGTCCTGTGACCGCGCATTTTAGTGCGCGCTATGGACCCGATAATAAATATATCGGCAGCTTTTCCCTGAAAACCAAGTCTCCAGATGGTATTCCAGCAATGCTGGATCAGGCGATTGTACGGTTGGATACTATTTACACCAATGCGTTATCGCGCGGTGTCCTGAAAGCTGATGAATCCCTTATCATCGAAGATCCGATTGATCTGGAGGCACTGGAGAAGGAAATCGAAGCAGAATTGGCTGCTGAGGGCTACGGCGCGGATGGCGGAGCGGTCAGTGCCGGAACTTCCGGAAATGGTGATACAGCTAATATATCAGTTCCAACCGGTGCGGTCATAAATGTTTCGGTTCAGTTTGACACCCCGGATGTCGGCGCGGTGAGCAGAGGTGAGGCAGCGGTCCGGTCTGTCCCGGGCGTATCCTCAGTCTCTACAAGTAGTTTGGCATTGGGCGGGGTATCGGTCATGCAGGTAACCTATAGCGGTGATCTGGCTAATCTGGCAGCGGCGCTGCGTTCAAGGGGCTGGCAGGTTCAGCAAGGGGCAGGTGTGCTTCGAATCAGTCGGGGTGGAGGAGCAAACTCCTCTACCTCCGGACCAAATCCCGGAAGCGGTGAGTAGGGTCAGTGAGCCAGATCGCTCTTCCCTTGGATACAGCTATAACCGCGCAGGATGATCACTATATTGTAACGCTGTCCAACGCAGGGGCCCATGATCAACTGCAAAACTGGCAAGACTGGCCCAATCTGACCGCGATATTGATCGGGGACCATGCTGCGGGAAAATCGGTCATGGCACAGCAATTTGAGCGTGACAGCGGCGGCTATGTTGTCGATGATGCTGCGGTAATGCAGGACGATGACCTTTTCCATTTATGGAATCGCGCTAGACAGGAACAAAAGCCGTTACTGCTTGTTTCATCGAAGCCGGTACCTGCTTGGGGAGTGGATCTGCCGGATCTGAAATCCCGTTTGGCGGCGTCTCTATTGATCGAAATTGGCCCGCCGGATGAAGCGATGATAGCTGGATTATTCCAGAAATATTTCGGGTCACGCGGCCTGTCTATTTCCGAAGATGCGTTATCCTATCTCGGCAAACGGATGGAGCGATCTTATCGGGATGTTCAGCTTTTGTCACAATCTATGGATAAACTTGCTATAGAGAGAAAACGGCCCATCACGCGCGCTATTGCCAAGGAGGCGCTGGAACGGCATCAGATGTCGGGCGACGAACCTGAAACTGTGTCACAGGCGGCTCAAAATGATGAGAAATTGAATGGATAGTCTTGTCCCCCAAGCACCGGATATCGTTGAGAACGCTAATGACAATGCGAATTCGACTTATGGTGAAGAAGACAGTTCGAGCCGATATTTTAATCGGGAACTGAGCTGGCTTGCCTTTAACACACGCGTGATGGAAGAGGCGCAGAATAGTTCTCATCCCTTGTTAGAGCGGCTTCGTTTCCTGTCCATTTCGGGAAGTAACCTTGACGAATTTTTCATGGTCCGTTTCGCCGGGCTGGTCGGGCAGTTCCGCCAGAATATCGAGGAACGTTCAGCCGATGGCCTGACTCCCAAACAGCAGTTGCAGGCAATTGTCGAGAGTAGCGAAAAGCTGATGTCCAGCCAGCAAACGGTTTGGGACAATCTGTCCGAACTGTTGGCGGAAGAGAATATCCATGTTTTGTCTGCGTCCGAGCTGGATGAGGCTGGCGACATATGGCTCAGGCAACATTTTCTCGATCAGATATTCCCGGTTCTTACTCCGCAGGCTCTGGATCCGGCACATCCTTTCCCGTTCATTCCGAACAAGGGGCTTAGCCTGATTTTTGATCTGGTCCGGCAATCGGACGGTCAGGTGATACGCGAACTGGTCATGATCCCGTCCGGTCTACCGCGTTTCATCCGGATGCCCGGCGAAACCGCGATCTATATTTCGGTAGAATCTGTCATCCGGTGCTATTCTGACCTGATTTTCCCCGGCTATGATATAATTTGTGGCGGCTTGTTCCGGATCATCCGGGACAGCGATATTGAGGTGGAAGAGGAGGCAGAAGACCTGGTCCGCTTTTTCCGAAGTGCTATCAAACGCCGCCGCCGGGGTGATGTTATCCGTTTGGAAATGGGCCCCGACCTGTCGGACAGTGTCGTTTCGTTGCTGCGGGAAAAGCTCCTGTCGGAAGGTGCTACGGAAAACCGGGTCAAGGGACTGGTTGGTATTAGTGATCTGGAATTGCTGGTTGAGGAAGATCGTCCCGACCTGAAATTTACGCCCTATAGCCCACGTTTCCCAGAGCGGATCCGGGAACATGGAGGGGATTGTTTCGCTGCGATCCGCGGCAAGGATATTCTTGTCCATCACCCCTATGAATCATTTGAAGTAGTGATCGAGTTCCTGCGCCAAGCGGCAGCTGACCCCGATGTTGTCGCTATTAAACAGACCCTTTACCGCGCGGGAAAGCAATCTGCCGTCATTCGTGCGCTGATTGATGCGGCAGAGGCTGGCAAGTCTGTAACCGCCGTTGTGGAATTAAAGGCCCGTTTTGACGAGGAACAAAACCTGCTCTGGGCCAGTGCACTCGAACGTGCCGGGGTGCAGGTGGTATATGGTTTTATCGAGTGGAAAACCCACGCCAAAATATCAATGGTGGTTCGAAAGGAGCAAGAGGGTTATCGTACCTATTGCCACTTTGGAACGGGCAATTATCACCCGGTGACAGCCAAAATATACACTGACCTCAGCTTCTTTACCGCCGATCCAAAGGCGGCACGTGATGCGGCGCAATTGTTCAATTATATCACCGGTTATGTTGACCCGGAAAAACTGGAAATGATTTCCATGTCGCCGCGCTATATGCGGCAGGATTTGATGAACCTGATTGACCGGGAAATTGCCAACGAGCGCGCCGGGAAACCCGCGATGATATGGGCCAAGATGAACTCTCTTGTTGACCCTGCGCTGATCGAGAAACTCTATTCAGCTAGTAATGCAGGGGTAGAGATTGATCTGGTTATTCGGGGAATATGCTGTTTGCGGCCGGGTGTCCCGGGCATGTCAGAACATATCCGCGTGAAGTCGGTTGTTGGCCGTTTTCTGGAACATAGCCGGATATGGGCCTTTGGAAATGGCAAGGAACTTCCAAATAATGATGCTGCGGTTTATATAAGCTCGGCTGACTGGATGCCGCGCAACCTTGACCGTCGGGTGGAATATATGCTCCCGATTACCAATGCGACTGTGCATGACCAGGTACTGGATCAGGTCATGGTCGCCAATCTGATCGACGATGAGCAAAGCTGGGAACTTAATAGCGATGGCACTTATACAAGAGTTACGCCATCGGACGAGCCATTTAACCTGCATCGTTATTTCATGACTAATCCATCACTGTCCGGTCGGGGCAAGGCGCTGGACAAAAACAATGCTGTTCCGCGGTTATCGCTGCGCCGCCGCAAGAATAAGGCCTGACTGCGAAGCGCATGCAGGTTGGGGGATTGCAAATAACCAGAGAGAGAAAAAATCTGCACGCAAGCCGCAGAACGGCGATTGTGGATATCGGGTCAAACTCTATCAGGCTGGTCGTCTATCAGGGTGCGGCCCGCGTGCCCGCGATTCTGTTCAATGAAAAAGTCATGGCCGGGCTGGGTAAAGAACTTACAACTAGCGGGGCTATTGCAGAAGATTCAATGGCGCTGGCGATACAGGCTTTGCAGCGTTTCCGTCGCCTATGTATCGAGATGGAAGTAGATTCGATAAAATGTTTCGCAACCGCAGCAGTTCGGGATGCGACTAATGCCAAGGATCTGTTGCAGGCCGCTACAAAAATCGGCTTTGATACTCAGGTGCTTAACGGTGAAGAAGAAGCGGAATTAGCGGGGCTGGGGGTACTCTCTGCGATACCGGAGGCTAACGGGATTGTCGGGGATCTTGGCGGTGGCAGTCTCGAACTGGCGTTGATCAAGGACCGGAAGGTGCTGGATCGTTATAGCTTCCCGCTTGGTGTCTTGCGTG
This sequence comes from Parasphingorhabdus sp., assembly GCF_036568145.1. Classification (GTDB taxonomy): domain Bacteria; phylum Pseudomonadota; class Alphaproteobacteria; order Sphingomonadales; family Sphingomonadaceae; genus Parasphingorhabdus. Next base: position 53,551 of record NZ_DATCTC010000006.1, on the reverse strand, counting down.
TCGCTGATTTGCGACGCAAAGATAAAGACAAGCTCAAACGCCAGATCAGCAAAATGCTGAAAAAAACGGGATGGGATAAAACAGCGCAAGGCTTGCCATTCTATCTGGTTGGTGGTTCCTGGCGCTCGCTGGCGCGGCTGGATATGTTTGACAGCGGCTATCCGTTGCCGGTGATCCATCATTATGAAATGCAGCCGCAACGCGCGCGAAGACTGGTTAGTCAATTGGCGCGAATGGACAAAGCTAAGTTAAAAGCTGTTCCGGGCCTTTCGTCATCACGCATACCCACCCTTAATGATGCTGCATGGCTTTTGTCATATATCATACGCTATCTGAATAGCAGCACCATGATCGTATCGGCTTATGGTGTGCGCGAAGGATTGCTTTTCAAGAATGTCAGCAAAGCGGATAGCAAGCGCGATCCGTTGTTGCTGGCGACCGAAATATCAGGCGCGGCACAAGCTCGCTTCCCTGCGAACAGCAAATTGCTTGATAAATGGATCGCCCCGATCTTTTCTGACGACACCCCTGAACAAGAGCGTATCCGGCAGGCCGCGTGCAATCTCGGAGATGTCGCTTGGCGTGCGAATCCAAACTTTCGTGCCGAGCGCGGGCTTGTCATGGGTCTGCATGGTAACTGGGTTGGTATCACAGGGGCTGAACGGGAATTATTGGGGCAGGCGCTGTATACCAGCTTTGGGGGAGGGAATAATATTTTCCCAGGTGGCGGGGTTCTGGCCAGCGAAAAGGCAACGCAGCGCGCGATCTGTTGGGGGTTGGCAATGCGGCTGGGCCAGCGGATCAGCGGTGGAACGCGTAATCCGCTGGAGCAGACACGCCTTAACAAAACCGGTGGCCGGCTGGAAATTATCATGGCTACCGATTTGCGCGACCTTTACGGAGATGCAGTCGCAAAGCGGCATGTGCAGCTTGCCAATATGCTGGATTTGGTAGCCGTACTGGTTACCGAATAAGGCTTTGGATTATCCGCAATGGACGCGGGTGATCACCATCTTGTCATCATATTCGATATTCAGACGATCCTCACGATAATCCATCGTTACAGCGGTGTTAGGCGGAATCCAGCGGAGGTTTCTTGCACCGGACCGTTCAATCGCTGTAGCCCCAATTTCCGCAGTTGCCTTTTGTCCCACAAATGTTTCTAGACCATCTGCCTTGCATTTATGTTCAGCTGCCATGCCATTATCCGTGGGCGGCGTTCCCGTTCCCATCGTCGAACAGGCCATCAACGCAGGGCAAGTGATTGCTGTCAGTAAGAATCGAACCTTCATTGTACGGTCTCCTTTTATGATTCCGGGCTATGGGTCATTTGCAGCTTACCATCTTTTACGGTGAAGCTCATCCGTCCTTCTATCAGATCAAGCGCATCGCGGCCGAACTCTTCGTATCTCCATCCTTCAAGCAGTTCGAGGCCTTCTCTTACACCGGCGACAATCTGTTCCAGTTCACCGGAACGGGCCAGAAGCTTGGCCGCAACATTCATTTCCGTGGACCGTATTTTCAGAAGCAGTTTCAGCAGATCGACTACAAGCGCATTATCCTTGCTGAATTTAGTGCGGCGACCGCTGTTGCGTTCTGGCAATTCACTTTTTGCCAGCGGGCGTGCCTTAGCCAGTGCGTTCATCAACCGCTCGCCAATGTCATTGTTTTTCCATCCCGGTGACAGTCCGCGTACTTGCGCTAATTTGAACTGATCCTTGGGTGGATGCGCGGCGATATCGGCCAGCGTTTCATCGCGCATGATCCGGCCGCGGGGCATATCCTTGGACTGTGCCTCTTTTTCGCGCCATGCTGCCAATGCTTTCAGGCGGCCCAATGCTTCGGGATTGCGGCCCTGGAATTTTACGCGATGCCATGCGTCTTCAGGTTCATTGACATAATTATCCGGATCGGCAAGCTTCTCCATCTCCGCATTTATCCACATGCCGCGGCCCGTTTCGATCAGCTTTTCCAGCATGGTCGGGAATATGGCCGACAGATGCGTGACATCGCCAATGGCATATTCAATCTGCCTGTCATTCAAGGGACGCCGCGCCCAATCAGTGAAGCGGGCACCCTTGTCGAGGGTGACACCTAGCCAGCTATCGACCAGATTGGCATAGCCGATTTGCTCGCTTGGCCCCAAAGCCATTGCTGCAATCTGCGTGTCAAAAATCGGATGGGGTGTTTTGCCGGTCATATTGTGGATAATTTCCACGTCCTGCCCCCCGGCATGAAAAACTTTCAGGACATTTTCATTTTCGACAAACAGGTCGAGCAATGGTTGCAAATTAACATCCGGGGCAAGCGGATCAATCGCTGCGGCCTCCTTGCCATCGGAAATCTGGATCAGGCACAGAATTGGCCAATAAGTGTTCTCGCGCATGAATTCCGTATCTACAGCGACAAAGTCGGCTGTCGAAAAACGTTCGCATATATCGGCAATATCCTGATTATCAGTCAGCAAGGGATGAATCTTCATGCGCGTTCTATACAAGCTGCATCCAGTGTCGCAAACATTTCCGATAGACAAATTCTATTTCTGGCGGTGATTAAGGGTGGGAAAGTATGTAATAAGAAAGCCCGGATTCAATGCTTCGTCCTTGACAAAACTGCTTTCGGACTGTGTTACGCCATCATAAGCTTCTCGATAAGAAGCATTCCAGATATCAAAGGTTCATCATGCACGCATATCGTACCCATAACTGTTCACAGCTTCGCACCGGGAATGTTGGTGAAGAAGTCCGCTTGTCCGGCTGGATTCATAATATCCGCGATCATGGAAACCTCATGTTTGTTGACTTGCGTGACCATTTTGGCCTGACCCAGATTGTCAGCGAGGAAGGCAGCGAAGCGTTCAAGGTACTGGATGCAGCGCGCAAAGAATCGGTTATTACCGTCACCGGCAAGGTCACGGCGCGTTCTTCTGACACAGTGAATCCGAACCTGCCCACCGGCGAAATTGAGCTCGTCGCAGAAACTGTTGAAATGCAGGGGCCTGCCGAGGAACTGCCCATGCCGGTTTTCGGTGAACAGGAATATCCCGAAGATATCCGCCTGCGCTATCGTTTCCTTGATCTGAGACGTGAGAAGGTTCACGCCAATATGATGCTGCGTTCAAAGGTGATCGCCTCCTTGCGCAAGCGTATGACCGATCAGGGATTTACCGAGTTTCAGACACCGATTCTGACCGCTTCCTCGCCAGAAGGCGCGCGCGATTATCTGGTTCCGAGCCGTGTTCACCCCGGCAAATTCTATGCGCTGCCACAAGCGCCGCAGATGTTCAAACAGATGCTGATGGTGGCGGGCTTTGACCGCTATTTCCAGATTGCCCCCTGCTTCCGCGATGAAGATGCGCGTGCAGACCGGTCCCCTGGCGAATTTTATCAGCTCGACCTTGAGATGAGCTTTGTAACTCAGGAAGACGTGTTTCAGGCGCTTGAACCGGTTTTGGCCGGGGTGTTCGAGGAATTCGCCAACGGCAAAAGCGTCACGCCAGCAGGTGAGTTCCCCCGTATTCCTTACAAGGAATCGATGCTGAAATATGGTTCGGACAAGCCGGACCTTAGAAACCCGATCATCATTCAGGACGTATCGGATCATTTCAAAGGCTCTGGCTTTGGCCTGTTTGACAAGATCACCGCATCTGGCGGAACCGTGCGTGCCTTTGTTGCACCGGAAGCGGGTAAAAACAGCCGGAAATTCTTTGATGATATGAACAACTGGGCACGCGGCGAAGGCTATGCTGGTCTGGGCTATATCAACATGAAAGAGGGCGTTGCAGGCGGCCCTATTGCCAAAAACCATGGAGAAGAAGGCACGGCGAAACTGCTCGCTGACCTTGGCTGCGGACCGGATGACGGCGTTTTCTTCGCCGCTGGCAAGGAAGCTGAAGCGGCAAAACTGGCTGGTGTCGCGCGGACCCGTGTCGGTGAACAGCTTGGCCTTATCAACGAAAACGAATTTAAATTCTGCTGGGTCGTTGATTACCCGATGTATGAATATGATGAGGAACTGAAAAAACTCGATTTCTCGCACAACCCGTTCTCAATGCCGCAGGGTGAGATGGATGCGCTGGAGAATAAAGATCCGCTCGATATTCTGGCTTGGCAATATGATATTGTCTGTAACGGAATTGAGCTGTCATCTGGCGCGATCCGGAATCACCGGCCTGACATCATGTACAAGGCATTTGAAATTGCCGGCTATGACAAGGCCGCCGTGGATACCGAGTTTTCGGGCATGATAAACGCGCTGAAATATGGCGCACCGCCCCATGGTGGTTCTGCGCCGGGTGTTGACCGGATCGTGATGTTGCTTGCGGATGAGCCGAATATCCGTGAAGTTGTGCTCTTCCCGATGAACCAAAAAGCGGAAGATTTGATGATGAGCGCACCAAGCGGTGTTTCTGCCAAGCAATTGCGCGAACTTCATATCCGTGTTGTGGAGCCACCGAAAGAGGCATGAGCGAAGCGGGGCAGCCAATAGAAAAGCATTTTCAACAGGGCGATACGGACCTCTGCTATTTTGAGTGGGGTAATCCGGATGGCCCGACGATTTTGATGGTTCATGCCACGGGTTTCCATGCGCGGTGCTGGGATAAAACAATCGCCGCTCTGCCATCCGGATATCATGTTATCGCCGTTGACCAGTGCGGTCATGGGCGCAGTGGAAAGCCCGAAAGCCTTATCCATTGGGATATGGCTGCGCGGGCGATGGGGGCGCTGGTAACAGGGCTTGACCTAAAAGATGTGACCGGTGTTGGCCACAGCATGGGCGGCCATGTAATAGTGCAGGTCGCAGGAGTTATGCCGGAGCGGTTCAAGCGGCTCCTCTTGATCGATCCGACAATTATCGAGCCGGAAGGCTATCAGAACCCGCCCAATTTCGCGGAAATAGACATCAATCAAAATCCGGTGTCGCGCCGCCGTAACAATTGGCCGTCGCCGCAAACCATGTTTGAGGCGTTCAAGGATCGGCACCCCTTTAATGTTTGGCAAGCGGATGTGCTGATGGATTATTGCCAATATGGGCTTTTGCCTGCCGATGATGGTGAGGGCTTTGTTCTGGCCTGTCCGCCTTATCTCGAAGCCTCCATCTACGAAGGTTTCGGTTCGGTTGACCCGTATCCCTTTATCAAAAGCATTGACGTGCCGGTCGATATTCTACGCGCACAACGGGCAAGCGACGATGTTACTGCTGTGCGGGATTTCGCAAATAGTCCGACTTGGCCCGGATTGGTGGACAGCTTCACCAATGCGAAAGAACTTTATATCCCGGAACTTACCCACTTCATGCCGATGCAGGACCCCGAAAGGATTGCTGGATATATCGCCAACGGACTTGATAGCGGGCGATAAAATCAGCTTGAGTAAAACAGGGTTAACAGATTCGTTCTTTTAACTTTCCCATTGTATGTGTGATATTTGCTGGCACCGGTATCGGCTATTACCCAGCTGATGCGACGCACATTATTGGGGGAAAGCATGAACAAACTTATCAACCTGTCCGACTATGAAGCGGGCGAGAGTTTTGATGGCGATTATTCCGATGCGCTGAAAGAGGTGCAAAAGCGTCTGGCGCATGTGCATTTCAAGCATATTATTCACGGGAACCGGACAATGCTGGTCATCGAAGGCTGGGATGCAGCCGGGAAGGGTGGCTGTATCCGGCGCATGGTGGCTGGATGGGATCCCCGCTATTTTGAGGTTATTCCGGTTGGCACGCCAACCAAGGCAGAACTGGACCGGCATTTCCTCTGGCGGTTTTGGAAACATCTGCCGGGCAGCCGTGAGATCGCTGTATTTGACCGTAGCTGGTATGGCCGTGTTCTGGTCGAGCGAGTGGAAGGCTTTTGCAGCGATGCCGAGTGGAAGCGTGGATATGATGAGATTAACGAATTTGAGGCGCAGCAAATTGATGGAGGCACGCATTTGGTCAAACTTTTCTTCCACGTCACGCAGGAAGAGCAGGACCGCCGTTTTGCAGACAGATTGAACACACCGCATAAACGCTGGAAACTCAACAAGAACGATTTTCGCAACCGCTCCAAACGATCAGAATATCTTGAAGCCATGGACGATATGTTCAAGCAAACAGACACACGTTGGGCGCCGTGGAAGGTAATCGATGGCAATAATAAAAAGGCTGCGCGTATTGCAGCCATGACCCATGTTGCGGAAAAGTTGGAAGCCGCATTGCCAAAGAATTTGCCGGAAGCGGATCCCGAACTGGTCAAACTGGCCGAGGCGGCTTTTGGCTATGAGGCGGACTAGATACGCTATACCAAGTCCGCCAGCAAAGCATTACCCCTTATAATTTTTTCCGATATAGCGGGTCAGTGTCGCGTTGCTCTGGAATCGTGGTCCGCGCGGGTTGAGCGTGTCATAAACGACGACATTTTCCAGCACGCGTTTCACATAATTACGGGTCTCGGTAAACGGAATATCCTCGATCCATTTCAACCAGTCTATACCGCCCAGACGAGGATCGCCATTGGTTCTCAACCACTTGTTCACATTGCCGGGGCCAGCATTATAGGCGGCAATGGCCAAGGGATAGCTGCCACCATAATTGCTGAGCATACGTTGGAAATAGCTGCTGCCCAGCCGGACATTATACAGGGGGTCACCCGTCAGTGCGAACTGGTTATAGGAAAGTCCGATTTTACCCGATTGCTCCCGCGCTGTGCCGGGCATCAGTTGCATCAATCCGCGCGCACCAGCATGGCTTATGGCGGCTTGGGCAAATTGGCTTTCCTGACGTGTGATGGCGTGAATGATAGTCCAGTTGCTTTCTTGACCCGCCGGGACCGGCATGGTCGGGAAAGATGTTTCATCAATCGGTCCGATATCGGTGCTTAGCGCACTGATACCTTTAATCACGCCGAGGTCGCGGGCACCAACGCGCTGTGCCAGATCGCTTAGCAACATATAGTCTTTAGGGCTCTGGGCATTATTGGCAAGAGCGCGGTGAAACCGGATTTGTTCGCTCCAAGGGCCTGTCTTTATCGAGGCTTTTGCGGCTATTACCAGCGGTTTCTGGTCATAGGAGCGCCGGTCCTGATCGGTAATCTCGATGGCAGGTTTGCGGTTAAATGTCGGTAAAGATCGTCCCAGTCGTTCCAGGGCCAGTTGACCATAGAAATAGCCGGGGAAAGCTGCTGCGTTCTCGAAATAGGCTTTAGCTTGCGCAGGCTGCCCCGCTTCGGCGGCGGCGCGGCCTGCCCAGTAATAGCCTTTTGAGCGAATATTGGGGCTGTTATAGGACCGTGCATAGCGGTCAAACATCGCTATTGCTTTGGCGGGTTGGCGCTCATTCCACAGGGCGACGTTACCGGCGAGCCATACAAGATCTGAATATTTATCGCGGATCGAGCTGTTTTCTTCGGCAATATCGGTTGGTTTGGAATAGGCATCATCCACTTTTGATGCGATGTCATAAGCCAGTGACCATTGCTTGTCATTGGCGGCGGCCCGGGCATTGATAAGGTTCGATTCATACCATGTCGCAATATGGGATGGACTGCTTGGCCGCACGCTCAGCACAGGGCGATTGGCCATCAGGCGGCGGGAGTTGTAGCTTTGTCCCTTGTTCCGCAGATAGCGTGAGCGATCAGCAATAAAGCCGGCATCGCCCCGGACAAGCGAGGCAACAGCATTTGCCTTTGCATCGGCATCAGGAGCTTCTGTCAACTGGGCCAGCCGCGCTTCAAAAATGGCCCTGCGTCCGGGGGACGTAAAGCCCAACTGTCCGGCAGCCGCCGGAACCGCGCGTGCCCAGAGCAAGGAATCCATCCGTGCGTCATGGTCCTCCATAGTCAGGACAGAACTGAACTGGCGCAGTAGCATCGCCTCCAGCTCGTCCGGTAAAACTCCGCCCCGCCACGCCTGTCTGGCCATGTCATTGGCTTTCAGGCTTTGTCCTCTGGATCGCAGTGCAAGAGCATAGTGGGCCGCACCCGTATTGGTGAGCGGCTCAAACCGGTCAAAAAAGGTGATGACCCGGTCCGGAGAAAAACTGGTGGTTTTAATCGCCTTTTCAGCGGTGCGCCGCATTCGCGTGTCTTCTGGCCAGTCGGGATAAGTGAACAGGAATCCGGCATAATCTTCAAATGAATAATTGTCGGACTGTGTCAAAACACGCCAGCGTTGCAGGCCCAATATGGCATTGCCGCCGGTCGGATCGGACAAAACCGTTCCGCCGCTCTGCTCGGCAGCGATGCACGTTGCGGGCGTTAAAAGCAGACTTGCGAGAATAATTCTTGATACCATACTGGACATTTTGGGGGTAGTCTCCTTATCAGGCGCTGAACGAAGAACTATATCACCATTAAGCTTGTATAAGCATTGGCGAATTTCAAGCCAAATTTAAAGGAGTATTTCCATGTTTTCCGGCTCAATTCCGGCTCTGGTAACACCTTTTCGCGACGGATCGTTTGCGGAAAAAGAGTTTAGGGCACTGGTAGACTGGCAGATTGAACAAGGCAGTAGTGCGCTGGTCCCGTGTGGAACCACCGGTGAATCATCGACTTTGTCCAATGCCGAGCACCACCGCGTGATCGAAGTCTGTATTGAACAGGCGGCAGGGCGTGTGCCCGTTATCGCAGGGTGCGGTTCCAACGATACCACCAATGCTTTGCTGCACCTGAGCTTTTCCAGCAAAAGCGGAGCGGCAGCCGGTCTGGTCGTGGCGCCATATTATAATCGCCCCAATCAGGAAGGCATTTACGCGCATTTTGAAGCCCTGACCAAAGGCACTGACTTGCCGCTTGTGCTGTATAATGTGCCGGCACGAACAGTAACGGATATCAAGCCTGAAACGGTCGCAGCCTTGTCTCAACTGCCCACTGTGGTTGCGATCAAGGATGCCAGCGGTGAAATTGACCGGGTGACCGAGCATCGGCTCACCTGCGCAGATGGTTTTTGTTTGCTCTCTGGTGTCGATGAGCTTTCGCTTGCTTTCAACGCATCGGGTGGTTCAGGCTGCATTTCTGTGACAGCCAATGTGGCGCCAAAGCTGTGCAGCGAGTTTCAGGCGGCTTGTGCGGCCGGTGATTATGACAAGGCGCGTGAGCTGAACGACAGACTCTATCCGCTTCACAAGGCGATGTTCACCGATGCTTCGCCAGGACCGGTGAAATATGCGCTGTCTCGCGTCATTGATGGCTTCCCGACCGATTTGCGTTTGCCTATGACCCCTCCATCGGAAGCGTCGCGCAAAGCCGTGGATGAAGCACTTGAAAATGCGGGGCTGGTTTGATTTGACGGTTTCTTTCGCAGACTTTAACCGCCATTATGCTTCGTCGCAGGGGTGCATGTTGATTAGATACGGGATATAATGGTCAGGCCGCGTCCTCTGGAATTCGATAAACAAAAGATCGTCGCCGAAAACCGGCGCGCGCGCTATGACTATCATCTTGATGAGAAGTTTGAGGCGGGCATCATGCTGACCGGAACAGAGGTCAAATCTCTGCGCTTCGGGTCCGGCACGATTGCGGAGAGTTATGCCGAGGTGAAGGATGACGAGATTTGGCTGATCAACGCCAATATCCCTGAATGGAGCCACGGCAACCGTTATAATCATGAGCCTAAGCGCCCTAGGAAACTGCTGCTCAACCGGCGGCAGATCAACAAGATCCATGGCGCAGTGATGCGCAAAGGCATGACAGTCGTGCCGCTGTCCATCTATTTTAATAGCAAGGGACGTGCGAAGATCGAGCTAGCCCTGGCCAAGGGCAAGAAGGCCCCGGATAAACGGGCGGCTGAAAAAGATCGCGATTGGAAACGCCAGCAAGGGCGATTGTTGCGCGAGCATGGTTGAGCCGAGTCCCAAGGATCCTGTACCAGTGACCCCAAAAATGGCAGAGTCAGGCCAAACGGGTAAAGATAAAGATTGGGGCGTGCGAACCATAAGGCGCATTACCCGCTGGCTCGAAAGCAAAATGCCGACCCGTGCAGTCATGGCGGAAAACCGCTATCTAAAGCCGATAGCGCATCGCATTTTACGATCCGACCTGTGGCGTTTTACCCGCCGGTCGGTTCCGCGCGGTGTTGCCTTGGGCATGTTGGCCGCGTTTCTGGTCCCTGTGGGGCAGATTTTTGTCGCGGCATTTCTAGCCTTGCCGATTCGCGCGAATGTCCCGATTGCGGCGTTGACGACCTTCATAACAAATCCGTTCACCTATCCGATCTGGATTACGGCGGCTTATCATCTCGGAAAATTTGCTTTGCGGATTGATGCGCTTACCGATGATCAGCCACTGGATGAACATATACGCGGTGAATTTGGAATCTGGCTCAGTTGGTTTGTGCGCGAAGCGGGCACAACGGCTTTTGGCTTTGTATTATTGGCTATTATTTTCGCATCATTGGGCTATGTCATTAGCTCGTTTGGCTGGCGCTGGTGGACAGCGCGGAAATGGCAGCGACGAATTGTAGATAATGGCCTAGATAGCAAGAGCGATGGCGAGTGAAGCACGGGACAATACAGGGCTGTTAAAGGCTAGCACACGCAAGAGAGCGAATGACGCTCGCTTGCGGGCCGCGATATTGGGACTCGCCATATTGGGTTCGCTCGCGTTGCTCTACTGGCAGGTGCAAAACCCCTTACTTTTACTCGCTTTCCTGGTGCTGGCGGGCACGACGGGTGCAATTATCTATTTTTTGCGCCCCGACAATTCTGCGAGTGATGATGAACATCCCTCTTTCACCGATTGGACTGTAACGCGGTTGGTTGCAGATCAGGCGGAGGTGGGGCTGGCCATTACAGATCGTGCCGGGCGGTTGGTCTGCGCCAATGAGCTATTTACGAAATGGTTCGGTGGCCCCGTAATCCCGCCGGAATTGCCGTTGCAGGATGGCGGAAACGAATTGCTCGCGACTGCTGGCCGCAATGCATGGCGCGATGGCCGCGGCCAGGCGGAGGGTCTGAAACGCGGGGTTGCAGAATATAATGCAAGGGTTGTGCGCGCAGGATATGGCGATGAATATCTTCTCTGGCACTTCAATCCCCAGCGTCGCAACGATATATTGGACGACGCCATCCGTTTGGCCGATGGAGCAACCGGCCGGGCTTTGTCGCAAGCTGGCCTGTTGGTCGTCGTTATCGGTGGTGAAGGGCGGATCAGGGCATCTAATCCGGGCTTTGTGCTACGGGCAACAGGCCGTGAAGATGCGAATATCGCGGGCCGCAATTTTATCAATTTCCTGCGCTCTGATGAAAAAGGCGCCATATTTTTTGAACGCGATGGCCATCAAGGCACCCCGGTGCGCCTGTTTCATATACCGCTGAACCGCGATCAGCAAAAAGGTCCGGCGCTGATCCTGCTGATCGACGATGACGGAGGCATGATAGAGCGCGGTAAAGCGCTGGAGCAGGTTGGATCGCTATTGTCGTTGCTTCCTCTTGGGCTGGCGCTGACTGACCGTGATGGCCGGTTCCTGTTTTATAATAATGCTTTTCGTAAAATATCTGGCGTACAGGAAGGGGAAGAGCCGCTCTATCCCGGTGATCTGGTGATCCGCGCTGACAAGTCGGCTGTGGCGGATGCCGTGCGCCGTTATGCCAGTGGCCCTTCGATGGCTGGTGATCTGGTGGTGCGTCTGCGTTCCGGTGGTGAAGACCCGGTTGCCTTGGGCATGGCGAGTATTCGCGGACTGGACGAGGCAGCGGTCTTGCTGTCGATCAAGGACAATAGCGAAGAGGCCAAGCTGAAAACCCAGGTCGCACAGGCGACGAAGATGCAGGCGGTGGGGCAGCTTGCGGGCGGCGTTGCCCATGATTTCAACAATATCCTGACCGCAATTATCGGGCATTGTGACCTGATGCTGCTGCGCCACTCTCCGGGTGACATCGATTATGACGATATTCAGCAGGTCAAGAATAACAGCAACCGGGCTGCCGGGCTGGTTCGGCAATTGCTGGCCTTTTCACGGCAACAAACATTGCGGCCACAGATTTTACAGCTCCCCGACGTTGTCGCGGACGTATCCAACCTGCTGAAACGCTTACTGGACGACAGCATCGAGCTGGAGGTGAAGCACGGCCGCAATCTGGGTCTGGTCCGGGCTGACCCTGGGCAGTTGGAGCAGGTGATAATAAACCTTGGTGTGAACGCGCGTGATGCCATTAATGCCAGCGGAACCAATGGCGGCAAGATTTCGATCACTACGCAAACTGTCACACCGGCGGACGTAAAGGCACTGAATAACGAGATTCTTCCAGCCGGTGATTATACCGCATTATATGTCACCGACACGGGCAAGGGCATTCCCCCGCAGTTGATGGGCAAAATATTTGAACCCTTCTTCACAACCAAAGATGTCGGTAAAGGCACCGGGCTGGGCCTCTCTACTGTTTACGGGATTGTCAAACAGTCGGGCGGTTATATTTTTGCCGATTCCAGACCGGGCGAGGGGGCGACATTCTCGATTTACTTCCCGGTTTACAAGGGACTTGATCGCGAAGCGCCGCAATTGCCCGACTCCAGCGCTGATTCCCATAAGGCTGCGCCCAGAAAAGAGCTGTGGGGCAGCGGGCATATCCTGTTGGTCGAGGATGAAGATATGGTCCGCGCTGTGGCCGAACGGGCGTTGACGCGCCAGGGCTATACGGTGGTAACTGCCAGCGATGGTGAAGAGGGGTTGCAACATCTGACTTCGATTGGTGAAGACGACAATGTGTTTGACATGATTGTGTCGGATGTCGTCATGCCGAATATGGACGGTCCCGCGATGGCCCGCGAGGCGCGCAGGCAATATCCCGATATCCCCATCCTGTTCATGTCCGGCTATGCCGAGGAACAATTGCGCAAATCCATTGATCTCGACAATGTCGCGTTTCTGCCCAAGCCATTTTCTGTGGCCCAACTTGCGGAAGCGGTCGGAGAAGTTTTGGCCGAACATAGCAAATAAGTTTCGAATAGAACATTATTTACTTATAAAACAGTAGGTTAAACGAAGTTGGAAAAAATTAAGTTCCCTACTTGTTCTCGTAGAACAAATACGGTACATAATATCAGTCATTGATTGATATCATGCAAGCATTTAGCGAAGGGGACAGGCAAATGGCCGGCAATCTAAAAGTCGTAGAAACGGATACTCAGTTGAACTCATCAGACAGACAAAAAGCACTCGACGCCGCATTGGCGCAGATTGACCGTGCCTTTGGTAAAGGCTCGGCAATGAAGCTCGGCTCCCGCAAGGCAATGGAGGTTGAATCAATCTCTAGCGGCTCGCTGGGACTGGATATCGCGCTTGGTATCGGGGGATTACCAAAAGGCCGCGTGATCGAAATTTATGGTCCTGAAAGTTCAGGTAAAACCACATTGGCGCTGCATGTCATTGCCGAGGCGCAAAAGGCAGGTGGTACAGCGGCTTTTGTCGATGCCGAACATGCGCTTGATCCGGTTTATGCCAATGCACTGGGCGTGGATATTGACGAACTGATTATATCACAGCCCGACACAGGTGAGCAGGCGCTGGAAATTACGGATACATTGGTGCGATCTAACGCCATTGACGTTCTGGTCGTTGACTCGGTCGCGGCGCTGGTTCCCCGCGCGGAAATCGAAGGCGAGATGGGCGATAGCCATGTCGGCTTGCAGGCACGCTTGATGAGCCAGGCGCTGCGCAAATTGACCGGATCAATCAGCCGGTCCAAATGTATGGTGATCTTCATCAACCAGGTGCGGATGAAAATCGGTGTGATGTATGGCAATCCCGAAACGACATCGGGCGGTAATGCGCTGAAATTCTATGCCTCGGTTCGTCTGGATATCCGCCGCATCGGCCAGATCAAGGAGCGGGAGGATATTGTTGGTAACACGACCCGCGTGAAAGTGGTGAAAAACAAGGTCGCGCCTCCGTTCAAACAGGTCGAATTTGACATCATGTACGGGCAAGGCATCTCCAAAGTGGGAGAGATTATCGATCTGGGCGTCAAAGCCGGTGTGGTCGAAAAATCCGGCGCGTGGTTCTCCTACGATTCGGTGCGCATTGGCCAAGGGCGTGAAAATTCAAAGCGCTTCCTGCTTGAAAACCCTGAAATGATGGCAAAGCTGGAAAAACAGATCCGTGGCAACGAAGATGGAATTGCGGAAGAAATGATGACCGGCCCTCTCGCCAGTGACGGGGACGAAGATAAGGAATAAGAAAGGCGCAGAAATATAGGGTAAAGGCCTAGACCTGCCCTTGTTCTGCACCTTTCCTAATATTGCATACCAATTTATCAGGTTTGCCGGTTCGCTTCCCCCGAGGTGAACCTTGGCATCCGGGCCGTCCTTCTGTCCCCAGATAGTCAGGACGGCCCCTTTCATTACAAGGTTGGAGAGATTTTTCCCGTCAATTCAATCACGGGATTGTAAACCGGACAGGCGTCGCCTAAGTCGAATCCATGATTACAACCAACGATATAAGACGTTCTTTTCTGGAATTTTTTAACGCGAAAGGGCATGAAATTGTCCCATCGTCTCCATTGATTCCACATAATGACCCGACATTGATGTTCATCAACGCCGGTATGGTGCCCTTTAAAAATATCTTCACAGGGGCCGAAAAGAGCAAGTTTCTAACTGCTACATCCAGCCAGAAGTGCGTCCGCGCTGGTGGCAAGCATAATGATCTGGATAATGTGGGTTATACGGCCCGCCACCACACATTCTTTGAAATGCTTGGCAATTTTTCCTTCGGTGATTATTTCAAGGAAGAGGCCATTCTCAACGCATGGGAGCTTCTCACGAAAACATGGGAAATCTCACCCGATCGGTTGACGGCGACCGTTTATCATACCGATGATGAAGCTTATGATCTGTGGCGCAAGATTTCCGGCCTTCCCGAAGAGCGGATCATTCGCATTGCGACCAACGATAATTTCTGGTCAATGGGTGATACCGGCCCCTGCGGACCGTGCAGCGAAATATTCTATGATCATGGCGACACAATATTCGGCGGCCCGCCCGGCAGCCCGGATGAAGATGGCGACCGCTTTGTCGAAATCTGGAATCTGGTGTTCATGCAATATGAACAGGATAGCAGTGGCAATCGTATTGATCTGCCAAAGCCGTCCATTGACACGGGAATGGGGCTGGAACGTATTGCCGCGGTGATGCAAGGCACACATGACAATTATGATATTGACCTGTTCCGGGCTCTGATCGCCGAATCCGGCACGCTAACAGGAACATCCACAACAGGTGATAATCAGGCAAGCCACCGTGTGATCGCGGACCATCTGCGCGCTTCCTCTTTCCTTGTCGCTGATGGTGTCTTGCCGGCCAATGAAGGGCGCGGTTATGTCTTGCGGCGGATTATGCGGCGGGCCATGCGTCATGCTCATCTTTTGGGAGCCAAAGACCCGTTGATGCACCGGATGGTTGGTGCCCTGACTGGTGAAATGGGTAATGCCTTCCCGGAACTGATCCGCGCAAAACCTTTGATCGAGGAAACTTTACTGCGGGAAGAAACCAATTTCCGCCGGACGCTCGACAAGGGCCTTAAACTGCTCGATGCCGAAATTGCAGACATGGAAGAAGGGGGTGTCTTGCCAGGGGCGACCGCTTTCAAGCTCTATGACACGTTCGGTTTTCCCTATGACCTGACCGAAGACGCCTTGCGGGCAAAATCACTTGGCGTTGACCGCGTAGGTTTCGATGCCGCCATGGCAGAACAAAAGGCCGCTGCCCGCGCTGCGTGGAAAGGCTCTGGAGATCAGGCTTCCGAAGCCATCTGGTTCGATATAGCTGAACGCGAGGGCAGCACCGAATTTACCGGATATAACGCCGAAGCTGGTGATGCTATAGTCATCTCTCTCATTAGGGACGGCGAAGAAACCCAGTCCGCAAAAGCGGGGGATGCGGTTATAATGCTGACCAACCAGACGCCTTTTTATGCTGAAAGCGGCGGACAGATGGGCGATAGCGGATTGGCGACGGGCGATGACGGTTTTGCTGCCACGATTTCGGATACAAGCAAGCCGCTTGGTCGCCTTCACGCGCATCATGTGACTGTAAAAAGCGGGACCGTTTCCGTTGGGGATACGGTTCACCTGATCGTTGATTCGGTCCGGCGGACACAGCTTCGCGCGAATCACAGTGCGACCCACTTGCTGCACAAGGCTTTGCGCCATCATCTCGGCGATCATGTAACGCAAAAAGGCAGTCTGGTGGCACCAGATCGTCTGCGGTTTGATTTCTCTCACCCCTCGGCCTTGACCGAAGCGGAAATTAAAGCGGTTGAAGCCGATGTGAATGCACAGATTCGCGGTAATAGCGCTGTGGTGACGCGCCTGATGAGCCCGGATGATGCTGTGGCCGCTGGCGCGTTGGCCCTGTTTGGGGAGAAATATGGTGATGAAGTCCGTGTTCTCTCGATGGGTATTGAGGATGACACCGACTATTCGGTAGAGCTTTGCGGCGGAACGCACGTCAATGCCCTTGGCGACATCGGATTGCTGACCATTATCTCTGAATCCGCAGTATCAAGCGGTGTCCGTCGGATAGAAGCGCTAACCGGGGAGGCCGCACGCTTGTGGCTTGGGGACCGTGATAGCAAATTGAAATCCATTGCGGCGGTGCTGAAAGCCTCTCCCGATGAAGTGTCAGATCGTGTTTCTGCACTGGTCGAGGAGCGTAAAAAGCTGAACCGTGAACTGACGGAAGCCAAAAAAGCATTGGCTCTGGCAGGTGAGGGCGGTTCCGCGCCTTCCACTGAAGTCGAAACGATCGGTAATATGAAGTTTAGCGGACAAGTCATAAAGGGTCTGAACCCCAAGGAACTTCGCGGTTTAATTGACGAGACGAAAAAGAAACTCGGCAGCGGAGTCAGCGCGTTGATCGCGGTTAATGATGGCCGTGCTACCGTCGCTGTTGGTGTGACGGATGATATGACCGACAAGCATAGCGCGGTCGATCTGGTCCAGTCTGCGGTTGCAGCCATCGGCGGGAAAGGTGGCGGCGGCCGAGCCGACATGGCGCAGGGCGGCGGCCCCGATGGCGATAAGGCTGATGATGCTATTGCTGCGATAAGAACGATTCTGGCAGATTGAACTTGTCAGCACAGTGCGCCCCTAAATGACTGGGCCCACTTGATTACGCACAAACAAAAGGGGCGGGAATAACAATCCCCGCCCCTTTTAATTTAATGATGGCATCTGAGGAATGCCTGATTGTTAGCAACTGGAAATTATTTCCAGTTCTGCATTTCCGTTTCAAGATTGAAACGCACAGCTTCAAAGAACTGCTCGGTTGTCATCCAGCTCTGGTCCGGACCGATAAGGATCGCAAGGTCCTTTGTCATATCGCCATTTTCAACCGTTTGGATACAGACTCTCTCAAGTGTTTCAGCAAAGCGCGTTACTTCTGGTGTGTCATCGAATTGGCCACGATAAATCAGGCCGCGTGTCCAGGCAAAGATTGACGCAATCGGATTGGTCGATGTCGCTTTGCCTTCCTGATGCTGGCGATAATGCCGCGTAACAGTGCCGTGTGCCGCTTCGGCTTCAACGGTTTTACCGGTCGGCGTCATCAGAACGGAAGTCATAAGGCCAAGCGAACCAAAGCCCTGTGCGACCGTATCGGACTGCACGTCGCCATCATAGTTTTTACAGGCCCAGACGAATTTACCGCTCCATTTCAGGGCCGATGCAACCATGTCGTCGATCAGGCGGTGTTCGTATGTAATGCCGGCTTTATCAAATTTATCTTTGAACTCGGCTTCGAACACCTCTTCAAACAGGTCTTTGAACCGCCCATCATAGGCTTTCATGATTGTGTTCTTGGTGGAAAGGTAGACGGGCCAGTTACGGTTCAGGCCGTAATTCATGGACGCGCGGGCAAAGTCACGAATGGAATCGTCCAGATTATACATAGCCATAGCCACACCGGGTGACGGAAACTGGAACACTTCTTCGTCAATCTTGGTGCCATCGTCTCCGTCAAAAACCAGGCGGAGTTTGCCGGGACCGGGTACTTTGAAGTCGGTTGCGCGATATTGGTCACCAAAGGCATGACGTCCGACAACAATCGGGTCGGTCCAGCCGGGAACCAGACGCGGAACATTGTCGATCACGATGGGCTCGCGGAATACAACGCCGCCCAGGATGTTACGGATGGTGCCATTGGGAGATTTCCACATCCGCTTCAGGCCGAATTCTTCAACCCGTGCCTCATCCGGGGTAATAGTCGCACATTTGACGCCGACACCATGCTTTTTGATGGCATTGGCGGCATCCACGGTTATCTTGTCATTGGTCTCGTCGCGCACTTCGATGGCGAGATCATAATAATGCAGGTCAATGTCCAGATAAGGTTCTATCAATTTTTCGCGGATCCATTGCCAGATGATGCGCGTCATTTCATCGCCATCAAGTTCGACAACCGGGTTTTTGACCTTAATTTTAGACATAGTAGAGAGTTCTTTCCTGCAAGCTAAGATTATTGAAGCATTTCAGTGGGAGGATTCTTAAGATGACGGTCTCTTAGCAAAGATCACAATTTGTTCAACCACCTGTTCCAAGTCAGTCAATCAGGCAAAACTGCCCCATCGCTATTGTCAGGGCAGGACACTATTCCTAAATGACTATCATGGCGATAGAGAAATATTCAAACAAAGGGCTTGGCGAGGCCAAATGGTCCTTTCCTCCGATTCATCCTGAAGGGCGCAAATTTGCGCTTATTTCAGCAGCGATTACTGCAGTGTTTGCGTTTCTTGCATGGGAAACACTGGCTTGGCCTATGGCCGGTATCACACTGTGGGTTCTGGCTTTTTTTCGGGATCCGAAAAGAGTCACGCCCTTGGACGACAATTTTATTATTGCCCCGGCTGACGGGTTGGTCAGTTTAATCATGCCGGTGGTTCCGCCCGTTGAATTGCAAGGTGAGGGCGGTCTGGGTGACGAGGAATTGATCCGCGTTTCCATTTTCATGAGCGTCTTTGATGTGCATATCAACCGCACGCCTATTGAAGGGACAGTCAAAAGAAAGGCTTATATATCCGGCAAGTTCCTGAACGCTGACCTTGATAAAGCCAGTGAGGAAAATGAGCGTCAGCATTTCATGGTCGAACGTAACGATGGCCTTAAGGTCGGGTTTACCCAGATTGCAGGGCTTGTTGCACGGCGGATTATGCCGTTTGTCAAAGAAGGCGATTTTGTTGCTGCGGGACAGCGAATCGGGTTGATCCGCTTTGGTAGCCGAGTGGATGTTTATTTGCCCAAGGGGACAACTCCTAGTGTGATTTTGGGTCAGCGGACAATTGCCGGTGAAACCATCATCGCCGAAATCGGGCAGATGAAAGAAATAGAGGGTGTCGGCCAATGATAACTGCGGTAAACATGACTCGAATGATCATGGTTCATTTTAGCTAATGGCTGACAACAAGCGCCCGGAACGTCTTGAAAGAGGGATCTCTCTGCGGGCCTTTACACCTAATGCTGTCACAGCTTTGGCCCTTTGTGTCGGATTAAGCGGTGTCCGCTTTGCGTTCATGGAAAATTGGGTATTAGCTGCCGGCGCGGTCGTCTTGGCAGGTATATTGGATGGGCTGGACGGCAGGATTGCACGGTTGCTAAATGCACAAAGCCGCTTTGGTGCAGAACTTGATTCCCTGTCGGATGTTATTGCATTTGGTGTGACGCCGGCGCTGATAATGTTTTTCTGGTCATTGCAATATATGCCGCATTTCGGCTGGGTGCTTGCCCTGACAATGGCGGTTGGCTGTGCTTTGCGACTCGCCCGGTTCAACGCGCAAATTGACGATGATGACCAGCCCCACAAATCTGCCGGCTTCCTGACCGGTATTCCGGCACCTGTCGGTGCGGGCTTGGCTATGCTTCCGCTCTATCTGTGGACGGTAACGGGGCAAGAGATATTCCGGCATTATATAGTCGTTGCGCCGTGGATTGTACTGATTGCCTTTTTGATGATTTCCAATACCGCGACCTATAGCTGGTCATCGCTCCGGCTACGTAAAAATATCCGTCTCGAGGCGCTGGCCGGTTTTGCCTTGCTGGGTGTTTCGCTGCTCAGTAGCCCGTGGATAACACTTAGCGCGATCAGCATATTTTATATCATCCTGATCCCGTTCAGCATCCGCAGCTATGCAAAGGTCAGGCGGCAGCGGGCAATGGAGCAGTCTGACATAAAAAATAGCGCGGCTTGATCTGCTGAGCTTTGAACGCTCGCCGTAGCTGAGCATGGTTTTGCGGTACTATAACCGGGGCATACGCATCATCACGACCAATATCATGGGCCAGACCGGCAATTACCACCGTCTTTATCTTGTTCCGATAAGCATGAAACATTGCAATGATAGTCAACAATGCCCCTGACAACGCAAGAGCAAAAAAGGTGGCAATAGCAAATGTGAGCATATCAAAATCCCATCCGTTCTTTGTATGATGTCTTTATGTTCTATCTATGTTCTCATTGTCAAGCGCTATTTGGAACAGGGCTGAAATCCGGCCGGGAAATGGGAATTTTGCCTTGCCAGTGCTTTCGACTTGCATTTTGTGCCGCATCGTTATAACGGCACACGCATTCCACATGGAAAGCACTCATACCGGTGCGGATAGCGGTCTTTAAGGCCGTTTGACGTTCTCAGCTTTCCAGAGGCATAACCGGATAAGGAGAAATATTATGGCGGCCCCTGTCGTCACTCTACAGCAATTGATTGAAGCCGGAGCGCATTTCGGCCACCAAACCCACCGTTGGAACCCAAAGATGAAACCTTACATCTTTGGTGATCGTAACGGCGTCCACATTCTTGATCTGTCGCAGACCGTTCCTTTGTTTGCTCGCGCGCTTGATTTCATTGCAAACGCAGTGTCCTCTGGCGGAAAGGTTCTGTTCGTCGGAACGAAGCGTCAGGCGCAAGAGCCTATCGCAGAAGCAGCGCGTGCCAGCGGCCAGCATTTCGTGAACCACCGTTGGCTCGGCGGTATGTTGACCAACTGGAAAACCATTTCCAACTCGATTCGCCGGATGAAAACTCTGGAAGAACAGCTTTCCGGCGATATGACGGGCTTCACCAAGAAAGAAGCGCTTCAGATGTCGCGTGAGCGCGATAAGCTTGAGCTTTCCCTTGGCGGTATCCGCGATATGGGCGGTATTCCCGATGTGATGTTTGTTATCGACGCCAACAAGGAAGAGCTTGCGATCAAGGAAGCCAATGTTCTTGGTATTCCGGTCGTCGCGATACTCGATTCCAATGTTGACCCCAGCAATATCGCATTCCCGGTTCCTGCCAATGACGACGCGGCCCGTGCCATTCGTCTTTATTGCGAATCAGTGGCTGCGGCTGCAACCAAGGGCGGTCAGGAAGCGGCTGTCGCATCCGGCAAGGATTTGGGCGCTGAAGCAGTGCCACCGGTTGAAGCGATTGTTACCAGCGAAGCCAATGCCAGTGCGATGGTTGCCGGTGAAGCGGCTGCGGTTGCAGAATTGGAAGCGGATGCAGAAAAGCCGGCTGAGGCAGAAAAGGCCTGAGCTTGATGCGTCTTCGTTCAGTAATATATTGAACGCATAGGAAAATGGCGGGGTGGCAGGGTTGCTGCCCCTTCATTTTATCGAGAATGATATTCTCGCACACGAAAATTTTGAGGAACAAAGAACATGGCTATTACCGCAGCAGCAGTGAAAGAACTGCGTGAGCGCACCGGCGCTGGCATGATGGATTGCAAAAAAGCATTGAGCGAAACCAATGGTGACGTGGAAGCCGCAGTTGACTTGCTGCGGACCAAGGGCCTTGCTGCAGCTCAGAAAAAATCAAGCCGGACCGCTGCGGAAGGCCTGGTTGGCGTTGCCGTTTCCGGCACCAAAGGCGTCGCTGTTGAAGTGAACAGCGAAACGGACTTTGTTGCGAAGAACGAACAGTTCCAGAATTTTGTAAGCAATGTAGCGGAAGTTGCGCTTAACCTTGGCAGCGATGATGTCGAAGCTCTGGCTGCGGCCGAATTCCCCGGCGGCGGCACGGTTCAGGAAAAACTGACTAACAATATTGCAACCATTGGCGAAAACCAGGCCATTCGCCGGATGAAGACCGTTGCGGTGAGCAGCGGCGCTGTTGTGCCTTACATCCATAACGCCGTGACATCGACAATGGGTAAAATCGGCGTGCTGGTTGCTCTTGAAAGCACGGCTGGCGCTGATGTTCTGGAGCCGCTTGGCAAGCAGATCGCCATGCACATTGCCGCGGCATTCCCGCTGGCTTTGAATGCAGAGGGTCTGGATCCGGAAATGCTGGAACGTGAACGCGCAATCGCCGCAGAAAAAGCAGCGGAATCGGGCAAACCGGCCAATATCGTCGAGAAAATGGTTGATGGTGCGATGGCAAAATTCGCCAAAGAAAACGCGCTGCTCAGCCAGATTTTTGTGATGGACAACAAAACTCCGATCGCACAGGTCGTCGAGCAGGCTGGTAAAGACGCCGGTGCTGAAATCAAGCTGGTCGAATATGTCCGTTTCCAGCTTGGCGAAGGCATTGAGAAAAAAGAAGAAGATTTTGCAGCAGAAGTGGCTGCAACACTCGGAAACTAAAGGGTCGTTTTGCGCGCCAAATAACAGTTTGGCGCATTAACACTTGGCGCAGTGGCGCGGACTATCTATGGTCTGCGCCATTGTTGTTTCTGGTATCATGCCCGGTATAGTTCTTGTGCCAAATCTGGCAGCATGATGGCGTAGGCGCGTGATAATTTATGGGATATTTGCATGAAAAGACCAGCGTTTAAACGCATATTGCTAAAGCTTTCCGGTGAGGCTCTGATGGGGTCGGGGGATTTCGGTATTGATCCGGAAACCGTGAATCGGATTGCGGCAGAAGTGAAATCTGCCAAAGAAGCTGGTTATGAATTATGTCTGGTCGTCGGTGGCGGCAATATTTTTCGCGGATTGGCGGCAGCGGCCAAGGGCTTTGACCGGACGAGCGCGGATTATATGGGAATGCTGGCAACCGTGATGAACGCGCTGGCCGTGCAAAATGCGCTAGAGCAAATGGGCTGCGATACGCGGGTTTTGTCAGCCATTCCGATGGCGAGTGTTTGCGAACCTTATATTCGCCGCAAAGCTGTCCGGCATCTTGAAAAAGGGCGAATCGTGATATTCGCGGCAGGAACCGGAAACCCATTCTTCACGACCGATACCGCAGCTGCATTGCGGGCGGCGGAAATGGGATGTGAGGCCCTTTTCAAAGGCACAAGCGTCGATGGCGTTTATAATGCCGATCCGAAAAAAGACCCGAACGCACAGCGTTATGAAGCGCTTAGCTTCGATCAGGTTTTAACCGACAATTTGCAGGTGATGGACGCAAGTGCCGTTGCCCTGTGTCGGGAAAACAATATTCCGATTGTTGTCTTTTCAATTCGTGAGCAGGGTAATCTGGCGACCGTCCTTGGCGGCGGTGGAACTGCGACGATTGTTGGTGCAGCAGCATAGATATTTTGGGAGATTAAACCATGGCAAGATATAACAGGGACGAACTGGAAAAGCGGATGCGGGCTTCTATGGAAGCCCTGAAACATGACCTGAGCGGTCTGCGGACAGGGCGGGCGAATACGGCCTTGCTCGATACTATTACGGTTGAAGTTTATGGCTCAAGAATGCCGCTGAATCAGGTCGCGACCGTATCGGTGCCCGAACCGCGCATGTTGTCGATACAGGTCTGGGACAAGAGCAATGTCCAGTCTGTGGAAAAAGCGGTGCGCTCTGGCGGACTGGGCCTCAACCCCATGATTGACGGAACGAACATCCGCTTGCCGATCCCCGACCTGACCGAAGAGCGCCGTAAAGATCTTGCCAAGCTCACCGGCCAGTTTGCTGAAAAAGCCCGTATCGCTATCCGTAACGTGCGCCGCGATGGTATGGATGACATCAAGGCTGATGAAAACAAGAAAGAAATCAGCGAAGATGACAAGAAGCGGCTGGAAACAGAGGTCCAGAAACTGACCGATGCCATGATCGCGGAAGCAGACGAACTGGCAGCAGCAAAAGAACAGGAAATCCTTACACAGTGAGGCTGATGCCATCCAAGAATGGATCGGTTGATCCCGAGATTGATGCTACCGCTCAAGGGGCTGATCTGACTTATGGTGCGCGCCATGTGGCGATTATCATGGATGGCAATGGCCGCTGGGCCAAACGGAAGCATCTGCCGCGTTCTCTCGGCCATAAAAAGGGTGTCGAAGCGGTTCGCAATATAGTTCGTGCTGCGGGGGAAGTGGGCATAGAAGTTCTGACACTTTATGCTTTCTCTTCCGAAAACTGGAGCAGGCCTGCTGAAGAAGTCACCGACCTGATGGGTTTGCTACGTCAGTATATTCAATCGGACATCGATGAATTTGACGACAATGGTATTCGCCTGAAAATCATCGGCAATTACAAGGCGCTGGATAGCGACATTGTGGAATTGATCGACAATGCGCTGGAACGGACCGCAGGCAACAAGCGGATGACGCTGGCCATTGCGCTGAACTATGGCGCGCAGGATGAAATATTGCGCGCGGTGCAGAGCATTGCGATGGCTGTGAAAAATGGTGAGGTAGAACCTGACCAGATTAACATCAGTCACATGTCAGGAGCACTGGATACCGCCGGACTACCGCCGCTCGATTTGCTTATCCGCACATCTGGTGAATTGCGATTGTCCAATTTCCTGCTGTGGCAGGCGGCATATTCCGAACTTTATTTTACCGAAACATTATGGCCCGATTTCGATAAGCAGGAACTTCTGCGCGCCCTGGAATCCTTTGGGAGCCGGGAACGCCGTTTCGGTGGCCGCTAAATTATGACCGATCCTGTAAACACTGCGAAAAAGCCGTCAAGTGAACTGGCGACCAGGGCCGTTGTGGGCTTTGCATTAATTTCCGTGACCGTCGCAACATTGATCGTAGGCGATCATGAGATTGGCAGGCATGCCTTTTGGTTACTGGTTGTTTTGATGGCCCTAGGCATATTGTCCGAGTGGGCTGCGCTGACCGGACGATTGGAGAATAAGCGGCTGGCGCTCTATGCTCTTTCCGTGCCGCTTGCGATCATGTCCTATCTGGCGGCGGGGCCATCGTTTCTGGCACTGGGACTGATTATCGGTGCCGCGATGTTCATTGCGGTATTTGATCGTTCCATAAAATTATCTATCGGAATATTTTATGCTGGATTACCAGCGCTTTCTGTCCTGTATCTCAGGGGAATTGATAACGGGCTTTTGATTGTTTTCTGGACGCTTGCGCTGGTATGGGCGACAGATATCGGGGCTTATTTTTCAGGCCGATTGATCGGCGGACCAAAGCTTGCGCCGACATATAGCCCGAATAAAACCTGGGCGGGGTTGATCGGTGGAGTAATCCTGACGGGGTTGTTCAGCTTTGCCTTGCATCTCTATTTTCAACTGCCCTTCAAACTTGTGATACTCAGCATGCCGCTTGCCGTGCTTGCCCAGATGGGCGACTTGTTCGAGAGCCAGATGAAACGCCGGGCAGGGGTTAAGGATAGCGGTAAAATATTTCCGGGGCATGGCGGGATAATGGACCGGCTTGATGGCTTGATTCCGGTTGCTCCTGTGGTTGCCGCTATCATGTTGTTCGGCAGCCAATGACGTTCCGCTCCCCCAGAACCGTTTCCATATTCGGTGCGACCGGATCAGTCGGGAAATCGACGCTGGATCTTATCCGGTTGGACCGCGATAGCTATCGCGTCCTCGCCCTGACCGCGAACGGAAATGCCAGGGAACTTGCGAAGCTGGCCAAAGAATTTGATGCCGAGGTCGCCGTTATCGCCGATGCCAGCCAATATGACGTGCTGAAAGACCTGTTAGCGGGCACCAGTATAGAAGTTGCTGCCGGGCTGGACAGTCTGGTTGCGGCTGCCTCGCTGGGCGCTGACTGGACAATGGCAGCGATTGTCGGCTGCGCCGGATTGCCGCCAACTTTGGCAGCATTGAAATGCGGCAAGACGGTTGCTCTGGCAAATAAGGAAGCACTGGTTTCCGCCGGTGATCTGATGATGGCACAGGCAAGGGATGCGGGCGCTGTACTCTTGCCAGTGGACTCTGAACATAACGCAATTTTCCAATGCCTTCAGGGCGGTCGGATCGATCAGGTCCGTAAAATAACATTAACGGCGAGCGGTGGCCCTTTCCGGACATGGTCCAAAGATCAAATGGCATCAGTAACGCCGGCGCAGGCAGTGGCCCATCCGAACTGGGACATGGGCGCAAAGATTTCCGTCGATAGCGCGACCATGATGAACAAGGGGCTGGAACTGATTGAGGCCCACCACCTGTTCCCCGTTGGTTTAGAGAATATTGACATATTGGTTCATCCCCAATCGGTCATTCATTCGATGGTGGAATATCACGATTGTTCGACACTGGCGCAATTGGGATCGCCGGATATGCGTATTCCGATTGCCAGTGCATTGGCGTGGCCAGAGCGCATGACGACCAATTGTGTGCCTCTCGATCTGGCAAAAATTGGCCGACTGGATTTTGAAGCTCCGGACCATGACCGCTTTCCGGCGATACAACTGGCCCGCAATGCCATAGAAGCGGGCGGGGCGGTGCCAGCAATATTGAACGCAGCCAATGAAGTCGCAGTCGCGGCATTCCTGAAAGGTAACGTTCAGTTTCTGGAAATCACTAAGATTGTATCGCGGATTATTGACAGCTATAGCCCCCCTGAACCCAATGATCTTAACGATATCTTCGGGATTGATAAAGAAACGCGCGAACGGGCAATGGCGATGATTGAGGATATTAAAGTTTGACCGAAAACCCCGGTATATTACTGACTATATTCGCTTTTCTGCTCACCATTGGTGTGCTCGTCTTCATTCATGAAATGGGGCATTATCTGGTCGGACGCTGGTGCGGCGTGAAGGCAGAGACATTTTCGATTGGTTTCGGCAAGGAAATTGCCGGTTGGAACGACAAACGCGGTACCCGCTGGAAAATCGGATCTTTGCCACTGGGCGGCTACGTTCAATTTGCGGGAGATATGGACCCTTCCAGCAAGCCGAGCGAACAATGGCTGAACTTACCGCCGGAAGAACGCAACCGGACGTTCCAGTCCAAATCCTTGTGGCAGCGCGCGGCGATTGTCTTTGCGGGGCCAGCGATAAACTTCCTCTTTGCCATATTGATATTGGCCGGTTTTGCGCTGGCTTATGGTGAGAATGTCGCACCGCCGGTTGTCGGGACCGTTGCAGAAAACTCGACGGCGGAGTCAATTGGTCTGCAAAACGGCGATAAAATCATTGAGATTGATGGAGATTCAATCAACCGTTTCGCTGACCTGGCGCGTAAAATCTCGATCATTCCGGACGAACAAGTCGAGATTAAATTTGAACGCGACGGTTCGGTAATCTCCAAAGATGCAACAATCGGTGTGCGTATTGAAAAAGACCGGTTCGATAATGAATATCGCATAGGTTTGCTGGGTGTATCACCCGGCAGCCTGGAGCGGCGGGACGTTGCGTTATGGGAAGCGCCCATCGTTGCAACGCGCCAGACGGGTGAGATTGTCGACCTGATCGTCACGACACTGGGGCAGGTTATAAGTGGCCGCCGTTCGGTCACGGAATTGGGCGGTCCGCTTAAAATTGCGCAGGTTTCGGGTGAGCAATTTGTTGCCGGGTTGAACCAGTTCATATTCTTTGTAGCGTTAATTTCAATTAATTTAGGGTTCATCAACCTGCTGCCAATCCCTATGCTCGATGGGGGGCATTTGATGTTTTATGCCATAGAGGCCGTGCGGCGAAAGCCCGCCAGCCCTATGATTCAGGAATGGGCGTTCCGGTCGGGCTTTGCCCTTGTCGTGATGTTCATGTTGGTGGTGACATTCAATGATTTGGCATCATTCGGCTTGTTTAGAATATTATCGGGCTAATTGCCCGTTGATTGATCCGCTCTCTTGGGGCAGGGGTTTTGAAAAGCCTGATGCAATATTTGCGCAGGTTCGGTTTTATTGAGTTTTAGACGTGAAAGCGAGTTTGTCTGTGAAGCATAAAAAACGTCTCCTGCCCATATTGTTAAGTGGTACGATTTTAACGGGCATGGCGGTGCCGGTACATGCACAGGAAACACCTGTGGCAGATCCAGTGCAGCCTGTTCCCACGACACCGCCCGCCGCCGCTCCGGCGGCCGAGTCTGCGGATATAATCAGATCCATCGTGGTAAACGGCTCGCAGCGGCTGGAAGCGGGCACTGTCCTTTCCTACATGAAACTGCGGGTCGGACAGACCTATACGCAGGAAGCGGCTGACCAGGCGCTGAAAGACCTGTTCGGGACGGAATTGTTCAAGGATGTCAGCATCCGTAACAATGAAGGAGCCGTGGTCATTGAAGTGGTCGAAAATCCGGTGGTTAACCGGATTTTGCTTGAAGGCAACAAGCGGATCAAGGAAGATAAAATCTATCCTGAAATCCGGCTGGCCCCGCGTCAGATATATACCCGGTCCAAGGTCCGTGCCGACGTTGCCCGGATTATCGAGCTTTACAAACGCCAGGGCCGGTTCGCCGCCAGCGTTGAACCCAAGATGGTTCAGCTTGATCAAAACCGCGTCGATATTGTTTTCGAGATCAATGAAGGTCCGAAATCCAAAGTCCAGCAGATCAATATTATCGGGAACGAAGTATTCTCCGATGGCGATCTGCGCAGCGAGATGGTGACGAAACAATCGCGTTTCTGGCGCTTTTTCAGCTCCAGCGATACCTATGATCCGGATCGCCTTGCCTTTGACCAACAGAAGCTGCGCCAGTTTTACCTGACCGAAGGCTATGCGGATTTCCGCGTGATTTCAGCGGTTGCGGAGCTGACGCCGGACAAACAGGACTTCATCATCACTTATGTGGTCGAAGAAGGGGATCGTTATAAATTCGGCGATGTCACGGTTGAGAGTGAGATTCGCGACTTTACTTCCGAATTACTGACGCCGCTCTTGCCGATGAAAGAGGGCGATTATTACAACGCGAAGCAGGTCGAAGACACGGTGGAAAGCCTGTCCGAGACTGCCGGGTTATACGGCTATGCCTTTGCTGACGTACGCCCGGAATTCAACCGCGATAAAGAGACCCTGACCATGGGGATCAATTTCCAGGTTGCGGAAAGTGACCGTGTCTATGTGGAACGCATTGACATTAACGGCAACACGCTGACCCAGGATAAAGTCATCCGCCGCGAATTCCGTCTGAATGAAGGCGACGCCTTTAACAGTTTCCAGGTCAAACGCTCCGCCAACCGTATCAAGTCTCTGGGCTTTTTCCAGGAATCGCTGGAAATCGAACAGAAGCAGGGCAGCGCACCGGACCGGATCATATTGGAAGCGAATGTCGAGGAACGCGCCACTGGCGAATTGCAGCTTTCCGCCGGTTTCTCCAGTGTCGAGAATTTCATTCTGCAAGCCTCTGTCCGCCAGCGCAACTTCCGCGGTAAGGGCCAGGAATTGCGCGCCAGCGTCAGCTATTCCAGCTTCTCGCAATCCATTGAGCTTGGCTTTACCGAGCCATATTTGTTCGACCGGAACGTCGCAGTCGGGGTTGATGTTTTCCGCCGTGATTTGAACAGCTTTAACTTTATCGGCAATGACCGAAAAACGACATTTGAACAGCTAACCACCGGCTTTCAGGTCCGTGCAGGTGTGCCGATTACCGAATATTTGTCGGCTTCGCTCCGTTACGGGTTGAGCTATGATGATGTCACGCTTGACCGGGATCGCTTCTTCATCCCTAATGAAAGTGGTGAGCTGGTTTGTAACCCGCTAATTGCAGGACGTTACCTCTGTGACGCGCTTGGCAAGCGGACGACATCATCTGTCGGAGCGTCGCTGATCTATGATGACCGGGATAACCGTATCCGCCCGTCGCGCGGCCAAACCGTGGTCGGCAGCTTGGACTTTGCCGGTCTTGGCGGCAGCGTCAAATATCTGCGCGGACGTCTTAACGCTGCGAAATACTGGCGTGTGCTGGGCAATTTCATTTTCTCGATCAGCGCAGAAGGTGGCTATATCCACCCGCTTGAAAACCGGGGCAGTGCAGCCGATGGCATCGACGATGTTCGCTTGACAGACCGTTTCTTCCTGGGTGAACCACAGATGCGCGGTTTCGATATTCGCGGTATCGGTCCCAGAGTCGTACGTAACAGCACGATTCCTGCGCTCGACGAAAATGGTAATCCTTATAACATGATCGTCGAAACCAAAAACCAGCAGATTGATGACGCTATCGGTGGACGGGCTTATTATATGACCCGTGCGGAGCTGGAAATTCCTCTGGGCTCCGGCATGCGCGAGCTTGGATTGCGGCCGTCGATCTTTATTGATGCCGGTGCAGTGTTCAAAGTGACAACGCCGATTCTGCAAAATCCGCAGGTTGCCGGCACTCTGAACCAGCGGGATGCCAATGGCGATCTTGTGCTGGTGCCCAGTGATGAGGATCCGGCAGTAATGGTCCCTGTGCCGGTTGAAAACGCCCTCGGCTATCTCAGGACCGACTCAAACGGCGATGTTGTTATCACGCCGCAGGCTGTTGACAGCGATGGTAATCCGTTCCCGATTGCAACACAATTTACGGAACGCTTTTTTGGTGATAGTCCCAAGCCTCGCGTTTCTGTTGGCATCGGCGTCAACTGGAACTCCCCATTCGGTCCATTCCGGATCGACGTCGCGCGCGCGCTGTTAAAAGAGCCGGGTGACGATACCAAGCTATTCACTTTCAATGTAGGAACACAATTCTAATGAACATTTCAACCAAGACACTCTTGAAATCGGCCGCTTTGGCCCTCGCTACCTTGTCGGTTCCGGCAATGGTTGCATCACCAGCTGCGGCACAGTCCAGAACCAGCATCGCGGTTGCGAATTATGAAGGCGCTGTTGTCCAGTCGCAGGCATATCAGAACGCGATTGAACAGATTAAAACGACCTATAAGGCGGATATTGATGCGACCAATGCGCGTGCGGCCTCGCTGCAGGCTGAACTGAAGCCTCTGGTCGATGCTTATAACACGGCTGTTCAAAAGCCCGGTGCAACTCAGGAATCTGTTCAGCCACAGGCTCAGGCTCTTCAGACAAAACGCCAGGCCGGCCAGCAGGAACTGGCTCGTTTGCAACAGCGCGTATCATTGGCAACCGCCTATGTTGAAGAACAGGTAGCGATGAAACTGAATGACGCTATCAGAGCCGCAATGAAAACCAAAAAGGTTGATCTGGTCTTGCAACCACAAGCTGTGATCGCGCGTGAACCTTATGTGGATATTACAAGCGCCATTGCTGAAGAATTGAACAAGACGGTTCCTTCCGCTTCCATCACGCCGCCAGCAGGATGGCAGCCTGGCCAGGCACAGGAAAATGCAGCGCAGCAACCTGCGACTGAAACCCAGCAGCCCGCAAGCCGGTAAATTACCATATGTCCGAGTCATTGGATTATGATGTAACCAAGGTGATGGCGGTGTTACCGCACCGCTATCCCATGTTGCTGGTTGATCGTGTAGAGGAACTGGTCAAGGACGAATCCATTCGTGCGGTGAAAGCCGTTACGATAAATGAAGGATTTTTTCAGGGCCATTTTCCCGGGCGGCCCATCATGCCGGGGGTTATGATCGTCGAAGCGCTGGCTCAGGCAGCGGGCGTGTTGGCGATGGAAAGCCTTGGACTGGCCGGTTCCGGCAAACTTGTTTATTTCATGGCGATTGACGGAGCAAAATTCCGCAATCCCGTGGAGCCCGGCTGTTTACTGTCGCTCAATGTTAAATTTGTCCAGAAGCGCCCACGGGTGTGCAAATTTGCAGGGCAGGCGATGGTTGGCGACAAATTGGCGGCTGAAGCTAATTTTACAGCAATGATTGCCGACCCGCCAGGTTCATAACCGGGCTATAGGCTAAAAGAATCTTGCACTTTGGAGCGGCGGCGGTTAATCCGCCGCTTCGCATATTATCACACGCTTGGGGATCTGGTCGGAAACCAGCCCGTTTTGGAGCATAAAATGAAAAAAGATACGCATCCCGATTACCACCTTATCAAGGTCCAGATGACCGACGGTACAGTGTTTGAAACCCGCTCCACATGGGGCAAAGAGGGCGATACGCTGCAACTGGATATTGATCCGTCATCGCACCCGGCATGGACCGGCGGCAACCAGCGTCTGATGGATACGGGCGGTCAGGTCGCACGTTTCAACAAGCGCTTTGGCGGTTTGTCACTCAAGAAAAACTAAGCTGTGTCTGCAGGGGCTTCGCGCCTCTGCTCACCACAGGTTGATGGTTCCGAGCCATGGCTTGAGCAGTGACTGTTTTTGCCGGTAGATTTCTGTTGCCCGTTCAGCTGTTGTGCGAACAAACTGGATTTCTGATCCGGGGCGTAGCTGCCCGATCAAGTGGCGGTCGGCCCGAATCACTTGCGCTATCCGTGGATAGCCGCCGGTGGTCTGGGCATCAGGGCCAAGCAGGAATGGTTCGCTGTCAGGGGGGCACTGCACCGTTCCGTTGAAAACAGGTGCGCTGTTCATTTGCGGGCTGTTCACGGTTTCCAGAACTGCGCCCTGAAGGCAAAGCCCCATACGATCAGCCCGTGTCCCTACCTTGTGTTTATTCTCGAAAAACATTTGCCGGGAAGCGGCGCTGAGCAAAATATGTTCCGGTCCTTCGGTGATCCGGAGAATATATTTATCCAAAATAGTTGGCTGTAACTTTTGCGGCGTTTTCCGGTTCAGAGTTTTCGGATCTGATTTTGCGGCCGTCCAATCCAGAATATCATCCGCTTTCAACGCCCGGCCATGAAATCCGCCTAGACCGGCAGCTAGATAAGTGGACTGCCCACCTAACAGCAACTGCGCGTCCAGTTTACCGGAAACCGAGAGATAGGACCGGCAGCCCAGTTTCGCTGGTCCGACATGGATTTCGTCGCCGGGTTTCACGATCACCGGCGCATGTAACGGGCGATCTTCACCGTTTTGCCGCAAAAATCCAGCGGCTCCGGTCAGGGCGATGACGGTGGAACAAGCAAAGGCGAATTTGGCATCATCCAGCGTGATTTCTATCGCTATGGCATCCGGTGCATTCCCGACCAGATGATTTGCCAAGGCAAGCGACAGGCAATCCGCCGCACCGGCTGCGGGCATGCCCAAATGGCGATGGCCCGTAAAGGGCGCGCCCTGCAACGTGCTTTGCAGACCGGGTTTAATGACCATGATCGTCATCGACATTCTTCTCTAGCAATAGC
This sequence comes from Parasphingorhabdus sp., assembly GCF_036568145.1. GTDB lineage: Bacteria > Pseudomonadota > Alphaproteobacteria > Sphingomonadales > Sphingomonadaceae > Parasphingorhabdus. The sequence goes on along the minus strand of NZ_DATCTC010000006.1, from coordinate 20,358 downwards.
GTCATACTCGGCTCGTTCTATTGGCCTGAATGAAACAGATTGATTTGTGGACAGCAATGCGGGCTTGTCTTTGGCCGGGTCAAATAGAGGCAAAGGTGTCCGTCCAATTATCGGCCATCCGCCAGGACTGCTGAAAGAATAGATGCAGCTTTGGTCGCCAATGATACCGACCGAGCCTGCGGCCACTTTCTGCCTGGGTTTGGGTAGCCTGCCGATTTCCGTGATGTCATCACTGCATTGCAGATAAGTGAATCCCGGCATGAAACCGAGCATCGTGACTGTGAAGCGCATGCCGCTATGCCACTTGATAAGCGCAGTGACCGAAATCCCCAGTTTTTCGGCTATCCATTTCGCATCAGGTGCAAAGTCCTCATCATAGCAAACGGGTATCGTGACAGGTGATATTTGCAGTGGTTTATTATGTGTAACACCCTGTAATTGGCTGCGAAATAGCTTTATCGCTTCATTGGGCTTCAATTGGGCAGGATCAAATTGCACGGCGATATTATCGATTCCGGAAACAACTTCCTGCCACATCGACTGCCCCTGAATAGCGGTGCTGGCCGCATGAACTGCGCTCAAATCATCCAATTGGCATGACAGCCAGTCATCGCAGGCGTGAATGTCGATAGTGCTCACCTTACCGGTGGTTCGATGTTTATGCCTTCGCGCTCCAGCATTCGGCGGATTTCTTTCGCTGTCGCAAGCGCTCCGTCGCTATCGGAATGAAGGCATAATGTCTCGGCCCGGATGATCGTCGAATGGTTTTCTTCGGTAGTAATGGCTTTCCCTTGTGCGAGGATCAGACCTTGTTTGATCCGGCCGCTTTCATCATGGATAACCGCGCCATTTTCACTCCGCGGCACAAGCCGGGAATGTCTGGTATATTGCCGGTCAATAAAGGCTTCCGCGATAAAATATACTCCATGCTTTTGCGCAGACTGTTCAACGGCCGATGCTCCCATTCCCACCAGAGCCAGATTCCTGGCCCGCGCTATACTGGCAAGAACATCCGACAGGATCTCGTCATCCTGCGCATCATTATAGAGCGCGCCGTGCGGCTTCAGGTGGGTCAGCCGATTTCCAACATTACCCGCAATTGCTTCAATAGCCTCCATTTGTTCCATCAGGCTGTCTTTCAACTTGTCAGGATGCATAATCATGCTCGTCCTGCCAAAATTATCACGATCAGGATAAGAAGGATGCGCCCCCGCTGAAATGCCCTTTGTTTTTGCAGCCCTCAACATAGCCTGCATGGTTTCCGGTGTGCCGGCATGACCTCCGCAAGCAATGTTGCAACTGGTCACGATATTCATAATGGCAATATCGCGCGCAATTCCACTGTCACTGTCATCCTCACCCAGATCGGCGTTTAGATCGATACTATTTGTCATGGCCACCATCCCATTGCACGCGCAATCAAACGAAGGCCCAGCATTCCGGTAACAGCCAATATTACTGCCCCGACAACATTGGCCTTCCAGTCATTGACATGTCTGCCAAGCAGAGCGTCATCATTGGCCAGTCTGATAAGGAAAAATGCAATGATTGGCAGTAACAGACCGTTGGCAATTTGCGCCACAAAGATGATTTCGACCGGTTTGTAATTGAGCAATGCACCAAATGTTCCGGACAATATGACCAGCAACGCGCCGACGCGAAACGGCGTTCGCGAGGATGCTGCATCTGTCCTTCCGAAAATCTCCTGCACAATATATCCTGTCGCCAATGGTGCGGTAATGGCGGAACTCAACCCCGCTGCAAATAACCCGGCACCCAGTGTCCAAGCGGCAAAACTGCCAAATAGTGGGCTCAACTGTTTCGCCATATCAACAGCACTGGAAATCTCTTTCCCGTTTCCGAACAAGCTGGTTGCCGCCGTTGCCAATATGATGATCGAGATTAACCCGCCTAGCCCGATGGAACAAGCACTGTCTGTTTGCGCTTCGGGTAGATCGCTTTCGGACCAGCGCTGCCTTACACTTGCAGCATGGAGGAACAGATTATACGGGACGATGGTTGTCCCAATCAGCGCAATGGCTGTCAGCAATCCGCCTTCCGGAATAGTGGGGATGATTCCTCCCAAAATTGCGGGAATATCTGGCCGTGTAATCACGAATGTCAGCAGGAAAGACAGGCACATGAAAAGAACAATTGCGATCAAGATCCGTTCAATCCAGCGTGGTTCCGATAATAGGATTACTGTCCCGGCAAGCAATGCAATCACACATATGATAGTGCTGCGATTGATTGACATATCTTCATTAAATGCTTCAAGGCCCAATAAAGCACCGGTAATATTGCCTGCTTCATAGGCGGCATTTCCAAGCACCAAAGCAGCTATGAGCAGCGCGGAAGCGAGCCATTTAAGCAGTGGTGAGGTAACCGTCTGCATCATCGCCTCTGCAAGTCCCATACGGGACACCAGTGAGACCCGTACAGCTATCGATTGCAAGATGATCGTTGCTATCGTTGCAAAAACCAGTGCCCATATCAACGCAAAGCCAAAATTAGCGCCGGCAAGCGTGCAGGCGGTAACTGTGCCGGGGCCAATAAAGGCGGCAGATACCATCATAGCCGGACCGGGGCGATAGCGTGTCAGTTTCATGGAACTTGCCGCAATATGAGTGCCCCCCTGTGTGGCGATTTCTTCATTAACTCCATGCCCATGGTCGTTCCCGGAACCATTTTGTGATGACATATTTGGTTCCCTTACGCACTCTCATTCCGTGATGAAGAGTTAGATCATTGATGCGGCCATCAGAATACAGGTTATTCCAACACAATAGATTGCCGGTCTTCGGCGCGTATTTCTTGTTGAGCTTTACAAAACGGGTGGCGCCACCGGCGTCGGGTTCATTCAAGTAGATCATGAAAGTCCAGGTCCGCTGGCCGGATTGGGCGCAGAACTTTTTGAAATCCTGCCCGTGCGGATCAAAAAAATCGGTATGGGCTTTGAATTCCTGCCCTTCGGCATAGCGCTGGCCTTGAAGAGGTTCCCCAAAAGCAGAATCAATATCGGAAAAGTCGCAAATCTTTGCATCTATTTCCGCGACAAAGGGATCTTTATGATCCAGGTCGCATGTTTCGCTGGTCCGGAAATAATCGTCACCATTCGCATCAGCTATTGTTGATGGGCGCCGGTTCTTATCGATTCTCTGAATCAACTGATGACATTCAGCCTCGTTGAGAAAGTTTTTTAGCAAACATATCTCAACCTGCTTGCTTGGATAACGCTGCACTTTACCATGTGCCAGCAGATGTTCAGCGGTAGTGGTGTTTTTATCTGTCATAAACAGGCCTGAAATCGCTCCTGATGTCCGGTAGGGCAGATTAAATGAAAATCCATGTGCTGCAACCGCTCTTTGCGGGGCGATATAATGCGGATATAGGGCAACAGGACATGGCAAACGCAAACCATAATCACGGCGATAGCATTATAGGCCAAGCCGGTTTCACATTGGTTGAGATGATGGTTGCGTTGTTTGTATTTTCGCTGCTTTCGGTTGCCGGAGTCGCCCTTTTGCGGGGAGCGGTCAATAGCAATGAGGTTACAGATGCGAAACTTGGCGACATGGCGCGGATGCAGCGTTTGGTTTCACTGCTCGAAACCGATTTGAGCCAGGCACTCCCCCGGCCTTATCGAGACGAAAGCGGTGAGCGTGTGGCGGCCTTTGTCAGCGAAACCGGAAGTAGTGAGCGGGGAGCGCTTTCTTTTACGCGCGGCGGACAGAGTAATATCAATAACAAGCTGCGTTCCAATATGGTGCGTGTGTCTTACCGAGTGAATGATGGCGAACTTCAGCGGTTGCAATACGAGATGACCGACGGCGGTTCGATTAGCGAACCTGCGATATTGCTAGACGATATCAGTGGGCTTGAATTGCGTTTTCGCGACAAAAGGGGGCAATGGGTGCGCGATTGGCGGACCGAGCGGCTCAGTGATCTTCCGCGGGCGGTTGAACTGCGGTTTGACCAGAATGGCCGGAGCTATCGCCATGTCTTTCTGGTCGGGACGGGATATTTGTGAAGCGGAACGGAAGCGTGCGAAAAGGTGAACGCGGCGCCGCCTTGTTGACGGTTTTGCTGCTGGTGGCCGTCATTGCAGTGCTTGCCGCGCACGGAATTGATCGGCTGGCGGGGGCAACCAAGCTTGCGGCCAATGCCCGCGAACTCAGCCAGGCCAAGGCTTATCTGATTGCAGCAGAATCGATTGGCATGCAATCGGCTGAACAGATTGTTGTCATTTCACCCGGACGAACAACCAATCTGGGGGGCTGGAACGGGCAGGATCGGCATTTTCCGGTTCCCGGCGGTTTGATAACTGCGGCGCTTAGAGATGGGGGAAATTGTTTCAATGTGAACAGTGTGGTGCAACAGACGGGGGCTGTTTTAACCGCACGACCGGAAGGCCAGGCGCAGTTTATGCGGTTGATGGGCTTGTTAGATATTCCGCAAGGACAGGCCATGGAGATTATGGAGTCACTAACCGACTGGATCGATAGTGACACGGCCCCCTTGCGGAGCGGGGCGGAGGATGAGCATTATACGCGGCTGGAAACACCGTATCGCACCGCAAATGCAGTGCTGGTCGATATCAGCGAGCTGCGGGCGGTGAAGGGCATGACGAGTGACGTTTACGCGCAGCTTGCTCCGTGGTTATGTGCGCTGCCGACTACTGATTTGTCACCCATTAACATCAACACCCTTCGTCCGGAGCAGGCGATCCTGCTCGCCATGCTTTCCAACAACCCCGATATTGGCGGAGCCCGGCAGTTTCTGGGCCGTAGGGCGGATGTGGGCTATGGCAGCCTGAATGATTTCTGGGCCGAATCCTTCCCATCCAGTTTTGCTGCATCTCCAGAGGTCCAGAGTCAGGTAAAACTGGCGACGCGCTGGTTCAGACTCGACATGACGGTAGAGATGCAAAGCGCTTTTGTAGAGGAGCGCGCACTGGTCGATGCGGCGCGCCAACCGGCCCGGCTGGTCCACCGTGAGCGGGGCGATGCATTTTGATGCTTGATTGATAGCTCAGTGATGCTCTAAATGCTTGACGTCAGCCCCTATGCATCCCTATGCAGCGGCGCGCAGCAGGCAGTTTATATGTCATGCGATTGTGGCGATCGTAGCTCAGTTGGTTAGAGCGCCGGTTTGTGGTACCGGAGGTCGGGGGTTCGAGACCCCTCGGTCGCCCCATTTTACAAAACCACCGAATAGACATATTCCCTAGTTTGCCGTTTCCCAATTATCTGGGTGACAAATGGGTATTGTAATATTATTACAGCACTTCCAAATTATATTGCGCACCTAATGAAGGGCTTTCCAATGGTTGCTATGTGGGATTTGCAGGATTTTGACGGGCATGAGGGTGTCCATTTCTTTCATGATGCTGAAACCGGCCTTCGAGCGATTATTGCCCTTCATTCCACGCATTTGGGGCCGGGGGCTGGCGGCACGAGATTCTGGCATTACGAGAATCGCGAAACCGCAGTGACAGATGCGCTGCGTCTGTCGCGCGGTATGAGTTACAAAAATGCAATGGCGGGATTGCCATTGGGCGGCGGCAAAGCGGTAATATTAGCAGACCGCAACCGGACGAAAACCCCCGCAATGATGGCCGCCTTTGGCCGTATGGTCGATTCGCTTGGCGGCCGCTATATCACAGCGGAGGATGTCGGTATCTGCACCGCAGATATGGTCGAAATATCCAAACAGACAAAATATGTATCCGGCCTGCCGATCAGCGATAAGGGCGATGCAGGCGGCGATCCCGGCCCGTTCACGGCAATGGGTGTTTACCTTGGCGTGAAGGCAGCCGTGAAATATAAGCTGGGCCGTGATAGCGTCGAGGGTGTCCATGTTGCTATTCAGGGCGTTGGCAGTGTCGGTGGCAAGCTGGCCCGGCTGTTAGCCGAAAACGGCGCGCGGCTGAGTATTGCGGATATTGATAAAGATCATGCAAGCAAGTTAGCGGGAGAAATTGGTGCGACCGTCGTTGGTCTGGATGAAATCATGCGTCTGGAAGCAGATGTGTTCAGTCCCAATGCCTTGGGCGCAATATTGGATGAAGTGACCATCGCGCATCTAAACGCGCCTATTGTTGCCGGCGCTGCCAATAACCAGTTGGCGACGCCCGAAGATGGCCAACGGATTTTTGACCGTGATATCCTGTTCGCACCTGATTATGTGATTAATTCGGGTGGGATCATCAGTGTTGCCCTGGAATATCTTGGCGACGGTGATGTTGAAGAAGTGAACCGCAGGGTTGCTCAAATCCCGGAACGTCTGACTGAAATATGGGAAGAAAGTGATTCCCGCAAACTGCCATCGGCCGATGTCGCGGACAATATGGCAGAGGCGTTATTGGGGCGTTGAGGCAGAAACAGGGTGTGTAAGCAGGGTGTTTCGGAGATTCTCACCCTGTTCATCCAGAAAAACACTTGTCGCCCAGTGACAGTTCTGCCATCAAAAAATCCAATTTTACTGGTCGCACAGTAGCCAGAGGCAATAACCGTTTTTTCATGCACGCATACGCAAATCCCACCCGCTTTCTGTCGCTTGCCAGGCCGCTAACGCTTTGGTTCATGGCGATTGGCTTTGTATTGATCTCTTTTGGTTCGATCTATGGCCTGTTCTATGCCCCCGCTGACAGGTTGATGGGCGATAGCGTCCGTATTCTCTATATCCACGTTCCGACCGTTTGGCTGTCTATGGGCGGCTGGACCGCGATTGCGATTGCCAGCATTGTGCAAATCGCGTGGCGGCATCCTTTGGCTGCGGTCGCGGCGCGCGCAGTGGCTGTTCCGGGCGCTTTGTTCACCGCTTTGGGACTGATTACCGGATCGGTCTGGGCACGTCCGACCTGGGGAACATGGTGGGTCTGGGATGGCCGCGTGACATCGGTGCTGGTTCTGTTTTTTCTGTATCTTGCCTATATCGCGCTTGCCAATGCGAGCGGCGAAAAAGGCGGCGTCTCCCGCGTAACCGCGATTTTCGGGATTATCGGAGCGATCAATATTCCGATCATCAACCGTTCGGTCGTGTGGTGGAATACCCTTCATCAAAAGGCGAGCATCACTGTCAGCGGATCTTCCATTGATACAGCGTTTCTATGGCCGCTCGCTGTAAATGTAGTTGGCTTTAGCTTGATATTTGGCGCAATAGTGCTGATGCGGATGCGCGGAATATTGGCGGAAACCAAGGTAGAGGCAAGATTGAAACGGATGGCGGCAGAATGAATCATTGGCCTTTTATCATTGCATCCTATGTAATCGTACTGGGCGGCACGGCAATGGTTATTGCCGAAAGCTATTTGTCCATGCGCAAATCGGAAGCTAAGGCGGAAAAGCTTAAAAGGGCCAGAAGGTAATTGGCCAGCAAATGAATGGGATCAAGCGGTGAAGGCGAAACATCAAAGACTGACATTGGCAGTGCTTGCCCTGCTTGCACTGGTTGGTGCAGGTCTGTTGGCGGCTTTTGCGCTGCAGGATCAGGCCAGCTATTTTTATACGCCATCTGACATAGTTGCCAAAAAACCAGCCGCCGGTCAGGCCATCCGCCTGGGCGGGATGGTTGAGGAAGGCTCTATCCGGCATGATGATGACGGTGTAACGGTCAATTTCATCGTTCAGGACGGCACCGAGCGGCAGGCGGTTATCTATACCGGCATCACACCCGATTTGTTTGTTGAAGGGTCGGGCGTTGTCGCCGACGGGAAATTGACCGGCGACGGTGTGTTCGTGGCAGAGACTTTACTCGCCAAACATGATGAAAACTATATCCCGCGTGAATTGGAGGGAATTGATATGACCGGCAATATGGTGAAAACGGGTACGCTGGTCGAATGATTGCAGAAGCAGGTCTGATCGCACTGTGGCTGGCCGCAGGACTGGCAATGCTGCAATTTGCGCTGGGCGCTGTTGGAGTGCGTTTTGACCGCGAGGATTATTGCGCCGCGATCCGGCCCGTAGCGGTGGCGCAAGGCGTTCTCGTTACGCTGTCATTCCTGTTGTTGATCTGGCTGTTCCTGCGCTCTGACATGTCTGTCGCGCTGGTGGTAAATAACAGCGCTTCGGTCAAACCGCTGCTCTATAAATTTGCCGGAACCTGGGGCAATCACGAAGGCTCCATGTTGCTGTGGGTTACGGTTATGGGGCTTGCCGGGGCGTTCATCGCCTTATTCGAGCGCAGTTTAAAAGTAAAAACGCTGGTCACAACATTGGCCGCGCAAGCATTTATCAGCATTGGTTTCTATGCGTTTCTGCTCATATCCTCAAATCCGTTCGAGCGCATGTTTCCGGTTCCGCAGGATGGGCAGGGGCTAAACCCGCTGTTGCAGGACCCCGGTCTGGCATTCCATCCGCCAACCCTGTATTTTGGCTATGTCGGCCTGTCGGTCGCCTTTTCCTTTGCGGTTGGCGCGATGATTGCCCGTGATGTCGGCCCGGCCTTTGCAAGAGCAATGCGGCCATGGGTGCTGGGCGCATGGATATTCCTGACGCTAGGCATTACTGCGGGTAGCTATTGGGCCTATTATGAGCTGGGCTGGGGCGGCTGGTGGTTCTGGGATCCGGTTGAAAATGCTTCGCTCATGCCTTGGCTAGCGGCCACCGCTTTGCTGCATTCTGTGACTGTTCTGGCGACGCGCGATGGTTTGCGGGCCTGGACGGTGATGTTGGCAGTTGTGGCTTTTTCTATGTCGATGATCGGCACATTTCTGGTGCGTTCAGGCATATTGACCAGTGTCCATGCCTTTGCCGTTGATCCGGAACGCGGCAGCTTCATTCTGGCTCTGCTCGCCATTTATATTGGCGGTGCCATGGCCCTGTTCGCGCTCAGGATAGGCACGGTGAGGGAAGGCGCACGGTTTGAACCGGTCAGCCGGGAAGGTGCTTTGGTGGCCAATAACCTGTTACTATCCGCGATATTAGGCATCGTTTTCGTCGGGACGCTTTATCCGCTGGTGGTGGAAGCGCTGACCAATGAAAAGCTGTCCGTTGGCCCGCCATATTTCAATCTCGCAACTGGCCCGCTGGCGCTTATTCTGGTGGCGATCATGGCCGCTGGACCTTTGCTGCGCTGGCGGCGTGATAATATAAAGACTTTACTGGGCCGGATATCCTTTCCGGTATTGATTACCGCCGGTGCTTTGTTCCTGCTGGTTTTGCTGACAACGGGCATGTCGGTCTTGTCATTGCTTGGACTGGCTCTTGCCGTCGGGGTTGCTGTGGCCAGCTTTGCGCCGCTGTGGAAACGCAATTTGCGGCGGACGCCCATGCATACTTATGGTATGGTGATCGCGCATTTCGGTATTGCCGTGGCATTGGTCGGGATGGCGTCGGAAAGTAGCTTTACCGAAGAAAGATTGGTTGCTGCCGTGCCCGGTGACGAGATTACGGTGAACAAGTGGAAGCTGAAATTCGAAGCGATAGAGCCGGTTGCCGGGCCGAACTGGACTGCCTTGGAAGCGCGGATGACCGCTCAATATGATGGGGGGAAACAAGTCGAGATTGCACCGCAAAACCGCATGTTCGCTGCGGCCCAGACCCAGACAAGCGAGGCTGCCCTGCTAACACGCTGGAACGGGCAGCTCTATGTGGTTCTGGGTGAGGGCGATGCCCAGGGGCGCTGGCAGATACGGGTCTGGTGGAAGCCGTTTGTGACGCTGATCTGGTATGGCGGGATATTGGTTGCGCTTGGCGGATTGCTGGCACTGATCGGACGTTTGCGGCGGCGCTATGTGCAGCATAAACAAAAACTATATGCGGAAATGGTTTTATGAACCGTTGGCTTCTCTGGGTTCCGCTAGTGCTCTTCGGACTGTTTTTTGCGATTGTGGCGGCTGGTTTGATAACGCCGAAAGACGATATCATTACATCGAAAATGGTCGGCAAACCGATGCCGGAATTTTCATTGCCCGCAGCGGTCGAACAGCGGCCTGCCCTGAGCAGCAGCGATCTAACGGACGGCAAGCCCAAGCTGCTCAATATTTTTGCAAGCTGGTGCCTGCCTTGCATTGCGGAGGCTCCGCAACTGCTCGAACTGCAACAAGCGGGTGTGGACATCTACGCGATAGCCAGCCGGGATACGCCGGAGGATATTGCGAATTTCCTGAACCGCTGGGGCAATCCTTATAGCAGGATCGGGTCGGACACGACCAGCTCGGTGCAACTGGAGCTTGGCTCGTCGGGCGTGCCGGAAACTTTTGTGATAGATGGCAATGGCATCATCGTTCACCAGCATATCGGCGATATCCGAAAGGAAGATGTGCCGGAATTGCTTGAAATATTACGGAAGGCGCAATGAGATATATTCTTGCCTTGATCCTTTTGTCCATTGCTCTTCCGGCCGCTGCCCAAACCGGATTGCCGCCCGCACCTTATGCTGACAAGCAACTGGCTGATCCGGCGAAAGAGGCGGCTGCGCGCGATTTGATGGAAGAATTACGCTGCCTGAAATGTCAGAGCCAGTCCATCGCGGATAGCAATGCCCCGATGGCGGGGGATATGCGTAGCCAGGTCCGTGAGCGTATTATGGCGGGCGAAACGCCGGAGCAAATCCGTAGCTGGCTGATCGAGCGTTATGGTAGCTGGGTGAGCTATGATCCGCCTGTAACCCCCTTGACATGGCCTTTGTGGATCGCGCCGGTATTACTGTTGATCCTGGCCCTGATGCTGGCCAGGGGGCGTTTTCGCCGTAAGAAGGATAAAGATTGATGGGTTGGTTGATCCTCCTTGGCTTTTTGTTGCTGCTATTTGGCGGTCTGGTTTTTCTCGGCAAGCTGCCGCGCGGGGCTTATGAACTGACCGGAGCGGCGTTGTTGCTTGGTGTTGCCGGATATGCCTGGCAAGGCCATCCGGGCATGGCGGGCGTATCGGTAGAGCCAAAGGAAAAGGCCAGCAGCTTTGACGAGAGCAAGATCCAATCCCGCACGGAAATGGGTGAGCGTTTCGGAACTGCGCGCGAGTGGCTGGTATTTTCAGATGCCCTAAACCGCAGTGGCAAGCATGGCGCTGCGGCCAATTACCTGCGTAACGGTGTCAAGGAACATCCGAATGATCCTGACCTGTGGGTCGGGCTTGGCAATGCGCTGGTTGTTCATGCCGACGGCATCATCACTCCGGCGGCCCAGTTTGCGTTTCAAAGAGCAGCCGATATTTCGCCCGAACATCCCGGGCCGCCGTTTTTCCTTGGACTGGCATATGCCCAGTCCGGCAAGATAGATCAGGCGCGGGCGATCTGGGCGGAGCTTTTGAAGCGCAGTCCGGAAGACGCGCCGTGGCGTGAAGACCTCGAGTCGCGTCTGGCCGCTATGGAGCAGATGCAGCCATCGCTCCCAACCCCTGAAAACCCGGCTACAGATAACTAAATCATAATATTTTCAACTAGATAACAGGCGTAGCGCCTACCTTTGTTGCTAAGCCTGAAGGCCCATGCTAATCGCCCGCGCTTGTCACTGCGGCAGCGCAAGACCAGCGCCACCGTTTTGAGCCAATAGGGGTACGGCCAGTACGGCAATCAATGTCTGATTCGACATCAAAATCTGAAAAGAAACGTAATCGAGCTATCCAGCCGCATGGCTCTCGCCAAGAGGGTAGCGGTGTCACCAAGCTGGTCGCGGGTGCGATTGGTATCGTGTTTGGCGATATTGGTACCAGCCCGCTTTACGCATTTCGTGAGACGTTCGTTGGTGCCCATCCGCTGGAACTGGACAATATTCACATTCTGGGCGTCGTCAGCCTGATATTCTGGTCGATAACCTTGGTTGTGTCGATCCAATATGTAACGATCCTGATGCGCGCGGATAACAAGGGGCAGGGCGGAAGTCTGGCTCTTGTCGCATTGTTGTCCGGTGCCTTGAGAAAGTCAAAACTGGGCTGGGTTGCGGTATTGCTTGGCGTCTTTGCAACATCGCTATTTTATGGCGATAGCATGATTACGCCTGCCATTTCCGTTTTATCGGCTGTCGAAGGGTTGACGGTTGTCCATGCCGGGATGGCTCCTTGGGTGCTCCCTATTGCTGTTGGCCTGCTTATTTTCCTCTTCATGATACAATCGCGGGGAACGGCCAAAATCGGAGCATTATTCGCGCCGATCATGATGATATATTTCTCTGTGCTTGCGGTTTTGGGAATAAGCCACATTATCAGTTATCCCGGAATATTGGTCGCGCTAAATCCCTGGTATGCGGTGCAATTTTTCATGATCGATGGAACCAAGGCATTTCTGGCTTTGGGTTCCGTTGTACTGGCGGTTACGGGATCGGAAGCTCTGTTTGCCGATATGGGGCATTTCGGTAAAAAACCGATGCGGATCGCATGGTTCGGTTTTGCGCTGCCAGCCTTGCTTTGCAACTATTTCGGACAGGGAGCGATGATTCTTGCGCTTGATTCTGCGGGCGCAGCAGAAGCAATCCAGAACCCGTTCTTCATCCTTGCCCCCGAAGTTTTGCGGCTGCCGTTGGTGATATTGGCGACAATGGCCACCTTCATCGCCAGCCAGGCGGTTATTTCAGGCGCATTTTCGGTCACGCATCAGGCGATCCAGCTGGGCTTCATCCCGCGCCTTACGATCAAGCATACAAGTGCATCGGAATCAGGTCAGATATATATCCCGGTCGTCAACTGGACCATCATGATAGCGGTCATATTGCTTGTTCTGACGTTCCAGAACTCCAGCAACCTTGCCTCGGCTTATGGTATTGCCGTTACCGGCGCGATGTTCATCGACACCTGTTTGCTGGCAATCGTGGTTCTGACGCTCTGGAAATGGAAATGGTGGTATGCATTCCCGCTGATTGGCATTTTCTTCCTTGTCGATGGTGCCTATTTTGCGGCGAACCTGACCAAGGTTCCGGACGGCGGATGGTTCCCGCTATTGGTCGGAGCAGTCGCTTTTATATTACTTACAACATGGGCCAAGGGGCGCAAAATCATGCGGGATAAAATGGCGGAAGCGGCCATGCCCCTGGAGGTTTTTGCCAAGTCGGCCAAGCAAAGTGCCATGCGGGTTCCCGGAACCGCCATATTCATGTCTTCTTCTGCAGAGGGTGTGCCCTCGGCATTGCTGCACAATATCAAGCACAACAAGATCATTCACGAGCGCGTGGTAATCCTGACGGTGAATATTCAGGATGTACCCAGCATCCCCTGGTCAGAGCGGGTTGACGTTACCGATTTGGGGAGCGGTTTCTATCGCCTGATCCTGAACTATGGCTTCATGCAGGAAACCGACATTCCGATGGCCCTTAAAAAGGTAAAGGAATGCGGCATGGAGTTTGACATGATGACGACCAGCTTCTTCTTGTCGCGGCAGACGCTGTTACCGTCCGAAAAGCCAAAGATGATGATCTGGCGCGAAAAAATATTCGCTTGGATGCTGCGTAACGCCGCCACCGCGATGGAGTTTTTCAAGCTACCCAGTAATCGTGTTGTCGAGCTCGGTAGCCAGATGGAGATTTGAGCCGGAACAGTATATAAGTATATGGGGTCGCTTATCCATCCGTCTTCAAGATTTGATACAGGGATTGTCCGGGCGCTTTATCGTTACGATTTAATTGTCAGAAAAGCGCAATATTTTGTGGCCTAAGCCAAGCGGCTCCACTACATACCGGACCATCGATTCTCGTATAGACTGAAGGACTGCTCCCCATGCGTGTCGCTATTGCTTCCGACCATGCTGCCATAGAAATGAAAGCCGTTTTGGTTCAGTGGCTTGTCGATGCCGGGCATGAAGTGGATGATCTGGGCCCCATGACAACGGACAGCGTGGATTATCCCGATTATGGCTATAAGCTGGCAAATGCCATTGCGTCGGGTAATGCTGATCGCGGCGTTGCTTTATGCGGGTCGGGTATTGGTATATCCATTGCCGTCAACCGCAATCCGGCCTGTCGCTGCGCTCTTGTGTCCGAAGGGCTGTCGGCCAGGCTGGCACGCGAACATAATGATGCCAATGTCATCGCTATGGGCGCACGTGTGGTCGGGATCGAGATCGCAAAAGATTGTTTGAATGTTTTTATGAACACGGAATTTGGCGGAGACCGGCATCAACGGCGCGTCGATAAACTTTCCGCCCCAATAGTCGAAGGAGCAGCATGATGAGTAATGTCGCAGATATACAGACTATCCGGCCTACCGGGTTTTTTGATTTCTCCGTTGAGGAAACCGATCCGGCAGTGGCGGGTGCCATCAATGCCGAATTGTCGCGTCAGCAAAACCAGATTGAGCTGATTGCTTCTGAAAATATCGTATCCAAGGCGGTATTGCAGGCGCAGGGTTCCGTCTTCACCAACAAATATGCAGAAGGTTATCCGGGGCGCCGCTATTATCAGGGCTGCGGACCATCGGATGATGTCGAAACGCTGGCTATCGAGCGCGCGAAAAAGCTGTTTAATTGCGGCTATGCCAATGTTCAGCCGCATTCCGGCGCACAGGCCAATGGCGCGGTGATGCTGGCACTGACTACACCGGGCGATACTATTCTTGGCATGTCACTGGATGCTGGCGGACATTTGACGCATGGCGCGAAACCCGCGCAATCGGGCAAATGGTTCAATGCCATTCAATATGGCGTGAACGAAGACGATCACCTGATAAACTTTGACGAGGTTGAGGCGCTGGCCAAAGAGCATAAGCCGAAACTTATTATCGCTGGCGGTTCCGCTTATCCGCGGCAGATTGATTTTGCGAAGTTCCGCGCGATTGCCGATGCGGTTGGCGCGCTCTTCATGGTTGATATGGCCCATTTCGCAGGTCTGGTGGCGGCAGGTGATCATCCAAGCCCGTTGGACTATGCAGATGTCGTGACCACCACGACGCACAAGACATTGCGCGGTCCACGTGGCGGCATGATATTGACCAATGACGAGGCCATTGCCAAAAAAATTAACTCCGCTGTTTTCCCCGGCTTGCAAGGCGGTCCGCTGATGCACGTCATCGCCGCAAAAGCCGTTGCTTTCGGTGAGGCATTACGGCCCGAATTCAAAAGCTATTCCGCAGCGGTTATCGAAAATGCCAAAGTGCTGGCCGCACGACTGAAAGAGCGCGGGGCCGATCTGGTAGCTGGCGGAACAGATACGCATGTCGCGCTTATTGACCTTTCGCCGCTGGGTATTACCGGCCGTGATGCCGATGAAGCTCTCGAACGGGCGGGCATAACCTGCAACAAGAACAGCATTCCGAACGATCCACAGCCACCGATGAAGACCAGCGGTATTCGTGTCGGCTCTCCAGCAGGAACGACGCGCGGTTTTGGACCTGCGGAATTCCAGTTGATTGGCGACATGGTTGCCGACGTGCTGGACGGGCTGCGCGAAAAAGGGGAGGCCGGTGATCCGGCAGTAGAAGCCGATGTTCGTGAGCGCGTTCAAGAGCTTTGCGCCCGTTTTCCGATTTACCCGGAATAATCGGAACAGCCTATGCGTTGCCCCTTTTGTGCCCATGACGATAGCCAGGTAAAAGATAGCCGTCCCACGGAGGATGGGACGACTATCCGGCGGCGGCGGCAATGCGAGGGGTGCGGGGCACGGTTCACGACTTTTGAGCGAATACAGCTTCGTGAAATCAGCGTTGTGAAGAGTCAGGACCGGCGGGAGGCTTTCGACCGGTCCAAGATTGATTTGTCGGTGGCACTTGCTTGCCGTAAACGCGGCATCGCGCAAGAGCAGATGGATCAGCTCGTATCCGGTATCCAGCGCCAGCTGGAAACGAGCGGTGAAACGGAAATACCATCTAAACGCATCGGTGAAATGGTGATGGACGGTTTGAAAAACCTCGACTCTGTTGCCTATATCCGTTTCGCATCAGTCTATAAGGACTTTACCGAGGCCAGGGATTTTGAAGAATTTGCCGGTAGTGTGAAAGATATTGGCATCACCGATGTCATGAACAAATGAGCACGGGCAAACCGATTATCGTTCTTGTAAAACCGCAGCTTGGCCAGAATATTGGTAAAGCTGCGCGGGCGATGCTGAACTTCGGCCTGACCGAGATGCGGATTGTCGATCCCAGAGATGGCTGGCCCAACCCGTCGGCTGGCCCGACTGCGGCCGGGGCTGATCAGGTATTGGAAGAAGCTCAGGTGTTTGCGACCACAGCAGAGGCCGTTGCAGATTGCTCGCATATTTATGCGACTACTGTCCGCAAGCGCGGGATGACGAAGGATGTCCTGACCCCGGCTCAGGCGGCAGAGGATATTGCCTCGGCCAGCGGGAAATGCGCGATTTTATTCGGACCGGAGCGTTCCGGTCTGGAAGTTGTGGACGTTGAGCTTGCCCGCAAGATCATCACCGTGCCGATCAACCCGGACTTTGGTTCGCTCAATCTGGCACAAGCGGTAATATTGGTCGCTTACGAGCTGTCAAAGATGGATCATTCGGGCACCGTGCAGCCCACAATTGAAAAGAAAAAACGCGAACCGGCCCCGCAAGTCGAGCTGGACCGTTTCTTTGAACATCTGGAGCGGGCACTGGAGGGATCTGGCTATTTCTATCCGCCGGACCGCGCAGCCGCAACAAAGGTAACGCTCCGCAATATGGTCACCAAACCGGCATGGACCAATGAAGAAGTGCAGACGTGGCGCGGTATTATCAGCGCTCTGGAGAAGCCGTTTGTAAAGAAATAACGATCGGGGCGCTTACTTGTCCCTGATCTGGTCCCATTTCTGCAATTCATAGCTGATCGAAGTTTCTATCAGCATTTCCCAGATCGCGGCCATGGTAGGAACCGGAAGAGCGGCATCGCCAGCCAATTGTTTCACATTTGCCAGAACCTGCGCCTTGCGCCCTTCGTCACGCACGGTATTGCGGTCCTGCTTGATACGCGCGGCGGCGTCCATACAGGCAAAACGCTGTTTCATCAGGGCGATCAGCTCGCCATCAATCCGGTCCACTTGCGTGCGGACGTCAGCCATGGTTTCCATGGGCGGTAACGGGGTCGTATTGGTCATGTCAGCGGCTTTAATCGTTGCGGCGCTGCAAGTCGAGTAAACATGGCGTTTCCGGCGCGATTTATTGCCCCATAGTTGCTTGACATTTACGCCCTGCATCGTCATAGGCGCGGCTTGCAATTGGCTCCGCACCCCGGTGAAGCGGTAGCCGCGTTAATCCAATGGGTTTTCGGTGCACTCCGGGATCGTTCTTTAAGCAAATTAGGAGTCATTGACATGACAAAACGTACCAGTTCCAAATATAAACTTGATCGCCGCATGGGTGAAAATATTTGGGGCCGCCCCAAATCACCTGTTAACCGCCGCGATTATGGTCCCGGCCAGCACGGTCAGCGCCGCAAAGGCAAGCTTTCCGACTATGGTATCCAACTGCGCGCCAAGCAAAAGCTGAAAGGCTATTATGGCGACGTAACCGAAAAACAGTTCAAGCGCGCTTATAAAGAAGCATCGAGCATGAAAGGCGACACCGGCCATAACCTGATCGGTCTGCTGGAGCAGCGTCTGGATATGGTCGTTTACCGCGCCAAATTCACGCCAACGATTTTCTCGGCACGCCAACTTGTCAGCCACGGACATATTCGCGTGAACGGTGTTAAATGTAACATCGCATCGCGTAAAGTGCAGCCCGGCGACGTTATTTCGTTGAGCGACAAGGCTAAGGAAATGCTGTTGGTTATCGAAGCGCAAAGCCTTCCAGAGCGCGACATTCCAGAATATATTACCCCGGATGGCACCGACAAAGTGACCTATGTCCGCATACCTGCTCCGGATGAAGTGCCTTATCCGGTGACAATGGAACCAAATCTGGTCGTCGAGTTCTACTCACGCTAACCGGTTAAACGATATACAAAAAAGGGCGGCCCCTCTGGAGTCGCCCTTTTTTGTGCGTTATTTCGGAAGAAAGTCCAGCGACTTTTGCAGCATCTCGGCCCGCACCTCCGCGTCGTGAAGACTATGTGCGAGTTTAGGATATTCGTAATATTGAACGGACTTTCCGCTATCCTTTAACTTTTTTGCCATGAAACGGCTTTGGTCGACAGGTACATTCTGGTCATAGTCGCCGTGAAACAGCAAGACCGGCGCATTGATGTTTGCTGCATTCTGCGCTGGGGAGCCTTCTTTTATATGAGGGCCAGAACCAATGAAGTCCCTCGTGACAGCACCGGAATAATAGCCTTTTGAGTGCGATTTGAGTAAAGACAGATCGGTTACCGGGGCGATGGCCACTACGGACTTGAACAAATCCGGAGTCAGAACCGAGGATTGCAATGCTGCATATCCTCCATAGGACCAGCCGACAATGGACAATGCCGAGGGCTTGGCGATGCCTTCGGATACCAGCCACCGGCCAGCATCGGTGACATCTCCGACAGAAGTCCTCCATCCTTGGAAACCATTTTTGTAATACCACGCATCCCCGTAACCCGAAGACCCACGGAAATTCGGTTGAATCACGGCAAAGCCTTGATTGGCGAAAAATTGCGCCATCCAGTCAAAGCCCCACTCATCCCGTGCCTCCGGTCCGCCATGCGGCATGACTATGGCCGGAATATTCTTGGTTGCACCATCTGGCGGCAATGTCAGGTAAGCAGGGATCATGGTGCCATCTGCGGCGGGATAGGATACGGGCCGTGACGTTGCCAGTTTTTGACCTTCAACGAGAGGGCGCACGCCTAACAGCGGCTTCATTGCCTTAGTATTTTTATCGAACAGGAAATATTGACCGGGGTCCGTATCCGCCCCGGCCCAGACCAATAATTTCGATTCATCCTGACTGGAATCTACAAAATTTACTGACTTTTCATTTCCTAAAGCTTTTGAGAGAGCAGTGGCTAGATTGGAAAGTTCAGGATCGAAATATACTCCGTGCCGCATTTCTGTGGAATAGCTCACTCCTACCACGCGGTTATTCCTGCCAATTCTGATCAGGTCGTCAACATCCACTTCGTCATGGGAGAATATGACTTCGGTTTTCGCTGTGCCATCAAGTGCCATTGCCATCAACGCCTGACGTCCTTGGTAGGGAGCGAATCCAAGAACCCGGTTTGTTGAAGCATCAACAGCATAGGGGTTAAACCCTGTCCGGTTTGCATAGTTCAGCTCGGTCAGACGTTGCCATTTTCCGCCGGTTTTATAGAAATATTTTATTTCGCCGCTATCGAGTTCCGTGCGACCCAATTTGGTCCGCATACCTTTAATGCGAACATTGCCTTTGCCATCCGTAATATATTCGAGGGCCTCTCGTGTCGGACGTTCGACAAACTTTGTTTTTGCGGTCAAGGTATCAATTTTCTCTACCGCCAACCCTTCCGCGCTATTGGCTATTCTTGAACCGGAGCGCATTTCCTCAATATATAATCTGGTCATCAACACCGAATTATCTTCTTGGGGCAGCCAATCAATAACCCTACCTCCGTGAAGATTGAATCCCAATGCGATGCCGCTTTGTCGCTTGCTCAGCAACACCGGATCGCTACCGTCGCTGTTGATAGCGACAATTCTGCTAAAGCCCAGGATTTCGCCATTATGCTCATGGAGACCGCCGAACTGGCAAATCAGCCGGACATTGGATACCCAGTTGCACCATTGCAGATTATCGGGATCGCCTTTTGCACGCGCTACCCGGACCGGATTTTGGTTGGCCTGGGATAAATCAATAGCAAATAGATCGGTTATTCCGCCCGATCCCGATGCAATAAATGCCAATTTCGACCCATCGGGCGAAAGGCTGATGTCATAAACAGCCGGAAGAGCGCCAAAAACCTCCGCTGCGGTTGGTTTTACCTGATTCTGCCCGGCCCATGCGCTGCTGGACAGTAGACAAAATGACAAAATTACAGAACGAATAGAATTATTCAATTATGCCCCCTCTTATATTTACATAAGTCTTAATTAGAAACCGGGGGCAGTCAATCGCAAATAATCCTATGGCATTAGCAATAATAAGGGATTAGTTCATGAGGGAGCCTTCTTATATTTACCGTTTTACGATCATGTGGAGATGTACTGAATCAAAGGTGCAGGACCGGTTTGACTAGCGTTATTTGTGAGTTAGCCAATCTGCCGACAGGTTATTGGCCCTGCTAATCATGGGAAGGGATAATTTGCAAATAACCATCCGTACGCGGCCTTTACGTGTGTCCGCGTAATAGCTGTTTAGTGTAGTCGAGTAATTCCTGGATTTCATTTTCATCTAATTGTCCGCCGAGACGACCAAAGGCCATCCCGTCGAGCAGGTAATGTGCAATATTACTCGATTTCACTATTTGTGGGTCGGAATATTTCCAGCCAAATTTTGAGTGCGCGATTTCGTGCCATTCGTTGATAAAGGCGCGGTAGCTTGAGGTGAGGAGCTTGTGAAGCTCGGGCTCCGAGCGCCCGGCGAGAACAAGCTCCTGATAGGCGCGGAAC
>NZ_DATCTC010000005.1:0-69079 GCF_036568145.1 Parasphingorhabdus sp. | reverse complement strand
GGATGCGGCCATGGCCCAGATGAATGCGGCGAACCCACTTGGCCGGGTGGGCCAGCCGCTCGATATCGCGAACGGGGTTCTATACCTTGCATCTGACCTGTCTGTCTGGGTGACCGGTCTTGAACTTGTGATCGACGGAGGTTCTACCCTGTGATGCGCGGTACGCCCGAACCAGAGGAGTTCTCCGGTAAAGTCACCGAGCCGGTGCGCGCGCTCGGACAGGAACAATCGTCCGGTCTGGATCATCCCGGCTGCGTTCAGGGCCCAGGTGATCTTGTCGCACTCGGGACGGCGAGGGATTATCCAGACCGGTAGGCAATACCGGCGTCATGTATCAACCGGTGAATTTGCCTACGAGGGGCGTCTCGACAGTCTCCGTTACGGGGACATCGCGTGCAATGGCATTGTCAATTCCGGATAGAGCTCTGCGATCAAGGAGATATTTGATATTGATGTAAAGTTTTGGGGTGCGGTTATGTCTTTGGCCGTTTGTTGTTGTGGTTGATCCCCTCATCGAGATGTTTGTCCGCTTAGCTGTTGACCTATCACTTTATCGCGATGTGTATGCGCAAACAGTGCCCCGGGGCATAGCAACTTATGCCTGTCATCAAGCGCGACAAGTTGCGCGACTTGCTCGCACATCAGGCGGTGAAATGGATTCCTGCCGCCCTTGGTATTGCGCCGCCCGTGCATCGTCAGGCTTGAGGTTGCGTCCCTGATACCAGCGGCAAGTCGGATCGCTGCCAGAATAGTGCTGGAAGAGCGGACGTGCGATGCCCCGCAGTTTCGACGTGCGAATATAGACCGGGCTTTCGCAGGCCATACACCAGGCAACGAGGCCATCTTTGCCGTTCCGGCGGTCCGTAATTCGATCACGGATTAGGCCCCAGCTATCGTCAGGCATAGTCAGCAGTTCGTGAGCCGTGATCGGTCCAATCCGCTCTACGAATGCCGCATCGATTATTCGCTGTGGTGCTCTTGCCATTTTTCCACCTTACCGCGATAAAGGAACAGAGCAAGAACCACATTCAAATTGGTCGCGGGAGATCGCCTGTGCACCATTCTCGGGTAGGATATTGAACAAGAATTCGATTTTTTGGGGGGCGACGTGACTGAAGAATACGACGAACAAAAATGGTTCTATGACCGCAGAACGGACAAGACCATCATCGGCAGAGCTTTCAGCAATAAACTGACTGGCGAGAAGTTGCGAATCGCTTCACATATCGTTGAAGGCGAACCTGGGCTGAAGTTTGCTGAGGTGAATGACGAAGTTATCCTACGCCAAACTCCTGCGGGACGGTATGAAATTAAAGCTACCTACTTCGTCGATGACAGGAAGATTGAAACACTGACAATCCAAAGGTTCAGCAGCAAGTCTGGACCATTGGAAAAACAACATTTTTCATTTGTAGGCGCAGAGATCGACACCTTGCTTCAATTCGTGGCGGGTATCAAAGCAATGAATCTCGACGGGGATGGCAAAGTTCATCTGGCCGATGATGTATTACGCGAAATTGTCCTCGATGAAGGGCAGGCGCGACAATTTTTTGCAAAAAACCTCGACGTCTTTCTGGAACTCGCACAGAGTGAAGAAGTTACCCGCGATGTTGTCGCGTTGGGATACCGTCGGAAGCAACTGGCCCACTTTGAGAAGCTGCTTTCTGATTCTGATTTCTTCGAGGGTGAAAAGCAACGGATGAAATGTCGGCCAGAGGACGTCTGGCAAATATTCTTTGAAACAAACACGTGGATTTTCGGATATGGCCTCGCCTACCAATTCCTTTCCGCACTAGACGATCAAAAGCTGGAGCAAATTGTGCAAGGTTACGACGTAACCGGCCCCGGCAAGCGTTCCGATGGGTTAATGAAAACCCATGGCCTGATAGGTTCGCTTTGCTTCGTCGAGATCAAGCGGCACGACACCGATCTTCTGGCCAAAAGCGAATATAGGTCTGGAGTATGGGGGCCATCTGTCGAACAACCTCGGCCACCGCGCAGGTTCAAGGGACGGTTCAGGCTGCGATTGAGAAAATTGGGCAACGGATGTCACCAACGAGCACGGGTGGCGATCCTACCGGCGAAGACCTGTTTAATATCGAGCCTCAATCCTTTCTAGTGATCGGTTCGCTTGATGAATTCTACGCTGATCATGGGGTGAATGTATCGAAGTTCCGCTCGTTTGAACTTTATCGACGGAACACGTCGCGGCCTGAAATCGTTACCTTTGATGAACTGCTCGAACGCGCTCGGTTTATTGCCGAACACGGCCCTACCGAATACGTCCCGGACCCACGGAACGATGACGACATACCCTTCTAGACTTCATTTTCACAAGAACGTGCGTTTGATAGTCGCGCCAGTTCCTCACAAAGTTCATTTCTTTGATCATGTTGCGAGCCATAACGGGTCAAGGGCGTGTCCCACACTCCAATGTCGGCAAAGCTCTCAGCTTTTCTAAAAAGCAGACAGTCTTTATACGGCCCGAACGAGACTTGAAAGCGAGCAAACGTTTTTGTCCGCTTTACACTCAATAATCGCCATTCAGCCCATCGCAAAACCGCGTCCGCTTTCGGTAAATCAGCAAACGACCTGTAATGACCGCAAATGGGGCGCTTAGCGGACACAGGATTGGACTGGAGCGAATATTTGAAAATTGAATGGTAAGCAGATGACTGGGTTCAATCAGTAATTCTTCAGCTTTCGAGCAAATTTGGAACGAACTGACATTATTGCGTCAATCACACTGCAGGCCACAACGCTATCCCCTGTCTTTTTGCGCTACATTACGACGCAAACAAATTGCTGTTGAATATGAGCCAATAATGGCTCTCTTACCTGACCTCACCCACCCGCCACTTCTTGGCAGAGCTGTTTTGAGGTCAAAATATGAGCGTCATACCCATCCGGTCAGAAGCTTTTTCGCGTGGCACGCGTATGCTGCGCACTGCGCTTGGTCCTGCGGTTGCGCTCTGGCTTGATGATGCGAATGTCATCGAAGTCATGCTCAACCCCGATGGACGGCTCTGGATCGACCGATTGGGGACAGGGATTTGCGATACCGGCGATCAAATGTCCGCTGCTGATGGCGAGCGCATCATCCGCCTTGTCGCACACCATGTCGGCGTCGAAATCCACAGCGGCTGTCCCCGCGTGTCTGCCGAACTCCCTGAAACTGGCGAACGCTTTGAAGGACTAATCCCGCCCGTCGTCGCTGCCCCCAGTTTTGCAATCCGCAAACCTGCCGTCGCTGTATTCTCGCTCGACGATTATGTGACCGCTGATATCATGACGGGGGCGCAGGCTGACATATTGCGCCGTTCCGTGCTGACCCGCAAAAATATCCTGGTCGCAGGCGGAACATCGACCGGCAAAACCACGCTTACCAATGCGCTGCTGGCAGAGGTTGCACAAACCAGCGACCGTGTTGTGCTCATAGAAGACACACGCGAGTTGCAATGTAAGTCGCCTAATCTTGTTGCGCTGCGCACCAAAGACGGCGTTGCAACCCTCTCCGATCTTGTACGCTCGGCTTTGCGCCTGCGCCCGGACCGCATCCCGATTGGCGAAGTCCGGGGAGCAGAAGCACTCGATTTGTTGAAGGCTTGGGGCACAGGTCATCCTGGCGGCATCGGTACGATCCATGCCGGGACCGCCATCGGTACATTGCGCCGGATGGAGCAGCTTATTCAGGAGGCGGTGGTCACCGTCCCGCGCGCGCTCATCGCAGAAACCATCAACATCATCGCCGTTCTTGTCCGTGACGGAAAAGGTCGCCGTCTGGCAGAGCTCGCCCGCGTCGACGGGCTCGGGCCAGATGGTGAATATCAGATTTCATCGCTTTGCCCTTCGACTTCCCTTTCAAAATCCGGAGACTCTACATGATTAAGAGCTTATCCTTTGGCCGCGAGCGACTGGCAACCGCTAGCCTTGTCCTGTTCGTTGGTATCGCGCTCAGCAGCCCGGCGCAGGCGGCGGGGTCTTCCATGCCCTGGGAAGCACCGCTTCAATCGATCCTGGAGTCCATCCAGGGCCCGGTCGCCAAAATCATGGCGGTGATCATCATCATCGCAACCGGCCTGACCCTGGCATTTGGCGATACCGCAGGCGGGTTCCGGCGGCTCATCCAGATTGTCTTCGGTCTGTCGATTGCTTTTGCTGCCAGCAGCTTTTTCCTCAGCTTCTTCAGCTTTGGCGGCGGGGCGCTCGTTTGATGGATTTTCAAAATGACCCTTCCGGATCAATCCCCGGCTTCACCGTCCCGGTGCACCGCGCGCTGACCGAGCAGATGTTGTTAGGCGGTGCGCCGCGCGGCCTTGCAATCGCCAATGGAACGCTGGCTGGTGCGGTTGGCCTTGGGCTGAGGCTCTGGCTGGTCGGTCTGGTGCTCTGGGGTATTGGCCATGCGCTTTCGGTCTGGGCGGCCAAACGTGATCCGCAATTTGTCGATGTCGCGCGGCGGCACATGCGCTTTCCCAATTATCTGAAAGTCTGAGGCAGCTATGTTGAACCTGCGTGAATATCGACACAAAACCTCCAGCCTGGCTGACTTTCTGCCCTGGGCAGCGCTGATTGCTGAAGGCGTGATCCTCAATAAGGATGGCAGCTTCCAGCGCAGCGCGCGTTTTCGTGGGCCCGACCTTGATAGCGCCACGCCGTCTGAACTGGTCGGCACGACCGCACGGCTCAATAATGCGCTGCGGCGACTGGGGTCTGGCTGGGCGATATTTGTTGAAGCGGTGCGGCGGCCTGCGCTCGATTATCCAGAAAGTGCTTTTCCCGACCCGGCCTCAGCGTTGGTCGAGCGCGAACGCGCCGAACAATTTGCCGAACAAGGCGCGCATTATGAAAGTGCCTATTATCTGACATTGCTGTGGATGCCGCCAGCAGAAGATGCCGCACGCGCAGAAAACTGGCTCTATGAGGGTAAAGCGGAAAAAGGGGTCAATCCGCGCGAACATTTAAAGAGTTTTGTTGATCGCACGGACCGGGTGCTTGGGCTTATCGAAGGTTTCGTCCCTGAAGCACGGTGGCTTTCTGATAGGGAAACGCTGACCTATTTACACAGCACGGTGTCGACAAACACGCAAAATGTCCGCGTTCCCGAAACCCCGATGCATCTTGACGCGCTACTGGCCGACGAGCCGCTGACTGGCGGACTTGAGCCAAGACTGGGCAACCAGCATCTGCGCACACTCACGGTGATCGGGTTTCCAAGCGCAACCTTCCCCGGCATTCTCGATGAGATGAACCGGCTCGCCTTTCCTTATCGCTGGTCTACGCGTGCATTGATGCTCGACAAGGCCGATGCGACCAAATTACTCGGCAAAATACGCCGCCAATGGTTCGCCAAACGCAAATCGGTTGCTGCTATCCTGAAAGAAGTGATGACCAATGAAGCATCGACACTGCTGGACAATGATGCGTCGAACAAGGCGGCGGATGCGGACATGGCCTTGCAGGAACTGGGCTCGGACATGCTCGGGCAATGCTATGTCACCGCCACCGTCACGGTGTGGGATACAGATCCCGCCATTGCCGCAGAAAAGCTGCGTCTTGTTGAAAAAATCATTCAGGGCCGCGATTTCACAGTCATTGCCGAGGGTATGAATGCCATTGAAGCCTGGCTCGGCAGTCTGCCTGGCCATGTCTATGCCAATGTCCGGCAGCCGCCTATTTCCACCCTTAACCTTGCCCACATGCTTCCTCTCTCAGCCGTGTGGGCCGGGCCGGAACGGGACGAGCATTTTGCAGCTCCCCCTGTGCTGTTCGGTAAAACCGAAGGCTCGACCCCGTTCCGGTTTTCCTTGCATGTCGGCGATGTCGGTCATTCCCTGATTGTCGGCCCCACCGGCGCGGGAAAATCCGTGTTGCTGGCGCTGATGGCGATGCAGTTCCTGCGTTATGAGCAGGCGCAAATCTTTGCCTTTGATTTTGGCCGATCAATCCGCGCCGCAGCTTTGGCCTGCGGCGGGGACTGGCAGGATCTGGGGAGCAGTCTGCATAGCGGTAATGAGCAAGAGGGAGCATCGGGCAGTAATGTTCAATTGCAGCCGCTTGCCAATATCCACAGCGCGGCGCAGCGCGGTTGGGCGGCGGACTGGCTGGCGGCGATATTGGCATCAGAAGGCGCCGTGATTGACCCGCAGGCAAAGGAACATATCTGGTCGGCGTTGAACTCGCTTGCAAGCGCCCCCGTCTCCGAACGGACACTGACGGGACTGGCGGTGCTGCTCCAATCGCAAAGCCTCAAACAGGCGCTCGCGCCTTATCTAGTGGGCGGCCCCTATGGCCAGCTGCTCGATGCCGAGAACGAACATCTAGGCGATGCACGCATTCAGGCATTTGAGACTGAAGGCCTGACCGGTTCGGCAGCGGCACCTGCGGTATTGTCTTATCTGTTCCACCGGATCGAAGGGCAGCTCGACGGTTCACCAACCTTGATCATCATCGATGAAGGCTGGCTGGTGCTCGACAGTCCGGCTTTTGCGGCCCAGCTTCGCGAATGGCTCAAGACCTTGCGCAAGAAAAATGCCAGCGTGATTTTTGCAACGCAAAGCCTTGCCGATATTGAGGGCAGTGCGATTGCACCTGCGATCATCGAAAGTTGCCCAACGCGAATATTCCTGCCCAACGAGCGTGCCATCGAGCCGCAGATATTGGCTATCTATCGCCGCTTTGGCCTCAATGACCGGCAGATCGAGATTTTGGCACGGGCGACACCAAAACGCGATTATTATTGTCAGAGCGCGAGCGGCAATAGGCTGTTCGAACTTGGCCTTGGAGAGGTCGCGCTCGCGTTTGCCGCGACATCGTCAAAAACCGATCAACTCAAGATTGATGAATTGGTTGATGAGCATGGCACCGACAATTTTGCCGATATCTGGCTGCGCCACCGCGGCCTGGATTGGGTGGCCGATCTGCTTCCCGGTTTTATCACCCCAAAAGTCCCTCAAGCCTAGGAAGGAAAATTGCCATGACCACTTCGCGTTTCAAAAAATCGGTTTTGGCGTCTGTTGCCGTAGCCAGCATGATGTTGGCGACTGCGCCCGCAAGAGCCATAGTCGTCTATGATCCGACCAACTATGCGCAAAATGTCTTGTCTGCTGCGCGTGCACTCGAACAGATCAACAACCAGATCCGCGGCTTGCAAAATCAGGCAACCTCGCTGCTCAACGATGCAAAAAACCTGACCAGCTTGCCGCTCTCGGTGCTCGGGCCTATGCAACAACAAATCCGGCAGACGCAGCAATTGCTTAATCAAGCCCAGAATCTCGCCTATGATGTCCGGGCAATCGATCAGGAATTTGCGCAAAAATACAAAAATATCGACCTCAATACCTCGCAGGAAACACTGGTCAACGATGCGCGCTCACGCTGGAGCAATAGTGTCGGGGCGTTTGAAGATGCGCTCAAAGTGCAGGCAGGCGCGGTCCAAAATATCGAAGGTGCGCGCGGTTCGATGAGCCGACTTGTCACGGCCAGCCAGTCTGCATCAGGTGCCTTGCAAGCGGCCCAGGCAGGCAATCAGATGCTGGCACTGCAATCACAGCAGCTTGCCGATCTGACCGCGATGATGGCGTCTATTGGCCGCGCACAATCGCTTGAAGCCGCGCAAAAGGCGGCGGCGCAGGCGCAGGGCCGCGAACAGTTGCGGCGTTTTATGGATGGTGAGAAGGGCTATGTTCCTGCCAACGCCTCCATGTTCCGCAACTAGGCGGAGTCCATGAAAAGCTTAGCCTGTATTGCAGCGGCGGCCACCCTAGGGATCGCAATCACCATGACGTTGATCCAGATGCAAGAGCCTTCGCCGCGGAAGACCGAGAGCATCAATGTCCCGCCCGGTGAACGCGACGACGATCCGGTACGCAGCGAACTGCGGCGATGCCAGAAGCTGGGAGCGGCGGGCGTGGACGATGCGCGCTGCCTCAAAGCCTGGGCAGAAATGCGCAGTCGCTTCTTCCGCTCCAGCGTGGCGGCCAATCCGGGGCTGCGCGAGGATGTTGCGCTGCCGGCTGCAGATACCGCGAGCGATGAGGCGGAACTGGCTGACATACCCACCATTCCTCCAATAGAGGAAGGCAATTGATATGGGCGGAACCGGCGTCGTTGATCGCTTTCTCGATATATTCGCCCGCTATATTGATAGCGGTTTTGGTCTGTTGGGTGGAGAAGTAGCATTTATCGCGACCACCTTGATCGTTATTGATGTTACGCTGGCGGCTTTATTCTGGTCATGGGGCGAGGGCGATGACATTATCGCCAAGCTCGTCAAGAAAACACTGTTTGTTGGAGCTTTTGCCTATATCATCGGCAACTGGAACGCTCTGGCGCGGATTATCTTCGAGAGCTTCGCGGGACTAGGCCTCAAAGCCAGCGGGGGCAGCATCAGCGCGGCCGAGCTTTTGCAGCCGGGGCGAATCGCGCAGGTTGGCCTCGATGCAGGACAACCTTTGCTCGATTCCATCGCCGATTTGATGGGCTATGTCAGCTTCTTTGAAAATTTCATTCAGATCATGATCCTGCTGTTCGCCTGGGTGATTGTGCTGCTGGCCTTCTTCATTCTTGCGATCCAGCTGTTTATCACGCTGATTGAGTTCAAGCTGACGACGCTTTGCGGCTTCATTCTCATTCCCTTCGGGCTGTTCGGCAAGACCGCCTTCATGGCTGAGCGCGTGCTGGGCAATGTCGTCTCCTCGGGTATCAAGGTGCTGGTGCTCGCGATTATCGTCGGTATCGGCTCAACCCTGTTCACCGAGTTTACCGCTGCCATCGGCCCAGCCGAACCCACAATCGAAGATGTCATGGGCATTGTTCTTGCTAGCCTGTCTTTGCTTGGCCTCGGCATTTTTGGTCCCGGCATTGCAAACGGCATCGTCTCGGGTGGCCCGCAGCTTGGCGCTGGTGCTGCGGCAGGCACAGCATTGGCTGCAGGCGGTCTCGCGGTTGGCGCCGCTGCTGGTGCAAAACTGGCAGGCGGAGCAGCGGCAAGTGCAGCCTCCGGCATGGCGCATGGCAGCGCGAAGGCCGCAGGCGGTGCGACTACAGCTTACAGTATTGGTTCAGCAGGAAAAAGCGGCGGTGCTGCCGCCGTATCGGGAATGGCTTCGGTGGGTAAAAGCGCGGGCCATGCCGCGATGTCACCTTTGCGCAAGGCCGCCGACTCAATGAAGTCGAGCTTCCGCGATGGCGGGCGCAGTGCAATTACCGCAGCAGGCGGCACGATCAGCGGCGGGGGCGAGCCTTCTTCCGCTGGGACAAGCGGTGCTACGCAGCCCGCCTGGGCCAAGGCCATCAAAAACCGTCAGTCGGTTGGTCATGCCGCTACCGTCACCGCGCATACGCTTCGTTCGGGCGATGGCGGCGGAGCAGGCGCGTCCATTGACACCAAGGAAAAGGAATAAGCATGTTTAGCAGACCTTCAATCCGTTATGGCAAAACGCCGCAGCCAGAAACCCCCTATCAGCGCGCCGCGCAGGTCTGGGATGATCGGATCGGTTCGGCTCGCGTGCAAGCCAAAAACTGGCGGCTTGCTTTTTTCGGCATGCTATTTCTGTCGAGCGGTCTGGCTGCCGGCCTTGTCTGGCAAGGCGCGCGCGGATCGATTGTGCCTTGGGTGGTGCAGGTCGATAAATTTGGCGAAGCACAGGTCGTGGGGCCAGCAGATGTCCCACCGGAGCCGAGCGACCCGCAAATAGCATTTCACCTGGCAAAGTTTATCGAAAACGTGCGCGGCATCCCGGCTGATCCGGTCATCGTGCGTAACAACTGGTTTCATGCCTATCAGTTCACTTCGCCCAAGGGCGCATTGGTTTTGAATGATTACGCCCGCACCAATGATCCCTTTGCCGATATCGGCAAGGAACAGATCGCGGTCGATGTCGCCTCTGTTATTCGCGCATCGCCTTCGAGCTTTCGGGTCGCCTGGACCGAGCGGCGTTACCGCGATGGCAGTCTGGCAGAGACAAGCCGCTGGTCAGCAATCCTCACCGTATCAATTAGTCCGCCGCGAACGCCTGATGCCCTGCGCAAAAACCCGCTCGGCCTCTTCATTGATGCCATCAACTGGTCAAAGGAACTTGGATCATGAAATTTTTACAAAGCAAGGTTTTTTCGCTTTCCAGCGTAGTCTTGATGACGACGGCCTGCCTGGCGTCTTATCCGGCAACAGCTAACAAGATTAATTATGAGGCGGCGGTCCAAGCTCAGCGGGTGCCCGATCCGCCCAAGCAGGTTGAGATTGTCGCAATGCCGGTGCCCTTGCCGCTGCCCCAGCAGCTCAAACCTGTCCCCAAAGCAAGGCAATCGCGCAAATCGGTAAAGCCAGTTGTCCCTACCAGACGAATTGCCAACGCCAATGAGGCTGCGCGCGTCCAACCGGCAAGCGACGGGTTTTTTAATGCCATCCAGCAATATGCTTATGCCGATGGCGCGCTCTATCAGGTCTATGCCGCCCCGGGGCAAGTGACCGATATTATGCTGCAGGAAGGTGAGGAACTGGTGGGAAGCGGTCCCGTTGCTGCGGGCGATACGGTGCGGTGGATTATCGGCGATACCATCAGCGGGGCGGGCCCAACATCCCGCGTCCATATATTGGTCAAACCGACACGTAATGATTTGAAGACCAATATGGTGATCAACACCGACCGGCGCACTTATCATTTAGAACTCACGGCTAGTCCTTCTACCTATATGGCGTCGGTATCCTGGAATTATCCGCAGGATGCATTGTTTGCGCTACGGGCCAAAAATGCGCGGGACGCGGCTTCTGTCCCGGTTGCTAGCGGCATCAATATAGGCGCACTCAATTTTGGCTATGATATCAAAGGTGACAAGCCGGACTGGCGGCCAATCCGCGTCTTCGATGATGGCATTCGGACCTTTGTTGAATTTCCCGAAAGCATATCTCAAGGCGAAATGCCGCCGATATTCGTTATCGGAACGAGCGGGCAGGGCGAGCTGGTCAATTTTCGTGTCTCCGGTCGGCATTTGATAGTGGACCGGCTGTTTGCTGCCGCTGAACTGCGCCTCGGCGATAAGAAATCCGAACAAAAGGTGCGGATCATCCGCGCCAAGCGAAGTGCGCGCAAATGACGGGAGTTGGAAATGAGGTAGACCATGAGGAGTCCAAACAGCGAAAGACTGAACCACGCTCACCTGCACCGAACCTGAAACTGCGCGGCGAGATACCGCGGGTGGTGCGGCTCTCACGCAAGACCATCGGTATTGGCAGCGCGGTCATATTGATCGGGCTTGGCGGCCTGTTCACTTATGCGCTGCAATCGACAAACGATGCCCCGCCGACAGAATTATTTTCTGACCAAGCCAGCAGTCTTCCGGATGGGCTTTCCGGCGCACCAAAGGATTATAGCGAGGTTCCGGAATTGGGCCCGCCATTACCGGGAGATCTGGGCAAGCCGATTCTTGATGCGCAGCAGCGCGGTGATATTGTTGAATTGCCTCCGATAGGAGCGCAGTCACCTGTGCCTTCGTCCCAAGTTAGCGATGCGGAAACTGCGCGGCAATTAGCATTACAAGAACGCGAAGCGGCGCGCCTTAGCCGCTTATTTTTAGGCGAAGCGAATGGTTCCAAAACTGCTGTCAATCAGACACCGCCACGGGATTTGCGCGGCGCATTAACTGGTAATGATACGCAGCCGCCCGCAACAGGAGAAAAAACTCCTGCCTCCGGTTTTCTGCAAAGAACGACCAGTCGTCAGACCATTTCCAGTGAACGATTGTCCATGCCTGCAAGTCCCAATATCATTCAGGCGGGGAGTATCATTTCTGCGGCATTGATTACCGGCATTCGGTCTGACTTGCCGGGTCAGATCACCGCGCAGGTCACGCAGAATGTCTATGACAGTCCTACGGGACAGATATTGTTGATCCCGCAAGGGTCGCGGCTCATTGGCGAATATGACGCCGATGTGAGCTTTGGCCAAAACCGGGTTCTGCTGGCATGGGACCGGTTGATCCTGCCCGGTGGTCGCTCAATCCTGCTGGACCGCCAGCCCGGCGCGGATGCGCGCGGCTTTGCCGGATTGCAGGATGGCACCAACTATCATTGGGGTAGTGTTCTCAAGGCGGCACTGGTTTCCAGCCTTTTGGGAATTGGGGCTGAGGTCGGCTCGGGTAACGATGATAATCTCACGAGAGCCCTTCGGCGCGGAACGCAGGATAGCGTCAACCAGTCTGGGCAACAAATTGTAGGAAGAGAGCTCAGTATAAAACCGACGCTCACTATCAGGCCAGGTTTTCCGATGCGGGTGATTGTCACACGTGATTTGATACTAGCTCCCATTGGAGAGCGGCGATGACCAAGCTCAAACTGGATGATGTGATTGAGGATAAGCCGGTCAAGATGACAATTGAATTTCCGGCCGAAGTCTATTCTGATTTGCAGGACTATGCTGCTGTGATCAGTGAAGGACATAAAGACGTAAAACTTAAACCAGAAAAGCTCATTGTTGCGATGATTTCAAAATTTATGGCAACGGACCGAGAGTTTAAAAAGCTGCGCAGGAAAGTTCAGGTGAGGCCGACAGCCTCGGGATAACGCTCGTTGATAAGTTTGAAAAAACGTTTGAGCGCAGGATTTTCATTGTCGTCACGCCAATAGGCGCTAATATCAAGATGGGCATGGCCGCCGAGTTCGCTGATCTCGCGATAGGCTAGTCTTGGGCGCGCCGCGCCCAGAGCGCTTTCACCGACAAGGGTGATGAATTTTCCGAAGGGAACCATGCCCAGAATATTATCATGTCCCGTTTCCTGGGTAATGATATTGGCTTTATAGCCGTGTACAGCCATGCGCCCATCTAACAAGTCCGCAATAACCGACCCACTGTAACGGCTTGGCAGGACAAAGATTTCCTGCTGCAAATCTGTCCAATGGATATTTTCTGTTTCCAGCAAGGGATGGTTTTCCGGTAATGCAAGCATAAGCTTTTCTGACCAAAGTGAGCGTTTGGAAATGCCAATATCGGAAATCTCTCCGGCGTGGATAGCAATGTCGATGATACGGGACTGGATGCCGCTTAGCAGCCGCTCGGTTCCTGCTTCCACCCCATCCAGTTGCAAATCTGGGAATCGATTGAGATAATCGCCAAGCAGCACGTGCAAGTGACCAGTGGAAAGCGAAGATGAAAAACCGATAACCATTCGTCCGACTTCGCCATATTGGACGGACCGGGCGGTTGTTTTGAGATTATCAACATCGGTGATGATCCGGCGAGCGACTTCGAGGAAAGTGTTGCCGGTTTCGGTTGGGATTGCGCCGCGTGTTGTTCGCTCGAACAAAGTGATACCTAGTTGACCTTCTAGCAATGCGATACGCTTGCTCAGAGTTGATTGTTTTACGTTTAATGCGGCTGCGGCCCGGGAAAAGCTTTTGGTATCAGCCGCTGCGATGGCATAGCGTAATTGCTTAATTTCTATCGACAAAGGACATGGCTTTCATCTTCCGTGAGTGAAATGAGCGAACAATTAAAGATTTCCATTTATGAGACGAAACATCACGACAACTTCTCCCGGTTTCCATCGCTGCAACAACGCGATCTCGTAAATCAGTCGAATAGGGCCTCATCCATACTGGCCTCCATACCCAACCAACAGCTTGAATCACAAAATCAACCTCATGAAAACCCCATCGATTCAATCAGGTCGATTTCGACTCTAGAAGAAGCGTCAAGCTAAACTACTGATACCACTCAACTTAATTTCGGGTCAGACACTTAGACCAGTCACTTTCACGCCATTTGTTCGCCGCGCACGAGTCGGCCCGGTGTTTCGCCGGACCATTTTCCGTCTTCAAAGGTCACAATGCCCGACTTGACTGTCTGGCGATATCCCTTCGCGGTCTGCAGCAGGCGCGTTCCGCCTGCGGGCAAGTCTGGCACGATCTCCGGCGGGCTCAACGAGAGATTGTCGAGATCGATAACATTGAGGTCAGCAAGCTGGCCAACCATAATCGCGCCGCGGTCGTGCCAGCCGACATGGCGCGCATTGCGCTGTGTATATCCGTGCACCAGCGATTCCAGCGGCATTGAGAGGCCAGACTTCGAGCCTTTGGACCAAAACCCTATGGTCGTCGTGGGGAAGGAGCCGTCGCAGATCGAGCCGCAATGGGCACCACCATCCGAGAGGCCATAGAGTGCGTGCGGCTCAGTCATCATCCCATAAACATCGTCGAGATTGCCATTGGAGTAGTTATTGAATGGAAGGTAGATAAGCTGCCGTCCATTCTCTTCGAGCAGGGTATCATAGACATAACCATGCACGTTGCAGCCGAGGCGATCAGCTTCGGCTTGGAGAGAGGTCTCGGCGCTCGGTTCGTAGTCGACCGGATCAGTCATCCGGAACATCCGTGAATAGCCCTTGGTGATGGCGTGAGCATTGCCGGTGAAATTCACATCCGCATGCTCGGCAAGGATTTGCGCCCTCACTTCGGGCTTCCTCAGTTCGGTGACGAGTGCGTCGCCCTGTAGCGCGGCGGCGATCTTCTGATATGTCGGGCAGGCAATGAACGGGTTCGCGCTTGCCGCGAAGGAGAGTATCGCGCCGATCGAGCGTGAAGCTACCTGGGCGCTGACCGGAAGGCCGGACTCGCGCATCGAGGCAATCTCCGTGAAGATCTTGCGCCAACGGTCGGGTGCATCGTCATTTTGCTGCACCGTGAAGGAGAGGTTGCGGCCCGTCTGCTCGGCGATAGTGCGGATAAGGAGAAGCTCCCTGGCGGCGAAATCATCGTCATCGGTAAGATAGGCGTCGGATATGAGTTGGATGACCCCTTTGCCCGCCTGTTTTAACGCACGCGTGATTCCGAGCAGTTCTTCTTCCGAGGCGGTGAATGTTCCGATATTGTCGCCGTCGCGAGTGCGATGATTGACGGTGCGAGTAGTAGAGAAGCCCAGCGCGCCGGCCTGGATCGCTTCATAGGTCAGTTGCCGCATCCGTTCGATTTCTGCGGCGGTGGGAACGGCCAAATGGTCTGCACCACGATCCCCCATCACATAGGTACGCAGCGGCGCATGGGGCAGGTGCGCGCCGATGTCGATGGCGTAGGACCGGCGTGAGAGGGCATCGAGATAGTCCGGGAAACTTTCCCAATCCCAAGTGATGCCCTCGTGTAGCGCGGTGCCCGGGATGTCCTCGACGCCCTCCATCTGGGCGATGAGGAAATCATGCTTGTCGGGCCTAGCGGGCGCGAAGCCGACGCCGCAATTGCCCATCGCGGTCGAGGTAACACCGTTGATCGAGGAGGGCGCGAGCATCGCATCCCACGAGACCTGACCGTCATAGTGGGTGTGGATATCGACAAAGCCGGGGGTGACGATCGCACCCCCGGCATCAATCGTGCGCTTGGCGGTGCCTTCAACCTTGCCGACGGCGGCAATCTTGCCGTCCTTCACGCCGACATCGCCCCGGAATTTCGGTGCGCCGGTGCCGTCGACGATCTCGCCGTTCTTGATGATAAGGTCCATGACGGCCTCTCCCTAATGTGTAATACAGACCGCCAATGCCTAATTGTCGGGCGGCTTTTGGTCGAGGAACTTTAGCCGTGTGACGGCGGTCCGACCAATTCCCTTTGCTCCCGAGCCATTCCGTTGCATCGAATGCGGTCGGCGCCAGCTCACGCCGAGCGCGCTCCAGTTGCGTCAACAGGTTCTGACCCTAAGGCCCGCAGAAGCGCATCACGGCTGTCGCAGTACGCGCGCTGGGTCGTTCTGGCGTCCGGGACCAGGTGAAAGCCGTGGTAGGCGCCCGGATATACATGCAACTCGGTCGGGATGCCAGCGCGGATAAGGCGGTGTGCGTAAGCAATGTCTTCATCGACGAACAGGTCGAGCGCGCCGGTATTGATGAACGTCGCGGGCAACCCGCGCAAATCCGGAGCACGCGCCGCCGCCGCATAGTGAGAGACGTCCGGCCCTCCAGGTTCCGTCCCCAACAGACATTTCCACCCGAAGCGGTTGCTTTCCGCAGTCCAGACAAATTCGCCGGCGCAGGGATTTGAATCCTCGGTTACGCAGGTACGGTCATCAATCATCGGATATATGAGATGCTGGTAGGCCAGTGCATACTCGCCGCGATCACGCGCGAGCAGCGCCAGCGACGCCGCCAGACCGCCCCCGGCGCTCTCCCCCATGACGCCGATCCGCGATCGGTCGACGCCGAGTGCGTCCGCCTCGCCGACAAGCCAGGCGAGCGCCGCGTAGCAATCTTCAACCGCGCCCGGAAAACGTGTCTCCGGGGCCAGGCGATAGTCGACAGAGACTATGATACAGTCGAGTTCCATCGCCAGCCTGCGATGGCCGGGGATCATGGCATAGGCGTCGCCGCTGACGTAGCCGCCGCCATGGATGTGCAATATGGCACCGCGGGTGACACCAGCCTCCCGCGGAAGATGCAGCGCGATCCCCACATCCGGATCGTCGCCCGGGCCCGGAACGGTCCGGCGTAAGGTCTCGACCATCTCAACCGCCTTGGAATCCTCCTCAAGTTCCAGACGCGCGCCGAAGCCTGCCCGCAACGTCGGGAGAAGTTCCTCGCTCAGGGTTATCGGTGTCATCTTGTCGATGAAGTCGAGCAGATCCTGTTCGACGAGATGACGGGAACCGATCCGGCTATTGTCGGTCATTCAGGGCAATCCTTTCGGCGCGGCGGCCTGATCGAAGGCGCACAATGCCCTTCTCGTCCAGTAAAGATGACCGATCGACGGGGCGTGTCAAATGCATTCGTCAACATTTTTATTCCTGCAAGGCATGGTTGGAGGATAGATTGAAATCCGAGCCATGTACGGCAGGCATGGCTGAAGCCGATATATCCAATATTATCCCGAGCCGTCCCGTGTAGGCATCGCGGGCGATGGCCATCCCGCCAGCCGGCTCGACCAACTGCTGCCATGGAACTGGAAGGCAGATATATCCGTCAAGCCCTAGCAACGTGCAATGGCCGCTTATCTCCCAGTGCCCATGTCACGAGCACTGATTGAGCCAGTCAGGGCTTCGTTGATCGGGTACATACAAAACTATTTGCCGATCGTGTCGAACCCGTGCCGCGATACACGGCCTTTTGCGGGTAAGGGCAAATTGGCCGCTGCATGGATATTTCGCCCGAATCTTCGCTGGAGAATTTCGTCGCGATGATGCGATCGGGTGCCTCGCCCCTGTCGGTCCAGGCGATCAGGGCCGAGAAAATATCGTGCTGCGCGTCGTCCACCGGGGGTCTGGGCGGAATGCCAAGGGTGGCGTTGAAGGCGTCGGGGCCGGTGCCACCGCCACAGTGCATCATGCCGGGTGCAAGGAATAGACGCGCGTTGTTCTCGAGCTTACGGCCTCGCGCAATCTGTCCTGCCTGCCGCTCGTAGAAGGCAACCGACTGCTCGGGGGCGACCAGAGTGTCAGCCAATCCGTGATAGATAATCAACTTGCCGACGCGCGCGACGAATGCTTCAAGACTACCGCGCGTGGCGTCGTTCACGATCGGGTCGAGGAGCGTCTGTACCTTGGGCATGTCGCGATCGAAATCGAAGCTTTTCCAGTCCCAATCCGCACCGAAAACCCGTTTGAAGAGCGCCCCGAAAGGCGGCTCGCTGTTAATCGGGGTTTGCAGGAAGGACCAGCCGAATGTGTCAGGCATCTCGCTGCCTGGCAGCCAGCCGAAATAGCTTGCCTTGCTGTCATGGCTAGTCGGTCCTGAATAAAAGGCGCGGGCGGTCGCAACTTCGCTTCCGGTCAGACAATTGTCCGAGACTGCGCCATTGCATTGCAGCACCGCGGGGTCGAATTTGCAACTCATGGGATCCGAAACGAATCGATCCCCGGCCAATCCGTGACCTTGACGCCAGCAGGTCGCAATGGCGGCCTTGTTCAGAAGCTTTAGCTTGGCGTCCGAAATGAGGCTGCCCGGCGTTCGATGCGCCGCTGCATAATCCCACAGCACCGCCGCATGGCCCCAGGTCCGGTTGATGACCGGAGCGCCCACAAGGATGCCGTCATAATCTTCGGGGTAATAGAGCGATTCGATCAGACCTTGCTGCCCGCCGGTCGAACAGCCGGTGAAATAAGAGCGTTTGGCATCACGGCCATAGAATGCCTTGGTAAGCGCCTTTCCGGTCATGGTCATGACATGCGTGGATGAACGTGCCCAGTCCCGCCACTTTCGCGGCTGGCCGATGAGAGCATCGCCTTCCAGCGGGGTGGCAGGGGCCGTCCCGGTATCGGTCGTAGCGGAGGCAAATCCGCGCCGCAATCCCTCGGCCCATACCCGAATAACCGGCATTGAGCGCGCCTGCAAAGCCGCCGCTGCCATTGCCGTGAAAAACGCCGGCCCATCCCTCTGTCGGCAACCATATCTCGACACCGATGTCGGAGTCGGGCGCCGACCGCACGCGCGCGACGACACGGCAGAAACTGCGATGGCCGGGTGTCTCTCCCGCTATTGTCGTCTCGGCGGCCTTCGCCGGAACCAGCGCCGCTCTGACGATGCTTGTGTCGGGCAGGCGTAACTTTCCAAGCGCCGTGCAACGCGCGGCCATGGTATCCGGAGCCTGCGCCTGGACGGTAGCCGTCGTCGCTTTGCCCGGCGTAATCGTAACCATCATCAGAGCCGCTACTGCGGCAACGCTGTTCCTTCGCTGCATCATCCACACTCTCCTAAAAATCGCTATTTTCATCCAAACCCAAGGGGTTCATGAACATATTCATGATGAACTCCGGGCGGGGTTGGAAGGTGTCTGTTTAATCAGCCGGGCAAGCCACAGGAACAGAAGCGCCGCAATGATATACATGGGCGCAAGTGCATAGAAGGCCATCTGCAAGGCATTCTCTCCATATTGCGGACGGAAAAAGTCACTCGCCATTCCAACGAATGTGGGCCCCAAACCAAGGCCGATCAGGTCCATCACAAGGAGGAGCAAGGCGCCCGAAATGACGCGCTCACCTGGAGCGACCTCGCCCTGGACAAAGGTGACGGTCGCTGGGAGGAAAAAGGAGTTAAGGAACAGCTGCACGCACAGCAAGGCAAGCGACACTTCCCATCGGTCTGCTGAGGCGAAGGCAAGAAAGAAGGGTAATGCCAATACCAGCGAGAGCGCCGGAATGCTGGCGTAGGCGGTCTTGTTCTTGGCTCCGAAGCGATCGATGAGGCGACCGGAGTTTTGCCAAAACACGCCGTTCGGCGTAGATCACATGATGTTTGTCGATGAACTTGCATCGACGAAAACTCTACACTGTAGGTTATGTGGATAGCCGCACAGTGGCTTACAAATAAACCAAATGCTCGCCTCCCACGATGAAACCGTCTACTGGTAAATGGATAGAAATGGTTTCACATTTTTGTTGTCTCGTAATAGAGCAGAAATCGCGATGTGAGGGGAAACGAGGGTGACCACCCGATATATTGTATTAATGGACCTGCAAACGAGCCGCAGCCTTTGCTGGAGTGACAAACACCTGCACGGGAGACTGTGCCATTGGTTCGGACACTGTAATAGTCAGCAGTTAAGCTTATGATTGACCGGCGTCTGCAACATGTGGTTACTACTGCACGCTTTGGTTCGTTTACCGCCGCCGCCGAGCGAGCCGGGGTAACCCAGTCGGCAATCACCAAAAGCGTGGCTGATCTGGAGCGTCAGCTTGGATATTCGATTTTCAACAGGACCGCGCGTGGTGTCTTGATGACCGCTGAGGGACGCATTTTTGTCGAACGTGCGTCGCGACTGTTGGACGAGGCGCAGGATATGTTGCGCGGTGCTTCTCAAAAGTCCGACCCCTTTGCAGGCGTATTGAGGATCGGTGTGTGTCCAGCATCGCTCGAATGGCTGTTGGCGGAACCTTTGGCGAAATTGAATAAACAACATCCAACGATCCGACTTGAAATCGTTGGCGATAGTTTCGACAAAATTCTGGAGCAATTAAGATCGGGCGGTGTCGACGTGGCGTTGGGATATGACGACGCCTTCAAGGGTCAGCCAGATCTTCGGCGTGAAGCTATGCAGCCGCTGCGAACCACGTTTTTTGCTCGGCATGGACATCCCATATTGAGCTGCGGTGCGGTGACGCCAGCTCAAATTGCCAAATATGCTATAGTGTCACCATCGGCCTCTTTGCCTTATGACAATGTCTGGCGACAGCTTTACGCGGAGTTGGGCTTCGATGCGCAAGACAGGATGCATATTATCGATTATTTTCCGATCGTGGAAAGGATCGTCGCCAAAACCGATGCGATCAGCCTTGTCGCGATCCCCTATACGCATACAGGCATTTTCAAGAAGCGTTTCGCAACCTTAGAGCTGGTGGACACATTGCCCGCTGCACCGATTTGCTGCGCGATACGTCTTCGCAGCAATCCCCGACCGGCGGTACGCGCTTTTATTGAGGCGTGCCGCGAGCGCATTCCATCATCGGATATAGACGCCGCCATGTAGAGCATCGCGTGGAAAAGTGGGAACCGGTTTTCCGCATAAAGCGATGTGACAACAAAAGATTAGAGCAAGCCAAGTGATTCACATGTCGCGCGGCTTGCTCTAGCCATATCCATCATCGGCGCTATAAGCCTTGCTTGCCGCTTTCAGGTTTCAGAACTTCATCATTATGCTCGCCCAGTCGCGGCGGCATGCGGACAGGGGGACGCTGCCGATCAAACAATACCGGCACGCCTGGCATCAATAAATCGCCCAGCAAGGGGTCGTGCAGAGTTGAAAAAAAGCCGACATCGTGCAGATGCGGGTCTTCGACAAGGTCATCCAGAGACAGGACTGGGGAGGCAGGAATGCCGGCACGTTCACACACGCCGAGCCAATGATCTGTACTTTCTAAAACTACTAAACCGGCGGTGAGCTCGTATAGTGCGTCTATATTTGCTGTGCGCGCATTAATCGTAACAAAGCGTTGGTCGTCCGTGTGCTCGGTCGCTCCGGCTTCGGCAAAAAAGGAGCGCCAATGCGCATCGGTGTAAGGCAGCATGCAAATATAACCATCGCGCGTCCGATATGGACGACGATGGCGCGACAAGACACGCGGGTAGCCCATGTCCCCGCGGGGAGGTATAAAATGCCGGCCATAAAGATGCTCAACGAGGTTGAAGCCCGCCATGCACTCGAACATAGGAATTTCGACGATCGCGCCGCGGCCAGTTGTCGCACGTCCGGTGATCGCAGCGAGGATCGCCATTGCGGCAATTAACCCGGTTGTCTTGTCTGCGGTAATCGTCGGAAAATATTGCGGCACACCTGTCTGGCGCAGCATGAGATCCGCACCGCCCGACAGGCCCTGAATAATGTCGTCATATGCGGGTCGGCCGCCATAGGGACCGGCCTCGCCGAACCCGTGCAGCCCGGCATAGACCAAGCGCGGATTGCGCTCGAGCAGCTTTTCAGGCTCAAGCCCAAGCTTAGCCAGCTTCTGGGGCCGGATATTATGCATGAACACGTCGGCACCGTCGATCAACCGCGCCAATGCAGCGCCGTCATCGGGCTGCTTCAGGTCAAGTACCACACTTCGCTTGTTGCGGTTGGAACTCAGAAA
Source organism: Parasphingorhabdus sp. (assembly GCF_036568145.1). Classification (GTDB taxonomy): domain Bacteria; phylum Pseudomonadota; class Alphaproteobacteria; order Sphingomonadales; family Sphingomonadaceae; genus Parasphingorhabdus. The sequence continues at coordinate 47,552 of NZ_DATCTC010000005.1, read as the reverse complement.
CATGGCTGCCATGCCTGCCTCGGTCGATGGACCTGTCTGACGTGTCGAGTCGCCGCCCGGCGCCTCAATCTTGATTACGTCGGCACCAAAATCGCCGAGCCACTGACTAGCCAGCGGGCCCATTGCGACGGTTGTGAGGTCAATGACCCTTATGCCCTTGAGTGGCAACATGGGCTATTCCACCACTTCCGGGCGCCCTGCAATCATGCGCCGCGACGTATAACGCAGTACATGTTCACCATGCTGGTTGAGGATGATGATTGAGGAATCGACGATCGCGCGATTGCCCTTAGAGGTCGGGCGCACGCTGTCAAAGACGATGATCGCGTGCAAGGTATCGCCAACATGGACCGGCGCGATTGCTTCTTGTGTGCAAGCCAGCATCGCAATGCCAGTGCCGCGGATGAGCGATTGCACGATGAACCCTTCGATCATCGAATATGTCAACGCGCCTGGAACAGGTCGTCCGCCCATCGGACCTGCAATCGTTGCGTCAAGAAAGCCGCTGTCGGTCATGCCGGTCAATGTCACAAAGCTTACAAGATCAGTCTCTGTAATCGTGCGCGTGTAGGTGCGAAAGCTCGCGCCCACTTTCATATCCTGCCAATATAATCCGCGGCCAAGCAATGTTGGTTCTGCTCTGGTCTCCACCCCATCAATGTCCATTTTCTTCTCCATGCCTTGAGGCGTTTTTTTGGGCTTATCGCCGTTCAATCCGCTACCCGATTGTCCGAAGAGAAATTACGTGCGGCCGAACGCTCATCTTAAAGTGCTGTGATAACCGTCTTGAGTTCGGTAAAGCTTTCGATGCCGTCGGCCCCATTCTCGCGCCCCCAACCAGACTGTTTGAAGCCGCCAAATGGCAGATTGGGTCCTGCGATTGAGCCGCTGTTAATCGTAATGGTCCCTGCGCGGATCTTTTTTGCCAGCTTGTATGCAGATGAAATGTCCTGTGTCCATATACTCGCAGAAAGGCCATAAATGCTATCATTTGCAAGAGCCGCCAGTTCGTCAAGATCATCGACGGCTGTTGCGACCAGCACCGGTCCGAATATCTCTTCCTGAACCACGCGCATTTGCGGATTTACGTCACCGATAATCGTTGGCTCGACAAAATATCCTTCGGTCCCAAAGGCGTTGCCACCCGATATCACGCTTGCGCCTTCCGCGCGCGCACTGGCAATATAGTCCAGAACTCTTCCATGCTGGGCATCAGAAACAAGCGGGCCCATCGTCGTAGCCGGATCCAGACCCGGTCCAAGCTTGAACTCCGATGCAAATTTCACCAGTCCATCGACGACTTGGTCGAACTGATTTCGCGCGACATAGAGTCGTGATCCGGCGACGCAGATTTGCCCGCTGTTTCGAAAGATAGAATTTCCAGCGCCAGCAATCGCGCTCTCCAGATCGGCGTCTGGAAAGATGATCGTTGGGGATTTTCCGCCAAGTTCCAGCGTGAGGCGCTTAAGGTTACCGCGGGCAGCACCAATTAATGATTTTCCGACCGCCGTAGAACCCGTGAAGGAGATTTTATCAACGCCGCCATGCTCGGCAATCGCTGCCCCGACCACAGATCCGAGCCCTGTGATTATGTTCACAACGCCTGGCGGGACATCGGCATCAAGAAGCACTTCGCCTAACCGAAGTGCTGTAAGCGAGGTTTGTTCGGCTGGCTTCAGGATGACCGTACACCCCGCTGCAAGGGCCGGGCCTAATTTGGATACCGCAGACATTAGCGGAAAGTTCCATGGAGTAATAAGACCGACCACTCCAACAGGCTCGCGAAGTGTCATGGCAACAAACTCGCCCGGCATGTCAACTGCCCGCGTTTCTCCCGCGATTTTCGTACACCAGCCTGCCCAATAGCGGAGTGCCGCAACCGCAGCGGGGACATCGACCCATGTGGACATCGTGATCGGTTTGCCGTTATCGAGTGTTTCGAGCTCGGCGAACTCCTCTTTGCGTGCTTCGATGAGGTCGGCGATGCGCCACAGCAATTTTGCGCGGTCGCCGGGTGTCATGCGTGCCCATGCGCCAGCCTCAAACGCAAGTCTGGCTGCAACGACAGCCCGGTCGACATCCTGTTCGGTCCCTGCGGGGATTTTGGCAATGACGCTGCCATCTGCCGGATTGACGACGTCGAGTGTTTCCCCGCTTTTGGAGTCGCTCCACGCACCATCAATCAACAGTTGAAACGGACGATCAAGAACTGTTTGCGTTTGCGCTGTTGGTTTAATCAATGCAGACATTTTCCAAATCTCCTATTTAGCTCGCGAGTATCATTGCGGCTGCTTTTTCGCCGATCATCATCGAAGGCGCGTTGGTATGGCCACCGATCAGTGTCGGCATGACCGACGCATCGGCAATCCGGAGGCCATCAATACCGCGCACCTTGAGTTCAGGATCAACGACAGCGTCATTACCCATGCCCATTTCGCAGGTGCAGGCCGGATGCTGCGTAATCGTAACGCTCTGACGGATGAAGGCATCCAACGCGTCATCGCTCTGGACAGCCGGTCCGGGAAACGCTTCTGCGCCTACATATTCGGAAAGAGGTGCCTGCTTCACGAAATCGCGGGTCCAGCGTAAGGAATAACGTAGTAGGCGCACATCGTCGGAGTCTTGCAGAAGATTCAATTGGATACGAGGTGGAGCCTCAGGGTCGTTAGACCGAAGCCGCACGGTTCCCCTGCTTCCGGGACGCAGGACAACATTAAGCGAAGTAAGCATGTCGGGCTGCGGCTTGCGCCAACCGGGGAACCAGACGTTGGCTGCCAGATTCGTCGACATGAAAACATTCTCCAAATCCGGTCGTTCCAGATCGGGCCGTGATTTATGATATGCGATGCTGCTCAAAGGCGCGCGTGACACAACGCCGCGACCTGTCAGCATCCACTTCACCAGCGAAAATGCCAGACGGTCTGCACGGAGCTGTCTGCTGAACAGAAACGGCTTTTTTGCGAGAAATCCCATTGGCACCAGGGGATGTTCCTGCAAGCCCGTCCCGACACCTGGAAGATCATGGATGACAGGTATGCCAATATCCCGGAGATGGTCCGCAGGACCAATACCTGAAAGCATCATAAGTTGCGGCGAAGCGTAAGCGCCCCCCGACAATATTATTTCCCGGGTGGCATTCACCCGGAAACTCTGTCCGTCTTTTAGATAGTCGACGCCGGTTGCGCATCCCTCGTCTATGACGATGCGGGTTGCGTGAGCGCCTGTGATGATTGTGAGATTGCCACGTGTTCGCACTGGATCAAGGAACGCTTTTGATGCGCTGGCCCGGCGTCCGCGTAAAGTCGTCTGATCGGGAAGGGCGAAGCCTTCGGGATCACCTGCCTCGAAATCATCAAGTGTGCGATAGCCGAGCGAATCTGCGGTTGCTCGAATTGCCTTGGCAACAGGCTCGTCTGTCGCAGAGCGCTCGACGCTTAGTGGACCGCTTCCTCCATGTGTCGGCCCTTCGCCGCGCCAGTTGCGTTCCGACTTCTTGAAGAGCGGCAGGACTTCGTCATAAGACCAGCCTTTTGCCCCCATTTGCATCCACTGGTCATAATCCTTTGGATGGCCCCGGGAGTACATCAACCCGTTGACCGAGGACGAGCCCCCAAGTACCTTGCCTCTGGGCGTGGGCATCACGCGGTCTGATGCAAAGGGTTCGGGGTCACTGTCATACCCCCAGTCAAAGGTGCTTTCACGAAGCGCCGTGAATACCAAGGGCATTGCCAGCATAAGATTGCGATCAGCATTGCCTGATTCGAGAAGGAGTACGCTGTTTTCTGCGCGCTCGCTAAGCCGCGCGGCCACCACACATCCTGCTGATCCGCCACCGATAACGATATAATCGTAAGTCACTGGCACTGCTCGTGGTTCTTTTTCGTCATTCCGACGCGGCCTTTTCCGCTTTGGTGCCACGCGCGCCCAGCGTTGGCTGAAAGAAACCAGCCTCCATGCATTCTCGCTGTGTGTGCTCTTCGATGCGAATGACCGCCGACAGATCCTCAATCTCGACGGCACGCGACATGACTTCCTTTGTTTTACGTAATCCAATCGGTGATGCCGCTAGCAAATCGGCAATCAACAAGCGGGCGGCGTCCCCAAGCTGATCGTCGTCGACAACCTCTGAAACTAGCCCTGTGGCAAGCGCTCGCTCAGCGTGAATGAACCGGCCAGTCATCATCAGTTCGGCAGCGACCGACGTGCCTACCATTCGCGGCAAGAAATAGCTGGTTCCAAGTTCACAGCCGGATAAGCCGAGCTTTATGAACGCCACGTTCATCTTCGCGCTGGCACCTGCGATCCGAATATCGGACGCGAGCGCGAAATTGAACCCACCACCACACGCCGCTCCGTGAATCAGTGATATGATGACTTGCGGACATGATCGCATGTTCATGATGACGCCGGACAGCGAAGGGCCAGGCCCTTCGTCATTCGCGCCCCTTGGCATGCCTTTCTTTGATGTGTTCAGCCAGACAAGGTCGAGGCCGGCACAAAATGCTCTACCCGCGCCGCGCATGACAACAATGCGCCGCGAATAATCGGACTTAAGGGTTTCGAAATAGTCCCACAACTCCTGGACCATCGTTCCGTCAAGGGCATTTAATCGTTCAGGCCTGTTAAGCGTCAGCCAGTCGACTGCCCCCTCGCGAGCAATCGTAATCGTCGAATATTCCTTCATTTTCTTGCTTTTCCGTCATGGCTGTACGTAGATACAGCATGTGGTAGTCGAACCCGACCGACAGCAGAAATTCCAACGCGGCGAGAGAAATGCCTCACAGGCATAGCGAGGCGACGTGTCCCCCTTGATTGGCACGCCGCCTCGTTAGAGCAAGCCGCGCGATGCTCTAATCATCTCGCAACCATGCCGCCGAGGGTCTTTTGCGTTAGCGAGGCATTCCTGAAAGGAATGTCGTGCACCATTTTATCCGGTCTCGCGCCATCGCGATCTGCTAAGACTTCCCGAGATAAGGGATAAAGCGGCGTTTAAGTCCGTGAAATGGTCCAGATATGCTGAGAAGGAATGAATAGTGGCGAGTGATGGTTCGAGCATGGATGCTGGCAGTTCCCATTCCATTCCAATGGGCGACCTGCTCGCCTCGCATGCTGCCAGAGACCGGGCGTTGCCTGCGGTAACCTTTAATAATGTAACAACAAGTTTTGCAGAGCTTGACGCACTTGCCAATCGCAAGGCGCGCCAGTTGGCTGCTGCAGGTGTTGTTGAAGAAGGCGTAGTGACGTTGGCGGTACCCAACGGCCTGGAATTTTATGTGAACACGTTTGCGATATGGAAACTGGGCGCAACACCCAATATCGTATCATCGAAACTGCCAATGGCCGAGTTGCAAGCCATCGTTGAAATCGCGGCACCTTGCCTGGTTATCGGCGAAGAAGATGCGCGGATTGATGGCTGGGAGTTTCTTGCAACGGGGACAGAGCCAGAACCCCATCAATCGGCAGAACCACTTCCATCGAAGATTTCTTCACGCTGGAAGATCCATACCAGTGGTGGATCTACAGGACGGCCCAAGTTGATCGTCGACAAGAATACCAGTCTCTATGATCCGGTAAAGGCGGTATCTTATTATCAGCCCGGCGACACAATTTTGAACCCGGGTCCGCTGTACCACAACGCGCCCTTTGTCTCTGCCTTCCACAGCCTCTTCGCTGGCAACCATGTCGTGGAAATGGGGCGGTTTGATCCCTTGCGCGCACTCGAACTGATTGAGCGTTATAAGGTCAACATTGTCAGTTTTGTCCCGACGATGATGAACCGGATATGGCGACTGCCCGAAGATCAGCGTCAATCCTTCGACCTCTCTAGCCTTCGGCTCGTACTCCATCTGGCGTCGGTATGTCCTATATGGCTCAAACAGGCGTGGATTGATTGGCTCGGACCTGATCGGATATTCGAAGTCTATGGCGGTAGCGAACTTTTCGGCGGTACAACGATTACCGGGCGGGAGTGGCTTTTACATAAAGGCTCGGTCGGTAAGGTCCGGCAAGGAGCCCGGATGCGCATCTTCGATGAAGCGGGCAATCCTTGCGCGACAGGCGAAATCGGCGAGATTTACTTTCTTCCAGATACAGGTCCTAATTCGACCTATGAATATATCGGAGCGCAGCCCAAGGCCTTGGGCGGCTGGCAAACTTACGGCGATCTTGGCCATGTCGACGAGGAAGGTTATCTTTATATCGCCGACAGACGGACGGACATGATCGTGTCGGGTGGCGCCAATATATTCCCGGCAGAGGTTGAGGCCGCTCTTGACGAGCATCCAGATGTTCGGTCTTCCATTGTCATTGGCTTGCCTGATACTGACCTGGGACAACGGACGCATGCCATTGTCCAGATGGCTGGCGGACATGGCGATGCGGATGCGCTACGGGATTTTCTGTCCGACAAGTTGGTGCGGTATAAAATCCCGCGCAGCTTCGAGTTCACAAACGAAAATCTAAGAGACGATGCCGGCAAAGCCCGCCGGTCACAATTGCGCGAGGAACGTATTGAAAATGCAACGTAACCAAAGGCAGTTCAGCGTTTTTTCCAGCGCAGGATTGTACCAGGATCGGGGTACATTCAATGTTGCTCTGCGACAGTCATTCAGGATATGAATGGACGTATGATCGACCGACGTCTCATTTATGTCGTTTCTACAGCACGCTATGGCTCGTTCACCGCCGCTGCAGACCGGGTTGGCGTGACCCAGTCTGCAATCACAAAAAGTGTCGCCGTTCTTGAAATGGAACTCGGCTACTCGATATTCAATCGGACCGCACGGGGCGTTCTCCTGACCGAAGAGGGGCGAGTGTTCGTCGAGCGAGCATCGCGCCTGCTGGACGACGCGCAAGACTTGATGCATGGTGCAGCGATGGGATCGGATCCTTATGCCAGTGTGCTAAGGATCGGTGTTTGCCCATCCTCGCTAGAATGGTTGCTGGTCGATCCTCTATCGACACTGGTAAGTCGGCATCCCAAAATCCGTCTGAATATTGTCGGCGGCACATATGACAAGATCGTGCAGCAATTACGTGCTGGAGCAATAGATGTTGCGCTGGGATATGATGATGCTTTCAAGGAGCAGCCTGACTTTCGGCGTGAGCCGATGCGGCCATTGCAAACCACACTTTTCGTCAAGAAGGACCACCCCATTCTTGACGTTCACGATCTGACTAAGGCAGATATTGCCAAATATGACCTTATCGCACCTTCCGGGTGGTCGCCCTATAATCTTGTCTGGCGTGAGATCTATGAAGATTCAGCCGAAGAACCGTATGAGCGGCCACATGTCGTGGATTATTTCCCGATTGTGGCAAAACTCGTGCGCAAAACAGAGGCGATCAGTATCGCGTCGATCCATTACACACAAACTAGCATTTTCACGCGGTATTTTGAGTGTGTGCCGGATATTGGTATTCTGCCGGCATCCCCGCTTTGCTGCGCCACGCGTCTGAGATGGGATCCGCGTCCCGCAGTGCGAGCGTTCATTAAGGCTTGCCGCGAACGGATGCCATCATCTGAAATAGTTATCGGCGGTTGAATTCGCAGTCAGAACCGGATTAATAGCGGCACGAACAACCAGACAACAGATTGCGCTATCGGCTTCGACCGTTTTGGCCGCCTTCAGCAATTGGCGCGCAAACGGTGCATTGATCGCATTTCCGGCATCGGGGCGATTGAGCGTCAGATAGGCGACCGCGCCCTTCCGATCCAAAAGAATTGAATTTTCCGCCAAATGGCTCCCCCGTTCATCTGCCACCAGCAATGTCCTTGAAAGCCGGATCGCGATCCACACGAATGTCGAGCGGTAAGCCGAGGACACGTTCAGCAATAATGTTTTTCAGGATCTCGTCGGTTCCACCCGCTATGCGCATTGCTGATCCCCAAAAGAAATTGCGCTGGAAGCCCTCGACATACGGCAATTGGGTCGGGGTCAACATAATACCAAACTGGTCGAGCCTGTCGAGCGCCTCCACGGCCAGATCCTGCATCTGGCGGGCAGCGATTATTTTGCCAATTGAGGCTTCAGGCCCCGGTGTTTCGCCGCGGCTCAGCGCCGTCTGGCTACGCAGACGCGTCAGCTTGAGACCTTCGGCTGCCACATACCAATCGGCGAGTTTTTCGCGAAACCCGCCATCGCTCAGCACCGTGCCTTTTCCTTCCACCCCCGGTAAAACTTTGGCCAGCGCCATGAGCGCGGCCCAGCCAGGGCCAGTTCCGCCACCGACGGACAGCCGCTCGTTCATTAACGTGACAAGCGCAACATTCCATCCTCTGCCAATCTCTCCGACGCGCTGGCTGTCTTTTAAGCGCGCATCGGTGAAATATACTTCGTTGAAACCGCTTCCACCGTCAGCCTGGTGAAGTGGCCTGATGTCGATACCTGGACTTTTCATGTCGGCCCAGAACATCGTGAGACCTTTATGCTTTGGCACATCGGGATCGGTTCGTGCAAGCAGCAGGCCATAATCGGCCATATGGGCGCCTGACGTCCAGACCTTTTGGCCATTGATGATCCAGTCGCCCGAACCATCCTCAGCCTGTAAAGCGCGCGTGCGGCTTGCCGCCACATCTGACCCCGCCCCAGGCTCGGAAAAGAGCTGGCACCAGATATCCTCGCCGCGCATGGCAGGTTTGACAAATCGCTCTTTGTCCGCGTCGCTGCCGGCTGTCATGATGGTAGGCACACACATTCCAAGGCCTAGCCCGAAGATGATTGTGCCGACCCCCAGCCTTGCTTCTTCCTCATGAAATATGATATTTTCGTTGGGTGTGCCTCCCGCGCCGCCCCATTCCTTTGGCCAGGTAATACCTGCGTAACCGGCGTCAGCCTTCTTGGCCTGCCACGCTTTTTCATCGGCAATAAACTCGGGGTTTTCGTGCCCGTGCGCCACCTTGATTCGCGAGACGGGCGCATTCTTTTCCAGCCAGCGGCGTACTTTTGCGCGATATTCGGCTTCTTCAGGACTATCGTTGAAATCCATGGCTATCTCCGGATCACACAGCGTTTCGGGCTTCGAGGTTAAGAACGAGCCGTTCCCGCCAGACAGGCAATCCGCCAAGCGCGAGAGCTAACTGGCGCGAGCGGCGAAGGTGAAGGTGGCAATCTGCCTCCCAGGTAAAGCCCATTCCGCCATGCGTATGGAGGCTTTCTCGCGCGGCGAAATCATAGGCCTGAATGCCGGCAACACGTGCCGCCGCCGCCCCGGCGGGAAGCTCAATCGCGCCCGCGTCGAGCGCCCATGCACCATAATATGCACTTGATCGGGCGATCTCGTTCTTGACATAAATGTCTGCCAGCTTGTGCTTTATTGCCTGATAGCTGCCTATCACGCGCCCAAAAGCATAGCGCTCCATGGCGTAGTCCCTGGCGACTTCCAGACAGCGATCAGCTCCTCCTACCTGCTCAAAAGCGAGCAATACCGCCGCGCGGTCAAGAATTGTGGCCAGCGACGCCGCACCATCACCTACAGGGCCCAGCCGTTCACATGGTGCGCCCCGGAATTCTACACGCGCTGCGCTGCGGGTGGGATCGAGCGTCGGGACTGTTTCACGTATGATCCCGTCGCCTGTCAACTGCACGACAAACAGGCCGGGGCCCGCTTCATCAAGCGCTGCGACGATTGCGTGTGTGGCGATATCACCGTCGGTCACGGGCAGTTTGGTACCATTGAGCCTGCCGCCCGCTACACGCGCATCTATTGCCGTGAAGGCGGTCAATCCCTCACGCTCGCTAGTGGCCAGACAGCCAATCACGTCTCCGCGTGCCACTCCGGGTAGAATGGCTTCACATTGGGCATCGCTTCCAAGCGCCATGATACCCTCGGCAAAGACATAGACTGTCGAGGCGAACGGAATAGGTGCAATGACGCGACCAAGCTCCTCGGCGATAGCGCAAAGCTCAATGTGCCCAAGGCCACTACCACTCCATTTTTCGGGTATCGCGGCGCCTGTCCATCCCATGTCTATCACCGCCTGCCACAGCTCGCGATCAAAGGCTTTGCTGTTGTCGTCAAGAACTTTGCGGGTAGTCGTGATCGGGCAATGTGCCTGGAGGAATTTGCGAGCCTCCTGCTTCAGAAATTTCTGATCGTCGGTATAATCAAAATTCATCCTTGGTCGCTCCTCAGTCCCATTGCGGCGTCAGAAATCACAAGTTGACGCCGCCACCGACGATCAGCACTTCGCCACTCACATAGTCGCTTTCCGGGATGCAAAAGAGATAGGCACCCATTGCGCACCACCATCACCATGCGCATCTCGACACAGGGTTCCCGGTGTTCGACATGCGGCGCGAATTCGCGCGCAAGGAACCGCGCGACATGGCGCTGCAACATCACCAGTTCGTCATCAATCCAAGGCGAACGCTCAGGAGACATTCTTGCTGTGCCCATCCCAATATTTAGCGCGCAGTTCGGCTTTGACGATCTTGCCTGCCGCCGAGAGCGGCAGCGGCGTTGTCCAGAATTCGATTGAGCGCGGGCATTTATACCCCGCTATCCGTTCGCGGCAGTGCGCGACGAGTCCGGACTCGCTGACCTCGGCTCCTGGACGTGGCAGGACGACCGCATGCACACGCTCGCCCCAGCGACTGTCGGGTACGCCGATCACCGCAACTTGCGCGACGCTTGGGTGCAATGCGAGGACGCTTTCTACCTCGCCCGAAAAGAAATTCTCACCGCTTGTAACGATCATGTCCTTGATCCGGTCGACAACATAAAGCACGCCGTGATCGTCAAGTCGCCCGCCATCGCCGGTGTGCATCCAGCCATCGCGTAACAACTCGGCAGTGAGTTCGGGTGGGTTCCAATAGCCGAGCATCACGCCAGCACCGCGCACCAGAATTTCTCCGACTTGGCCGACCGGGAGAAACTGGCCCGCTTCATCCGTAATCGCAATTTCTGCAATAGGCAGCGGCTTGCCAGCACCGCGATGATGACCGGCCGCGCGGTGTGCTCCTCTGTGATAGTCGGGTTCAAGCAAGGTTGCTGTGCAGGACAGTTCGGTCATGCCATAGGCCTGGAAGAAATCGATATGCGGCGCGGCGGCCATGATGCGGTCAAGCGTCGCTTCGAGCATTGGCGATGCGCCGTACATGATGGAGTGGACCCCCGCGAGCTTGGCAGGATCGAAGTCAGGTGCATCCAGGATCATTTGAATCATTGTCGGCACGAGCAGTGCGGTATTGGCATGTTCGTCAGCAATCAGATCAAGCGTAGCTGTGGGATCAAAGGCCCTGCCGATCACTGCCGTGCCGCCCGCGAGTAGGTCATGGTCAGCGCAGCAGCGGCCGCCAGATGGAACAGCGGTGCGACGATCAGTCCGCGGCAGGCGTCGGGGAACAGTCCAGCCTCACGCATTGCCATGCAATTGGCAAGAAAACCGGCATGGCTGAGCATCACACCCTTGGACTGGCCGGTCGTTCCGCCGGTAAAAAATATCGCCAGTAGATCATCGCCACCACGTCCTGCGTTCTCCACCGGCTCATGCACCAGAAGCTCGCCCAGCGAAATGACGCCTTCAATGGGCTCACCCAGTGCGACCAGCTTAACTTTGTCAGATCGCTCGGCCAGCATCGCCGCATTAGTCTGCAATATGTCGCTGGCGATAAACAATATGCGCGGTTCGCAATCATCAATCGCGAAAGCGTTTTCAATTGATGTCCAACGATTGTTAAGCGGTGCCATCACTCCACCCGCCCAAGGAATGGCGAGATAAAGCGTTAGATAATCTTCGCTGTTGGTAGAAAGCAACACGACTCGGTCGCCCGGCAAAACGCCAAGCGCTTTCAGACCGCCGGCGATGCGCGCGGCGCGATCAAGGATTTCGCCCCAACTTCGATTTCGCGATTCAAACGACGTAGCAGGCATGTCCAGTTGGTGTGCAACCGCCGTTCGCACGGCATCTACATATCCGACTGTTCGCACCATTCCGCTCCTCAACTATGCCCCCGCTCGCACACGAATCGTGGAGCACCTCAATTGTTCGGAAGTTCGGACGAGCGGTCGAGTGCATTCGTATGCGGCGCCATTCCTGCAATGAATGGCAAAACATGGCATATCCTGTCACAAATAGTAATGTTTATTGATTATTCTCAATCATTTAGAGCCGATAGCCAGCAAAAGACATGTCGAGCCAAACGGATATGTTGCCACTCTTCTCTATGTTGCGGGGTGCCTGCAAGCTCGATACGCAAACCTGGCAATCGGCAAATTCAGTCCCGCATCACCGCCGAACTGCGCTATCAAATCATGGAGAAACCAAATGAATGACGTAACAGGTTTGGAACTGCGATCAATTGTGAACGCCGACTGCACTTTGACGCTTAGTCTTGAAGAAGTGGTGCTCTCTTCCCCTGCGAGCGATGAAATTATTGTACGTGTTGAAGCGGCACCCATCAACCCGTCGGACATCGGACTATTGTTGAGCTCAGCTGACATTAGATCGGTCAGACTTTCCGGTAGCGCCGATCGTCCGGTTGCAACTTTTTCTGTGCCGCAAGGACGCATGGAGGCGCTACAGACCCGGATCGGGGTATCAATGGCTGTGGGCAATGAAGGAGCGGGCATTGTAGTTGATGCAGGCCGTGATGCAAAGGCACTGATCGGCAAGAGGGTAGCGATGGCGGGCGGAGGGATGTATTCCCAGTACCGCAAACTCAAGCAAAATGATGCTGTCGAACTGCCCGAAAATGTGAGTTCTGTAGCCGGTGCGGCGATGTTCGTCAATCCGCTCACCGCGCTGGCTTTTGTCGAGACGATGAAGATGGAGGGCCACAAGGCAATTGTCCACACGGCTGCCGCTTCCAATCTCGGGCAGATGCTGCAGAAGATTTGCCTGCACGACGGTATACCACTGGTGAATATTGTACGCAGTGCGGAGCAGGCGCAAATTCTTCGCGATATCGGAGCTGCGTATGTGGCGGACAGCACTGACCCGGATTTTACCGGCAAGCTGGAAGACATGGTTGCACAGACCGGCGCAACGCTTGCGTTCGACGCGATCGGCGGCGGGACATTGGGTAGTCAAATATTGGAGGCCATGGAGCATGCAGCAAACCGCACCACAACAGAGTTCAGCCGCTACGGCTCAAGCCTGTTCAAACAGCTTTATATTTACGGAGCTCTCGATCTGGGGCCGATCGTGACTAACCGAATGGCCATTGGCTTTGAGTGGAGTGTCAATGGGTTCCTGCTAGGCCCGTTTATCAAGAAAGCCGGAAGCGAAGTTTATGCAGCGATGCGCCAGCGCGCGCTTCAGGAGATTACCACCACTTTTGCCAGCCATTATTCGGCGACGATCAGCCTGCGCGAGGCGCTCGATCCTGATACGCTGAAATCCTATTGTCGTCGGGCGACAGGGGAGAAATATCTGATTGATCCAACCCGGTGACAATGCCAGATTCATCCAGAGCATCGCGCGGAAAAGTGGGAACCGGTTTTCCGCGCGATGCGACAACAAAAGATTAGGGCAAGCCAAGTGATTCACATATCGCGCGGCTTGCTCCAGTTCGCGCGAGATCGTGCGAATAGTGCCAGCCATTACCGGCAGGAATGGCTGGCACCTATATATCCAATCCCATCCTTTCTGGTCCTGTGTAGAGTGCAGCCACAGAAGTAACGGGACGAAACGGCCGGAGCTGTATGATCGTTGACTTCATTTAGGCGAGGAGCGTTGAGTTGGCGGATGACATTCTGAATTCCATGAGTGCAGTAAGTACTGCGATGCCAATCGGGGAATTGTTAGCCTATCATGCCGGAAAGGATGCCGCACTGCCTGCGGTTACCTTTGAAGGCGTGACTACAAGCTATTCAGAGCTCGACATCAGCTCCAACCGTAAGGCGCGCCAGCTCGCGGCGGCAGGGGTTGGCGAGGGCCAAGTGGTGACGCTGTCAGTACCCAATGGATTGGAATTCTATGAGACCGTCTTTGCGGTCTGGAAATTGGGCGCGGTACCCAATCTCGTATCTTCAAAATTGCCTTCATCCGAGTTACAAGCGATTGTTAAACTCGCAAAACCCTGCCTCGTCATCGCCGATGAAAGTGCTCGCGTAGAAGGTTGGAATTTTCTAGCCACTGGCACCCCGCCGCTGACAGAGGTGCCGGGCGGTGCATTGCCCACAAAGACAGCTCCCCATTGGAAGATCGGGACGAGCGGCGGTTCCACTGGCCGACCGAAGCTGATTGTAGATCGTCACAATTGCTTTTTCGACCCGCACAAGCCTCCGATGAACCAGAAACCCGGCGACACGATGCTCAATCCCGGCCCATTATATCACAATACACCGTTCCTGACATCGACCCACTGCCTCTTCGCGGGAGGTCATGTTGTTGAAATGGGGAGATTTGATCCGCTGCGCGCACTTGAGCTAATTGAGCGGCATAAGGTGAATTGGATGAGCCTCGTACCAACGATGATGAGCCGGATCTGGCGGCTACCAGCCGAGCAGCGAGAGTCGTTCGACGTATCGAGCGTTGAAAGCGTGTGGCACATGGCTTCGGTATGTCCTGTATGGCTCAAGCAAGCGTGGATTGATTGGTTCGGTCCCGACCGGATATTCGAAGTCTATGGCGGAACGGAGCTCATGGGCTTTACGTTCATTACCGGAGGCGAATGGCTAACGCACAAAGGTTCGGTGGGTCGTCCTCCGCCCGGATACCAGATGCGGATACTGGATGAGCAGGGTAAAGAGTGCGCGCCCGGTGAAGTGGGCGAGATTTACTTCCTTCCCGCAGCCGGCCCTAATTCGAGCTATGAATATATCGGCGCACAGGCAAAGGCGGTCGACGGCTGGCAAACTTATGGCGATCTTGGCCATGTTGACGCGGAAGGTTATCTCTATATCGCCGACCGGCGGACGGACATGATCGTGTCGGGCGGCGCCAATATATTCCCGGCAGAGGTTGAGGCCGCTCTTGATGAGCATCCGGATGTTCAGTCGTCGATCGTGATCGGCCTTCCTGACGGTGATCTGGGACAACGGGCGCATGCCATTGTGCAAATCGCCGGTGCCAATGCAGAGAAAGGTGCGGATGACTTGCGTGAATTTCTCTCGGACAAGCTCGCGCGGTATAAGATACCCCGGACATTTGAATTCACCAGCAAGAATTTGCGGGACGATGCAGGCAAGGCACGCAGATCGCAGTTGCGCGAAGAACGGGTAACGCATTTACCCTAGCGCCCACTCCCCCTGTCAACATATCTAACCAGATTGCGAAAAACCACGGAGAAAATACGGCATGACCGACTATCAATTTATCTTTGTTGATGATCCTATTGACAACGTCCGGCGCATCACTCTCAACCGGCCAGACAAACGCAATGCGCTTAGCAACGCCCTGCGCAGCGAGCTGTTTGCTGCCCTGCAATCTGCGGATAGGGACGATAAGATTTCTGTGACGATTATTCGCGGCGCTGGCCCTTGCTTTTCTGCCGGTTATGATCTTGCCTCCGATACCCGCCAGAACCAGCCTTTCTATACAGCTCCCGGCCTTGGTAACTGGCCGCGCCATGTTGTTGAAGGCGGGTTCCTGATTTGGGATCTGGCCAAGCCGGTCATCGCCCAGGTACATGGCCATTGCCTGGCGGGCGGTTCCGAACTCGCTGCTTCTTGCGATCTTGTCTATGTAGCAGATGATGCCAAGATCGGCTATCCTGCGGTACGATCCATTAGTCCACCCGATAACCAGTTCTATCCCTGGGTCATGGGTATGCGCCGAGCGATGGAACTTATGCTTACAGGTGATGCGATGTCAGGATCGGAAGCTGCAAACTACGGCTTCGCGAACAAATCCTTTCCGTTGGATATGCTTGAAGCCGGAGTACTCGAAATCGCAGCCCGCGTTGCAAAAATTCCGTCAGATCTTCAGCAGATCAACAAGCGCGCGGTGCACCGGCAGATGGAAGCCATGGGGATGCGTCAAGGAATCCGGGCGGGGACAGAAATGCAAGCACTGGCAATGGCGACCGAAACTACCAAGGCCTTCATTGCACAGGTACAGGGTAAGGGACTAACTGCTGCATTAACAAGCAGGGACTCGACATTTGGCGATGGCCGAACGGCCGAAACACTCGCCGAATAACTGGAATTCTAGAGCAAGCCGCGCGATATGTGAATCACTTGGCTTGCTCTAAGCTTTTGTTGTCGCATCGCTTTATGCGGAAAACCGGTTCCCACTTTCCCGCGCGATGCTCTAACAGATTCTGCCGGTGGATCGTATAAGTTGGGGGCATCGATCCGCCGGTGGAAACGGGGATCCGAAGCTGCGCCAATAACGGAGCCTTCGGATCCTTTACCTGTTACAATTCGGCGGCTTACAATTCGGAGGCAGTGACCGGACGCCACTGGATCAAAGTGAACGGTGCCGCTGCATCATTGTGATGCTCGAAGACAGCCTCAACAGCGCTGCCGATCTGCACCACTTGGTGAGGGTCACCAAGCAGATTGCCTAGCATGCGAATGCCGCCAGCATGGGGTAGTTCAACGATAACGATGATATAGGGCCCTGCATCCTTCAATACGGGATGGACCGGGTGCCAGACGCGCGTCCAGCTATAGATCACTCCCCGAGGTTCCACATCGACCCACTCTAGATCAAAGCTCTGGGTGTCATGAGCAATCCATTGCGGGGGCCATTGATAGCTACCTGTTGCGGGATTTTGTTGGACCTGTAGCTTTTCGTCCCTGGCGCCTTGCCAAAAGGGCCCGTAGAGGTCGTCTGGATTGATGACAGGGACTGGCAATCCTTCGGGAAGATAATAGTTAGAGCCCGGAGTGCGGCCGCCAGTTTGCTCGGCGTTTGGTGCCGGTGTTTCTGCTTTTGGAGAATAGTTTGACATCAGAGCGTGGCCTCCGAACCGTATAGGATGGTGCTGACCGGCGGGGACATCGGTCCGCCGACAGCAAGTGAAACATTTACATCGGGAACCTGGCTCGTCGATTTGCCTCGGATCTGCCGGATTGCTTCAATCTGGAGACCCAGGCCATGCATGTAGCATTCAGCCAGATTGCCGCCGCTGGTATTCAGTGGCAACCGCCCTGTTGGCGCAATCAGATTTTCAAGTTTAAGGAATTCCATCGCTTCTTCCGGTTCGAAAAAACCATGCTCAACAAGCGACATCAGCACGCCGCCTGTAAAATTCTCGTAGCATTGAACTACATCGACATCCTGTGGCCCCATCCGCGCCATCGCATAAAGCCGTTTGGCCACTGGCTTGAAGTAGGAGCTGGGATAGTCAGGCGTTGCAAAGATTGCTGCGGGCGTGCCAGGTGCGCGCTGGGCCGCCCCCATTGCCGCGCCCAGCACGAATGCTGGCATTTGCTTGAGGTCGCGGGCCCGGTCAGCCGATACGAGCAGAACCGCAGCGGCTCCGTCATTTTCCATACAACAGTCATAGAGATGAAATGGCTCTGCTATCCAGCGAGACTCATCATATTTCTCTTCGGTGAGCGGCCGTCCATGCATGATGGCGCGTGGATTGGCCTGGGCATGATGATAAGAAGCCATAGCAATCGCCCGTAGTGCATCCTGATCGATTTGATGTTCGTGCATGAACCGCATTGCTTTGGGAGCAAAAAACTGGGCAGGCGCCATCTGGCCATAAGGCAGCGCAAGGGAATATTCTCCAGGCACGGCGGGGATTTGTGCCCCTTGACCAAAACGTCCGAACTGTCCTTGTGCGAGCGCACGATAAACGACGACGCAGTCAGCAAGGCCTCCAACGATCGCTGCGGATGCATTGGCCAGCGCGCCGGCCACGCCGCCGCCGCCGCCGCCCCACTGCATGTTTGAAAAACGTAACTCGTCTACGCCGAGCGCTGCGGAGAGGGCCATAGGCGTATTGCGATCATCACTATATGAGGCGAAACCGTCAATATGACGCGGATCAATTCCTGCATCTGTGCAAGCAGCGAGGATTGCTTTCAGGCACAGGACAAACTCCGGCTCGGGCGCCTGACTGTGGCGGTAGTATGTGGTTTCTCCCACTCCGACCGCCGCGACTTTTCCACGCAGACTATATTCGCTCATATTAATCGGCTCCACAAGGAACGACGCTGCGTTCCTGAAATAAAACTACCTCCGCCCTTGCGACGATAGTTATGATGAGAATTTACCGGGCAAGATAGACTGCCTGCGGCACCATATATTCGAGTAGGCCCTCCATGCCGTTCTCGACACCAAAGCCGCTTTGCTTGTGCCCGCCAAAGGGCGTATCTGGCCGCAGGTTGAGCATTTGATTGATCCACACGGTGCCTGTTTCCAGGCGCCGTGCAATTTCAACAGCTTTTTTGGTGTCTTTCGACCAGACTTGGCCACCCAATCCGTAGTCACTCGCGTTGGCGCGTTCGATGACATCGTCGATATCGGAGAATTTCAGCATCGGTAATATTGGACCAAAGGCTTCTTCCTGTACGACGCGAGAGTTCTCGGGTGGGTTATCGACTATGGTTACAGGTACGAAATAACCACCGCCTTCAGGGATCGCTGCGTCCTGGATCAGCGTCAGGTTGTTCGTTTTGGCGTCTTCCAGAAGCTCCATCACGCGCTCATATTGCCGCTTGTTCTGGATTGGTCCAAGGACTGTACCCTGTTCGGCGCCGTCGCCAACCTTTGTGGCGCTCGCGATCGCGGCCAGCCGGTCACGCAGCGCGTCGTAGACATCTTCATGCACATAAAGACGTTTCGTGGCGACACAAATCTGCGCGGTATTGAGGAACGCACCGAGAAAAATACTTTGTGCAACAGCATCAATATCCACATCGGGAAGCACGATGGCAGCGTCGTTCCCGCCCAGCTCCAGAGTGACACGCTTAAGGTCCTTGGCGGCGCTTTCCATTACCCGTTTGCCTGTAGCGGTGGAGCCGGTGAAGCTGATTTTGGCAAAGCCGGGATGGCCTGTCATCATAGGGCCAAGATCATCGCCGCCGCTCACTACGTTGAACACGCCGGGGGGAAACACGTCGGCAAACATCTGTCCGATTTTTAGCGTACATAATGGCGTGAAGGGGCTAGGCTTGAGCACCATTGTATTGCCGGCCACCAATGCTGGCGCGACCTTCCACATAGCGAGGTTGACCGGAAAATTCCATGGCGCGATCGCGCAGATTACGCCCAGGGGTACGTAGCGGGTTTCGATAAACTGTGTGTCACTATCCTCGGATACGTGTACAGGAGGCGTCATGGCTGCCACAGCTTTCATCCACATCCCTGCGCCAATGATTTCCTGTTTTGCCATTTCCACATTACGACCCTGCTCGCGGGTAAAAAGGCGGGACATTTCTTCAGCGTTAGCGATCAGTATTTCGCCCGCTTTTGCAACCATAGCCTGACGTTCGGCTATTGGCGTGTTCCGCCAGCTTTTGAAGGCTTTGCCCGCAGCAGCTACCGCCGTATCCAACTGCGCCTTTGAGCAGTCCGGCGCCGATGCGAAGGGCTCGCCAGTTGCGGGATTGACCACCTCGATCGTCGCTTTGCCCGCCACAGCGGCGCCGTCGATGGTCATCACATAGCCGTCGTTGAAATTCATGAATTCCGTATCCTCTCTTATAACTCAGCCATGTCTTAGCCAGCCGAGTTTGCACGCGTTATTGCAGTTCCTAACGAATGAACATGAAGGCGCCGCGTCGATTGAATGCTCCACGTCACCGGCACCGGATCACTACCCATAATTACGAGACTGAGGCCTTAAGTGCCCGATGAAGTCAAATTCCTAGTCTAGCGAGGTCATGATAAAAAGGCATACCGAGCAGGGTTGGGCCGACACATTCGGCCAGGGCATTCAAGTCTGGCGTGGGTGGTGCATGCTTTCTGTTAGAGCATCGCGGCGTCGCCTGAACACCGAGCATATTTCGACGCCATGAGCGGTAGATCGGCAACATGACAGGCGGCAAAGCAGGAGCCTGGCTCGTAAATTGCCCGTGATGCAGGAATCCTTGCGCGCGATAGTTTGATATTGAGTCACATCGTCAGGGACCGTCGCAGATGTTCATCGTGAGGGCATCATGGTCCTTCGATGTACTTACGATCATTGAAGGAATACGGCGGTGTTCGTATTTTTTGGTGCCTATTAGGTAGCAGGCGTCCTTTCGACATTCCTGACGGGCATCACTTGGCCCGATTCCGCATTTGATTAAAAACGCCGTTCCGAGGACCAGAGGCGCAATAAACAAGAAAATCGAGGAGGGGATATCTCATGAAACCAAAAACACTCACTGCGCTTACATCAATGTTTGTGATCGCTTGGACAAGCGCGGCGTACGCCCAAATTACGACGCCGGCTCCGGCAGCCGAACAGGCTGCAGCAGGCGACGACAACGAAATCGACGGCAGCGAAATCATCGTCACCGCGCAACGCCGTTCTGAGAGATTGGTCGATGTTCCGGTTTCCGTAACGGCTATTTCTGCTGACCAAATTCTGCAAGCGGGTCCGACTTCTCTCGAAAATCTCACCAAAGTGACGCCAGGTGTCTACCTGCAGCGGGCCGTCTATGGACTGTCGCCGACAATTCGCGGCATCGGATCGACGCTTTCTGCGTCGGGCGGCGAACAGAATGTGGCGCTTTACATCGACGAAATCTACTATCCGACGCCAACCGGAAACGTGTTCGACCTAGCCAGTGTCGCTGGTGTGGAAATCCTGAAAGGACCGCAGGGAACGCTGTTCGGGCGCAATGCAACCGGCGGTGCGATTCTGGTGCGTACGCTCGATCCGAGCTTCGATACATCAGGGCGGTTCAACGTGTCGTGGGAGCGCTTTAATCAGGTGCGCGCGAGTGCATATCTTAACCTGCCAGTCAGCGACAAGATCGCGATTAACGGTTCGGTCGCCTATCGCTATTCGCAAGGCTATGTTCGCGACCTCAGGACGAACAGAATATTGAACCAGGGCAACAACTTCACTGCCCGCGGCAAAATCCTGCTGCAACCGACTGACAATTTCTCGCTCATCCTTACGGCCGCGCACGCCGATTTCGACGACCCTAGCGGGGCTGATACGCGAAACTTCCAGCCAGCACCGATCCTTACTGCGGTGCTGGCTGGTGGGCCGTTCGCCACGGATCGTTACCATGGCTCGAATAATACGATGCAGTCCATCCGCACATCGACAAACGAATATAGTGCGCGCGCCAGGCTTGAAACCGATATGGGCACCTTTTCGTCGTTCACTTCCCTGTTGAGAAACGATCTGCAGGCTGTGAACGAACTTGACCTCGGATACGCCAACCAGTCCTTAACGCTCAGGGTTGAAACCAAAACCTTCTCGCAAGAAGTCAATTTTGCTTCGGATTCGGATAAGCCGCTGAGCTTCGTCACCGGCGCTTATTACTTCCGCAATCGGGCCAAGGTACCGTTTCTCACGTCGAACGGTGCCGCGCTGTCCAATTCCGAGGGGCGTATGGATGCGATCGCCGGCTATCTTGATGGCACGTACAAGTTCGGGGATCTCTCTTTGATCGCTGGTATCCGTTATAGTCACGAGAAACGTGCAACTGATAGCGCATTTGGTGTATCAGCCCCATCGCCCTTCACCCGGTTCCAACGGGCAACCGACAGTCAATGGACTCCGCGTGTCGGCCTGAAATACGAACTGGCACCGCAGACGAACATTTACGCGACTTACAGCAAGGGTTTCAAGAGCGGTGTGTTTGATGCGACTACAGCGGATGGCCCGGGAGTGAAGCCGGAAACGGTCGATGCCTTTGAACTGGGCTTCAAAACCGCCTCGCGTGACATCTCGTTCAACATTGCGGCATTCTATTATGATTACCTTAATACGCAGGTGAATGCGACTGTCTCCGGCGCAAACGGCGCGGTTTTTAACCAGCTATTCAATGTTCCAAAGTCACGTATCTATGGCATTGACGCAGATCTTTCCTGGCGCATAAACGACAATTTCGATTTGCGCATGGCCGCTGCCTACACCCATGCGCGTTACGTCGATTTCCAGAACGCGCCGGGCTATGTGAACGATCCGACGAATCCGACCTCTATAGTCAGTCTTCCCATCGGGCCGGGCGGCAGCCTCGTCCCCATCCCAGGGCTTCTGTTCGCAAATGTTGTAGTGAATGCAAGCGGCAATAACATGGTTCGTTCGCCAGAGTTTACTGCAAGCTCGACGCTGAGCTATCATACTTCGGTCGGCGGGAACAATGAACTGGAACTGACGGTATCGCCTTACTATAGCAGCCGCGTTTATTTCACATTTGACAATAGCTTGAGCCAGAAGGCCTATGTCACGCTGGACGCGGCCGCAACACTGACCCTTGATGAGAATATGAAGATTTCGGTTTTTGGCCGCAACCTGACCGACGGCAAATACTTCATTAACAAGAGCCAGAATGCATTGTCTCTCGAAGCGGGGCGGTATGCGGAGCCCAGAACCTACGGCGTATCGCTCGGCTATTCATTCTAGAGCATCGCGCGGAAAAGTGGGAACCGGTTTTCCGCATAAAGCAATGCGACAACAAAAGATTAGAGTAAGCCAAGTGATTCACATATCACGCGGCTTGCTCTAGCCGGAAGACTTGACGCTCATTGGTCAATCATTGCGGACCGCCGCGTTCACCCAATCTAACCCGATGTTCTGCGCTATGCAGTCCGATGCATAGCGCTCCAGTATCTCTGGCATTCCTTCAAGTCATACATGGTTGAGTGATGGAATTTGACGCCACGGCGGGGGTGTTGAAAGGATTGATGTCAAGCAAGAGGGCCGTTGGCCTCGATCAACGCTGTTGTGCGTGCAAACAGGAGAGGCAAGCATGGACGTCAAAGTTAATGAATATGAGCAGGTGATTTACGAAACGCCGGCCTCGAACGTGGCCCGGATCGTCATGAATCGCCCTGGCAGGCGTAATGCGCAAGGCATTACGATGACATATGAATTGGACGACGCGTTCAAGCGCGCCTGTCACGATAGCAAGATCAATGTCATCATTCTCGCTGCATCGGGAGATCATTGGAACTCGGGCCATGATGTCAGCGGGGAGGGCCCACGCAATCCCCCGCCGGATCATGTCACCGGACTTTGGAGCGATTATGGCGGGAAGGGATGGGAAGGTGCTTACGGCCGCGAACGGGAAATCTATCTTGAGATCACCGAGCGCTGGCGGAACGCACCCAAGCCGGTGATCGGTGAAATTCAGGGCTCCGTCATCTCGGGCGGTATGATATTGGCTTGGATGTGTGATCTCATTGTCTGCTCTGATGACGCGCGCTTTCGCGATGCAACTGCGGTAGAAATGGGCATAGCAGGCGTCGAGTTCTGGCAGCATCCCTATGAGATGAGCGTTCGTCAGGCAAAAGAATGGCTGATGACAGGTGGTTGGATGACTGCGCAGGAAGCCGAACGACGGGGAATGGTCAATCAGGTTGTTCCGCGCGATCAACTGGTCGCCCGGACACTCGAACTGGCAGAGGATATTGCCGGCGGTAATCCTTTTACGATGAAGCTCGTCAAACAAGCGATGAACTTCGCGCAGGACCAGATGGGTCGCAAGGCATCGGTTGATTTCGGATTTCACCTTCATCAGATCGGGCACATGCAGGCAATGATGAACTCGGGCATCCCGATCGACATTGAGAGTATGCCGCCCGCGATGCGTGCCACCATCGAAAAGGCAATCGCAGCGAGCGACACACTAGCTGCTCGGTAGCATCTCCCAGGCCGGTGCGGGCGTATGGCTTACCCGGTACAATGTCTCTGATTGGAAATTATATGACTGATATCAGTAATCGCACTGCTTTCATTACTGGCGGCGCTAACGGTATAGGACTCGGTATTGCGCGATCGCTGGCACGGGCTGGCGCGCGGCTTGTCCTTGTTGATCTCGACGCGGATGCGCTTGAGCGAGCGGCGGCCGAACTTAGTGAAAAGACCGAGGTCTATACAGCCGTGCTCGATGTGCGAGATCGCATCGCCTATGCTCAAGTTGCAGACGACGCCGAAGCAAAGCTCGGCCCGGTGTCAATTCTGGCCAACAATGCCGGGGTCGCCGGCGGTGCGCCGGCAAACAAGTTGACCTATGAATTGTGGGATTGGGGCATGGGCATCAATCTCGACGGTGTAATCAATGGCATACAGACTTTTGTGCCGCGAATCATCGAACGTGGCAATGGCGGCCATGTGATAAACACCGCGTCGGCAGCCGGGTTGGTCGCTGGCGCGGGGAATTCATTATATTGCACCGCTAAATTTGCCGTGGTGGGGATGAGCGAGGCGTTGAGTCTGGAACTTGAGCCTCAAGGGATCGGCGTGACGCTGCTATGTCCCGGACCCTGCGCGACGGATATCATCGCAAGGACCCGCGCTGTTCAGCCCAAGGTCACAAGATCAATGTCTGCTGAACAGCGGAGCAATGCTTTTGCGAGAAACGAGGAAGCAAAGAAATATTTGGAAAACGGGACGCCGCCGGATGCGGTTGGTGACATGGTCTGTGAGGCTATCCGCGAAATACGTCTCTACGTACATACAGACCGGAGAGCTCTCGAGCAGATTAAGGATCGTATGGCTGCTCTTCTAGACGCCATGCCGCCTGCTGCGTGAGTTCCTGGAGCCCGTATTGACCTTTCCCGACATAAACATTGAGGTATCCACATGCACCTGAGGCGGACCGATGAGGAGCTTGCGTCGGACATGCTAGAATGCGCGGCTGTGCCGCACGAACATGCCCGGCATCATGCACGCCTTCCGTTCAGCCGGAAGGCTGGTTACGGGGCCGGGCAACTCGTCGAGTTAATCGTCGAAAACATGCTCAACATATTCATGCTATTCTACGCGACAGGTATAATGCTTATCCTGCTCTATCGCATTAACCGGCGCAGCCATGACCAGATCATTGCCGAACTGAATGAGCGCAGGCGCGCCGAAAGCGCTTACACATGAATCAGCTATATAATGGCGACCTTCGGACGAAGTGCGCGTCCAGGCATTTGAAAACAGGGAGATCGAGATGACAGACGTGCATGGACGGACTGCGTTCATTACCGGAGGGGCTAATGGCATTGGACTGGGAATTGCGCGCAGTTTTGCGCGTGCCGGTGCCAAGCTGGCGCTTGTAGATGTGGATGGTGCTGCGCTTCCCCGTGCCAAAGCGGAATTGCAGAATATTACGCCGGTAGAGACCTACCAATTGGACGTTCGGGATCGCGAGGAATTTGCTACTACGGCTGCGGCGGTTGAACGGGATTTGGGGCCTGTATCGCTCTTATTCAATAATGCAGGTATCGTCGGCGGTGCTTCTGCTGCCGATCTCACATACGACCTTTGGGATTGGAATATTGGCATCAATCTGGGCGGCGTAATCAACGGCATTCAGACCTTTGTCTCTAAGATGATTGAGCGCGGCGAAGGTGGTCATATTGTCAATACCTCTTCAGGCGCTGGACTGGTCGCAACAGGTTCCGGAGTGCTGTATACGACAGCGAAATTCGGCGTAGTGGGGCTGACAGAATCGATCCGGCCAGAATTGGCTCCAGCGGGCATCGGCGTTAGCGTGCTTTGTCCCGGCCCTGTGGCGACCGATATCATCCAACGGTCCGGCGTTGCAACGCCGAAGACACTGGCGCCGCTGGTAGGGGAATCGAACACGCACAGCGCACAGCGCATTGCCGAGGCAATCGAATATCTGAAACAAGGCGTCAGCATCGATGATGTGGGTGAGATGGTTCTGAAGGCCGTGCAGGATAACGTCCTTTACATTCACACTGACCGTGCGGCCGAGGAGCTGATTAAAGCCCGCACCGTCGCTCTTCTGAACGCTATGCCAAACTAGGGTCGTATTCCAAACGCCACCGGGCGATGGGCGCGACCCGCATCGAAACGGAAACACAGTCATGCCGCTAAAATCAATCGCGTCGATCATTTCCGGTCACTCAAAACGGAGCGACTCCGCGCCTGCAATAACCTATCCCGATGGAACCATGACTTGGGGCGAACTTGACCGGAAATCGAACCAGCGTGCACGTATGCTCGCCTCTATGGGGGTGGGCCAGGACGATCTGGTCGCCGTCATGCTACCTAACGGTACCGAATTTCACGAAGCGGTATTGGGGATTTGGAAAGCCGGTGCGACACCCTGCATTCTTCCTGCAAAACTACCAGGCCGTGAGGCAACAGATATCTTCACGCTGGCAGCGCCTGCCGCACTGATCGGTGAAGCTTCTTTCCCTTTTGACGGACCGACTATCCCGCGCGCCGCTGCTTTGGACCAATTTAGCGATGAGCCGGTCAAGGATGCTGGAGCCGTCAGTTGGAAGGCAGTTGCCAGCGGTGGATCCAGCGGGCGCCCAAAAATTATTGTCGATACCATGCCCGCATTTATAAATACCGATGCCGCGCCCTATACGGCGCTCGGATTGTCAGACGATGTGACGATGCTCAATCCAGGGCCACTTTATCATAATTTCCCATTTCTCTTCACAAGCATGGCGTTGATGGGTGGATCCCAAGTCGTTGGTATGGAACGCTTCGATGCAGAGGAGCTCCTTCGGCTAGTCGAATGCCACAAGATCAACTTTCTTCCGCTCGTTCCCACGATGATGCAGCGGATTTGGGCGCTGCCCGAAGACATCCGTACATCTTACGACATTTCTTCATTGCAACGCGTCTGGCACATGGCGGCACCTTGTCCGCAATGGGTCAAGCGCGCGTGGATAGAATGGCTGGGGCCGGAAAAGATATTTGAAGCTTATGGTGGAACCGAAGGAGGAGGTGGTACCGCGATTACTGGCGTGGAGTGGCTCGCTAAACCGGGATCGGTTGGCAAGGTGGCGCCAGGCACGCTGCGGATATTACGCGAGGACGGAACCCCGGCGGATATCGGAGAGATTGGCGAAGTTCACTTCCCTCCGGCTGGCGCTGCAAAGTTCAAATATATCGGAGCAGAGAAAAATACCGATGCATCCGGGGGATATTGGATTGGCGATCTTGGACATGTTGATGAGGACGGCTACCTGTTCCTTGCAGATCGACGAACCGATCTGATTATAAGGGGGGGCGCCAACATATATCCCGCCGAAGTGGAAGCTGTGCTGGAAGAGCATCCGCAGGTGTCTACTTCTGCTGTAATTGGACTTCCGGACGATGATTTGGGCCAGCGTGTCCATGCAATTGTTCATCTGCGTGAAGGCGAAGCTCTCGACTTGGCCGCTATCGTTACGCATGTAGCAGAGGTGCTCGCAAAATATAAATGGCCGGCGTCATATGAGTTGAGCAAAGCGCCGCTGCGAGACGACGCTGGAAAGGTTCGCCGATCAGCGCTTAAGATGGAACGGCAGGCCTGGCTTGAATCCGGACGCGAATTTGAAATTAGGCCATCGTGAGAAATGACAGCCATAAGTGCTGTATGCAGTTTTGTTTATTCCCTGCGCTCATACCTGCTTCTGCATTGGAATTTGACGCTGCGATCCGGCTGCGGAAAGGTCTGGTATCAATCGGTACAGGCGAATCTTCGTCCAGCGCTCGGTTAACGTGAGAAGGAGCGGTAAAAATGACCACCAAAGATATCGAATATGAACAGGTAATTTACGAAACGCCGGCACCCAAGGTGGCGCGGATCGTGATGAATCGAGCTGATCGGCGCAATGCGCAAGGCATTACCATGACTTATGATCTCGACAACGCTTTCAAGCGCGCCTGTCATGACGATCAAATCAATGTAATCATCCTCGCTGCTGCGGGAGATCACTGGAACTCAGGCCATGATGTCAGCGGCGAAGGTCCCGCCAACCCCTCGCCAGATCAGATTGTCGGGCTTTGCGGCTGCTTTGAAGGCAAGGGTTGGGACGGCCCCTATTGCCGGGAAAGGGAAATCTATCTCGAGATTACCGAACGTTGGCGCAATGCGCCAAAGCCAGTAATCGCAGAGATCCAAGGCTCTGTGATTTCAGGAGGTTTGATGCTGGCCTGGATGTGCGACCTGATCGTATGTTCAGAAGATGCCAAATTTCGTGACGCGACAGCAGTGGAGATGGGGATTCCAGGCGTAGAGTTCTTCCAGCATCCCTACGAGATGAGCGTGCGGCAGGCAAAGCAATGGTTGATGACAGGCGGCTGGATGACCGCGCAGGAAGCCGAGCAGCGTGGCATGGTCAATCTTGTCGTGCCAATCGCTGAACTGTCCGCGCGCACCCTTGCGCTTGCCGAGTCCATTGCTTCTCGAAACCCGTTCACAATGAAGCTGGTAAAGCAGGCCATGAATTTCGCTCAGGACCAGATGGGCCGCAAAGCGTCTATGGACTTCGCGTTCCACCTCCATCAGATGGGGCACATGCAGGCGATGCTGACCAACGGTTTTCCGATCGATATTGACAGCTTGCCGCCCGTCATTCGGGCGAATGTCGACAAGATGATCGCTGCACGTAAGGCGGCAGACGCATGAACTTGCTGTGTTTTACGGCAGCCTGTTGCCTGCGATATCCAGAATTGCGTTGTGGAGATTATCGTGACTGAAATCGCGGGTCGAACAGCTTTTATCACAGGCGGAGCTAACGGGATCGGATTGGGCATCGCGCGATCCTTGGCGGGTGCCGGGGCCAGGCTTGCACTTGTTGATCTTGATGCCGACGCGCTCAGCCGGGTTAAGGAAGAGCTCATTGCGGTGACGGAGGTTTTTACTGCCGTGCTTGATGTAAGAGACCGGGCAGCTTACGCGCGCATTGCGGACGAAGCTGAGGCACAAGTTGGTCCGGTGTCTATTCTGGTGAATAATGCTGGAGTGTCAGGAGGCGCTCTTGCCGCTAAACTGACATATGAATTGTGGGACTGGGGTATTGGGATTAATCTGGGTGGAGTCATTAACGGTATCCAGACTTTCTTACCGCGCATCTCCGAACGGAAGGCTGGTGGTCATATTGTCAACACCGCCTCCGGCGCGGGACTGGTGCCGCCTGTACGGGAAGGCAGCACTCTTTACACTACCGCCAAATACGCTGTCGTAGGGATGAGTGAGGCGCTTGGCGTGGACCTCGAACCACAGGGCATCGGTGTTACCGTTTTATGCCCGGGGGCGGTGGCAACTGACATTATCGATCGGGCGATCGCTTCGCGGGCAGAGATTTCTGTGCCAATGACCGATGAACAGATTGCTAAGACTGAAGCGATGAAAACGTATCTCTCCAATGGCATGGCACCCGATCTGGTGGGCAATCTGGTACGGGACGCTATCCGCTCAAATCAAACTTATATACACACAGATCTCGCGGTGCTCAGTCGGATCGAGGCCCGCACGAAAGCATTGCTTGCAGCGATGCCGCATGGACTTTGAGAGAAAAGACCAGCCTTAGCTGTTTGGTCCTGGAGTTTG
The DNA here is from genome assembly GCF_036568145.1 of Parasphingorhabdus sp. Lineage (GTDB taxonomy): Bacteria > Pseudomonadota > Alphaproteobacteria > Sphingomonadales > Sphingomonadaceae > Parasphingorhabdus. The sequence continues at coordinate 18,245 of NZ_DATCTC010000005.1, read as the reverse complement.
ATGGTGCATTATCCATGCAGGAATGGAAGGATGCATTATGGTCCAAGTTTTACATGGAAGCGCCCACACGACAGCGGCAAATCTGGTCATAATTCCGGTCGTTCACGGAACCGGGTGCGCCGCCTGATATCTGCCTTTCGTTCATACCGGCCAGCGGCAGATAGAGTCATGAGACGACAAGCAGGTCTGGATCGATGCCGGTGACATGTCCTCTGGCAAACCTGCCGGGGGAGCAGCCGATCCTTTTGCGAAACGCAGTGCTGAAGGCGCTTGCGGATTCATAACCGATATCCTCCGCGATCTGGTCGAGCGACTTGACGCCGCTCAAGAGTGCATCCTTGGCAATAGCGATGCGCCAGCGCGTCAGATATTCGATTGGCGCACAACCAAGAATCTCCTTGAACCGCGCAGCAAAGGCCGATCGCGCCATATAGGCTATTTCTGCAAGACCGGCTACCGTCCACTTCGCTCGCACATCGGCGTGAATAGCACGCAGAACACGGGCAAGTGCGGGATCGCGAAGCCCGTTCAACAAGCCTGCCGAGGCTGCGTTGTCGTCAAGAATGTCCCAGCGCAGCGCCTCTACCAACAGCGTCTCAAGCAGTCGCTGGATAATCAGTTCTTTGCCCGGATCGTTGGCAACGCACTCCTCAGATAACAGTTCCATCAGGCGGCCAAATCGCTTTGCGCGTCCCGCCGAGGCGGAAATATGGATAAAAGCGGGCAGTAGCGCGAGTAGTAGCGGTGCATTGACACTCTCGATTGAGAAACTTCCGCCCAGCGCCAAGAAATCAGGATCGCCCGCTTGCTCGCCGTGGCGGACGGCTTCAGCCAGAGGTTCTGCGGGAACGCAGGTGACGCCGGGCCTGCTGCACAGCGAAAAGGCCGGCGTAGTCGGCAAAAGGAGGAAATCACCTTCAGCGATCTGGAGCGGCTCCCTGTCATCGAAAGTGACCCAAGCCTCTCCGGTCAAGACGACCGTGAAACCGGGTGCGTCATACGCTTGGTAGTGAACACCCCATTGGCCACGCCCGGCGATTGGCTTCGCTACTGCGGTGCTCGGCCGCAAGAGGGCAATGATATCACTGAGAGGATCCATGATATTGGACGATCTGTAATGTTTTGCGGACATGAAATTATAGATCGTATCTCACTGTCTGTCTATTGCTTCTTATCGAAACCAAGGAGACTAACATGACCAAGACCATCATCATTACCGGGACATCATCGGGCTACGGCAAAGCTACAGCGGAACATTTCCTTTCTCGCGGGTGGAATGTGGTGGCAACGATGCGGCGCCCGGATCTCTCGCTGTTTGACAAAGCCGACCGGCTGCGCGTGCTGCCACTTGATGTCACTTGCCCCAAGAGCATCGCGCAGCTGATCGAATCAGTCGGTTCAATTGATGTGCTAGTCAATAACGCGGGGCTTGGCGGTGTCGGGGCCTTCGAGGCGATGCCGATGTCGTTCATCCGGCAGCTTTTCGAGACCAACACGATCTGCGTTATGGCGATGTGCCAAGCTATAATCCCGCAGATGCGCGAGCGCCGGTCCGGAGCCATCATCAACGTCACGTCAAGCGTCACTTTGGGAGAATTTCCGTTCGCGGCAGCCTATACCGGCAGCAAACAGGCCGTTGAGGGCTTCTCCGCTTCCCTCGCCCATGAGCTCGGCCACTTCGGGGTCCGCGTCAAGCTCGTCGAGCCGGGTTATGCGCCAACCAACCGGTTCGGGGCGAATGCCATCATTCCTGTCGCAAAGCTCCTTCCCGGCGGATATGCAGATTTCGCACAGCCGTTCCTAGAGGCGTTCGCGAAGCCCGCCCTGGACCACCATCGAAAGTGATGTCGCAGAAGCAATCTGGCAGGCCGTTCACGATACCAAGGATCAGCTCCGCTTCCCTGCCGGAGCGGACGCTGTCGCGCTCTGGGGAGGTCGAAGGTGACCGAAACGCGATGGTGGCGCCAAGCGACCAACACCCGGATGCTTCCAACCTTGAGACCTCGTCCGCGAAGGCGAGGAACTCGGGAAGACGGGCTCAGGACTGGCAAGTCTCGCCGCCCCGCTCGCCGCGATGCCGCTTCCATCCTGACCAGACCCCGGGGGTTGCCACGAGGACATGCCGCCGCGCTTCCGGGCGTGGCGTTTCAACGCGTACGACGAGAATCCGGCTGCGAGAGGGTATGCGTGGTGAAGCGATTGGGGCCATTCCTGGCGGTTATGACTCGCTCTAATTCGGCATTTGACTTCACACCCCCATTGCAGGACGAACAGGCATAAAAAAATCTTGGAGGGGAGTTCCGATGAAGGCGAGCGTACTAAAGACATTTACGTCGGTAATGGCGATTACATGGGCCGGCGCGGCATACGCGCAAGACGCCCCATCTGCGGCGGACGAGGCTGCCCAGGACACTGTTGGCTCGAAGGAAATCATTGTGACTGCGCAACGGCGGTCCGAGCGACTGGTCGATGTGCCCATCTCGGTTTCGGTAGCATCTGCCGACGACCTCGAACGCGCCGGACCGGAATCGCTCGAGAATCTTACCAAGGTGACGCCGGGCGTGTATCTACAGCGTTCGTCATATGGCCTGTCGCCGACGATCCGCGGCATCGGCTCGACGCTCTCGACATCGAGCGGCGAGCAGAACGTCGGACTCTACGTCGACGAAATCTATTATCCGACACCGACGGGGAACGTCTTTGATCTGGCCAGTGTCGAGAGCGTGCAGATACTGAAGGGTCCGCAGGGGACGTTATTCGGTCGCAACGCGACGGGCGGCGCCATATTGGTTCGCACCCTTGATCCCGGTTTCGATGTTTCGGGCCGCTTCAACCTGTCGTACGAGCGTTTCAATCAGATACGGTCGAGCGCCTATGTCAACGTGCCGCTGACCGACAAGATCGCAGTCAATGGCTCGCTCGCATACCGCTATTCGGATGGCTATGTGCGCGACTTGCGGACGAACGGAAAAACCAACCAGGCAGAAAGCTTTGCCGCACGCGGAAAGTTGCTGATGGAGCCCACGGATAATTTGTCGGTCGTCCTCACGGCGGCGCATACTGAATTGAGCGATCCGACCGGAACGGACACTCGGAATCTGCAACCGGCGCTTCTCCTAGTAGCGCTGTCGGGCGGCCCGATCGCGACCGATCGGTACGATTCATCATCCGCCACGGACCAGTTGCTCAAGACAGAAATGGACGATTATAGTGTCCGGGCGCGGCTTGAACTCGATGCGGGAACCATATCGTCATTTACCGCATGGCTGCGCAACGATCTGTATGCGGTGAGTGACCTGACCGGCTCCTATCTGCCCTTTAACGTTGCGCTCTCGACCTATACGAACACCTTTTCCCAGGAAGTGAATTTTGCGTCGCGGCAAAATCGTCCGCTCACATATGTGGCGGGTGTATATTATTTCAAAAATAAGGGCGGGTTGCCGTTCATATCCCAGAACGACGCGCCCCTGTTCTTCAACCTGTATGATGACTGGTCAGTTTCGGGCTATGCCGATGGCACATACACATTTGGTGACTTGTCGCTGATCGCGGGCATCCGATACACATATGAAAAAATAGCGGCGGATAGCGGTTTTGGAACGACCCAGGCCACAGGGACAGTGACGCGCTTTCAGCGGGACAGCGATTCGCAATGGACGCCGCGCCTCGGCCTGCGCTATGCGCTTGGCGATCAGTCCAATCTCTATGCCACCTACACCAAAGGCTTCAAGAGCGGCCGGTTTGACCGAAGTTCTCCGACCGGACCGGGCGTTGATGCAGAGAAGGTGGACGCCTTCGAGGTCGGCTTCAAATATGCGTCGGGCGACATCTCCTTCAACGCCGCAGCTTATTATTACGACTATGACGACACGCAGGTAAACGCGACTATTACGACGCCGGGCGGCGCTATCGTTACCCAGTTGTTCAACGTGCCTCGGTCTCGCATTTATGGCGGGGAAGCGGATGTCTCGCTGCGCCTGAACGACAATTTCGATTTGCGGGCTGCCGCGGCTTACACCCATGCGCGCTATCTCGATTTCCCTTCCGCCCCCGGATATGTCCTCGATCCGGCCGACCCCGCAACATTGGGGGGGCTTCTCTTTTCAAATATCAGTCTGGACGCGAGTGGCAACCACATGGTGCGGGCGCCGGAATTTACGGCCAGCGGGTCGATCGCTTACCATACCCCGATCGGCGGCAACAGCGAGTTGGAGATCGTGCTGTCGCCCTATTACAGCAGCCGCGTCTATTACACCTTCGATAACAGCCTGAGTCAGAAACCCTATTTCACGCTCGACGGAACGGTGACGTTGACGGTGGACGAGAAGATGGAAGTCTCGATCTTCGGGCGCAATTTGACGGACAGCAAACATCAGATCGGCGCTGCTCAAAGCGCATTTTCGCTGGAGATGGTTGCGTTTGCGAAGCCAAGGACTTTCGGCGTGTCGCTCGGCTATTCGTTCTAGAGCATCGCGCGGAAAAGTGGGAACCGGTTTTCCGTAAAAAGCGATGCGACAACAAAAGCTTAGAGCAAGCCAAGTGATTCACATATCGCGCGGCTTGCTCTAGGACCATAAGGCAAACAGCGAGAGCGAGACAACTGCATGCGATTGAGTGGAAATGAAGAAGGGCTTGCGTCGGCCGCGACGATGGCTGGACCAGGCCCCGACCCTGACGAGCGCTCCCTGCGCGCCGCCCGGCTGCCGCTTGGCCGCAAGATCGGCTATGGGGCGGGGCAACTCGTCGAGTTGACCGTCGAGAGCATGCTGAACGTCTTTATGCTCTTCTATGCCACCGTGGTCTGCGGACTGCCGGGCGGATTGGCCGGGCTTGCGATCGGCGCAGGAATCGTGGTCGACGCGATTATGAACCCCTTGATCGGATCGCTGTCGGACGGATGGCGTTCACGGTTCGGCAGCCGAGTTCCTTTCATGGCCATGGCGCTGGCGCCGATCATCCTGACATTCAATCTGATTTTCTCGCTTCCCTCGGGGCTCGAACAAACGGCTCTGTTCCTTTGGCTGATGCTGTTGTCGGTGTCTTTGCGCATCTCGTCGTCGATGTTCACCGTGCCCTATCAGGCGCTCGGCGCCGAACTCACCGACGATTATAACGAGCGTTCGTCGGTGGCAGCGTGGCGCTGGGGCATCGGCATCCTGGGCACGGTGGCGGTGATCGTGCTGAGCTATGGAGTGTTCTTCGCCGGGCCTGGCGGCGCGGCGCAACGCGACGCTTACCTGCCGTTGACGCTGTCGCTGAGCGCCCTGCTGTTTGCCGGCGGGCTTATTGCGATCCGGCAAGGACTCACGGCGCCGAAATCGCAGCGCAAGGTCGAGGCGCCGACCCGGGCGATCCATCTCCGGCTGCTTGGCGAAATCGGCGAGATGTTCCGCAACCGGACCTTCCGCATCCTGTTCGCCGCAGCCCTGTTGTTCAACATCGGAGCCGGAGTGCACCTGGCGCTCGGGCTGCACGTCGCAACTTTCTTCTGGCAGTTGAGCTCGACGCAGATACAGTGGCTCGGGATAGCCTCGGTGACCGGGCTGATGCTCGGCGCCCCGCTGGCCGGACCGCTTTACAAGCATATGGAAAAGCGCGCGATGCTGGTCGTCAGCATATTAGCCATGGTGGGCTGCAACGCATTGCCCGCATCGTTCAAACTGCTCGGGTTACTGCAATTGACCGGGGACGCGCTGATCGGCTTCCTCGCCGTCGTGGCGTTCGTCGGAGGCGTGATGATGGCCTTGTCGATCATTGCGTTTCTGTCGATCATCCCCGACGCGGCGGATGAGCATGAGCATCTGTTCGGCTCGCAGCGCCAGGGCCTCTTCTTCGCAGGATGGTCGTTCGCCAAGCAGTCGGCGACGGGAGCGGGCATATTGTTTGCGGGTCTGGTGCTGCAAATCATCAACTTTTCCGCGCAGCCCGAGCAAGGCGCAGCGGTGGAAATCCCCGAGCGAACATTGGCGTGGCTGGCGCTCGCACATGGGCCTGGAGCCGGGCTATTTGCGATCGTCGGTATCGCGCTCATGCTGCTCTACCGGATCGACAGGCGGAGCCACGCACGGATCATCGACGCACTGACCGAGCACAGGGGCGCCGGAGGCGGTTAACCCATCCGGGCTCCTTTTATCTGACCTATGATTATTCGCCTGCCGGTCAGGTTACTGGCAATCCGGGAGAATGGCAGCACGGCCCTTGTTACCCCCTTGGGCCGCTTGCTACAGACCTCTGGAGGCGCGGCAGGCATTACCAAGTTCCTTTATGACGGCGATGAGCTGGTCGCGGAATATGCCAGCAATGGCAGCACCGTTCTGCGCCGCTATGTCCACGGAGCCGGAGTTGATGATCCGCTTGTCTGGTATGATGGCGCTGGTCTCACCGACAAACGCTATCTGATCGCTGATGAGCGCGGTTCGATTACCGCGATTACCAACAGCTCTGGCACGATCATCAACATTAACAGCTATGACGAATGGGGCATTCCTGCCGCTACCAATCTGGGCCGGTTTGCATTTACCGGACAGTTCTGGTTGCCAGAGCGTAAGCGTGTTCTAGAGGTCGCCGATTATGCGACTTGACTGGTGGTTTTCTGCTCCGGCTTCCAGTTCCATAGTATAAGTCCGTCCCACTGGGATGCAGGCCAGTCGTCGGCGATCTTTTCGATGACATCGGCGATATAGGCCTGCGGCTCGATGCCGTTAAGTTTGCAGGTCTCGATGACTGAATAAATGGCAGCCGCGCGTGTCCCGCCTGCTTTTGATCCAGCAAAGAGCCAGTTTTTCCTGTTATGTGTACCTTTGCATAAAACTGATTATGTTGAGCAAGGCGCAGATGCGCCGGATAGAGCCCTATTTTCCATTATCGCACGGGGTTCCTAAGGTTGATGACCGGCGGGTGCTAAGCGGGATTGTCTTTGTCATCCGTAATGGCTTGCGCTGGCGTGATGCCCCCGCTGGTTGATCCGTCGGCAGCCCTGACTCATTGCCCCCTCGAAACAGGGAAGTGTTCCAACCTGGTTCATCCCGAAATTCTGCGCGTCGATCTGGATATCCTTCAAAATTTTGCGCTAACTCGATCCAACATTCTTGAGTAGGAATTAGCTCGATTATGATAAGTGTATATAATCAAAATACTACTTTGAGGAAGTCGCTGTAAATTCGAAAAATGGATTTCTCGTATGTAGTTTTTTCGTTCTCCGGGAAGTGCATTCGCTAATTTCTGACCGTAACATCTCAGCTCTACTCGGCGGCAATGCCCAGTGCAGCTGCGATTTTTTTTGATGTCCTTTCAGCCGCATTCTGCATAGGCTGGTGCTGGATATGGGCATATATAGCGGTCGAACGTGGGTTCGCATGGCCGAGGATAGCGCCCGTCAGTGCAAGGGCTTCTCCGGATGATGCAGATGTTGAACCCATCGTATGTCGCAACGTGTGCGGCGTGATATCCATAAGTTTGGCCTCCCTTTTTACTTTCGGCCAGATACCTTTTGTACCCTGATAAAAGCCGTCTCCACTGGTTGCGGGAAATACATATTTAGACGAACCGCTGCGTGTGATCTCTCTTAAAATAGCCATAGCTGCCAAACTCAGTGGACGGATAGACCGACCTGCTTTGGTGTCGCCCAAAACAAGAAGTCCTCGATCCAAATCAACTTCTTCCCACTCGAGAGCGGCAATCTCGTTTCGTCTGCACCCGGTAAGTGCCCACAGACGCGCGATCTCGATAGCTTTGCGATTTGCACCGTCTACAAGGACTTTTTCGAAGGCTTTGCCCAACTGGCTTACCTCTTCCAAACTCAAATAACGCTTTCTTTGATTATCAGTTTTGCGAACGGCGGCACGCTCAACCGGGTTTCGTTCAACTATCTCGCGGCGTATCGCAAAGCTATAGACGGCTGAAAGATCCCGAACGACCTTGCGAGCAGCGCCCGGTCCGCCGCGAACAATGATACGTTTGCGTGGAGCAATTTTTTCATCCTTGGCTGTTTTTCCGTTGGTTACGTCTCTGACAAACGTTTCGATATCTCCGGCGCCAATTTCGCTAATTCGTTTGCTGCCAAGCAAAGGCACAACATGATTGCGGAGTCGCGCTAAGGTATAATCCTTAGTTCTTGGTTTCATTGGCTCGCCTTGACGTTTTCCGCGCTGAACGAAACAGCCTTCATTTTCATAAAGATCAATCAAATCGGATATCCGCAATTCCTTCCGTTTGGTTTGCCGCTCGCCCGCTGGATCGTTGCCTAGCGCGACCGCGCTCAGAAGCAACCGAGCCTTTTTTCGGGCTTCATCCAGCGTCAGCGTCCCGTAGCGCCCGATAGTCATGAAGCGACGTGGAGCTGATCGTCCGCCACCTTCAGCTCGATAGCGAAGTATGAAGCTCTTTCGTCCGCTAGTCTCGATGCGAACGCCAAATCCACCAAGCAATCCGTCCCAGAGATGATATCGCTTGTCGCTAGCTTCTGACTGGTCGATCATTCGTTTGGTAAGAGGGGTATTGTCTGTTTGCGCCATATTGCCACCAAATAATTGGTTCCCACATGGTGTCCACAGAAGATACCTATTGCGGGATATCGCAGAATATCATAGCGTATATAAATAGCATTAACAACAGTTACTTATCGCACAATAGCGTAGATTCGGATAGCCTAGAAAACCGTCAAATCACCCTTGCCAAGGTTGGGGTCGAGGGTTCGAATCCCTTCGCCCGCTCCAGATTTTTCAACATTTCTGCGAATTTTACCTTCAGGTACCGGGCCATAGGTAACCGGCAAGGTAACGAAAGGCGGTGATTTTGAACGCCCTTTCCGTTATGAATTCGAAAAGAAACACGGGGGGAATAAATGGCTTGGGATACTGGACTTTCTACTGACAGCGTAGCTTATAAGATCGCAGGTGCACCAGAGCCGCGCATTCGGGTCATTGCCGGGCCCGGCACAGGCAAGTCATTCGCTATGAAACGTCGGGTCGCTCGACTGCTCGAAACAGGCATCTCACCAAAGGAGCTCCTAGCTGTTACCTTCACGCGCGTAGCAGCCGAAGACCTTCATCGGGAGTTACAAAAGTTGGGGGTCCCGGGATGCGAGGAGCTCGACGGCCAGACATTACACAGCCTCGCCATGCGCATCCTCTCGCGTAAGCACGTCCTCGAGGTTGTTGGCCGTTCCCCAAGGTCGCTAAACTCCTTCGAGACCAAGGCTCTCATTTGCGACATCGCCGGAGCCAGTGGCGGGAAGCGCCAGGCGAAGAAGATGATTCAGGGTTACACGGCCGCTTGGGCACAGAGCCAAGGAGACGAGCCGGGGTTCGCAAAGACAAACGAGGAGATTGCATTTCAGGCGGCCCTCTTGGCATGGCTCGAGTTTCACCATGGGATGCTCATTGGTGAGCTGATTCCGTACCTCGTTCATTACCTTAAAAACAATCCGGCGGCGGCCGAGCGCTCCGAATTCAAGCACCTCCTCGTTGATGAGTATCAGGACCTCAACAAGGCCGAGCAGACGGCGATTGCCTACCTTGGAAACACTGCTGAAATCTGTATCGTGGGAGACGATGACCAGTCTATCTACAGCTTCAAATGCGCCCACCCGGACGGCATTCGAGAATGGAAGGATCTTCATCCGACTTGTGCCGATCTCGAGATGGCTGACTGCTACCGCTGCCCAACCACGGTGGTCGAGATGGCGAATGCACTCATAAACGTGAACACTAACCGGGCGCCGCGCGCCTTGACGCCCCTGCCCGATAAGGGCGCGGGCGAGGTCGTCATCGTGCAGGTTCCCTACATTCACAACGAAGCGGCGTGGATCACTGCCAAGGTTCAAGAGCTCATCGGCAATGGCGTCCATCCGAGCGAAATAATCATCCTCGTCCAGCGCGCCGTGGCAGGGAAGCCAATCCTCAACGCCCTAAAGGGCAAGGGCATCCCGGCCAAATCCTACTATGAGGAGAGCCAGCTCGATTCAGAGGTGGCACAGACGAGATTCGCCCTTTTCAAGCTCTTCTTTGACAACGAGGACCGGGTGGCGCTGCGGTATCTGCTCGGCTCCGGCCATAACGACCTCCGAGCCAATGCCTACGCGCGGGTCCGTCAGCACTGCGAGGTCAGCGGCGATAGCCCTTGGGCCGCCATGAACAAGCTGGCCGAGGGAACGCTAACCATTGCCTACACCGGTCCGCTGGTCACACAGTTCAACACTATCAAGGACGATCTAGAGGCGCTCGAGGCGGTGAAGGCCGATCTCGGGACATTCATTGACGCCCTGTTCCCGGACGCAGACCCAAGCGTGTCTGAATTACGCGAACTGGCGCTGGCCCAAAAGGAGGCGGCCGAGACCCCCGAGGACCTTCTCTCCGCCATGATGCAGGAGATTACCCAGCCGGACATTCCGCCCACGGTCGAGGAGGTCCGACTCATGAGTCTTCACAAGAGCAAGGGCCTCAGCTCGCCCTATGTGTTTATCGCCGGTTGCGTGGAGGGCATCCTTCCCCCGGCGCCAGACAACGACTGGCCCAAGGCGGTGAAGGACGCGGCCCTCGAGGAGGCGCGGCGGCTGTTCTATGTCGGGATTACGCGGGTGAAGGCGGATCCGGCGAATGATCGACCGGGGAGCCTGTTCATCAGTTACGCAAAGCAGATGACGATTGCCGACGCATACGGCGCCAACGTGGCGTTCCAAACGCAGTCCGGGCAGATGGCCAACCTCTTGCCTAGTCGTTTTATAGGCGAGCTCGGTCCCGCGGCTCCGGCTCCAATTAAGGGCTGAGTCTGACATAACAAACGAGTTCACATTCTCATTCGCACCGGGGCCGGCTCATCGAATACATCTCAACGTTTGCGATATGTCCTAGAACGTTTCTGCGCTCTCCGAGGAAACTGTTAAAGTAACGAAAATGGATGAGAGAGACCTGTTTCTAGGCGTTAAAATGCCTCTCAGCGCCCCAGCAACGCGAGCAGCCGATAGGCGGCAACGATGCGGTCGCTTTGCGCGCTGACTTCGTTCACTGCAGCGGCGGTCGCTTCGCGTTCTGCGTCTAGCAGGTCTAGCTGGGGTTTCATGCCAACGCGTACTTCGTGGCGAACGCTGTCGCGGGCCTGTGCGGCGGCGGCGGCCTGGCTAGCGGCGGCGGCTTCGACCAGAACGGCGGATCGCACGCCTTGAAAGGCGCTGATCGTCTGTTCATCGACGGCGGATCGTGCGGCGCGGGCGCGGGCATCGGCGGCTCTGACTGCGCTGTCAGACTCGGTGATCTTTGCCGCGACACGTCCGCCAGAAAATAGCTGCCACCGCGCCCGCACGCCGACCGTGGCACCATCGGCGCGGTAATCGGGGAAGAATTGATCGCGTATAGTAGAGCCTTCTGCAAACGCCCCGACCGTGGGCAGGCGTTCAGCCCGTGCGCCTCTTGCACCAGCGCGCGCGGCATCCAATGCCGCTTCGGCCTGAGCAAGGGCAGGGTTGTTTGCCCGGGCGATATTGAGTGCTTCATCGAGCGACTGAGGGATCGCGGGATTTTCCGGTACTGGCTGAAGGTCCTGCGGCGAGAGTCCGGTCAGGTTGGTGAACCGGGCATCGGCCGAGACGGCAAGACCGCGCCCTGCTTCCAGCGCGGCCTGCGCTTCTGCTAAGCGGGCTGCGGCTTGCGAGACATCAGTGCTGGGACTTTCGCCAGCCTCGAAGCGGAGACGGGCTGCGCGATGGATTTGCTCCATCTGCCGGGTCATCTGTTCGTAGAGCGTAACCATGCGACGCGTGGTCAGCACGTTGCCATAAGCCTGAACCGTCGCAACGACGATCTGGCTGCGCGTCATGGTTTCACCCGCGCGTGCCGCTTCGCTTCCGGCTTTGGCCTGTGCGACCCCGGCGCTGACCCGGCCACCTGTAAAAAGCGGCTGTTCGATGGTGAGCTGCGCGGCGCGCGGCGTGACGTTGGATGCCGGAAGCCCGAAATAGCCCTGCGGATCGAGGCGGCCATAGCCGATCGTCCCGCTCAGCGTTACGCTGGGAAGGCCATGCCCTCTGGCTTCCTTTATCCGGGCATCGGCGGCATCGGCATCGGCACTCGCCGCGTCGATCTCGGGCGCGTGATTCATGGCAGCCGAAATAGCCTCTTCCAGCGTCGTCGCCTGTGCGGGCATGGCGACGCTGGCGAACAGGCAGGCCAGTAGCGGGAGGGGAACCGACCGCTTGAGTATCATTTGAAGGCAGCCCCCGGACGGACGCCGAGCGCACTGAATAATTTTGCAGCGGGGCAGAAGCCTGTGAAGCTCGACTGGATCATGTTAAAGCCGGCGAAAGCCGTTAACGCGAGCCACCAAGGATGCACAGTTAAAGACAGGACAACGCCCAGCAGTACGACAAATCCGGCAAACGCCATTACGGCACGATCGAGAGTCATTTTAGCACTCCTTCGTTAAGGGAAGATCAGAAACGCAGCTTGTGAATACCCATGACGTGGAGCGCCAGCTTCTCATAGAATGGCTCGCTCTCGCCCTTGCGGACCTTGTGCAGGAAATATTTCTCGAAGCCGATCTTGGCCACATGGACCCATTTCCCGCTGGAGGACCAATTAACATTGCGAGGCGGTAGCTGCGGCTGAGCGACAAAAGCCACGCCGTTGTCGCCGAAATCGGCAAGGCAGACGGCGTTCCACGTCGCTTCGGCTGTCGGCTCCTTGCCATCGAGGATCGACGCGAGGTTTGCCGTGATTGCCGTCCCCATGGATTCGATCATGAAACCAGTTTTTGGCACGCCGACCGGTACCGGGGTCGGACCCGTGGGTGGAATGGCGACGCACACGCCAAGCGCAAAGATTTCGGGAAAGGCGGGATTGCGCTGGTGCTTGTCGACGATGACGAACCCGCGCGGATTGGTCAGCCCTTCGATATCGCGAATGGCCGACACGCCCCGGAAAGCGGGAAGCATCATCGAGTAGTTGAATGGCAGATCGTGCGTATTCTTGACCGCGCCGTCTTCGGCAACTTCCTCGACGTGCATCATGCCCGGCTCGATGCCAGTCACGCGCGCATTGGTTATCCATTTGATGTGACGGTCGCGCATCTCGCTTTCGAGCAACGACTTGGTATCGCCGACGCCATCAAGGCCGAGATGGCCGATATAGGGCTCTGGCGTAACATAAGTTATCGGAACCTTGTCGCGGATCTTGCGGCGGCGCAGCTCGGTGTCGAGGATCATCGCAAATTCGTAAGCCGGGCCATAGCAGGACGCTCCCTGAACCGCGCCAACGATAATCGGGCCGGGATTCTCCACGAAGGCATCGAACGCCTCGGCTGCCGCCGAGGCATGATCCGTTTGGCATACCGATACAGTATGACCTTGGGGGCCCAAGCCTTCGATCTCGTCAAAAGCCAGTTCAGGACCAGTTGAAATTACAAGATAATCGTAATTGATAGATGTCCCGTCATTCAGCTCGAGTCGCTTTTCGCTGGCGTGGAGTCGCTTCGCGCCGACTGACGTAAACCCAATATCCTTCTTCTCGAAGACCGGAGGCAGATGGACCTGAATGGCTTCCGGTTCGCGCCAGCGCACGGCAACCCAAGGGTTAGAGGGGATAAAGCTATAGGTATCCGAATCGGATACCGTCATCACATCGGCCCGGTCTTTAACGGCCGCCTTAATCTCGTAGGAGGCAATCGTGCCTCCCAGGCCAGCGCCTAATATTACGATCAACGGTTTACCCATCAAAGATCCTTCCTGTTTCAACAAGATTGACTAATATAATCATTACACGTTATATGCAATCCACAAATTGAAAAGAGGCTCCCATGTTCGGATTTAAGAAACGTGCTGCTCACCGCGAGATCGGTCCTATCGAACTAAACGCTATGCTGAAGGACGGCAAAGCGCTGGTCATTGACGTGCGTGAGGCCAGCGAATTTGCTACTGGCCACATTGAGGGGGCAGTAAACATGCCACTGTCGGCCTTTTCTATCCGTAATATCCCTGATCCAGAAGGTAAGACGGTTGTGCTTCAATGCGCGGGCGGACGGCGTTCCGGACAGGCACTTGACCAGTGCGCGAAGGCCCAGAGCAATATTGACACGCATCTCGCCGGCGGGATCGGCGCATGGAAAAATGCTGGATTGCCGGTAGTTGGCAGCTAAGCGCCTTGGAAAGGGCCGGAAAAGGGGTATGAAGGGCATGGGAAAATGGCTCTGGTTAGTAAGCGCCTCGCTGGCGCTATCGGCGTGCGGCAGTCAGCCGGAACGTGAAGAGGCGGCGGCTACGCTGCCTGCCGGGAATACGGTGCGACTCGTTCCCAAGGAGATCGCCGATATGAAAGCGGTGGGCGCGGAGATCGCCACGCGCGACCAGGCCGAAGTGCTTGCCCGTATTCCGGGTATTCTTACTTCGCTTGCCGTGCGCGCTGGCGACACGGTGAAAAAGGGACAGCGAATCGGCATGATCGTCGACTCGCGGCTTGGCTACGAGGCCAGTGCCTATGGCGCGCAGGCCGCTGCCGCCCAGGCCGAAGCCGCACGCGCCAATGCCGACCTCGCCCGCATCCGCGATCTTTATAACAACGGTGTCTATGCCAAGGCACGACTGGATCAGGCCGTGGCTGCTGCAAGGGCAGCCAATGCACAGGTTGCCGCCGCTCGTGCGCAACAGGGTGCGAGCGCCAGCGTGGCAGGGCAGGGCGCAGTGATTGCGCCGGCAAGCGGCCGCGTTTTGCGCGCTGACATCCCGGCAGGCTCAGCGGTCGCGCCGGGCATGTCGATTGCAACCGTCACCGCCGGTCCGCCGGTCTTGCGCCTGATGCTGCCTGAATCGGTCGCGGGACAGGTCCGCCCCGGTGCCCGCGTGATCGTCAGTGATGCAGAGATTAGCGATTCAGGGGCGCCAAGTGTGACGCACGAAGGCAGCGTAACGCAGGTCTATCCAGCGATTACCGGTGGTCAGGTTCGCGTCGATGCGACACTGCCTGGTCTCTCTACGCAATTCATCGGACGCCGCGTCAGCGCATCGGTCGAGATCGGCACGCGCAAGGCGCTGGTCGTGCCGCGTCAGTTCGTCACCACGCGCTACGGGGTAGATCAGGTACAGGTCGTCACCGAAAGCAAGCGCCTCAGCATGGTTCCGGTCCAGATCGCACCTACGGCCGATCCCGACATGGTCGAGATATTGAGCGGCGTTTCTGCTGGCGACACTCTGTTCGCCCCCGGTAAGCCTGACAAGGCTCGCGGCTAATGAATCTCGGTATCTCTGGCCGCCTGACCAAGGCCACCATTAATTCGCCCCTGACACCGCTGTTTCTCCTGACAGCGATTGCCGTTGGTTTACTGGCCCTTTTTTCAATTCCTAGGGAAGAGGAACCGCAGATCAGTGTACCGATGGTGGATATACAGGTCATGGCCCCCGGTCTTTCCGCAGCAGACGCGACCGAACTGGTTGGTATCCCCCTCGAAACGATCGTCAAGAGCGTCGACGGCGTAGAGCATGTCTATACCCAGGCGCAGGACGACAGCGTGATGGTGACGGCGCGCTTCCTCGTTGGGTCCAATTCCGAGGATGCAGCGATCCGCATCGAGGAAAAGCTGCGCGCCAATTGGGATAAAAAGCCCGTCGGTATTCCCGATCCCAAGGTGACGGTGCGCGGCATCAATGATGTGCCCGCTGTCGTGCTGACGGTCTCTCCCAAACCCGGAGCGGTGGGCCAGTGGAATGATGCCAGCCTTTACGAGCTTGCCTCTAAGCTGCGCACAGAAATTGCCAAGGTCGACAATGTCGGCCTTACCTTCCTTGTCGGCGGACAACCTGAAGAAATCCGCATCGCGCCCGATCCCGCCAAGCTAAGCCAATATGGCGTGCCTCTGGGCAATGTTATCGAAGCGGCGAGTCAGGCCAATCGCAGCTTCCCGCTCGGTAATATCCGCGAGGACGGCAAGGCGGTCGCCGTGACGGCGGGCCGCACGCTGTCATCGGCGCAGGAAGTGGGCATGCTGACCGTGCGTTCGGCGAGCGGCTCTCCCGTCTATTTGCGCGATGTTGCCAGTGTTACGCAGGGCCCGCGCGAAGATCAGTCACGGGCATGGCGCTGGGCGAAGGAAGATAACGGCAAATGGAATTCGGCGCCTGCCGTAAGTATCGCGTTCGCCAAGCGTGCGGGGGCCAACGCTGTCGTCGTTTCCGACGCCATTCTTGAGCGTGTCGAAGGCCTCCAGGGTAAGCTGATCCCCGATGAAGTTGATGTCGCCGTCACCCGTAACTATGGCGAGACGGCGAACGAGAAGGCCAATGAACTATTGTTCCACCTGGCGCTGGCGACCATTTCCATCGTGATATTGATTGGTTTTGCAATCGGCTGGCGCGAGGCGGGTGTGACCGCTGTGGTCATCCCGACGACGATCCTGCTCACCATGTTTGCGTCGAACCTCATGGGCTACACGATCAATCGCGTCAGCCTGTTCGCGCTAATTTTCTCAATCGGTATCCTTGTGGATGATGCCATTGTGATGATCGAGAATATCGCCCGCCATTGGGCGATGGACGATGATAGAAACCGCACTCAGGCCGCGATCGAGGCTGTGGCCGAAGTCGGCAACCCGACTGTGGTCGCAACATTGACCGTGGTTGCGGCGCTGCTCCCGATGCTGTTCGTTTCGGGATTGATGGGGCCATATATGGCGCCGATCCCGGTCAACGCTTCAGCCGCGATGATCTTTTCCTTCTTTGTCGCTGTCGTGATCGCGCCGTGGTTGATGATCCGTTTCGCCCGGAAGACGTTGAACGGAGGTCACGGCCATGATGAAAGCGGCGGAAAGCTGGGGCAGCTCTATGCCAAAGTCGCGCATCGCGTGATAGATTCGCGCAAGTCTGCGCGCAATTTCCTGATCTGGGTGGGCGTGGCAACGCTCGTTGCCTGCTCGATGTTCTATTTCAAGGCCGTCACGGTGAAGCTGCTGCCCTTCGACAACAAGTCAGAGGTACAGGTCGTGGTCGATATGCCCGAAGGCACCGCGCTCGAAAATACGGGCCGTGTGCTGGAAGATGTCGCCGGCATCGTACGTGACCTGCCCGAGGCGACATCGATGGAAGCCTATGTCGGCACATCGGCGCCGTTCAACTTCAACGGACTTGTCCGCCACTATTTCCTGCGCTCGCTGCCGGAACAGGGCGATGTCATGGTAACGCTGCTCCCCAAGGGCGACCGCAGCCGGTCGAGCCACCAGATCGCGCTCGACCTGCGGGAAAGATTGAAGGCACTCAAGCTGCCCGATAGCGCGTCTATCAAGGTGGTGGAGACACCGCCGGGGCCGCCGGTCCTCGCGACGTTACTCGCCGAGGTCTATGGACCCGACGCCGCGACGCGTCAGAAAACGGCAACCGAGCTTGAGAAGATCTTCAAGTCGGTTCCCTATATCGTTGACGTGGACAATAGTTTCGGCACGCCGCGTCCCAAGCTGCGCCTCGACATCCAGCGCGACCGCATTGATTATTATGGTCTCTCGCAGCGCCAGATTTCCGACAGTATAGGTATGCTCATGGGCAGCCAGACCGTGGGCTATGCGCCGCGTGGGCAAGGGCGCACACCGCTCCCGATCACCATCGCGCTTGAGCAGAAGGACCGCAGCTGGACGCAGGCCCTGTCAAGCACGCCCGTCGCACAGACGCCGGACGGCCAGCTCATTGATCTGGGCGCCGTCGTTGATGCCCGTACCGAGACGGGAAGCCCCTCGGTTTTCCGCCGCGATGGCCGCTATGCCGACATGGTGACAGCCGAACTTGCCGGAGCCTATGAAGCGCCGATCTATGGCATGTTGGCCGTCAATCGCGCCGTGGAAGACTATGATTGGGCCGCCAAGGGACTCGTGAAGCCGGAAATTCGCCTAAATGGCCAGCCCGAGGACGAAAGCGTGGCATCCATGCTCTGGGACGGCGAATGGGAGATCACCTGGGTCACGTTCCGGGACATGGGCGGGGCATTCATAGTCGCGTTGCTGGGAATCTACATACTCGTCGTCGCGCAGTTCAGGAGCTTCCTCCTGCCGCTGGTCATTTTGACGCCGGTGCCGCTGACCCTCGTTGGTATCGTCATCGGCCACATGCTTTTCCGTGCGCCGTTCACCGCGACGTCTATGATCGGCTTTATCGCGCTCGCCGGGATCATTGTGCGCAACTCGATCCTGCTGGTCGACTTTATCCGGCACACAGCCTCGCCTGATAAATCCTTGCGCGATGTTCTGCTGGAGGCGGGGACGATCCGCTTCAAGCCAATCGTCCT
>NZ_DATCTC010000004.1:0-21558 GCF_036568145.1 Parasphingorhabdus sp. | reverse complement strand
GGTTTCCTCGGCATTCATTTGCGCGAAATTCACATCGAAACCCATCGCACCGGCCCGCGCGTGGGCATAGCGTACTACCGGTCCACCCACATCAATTCCCCACACCTCTGCATCGGGAAATATTTCCTTGAAAGGCAGGGTTGAATGGCCGACGGTGCAGCCCATGTCCAATATACGTTTTGGTGCAAAGCCATCGAGGTTGCGACGGATATAATTACAGACCGAGCGGCCTTTGTCGTCATTGAACGGGCCGCCAAATCCCATCGAGTAGAGATAGACCCCGCGTTCATAGAGAGCACCTGCAGCAAAACCTTCGGCATCTTTCGAATCATAGCCGCCGGGCATACAGTGAATGTCCAGCGCGGTGACATAGCGTGGTACTTCCATCGCATCATCGAGACGAAGTTCGCCGCCTTTGTCTTCATGTGCGGCGACTTCACGGCTGAGGCGAGGCCAGTCACGCTCCAGCGTGTCGATCACTGAATGCCAAATCATTTCCTGCGCGCTGCGGGTCAGCGCAGCATAGGCCTGAAAATAAGGCTGGTTTTTCATCGTCTTACGCACCTGATGACGGCTTTCCAGATCGACGCCCTGAGCACTCGATTCGTGCGCAACTTTATGAAAAAGTGGAGTCAAACCGGGCAGGATGGTACGTTGAATATAGCCGCGCATGCCCTTGGCAAATTCCTGCCGACTGCGTTCGTCATGAGTCGGCCGGGGCAGAACAGGATGGTCGGCCTGCTGAAAAATATTGTCTACTGCCATGGTATCATCCTCTCTCGTCTTTGATGAAATGGCTCACCGCGTCAGCCCAGGCTTCGCTCTGTTGGTCGACGATATCAATGCCGCCGCCTTCTAACTCGACAAAAACAAAATCGGGGCGGACACGCTTCGCTTCGTGCGAATGGTGGTTGATCATATCACCGCTGTTGGTCAGCAGCATAGTAGGCTGAGTTATCAATGGCAGGCGCGGTGCCTGATCATACATATAGGCGGCATGATGCCCCCACCAGAACTGTCCGCGGCCCAGTAGTGCCTGAACAACGTAATCGCTGATACGATCCAGTGATATTGTGCCATCCGCAAAACGGTGGCGGATGTCGAATAGTTCGGCCATGTGTCCGGCATGCTCGCGCGCTGTGAAGTTCTTTTCCCACACGTGCAGGTTGGTAAGAAAATCGTTCCTGTCCTGCTCACTGACTAGCAACGCACCGTTTATGATTAGCCGCTTGATCCGCTCGGGAAACAGGATGGCCGCTTCGGTTGCGGCGAGTGCGCCTGTATGATGACCCAGCAGGGCCGTCTGCTTTATATCCAGGGCATCGAGTACGACTGGAACGACAGCCGCATAGTCTGCCACGGTCGGTGTAGCAGGCGTTGGGTCTGATAGGCCGAAACCCGGCATGTCTATGCCGAGGGCTCTTATTCCTTGTTTCGCCAACGGCTCGTATACCATGTCGAACTGACCCGATGTCATCGGTGCCTGATGCAGCATGACAAGCGGCGTACCGGTACCGAGCACCTGGTAATGAACCTGCCCATAGGGCCCATCGGCATAGCCGCGGCGCGGGCGCGGGGTTTCAGATATCGCCATGAGCCACCTTCTCCAGAACCTGTTCATAGGTGCCATGGTCGTCACGTTCTTCCAGTTCGGCACGTTGCTGGGCAAAGATGAAGAACACCCGGTCATAAAGGCTGTTACGCGCTGCTTCGCGTGACTTCAGGGAGGCTTCATCAAGTTCGAGTGCTTCGATCTCGCTTGCCAGGTCTGTGCCATGCTTCGCCATGACGCGCTCCGCCGCATCAACCCGATCGCGTAGAACCGAGAGCTCTTGCGTAAGCGCGAGCATCATGCTCATCAGTTCGTCGACGCCCGGTGTATCGTAAAAGCCCGGACGCTTGCCCCGTACAGTACGGGGCAGAGTCGGTTTGTCACTCATGATGTTTCCTTTCCGCCAATCATTGCAAGCGCAGCATCAATATCAGCCAGCGGTTTTACATCGGCATATTTATAAGCCATGTCGAACAGGTTTACCGCATGAGCCGCGGGACTGCGGTCATAGACGCATTCTTCCGGAACCGTAACGTGAAAATTGTACGAGAACGCGTCCACCACACTGGAACGCACGCAGCCGCTGGTAGAACAGCCGGTTACGACGACACCATCGCAGCCGAGGTCGATCAGGTAGCTGGCAAGCGGTGTGCCGTAGAATGCACTGGGATGCTTTTTTGGTAGCAGAACATCATCTTCCTGCGGCGCGATTTCTTCGACAAAACGATAACCGTCTTGAGCAATAGTCATTAATTCTGGCACCTTGGCGGCCAGGCGACCCTTGTCAAAAGACTGTTTGGGAGCGACATAAGGATAAATGACGGGCAGGTTGCGTTCACGGAACCGCTCAAGTAGCGGCGCGATATGCCTTACTGCTTCCCAGCCTGTATCGCCACAACTGGTCTTGAATTCCTCGATACTTTCCCAGAACGGAGCTTCGCGCGTGCCAATCGTGCGATATTGCACATCGATAATTAAGAGCGCCGGCCGCTTGCCAAGTCCGCCCTCGCGTCCAAAGCCAGCAGCGCGGTAACGGCGTTCTTCTTCCTCTGTTACAATATTTGACCAAGGTCGGTTCATGATGACTGCCCTCCCTCATAATGTTGACGCAGTGCATCCCACTCGGGGGTGCGAACCATGCGTTGGCGTTCGGGAAATCCGGCCAGCCGGTCTGATACTTTGCACAACGATCCGTCGGTGTGCAGGCCATGCAGGACGTGCTGCATTCCAGCGACAGAAGCTTGCAAGGCGGCATTGGCATAGAGCACCAGACGATAGCCCATATTGCCGAATTCTTCGGCGGGCAGGGCCGGCGTCTTGCCACCGTGCACCACATTAACAAGATGCGGACGATCATTTCGCGATGGAGCATCGCGAAGCTGCGCTTCATCGGTCATTGCCTCGATGAACAGGATATCGGCCCCTGCCTCGGCATATAATGCCGCACGTTCAATGGCTGATTCATAACCTTCGGTCGCGCAGGCATCGGTACGACCCATGATCAACGTATCCTCGCTGCGCCGTGCATCACAGGCGGCCCGGATCTTGCCGATCATCTCGGCAGCGGGGACAACTTCTTTCCCTTCGAAATGTCCGCAACGTTTCGGGAAGACCTGATCTTCCAGCTGGATGACAGCCGCACCTGCCGCCTCCAGTCGCCGCACGGCATGATAACAATTGACCGAGTTGCCATAGCCGGTGTCCGCATCGACGACGAGCGGTAGGTCCACGACACCGCTAATCCGTTCCACAACATTCGCCATGTCAGTCAGATTGAGTATTCCGATATCAGGCAAACCAAGTTCCGTGTTCGCGACACCTGCCCCGGTTACATAAAGCGCCTCAAAACCGACATCCTGTGCGACACGTGCAGCAAGCGGGTTGGCAACACCCGGCAACAATAGTGGCGCGCCATCCGAAAGCCGTTTCTTGAATTCGCTTTTTTGCATATCTGCTCCTCTCAGGTTAGCTGAGGGTACCGCTATATCAGGGCACTGAAAAAGAGAGACGAGGACTGATATCCGCTTGTTGAACAGATTGGCTGGCTGCCATTAGATCGAGCAGCCCCAATTGTTATTATCCAACTTAAGATGCGAACGACAGTCGATATCCTTACCGGGTTTCTCGGTAGCGGCAAGACAACGCTGCTCAACCGGCTACTCGCAGACGGGGCCTTTGCCGACACTGCGGTTGTGGTAAATGAACTGGGCGAGATAGGGCTTGATCACTTGCTGGTCAGTGAGAGGACCGAGAATGTCGCGCTTCTCGAAGGTGGATGCCTGTGCTGTGCTGTGGTCGACTCATTACCGGAGACACTGCTGGACTTGTGCCGGGGCCGTGCCTCAGGAAATCTGCCGCCATTTCGGCGGGTCGTGATTGAAACCACGGGGCTGGCAGACCCTGGCCCGATCCTGCGTGTCCTGAATAGTAGCCCACTATTGTCACATTTTTTTGAAGTGGGTGTGGTCATTGTGACGATCGAACCCTGCGACCTGAAAAAGCGGCTGGACCGACACCCGGAGGCAAGAAGGCAACTGGCGCTGGCGGACCGAATAGTTTTGACCAAGACCGATGTCGATGGACCGTTTTCGGATGAAGCGATGGCCATATTACAGGCTGCAAATCCACTGGCAGAAATCCTTAAGGCAGAAGAGATTGCCAGCGACCCTGCAAGACTGATGCGTCCCGCGCGGCGGTCCGCAGATGACAATTACAAACATTACGCTGGACCAGCCGGTCATACTCATGCCGTCCGGGCTTTCAGCCTTCCCGTAGAGGGCGAGGTGACGCGCGCGGGAATCGCAGCGCTGGCGAAAGTGCTTGGCAAAAAGATTGGCGAACGGCTCTTGCGCTGCAAAGGGATCGTAAAGGGAGCCAAAGGGCCGTTATTGGTTCAGAGTGTAGGGCCGAGCCTGTTGAGCGAGCCACTGCCTGTTATCCCGGGTGGATTACAATATCATCTGACATTTATCGCCGAAAATTGTGAAGAAGAGGATTTCTCCTCTTGCCTGCACTGGCTTTTTATACCGGAAGGCAGCCAGCCACCGGTACAGGAGGAAATCGAATGAATTGCGATTTGGTTATTTCTAACGGCACCATTGTTGATCCGGTTGAAGGCTTGGTCCACCGCGATATAGCCGTCTCGTCCGGTCTAGTCGTTGGGCAGTTCATGCCGGGCCATGCTCCGGATGCGACTGAAATACTGGATGCCACCGGCATGCATGTCTTTCCCGGACTGATTGATGCGCACGTTCATTTCGGTTTTGCCCAGCCCATCACGGAATATAGCAGCGAAACGGCCTATGCCGCTCAAGGCGGGTTTACCTCGGTTCTCGGCTATTTTCTTTCCAGTGAATCATACAAGGATGTATTCGACGCCGAATTTGCTCATGCCAGGCAAAGGGCGCTAGTCGATTTCGGTTTCCATTTCAGCGTTACCAGCGAGCGACATCTAGAAGAAATGAACGACTATGTTACCCGCTTTGGAGTCAATTCGTTCAAGTATTTCATGAACTTCAAAGGGGAAGAGGGACGGTATCTGGGCCTTGATGGCACCGATGACGGATATTTCTATGCCCTACTCGAACGGGCAGCAGAAATTGGCGAGGTTACCATCGTGGTTCATACTGAAAATATCGAGTTGGTGAATCGCTTTCGACGCAGTTCGATCATGTCGGGGGGCGACACGCTCAAGGACTGGAATCTATCCAAGCCCAACTTCACAGAAGCAGAAAGTGTTATCCGGGCACTGGCTTTTGCCGAGCATCTGGGCGCAACGATTTATATCCCGCACATCAGCACGCGGATGGCGCTTGACGAAGTACGCCGGTGGCGTGACCGCTACGACCGGGTTTATGTAGAAACCTGCCCACATTATCTTACCCACGACTGGGATGCGGATATAGGAGCTATTGGCAAGGCTAATCCTCCGTTCCGCAGCCCTGATGATGTTGCGGCGATGTGGGAAGGACTGGCGGATGGATCGATCGATGTCGTCGCCTCGGACCATGTGCCGCGTAAGCGTGCGACGAAGGAAACATCGGTCTGGTCTGCTTCACAGGGATTTCCCGGTACAGCTACGATTCTGCCAGTGTTGCTGCACCATGGTTATCATGCCGGTCGATTGTCTCTGCCACGTATTGCCGAATTACTGACTAGTTCGCCCGCTCGTATCTTTTCAATGAACGGCAAGGGTAGCCTTGCGCCGGGTAGCGATGCGGACATCACGTTGGTCGATATCGACAAGGTGAAGAATGTGGACCCCGAAGCATTGGGATCATGGTCCGATTACAGCCTTTACGAAGGTCAGGCATTAAAAGGCTGGCCGATCCGCACCATCCTTCGTGGGCAGACAGTCATGCTGGACGGCACAATCACGGGTGAGGGCGGATATGGCCGCTACCTCACTCGTTCGCCTGTATCTGGCAGTTCCGTCGGTTCCTAAGCCGGCAACGACGCTTACGCCGACGCGGGTTTGTTTGCGTGGCGCAAGGCCTTTGTGAGCGACGGGATTAGCAGGAAGCTAAGCAGGAAGAAGGTTAGCGGTACGACAGAATAGATCATAAGGACACCGAACATCGCACTGTCGCTTTGCTCGATTATTCCACCACGAGAGGATTCAAAGCCAAAGAAGGACAGTATCACGCCCGCAATGAGCGGGCCAAGTGCGAAGGCCAGTTTTTCACTAGCCGACCAGATACCGGCATAGCTTCCTTCCATCGAAACATGGCCTTTTTCTTCGCCAAGGTAAATGCTGTCGGTAAAGAGCGATGTAATCAGAAGAATGAAACCTACGTTCGTCATCCCGATCAAACCACCGCGCAGTAGTATCAGCAATTCCTTGACACTCACTGTTCCGATCAAAGGGAGCGATACGGTCATTTGTGCGCCATAATCAATCGCCACCCAAGTCAGCGTGATCACGCACCATCCAATACACAGCCACATGAACAGTGGCAGTTTGCCCATAGTACGGGATAGCCTCATCCAGAGTGGCTGTACGCACAGGCCCGTAAGAGACATTATGATAACGAATGGTAACAAAAGACTGACGTTTCCGGCCAGATAGATGAAGACCATTGCAACCACAGTGTAGGAGCATGCCTGCCCGACTGTCTGAATCATGTGGATACTGAGTAAAATCCGGAAGGGACGATTACGCATCGTGATAAGAAATTGCTCACGCAGCGGCGGCGGCGCTTCTTTGGGGACTGGTACGCGTGCCAGAACGGGTCGCAGACCGAGGGCGCTACCCATCATGGAAACCATACATATCAGTCCGAAGATCAGACCCATGGCATGCCAGCCGTCATATCCGCCGCCGAACCAGAATACTGTGGGCTGCGCTACTCCAATGCCGAGCAAAACGCCCAGAGTTGCAAATATCATGCGATAGACAAAAACACGTGTGCGCTCATGCGTATCGGTGGAAAGCAGCGCTGCGATACCGAGATAGGGGACTGAAAATGCGCTGAAGGCTGTCATGGACAACAGGAATATCATACTGACAAGGGCTGCAGTTGCAATTTCGGATTCAAACCCTGACACGCTGAACAAAAAATAAAAGCCCAGACTGGTAAGCAAGGCCCCTGTAACCAGAAAGGGGGTTCGCCCATTCGTTCCCGCTGTTCTGTCCGACCATGCGCCTATCAAAGGGTCGCAGATAATGACCCACAGCTTTGGTATCAGGATTGCAATCCCGGCCAACCATGCCGGAATTCCAAGGATCGTCGTCATAAACACTGGTAGCAGTGCGGCCGGTGTGTCACGGAATATCTGAGTTCCCGTTTGTCCGACACCATATCTCATCAGGACGTTAACTGGCAATCGGGTTGAGCCAGGCGTTGAATTTTGGTTCAAAAATAAAATCCCATAAACAGTGTTAAGAGAGGCTGACAGGAATGATGGACAGGCGCATGCGTCTGCTCCCAGTTTATTCGACCTGCGGAGAAATCTATTGCGGGGGTTATCATAAATCTTGTTTCAGTAGCGCCGCCGGGCGCTCTGGTCCGTAGTGTCAATTTGTTATTTGGGCGGGTCAGTCTCCACCAGGCGAATAGCGCGCCACGTATCTCTGTTAGTCGGCGACTGTCAATGCTCTTTCGAATATGAAACTTACACGAAAGAGAGTGTGGACATGGCTTATCGATTGGGTGTTGACGTGGGCGGGACGTTCACGGATCTCCTGCTGTTTGATCAGGATACCGGCGCGTTTTGGCGGCACAAGACGCCGTCTACTCCGCATGACAGTTCCCAGGGAATCCAGAACGGTCTGCTCGCGATTTGCGAGACGGCAGGTATTCAACCTTCGGATATCGAGTTTTTCCTGCACGGAACTACCGTTGCTACGAACGCTATGCTGGAAGGTAAGGGTAGCCGGGTAGGGCTGGTCGTCAGCGAGGGTTATCGCCAGGTAATGCAGATTGCCCGCAGCTTTGTACCGGGCGGACTTGCGGGTTGGATCGTATGGCCAAAACCGGAGCCGCTGGCTGCCCTGGAAGATACGGTCGAAATTGAAGGCCGTATGGATGCCCGCGGCAATGAAGTGAGCGCAATCAACGAGGCGCAGATCCGCGCCGAGCTTGAAATCCTGCGCGATTCGGGGATCGAAGCACTTACAGTCAGCCTTATGAACGGCTATCTTAACGGCGCACACGAAACACGAGTGGGCGAACTTGCGGCGGAAATCATGCCGGATATTCCCGTCTCGCTCAGCCACGAAGTTCTGCCAGAGATGCAGGAATATGAAAGAACGCTGACCACTGTGGCCAACGCGGCAGTGCGCCCGATCGTGGGGCGCTATGTCCGCAATTTGCGTAGCCAGTTGCGCGATGCCGGTATGGCCGGTTCGCTCTCGCTGCTACGCTCGGATGGCGGATTGATGAGTTCCGAGAAATCCGAAGAGCATCCAGTCTCCTTGTTGATGAGCGGCCCTGCCGGCGGTGTGACCGGAGCACTTTGGGTCGCGAAGAATGCGGGTCTAAAAAATATCCTGACGCTCGATGTGGGCGGAACATCGACAGACGTTGCCCTGATAGAAGATCTTGAAGCGCGGCGCGTTCGCACTACCGAAGTTGGCCATCTTTCGGTCCGTGCCTCGGCACTGGACGTGAAGACAGTGGGCGCAGGGGGCGGCTCGATCGCCTATGTGCCAGACCTTACCGGCGCTTTGCGTGTCGGTCCGCAATCTGCGGGCGCAGAACCAGGTCCGGTCGCTTATGGCAAAGGCGGCACCGAAGCGACGGTGACTGATGCAAATGTTGTGCTTGGCTATCTGCCCGAAAGCCTTTTGGGCGGAAGCTTCAAGCTGGACCGAGAAGGTGCCAAGAAGTCGGTGCAGGCTGTCGCCGACAAGCTGGGGATCGGTCTGATGGAAGCTGCTCGTGGCATCATTGACATCGTGAACGAGAATATGTTCGGTGCGCTGCGTATGATTTCGGTGCAGCAGGGCTATGATCCCCGCCATTTCGCTTTAATGGGCTTTGGCGGAGCCGGACCACTTCATGTCAATGCCGTCGCGCGCCTGATGGGGAGCTGGCCAGCCGTCTCGCCGGTCAGCCCCGGTGTATTATGTGCGCTGGGCGATGCAACGACACGCATGAGGACCGAGGCCGCACGCAGTTTTTCCAAACGGTTTGACGAGACCGATGAGGCGAATGTTATCGCGATTCTTGAGGAAATGTCCTCTGAAACCCGCGCTGAACTGGAGGCAGAAGGGATCGACCCTGCCGACATCTCTACGTCGTTCGAACTTGACGTGCGCTATGAAGGACAAGCATTCGAGGTGCCGCTTTCCATTGATCCGGAAACCCTGCGTGCCGATGGTCTATCGGCGGTGCAGGCCCGTTTCGATGAAGAGCATGAACGGCTCTTCACCTTCAACATGAACAGCCCACATGAACTGGTTAACCTGCGTGCTGTGGCGGTTGGTCCAGCGCTTGATTTGGGGCGGTTCAACTTGCCGGAAGGTAATGGCGACCCAATTGCGGCAAAGATGCGCGACCATGAATTGTGGGTGGATGGCGAAATGAGGTCAGCTACTATCTATGACCGGTCCAAACTACGCGCGGGCGATATTATTCCCGGCCCGGCCATCGTCATCGAGATGGATTCCACGACCCTGATCGAAGCCGACTGCATCGGCAATGTCGACAGTGTCGGCAACATCTTCATTAACCTCGCCTGAGAAGGAAAGGAATACGTACAATGCCCGCAAGGATCATCCAGGCCGACGATACCCCCTTTAAGACCGTCGATATTGACCCGGTCACACTGGAAGTTATCGAAAATGCGCTTCGTAACGCTCGCGTCGAAATGGACGCAACCCTTGTTCGCACCGCGATGTCGCCCGGCATCCGGGAACAAGGCGATGCTTTTCCGTTGATCGCTGATAGCAAGGGACGCATGATTGTTGGTCAGTTCGGCAGCTATATCGGTCCCTTCCTGGAAGGATATGACGGAACTGTGGAGGAAGGCGATCTGATTTTCCTGTCCGACCCTTATTCTGTTGGCGGCGCTATCAGCCACTCCAATGATTGGTTGGTTCTGATGCCGGTGTTCAAGGACGGGCGGCTTGTTGCTTATACTTCTATGTTCGGCCATCAGTCCGACATTGGCGGCAAGGTTCCCGGATCAATGCCGATCGATGCCACCAGTATCTTTCAGGAAGGCGTCCGCATTCCACCGGTCAAACTTTGGAAAAAGGGCGAGTATAATGAAGAGCTGTTGAAGCTGGTGATGCATCAGGTCCGCACGCCGGAATGGTGCTCCGCTGACCTTAATGCCCTGATCGCCGCCTGCCGGGTAGCAGCGCGCCGGGTTATCGAGATGTGCGAACGGTTCGGTGATGATGTTTATGCTTCGGCCACTGACCTGCTGCTTGATCGCAACTATCGTGCGATGAAAAAGCTGGTCGAGACTTCGGTTTCCGAAGAAAAAGTAAGCTTCGAAGACTATATCTGCGACGATGGCATGGGATATGGTCCATATAAAATCCGTTGCACGATGTGGCGGGAAGACGGCCGTGTGATTCTTGATTTTGACGGTACCGATCCGCAAAGTCAGGCGTCGATCAACTTCTTGCTTAACGAAAACATGATGAAGATGTTTTTTGGCATCTATATGATCATGGTGTTTGATCCGCAGATTCTGTTCAATGACGGATTCTACGATTTGATCGAAGTGCGTATCCCCGAAGGCTCATTGCTGAAACCCAAATTCCCTGCCGCACTGTCTGGCCGGACCCACGCGCTGGGCCGTCTGTTCGACATTCTTGGTGGTTTGCTGGGCCAGAAGACGCCTGAGTTCTTGAATGCAGCCGGCTTTTCGTCCAGCCCTCATCTTTTCTATGCCGGGACGGACAGCAACGGAAAATGGTTCCAGCTGTTCCAGATCGGATTCGGCGGCATTCCGGGACGCCCGCTTGGCGATGGGCCTGATGGACATTCGCTCTGGCCCGGTTTCACCAACGTGCCGGCTGAATTTCTCGAACGCTATTTCCCGCTGCGTATCGAGAAATATGAAACTGTAGCCGACAGCGGCGGCGCCGGACTGCACCGTGGCGGTAACGGGATAAACATGATCTATCGCTTCCTTGAACCGGGCGTCATTGCCATCCATGATGATCGCTGGTTCGTGCCGCCTTGGGGCGTAAACGGTGGTCTGCCTGGCAAGCGCGCGCGCAAGGTTCTGGTCAAGACCGATGGGACAGAAATTGTCATGGGTAACAAGGTTGAGGATTATCCCGTTGAAGCCGGTGACCAACTGCATTTTATCACCTGGGGTGGTGGCGGCTGGGGCGATCCGCTTGATCGCGATCCCGAACTGGTCCTCAAGGAAATCGTTCAGGGTCTTGTCACCGTCGAAGGTGCGCGCGATTATGGTGTCGTAGTTGGCGATGACGGGGTTCTGGATACTGATGCGACGGCAGCGCTGCGCGACAAGATGCGCGACGAACGCGGCGTAAGTGACAGCCCGTTTAATTTCGGCCCTGATATTGAGACATTGCGTGCGAATTGCCTAGAGGAAACCGGACTTCCCGCTCCGAAGCAGCCGATATGGCACAACAAAAAGAAAGCTGCGGCGTGAGCGATCTGCTTAATGATTACAAGTCAGGCGGTTTTGGAGGGGCGCTTGGGCTTGGTAGCCGTCCAGCGTTGCTGCTGGTCGATGTCGTTATGGCCTACCTTACGCCCGATTGTCCCCTATATTCACCTCGCTTTGAAGCGGCTGCGGAAAGTTGCGAGCGGTTGGCCAAAGCTGCACGGCTTAAGGATGTGCCGGTGATTTTTACCAACGTCGTCTACCGGGCCGGCGGTCGCGATGGCGGGTTGTTTTATAGCAAGGTCCCGGCGCTTGAATCCTTTCTCGAAGGATCACCGCTCGGTAAGTTCCCACAAGGTTTGCAACCACGCGAGGATGAAGTGGTCGTTACAAAGCAATATGCCTCGGCATTTTTTGGAACTTCCCTGGCTGCAACACTGACCGCAATGGGTGTGGATTCGCTCTACATCACCGGATTTTCGACTTCGGGTTGTGTCCGTGCCTCGGCGCTGGATGCCATGCAAAGCGGATTTGTGCCGATGGTCGTCGCCGACGCCTGCGGGGATCGGGATGTCCGGCCGCATGAATCGAACCTGTTCGACTTGTCACAGAAATATGCGGAAGTAATAAGCGAGGCAGATGCGATCGCGCATATGGACAGCATATCTGCCACCTCGCGCTGATCGCACCTTCATTCTCAGTCAAACATGATGATTTGCCGGATGCCCTGACCTTGGGCCATACGGTCCATCATGGCGTTGATCTCGTCCAGTCGATGGGTGGAACTAACCAGTTTTTCCACCGGTAGCCGCCCGGCCTGCCACAGGGCGATATAACGTGGAATGTCACGGGCAGGAATGGCTGAACCCATATATGACCCGATCACCGTCTTGCCCTCTGCCACCAGCGACAGAGCCGGAATGGTGAAGGGGTCGCTGGGTGGCGGCAGGCCGACCGTTACAACCCGGCCACCACGCCGCGCTGTGTGATAAGCAGTTTCCAGAACTTTACCGCGGCCAGCCGTTTCAATCACTACGTCCGGTCCGCCCGGCATGATTTTCACGATGGCGTCGTCAAGGGCCGCCGGTTCAACGCCATGTGCGCCGATCTCTTTGGCGATGGCATTCTTTTCAGTCATCGGGTCTACGCCAATTACATTAGCTGCGCCGCTTGCCATCGCTCCCATCACGGCTGCCAGGCCGACGCCGCCAAGGCCGAAAACCACGACATTTTCGCCGGGTCTTATCTGCGCGCTGTTCATGGCGGCGCCTACGCCGGTCAGCACCGCGCAACCGAATACGGCGGCGATTTCGGCCGGAATATCGGCGGGGACTTTTACGACTGATCGGCGGTCGATCACGGCATGGCTGGCAAATGCCGATACGCCGAGATGGTGATGCACGTCATGGCCGCATTCGTGAAGACGAAAGCCGCCATTGAGCATTTCACCCTGCCCATTTGCAGCAGCGCCCCTTTGGCAAAGATACCCTTCGCCGGACATGCAAGGCACGCACTCGCCGCACGCCGGCAGGAAGGCCAGCACGACCCTGTCACCCGGTTCGAACGTATCAACGCCGGGGCCAACCTGTTCGACGATCCCTGTCCCCTCGTGGCCCAGCGCCATCGGCACCGGACGAACTCTGTCACCATTTACGACAGAAAGGTCCGAATGACACAGTCCCGCAGCTTCCATGCGGATCAGCAGTTCATCGGGGCCGGGCGGATCAAGAACAAGCCGGGCAATGCGCATTGCGCCATTCTCGGCATAAGGGAGTGGATTATCGCCAGAACGGTCGAGAACCGCTGCATCTATGGTCCGTGTAGTCATCGCGCCCACTTCCGGTCGAATTCCCATACCTTTTCGAACCCGATCAAAGAGGAAAATTCCTTGAAATTAAAGATCGGAATGTCTGCCGGTTCCCCGTCTAGGTCATCACGCAGTCGTAACAAGGCCTGTTCCATTGCATGTGCGGCGGCGAGACTGGTCAGCGAAGGATATATACCAAAAGCGAAGCCGATTTCTGCAAGGACATCGCCCTTGATCGGGGGAGTGGATCCTCCATTGGACATGTTGACCATGACAGGAACATCAAATTCTTTGCACACTGTGTGCATTTCTTCTTCGCTTTCCAACGCCTCGGGGAACAGCACATCTGCTCCTGCTTTGGCATAAGCTTCCAGCCTCCGCAATGTTCCGTCCAGTCCTTCAGCCTGACGCGCATCGGTGCGAGCGAGAACCAGCATATTTTTACGTGCAGCGGTGGCGACCTTCACCTTTTGAACCATATCCTCGATCGGCACGACCCGGCGGCCTGGTGTGTGGCCACATTTTTTCGGGAACTCCTGATCTTCGATCTGGATCGCGGCTATACCAACGGCTTCGTATCCCCGCACCGTATGATCCACGTTGAGTAAGCCGCCGAATCCGGTGTCCGCATCCGCGATGAGCGATATTCCGGTAGTCCGGCGTACCGTCTCCATTCGGTCCAGCATCTGGTTGTAAGAAACCAACCCGGCATCAGGCAACCCGTATGCCGAGGCGGTCAGCCAATAACCGCTACCATACATGATTTCGAAGCCTACTTTCTTGGCAATAACCGCGGCGATCATGTCTTGCACGCCGGGGACGACAAAAAACTCACCGGAGGCCAGTTTTTCTCGCAATGGGAATTCAGACATTTTAATTATACTCCTTTTGGGCCTCGCTAGCCCATAGCCATGGCGCTTCGGCACGCTGGTTTTGTTCAAAGTGCGCAATGTTCTGCGCGTAGAGGGAAAGAATACGGGTTGTCTCGTTCCAGCCGTTGAGCAGAGACTCTCGTTCTGCCTCGCCGATCATGAAAGGGACTCCTTCGCCCTTGCAGGAAACAGTTTGACTCGTCAGATCTACTAACAGTTGCTCACTAGCGTCTGCCGCCATGCGCAACATTGCAATCCGACTTTCTGCAACAATGCCTGCTAGAATTCCGTTATTGGCGCAATTGGTTCGGAATATCTCGCCGAATGAAGGGGCAAGTATGACCTTTACACCCAAAGCAGCCAAGGCCCAGACGGCATGCTCACGGCTTGACCCGCACCCGAAGTTGCGTCCAGCAATGAGGATGGGCGCACTATGGTCGGCGCCGATACGCTTATCACCATTGCTCACCCTGTCAGCGAAAGCATAGCGAGCAAGCCCTTCACGCTCCGTGATCAACAGAAAGCGTGCAGGGTAAATGATGTCGGTATCGACATCATCATCCGGCAGGGAAATCGCGTGAGCACTAATGGATGAAAATTTGGTCACACGGTTTTCCTGATATCTGCGAGGCATCCCGCGATAGCCGATGCTGTGACGGTGGCCGGGCTGGCAAGGTGGGTGCGCGCACCAGGGCCCTGCCGACCTTCAAAATTGCGGTTGCTGGTAGAAACGCAGCGTTGACCGGGCGGTATGAGGTCGCCGTTCATCGCTACGCATAACGAACATCCTGAATTATGCCATTCGAATCCTGCGGCCCTGAAAATAGTGTCCAAGCCTTCGGATTCGGCTTGCGCCTTGACCTCTCCCGAGCCCGGTACAACGAGAGCAGTGACACCAGATGCGACTTTACGCCCGCGAATGACCGCTGCCGCCGCGCGGAGGTCCTCTATCCGCCCATTGGTGCAACTCCCAATAAAGGCGTAATCAATCGGAAGCCCTTCGAGAGGGCGGCCTGCTTCGATGCCCATATAGGCGCGTGCCTTCTCGGTGCTCGAGCCACCGGAACTATCAGGTACCGGGGCATCGATTGCTCCAACTTGGTCGGGAGAAGTGCCCCAAGTTACTTGAGGACCAATATTTGAGGAATCTATGGTGAGTTCCTGATCGAATTGTGCATCAGGCTCGCTAGGAAGTTTTCGCCAAGCAGTGATGGCGTCGTCCCAAAGAGAACCCTCTGGTGCGCGTGGGCGGCCATGGAGATAGTTGAAGGTCGTGTCGTCGGGCGCAATAAGGCCGGTGCGCGACCCGGCCTCGATTGCCATGTTGCATAGGCTCATGCGTGCTTCCATCGACGCAGCGGTAATAACAGATCCGGCAAATTCTATGACATGACCGCTGGCTCCCGCAGCACCGATCTTGCCGATCAGAGCGAGGATGAGGTCTTTCGTCGAAACTCCTGGTTGCAATATTCCATTAAATTTTACACGCATCGTTTTTGCGCGATTCTGCCATAGGCATTGGGTCGCCATGACTGTCCCGCACTCGCTGGCACCTATACCAAAGGCGAGAGCACCAAATGCACCGTGTGTCGCGGTATGGCTGTCTCCGCAGACTAGCGTGATACCGGGCAGGGTAAAACCCTGTTCGGGAGAAATGACGTGTACGATCCCTTGACGGCTATCCTCCAACGGCAGCAGTTCTATGCCGAACTCGGTGCAATTCGCCTCCAGCAACGCAACCTGGTCATGCGCGAGACCGGGAGGCAACGGCAGGGTTCGCACGCGCGTAGGAACAGCATGATCCGCTACCGCTAGTTGCGTGGCCGGACGGTGCAAGCGCAGATTGTTCGTGCGCAGCAGTTCGAAACTTTGTGGAGTGCTGACTTCATGCAACAAGTGCTTGTCTATGTAGATCAGCGCGCGGCCTGCCGGATCACCGGCGACTACATGGCTGTTCCACAACTTTTCATACATTGTGTGTGATAGGGATCTGGAACTTTCCGCTCGTTTCATCACGCTATAATGGCGCTTCATGTGCACAAGGGCGATGGTTGGTTCGCCTCTGTTCATAACGCGGATAGCTTGGAGCGATTGCAACCCTGATTACTTAAAAGTTCAAAACTCCCTAAAATCGATCACTACCGGTCTCTCGTCACGTGATTTTGCTATTGCTAAGTCGAGAAGTTATCCGCACTGCGAATAAAAAATTTGGAGGGTGGATATTTGCACAGTGGATAATACATGTTTGCGATTATTAAAACGATAGGGTGATTAAGATGAAAAGAGGAGTTCCGATCCGTTCAGTAAGCCGCGCTATCAGCGTCTTGCAAGAGATAAATCAGTGGGGATCGTTGTCTATGATGCAGATCGCGAAGTACGGCCAACTGCCCTATCCCACTGCATTCCGTATTGTGCAGACCTTAATCCATGAAGGGCTGATAGAGCAGGAACCGTCACGCAAATTTTATCGCGCGACTCCTCTTGTCCAGTCGCTGGCGCAGGGATTTCAAGTGGATAGTATCGTGGTGGAACAAGCGCGTAGCCATATCCGTGCGCTGACGCAAAAGATTGGCTGGCCGGTTTCTGTGACCGTACGGGTTGGCACGAACATGGTCGTTCGCGATTCTACCCACTCGGACACGTCGCTAACCTTTGAGCGCTATTATCCTGGCTTTCGTTTGCCGCTGATGGACTGTGCATCGGGCCGGGTCTGCCTTGCTTACATGAGTCAACAGGAACTCGATTCCACGATAAGCTGGATTTCGCAAGTTGGAGCGCCTGAAGAACAGGAAATGATTGCCTATGTCTCGGTCAACACACTCAACAAGATTCGTGAGGAAGGTTATGCTGCCATCGGTTGGGGGCAACACAATCTTACGCCGGGCAAAACATCCACTATTGCGGTGCCGGTCTTTCGTGACGGAAAGTTTGAAGCCGCGCTAACCTTGATTTATTTCTCTGCCGCAATGAAACAAGCCGAGGCGGTCGATCGTCATCTCGAAGATCTTAAGAAGACTGCTGCCGATGTTACTGCTGCATTGGCGGGAAGTGACTTGGGAGCCAGAGGTGATATACAAACAGTTGAACGCTCTTTAAATGACCCATAATCCATCCGCAAGCATCTGTTTTAGAACGAAGGTCCATTGTGAGCCGCTTTTAAATTCGCGGCTCACAATGTAGCTCGTCCGGAAACTGACTATACGCAGTTTATTCAATAGCTGCCGCTCGATCTAGGCTGGTGAACATGGCTTGTTCGAGCATATAACTCTGACGGGCATTTGCATCTTTAGTAAGCATTTCCATAAGCGCTTCCCGAGCCGAAAGTGCGTCTTCGAATGCACGTTTATTTGCAATGGTCTGTTTCTGGACAAACTCGTTCGTAACAGTGCGGCGCTGGCGATCATATTTATCGAGCAGTTCATCAGCATTGCCGTTATCGAAGTATATCTGAGCCAGTTTTTCGGACAAGTTCATTGCATCGTGTATACCTGAATTCATACCGAAACCGCCTAGCGGATTGTTGAGGTGCGCTGCGTCACCAGCCAACAAAACTCGTCCGCGGCGGAAGGTCTTGGCAACTCGCTGATGCACGCGATAGCAAGTACGATGTATTGTTTTGATACTTTCATTTGTGTCCAGCAGGGCAGAAAATAATGCATCCTTGTTAAGGTCACTTGTAACATCGCTGTCAGGCGTATCGACTTGTTGAGGGACTAGTACCCGCCAAAGGCCAGGCACACGCAATAAGACCCACCAGTTGGGCTTATCGGTGACGTAGTTGATTTGTTGCAGCCATGGCAAGTGCTGTTCGATTGGATAGGCGGTCGAAAGAGTCAGGAAGCTTTCAGGATAGGTGAAGCCGTTGAAACCGGTGTTAAGCCATTTGCGTACAGTCGAATTGCCACCGTCAGCGCCGACCAGGTAATCGGCATGGAAAAGACGAATATCGTACGGGCTCTCCACCGCGACTTGCACAGCATTGGATGCCTGCTCGAATTTGGAAACCCTGTGTGAAAACAGCACTTCCGCATTCGGTAAAGCGTTCAACTTTTCTGCGATCAAGCGGGTAAGTTTGTACTGTTCGCACTGCATTCGATATGGGTAAGGTGTAACCTCGCTCAACTCGCTCATGTCGAGAGAGTAAAAGGTTTGGTCCAGCAGATTTCCATACTGATAAATCGGAGCGCGTAGACTTTGCGCCTCTAGCTCTTCACGAAGGCCAAGTGCCTCCATCATCTCAATCGTCGGCGGATGAAAGGTCGATGCGCGCATATCTTCGATACACCCCGCTGCACTTTCGATCACGCGGACAGAAATGCCCTTTAAAGCCAAAGAATAGGCCAATGTCATGCCCACTGGCCCTCCTCCTGAGATGAGGACGTTCGAGCTGAGTTCATCGAATTTCATGTTTTATTCTAATTCCTGCCTGATTAATCGATCAACAACCGGATTTGCGCATCTGCAGCTCCTTCACGCAGGGCGACGCCTGCGCGGTAACGATCGGATGTGATATATGCTTTTGCACTTGCCCCATCGGGGAACCTCGTGACGACTATGCGTTCAGTGGGGTCAACGCTTCCTTCAAGGACTTCCGAGACTGTGCCCTTGACAATGGCTTGACCTCCGAATTCTTCAGCAACGCCCTTTATCGCGGCACCATAAGCGGCAAATTTTTCTGGGTCTTTGATGGTGACCGTGGCGATAATATATGCTGGCATGGTAACTCCTGTTCTTCGGGACAGGACATAAGCGAAGAGCGGCATCAGTAGTTTGCTTGATATGGCCCATATTCGCGCTGCGGAGAAAAGAGTTGACAATATCCCGCTATTTACCACAGCGCGGTATGCCTGTGTTGCGAAAGGCGCTGGTATATACTGCCTAGCGTGATGCAAGAAATTGAACAGGATTCGTAATGCACCTTAATCCCGAACCCATGTCTGCCTCTATCAAGGCGCTACTCGTCAAGCCCGGTGAATCAAAAATGTTGATCGGCGGGCAGTGGGTAAGAGCATCCGGCGGCACAACCATTCCCAGCATTGACCCTGCGACAGGTGAAATGATCGCTTTCATACCCGATGCACAAGAGGCAGATATTGATGCAGCTGTTTCTGCTGCGGCCTCCGCGCAGATTGGCTGGGCAGAGACGCCGCCTGCTGTGCGCGCGGCGATTCTGAACCGGATAGCCGATCTGGTTGAATCGAACATCGATGAGCTGTCGGAGCTTGAATCGCTGGATCAGGGGAAGCCACTTTATGTGGCGCGATGGGCCGAGATTCCAGGTGCAATTGCGCAATTCCGGTTTTTCGCCGGACAGGCGATGGCAATCGAGGGCAAGACAATTACCCCGTCGATCACCTATCAGCCCGAGGGTAAGCGGGTTGAGGCATGGACGTTGCGAGAGCCGGTCGGTGTCGTGGCGGCGATAGTGCCGTGGAATTCGCCTGTTGTGCTGTCCGCGATGAAGCTTGCGCCAGCCTTGGCGGCGGGTTGTTCAATCGTGCTCAAGCCTGCTGAGGATACATCGCTGACAGCGCTTCGACTAGGTGAATTGATAACCGAGGCCGGCTTGCCTGATGGAGTTTTGAATATCGTTACTGGCCGGGGAGCACAGGCAGGTGCATTGTTGGCAGCGCATCCTGGTGTAGACAAGGTTTCCTTCACTGGTAGCACCGCTACGGGCCGTGCAATACTCAATGCATCGAAGGGCAATCTGAAACGGGTGTCGCTAGAGCTGGGCGGGAAGTCACCGGTTATTCTTATGGGCGATGCCGATCTTGACTATGCTATTTCGGGGGCGGCAAACGCTATTTTCTTTAACGCCGGACAAGTTTGTGTCGCGGGGTCGCGTTCCTATGTCCACGCCTCGATTTACGATCGGGTTGTTGAGGGGCTGGCGCAATATGCGCAGGGCATGACGATGGGGCATGGGTTGAACAGTGCAACCCAAATGGGCCCCCTCGTGTCGGCCCGGCAGGCGGAACGGGTAGCTGGATTCATCGAAGGTGCCGCGCGGGAGGGGGCATCGATCGTGGCGGGTGGTAAACGAACTGGTCCTGCGGGTACATTTGTCAGTCCGACTGTTATTGCCAACGTTACCAGGGATATGGAGATCGTGCGCGATGAAGTGTTTGGCCCTGTTCTTGCTGTCCAAAAATTTGAGGATGTGGACGAGGTTGTCGATGCTGCAAACGATAGCATTTACGGGCTTGCTGCCGGAATCTGGACCGAATCGCTCTCTACGGCGCATCGCCTTTCCCGGCGGATCAAGGCGGGAACAGTATGGATAAACTGCCATTCCATGTACGATCCTTCTTTACCTATTGGCGGGATAAAGCAATCTGGTTATGGCCGGGACAGCGGGATTGAGGCGCTGGACAATTATCTGGAAACGAAAACAGTTTGTGCTGTCGTATAGCCGTGGCTTGTCCACACAGCGGATAACTTCGACCTGCTTCGCGCCACGTGTGCTACCTGCGCTATAGTCCTCAATATCTACTCAGGGAATTTGACAAATGCTCAACACCTTTCAGCAGATCCGTCACGACATGCTTCCAGCCGCAACGCCGCAGGAAGCCTCGCGGCAGGAATTTACCAAAAGCCTCAAGCATTATGTACAACAAGGATTGTTGCCTAGGCTAGGGCCGGTTTTCAACGGTCGCGCTGCGCCGCGCTTTACGAGTGCGGAGGGTAAAAAGCCCGCAGATAGACACGACATTCGCAAGGCGATGATTACCGATCCCTATTTTCGTCACTACGCAGCTGTAAACCGGATCAGTCAGGAAATGCTGTGGGACAGTGTGATTGACAGCATTGAGCGTGAGCAGGAATTGCTGAACGAAAATGCTGTAAAAATGTCAAATCGAAACAAAGGCGAGTTGCTTATTCCTGAAGGATTCGAGCCGCCGCGCTATGTCTCTGCGCTTGACATTCACTGTATGCCCGGCGGTTATTGTGGTGACGAGAGCACCGGTGAAGATATCTCGCTTGGCGCTCTATATGATCGCGGCGTTTATCTTTATTCGATGGGTTATACTGGGCCGTTCAACGATGATATGGGGCGTTCGGTATGTAATTATATCCGCCGTAACCTCAATGGATTTGCACCGAAGCGTATATTGGATATGGGCTGCACGGTGGGTCACTCCACCCTGCCTTTCAAGGAAATATTTCCCGATGCAGAGGTGTGGGGAATTGATGTGGGTGGACCGGTAGTACGCTATGCCCACGCGCGGGCCGGTGCGATGGGTTTCGATGTGAATTTCGCGCAAATGAATGCCGAGGAAACC
>NZ_DATCTC010000003.1:0-6758 GCF_036568145.1 Parasphingorhabdus sp. | reverse complement strand
TGGATATGGAGGCGAGCAGTCAGTGGATTGCGAAATTGAGCCAGGATATTGGCAATCTAAGCGCAGAAAAGCCGGTATTGAATTTCCAGTTAAAGCCCGAACATCTTGGCAAGTTATCCGTCCGGATAACAGCGGGGACAGCGGGTGATGTCGTCCGGTTGGAAACCGAAAATGAAAATGTCAAAGCGTTGCTCATCGGAGCACAGGGCCGGTTGGAACAGGACATTCGGCTGTCAGGGTTAAAGCTGTCCCGTGTCGATGTGACGGTGCAGGATCATCCCGGATCGCAGCTTGGCCAGCAAGGTTCCGGTTCCCGTGAAAGCGGAACGGAAACAGGACGAAATGGCGATGCCCGTCCCCAAGAATATACGGCGCAGCAAAGCTCGCTAAGGCAACATGGACCAGATGTGGCTGCGGCCAATGGCCCTGCCGCCACTTCTTCCTATCACGGCGCGCGATACGCCTGAACCTTCCAGATATAATCGGAGAATATATATGGCTGACGTTAGTGAAGCTGAAATCGAGCGCCCCGAAAAGGGTCGCCGGATAAAGAAGTTGGGTATGTCCGCAATCATGCTGGCCATGCTGGGCGGCGGCGGTTTGGTCATAGGCTATTTTGCAGCAAATGGCTTTCATGTCGACGCGCGTTCAAACGAGCAGATGAGCCAGCCAAGGCTCGCCGCGAAAGAGGGCCAGCCGATTGCCGCGGCTTTGGCCAAATTGCAAGGTGAAACGCAGCAGAAGCCCCGGTTCAAGGAAAGCGCCTATAACGCGACCTATTATGCCATTGAAGAGCCGTTTACGTCGAACCTGAAAGGCAGCAACAGTTTCGCGCAACTCTCGGTTTCGGTGGCTACTTATTATGACCGGCAAGTGGTGGACAACATTGCTACGCATGAAACCGCAATCCGGTCCGCAATATTATTGACGCTTGCCGAACAGGAGCTTGCGCCTCTCGGCACGCAGCAGGGCAAGCGGGCGCTACAGAAATCGTTGACCAATGCAATTAACGGTGTGCTGAAAGAAAAAACCGGCTTTGGCGGTGTCAACAATGTCTATTTCACCAGCTTTGTGGTCCAGTGATGAAAAATCCGGTTCCTTACAATTTCGCCAGAAAATCAGCTCATCGCCAGAGTGATTCATCACCCTTGCGCCGGATATCGGACCGCTATGCAGTGGCTATGGCAAGCGCCATTGAGCATATCGCTGGCCACCGTACTGAAGTGACTGTCGAAGAGATAATTTTTTCGGATTTTTCAAAATGGTCAGGCGTGCTGGCACCATTGTCCAGCCTGTCAATCTTTCGTCTGTTGCCGCTGCGTGGTTCGATTATCCTGCATCTGGAAGAGACTATGATCAACAGCTTGATCAACGTCTATTTCGGCGGCGCGCCTGCTATTTGTGTGAAGCGGACGAAAGATGGGTTCCGTCAGACGGAAACACAATTGATCGACCGCCTTGCGCTCTCGCTCATGGAGCGTCTTGCCGACGTTTTTTCTGGCTATGGACCGATAAAGCCGGTGTTTCAGCGTCACGAAACCAGTGCGTCATATCTCACCGGCTACAAGCCCGAAGACCAGCTATTATGCCAGCCATTCCGGATTAGCATGGGCACGGATATTTCATGGCGGGCTGAGCTGGTTTATTCTCCGGATGCCGCGGAAAGCGCGATGGAGTTTATCCAAAGCCAGATCAGAGATTTGCCCGCAGAATCCGATCCGGAATGGGAACGGCAATGGTCCCGTAACCTGAAACAGATTTACCTGCCGCTACGGACGATAGTGGCGCAGCCGACGATGCGCTTGCCAGAGCTGTTTAACATGAAACCGGGCGATGTCATCCCGATCACACCGCGAGCCAAGCCGCCTTTGTTTATCGGAAACCGCAAGTTTGCGACCGGCACTTTGGGGGAGAAAAACGGCTGCGCCGCTTTCAGAATTGAACATATCGAACAGGGAGATACATGATGAACGACCCGAAACAAACTGGGGCGGCCAAGACTGTCAAAGGTGCTGCAAAATCGCAGGATAACGGGGAAACGGATGCGGGGAATGACAATTTTCGACTGCTAGCGGATATCCCGGTCCGACTGTCGGTTGAGGTGGGATCGGTGTCCAAACGACTTGCCGACATAATGGCGTTTCGGGAAGGCGAGGTGATCGAATTGGACCGGCAATCGGATGACCTGCTCGACATAAAGGTCAACGGCACGCTGGTCGCAAAGGGAGAGGTCGTCACTATTGATGGCCGCTTTGGTGTCCGGATCGCCGAGCTGGGCGATGTGGGTGCCAGCTTCCCGGCAATCGAGAGACGCTGAACATGACGGTTTATATAATCAAACTGTTGATTTTGTTACCGGTCATGGGCGGCCTGATATTCGCTGCGTTGTGGCTGTATCGAAAATATCAGCCAGCACTAGGCCATGCACACAAACAACGCAGCTTGAAGATAGTCGAAACCTTGCCACTGGGGAACTTTGCAAAGCTGGTCATCGTTGAGTTTGGCGACCGAAAGATCCTTTTATCCGTAACCAGAAGCCGGGTGGAACGGATTGCTGCGGATGGTGAGACAAGATGATCCGTTTCCTGGTCTTTGCTGCTGCGATGATCCTGCTGACGGGGCTGGGCGAGCCTGCCCTTGCCCAGGATGGTGGTTCAGGAGCATTGGGAAAAGCCCTTGATGATATTTCGGGTGATGGCAGGCCTTTAACCCTCTCTCTGCAAATTTTGCTGCTGATGAGCCTGCTGACTATATTGCCTTCCATCATTTTGATGATGAGCAGTTTTACCCGGATCATCATTGTCCTGTCGATCCTGCGTCAGGCATTGGGATTACAGCAAACACCGCCCAATCAGGTGCTGGTAGGGCTGGCATTATTGCTGTCATTATTCGTCATGCGTCCGGTAATTGATACGATCAACGTCGATGCCTATTCGCCTTTCGGGGAAGGGGAGATACCGGTTGAAGAGGCGATCAGCCGGTCCGGTGATGCCCTGCACGGGTTCATGATAAAGCAAACGCGGCAATCGGATTTGAAGCTCTTTATGGAGTTGGGCGATGAGCCTCCGGTTGCCCGGCCACAAGATGTCCCGTTCTCCGTGCTGTTGCCCGCTTTTGTGACGAGCGAGTTGAAAACCGCTTTCCAGATCGGTTTTCTTATATTCCTGCCATTCCTCATCATTGATCTGGTGGTCGCGTCAACCCTGATGGCGCTTGGCATGATGATGCTGTCTCCGACAATAATTTCCATGCCTTTCAAGCTGTTGCTTTTCGTTCTGGTCGATGGCTGGGCGCTGACAATGGGCACATTGGCCGGTTCTTTTGCGGCTTAGAGGGAGAGGGAAAGATGACCGACAGCAGTGATTTTTTCATTGGCATGGCACAGCAAACGCTTTGGATTACCGCACTTGCCGCCGCTCCGATATTGGTGCCTGCGCTGCTCGGCGGCTTGTTGCTCGGCATGGTTCAGGCGGCAACCTCCATCAACGAAGCAACGCTGAGTTTCGTACCCAAATTGCTGATCGTTGCTATCATGCTGG
This sequence comes from Parasphingorhabdus sp., assembly GCF_036568145.1. GTDB lineage: Bacteria > Pseudomonadota > Alphaproteobacteria > Sphingomonadales > Sphingomonadaceae > Parasphingorhabdus. Next base: position 3,219 of record NZ_DATCTC010000003.1, on the reverse strand, counting down.
GGCTGTTCGGTGGGTCGATCATGTATCTGATCGTCGATTTTACCCATGATGTTTATGATCGCATACCGGCGCTGTTGGTCTGATAGCTGATATGATCGCGCCCGGATTTGCTGGATTGGAAGAACAGCTCTGGCTGTGGCTTTTCGCCATGATCAGGCCGGGCGCTGCTTTCTTTGCGGCTCCCGTTACGGGCGCGAAAACAGTTCCGGTCCAGTTGCGGCTTATTATTTCACTGGCGGTCGGGATTGCAGCAATTGGCGGGGCGGGTATCACATTACCGCAGGACGGGTTGATCAGCGTTTCCGGCTTTGCCCTGATTGCCGGAGAGGTGGTCATCGGCCTTTCCATCGGTTTCACAATCCAGATCGGTTACGCCGCAGCCTTTGTCGCGGGGGAGACGATCAGCAATGCGATGGGCCTTGGCTTTGCATCGATGTCGGACCCGCAAACGGGACAATCTACGCCTGTTATTGGTCAGTTCTTGTCGATAATTGCGACGCTTATATTCCTGGCCATGGATAGCCACCTGATACTCGCCTCTATCATAGTGCGCAGCTATGAAACCTTGCCGCCGGGAAGCGGACTGTTGTCAGGGGATGTTGCGCTCCGGCTCGCTTATTATGGTGGGTCATTATTTGTTGCGGGACTGGCCATTGCCTTTCCGGTCGGATCGGCATTGCTGCTGGTGCAGATCATCATGGGGCTTCTTGCGCGCTCGGCCCCGTCGATGAACCTATTTGCAGTGGGTTTACCAGCGACACTGACGCTTGGGCTGGTGATGCTGGCCATGGCCGCTCCTTTGATGATTGACGGTATCGGGAGGGCGCTGATCCAGTCGCTTGAATATAGCCACACTATGGCGAGCGGCGGATAAGGGGCGGCTAATGGCAGATGGACCACCGGGCGGCGGAGAAAAAACCGAAGCACCAACTCCGAAACGCTTACAGGACAGTGCGAAAAAAGGTGATGTCCTGCAATCCAGGGAACTGGGCGGAGCGATGGTCGTGATTGCGGGTGCCCTGGGATTTGCCATGTTGGGCGATATGGTAATGGACGGGCTGGCGCAGATGGTAACCAGCGGCCTGACCATAGAGCGCAGCGATATCGAGCATTTCAACCCCGGGGCGCGGACCTTTCGCCACCTTGGCAAGATAGCCCTGCCGTTTCTTGGCCTGTTCGGCATGACTATACTGGCCGCCATTGCCACGCCGATAATGCTTGGCTCACTTGGGTTTCGCTGGTCGGCTATGAAACCGAAGGGGGACAAGCTGAACCCTGTAAACGGCCTGAAACGCATGCTCGGCACGCGCGGGTTGATTGAACTGGCGAAATCCTTGGCGAAGGTGATCCTGCTCGGTTGTATCGGGTTATGGCTGGTCTATGAAAACCTGCCTTACATGTTAGCGCTGGGCGCTCAGGATATGCGCTCTGCCGTTGGGCAGTTTGCCGATATGTTTGTCATTGTCATCATGGTCATGGCCGCAGGTTTCTTTGTCATTGCGGGCATAGATGTGCCTGCGCAGATATTTCAGCGTAACAAGCGTTTGCAGATGACCAAACAAGAGGTGAAGGACGAGCACAAGGATATTGAGGGATCGCCGGAACTCAAATCGGCTGTGCGGAAAAGGCAGCAGGAAACACTGTCCCGCTCCGCACGAAAAGCGATGGAAGAAGCGACGGTTGTGCTCAATAATCCCACGCATTTTTCGGTCGTGCTGCGCTATCGTCCGGGGATGGATGCTGTTCCGGTCGTCCTGGCTCGGGGGAGAGGAGAGGCCGCGGAAGCTATCCGGAAACTGGCCGAGGAAAAGATGGTGCCGATGCTCCAATATCCCATGCTGACCCGTGCCATTTATTTCACGACGCCAGTGGGCAGTGCGATTGATGAGCGGCTTTATGTAGCGGTCGCAACCGTGCTGGCGTTTCTGTTCCGTCTTGACGCGCAAATTGCTGATGAACTGGACCGTCCGCATATCGACCTGCCTGAAGAGCTGCAATTTGATAGCGACGGCAATTTCAAAAATTGATCTAAAGGCTTCGTGATCGCTGCCGTTTTGAGTTTCATGTTTGATTCCATATCCAATCTCATCGGCTCCGGCACAGGCGTGAACAGCGGTCAGCTTGTGGCTGACTTGCTTGCCGCATCCCGCGAACCCAAGCTTGCCATTCTACAGGACCGCCAGCAAACCAATGGCCTGAAAATTTCGGCTTTGGCCTCGGCCTCGGCATCGCTAGATACATTTACCAGCGCGTTGACCGGCTTGCTAAATGGCCGCGCCTTTGCCGGTGATCTGGTTTCCAGCCAGCCGTCTCTTGCGGACGTTGGTTTTGTCGATGGGGCACGGCCGCAAGGGCTTCCGGCCACGCTTGAAATAATGCAGATCGCGTCGGCGCGCCGTTTGGCGTCTGCCCCTGTAGCGGATAGCAATGTCGCACTTGGTGCCGGAACCATGACAATCACTAATGCGAGTGGCAGCTTTGATATCATGTTGACGCCGGGTCCGGACAGCCTTGCCGATCTTGCCGCTGCCATCAATCAGGCGGGGGCAGGTGTGTCAGCCGCCATCATAGCTGACAATGATGGTGCGCGCTTGATTCTCGAAGGGCAGGAAGGGGCTGATCAGGCTTTCACTGTCTCCGGTGATTTTACAGATTATAATTACCCGCCGGGCGGCGCTGGCATGACATTGATCAGTGAGGCGGCTGATGCTCTGGTTAAAATTGACGGTGTGGATTTGCGTTACAGTGGCAATAGCATTGAAAATGCGGTTCAGGGCATATCGATCAATTTGAAAGCCGCAGCACCCGGTACATTAATTACCATTAGCGGCGATCAGCCGACGACAACGATTGCCAATCTCGTCACGGAATTTGTTGATGCGTATAATCAGCTCCGTTCCGCATTGAATGATGCCACGACTGTCGCTGATGACGGCAGCGGAGGTGTGCTTACCGGAGATGCAGGGGTGCGGGAGATGATACGCTCGCTAGGGCAAATCGGTGCGACGCGGCTGGTCGATAGCGGCCCTTATCGCGCTTTGTCAGATATTGGCGTGAAAACAGAGCGTGACGGAACGCTCTCCATTGACCGCGAGCGTCTTGATGCCGTGCTGGAAAATGATGCCGACGCAGTGTCGAACATGCTCGACCCGCTGGTGACCGATGACAATAATCCTGGAATTGCGGGTGTGTTACAGACGATAAGGGACCGGTTACAGG
>NZ_DATCTC010000002.1:0-16268 GCF_036568145.1 Parasphingorhabdus sp. | reverse complement strand
CGCGGCCACAGGCGATGAAGACGCGCCGATCCATGATGAAGCCTATACCGGCCCAGGCAAGCTGGTGAACAGCCGCCTGCTCGACGGCATGGACATTGAAACCGCCCAGAAAACCGTGATCGACCGCGCAGAGGCCGAAGGATGGGGCAAGGCGCAGACCACATGGCGGCTGCGCGACTGGGGCGTTTCGCGCCAGCGCTATTGGGGCACGCCGATCCCGATCATCCACTGCGAGACATGCGGCGCGGTTCCCGTGCCCAAGGACCAGTTGCCCGTCGTCCTGCCCGAAGATGTCAGCTTTGATATCCCTGGCAACCCGCTGGAACGCCACCCGACATGGGGCGATACCGATTGCCCGAAATGCGGCAAGGCGGCGCGGCGCGAAACCGATACGCTGGACACGTTTGTTGACAGTAGCTGGTATTTCCTGCGCTTTGCCAGCCAGCCGGATGACAAGCCGTTTGATCCCGAAATCGTGAAAAAATGGATGCCGGTATCGCAATATATTGGCGGCATCGAACATGCGATCCTGCACCTGCTCTATGCCCGCTTCTGGACCCGCGCGCTGGCGTCGATCGGCAAGCTGGATTTCAACGAGCCGTTTGAAAGCCTGTTCACACAGGGCATGGTGACGCACGAGACTTATAAGCACGGCGATGGTAGCTGGCTTTCCCCCGAAGAAGTCCGTAAAAACGGCACCGACTGGGAAGTGATTTCTGACGGTTCTGCCGTGACTACTGGCCGCGTCGAGAAAATGTCGAAGTCGAAGAAAAACGTCGTCGATCCCGATCCCATTATCGAACAATATGGCGCGGATGCGGTGCGTTTCTTCATGCTGTCCGACAGCCCGCCGGAACGCGACCTGCCATGGTCGGAATCCGGCATCGAGGGAAGCTGGCGCTTTGTCCAGCGCTTGTGGCGGTTGTTTACCTCGATCGCGGATCAGGACCCCAATAGCGGTGAAGACAAGGCCCTTAAACGCAAGCTGCACCAGACCATCGCCGGTGTGGCCGGTGATATCGAGGACCTGTCCTTTAACAAGGCGGTCGCAAAGATATTCGAACTGGTCAACATGATCGAGAAAGCCTCGCCATCTGCGGACCGGGACGAAGCCATACGCACACTGGCCATCATTGCTTCCCCCATGGTGCCCCATATTGCCGAGGAAGCCTGGGCGCTGTTCGGTCATGATGACCTGATCGCCAACGCCGCCTGGCCGGATGTGGATGACAGCCTGTTGGTCGAGGATGAAGTGACCATTGCGATACAGGTGCGCGGCAAATTACGTGATACGATCACCGTTCCGGCAGGCAGCGACAAATCGGTGCTGGAGGAACTTGCACTTGCCTCCCAGAAAGTGCAGCGTAGCATTGATGGAGCGGCAATAAAGAAAGTGATCGTTGTGCCCGACCGGCTGGTCAACATCGTGATATGAGCAAATTACCCGAAATAAGGGGTAGTGTTTTTTTGCTGGCCGCTTGCTTCTTGCTTGCGTCCTGCGGATTGCAGCCGCTTTATTCCGGCGGCACGAACGGCGTTGTAGCATCCTCGCTTGGCCATGTTGAAGTAGGGCCGATTGCGGGCAAGGCGGGCTGGCTGATGCGCAATGCGCTCAATGACCAGCTTTCAACACTGGAAGGCAGCGAGGCCAGATACCGTCTGGTTGTCGAGCTGGATGACAAGATTGCCGGTTTTGGTGTGCGCAGCAATGACCGCATCACCCGCGAACGCCGGACTTTGCGCGCCCGTTATCAACTGGTGCGCTTGTCCGATGATGCCGTGGTGCTGGATGCGACCGCCGGTTCCGATGCCGGTATTGACGTGGTCTCATCGGAATATGCGACCGTCGTGGCAGAGGAAACCGCGCTGGAAAACCTGTCCGTCCGCGTCGCGGACCAGATTGTCAAACGGCTATCCCTGTTTGCCCGCGAACAGACTGATGACAGCAGCAAATAATGGCTGCGGCATGAAGGGAAAGCTTTCGAAAGAGCGGCCATGAAAGTTAAAGATGATGCTATCGTCCGCCGCTTTCACGATGCGCCTGATAATTTCCGGCTGGCTGTCCTGTGCGGACCCAATGTGACGCGGTGCCAGGCTTTGGCCAACGAACTGGCCGCGCCCTTGACCGGATCGGCAGAGCGGGTTGACCTAACCATAGCCGATCTGACCGAAAGCACGGCGCGGCTGCAAGACGAGGCGACATCGGCATCCCTGTTCGGGGACAAGCGCTACATCATGGTGCGCCTGAACAGCGGCGAAGCGGTCAGGGCAGCGGCGGCGATAGAAAATCTGCTCGACAGCGATACCAAAGGCGACCCGGTTTTCATTGTCGCGGCGGGAATGGCCGACAAGACTGCGCTCGCCAAGAAAATTGCCGCGGCCCCCGACGCCTTGATCGCGCCATGCTATGAAACCACGCCGGAGAACGCGGCCGCGGCCATATCCGTCATGGCCCGTGATGAGGGCCTGAAAATGTCGCGCGAGATCGCCGTCGCCATCGCCGCGCTGACCAGCAACGATATGGTGCTTGCCCGGCTGGAGGTCGAGAAAATTGCCCTTTACCTTGATGCCACGCCGGATGAGCCGAAGGAAGTGGAAGCGGAGCTGCTATCAAGGCTTGGCGCCGAAAATGACGAGGAAGATCTCGGCGTGCTGATCCATGCGGCGATTGGCGGGGATACCAAAAAACTGACCAGCGAACTGGCGGCTGTAAGCACCATGGGCTTTAGCGAAGTGGGTCTGGTCCGCCTGATGCTCAGTCATCTGGTCAAGCTGGCTGACCTGCGTGCCAAGGTCGATCAGGGGGCAAGCATTGACAAGGTGGTTAATCACCCCGCCATATTCTGGTCCAGCCGCAAATATTTTTCACAGCAGCTGAAACTGTGGCCTTCAGCACACATAGCGCGGCTGATCGAGCGGATATTGATGCTGGAAGTCGCATTGAAGAGCAGCGGCCAGCCGGAACGGGTATTGGTTGAACAGGAATTGCTCACCATCGCCAGAAAAGCCGCCAGAGCCAGAAAATAAATCGACAACATACGTCCATGATTCAACAGGCGGCTATGCACTATATACGCACATTTAGCTTGACGTGACTCTCTCTGATTCCTAGGTGGGTGATATTCCAAATTCGGAATGGTGAGTAGCCGCACCGCCTTCAGTTGCATCGTTCAATCAGCCTGCACGCTAAAAATCGAACGAATACTGACGTGGCCAGCGGCGGGTATGCGAAATTACATACTCCAGAACACCGAAACGCCAGCGGGTATATGCACGCACGTATACACGCTTGTTCATATCCACACCTCCTATTCCTGATGCCAGATAAAGTCCGGCCCTCTGAAGGGCCTCATGCCCCTCGCGCCATTAAGGACACTGAGGATCAGAGGTTTCAGGAAATCGACGGTGCGACTACCGAATCAAAGTATTAACTTAATTCATAATTAGGGCAAGTCTGTCACACCGTTCTTTTTACGTTCTTTTGTGAAAAACTGTGGAAAACCCCCGCAATCGTGAAATTTAGGCATACGTCACTGCCTCTATGTTGCGGAAATGTCACATATTTTTTCTATTATGTGCTTTTTATGTAGACCCATTGTTCGTTCATCTTCCGATGCCTAGATGCTGCTCACCCCCGCATGAGACGGGGGCATTTTTCAGAAGGAATTAGTATAATGCGTTCAATCATTCTCCCCCTCGCCGCTATTGGTGCTCTGTCTGCTGCTACCCCAGCACTCGCTCAGCCTTTTGCTGGTCCGTTTGTCGGCGTTCAAGTTGGCCTCGACAACTATGAGCTGCAGGATGCAGACGTTTTCGCACCCGGTGACAAATATGATGGCTTGAGCGGTAACGGCGCTGTCGGCGGCGTTTATGCCGGTTATGACATGCCTCTTGGAGACACTCTGTTCGCTGGCGTCGAAGTCAATGCTTCGCTGAGCGGTGCTAAGGTTTCCTATGATGATACAGCAGATACGCTGTCTTTGAAGGCAAAAGAAAGCTACGGTGCAACCGCTCGTCTTGGTGCCATGCTGAACAACAGCACGGCGCTTTATGCCAAAGCTGGCTGGGTGAACACCGAGTTCAAAGCTAATTTCAATGGCCTGACCGCTTCTGATGATGAAGATGCGCTCGTCCTGGGCGGCGGCATCGAAACCCGCGTAGGTGCCAACACGTCACTCCGTCTGGAATATAACTATGCGGATTATGACGATACATTGAAGAACAACCAGATCAAAGCGGGCGTTGCTTTCCGTTTCTAATCTTTCTTCAAAATTGAGAATCCGAGGGCGGCCCTGCAACGGGTCGCCCTTTTATTAACTCCATCTCCCTGTTTCGCATGACCAAGGCCGATTCAAGGATCTGGCGGAAAACCAAGGGTCCTTGGTGTGAACTTTGTGAACTTTAAGCGAGACTGCTTGACGAGCGCCTTCCCCGCGCCCATTTTAGAGAGATGGAAAAAATTACCCTAAGCGCTGCCGAATGGCGCGACAAACTCACCCCCGAACAATATCATGTCCTGCGCGAGGCAGGCACCGAACGCGCCTTTACCGGCAAGCTCAACGCCGAAAAACGTGACGGCGAGTTTTTTTGCGCCGGATGCGGCACCAAATTGTTCGATGCCGAGAAGAAATTCGACAGCGGCTGCGGCTGGCCGAGCTTCACCGAACCGGCAGAGCAAGAAGCCGTGACCGAGATCGAGGATCTGAGCCACGGCATGCGCCGCATCGAAGTACGCTGTTCCACCTGTGACGGACATTTGGGCCATGTTTTCCCCGATGGTCCGGCGGAAAATGGCCTGCGCTATTGCATGAACAGCGCGGCGCTCGACTTCGAACCGAAAGAGGATTGAAACCGCTGTTCTGCATTGTTCAGCCTGTGGTAAGCCGCTAACAGCTTACAAGCACGCTCAAGTAAGCGTATAGTGAATAGGACAATATGGCGCGGGGCAAAAAACGCAGCAAACAATCCGGACCGGTTCGTAAATGGTTCTTCCGGATTTTGAATACCGGATTGGTCGTTGGCCTGCTCGGCTTGATCGCGCTTGTCGTGGCGGTGTTTGTCGTCCGGTCATCGCTTCCGGGCTATGAAGACCTGAAATCCTCCCCCAACGGACAGATGATCCGGGTGCTCGATGTTAACGGGCGGGAACTTATTTCCATGGGCCCAAGCTATGGCCAGTGGCTGGATTACCAGGATATCCCCCAAGTCATGATTGACGCCATGGTAGCGGTGGAGGACCGGCGCTTTGAAAGCCATTTGGGCGTTGACCCGATAGGCATAGCGCGCTCGCTTAAAGTCCGGATGGACCGTGGTTACTGGGCACAGGGCGGATCGACCATCACCCAGCAGCTCGCCCGCAATATCTTCCTCAGCAACACTCGCACATTTGGACGCAAGGGGCGCGAAATGCTCATTGCGTTGGCGATGGAGAGCAAATTTTCCAAAGGCCAGATTCTGGAGCTTTACCTTAACAAGGTTTATTTTGGCGGCGGGGCCTATGGCATTGATGCCGCCTCCCGCCGGTTTTTTGCGCATAGCGCCGCCGAACTGGACCTTGCAGAAGCCGCGATTATCGCCGGTCTGGTAAAGGCTCCGTCCCGCTATTCACCGACCGCAGATGCGCAGGCCGCTGTTGACCGCGCGGCGGTTGTGCTCACCGTGATGCAGGATGCCGGAGCGATTACCGCATCGCAGGCTGCACAGGCCAAACCCACATCTGTCGAACTGGCTCCGGAACCGCGCCAGAACAGCGTGCGCTATTTCACCGATTGGGCGCTGCCTCAGCTTGATTTGCTGATTGATGAAACGGTGGAGCCGATTGAGGTGTGGACCACGCTCGACCTCGATATGCAGCGGGCGGCAACCCGCGCCATCCAGGCCAATGTACCATCGGGCGCTCAAGGCGCACTGGTTGCCATTGACCGTGATGGAGCCATCCGCGCGATGGTTGGCGGCACCGACTATGTAACGTCCAATTATAACCGTGCGACCCAGGCCGTGCGCCAGCCGGGATCCGCGTGGAAAATCTTTGTCTATATGGCCGCTTTGGAAGCCGGTTATACGCCGAACGACATGGTAACGGACGAACCGATCAAGATCGGCAACTGGTCACCGCGTAACAGCGGCGGGCGCTATGCCGGGGACATTACCCTGCGGACCGCCTTCGCTTATTCCAAAAATACCGTCGCGGCGGCCATCGGTAACGATGTCGGGACTTCGACCGTGGCCAATATGGCCCGCCGTTTCGGGATTACGACGCCGGTTGATACCAACCCGTCCATGGTTCTGGGAACGTCGGATGTCCACCTGATCGACATGACTCGGGCCTTTGCCTCTATCAACGCGAAGGGCGTTGCGATCACGCCTTTCGCGATTAACAAGGTCAACACCATGAATGGCCGGTTGCTTTACCAGAGCAAGTTTGACGGCAGCCGCGTACTGGTTGATCCATGGGTGGCCGCGGGAATTACCGACCTGCTCCAAACCGCCGTCAATACCGGGACCGGCAAAGCCGCACAGATAGGCCGTCCGGTTGCGGGCAAGACCGGCACGACCAGCAGCAATAAGGACGGTTGGTTTCTGGGCTTTTCAAGCGGTCTGACTACCGGCGTCTGGATGGGGCGCGACGACGCCAAGGCGGTCGGCGGCCTGCAAGGTGGGCGAGCACCGGCAGCGGCCTTTGCCTCGTTCATGAAAGTCGCGGTCGCCAACCGGAAGGTTGAACAATTCGATACCGAACTGGTCTTGCCCGAATGGCAACTGGAGCCGGATGAGGAAGATTTGTTTGGCGCACCGGAAGACGGCATATATGTCGATGAAAACGGCATGCCCATCGAAACGGGGCAGGGCTTGGAATATGACATGGAAGGCGGGCAAGCCCCCGGCGATCCACCGGCAATGGACCAAGAGTGGATAGATTCCGTTCTGGGCCGGTCGGAGCCTGAAGAAACAGCGCCAGCCGCGCCGCCGCCAGACCGTCCGGCCGATCAGTCCCCGGCGCCAGTTTCCATTCTGCCGAAAACACCCAAGCCGGCTCCTGCGCCCGGCGGGCAATAGCGCCTCTATCTTTTGGGCGCTCCGATAAGATGTAGCGCAGCGCCGTGCTGTTTCAGCCAGCGGTCCGCCTCTTTGCGCCTGCCTTCGAATATCCGGTCGAGCAGCGCGTAAAAATCGGGGCCATGATTCATGTGCCGCAAATGAGCCACCTCATGCGCGACCACCGAACGCCGCACAGAGGGCGGCGCCATGACGAGCCGCCAGCTCAACCTGATCGCGCGGCGACCCGAACAGCTTCCCCAGCGGCGGCGGGCATCGCCGATTGACAATATGGGCAAATCCACCTCCGCACGCGCGCAATAATCCGCCAGATCGTCCTCATAAATGGTGCGGGCCTGTTCTTTCATCCAGCCGATGACACGGCTTTCAATCCGCTCTTCGGGGCCACCAACGTGGATTTCATCATCCCGTTTCATGGGTGTCCGGCGATAATCCGGGGACCAGCGGATGACATGAGTCTCACCCGCAAATGCAATTTCAGCACCATTGACGATCGGCAGTGGCGGCAATGCCTTGGCAAAATGCTGTGCCAGCCAATCGGATTTGGAACGGGCAAAACGCAGCGCCTGTGCCGTGCTGGCATAAGGCGGCATTGTGATCCGGACTTCACCCTTCACGGTATCCGCCGATACGGCAATGGAGCGCGCGTGCTTCACTTTACGGACCCGCAGCGGATATATGCAGCCGGATAGCTCGATCTCCAGCGCCTCATTCTCATCCCGTTTGGGACGTGCCTTAGAGCGGGTAGTCGAGAATATGCTGTTCAAGCGGCCCAGCTTCCACCTCCGTTATCACCTTGCCGCGGATAGAGTTTCCGGTCTGGTGAATAGTTTCCCGGTCGCCGGAAATTAGATAATGCCATTCCGGCAAGGGCAGGCCCTCTGCCCGCAAACGGTAAGCACAGCTTTCCGGAAGCCATGTAAACTGATCCAGCTTTGTGCGGGTCAGGCGAACGCAATCGGGAACATAATAGCGCCGCCGCCGGTAGTCGCTGCACTGCGCGCTGTGCGTGTCGAGCAATTTGCAGGCGATATTGGTCATATAGACCTCGCCATCATCCTCGTCTTCCGCTTTCAGCAAACAGCATTTGCCGCACCCGTCGCAAAGCGCCTCCCACTGTCCGCGGTCGAGCGTGTCGAGCGGCGCTTCCCAAAAGGGCTGCTTTGAATCTATTGCATCCATCGCTTGATTTCGTCGGCAATTTCCTGGGGCGTGCCGTCAAACGGAAGCAGCGCAACCGGTTCGCCCTGCGGTCCAAAGAAATATCCCTGACGGCTATGGTCCATAAGATATTCGCTGCTGCCCTCGGTCTCGCGTTTGTTATAGATGATCAGATATTTTTTAGCGACCTCGGCAATCTCGTCCGTGCTGCCGGTCAAACCGATGAGCCGCGGGTGAAAGGCGGAAACATATTGTTTCAACTGCTCCGGACGATCGCGTTCGGGGTCGATGGTAATGAAGATCGGCTGGATTTTCTTAGTCAGCGACGGATCATTTTTCTCGGCCAGCGCCAATCCTTGCATCAACCGTTGCAGATCAACCGGACAGACATCGGGGCAATAGCTGTAACCGAAATAGATAATCCGGTATTGCCCGGCAAAGTCCGTATCAGATGTTTTTCCGCCATCCTGATTGGTGAGGGTAAAGCCGCCACCAATATTGGCTCCGGCAAGGGGCGCTTCACCCTGCGTGCTGTCTCCCGATACCTGATCGGAAGATGCCGGGTTGCAGGCGGCGAGAAGCGGGAGTAAAAGCGCAGCGGAGAAAACGGACAGAAATTTGTTCATCATGCGGCCAGCCATGGTCTGCTATGCACGAATTTTCAACAGATATTTGACGGCTTGTGATGGTAACGGGCACCACAGTCTTCTATTATCTACATTTATTATTATAAGGCGGCATATACATGCATTGGGGCAAAGCTGGGTTTTCAAAAATGGGTCAGGTCACTGGCATCAAGCGTTTCCTGATAGTGATGCTGACCGCCTTTTCACTCGCTATCCCCGGCACCGCCAGCGCACAATTTTCCGACAGTTATAACTTCCTGAAAGCCGTGAAGGAACGTGATGGCGAAGAAGCGACAAATTTCCTGAATGAACCGGGTTCGACCATCGTCAATACCAGGGATATTTCGACGGGGGAAACTGCCCTTCATATCGTTGTAGCGCGCCGCGATTCCACCTGGACCGCGTTTCTTTTGCAAAAGGATGCCAATCCCAATGTTAAGGATAAAAGCGGTACAACACCGCTGATGCTGGCGACAAGCTTGCGCTTTGTTGAAGGGGCGAGGGTGCTGCTCGATAAAAATGCCAATGTGAATGAGCCGAATAACCGGGGTGAAACACCCCTGATCCGCGCCGTCCAGTTGCGCGATACCGAAATGGTCCGGCTATTGCTGAAACATGGCGCTGATCCGGATCGCACCGATACTCTGGCCGGTCTGTCCGCCCGCGACTATGCGGCGCGTGACCGCCGCGCTTCGGCTATATTGGCGGATATTGAAAAGGCGGATAAAGAGCAAAAGCCCGAGGCGGCAGGCCGTTTTTTTGGCCCTGAAGGTTAGGGGGCGGGGAGGCTTTTTCTGTCCGGGTTCAATTTCAAACTTCACTAACTTCACTAACTTCACACCAAGGAACCGATTTTTTCCGCCATTTCCAACAGAAACGCTCTGCAATGACATGGTGTTGGATATCTCGGTCAATGGACATGACCGGATGACAAGCGGGTGGGTTATTCAGGATAAGAAAGAGCCTGATGACGGGCTATCATAGGCCGCATCCTGTAGGACAGCTTTAAATAGCGCTTTTACGCTCTAGAAAAAATCCCGTCCCACCGGGTCTATCCAGCCATTAACCTCTGACAATCGCTGCATGGAGCGCCGTGCCAGGCGCATAGTCTCTTTCTTGCGGCGGGAGGGGGCCAGCGCATGGGTGGCGGCAGGGCGCACTATCTCTGCATCATAAGCGTCGGCAAGGATCAATCCGGTCCTCTCTGGCATAAACTCCGGCCAGTCGAGCGGGGAATGGTCAAAGCCGCCCGGCAATGCCCAGTAAAAGCGGTCGCAATAATCCAGATATTCGGGCCATTTGCCATCGCCCAGCAAGTCACCGCGCGCGACCTTGATCTCCACGATGATAATCTGTCCCTTGGCATCCACGCCCATCAGGTCCGCGCGCCTTTTATTGGGCAAACCCATTTCCGGCATAACCATGATATCATGCCGGGAAAAAAGCCGCGCTACCCCGCGTGCAACCGCGGCTGCCCCTGTTAACGGAGACGGATTGTCAGCAGCCTGATCTAGGCCGCGAGCCTGGGGAACAGCGGAAACAGGCGAATCATCAACATCTATATTCATAGCATTTCAATAGAACATATGAAGAACAAAATAAAGACCCCCAATCGGGAGTCTTATTGGAATTATCCGTTTATCGACGATAATCAGCGATAGAAAATATGATTATCCACCATCGCCATCCGTTGCAAGCGCCAACCTGGCGATACATAACGGGCGTGGAAAAATAGAGCGCCTTCAACCGGGCTTTCCCAGCCATCATTCATGGCGATTTTCGCTATCGCAACAGCATTATGCCAGTGGCTGTGGGATTTGTTGATACGCGGCATTTTGCCGCCACGCACAAAAGAGAATTGCTTGGGCTGATAGACAACACCGCAAATGCTGTTGGGGAAACGTGAAGATTCGGCCCGGGCCAGAACAACACGTGCAACCGCAAGCTGGCCGGCCAGTGTTTCGCCTTTTGATTCAAAATAGACTGTTCCGGCGAGACATTCCATATCTTCGCTTAGAGTGTCGCTGACGGATTGCTGCTCGACAAGCTGGCGCAGCGAGCTGGCATCGTCATCGGCAAAATAAGAACCGCCAGAAAGCTGGGCTTCATTGGCTGCACGATCTTCTGCAACAACATCTTTGGGGATTTCGGAAACAACTTCTTTTGATTCCGCAAAAACAACCTGATCCAGGTCGTTTGAGGATTCCACCAGGTACGGATCCACTAGAATCTCGACCTCTGGCATTTCATCATTGGCTTCAAAAGCGAATGATACGTCGGTCATCGAAAAAGCCGCGACCGTAAAAATTGCAAGCGATAAGGCGCTGGCAGACTTGAAAATTTTACTCATAAACCCGTTATTAAATGCGGTGAGTCCAGTGCGGGTCTATAAAAACCAGCGTAATAAGCTTAAAAACCAACCAACAGCTTATCCCTGTTCCCCCCGGCTGCATGTTTAATCCCGTCATCGCTGACAATCCCTGGGACCAACCTTCGCCTTGAAGTTGCATGCGAAATAGGCCGCAGCGTTTTTAAGTCAATCAATGGCAGTCATTTCAGCGACGAGTTGTTCTGCATCCGGGATATCCAGTTCAATTAACCATAAATCGGGATCAAAACTGCTCCGCCGCTTCAGATATACGTCTAAATTCTGTTGTTTATCAATAGGTTGAGGCCAAATGACCTGCCATGTTGAGGGGCCAGCAAGGCTGGGCATTTTCTCCAAAAGCCGCGGATCTTTACCTTTTTCCAGGCATATTATCAGGATTGAGCCGGATATCCGGTCGCCCTTTTTAAGCACCGCGCCAAAGCCGCCATTTTGATTCGTTTTGCGTAGCAGGGAACTCACCACCATCTCGGCAGACAAGCGGGGCTCTATCATGCTGCGGCCCTTAATCCTGCTTATAGCCGGGCAGGGACGCCAGCGGGATGTGGGAGCGCATGAAGGTGCCGGTGCCGCGGGCTATTTCTTCCCCGTCCTCGTCTATCAGCCGGGCATCGGCGACAAAGACCCGCCTTTTACCGCTCACCCAGCGGCCTTCTGCTGTAACAGTGCTGGATTTCAGGGGCCGGGTGAACAGCAGGTTGAAAGCCGTGGTCAACAGGAACCGGTCGGAAACCAGACTATTGCAGGCATAAAAGGCCGCATCATCGAGCATTTTGAAATAGGCGGTGCCATGAACAGCGCCAGCGGCGTGATAATGCCGCTCATCGACAGAAAATGTGATGCGGGCAAAGCCACGCTCGGTAATTTCGATGTCGGAATCGAACAGCTTATTGATCGGTGCCTGTCTATAAAGCCGCTCCAGCGCACGAAAATGTTCGTGGGAACCGTCCTCCACCGTCTGGCCCGATTCTTTATCAGCTCCCATTATCAAGCAGCTTGCTGGTCTTTATGGCCGGTCAACAAAGCGTATAACGCATCTTCGGACGCTGCGCCGCGTAATTTTGTGAGTGTCGACTCATCCCGCAGATAGCGCGAAATTTCAGCCAAGGCTTTCAGGTGATCCGCACTGCCATGCTGCGGAGACAACAGGCCGAAAACCAGGTCAACATCCTGCCCGTCATGGGCATCAAAGCCAATAGGCTCTGCCAACCGGATGAACAGGCCGACCGATCTATCCAGACCATTGAGTCTGGCATGGGGAATAGCAACCGCACCGCCAAAGCCGGTCGAGCCGAGAGATTCACGTTCATGAAGAGCTTCCAGAACTTCCTCCGCATCAAGCGGATAACATTCTGCGGCTTTCTCCGCCAGCGTCTCAAAAACCTGTTTCTTGGAAAGAGCCATCCCGCTCGCCATCACTGCGGCAGGATCGATTCTTACTGATAAATATTCCATTGAATCCTCGACCTAACTTATACGCCGCCCCCTCGACGAGTGAACCGCATGTAACGGACACGCGGTTCATCTCCAACTATTTTCACCGGAACCCGCAATCTGGCCGGAATGTTATTGCGAAAACATTGGCCATATTGCGGTTCAACTATCCTATTTATGCGGCTCAACCCAACCAATTGTGCCATCCGAACGGCGATAGACCATATTATGTGATCCAGTTCCGGCATTTTTGAACAATAATGCCCCCGTATTACGCAAATCCATCATCATCACAGCATCGGAAACGCTGGCTTCGGGAATATCCGTGCTGGTTTCCGCGATAATGGGCGGTGCCGCGTCATCTGATGCGGCTTCGGTCTCGTCATCACCACTATCGAACACGCGATATGCGGCTTCTTCCTGTTTTGCGACAAATTGCGCACGAAGGGAATAGTCATTCAACCGGCGCATATAACGTCGCAACTGCTTTTCAACCTTCTCCGATGCCTGGTCGAATGCCATATGCGCGTCTTCGGCCCTGGCTTCCGCCTTTAGCATGAGACCCTGCATGATGTGCGAGACAATATCACACTGGAAATGACCGTGCGGCGCTTTGCTGAAGGTTGCATGGGCCGAAATTGCCTTTGGGAAATATTTATCGGCTATTGCGTTCATTCGATCATCAACATGACTTTGTAGCGCATCGCCGGTGTCTACCTGATGTCCCGAAACACGAATTTCCATAGTCATTCTCCATTATTATGAGGCAAAATTTAAAAAAAGGGATAATCAGCCAGTTAGTTTGGCCCATAGCGGGTCTTTTATCCCGTCCATGAAAGCAGCGTGGCGCGCAAGCTCCTCCTCACTTGCACTATGTGCGCGTGGTTCAATGAATTTTCGGCGCAGTGCAGCCGTTTTTCCCGAAAGCGGCAGTGCCGCGGCGCCGGCATCATTATCAGCCGACAGCCCAAGGCCGATCTGGCGGCCCCCTGTAAGTTCTATATATAGCTGGGTCAGCAATTCAGCGTCGAGCAGGGCGCCATGTTTGATACGGTGGCTACGGTCAATGCCATAGCGGCTGCACAAGGCATCAAGCGTCAGCTTCGCGCCGGGGTGCTTCACCTTGGCAATGGCCAGAGTGTCGATCATGCGAAATTGCGAAATCGGTTTCCTGCCGCACAGGACAAGCTCCGCATTAAGGAAATTAAAGTCAAACTGGGCATTATGGGCAACCAGATTAGCGTCGCCCAGAAATTCCAGAAGCTCATCCACGCCATCGGCAAACAGCATTTTGTCGGACAGGAAAATATCGGAAAGCCCGTGCACTTCTTCGGCTTGTTTGGGCATCGGGCGCTGGGGATTATAATAGCAATGGAAGCTGTTGCCAGTTTCCAGCCGGTCGACCATTTCAATACAGCCAATTTCCACCATCCGGTCGCCGCTCTGGGGGTCAAAGCCAGTGGTTTCAGTATCGAAAATTATTTCTCGCATAAGCTTAATATTGGCCTCAATTCCCAGTTAGGCAAGAGATGCTTTCAGTTTTTCGATAGTATTTTTTACCTGCTTGCGAGTTTCTTCCAAAGGCTGTGATGTGTCGATGACAAAGTCGGCCCGTTTGCGCTTCTCATGATCCGGCATTTGCAAGGACTTAATATTCTCAAACTTGCCACCGGTCATTCCCGGACGCTGCAAAACGCGGGTCCGCTGTTCCTCTTCACCGGCTGACACAACAACGACATGATCGACGCCGCCCGCACCGGTCTTTTCAAACAGTAGCGGAATATCAAACAGAATCATCGGCGCGGAGCTATGCTGCTCCAGAAATTCGCTGCGCATGGCACCCACTGCCGGATGAATCAGCGCCTCCAGCTTTTTCAGCGCATCCGGGTTGCCCAGCACGGCGGGGCCAAGTTTCTGGCGGTCCACCCCATTTTCATCTGTCGTGCCGGGAAACAGGGCTTCAATTTCCTTGACCAAAGCGCCGCCAGGGCCTTGCAGAATATGTACCGCGGCATCGGCATCAAAAACGGGCACGCCTTCGTCGGCAAACATCTGCGCCACGGTGGACTTACCCATGCCGATAGAGCCGGTAAGACCGATAATCATGGGACCTGTCTTGCGCGCCGTCATTTGAGTAGCAACTTTCTCAATTCTTCGTCATGTTCCACCGGCGGGGACTGGCCAAAGAAAATCTCGAACGCGACAGCCGCCTGTCCAATAAGCATCGACAGGCCGTCAATCGTTTCCAGACCCCGCGCTTTTGCCGCTTTCAGCAATTCTGTTTTGATCGGCGCATAAACAAGATCATAGACGATGGCATCATCGGGCAGGGTGCCAAGATCAATGACCAGCTCATCCTGACCCTTCATCCCCAATGCGCTGGCATTGACGAGCAGCCGCGCTGGCGGAAGCGCGGCACCATGTTCCAAAGCCTGCCCCTTTAACCCGAAGCGCGCCAGCAATGCAGACGCCTTTAACGCGTTACGGTTGACCATCGTGACAGAAGCAACATCTATGCGGGACAGGGCAAATAAAACGGCCTGAGCCGCGCCGCCGGCACCGATGACAATAACGTCCTGCCCCTTTAGCGGAACATCGGCAATCGGCGCAAAAAAGCCGCCCGCATCGGTATTCGTGCCAAATAATTCCCCGCTTTCGTCGCGGGCAATGGTGTTCATCGCGCCAATGGTGTCACGCACCCCGCCGGGATCGGAAACATGGTCCATCACCGCCAGCTTATGGGGGATCGTGACATTGCACCCCTGCCAGTCCGGATCATCGCGGCGGGCGCTGATATAATCAGCCAGTTCGTCAGGTTTCACGTGGAACAACCGGTAGTCGGCTTCTATTCCCAGCTTATCGAGCCAGAATTTATGGATCAGGGGGGATTTGCTATGGGCAATCGGATCGCCGATAACCTCTGCATAAGGAAGGCCGGTCATGATGGCATAACGCCCCGGACACGCAAATAATCAAGCAAATGCAATAACGGTAAACCCATGATCGTAAACTGACTCCCTTTAATATCCGAAAAAAGCTGTGCCCCGCGGCCTTCGATTTCATAGCATCCGACACAATGGCGGATATTGTCCCACTCCGCATCAACATATTGGTCGATAAACGCATCGCTTAAAGGACGCACGGTCAAAGTCGCAATATCAATATGCCGCCATACGGGGGAACCCTGAACCGCAATAACGGCGGCGCTGAACAATTTATGCTTTTTGCCGGACAACAGGCGCAAATGGGCTTTTGCATCCTCGCGGTCTTCCGGCTTGTCGAGCATCGAGCCGTCTTCCAGCGCCAATAGCTGATCTGCGCCAAGGACAAACGCCGGTCCAAGGCGCCGCGACAATCGCACAGCTTTGGCTTCAGCCAGGGCATCAGCCAGATTGCGTGCGGTCACGCCCTCTGCCCGAAGCCCGGCCTTCAATGCGTCTTCATCGACATTGGGGGAAAGGCAGTCCACCACGACACCGGCCGCTTCCAGCATCGCCCGGCGGGCTTTGCTTTTGGAGGCGAGTATAAGCATCGGCTCCTGCTCCATTTCATCCATCGGTTTTGTCCTGATCCGTTTCCGCAGCGACATTTTCGCGTTCATTATA
>NZ_DATCTC010000001.1:0-126255 GCF_036568145.1 Parasphingorhabdus sp. | reverse complement strand
TACGCAGTTCATCCTCGATAATGAAACATATTATAATAACGAACCGTTCTGGGGCGCCATGCGTGAGCTGGATCAGCTGAAACTCGCTCAGGATGCGGGTTTCCCCGCCGATACCATACGCTTCGATACCGCACCGATGGCGGTGATGGAATATGCTGCGGCCGCACAGGATGGATATAACAACGAAAGCGCATCGAGCATTGCAGAACGTGAATTCACTGCCGGTGAATTTGCGCCGGGCGGAGGCTGGGAAGTCTTGATCGCTCGTAAAGCCGATGCATAGAAACGGGATTAGCAGTAAATGACTATGAAACGCGAAGCCAAAGGGAAGCGCCCTTCATTTTACGAAGACCAGGCGCTTGACCAGATGATGTCGATGATCATGGTACTGGCCGGAGAAGTCTCGGTCCTCGCGGACGAACTGGATTCCACGCACCGAGTAATGAAGGCGCACGGGATTGATATAGCGTCAGAGATTGCTGAGCTTGAATTTGATGACGAAGCGCTTGAAATGCGTGAGGCACGGCGTCAGCAGATGTTAGACCGTCTGTTCTATCTGATGCGTAAGGAAGCGGCCGAGGCCGCTGCTAGCGAGACGCGCGATAATTATCTTTCGACCATCGATTCGATAGCGGAAGGCTGACATGAAGTCGTTGACTGATGATTTCGTAGCCATTGTTGGCGAAGAGAATCTGTTTCACGGAGAAGATGCCGTCGCGCCCTATGCTACCGATGTTTATCGGGCCAAGGAAATGCCACGCGCGGTCTTGCGTCCGCCAACGGTTGATAAATTACAACAGGTCGTGGCTCTTTGTGCCCGTGAAAGCATCTCGTTTACAATACGTGGTGGCGGTGCGTCCTATACAGATGGTTACAACACGATCGACCCTTTGGATGTCGTGATTGATACCAGTCGGCTTAACCAGATCGTCGATATCAACGTGAAGGGTGGTTACGTCGTTGTTGAGGCGGGTGTGACCTGGGCCGCTTTGGCCGATGCACTGGAGCAGCATGGCTTGCGGACCCCGTTTCGTGGGCCGTTTTCGGGTCTTAAGGCAACGGTCGGGGCCTCTATGTCGCAAAATTCGATTAGCCATGGATCGGGTGGCTATGGCATCTCCGCTGAATCTGCGCTGAGTTTCGATATCATTCAAGCTGATGGCACGATGTTGCGGACCGGGTCCGGCGCATTCGGCGAAACAGGCTTTGCACGTTTTTGCGGCCCTGATTTGACTGGACTTTTTACCGGTGACGGCGGTGCCTTGGGCGTGAAGGCGCGGATTGTTCTCCCGCTCATCGCAGCGCGAAAAGCGCATAAGGTCGTATCTTTTTCCTTTCCCGATTTTGCCTCAATGCACGAATCGATGCGGCGTATCGCGATCGAGCGGATCGAGGAATCGCACTTCGCACTCGATGCTGCGCTGTCGCAAGGCCAGATCGCCCGGCAGGACCGTGCAGGTGGAGCGCTGAAAATGGCGCTGTCGGTGCTGCGCAGTTCCCCTTCGCTGTTGGCTGGAGCGAAGCAGGTCGCGGCGGCGGGGCTCCTGGCAAGGGGCCAGATTAAAAATTCCGCATTTATGACACACTATATCGTTGAAGGATTCGACGATGGTGAGTGTAAATCCAAGTTGCACAGATTGCGCGAACTGGTTCAGGGTCTAGGCCGTGAAATTACGGCAACAGTGCCAGCGGTCGTGCGGTCGATGCCGTTTGCTCCATTCTACAACGTGCTTGGTCCACAAGGTGAACGCTGGGTGCCGCTACATGGCATTTTACCGCATCATCAGGCGTCGCCGTTTCACGAGGCTCTGGAATCATTCTATGCCGAACGTGAGACGGAAATGAAGCGGCTTGGCGTGTGGAGTGGCGGCATGTTCTCGACCGTGGGATCGAGTGGATTTCTCTATGAAATTGCTCTTTACTGGCCGGATGAACAGACGGCCTACCATACTGCAAACGTACCCGAAGAATATCTTGGCCAGTTGCCAAAATTTGCCAAAAATCTTGAAGCACGCGAATATGTCGAACAACTGAAATCTGGCCTGATCACGCTCTACGACGATTTTGGGGCAATCCATTTCCAGCTGGGCAGGGCTTATCCTTATGCCGACCGATTGGAGCAGCCCGCCCGGGATTTGGTAGGTTCGATCAAGACCGCACTCGACCCCGACATGCGGGTTGGGCCGGGTCTTTTGGGTTTGACGAAAGCCTAGTTGCAGAGCTCTATCCGGCGACTTCCTGGTCTGCCGGAAGCAGCCCATAACCATCTGGAAGGTTGCTCCATTACTGCGCCATTCAGTGGTGAGTCTTCGCGCAATGACCAGTATTGCCCATAGCGTATCCATCTGGCGAATAGATCATCGTGATTACCTGTCCTTTGACCAATCCAGCAGCGAGAAGAAGGTATCTTTCAACGATGTCCAATCCGATCGAAAGGTGTTTGGCATCACGAGATTTGACAAGGAAAAATCGATGACTGACTCTCTGGGCCACCGTATGAAATTCGCAGTTGTTGCACCCTCTACGAACACCAGTGTTCAGCCGGAATATGATGATATGCGTCCGCGCGGCGTGACTAATCATTTTGCCCGTATTGCGATACCCGATACAAAAGTGGTCGACGACGACAGTTTCATGGTCATGCTGAATAATATTCGTGCGGCAACGGAAGAAACCGTTGATATTGCGATGTCGATGGACCCGGGCTGCGTTATTATGGGTATGTCGGCTGAGACTTTCTGGGATGGTGCAGATGGCGCGGCGAAGCTACATGCGCGCATGGTTGAACGAACTGGCGGTGTTCCTGTCATCATGGGGTCGACCGCGGTTGACGCAGCGATACAGGCTTACGAAAGCGAAACCGGGGCCATTAAAAAGCTGGGCATTCTTACGCCCTATGCTGAGGTTGGCGATGCCAATGTGAAACGTTTTTTCGAAGACCAGGGTTATGAGGTAGTCCATATTGTTGGACTGAAATCACCTTCGCCGATGATGATTGCACATGAGGGCAAACAAAAGCTGAAGCGCACCGCTATTTCGGTAAGCGAGGGCGTCGATGCAGTCATTCAATGCGGCACGAACCTAGCCTTTGCGGAAGTGGCGGCAATAGCTGAATTCTGGTTGGAAAAGCCGGTCATCGCAATTAATACCGCTACATATTGGCACGCGCTGCGTTCGATGGGCATTAACGATCAGATGGATGGTTTTGGTCGCCTTCTAAGCGAATTCTGAATTCCATCGATGCTCTGACCCCCGGCTTTTTACAGGAGTTAAATTGCAATGGAATATGATTATGTCCCGCTACCAGAGCGTAAACCGCTTCAGTGGCCGAATGGCGCGAGAGTTGCGCTGATCCTGACGTTCAACCTCGAAACCTGGGATCTGACCAAGGACACCGACAAGCCCTATTATGCCGGAGGGCCTTCGATTCTTCCTGATATCCTGCCCGGAAACACACCTGATTTCCCCAATTTTAGCTGGCGTGAATATGGTCAGCGGGTGGGTATCTGGCGGTTATTCGATTTGTTTGATGAGCTTGGGGCCAAAGCGAGTTGCACGACCAACGCCGTCACTTTCGAAAGGCGCAAGGCGATGACTGATGCCGTGCTAGAGCGCGGATGGGAATTGCTGACCCACAATTGGGAACAGGGCGAGCTGCTCACCAATTTTGCGGGCGATCCGTACAAAGAACGAGAGATCGTTCTTCGTACGCTCGACCAGTTCGAAAAATATACAGGGCGAAAGTCAAAGGGTTGGCTCAGCTCTTCGCTGCGTGGCACGCTGCAAACGGCTGACATTCTCGCTGAATATGGCTGTACCTTCTATTGCGATATAATGAACGACGATCAGCCCTATCTGTTGCGTACGCCGCACGGGCCGATCGTTTCGGTACCATATTCGAACGAAATCAACGATTTCACTTTTATTACCCGTAAAAATTTCACGACCGACCAGTTTCGCGATGCGCTGATCGAGGAGTTGGATGTGCTCTATGAAGAAGGCGCAAAGACCGGGCGGATCATGAACATCGGGCTGCACCCGCACGTTTCGGGACGTGCGCATCGGGTGCGGGCGCTGCGTGAGTTCATCGAACATGCCAAGACGCTTCCCGGCGTGTGGTGGGCCACGCGTGAGGAGATTGCCGAATGGTATCTCGCCAACCACGAATCCCACATCGAGGGCCAACTAGACTGATGCGAGATTTGGACATTGTTGTCGCGGGCGGCGGCATTGGAGGGCTTACGGCAGCCATAGCTCTGTTGCGCGCCGGAAATCGCGTCACTGTGTTCGAATCAGCGCGGGATTTCGGCGAAGTGGGTGCGGGGGTGACGCTCGCCCCTAATGCCATGCTTGGCTATAAAGCATTGGGACTGGATGCAGCGATTGAGGAAAAGGGAATCTCTCCCCATCGCCAGGTGGTTCGTCATTGGCAGGACGGCCGTGTGCTGAAAACGCTCGAACGCGGAGACGGGATGCGAGAGAAATATGGCGCGCCTTATCTCTACATTCATCGCGCAGACCTGCACGCTATTCTGCTCGATGCTTTAAGCGAACTGGGCGGCAAGACAAACACCGCGAGCCGAGTTGTGTCTGCTGGATATGATGACAAATCCGGCTGGGTTGAACTGGCAGATGGGCAGCGCCACCATTCAGATCTGGTCGTCGGCGCAGATGGGGTTCGTTCTGCTGTGCGGTCCATATACGAACCGATTGAAGCGCATTTCACTGGCCACATTGCCTTTCGCGGTATCGTGCCGGTCGATCAGGCGTTGGCAGATTATGCAACGAATCCGGGAAATATCATCGGCCCGGACCGTTTGGTCGTGTGGTACCCTTTACGGGGTGGATCGCAGCTTAACCTCGTCTTTTTCGCGCGGGAGGGTGACTGGACTGAGGATGGCTGGACCATCCCTGCAACCCGTGAAGAGCTGCGTTCGATCTTCGCTGGATGGTGTGAACCGGTTCAGCAAATGATAGACCGGCTGGACGAGGAGCGCCTGTTCAAATGGGCGATTAACGCACGCACTGCGCTGCGCGGGTGGAGTCAGGGTGGACGGATCACCCTGCTGGGCGATGCAGCCCATGCAATGACACCCTTCATGGGGCAAGGTGCATCCAGTGCGATCGAGGACGCGGTCGTACTTGGCCGCGCGGTTGAGGCATCGGACGATCTGCCCGAGGCGCTCGCCCGCTATGAGGCGACCCGAATTGAACGCGCAACCTTTATCCAACAGGAATCGAATGACAATGCGAACCGCCTGCAGTCCAAAGATGCGGACAGCTTTAACAAAAAGGAAATCCGCAATGAAGAAACACTGGGTCTTTTCGCCTATGATTCTGCCAAGGTAGCGGTATGAGCTTCCAGATCAGCCAAGCGGCTCGGGATGTTCTCGCAGCAGAATTTCCTCTCCTGATCGGTGGGCGTGAAATATCTGGTCGGGCCGGGCGCGTTGGTGTCAGCACGGACCCTGCGACGGGAGAGAAGCTATCCGATTTTGCGTTGGCCGATTCCGATGATATTGCTGACGCAGTTTCCGCAGCACGCTCGGCTTTTTCCGGCCCCTGGTCGCGCCTTTCCCACAGCGAGCGAGCCCGCTTGCTGCGCGCACTGGCCCGCGAGATCGAGGCTCATGCGACACTGTTCGCTGAAATCGAAGTGTTGGATAACGGCATGCCCATGATGCTGGCCGAACAGATAGTCGCCAATTGCGTCCATTTGTTCCATTATTATGCCGGCTGGGCTGAAAGAATCGAAGGAACAACAACCGAGCCGCCCCCGCATGTTTTGGCAGAGGGTGAGGCGTTGACCTATACCCTGCGCGAACCTGTTGGTGTTGTCGGTCTCATCGTTCCATGGAACGTTCCGTTGTCGATGGCTTGCCTGAAACTGGCACCTGCTCTGGCTGCTGGCTGTACGGTTGTGCTGAAACCAGCAGAAGAAACGCCTTTATCAGCCGTCATGCTGGGTAGGCTTATCAACGAAGCACGTTTCCCCAAAGGTGTAGTCAATATCGTCAATGGTATCGGATCAGAGGCTGGCGCGGCACTTGTTTCTCACCCTGATATCGCGAAAATATCCTTCACCGGATCGACCGAGGTCGGCAAGACAATCGCTCGTGAATGTTCGGACAGCTTAAAAAAGGTTTCGTTGGAGCTGGGCGGAAAATCGCCAGTTATTGTTTTCCCTGATACCGATATGAGCAAGACGGTGCCAGGGGTGGCGATGGCGACGTTCTTTCTTCAGGGACAGAACTGCATGGCGGGTACACGAATCTTTGTTCATCGCGACATTTATGAACCGCTGCTGGAGGAGCTGGCTGCGTTCACCGCTGAGATGAAAATGGGTCATGGCCTTGAACCGGGTACGATTCTTGGCCCTCTGGTTTCCGCGAAGCAGCAGGAGCGGGTAATGGGCTATATCGCGGATGGTATAGCCTGTGGCGCGCGTCTGATTACCGGTGGTGAAGCGTGGGAAGGCGCTGGCCATTTCGTGCGCCCGACGATTTTTGCCGATGTTGACCCGTCAATGAGCATTGTGCGTGATGAAATTTTTGGCCCTGTCATGGCGGTACAGCCTTTCGACAGCGACAATTTTGACGAGATTGCAGATATAGCAAACGACACTCCCTATGGTCTGTCCGGCAGCGTTTGGACCCGCAACCTATCTACCGCGCACCGCATGGTTTCACGTATCCGGTCGGGCCATGTTTCGGTCAACTGTCATGGGGCAGTAGGAGCGAACATTCCCTTTGGTGGTTACAAGCAATCGGGTTGGGGCCGTGAATTCGGACGCGAAGGCATGGATTTGTACCTCGAAACCAAGGCAGTTACGATAGCTCTTTGAGAGAAGTGAGACAATGAACGACAAAAAATTCAGTTTGCGACGCCATACCGGCCGTATTCTCTATCACAAAGGTGACAGTATCGCCGGTTGTGAGGATTTTGGAATAGATGCGCGCGAATCCGGCCGCACGATCCGCTCTTATTGCGAGATGGGAGAGGGCGGACTTACACGTGATGCTTCCTGGACGCTTGATGGCGAATACAAACCGGTAGAGGGTCACGTCCGTGTGGTGCAGAACGGTACCCAAACAGGAAGTGCGTGGTATCGTTTCACCGAGGATGAGGTCGAATGCGAGGCTCTGACCGCAGTACTTGGCCGTACATCGCAGCGTCTGCCATCGCGTGCGCGATATCTTGGACTCCACCCGCTGGTTGGAGATGGAATGATCGCGCTAGCACGTGGTAGAGCTGAACCCGGGCGGGAAGACATTATCGAGAGCGTTACCTGCTCTTATGACATCAATGGGGAAACAAGCCTTGTGGCGCTCCCAATTGATATCGGCGTCACTTATGTTGGTATGGAAGAGGTGACGGTTCCCGCAGGAACCTTTGCCGCAGAGCGATATGCTCTGCGCTGGCAACCGCAATGGCCTGCAGCAGACCTTTGGGTTCATGGTGAAGATGCGGTGTTCGTGCGGCTCGATTGGGAGTTTTCGGGGTTGTCGTCACAGCTCGAGCGCTATGAGTTTACTGACGAACCGCTTTCCTCACC
Source organism: Parasphingorhabdus sp. (assembly GCF_036568145.1). GTDB lineage: Bacteria > Pseudomonadota > Alphaproteobacteria > Sphingomonadales > Sphingomonadaceae > Parasphingorhabdus. The sequence continues at coordinate 118,700 of NZ_DATCTC010000001.1, read as the reverse complement.
ATCCGGTGCTGGGCCGGCCATGGTCTACTAGGCTAGCCGGTTCGTTATGCGGCGCTGCGTATCTCGATCAGTTAGCTAATCATATCTATCCTTATAGTGGATATTTATTAAAATTTATTAAGGCCTAACAAAGCATTAAGGCAACTGAAAGGGCTTTAGTGCTTCAAAGGCGCAGCATAGGAGACTGTCTATGAAAGTTACCATTCCCGTTCTTTTTTTGGTTGGCATCGCTATGGCTAGTGTAACCATTCCGGCTGCAGCAAATGGCAATGCTTCGGGCAATGCCAAGCGCGGAAAGGTGCTCTTCATGCAATGTGCCGCGTGTCATTCTGTAAAGGCTAGTGCACCGCATAAGGTGGGGCCAAATCTGGCCGGAATCGTCGGTGCGAAAATGGGCGATCAGGATAAATTCCGTTATTCTGCCGCGATGGCCAAGGCAGGTGCTGCAGGTAAGAAGTGGACAGGAAAATCCCTGGATAGCTTCATCGCCAATCCTCGCGGGGCTCTCCCAGGCAACAGTATGTCTTTCGGCGGCATTCCCGATAAGACTAAGCGGCAGGATATCATTGCTTACCTTGAAAGCCTTTGAGGCGTACCGCTGATCTGAAAACGCAGATATAATCTGCTTCAGAAAGAACTTTCATCGGCGATAGAACTCCGCTGTTGAATCGGCAGTGAAGGAAAGTATCTTGCCGCAACCGGAAGGCCCGTAACTCGCTAGAAATTTTAGCGAAGCATCGATTGCAACGTGTAAGGCAGACGATTGGTCGGGACCGGTCTTGCTTGGGTCACAAATCAGGCCTCCGAAATAATGGTCAACGCCTGCGAGTATGAGGCAGTAGCGATCCCCTCGTGCCGGACCTGCTTCAAAAGCGGACAGATGGTCTTGCCAGCTCTCTGTTTCGTCAACCGAACCGGTTAGGACATCGCGTGTGCCTGTCTGTATAAAGGCAGGTACCGTGATTGAACCATATCCGGCTTTGTCGATTAGCGGGGGTGTTGAGCCGGGAGGAGAGAAAGCAAATGCGCACTTGGTCCGGCTGTCACGTAGCGACCCTGCGAAACCATCAGGGCGTAAAGCCGATGCGCCACCCATAGTGAGCACGCCCAGCCCGCCGAAGCTGTGCCCAATCGCAGCGTGATCCGCGCCGTGATTGGCAGAAAGCGCGCGCATGTCCTGTATGCGCGCAGCCCAGCTATCCATGCCTTGCAACTTCGCATGGCCTAAGTGATCGCGTGAGTCCATGTGCAACGGAGCATGGACTTCATAACCAGCTGCAACCCATGCAGAGATGATCGGCATATAATGTCTCGGTGCCGATGCGAAACCGTGCGAGAAAAGGATGGTTGCGATGGCTTCTCCATCGGGACGCCAACTAGAAATTTCTAATTTACGTCCGTCTTCGGTACCAATAACACGCCGAATGGGTGCATGAATTACTGCCGTCGCGATGGTCGACTTTGCTAGCGGAAAACCCGCGATCAAGCCCAGCAATGAACGGCGATTTATTATCATTGTGGCTCACCAGAACCGCTGGGTGTGTCGCTTGATTCGATGAGGCCCCCGTCATTCGCCCTTGGGTGCGGATTGGTGTCATAGATTGGTTTAAACCGGCTAACTTGAGTATAAGCAATTTGCGGGTCAACATCGATGATCGCCAGCTTTTTGCAGTAACCGAATTTCACACGTGGCGGGTTCGCCATTATCTCATTAAAGATGTTCTTTAGATTGCGTCCGCCCCTTAACTTGAAGTTATCAATACTCATACAGCCAGTATTGCCCCCCTTGCTGTGACCATTAATGGTCAGCATAACTCTGCTTCCGTTAACAGTCCCGAACAGTGCCTTTTTCGAAAGGATATAGATCAAAATGATCGAACTGCGAATAACCGGACCGAGATAGACCTGGCAGACCTAATTGAGAGGTCCCGTGCAATGTTACAACTGATGGTGCATGTATAACGGCTATAACAGCCACTCCCCATCCGATAATATTTCCCGCTATTGATCTCGATCAATGTCGCGGCTGTTGCACTCTGGCACTTTGTGTTATCTACTAGCAGATTCGCCTCTCATATTCATGGGGATGACGTATGCAGGATCAGGTCGGGGTTCGTTCCGGTCAGCGGCACAGAGCGCTGGGGATGAGCACGGCTGGGTTTGCCATCTGCTTTGCGATATGGACGATATTTTCGATCATCGGTATACAGATTAAGGCGGATTTGGGGCTGTCCGATGCTGAGTTCGGCTTGCTTGTCGGTACGCCGATTTTAACCGGGTCGTTATCACGAATTTTCCTTGGCATCTGGGCCGATCAATATGGCGGGCGGCTGGTTTTTACGGTCATCATGCTCGTTGCGGCGGCGGCGACATTTCTGTTGTCCTGGGCGACCAGCTATCCGGTAATGATGATTGCCGCGCTGGGGATCGGTCTGGTCGGGGGCAATTTTGCGGTTGGTATTTCCTATGTTTCCAAATGGTATCCGCAAGATCAACAAGGTACTGCGCTTGGTATATTCGGCACCGGGAATGTCGGTGCGGCGCTGACCACGCTCATCGCGCCGATGGTGCTGGTGGCTTATGGCTGGACGACGGTGGTGCAGGTCTGGGCGGCTGTATTGGCGGGGGCCGCGATCATATTCTGGTTAGCGACCGAGGATGACCCCGGTATAAAGGCCCGCCGCGAAAGCGGGGAGAAACCGCGTTCGACATTGCAGCAGTTGGAGCCTCTGAAAAATCAGCAAGTCTGGCGGTTTTCGCTCTATTATTTCTTTGTTTTCGGTGCCTTTGTCGCCCTTGTCCTGTGGCTGCCCAAATATCTGATTGATGTTTACGGGGTGGATTTGAAAACGGCGGGATTGCTGGCGGCGGGTTTTTCCATTCCGGCCAGCCTGTTCCGTGCCTATGGCGGGCGTCTGGCGGACCAATATGGTGCGCGCAAGGTCATGTATGTGACATTTAGCGTTGCGCTAGTCTGCCTTTTCATGCTGAGCTATCCGCAAACAGATTATGTCATTTACGGCACCAAGGGGCCGATTGCATTTTCAACCTCTATGGGTCTGGTGCCGTTTGTTGTCACGACCTTCATTCTCGGCTTCTTCATGTCGCTAGGTTCGGCGGCGGTTTATAAACATATTCCGGTTTATTACCCCGATAATGTCGGCTCGGTTGGCGGACTTGTCGGTATGATTGGCGGACTGGGCGGCTTTGTGCTGCCCATTGCTTTTGGCGCGATGCTGGATGTCACCGGCATCTGGACGAGCTGCTTCATTTTGCTCTTTGCGCTGGTTGGCGTCGCGTTCGCGTGGATGCATGTTGCTGTGCGGCAAATGGAGCAGCAGGCGGCGGGCAAGGAGCTTTCTCAACTGCCCGCATTTCCCGAAATGCAGCATGTCCATAAGCCTGAGGTTGACCGCGAGACGCGCGGCAATGTGCTGAATGTCTGGAATCCGGAGGATGAAACTTTCTGGACGGAGCAGGGAGCAAAAATTGCGCGGCGCAACTTATGGATTTCGATCCCATGCCTGTTGCTTGCTTTTGCGGTGTGGATGGTATGGTCGGTTGTGATCGCAAAACTGCCGGTAATCGGGTTTAACTATTCGACCGACCAGCTTTTCTGGCTGGCGGCACTACCGGGACTATCGGGCGCGACGCTGCGGATATTCTATAGCTTCATGGTGCCCATTTTCGGCGGGCGATTGTGGACTACGCTAACGACCCTGTCGCTGCTTATTCCGGCATTCGGCATTGGCTATGCGGTGCAAAATCCGGACACGCCTTATTTCATCTTTCTGGTCCTGTCGCTGCTTTGCGGTCTGGGGGGCGGCAATTTCGCTTCGTCTATGGCGAATATCAGTTTCTTTTTCCCCAAAAGCCAAAAGGGCAATGCGCTTGGCCTGAATGCCGGGCTTGGCAATCTTGGCGTTTCGGTCATGCAGTTTCTTATACCGGTGGTTATCACGGTGGGAGTGTTTGGCGTGCTGGGCGGGGGGCCCCAGATCGCGCAGACCGGCGAGGAACTTTGGTTACAGAATGCAGGCTTTATCTGGGTGCCGTTCATATTGCTGAGTTCTGTTTTAGCCTGGTTGGGCATGAACGACATTGCGTCGGCAAAGGCGAGCTTTGCCGAGCAAGCGGTAATTTTCCAACGCAAGCATAACTGGATCATGTGTTTCCTTTATACCGGAACATTTGGCTCGTTTATCGGCTATTCGGCAGGCTTCCCTCTGCTGTCCAAAATCGCCTTTCCAGAGGTAGACTCGCTGAAATATGTTTTTCTTGGGCCGCTTATCGGTGCGGCATCGCGCGCGGCGACCGGCTGGATTGCGGATAAATGGGGAGGCGGCAGAGTCACGTTCTGGACCTTCCTGTTAATGGTTATCGCGGTTCTTGGCGTACTCTATTTCCTCGGCATAAAGGATCAGCCCGGCGCATTTTGGGGCTTCTTTGCGATGTTCATGCTGCTGTTTCTTGCCACCGGCATCGGCAATGCGTCAACTTTCCAGATGATCCCTGTCATCATGCGTAAGGAAGTGACCCGCCTGATGCCCGGCCTGCCCGCCAATGAACAGCTTCGCAATGCTGATAAAGAATCGGCAGCGATTATCGGTTTCACGTCCGCAATTGCCGCTTACGGAGCGTTTTTCATTCCCAAAGCCTATGGCAGTTCCATCGACATGACAGGTGCTCCCAATGCCGCACTTTGGGGATTTATGATCTTCTATGTTATTTGTGCTGTCGTGACCTGGTTTTATTATACCCGGCGCGGAAGCCTGCTCCACGATATCGAAAGGGGCGTAAAAGATGCTGCGCCCGTCCACGCTACTGCCTGACGGAGGACCTGAATAATGAGCCATCTTCTCGACCGACTGAATTTTTTCAAGAAGACCAAGGCTCCTTATGCCAATGGTCACGGCGTCACCACCAGCGAGGACCGCAGATGGGAAGACAGCTATCGCAAGCGGTGGCAGCATGACAAGATAGTTCGCTCTACCCACGGCGTGAACTGCACCGGCAGTTGTTCGTGGAAAGTCTATGTAAAGGGCGGGATCGTCACCTGGGAAACGCAGCAGACGGACTATCCGCGAACCCGACCCGACCTGCCCAATCATGAGCCGCGCGGATGTTCACGCGGGGCAAGCTATAGCTGGTATATCTACTCCGCCAACCGCGTGAAATATCCGCTAATCAGATCACGACTGGTTCGTTTGTGGCGTGAGGCAAGACAGACAATGGAACCGGTCGCGGCATGGACCTCCATCGTCGAGAACCAGCAAAAGCGCGACAGCTATACCAAAATCCGCGGCCATGGCGGTTTTATCCGCGCCGATTGGGATGAAGTGACGGAAATTATCGCCGCCGCCAACGCCTATACGGCGAAAAAATATGGGCCGGACCGGGTGATCGGCTTCTCCCCCATCCCGGCTATGTCGATGGTGTCCTATGCTGCGGGCTCGCGCTATCTCTCTTTGCTTGGCGGTACCTGCATGTCGTTTTATGACTGGTATTGCGATTTGCCGCCCGCTTCGCCGATGACATGGGGCGAGCAAACCGATGTGCCGGAAAGCGCTGACTGGTATAATGCCGGGTTCCTGATGCTGTGGGGCTCCAACGTCCCGCAAACGCGCACACCCGACGCCCATTTCTATACCGAAGCGCGCTACAAGGGTGCAAAATCGGTTGTTGTGTCGCCGGATTATTCCGAAGCCTCGAAATTCTCCGACATGTGGCTGCATCCCAAACAGGGCACGGATTCCGCGCTGGCGATGGCAATGGGCCATGTCATTTTGCGCGAATATCATCTCGACCGGCAAGCGGAATATTTTGAAGATTATGCCCGGAAATATTCCGATATGCCCATGCTGGTCCGGCTGGTGGAAAAAGACGGCCACTTCATTCCCGAACGCATGCTCCGTGCCTCCGAATTCGAGGACGCATTGGGTGAAAAGGAGAATAGTGATTGGAAAACCGTAGCCTTTGACGAGCTGAGCCAAAAAATTGTTGTTCCCAATGGCTCGATCGGCTCCCGCTGGGAGGGCAAGGGAAAATGGAATCTTGAAGAAAAAGATACCAACGGAAATGACATCAAGCTCAAGCTGACCAACATTCTGGAACAGGACCATGACACAGTCGTGGATGTCGCTTTTCCGTATTTCGGCAACCGCGACCATGATTATTTCAAAGGGACCGACCATCCGGACAGATTGATCCGCCGGGTTCCCGTAAAACGGGTGAAACTGGCCAAGGGGGCTGTTCTGGTCGCTTCGGTTTATGATCTTTTCATGGCAAATTACGGGCTGGACCGCGGACTGGGCGGCGAAAATCTGGCCAAGAGCTATGACGAGAATGAACCTTATACACCCGCCTGGGCAGAAAAAATAACCGGAGTCCCGGCTGATAGTATCATCACCGTCGCACGTGAATTTGCGACTAATGCCGAAAAGACCAAAGGCCGGTCGATGGTCATCCTCGGCGCCGGGGTCAATCACTGGTATCATATGGACATGACTTATCGGGGGATTATCAATCTCCTCGTCATGTGCGGCTGTGTCGGCAAGTCGGGCGGCGGCTGGTCGCATTATGTCGGGCAGGAAAAACTTCGCCCGCAGACCGGCTGGCTACCTTTGGCTTTTGCACTGGACTGGAATCGCCCACCGCGCCAGATGAACTCGACGAGCTATTTCTACGCACATAGTGACCAGTGGCGCTATGAAACGTTGAGCGTCGATGAACTCTTGTCGCCGACGGCACCGGATGGTGCGTTTAGCGGATCGCTGATCGACTTTAACGCCCGCGCCGAACGGATGGGCTGGCTGCCATCTTCACCGCAAATTAAAACCAATCCGCTGGAGGTTACAAAAGCGGCGCGCAAGGCAAATAAAGATCCGAAGGATTATGTCGTCGATGCGCTAAAATCGGGTGATCTGGAACTAGCCTGCCATGATCCGGATGATCCGGCCAACTGGCCGCGTAACATGTTTGTCTGGCGATCCAATATTCTGGGCTCCTCCGGCAAGGGCCACGAATATTTCCTGAAACATCTGCTGGGCACCGAGCATGGCGTTCAGGGCAAGGATCTTGGCGAGATGGGGCATAGCAAGCCGGAAGAAGTGGTCTGGCGTGATGATGCGCCAACCGGGAAGCTTGACCTGCTCGTTACGCTGGATTTCCGGATGTCCACGACCTGTGTCTATTCCGATATCGTTCTGCCGACCGCCACCTGGTACGAGAAAAACGATCTTAATACGTCGGACATGCACCCCTTCATCCACCCGCTGTCGGCGGCTGTCGATCCGGTATGGGAATCCAAATCGGACTGGGAAATCTACAAGGGGATCGCGAAGAAATTTTCCGAAGTCGCGCCCGAAGTGCTGGGCGAGGAAGAGGATCTGGTCATGACGCCAATCCTTCATGATACGCCGGGCGAAATGGGCCAGCCGATGGATGTGCAAGACTGGACCAAGGGCGAGGTCGATCCGATCCCGGGCAAAACCATGCCGCAAATTGCGGTCGTGAAGCGCGACTATCCCAATCTTTACAAGCAGTTCACGTCATTGGGGCCGTTGATGGATAATATCGGCAATGGCGGCAAAGGCATTGCGTGGAAAACCGGCGAGGAGGTTGAGCACCTGAAAGCGCTGAACGGCGCTGTGACAGAGGAAGGGGTGAGCAAAGGTCTGGCGCGGATCGACAGTGATATTGACGCGACCGAGGTTATCCTGATGCTCGCGCCCGAAACCAACGGCGAGGTTGCGGTCAGGGCGTGGAAGGCTTTGGGAGCGGTTACGGGCCGCGAACATGAACATCTTGCGATATCGAAAGAGGATGAGAAAATCCGGTTCCGCGATATCGTTGCACAGCCGCGCAAGATTATATCATCGCCCACATGGTCGGGTATCGAAAGCGAAGAGGTTTGCTATAATGCCGGTTATACCAACGTCCATGAGCTTATCCCCTGGCGGACGCTGACCGGGCGGCAACAGCTTTACCAGGACCATCTGTGGATGCGCGCCTTTGGTGAGGGCTTTTGCGCCTATCGCCCACCCATTGATACCAAGGCGGTGAAACCGATGCTAGACCGCGCCGATGGGCAAAAGCATGTCGTGCTCAACTTCATCACGCCGCACCAGAAATGGGGCATCCATTCCACCTATACCGACAATCTGTTGATGCTGACATTGTCGCGCGGCGGTCCGATTGTCTGGATGTCGGAAATTGATGCGGCGAAAGCGGGGTTGGTCGATAATGACTGGATCGAGGCGTTTAACAGCAACGGCGCACTTGTCGCCCGCGTGGTTGTGTCGCAGCGAATGAAAGAAGGCACGCTGTTCATGTATCATGCACAGGAAAAGACCGTGAACGTTCCGGGATCACAGATTACCGGCCAGCGCGGCGGCATCCATAACAGCGTTACCCGAACAGTGATGAAACCGACCCATATGATCGGCGGCTATGCGCAGTTGAGCTATGGTTTCAACTATTACGGCACGGTGGGTTCCAACCGTGACGAGTTTGTGATCGTCCGCAAGATGGTGGATGTGGACTGGCTGGATGGTGAAGAAAGCCGCTTGCCCTATGAAAGAACGGAGGCAGCGGAATGAAGGTACGTGCACAAATAGGCAAGGTCCTGAACCTCGACAAATGTATCGGTTGTCATACTTGTTCTGTCACCTGCAAGAACGTGTGGACCAGCCGCGAAGGCATGGAATATGCCTGGTTCAACAATGTGGAAACAAAGCCGGGCATCGGCTATCCCAAAGACTGGGAAAACCAGCAGCAGTGGAATGGCGGCTGGGAACGGATAAGAAACGGCCGTATCCGTCCGAAAATGGGGGGAAAATGGCGTATATTGGCCAAGATTTTTGCCAATCCCGATATGCCGCTGATTGACGATTATTACGAGCCGTTCACGTTTGATTATGAGCATTTGCAAAAATCGCCTGAAATGAAGGCGGCACCGACGGCCCGCCCGCGTTCGCTGATTTCCGGCGAGCGAATGGAGAAGATCGAATGGGGGCCAAACTGGGAAGAAATCCTGGGCGGTGAGTTTTCCAAGCGGTCCAGAGACTATAATTTCGAAGGCGTCGAAAAGGAAATGTACGGCGAATTTGAAAATACTTTCATGATGTATCTGCCGCGCCTGTGCGAGCATTGCCTGAACCCCACTTGCGTCGCGGCCTGTCCGTCCGGTTCCATCTATAAGCGCGAAGAAGATGGCATTGTTCTGATAGACCAGGAAAAATGCCGGGGCTGGCGGATGTGTGTTTCCGGCTGCCCGTACAAGAAAATCTATTATAACTGGAGCAGCGGTAAATCGGAAAAATGCACTTTTTGTTATCCGAGGATAGAGGCCGGACAGCCGACCGTATGCTCGGAAACCTGTGTGGGGCGTATCCGCTATCTGGGCGTAATGCTCTATGATGCCGATCGTATCGAGGAAGCCGCCTCTACCGAAGATGTGCAGGATCTTTATCAGGCGCAGCTCGATATTTTCCTTGATCCTAATGATCCGGAAGTCATCGCACAGGCGCGTAAAGACGGCGTTCCCGAAGCATGGCTGGAATCCGCACGGAAATCGCCGGTCTACAAAATGGCGATGGAATGGAAGGTCGCTTTCCCGCTCCATCCGGAATATCGCACCTTGCCAATGGTCTGGTATGTGCCGCCACTGTCACCCATTAACGCGGCGGCAAGTGCGGGCAAGATGGCCTTCAAGGATGATATGCCGGATGTGCGTTCTTTGAGGATTCCGCTGCGCTATCTTGCCAACCTGCTGACGGCGGGCAAGGAAGAGCCGGTTGCGCTGTGCCTTGAGCGGATGCTTGCAATGCGCAGCTACATGCGCGCCAAGACGATTGACGGTGTTATTGCAACCGATGTCGCTGAACGGGTCGGGCTGACGCCTGCGCAGATTGACGAGATGTATCACATCATGGCGATTGCCAATTACGAGGACCGCTTCGTCATCCCAACCAGCCACCGCGAGGAAGTGGAAGACGCATTTGACGAGCGCGGATCGTGCGGTTTCTCCTTTGGTAATGGCTGTTCCGGCGGGTCGAGCGAAACCAACCTGTTCGGCTCCCCCAAGCGCAAGAAAATCCCGATGCCGGCAGAAGGGATGCGGACATGACAAAGACATTCAAAATCCTTGCCGCATTGCTGACTTATCCGACGGCTGAGATACAGGAGGTGGTTTCGGATTTCCTGCCGCTTCTGAAAGACGAAGCTTTGCTATCTGCGGCCAGCATCGAGCGTTTAAAACCGCTAATCACCGAATATCAGGAACGTGATCTGGTCGATTTGCAGGAACGCTACGTCTTGTTGTTTGACCGCACACGCTCTTTGTCGCTGCACCTGTTTGAGCATGTCCACGGCGAAAGCCGCGATCGCGGGCAGGCGATGGTCGACCTGAAAGCTATGTATGAAGCAAAGGGGCTGGAGATAAACTCCATCGAAATGCCGGACTTTCTGCCGCTATTTCTTGAATATCTGTCGATATTACAGTGTGAAGAGGCACTGGAAGTGCTTCAGGAGCCTGCGCATGTAATCGCCGCTATAGGCGAGAGGCTGGGCAAGCGTGGTAGCAGCTATGCTGCTGTCATGGGAGCGCTTGGCCAGCTAACGGGGCCTGCGGATGCAAAGGTTCTGGACGCGCTACGCAAGGAGCCTGATGATAATCCCGACGATCTGGAAGCTCTGGACGAAATTTGGGAAGCGGAGCAAGTAACCTTTGGCCCCGGGTCGCCCGAGGATGGCTGCCCCAAAGTTTCCGATATGCTTGCGAATTTGCAAGCCGAAATATCGCCCAACATATCGGATATATCGGCCACATCGGGCGATGCAAAATCAGACGGAGGTGCGAACAATGGCTGATTTCATCAACAGTTACCTGTTTGGTATCTATCCTTATATTGCGCTGACCGTACTCGTAATCGGGTCGATTATCCGCTATGATCGCGAGCCCTATAGCTGGCGGTCCAGTTCCAGCCAGATATTGCGGCGGGGCCAGTTAATGGCGGGCTCGATCTTGTTTCACGTTGGCGTGCTGATCGTCTTTCTCGGCCATCTGGTCGGTCTGCTGACCCCGATCGAGTTTTTCGACTGGGTTGGCATCAGCCATCCTTTCAAACAGATCACGGCAATCGCCGTTGGCGGTGTGGCCGGTATCATATCGTTCGTCGGTGCGACCCTGCTCGCGCATCGCCGCTTGTTTGATCCCCGGATACGGGCCAATTCCAGCTTTGCCGATACAGCGATCATTCTGCTCTTGTGGCTTCAGCTCGCGCTTGGCCTATCGACGATAGTGATCTCTGTGGAGCATCTTGACGGGGCGGAAATGATCCGTTTCATGGCATGGGCACAAGGCATTTTGACATTTGACGCCATGGCCGCAAGCTATATTCTAAATGCCCACTGGATATATAAGCTGCACATATTTCTGGGCCTTACCCTGTTCCTGATCTTTCCGTTCACCCGGCTGGTGCACATGCTCTCTGCACCGGTCCGCTATCTCTGGCGGTCCGGTTATCAGATCACCCGTTCCAAGAAGGCGGCGCTATGACGCCAAATCCGGATCAGGCTTTGATGGTCAACGGGATCGAGATTCCAGCCGCAGCAATAGCGGAGGAAGCACAGAACCATCCGGCTGATAATCCGGATGCCGCCTGGTCGGAAGCGGCGCGCGCGCTGGCGATTAGGGCCGTGCTATTGGCGGAGGCGGACCGATTATCTATCGAAGCACCGGTAATTGAAGATGAAAAAGGCCGGACCTTGCTACCTGATGATGCGCGGATAGAGGCTTTGCTCGATCAGGAAGTGACAACGCCGCACGCCGATGAAGCGACTTGCCGCCGTTATTATGAACAGCATATCGACCAGTTCCAAAGCCCGGCACTGGTAGAGGCTTCGCATATCCTGTTTTCCGCGCCGCAAGACGAACCGGGACGCTATACCAAGGCAGAGCTTCGCGCCATCGACACGATTGCGGAGCTAAAAGAGCATCCGGAACGCTTTGCAGCCCTTGCAGAAAGCCTCTCGGCCTGTCCGTCGGGCAAGCAGGGCGGCAATCTGGGGCAGATCGGACCGGGCCAGACGGTAGACGAGTTTGAGACATTCCTGTTCAATCTGGAAGCGGGCCAAATGTGCCCCGTCCCAGTCAAAACGCGATTCGGAGTGCATGTCATCAAAGCCGGGCGAAAGATTGCAGGTGAAACGATCCCGTTTGAAGCCATCCAACCTAAAATCGCGGATTATCTTGAAGAGTCGAGCTGGCGACGCGCTGTCTCGCAATATCTTAAAATCCTGATAGGAAAAGCAGAGATTTCGGGGCTTGAAATTGAAGGCAGCGACGGTCTTTTGGTGCAATAGCCTAATCGAATGGCCGCTTCTGTCTATACAGCCTATTGAATTGCACCTATGGCGGAGCCATGAGCGCTTGCGGTGACTGCCCTATTCGAAACCACGCGATTTGTTCGGCTCTGGATGATTCAGAGTTGGCGATTTTGCGAAAGATTGGGCGCGTGCAAGATATTCCCGCCGGCCAGACGCTGATGTGGGAAGGGGATGAAGCCACAGTTGTCGCCAATGTCGTTCAAGGCGTGTTGAAGCTTTCGTCATCATTGGGTGACGGGCGTGAGCAAATTGTCGGCGTTGCCTATCCGGCTGATTTTATCGGGCGGCCCTATGGTGAGCGTATTCCCTATACCGTCACGGCGCTTTCCGATGTCCGTATCCGTTCGTTTCAGCGCGCGGGATTTGAAAAATTTGCACAGGAACATCCCAAGCTGGAGCATAAAATGCTGGAGCGCACGCTGATGGAGCTGGACCGGGCGCGGGAGTGGATGTTGCTGCTTGGCCGTAAAACGGCGCAGGAAAAGCTTGTGACCTTGTTGCTCAACATGCCAAACCGCTTGTCCGAAACCCAATGCGATACACCAGCCGCGCCGCTGGACCATTTTGAGTTGCCCTTTGGCCGGCAGCAAATGGCTGACCTGTTGGGGCTTACCATCGAAACCGTTAGCCGCCAGCTGGGTGAATTGACCAAGTCCGGGTTGATAATCTTGAAAAACCAGCGCGAAGTTATCATTCAGGACCGCGAAAGGCTGGCAGTTCTGGCCGGGCAGTGAAGCGGCCAGGATGCGGCGGGATGGCAGAAATTTTGGCATAATAGACTGCATAAATCCGATAGACCCCTTGATTTTAGCGGTTCGTATCCGCATTGGTTGACGCTCCATAGCCAAGATTAAAATTGCCAACATAAAAGGGCCTTTATGTCATCTGAGACACAAGCACGATCCAGTTCCGATTCTGCGCTGCGGAAATTTCTGAAAAGCGAAGCATCAGGCGGTATCTTGCTGATGTTGGCGGCGGCGTTGGCGATGATCGTCGCGAACAGTCCTCTTTATGATCTGTATCATCATTTCCTGCATGAGCTAAAAGGTCCGGTTATATCGGAAAAGCTTGGCCCGATGACCCCGCATTTGTGGATCAATGATGGTCTGATGGCGATATTCTTTTTGTTGGTGGGCCTCGAAATTAAACGTGAATTTGTCGATGGTCGGCTCAACACCTGGGAGCGGCGCCGCTTGCCGGTTTTGGCTGCTGCAGCGGGTATGGTTGTTCCGGCGCTGGTCTATCTTTTGTTCGTGCGCGATATGCCTGAACTCTACAATGGCTGGGCGATCCCGGCGGCGACCGATATTGCTTTTGCTATCGGTGTGCTGGCGCTGCTTGGACCACGGGCTCCCACGTCGCTTAAACTATTTCTGATTACGGTTGCCATCGTCGATGACATGGGCGCGGTCGCGATTATTGCGCTGGTTTATACAGCCGAAATCAATGGCGCGGCGTTGCTTGCTTCCGCCGTAATTCTTGGCATTATGTACATAATGAACAAGGCAGGTGTGCGGTCCCTGATAATATATCTATTCTTCGCGCTATTGCTTTGGTTTGCTGTGTTGCTGTCCGGTGTGCACGCCACGATTGCCGGAGTGCTTGCCGCGATGGCTATTCCAATCGTCGTAACCCCCGGTTCGCCGGATTCTGCAGTTTCTCCGCTGCACCGGCTTGAGCACAAAATTGCACCATGGAGCGCCTTTTTCATTATCCCGCTATTCGGATTTGCCAATGCTGGCGTGTCATTGGAGGGCATCGGTCTGGAACATATTTTTGCGCCATTACCGATAGGTATTGCTGCGGGTCTCTTCTTTGGCAAACAGATCGGGATTTTTTCGGCTGTCTGGATAGCAGTGAAGACCGGGTTTGCCGGCTCGCTGGGCGGGGCAAGCTGGTTACAGGTTTATGGCGTTTCCATGCTGTGCGGAATCGGTTTTACCATGAGCTTGTTCATTGGCGCGCTCGCTTTTCCGGGCAATGTTCTGTTGATTGAGGAAGCGAAGATTGGCGTGCTTGGCGGGTCGTTCCTCTCAGCCGTGCTTGGCTATGCCATTCTGCGCTTTGCGCCGCAGCATACGCATCTGGAAGCGCTCGACGAGGATGAGGAGCGGGAATTAAAGGCTGTGATGTGAAGGCGGTTATCGCCTTTGCTACGGCGCTGCTGTTGACGGGCGGTTCCCCCGCCGGAGCTGATACACCGTCCGAAAACATACCTGTAAAACCGGCCGCGCAGCCGCAAGACATATCACAGCTTGATGAGATAGCAGCCGATTATATCATGCTGACCCTTGCCATGGGCGAGAAAGAACCGGGATATGTCGATGCCTATTATGGTCCAAAGACATGGGCGGCGCTTGCCAAGAAGCAGGAACGCAGCCTGGCCGAACTGGGTGAAGAGGTCGCCCGTCTGAAAGCACGTATCCACGCGCTTCCCAAGGACGCAGATCAGGCGCGCCAGCGCTTTCTTTTGGCGCAGCTTGAAGCGGCGCGCACACGGATTGCCATGCTGTCCGGTGAGGTTCTACCCTTTGCCGAGGAAGCCAAAGGACTGTTCGGTGTTACCCCCGAAATCCTCCCGCTTTCAGAATATGATAGCGTGCTGGCACAGGTTGACAGGCTTATCCCCGGCAAAGGCCATCTTGCCGCGCGCGTGGATGCGTTTGAGGATCAATATATCATTCCGAAAGAGCATCTGAAAACCGTGTTCGACACCGCGATTGCGGAGTGCAAGCGGCGGACGCAAATCTATTTTGACCTGCCCGAAGACGAAAACTTCCGGATGGAGTTTGTCACCGGCAAAAGCTGGAGCGGGTATAATTATTATCAGGGCCGTTACCAAAGCCTGATCCAGATAAATACCGACCTGCCGATCCGCATTTCGCGTGCCGTCGATCTTGGCTGTCACGAAGGCTATCCAGGCCATCATGTCTATAACATGCTGCTGGAGAAGAATCTGGTCAACAGCTTGGGATGGCAAGAATTTTCTATCTATCCGCTCTATTCGCCGCAGTCGCTTATTGCCGAAGGGTCGGCAAATTATGGTATCAGGCTGGCCTTTCCGGGCGAGGAGCGTCTGCAATATGAACGGGAAGTTCTATATCCTCTGGCCGGTTTGGACCCCGACAGCGCAGAGGCTTATTGGGCGCTGCAAAATGCCAAAGATGCCTTGTCGGGCGCCCGCATCACAATCGCTCAGCAATATCTGGACGGAGAGATTACACGCGAACAGGCCATAGAATTAACCCGGAAATACCAACTCGTCAGTGAAGATCGCGCTCGCCAATTGATCGATTTCAACGACCAGTATCGCAGCTATGTCATCAACTATGGCCTTGGCCAGGACATGGTGCAGCTATGGATAGAGGCGCAGGGCACTGCCCCCGTTTGGCGCTGGAAAGCAATGGAACGGTTGTTGAGCAAGCCCATGTTGCCGGAAGATTTGATAGTTGGCGATTGATCCTTACCAGCAATAGCCTCCAACCTATCTTTCGGGCGTGTGCCATTCCTCTGGTGTGGTGTTCCGGTCGCGCATTTTGATGGCCAGTCCCATGGCGACCCCCACGCCGATCGCTACCGTCAGGTCAACCAGAACCGTCAGCACCAATGTCGTGACGAGCAGCATTTTGTCGGAGGCGGGAAGGGATAAATAGCTTCTCCATTTATGGGGTTCGCTCATATTCCAGGCGGTGATGACCAATAAAGCTGCAAGCGCGGGCATCGCAAGATATCCGGCCAGCGGCGCCGCTACGACCATGACGATCAGGATGACAAGCGCATGAATAATGCCCGCGACAGGGGTTTTCCCCCCGGCCTTGATATTGGTTGCGGTGCGGGCAATGGCCCCGGTTGCAGGCAGGCCGCCAAATAAGGAAGAGGCGATATTCGCAACGCCCTGCGCCGTAACTTCAGCATTGGGACGATGCTTCCCTTCGATCATCCGGTCAGCGACAATGGCAGACAGCAAGGATTCCACCCCGGCCAGAAAGGCAATCACCAACGCGGATGGGAAAAGCTCAATCAAGCGTTCCGAGGTGATTTCCGGAAGCTTCATGGCGGGCAGATGGTTAGGAAGTTCTCCGAAACGCGAGTGGATCGTGTCCACTGGCATCATCATATATACCGCCAGAAAAGAGCCGAAAGCCACAGCCACAATCAAACCCGGCAATTTTGGAAACAGCTTGCGTAGGCCAACGATCAACACGAGAGTAACTATAGAAATAAGCAGGGCGGAAGCGGTAAAACTTTCCCGCGCTTCCCAAAGGACCGGGATTTTTTCAAGGAAATCCGCCGGAAGATTTTCAACTGTCAGGCCTGTAAAATCGCTGATCTGGCTGGTGGCAATGATGATGGCTATGCCAATGGTAAACCCGGTAACCACTGCTTCCGGGACAAAGGAAATCAGGCTGCCTAACCTGAAATAACCGCCGATCAGCAGGATAAAACCCGCCATCATTGTCGCCAGAACCAGCCCGTCATAGCCATGTTCGGCAATCACGCTGAAAACAACGACGATGAACGCGCCGGTCGGTCCGCCAATCTGCACGCGGCTACCGCCCAGGGCGGATATGAAGAAGCCACCGATGATGGCAGTGATAATACCTGTGGATGGATCCGCACCGGAAGCGATGGCAATTGCAATGCTTAAGGGCAATGCCACCATTGCTACGGTTATTCCGCCCATCAGGTCGGCAAGAAACAATGAAACGGAATATTCCCGCAACGTCGTGAGTATCTTAGGCTGGCGCATGCGCGCAGTTATCAGCATATAGCGGTAGGGCGCAACCCAAATTAGGCTACTATTTCCGCTCCTTAACTATGCGCTAACCAATTTCGTTCATGCTCAATTCCGAAAATGGACCGGCGTTTTGCAGCACCCATGCTTCGAACGGCTATTTGGAATGGGACAAATTTTATGGCGGAATCGGAAAATCTTGTTGATGTGGCTATTATCGGGGCAGGGCCAGCGGGCCTGACCGCCGCTTATCTACTCAGCAAAAAAGGCTATTCAGTCACAGTTATCGAAAAAGATCCTGTCTATGTCGGCGGGATCAGCCGGACCGTGGAATATGAAGGCTTTCGCTTCGACATTGGCGGGCACCGGTTTTTCTCAAAATCCAAGGAAGTGGTCGATCTATGGAATGAAATCCTTCCCGACGACTTTATCCAGCGACCACGGATGAGCCGCATCTATTATGAAGGAAAATTCTACAGCTATCCGCTGCGCGCTTTTGAAGCCTTGTGGAATCTGGGGATCTGGCGCTCGACCCTGTGCATGGCAAGCTATGCCAAGGCAAAAGTCTTCCCGAATAAAAATGTGAAAAGCTTTGAAGACTGGACGGTCAACCAGTTTGGCTGGAAACTATATTCCATCTTTTTCAAAACCTATACCGAGAAAGTCTGGGGCATGCCCTGCGACGAAATGTCTGCGGATTGGGCGGCGCAGCGGATCAAGGGGCTGAGCCTTTGGGGCGCGGTTGTAGACGGATTGAAACGCTCGCTTGGCCTTAACAAAAAGCCCAATGACGGTATGGCGACAAAAACCCTGCTTGAAACCTTTCGCTATCCCCGCCTTGGCCCCGGCATGATGTGGGACGCGGCGCGTGATTATGTCCGCTCCAAGGGTAATGAAGTCCTGATGGGGCACAGCCTGAAACAACTGGCGCAGGATGCAGACGGAAACTGGCGCGTGTCTGCTTCTACGTCAGCCGGAGAGGCCGTAATCAATGCCAGGCATGTTATCAGCTCGGCACCGATGCGGGAGCTGGCCAGCCGTATCCATCCGCTGCCAAGCTCGCTGCCAGAGGCGCAGGACCTGAATTACCGCGATTTCCTGACCGTGGCGTTGATGGTTAAATCCGAAGACCTGTTTCCCGATAACTGGATATATATCCATGACGAGCGGGTTCAGGTGGGCCGCGTACAGAATTTCCGCAGCTGGTCCCCGGAAATGGTTCCCGACACCTCCATCGCTTGTGTCGGTCTGGAATATTTCTGTTTTGAAAATGATGGCCTGTGGTCGTCGAGCGATGAGGATCTGATCACGCTTGCCAAAAAGGAAATGGCAATCCTTGGCCTGTGTAAACCGGAAGATGTGGTCGGCGGCGCGGTTGTGCGTCAGGAAAAAGCCTATCCTGTCTATGATGACAGTTATGAAGAGAATGTAGCCATCATGCGCGATGATCTGGAAACCCGTTTCCCGACGCTGCACATGGTGGGCCGCAACGGTATGCATCGCTATAATAATCAGGACCATGCGATGATGACGGCTATGCTGACAGTAGAAAATATCGAAGCCGGTTCGCGCAAGTGGAATGTGTGGAACGTCAACGAAGACGCCGAATATCACGAAGCGGGCGACGAGGGCGAGCAAAGCGTAATCGCATCAACAATCAGCGAAGACCGTGCCGTGGCTCTGAACAGCATGCGGGATGTACCGACGCGTGTCGATACGGCCGCTACGGAAACCAAGCCGTCCAAGGCGGCGTAACAGCTACATGGAGCGCAGCGGTCAGGACAGGCGGTCGGCCACCGGAGTCTGGGCAGGAAACCTGCCCGGCCCGCTGGCATTGCTGAACCGTTTTTCGATCACGCGCTATTTGCTGGCTAGCATCGTCAGCCTAGCTTTCGATGTCGCGCTATTCATGGTTCTGGTCGCCTTTGCATTTGATCCAGGATGGTCCTCTGCGGCTGGCTATAGCGCAGGAATCATCGTGCACTGGCTCATCTCCTCAAGCTTCGTCTTCCCCGGCAAAGCCAGACAGGGCGCAGCGCTACACCTGCAACGCATCGGCTTCATCGCCACCGCTATATTGGGTCTTGGCATAACGGTCAGCATAGTCAGTTGGATGACCGCTTTGGGTATAGTGCCGGTTATAGCAAAAGGCGCAGCGGTGTTTATCAGCTTTTTCGCGGTCTATCTGACCCGTAAATTTGGAGTATTCCGATGACAGCTGTTGCAATTTACGCACCGCGAGTTGGGCTGTCAGTAGAACTCGGCAAGTTTATCAATTGGGCATTGATATGGCTTGGTCTGGCCAATATTCCATTCATGGCAATGTGGTTTGTCGGAGCGCCGCCACGTTATTTTGAAATAACTGTGGGCGGCATTGTCGGATTGATCGTAAAGCGTATGCCGCGGATTATCCAGTTTGCAGCTTTTACCGGCATCATGACCTACTCGACCCTTTCTTTTGTCGCTGGGCTGTTCAACCTGGAGATGGGTTCACTCCTCTATTCCATGCAGTTTTTTGCTGAGATCAAGCCCGGCAACTCCGCAGAATATATTGCGGCTATCATCGTAATCTTCGCAATATTGGTCACAAGCTGGTTTTTGCTCAAGCGCGATACCAATTTTGCAAAGCCATTTTATATCGTGATTGGCGGTGCCTTGATCTTTGGCTTGGCGGGTGCCGATCTTGCCATGGGCCAAAATATGCGCGGCCATTATTTTCGTGAAGCGCCGGTGGGAGCCGCTTTTGAATCCGCGACGCAAAAGACCGGCTTTGCTGATCGCGCCGATGGTAAGCGCCATCTGGTTTTGATCATGCTGGAATCGCTTGGTGTACCCCGTGATAACAAGGCAATGTCGGATAAATTGTTCGCTTATTATGACAATAGCGCCATTCAGGCCCGCTATGATGTGAGCCAGGGAACCAGCCTTTACTATAACAGCACCACAGCGGGCGAGTATCGTGAGCTGTGCGGGAAATGGGGCGATTATTATGAATTGCTTGATCCTGTACAAGCCGCAAAGGAAAATTGCTTGCCGATGCGGCTGGCCTCCAAAGGTTACGTCACCCAAGCCATGCACAGTTTTGAGGGTGATTTTTTCAAACGTGCTGAATGGTATCCGAATATCGGGTTTCAGATGCGCGAGTTTTGGCCTGACCTGCGAGCCAAGGGCGCCGAGTGGTGTGGAGGTGTTTTCGCGGGGGCTTGTGACCGGCAGATACCGAAAATGCTGGCCGAAAATCTTAAAAAAGCGAAGCAACCCACGTTTCTTTACTGGCTGACGCTGAATACGCATTTACCGGTGCCAGCGGGTCTGAATCTGGATGTGGACGATTGTCAGACGGTATCAGCGGATTTGGCCCGGGATTTCCCGATGATCTGCCGGCAATTTGCGATTTTCGATGATATTGATAAAGCGCTGGTCAAAGAAATAACCGCGAGCGATTTTCCCGAGGCAGATATATTGATCGTCGGCGATCATATGCCGCCTTATTATGACCGGCACCACCGTTCCCAATTTGATCCAGAGCGGGTGCCTTGGCTCTATCTGAAGCACAAGGGCAGCCATTCGCCAAAAATATGAACGTGAACCAATCCTTCCGCAAGTCGGCTCCGCTTCTCCTCATCTGGCTTGCCGTTTGCGGAGTGTTGGTATTTGTCTCATGGGACCAGATTGCCTCTGGCATGGGCTGGGGGCCGGATGACCAGTTGCGGCAGGTGCAGCTCCGGGACTGGATGGCGGGGCAAAGCTGGTTTGACACAGTGCAATACCGGATTGCCTTCCCCGATAGCCAGCCTATGCACTGGCCGCGTTTGATCGAGCTGCCGCTGGCTTTGCTCATTGCCTTGCTCGGCCCCGTCATCGGAGCCCATGCTGCCGAAGTTGCGGCGATGGTTGTTGTTCCGCTGGCCGGACTGGGCTTGACCATGTGGCTGACCGCGAAAATATCCGGTGCGCTTTTTCCAGCAAGGATAGCGCTGCTTTCCGCCGCGCTGACGGCCACCGCAGTTCCCGTTGTGGCTCAGCTTCGCCCGATGCGGATTGACCATCATGGCTGGCAGATTGTGTTGGCGCTGGTTGCCCTGTGGACCATGTTCTGGCCGGATAAACGCAAGGCGGGGCTGGTCATGGGGAGCGCGTTGGCGCTGTGGCTGTCCATCTCGCTGGAGGGACTGCCACTGTCTGTCGCGTTCATTGCGCTTCTGGCCTGGCGCTGGGTCGCCGCGCTGGATGAAGGCGTCCGCCTGTTCTGGACTCTCGCCGGGTTCCTTGGCAGCAGTATTTTGCTTTATCTCATCAATCATGGCCAGTTTGATACGGCGCTAAACCATTGCGACGCGATTTCACCGGCGCATCTTTTGGCTTGTATCGGCGGTGCGGTGGTCATCTTGCCGGCAATACGCCTTGCTCCGGCATCCTGGCCGCTACGCCTGATTTTCCTGGCCCTCGCCGGCGCTGCGGCTTTGGGCATATTATACGCCACTGCGCCGCAATGTATTGGCGGCGCCTTTGGGGAGCTGGACCCGCTGGTGCGGGATTATTGGCTGGTCAATGTGGGCGAGGGATTGCCGGTTTGGAACCAGCCTTGGGACAAGAATATCACGCTCTTTGGCGGTTCGATCATCGTCGGCCTTGGCGCCCTGATCTATATAAAGTGGAAGCGGCATGGTGCGGCTGACCTTGATACACTGGACAGCGACAAGCTGTTCATTCTGGCTTATGCCCTGATCTGGGCGCTTATTATGTCCTTGCTGGTTCAGCGCGCTGCCGCTGTGGCTGCCGCTTATGCCGTGCCGCTTATGGCCTGGGCTGTCGATCATGCTTTTCGAAACGCGCGCGCTATGGAGCGGCCGCTTCAACGCATATTGGCGAGCGTCGCCGTGGTGTTCCTGATACTGCCCGGTCCGATCACTCTTGGGCTTGTCAATGCAATCCGCGGGGATGAAGAGGATGCCAAACCGGCGCTACCGGATAGCACTCTGGCCTGCGATAGCGCTGAGTCACTGGCACGGCTCAACGCCTTGCCGCAGGCTAATATTATCGCGCCTTTTGATTTCGGACCGCAGATTCTTGTGCAGACACCCCATGCTGTGCTGGCGACAAGCCACCACCGCAATGACAGCGCCATGGCCGACCAGATCCGGATTTTTACATCGGCCCCCCAGCAGGCCCGCGATATACTAGAGGCAAGAAATATCCGCTATATTGCGGCTTGCCCGGGCGAAGCGGAACTGGAAATCTATGCACGCAAGCATCCCGACGGGCTGTGGGACAGATTGTCTAGAGATGAAGGCTTCGACTGGCTGCAACCCGTTCATTTGCGTGGTAGCGGGCTCTTGGTCTGGCGGGTTGTGCCGCGCGAACCGCGGGCGTGAAACCTGATGTCAGGCCGGAATGAACTTTAGCGCCAATCCGTTAATGCAGTGGCGTTTTCCGGTGGGTTTAGGGCCATCATTGAAAATATGCCCCAAATGCCCACCACAGCGGATGCAGTGGACCTCGGTGCGGGGAACGCCGATTTTATAATCGGTTGATGTGCCCACGCGGCCCTTGATTGGTGCCCAGAAACTGGGCCAGCCGGTGCCGCTGTCATATTTGGTTTCCGATGAATAGAGGCCCAGATTACATCCCGCACAGGCAAAGATGCCTTTGCGCTTTTCCTTGTTTAGCTTGCTGGAAAAGGCGCGTTCGGTTCCCGCTTGGCGCAATATCCGGTAGCGCGCCGGGCCAAGCTGTTTTTTTCCATTCTGCCGCGGATTTATTGACCTTGAAGGATTTGCCGGATTTGGTTCTGGATTCGGCAATCGCCCCTGCCCCGAAAATGCCGGTGAAGTGCGCGACCCCATAGAATCCTGCACCGAACATGCCGGTTAAAAGGAGTTTGCGTCTAACAATGCCTACCATGCTGCGCTTATCTCTCTTGTAAATCCAATGACCCGGAAAAACAGAAAGCTAAGCTACAAAAACACGCCTGAACAGGGGCTGATCTGTGTATTGCGGACAGGGCGATCTAATATTTGGAAAGCCTGACCTGCATTTTGCGAAAGCCGTGGACGAAACAGGCGTGGACCCGCTTGACCTCTCCGGTGACGTTAACCTGCATGCGGCGCTTGGCCATTTCTTCCAGCAGGATACGGACTTGCAATTCAGCCAGCCGTGCACCGACACAGCGGTGAATGCCATAGCCAAAGGCCAGGTGTCGGCGTGCATTTTCGCGCTCGATATCAATCTGGTCGGCATTTTCAAAAACGCTCTCGTCGCGATTGGCCGAAATATACCACATGATAAGCTTGTCGCCCTGTTTGATTTGATGTCCGAACAGGTCGGCATCTTCTAGGGCGGTGCGCCGCATATGTGCCAACGGAGTTTGCCAGCGAATAATTTCCTGCACCGTATTGGGAATAAGATCCGGATTATCCTGAAGCTTTTTGCGCTGATCGGGAAACTGGTCCAGCCCATAGGCAAGGCCGGACATTGTGTTGCGGGTCGTGTCATTGCCGCCGACAATCAGCAGGACAAGATTGCCCATAAATTCCAGATGATCCATGTCTTTCATGGCATCGCTATGGATCATCATGGAAATCAGGTCGGGCGTCGGTTCGGCATTGACTCGCTCGTTCCACAGTTGCTGGAAATAGGCGCCCATTTCGAATAAAATTTTCTGGCGCTTTTCATTCAGTTCCGGTGCCAGCGACAATTCGACATCACCGGCCCAGTCTGACCAAAAGGTCAACAGACGGCGGTCTTCCCACGGAAAACCAAACAGGATGGCCAGCATGCCGGTGGTCAGTTCAATCGAAACCCTGTCCACCCAGTCAAATTCCTCATCCCACGGCAAGCTGTCGAGCACTTCGGCAGTCCGGTGGCGGATTTCACCTTCCATCCGCTTCATTTCCGTGGGCGTGAAAGCAGGAGCTACGGTACGGCGTTGTCCGGTATGTTTCGGGCGGTCCATCGCAATGAACATGGGGAGCTCGAATTCCGTTTCATCATCTTCGCGCCTATCGGCAATGACGATGCCCCCAGCGGCGGACGAATAAATATCAGGAAGGGACTCAATATGCTGGATCGCCTTGTGACTGCATATATTCCAGTAACTTCCATAGGCCGAATCCTCGACCTTGTTGATCGGCGCATTGGCCCGCATCTCGGCAAACGGAGCGCGCCACAGGTCTTTGCTGTAAAGATCGGCGCGGCTGACATCGCGCGGATTGGCATTGGGGTCAATGACCGGGGGATTGTCCTTATACCACGCTTCCAAAGCCTCTGCGGCGGTTGGTGATGTGGTAAGGGTCGATACATCAAGCACGGGATTGGTGGCCATAATTCTCTCCTGCCGTTGCCCTTTTGGCAATCGGTTGCGTTTCAAAACCAGTTCAGTCTGACGTTATTGACAGTAATGTCAACATAGATTCGTCAACTTGCAGGAAATCCAAGATTATTTTGCGCGGCACCAGAAAGGGCGAGGGTCAGCCGCGCATACGGGCGAACAGATTTTTTTTACGCGCGCTGCGTCCCGATTTCATGACATTGCGGCGGAACAGGATTACACTGAAACGGATGATGACCAATGTGAACAGCCCTTGCCATGCCAGCGCCAGTCCGTGCTGCCAGATATTGTCCATCTGTGCCGCCCGCGCGATCATCGCAAAGGGGGAACTGAACGGAAAAATAACCGCGAACCATTCAATCGGCTCGCCCAGTTTTGTGACCGAAGTTGCCGCGAGGAAGAAGACCAGAAGCTGCCCCATGGTGACGGGCATGGACAGGGTCTGCACCTCGCGCACCGTCGTTGCCATCGCGCCAATCCCAAGGAATAGTGATCCTAAAAGCAGATAGGCCATAGAGAAATAGAGCACCATCAAAACGCAAAAAAGCGGCCAGCCCACTGCGGGGGCAGGCAGGTCGGGTATTCCTGCGTTCATTACCGAAACGCCGATTAAGCCCAGACTTGACCAGACGAAAATACCGACAAGCGCCATGCCCAGCATTGCAAACAGCTTGCCCAGAAATATGGCATCCATCGGAATGGCAGCGGCAAGGATTTCGATAATCTTGTTGGTTTTTTCCTCGACCAGATTGGACAGGACCATGCCCGCCAATATCATGGTCAGCAGAATCAGGATGACTTGGCCGCCCTGCGCAATGCCCAGTTGCGTGCGTTTTTCCGAGCTATCGGTTTCGGCGACAAAATCGCCTTTCACAATGACGGGGCGGGGCGCTGACAAAGCCGTTTCCGCCAAAAGCGCGACTTTGCCGCTCCACCGCTTGACATCGCGCTGTGATCCGGTGAGCAAAGGCGCTTCCAGAGAACCGGAAATAATCGCGGTGAGCGGGCGGGACGCGGTGTTGAGTTTTGATTTGATATCCGGGTCCGATGGACTGACGCCGGTCAGGATGAGCAATTCGGGCAGGCTGCCACTGCCAAGATTCCTGGCCAGGGCGGCCCGAGCCTTCACCAGTTTTGCAGCTTCGTCTTCCTCCAGCGCGAGGCCGATGACAGGCTGATCGATATCCTCGCTGACCTGTGCGCCAAGACTTCCGGCGGCAAGGCCGATGAGCAGCGGAAAGAGCGGACCGAGCAAAAAGAAGAAAAAGGATTTGGAAAAGATGATCGCGGTAAAATCGCGGCGGGCGATAACATAGGCGGCGCGGATATTTTCTATCATGCGTCTTCTCCGTTTCCGGTGGTGTCTTCCGCCATTTTGTTCGCCTCCGCTTCACCGGCGATATGGACAAAGGCATCGTGCAGGCCGGGGCGTTCAATGGACAGGGATTCGATGCCCGCATCGCCCTCTATCAGAGCGCGGAGCAATGGTTCGACACCGCTTTCGGGCAGGGTGAAGTGCCAGTTATGGCCCAAAGGCTGACAATCGGCAGGGATCGCTGCGCGCCATGGCCCGTCAAGATTGCGCGTTTCCAGAGAGACTTGCGGGCGTAGCCGGTCGCGGGCGGTGGAAACTTTGCCGGTAAAGGGAATCTTGCCATTGGCAACAATCGCGATTTCTTCGCATAAACGCTCTGCATGGGCGATGACATGGGTGGAGAAAATCACCGTCACGCCGCTATCGGCCTGTGCGCGAATAAGCCGCTCCAGCTTGCCCTGATTCAGTGCATCCAGCCCGGAAAACGGTTCATCCAATATGATAAGTTCCGGCTTGTGGACAATCGTGCCGAGCAATTGCACGGTCTGGGCCATGCCCTTGGACAATTGGCGGATCTGCTTGTCCGCCGCATGGCCAAGCCCGTGCTCTTCCATCATCTGCCGCCCGCGCTTACGCCCCTCGGCCAGGGGTAATCCGCGCAGCGCACCCATGAAGGCAATCGCATCATAGGCCTTCATGGATTGGTAAAGCCCGCGTTCTTCGGGCAGGTAACCGACCTGATGCGCTTTGCTGATCGGATTTGGGGAGCCGAGCAAAAACCGTTCCCCTTCATCGGGATCAATAATACCGAGCAGCATCCGCAGCATTGTGGTTTTGCCGGCACCGTTTGGGCCCAATATACCGAAAATGCTGCCCCGCTTTATAGTCAGGCTTATTCCGTCAACCGCTGTTTCGCCGTCGAATCTTTTGACGATATTACGGGCCTCTATGGCATATGGTGGGGCGTGGACGGGGAACTCTCCTTGGACGCTGGAAGTCATTTACGGCTTTCCTAATGGGACGCGGTCAGTGATAATGATGCTCTATGGCTGATGACAAGTTAAGATTGATCAAATCGCTCGAAAATCGGGCGCGGGAAGAAGGCTTTGCCGCTTTTGGCATTGCCCCTGCGACGCTTGCCCCCATCACGGCCAGGCGTTTGCATGACTGGCTTGCGACTGGGCAGCATGGCGATATGATCTGGATGGAAAGCCGCGCAGACGAACGCGCCAGCCCTCAGGCGCTGTGGCCGGAGGTTCGCTCCGTCATCATGCTGGGGATGAGCTACGCCCCCGCACGCGACCCGTTTGCGCTTGAAGATATCCCCGATCATGGCCGGATATCCGTCTATGCACAGGGCAGGGATTATCACGATCTGGTCAAAGGCGCGCTAAAACGCACCGCCCGCTGGCTGGTCGAAAATGCCGATTGCGAGGTCAAGGTTTTCGTCGATACCGCGCCGGTGATGGAAAAGCCGCTGGCACAGGCGGCGGGGCTGGGCTGGCAAGGCAAGCACACCAATCTCGTCAGCAGGGATCATGGAAGCTGGCTGTTTCTGGGCGCGATATATACGACACTGGACCTGGAGCCATCAAGCAGCGGAAAGGATCGCTGCGGCAATTGCCGTGCCTGTCAGGACATTTGTCCCACCTCCGCATTTCCGGAGCCTTACCGGCTGGATGCAAAGGCATGTATTTCCTATCTGACTATTGAATCAAAAGGCGCCATCCCTCGCAAATATCGAAAGGCGATGGGCAACCATATCTATGGCTGCGACGATTGTCTGGCCATCTGCCCGTGGAACAAATTTGCCAAGGCCGCCGCGACCAATAAAGCGTTTTTACCCCGCGCCGAACTGGCCGCCCCTGCACTGGCGGATTTGCTGGCGATGGACGATGCAGGCTTTCGCAAGATATTTTCCGGATCACCCATCAAACGGTCCGGCCGCAACCGGATGGTTCGTAACAGCCTGATAGCGGCGGGGAATAGCGGAGATGCGTCTCTGGTACCGGCGGTCACTGCGCTTTTGGATGACGATGATGCGATAGTGCGCGGGTCAGCGGTATGGGCACTAGCACAGCTTGACCCGGTCCGGTTCGAGCAGGAGAAAGCACAGCATTTTTCATCAGAAAAGGACGCAGATGTGCGGTCCGAATGGCAGGACAGCCTTACCGCAAATGACGCGATTCTATCGGTGGATTAGCGGCGCCTTAAGCTGTTGACGCAAGCCACCCGGTCCACAGCCGTGCCGTCCTTGCGCCTTGCATCGACATGGGTAACCCGCTGCTCACCGCCTTCGCGCGGGGGATAGAGATAGGCGTCCAGCACACACGCGCCGCTTGAATACTGTAATTTGCGCGCAGGCGGCTCCGCGACATCCGCGTACGGTTTACCGAAAAGCCGTTCCAGCTGGCTCGCCGTTTTGCCCATGACAGGCTCTAACCCCTGAATATTGCTGAGCGGGGATTGCTCGGCAGAGGGCAGGTGGTGGGACGGCGCACTGACCGTGCCGCTGGATACACAGGCTGCCAAAGCGGGCAAGGTGAACAAAATGATGAACTTGCGGATCATGTCAGTTGCTTTCTTGCAGACGGATTTGCTGGTTCCGGTGAACCAGATGTGTAGCCATAGCGGCCCCGATTATCGGTGCAAGAAAATTGACAAACGGGACAGCCAGCAACAGCGCGGTGATAAGCCCGAGGCCAAAACGGGTCACTTTCCCGATTTGCCAGCTTTTCCCTGCCTGCTCCGCATCATGCAAATGGCGGGCGGCGACCATGTCCTGAAGATCGCGGCCGATCAAAATCGCGTTGACCGTAAAAAAGGCGATCGGTGCGCCAATGCCGGTTATGAGCAGCGCGATATAAACCGGCAATGCCAGAATATTATAGCCAACCGCCCGGCCCACCGATGCCAGGCCCATTCTTACGCCAAGCCTATAACCCGGCGGCTTGGCCAGTTCTGCGCGTGCCGGATAATGGCGTGCCTCCACCGCATCGACAATATCGTCCGAAAAAATATTAAGGACAAATATCGCAACCACCCGGAACAGGAAAATCACGGCCAGCGCGGTGATGATGGTCGCTGCGGCTGCGGCTGCAAGCCCGGCATCTTCCCATGTCGTCAAAGATAATAGCCAGTCCAGCAAGAAATAAGTCCCGACGCCAAAAATAGCCATCAGGATCAGCGTAATCAGCAAGATTTTCAGGATGAGCGAAATTATCCGCCGGTCGGTCAACTGGGCAATGGATAAAAGAAACGCCTGTATCATTATCGGTTCATGTCATGAAATCCGGTGCCGGGTCAATTCTGCTTGAACCGTTCGCCCGTTCCCCTTACCCACAGCGCATAGCCGATCCCACAAAAGGACATGTTTATGACCAGTGAAGCCCGTTACGATATTGTTGCCATCGGCAATGCGATTGTTGATGTTATTGCACAAGCAGACGACGTGTTTCTGGAAGAGGAACAGCTTAATAAAGGCGCGATGACCCTGATTGATGCGGATCGCGCCAAACAGCTTTACAACGATATGGGCACAGCGCGGGAGGTTAGCGGCGGCTCCGCTGCCAATACACTGGCCGGTGCATCCACGTTGGGCCGGCAATGCGCCCTGATCGCGCAGGTTGCCGATGACCAGTTGGGCGAAGTATTCAGCCACGATATCCGCGCCACCGGGATTGATTTTGATGTTCCGCCCATCGGCAAACAACCACCGACGGGCCGGTGCCTTATACTGGTAACGCCGGATGCCCAGCGCACGATGAACACATTTTTGGGCGCTTCCCAGTTTTTATCCCCTGCATCGGTCGACACCGCCCTGATCGCAAGCGGCGCGATCCTCTATCTTGAAGGCTATTTATGGGATGCCGCCGAACCCAAGGCGGCTATGGCACAGGCCATTGATATTGCACATGAAAATGGCAGGAAAGTGGCCTTCACTCTTTCCGATGGTTTTTGTGTCGAGCGCCACCGGGATGATTTCATCGCGCTGATCCAGGACGGCAAGCTGGATATATTGTTTGCCAATGAAGCGGAAATCAAATCCCTTTGCGAAACCGAAGACTTTGAAGCGGCTGTGGAGCAAACCGCGAAGCAGATCGAAACATTGATCGTCACGCGCAGCGAAAAGGGTGCGATTGCAGTGCATCAGGGCGAATCCTGTGCCGTCGATGCAGAGCCTGTCGAAAAGGTTATTGATACCACTGGTGCAGGTGATTTGTTCGCCGCCGGTTTCCTGAGCGGATATATCGAGCAGCGTCCGATCCCGGATTGCCTGACCATAGGCGCGATTGCCGCAGCGGAAGTGATTTCGCACTATGGCGCAAGACCGGAAGCGGATTTGACCGCGCTGGTTAAACAGCGTCTGGGGTGAGGCGGAGCCACCCCAATTCCACCATCGTCATTCCCGCGCAAGCGGGGATCAAGCCTTCTAATCTGGAAGCTTCCTAGTCGGAAGGAAATATTTTTCGGTTCTTGGCGCAGTAAAGCGCTTCATCGGCGGTGGTGAACAATGTTTGGGGATTATATCTGCCGTCCTTGCTGGCGAAAGCGATGCCGACCGATACCTTCAGTGTCACCAGACAGCCGTTCCACTGTATTGGCCTGAGAAGACTGGCAATAAGAGACTGTAATTCAACCTTAGTCTCTGTCCGCGATACCGAAGATGGCAGCAACACGGCAAATTCGTCACCGCCAATCCGGGAGACCAGATGAGCGTTGACGAACGCCTTGCGAAGATGATCCGCAAGGTTGACAAGACATGCGTCGCCAGCAGCGTGGCCCCATCGATCGTTGATTTGCTTGAAATCATCAATGTCAAACAGGATTAACGTGCCGATGTCATCCAATACAGGCCCATTACACGGCTGGTCCAGAAAGCGTTGAAAGCGAGTCCTGTTGGCAACGCCAGTAAGCGGGTCGCATTCCGCTTGCGCGCGGAGAAGTTCCCATCGCATATGATCGTCTGTTATATCTTGCTTCATGCCAAACAGCTTCTCGGTTCGCCCGTTCGAACCTCCTGTGGCTGCCGTAATCCGTATCCAGCGCTCGATTCCGTCAGGGCGCACGATTCTCGCGTCCAGTGTGAAGCCATCGCGATTCTCTATGGCCTGCGATCGTTTCCGCTCGAGTATTTCGCGCGATTCTTCACAATAAAGTCCGATTGTGGTTTCTCGGTCCAGGGCGTCGTCGCTAGTCAGGCCGAAAATATCAAAAACGCCATCGGTCCAGTCAAGCCGTTCAGTTGCAAGATCGCAGGACCATGCGCCAATCGGAACCAGCGGCGCGGCCTGGTCAAACAGGTCTAGAGCTCCCAGCCGGTTATCCAAAGCTATCGGCGCTACGTTATAAAAACTCTTTGAATTTAATTGATTCATTGGCTCCATCTATAGCTGGGGGCTGAAGCTGAATTTCAGCAAGGACAAGCGATATCGGGTAGCCCTTTCATGTGAAGATTTCGTTTAACGCGGTCCCAGACCGTCAGGCAGGTGGGCTAAATTGACGCGAGAAATGCTGTTAGGCCTTTCCGGTATTCCGTATTTTCTGGATTTTATTCGCAGACGCTTGAACGGACGGGACGGCATCAAAGCTGACTGTCCGTTTCAGGCTGCTGAGCAGAAGTCAGCAGCCGCCCCAATTGCGGCCATTCAAGTCAGGAAGTTACTTTGCCGAAAGCCGCCATTCGTCCTATCAGAACATTGTTGCAAAAATGCAGGAGATATTGTGAGGTATATGGATGAAGAAGGCTATTTTCTGGCCATTCGCGCCTTGGGCAACCACCACACGGTGGAGATTGATCAGCCCAGATTTGAGGAAATCCAAAATGCATCAGTTAATCTGGACCATGTCCTCGATTTGGAGAACTTATGGGCCGCTGTGATCCTAAACTATTTTGACTTGGAAAAAGGTCTGTTGGAGGCAGCCGCTAGGCATATGATCATGACGGATTACGATTGGCAGTCGTTGCATGATTTACAGCTGAGCTTCGCGGTGAGGCTTGCCAATCTCCTAAGTAGCTGCAGGGCCTATCTTGATCAGACAGTCCAACACTTAGGTAAGCTGGAACCCAATTGCGATGATGCCAAGGCTTTCAAAGATGCACGTAGCCATGAGTATGATACTCGCTTGGGATACCGATTTATGGAGGCCATGCGAAATTATTCGCAGCATCACGGGCTCCCGCTTCATGGCACCTCCTACGGCACAAAGCGCCAAGCGCCAGACGCTCTGGAATATTTCGTCGCCACTAATATAGATATGGATCAACTGAGGGGCGATAGTAAATTCAAGCAGACAGTCTTGCAAGAAATCACCCATCAGAAATTGTCTGCTGAGCCATTAATCAGGGAATATATCGCTGGCCTGAGCTCGGTCCATATGGGATTGCGCAAGCGGCTCGAAGACCGGGTAGCTAATTGGATAGAATTGATCCGTGGTGCCATCGCTCAGCATGTTGATAGCTCACCAGAGGGGAAAAAGACGCCCGGACTCTGCGCAATGCAATTGGGCAAGGGCCATGAGTGGCTCCAGACCGTCCATCTGGGTGAAGATTTGCTACAGCGGGTGGAAATTCTGCAGAGACGCCATGGCTCACTGGAAATGATGCCTAGTAGCTTTGTTTCCAGCGCACCGCGCCCTCAGAAGTAATAGAAGAGTAATGTTCGCAGCCCGCTTTATGATAGCGACGATGCCAAGGCATTGGTGGGTGTGAGGCATTCTCCAGCACGCTGTAAAATAGCCGAATTTAGGACGGATTGTAGCTACGCCCGCTATTGCGTGTGAATGTCAGCTTACACCAGTTGGCTTTATAAAAGCGATCTGACAGAAACCCACCCACAAACTGTCGCTTTGGTGGTGCAAGAGACATCCTGAACGCCGACGCTAATTTAGCGCCGGAATTTGTCCACGCGGGAATAACGGGATAGACTGAAATAGCACCCAAAGACCATAGGTGCTTATCCCATTTTGCCAAATAAGAAGCCGCTAGTGGTTAGCCTGTCGAACCACGTTTCTCGGTCAAGTGCGGCATCAGGGCCATAAACACCGTTGACCTTCGGTCGGCCTTCGGCTCGACAAGTTCAGGGCTAACGGAAAAAGCCAAAGGCTCAGGGTTGACGGTTTCTGTGTTCAAACGCCCTAATATGGAGAACTGAAGTTAGTTTCATATAGCCCCGTCATGCTGAAACAAGTTCAGGGTGACGACGGGGAATAAAACCAACCTCAGATCCGCCATACTAACCCCAGCACCGCGTTAATTCTTCATCTTGAACAGTTTCCGGTCTTCCGGTCCAAAGCCCCATTTCCAGATGACCCAGGCATAGCTGCCCAATATCATCGGGATGCCGACTATCAGCTCTGCCCATTCCGGCAGGCGGGTGGCGAGATAACCGACAGCCCCGGCGACCATGACCGCCACGATCAGCGACCAGCGCCAGCCATTGACCGGCGCGTCAAGCAGCTTTGACAACAGGAACGCCTTGACGATCGAAGCATAGCCCAGTGCAACCATCAGCGCGGCCGCGACAGCAGCGGCTTTATAGAGCTGTGACCAGCCCATCCGCTCACAGACTTGGATGAAAGCGACGCTGAGCGCAGCTTGCAGTAACAGCATAGAAAGCGAGATCAACAGGTTCCGGTGCCGGGCGATGTAGACCAGCGCCGATTCGCTGACCACGGCGGTAGCGGCAACCGCCTCTGCGGCGAGCAGGAACGCCAGCGCGCCGGTGCCGCCGACAAAGCCGGGGCCGACCAATCCCATCACCGCTTCGCCGGGAATGGCCAATGCCAGGGCAATACCGGCCTGTGCGGCGATGATCCAGAAACCGACCTGACTGACCTGACTGGCAATGGCTTTCAGGTTCCCCGCTTCCAGATTGCGGGTGATGACCGGCCCCAATATGGGGTCAAAGCTGGTTTTCAGTTTCTGCGGCAGGCTGGCGACCTGCTGCGCGATATAATAGATGCCGACAACCGCGGGGGAGGCAAAAAGTCCAAGGATGGCAAGGTCCAGCCGCCGTGATCCCCATTCTGCGGCATCGGCGGCCGCCAGCGGCATGTTCCGCCGTGCCAGTCTGGCGATGGCCAGTGGTCTGGGCCGCCAGCCGGAGGGCAGGCCATAGCTTTTGTAAAAGGGCCACAAAGACGCGACCAAAGCCGCAATCATCGACACGACATAGGCGAGGATCAATCCGTCCCTCAGCGAATAATAGGAAAACAGAAAAGCCGCGATGCTGATCGTCCAGGGTTCGACTACGGAGCGGGCGCGAACGGTGGATGCGATATCATAGCGGTAGGCCAGCGCGGCCAGCGCGATATCCGCTCCGGCAATGGCAAATATGACCAGTGGCAAAAACCGGTCGAGGCCGTTTATTTCGCTGTTGGGAAACATGATTTGCGGGACAAGTATCAACAAGACCGCCGCCAGCATGGATGCAAACAGGCTGACGAGCAGTCCGTCCCATACGACATGGACATGGGGGCGTTTTGTGCGGCTAAGCTGTTCCGCGAGGCCGCGTTTCAGGCCCAATGTTGCAAGCTGCGCGGCAAATTCCACGATCAATATGGCGTAGGCAAAGCGGCCCAATGCCTCGGCTCCGTATATGCGCCCGGCGATGAATAAAAAGGGCAGCCGCGCCGCCAACCGCAACAAAAATCCGAAAATATTGGTCCGGCCCCCTTTGGCCAGTGCCGCAATATCCTCTCCGTCGTCAGTTTGCCTGGCATCAGATACAGGGGCGACATCGGCAGAGGACTGATCCTTGCCGGTTGCGGAACTAGATGATCCACCTGAAGATTTCTGGCCAAAAGTTTCCGGGTTGCTCAAAAAACATGTCTCCGGCCAGTGGGCGATCCAATAGCTAGGCCAAAAGCGGGCCAATTGCGGTAATTAAAAATGTGGGTTCGGCTTTACCGCACTAAAACCGGCTTGTCATCATTTGGTAATCTTTTGGGACGCAGCCTTGGTTTAGCGCTGCTCGGCGACAAGCGGGCGGCCCATAAGCTGCGCGGCAATCGTCTGTGAATCGGTTGTGCCGTCCAGTAGCGCGCAAACGGCATCGACAATCGGCATCTCAATGCCTCTGGACGCTGCGTCCCGTTGTAGTACCGGTGCGGTAAAGGCACCTTCCGCCACTGTGGCCCTGTCGGACAGCAGGCTCTCGGCCAATTGCCCTTCGCCAAGACCCTTGCCAAGCGAGAAATTGCGCGAACTTGTCGATGAACAGGTCAGCACTAGGTCGCCCAGACCGCACAGGCCGGACAAGGTTTCCGCGCGTGCGCCGCGTGCCGTGCCATAGCGCAGCATCTCCGCAAATCCCCGGCTGATAAGGGATGCACGGGCGTTTTGGCCCAGCCCGGCCCCCTCCGCTACGCCGCAACCAATGGCGAGCACATTCTTGACCGCGCCGCCAATTTCGGCACCGATAATATCATCGGAAAAATAAGGCCGGAACGTAGGCTTTGCGATCAGGGGATAAAGCCGCTCCCAGGTCGCCTGCGTGTCGCAGGCCAGCGTCAGTGCGGTCGGCAGTCCGCTTGCGACCTCGTGGGCAAATGTTGGACCTGACAGGACCGCTACCGGGTTGTCGGGGCGAAGGTCCTGAACCACCTCGCTCATCAAGAGCTGTGTGGCTTCTTCCATGCCTTTGCTGCACAATATCAACGGGGCATCACTGTCCGGCATGGACTCCAGGCTGGCGCGCAAATGCTGGGCCGGGGTGACAATCAAGAAAGCCGTGCACGTCTCCATTTCATCCATTGACTGTGTCGCACGAACATTCTGCCGCAAAGGATGGCCTGGAAGAAAAGCGCGATTCTCATGGCTTTCGTTAATCTGCGAAACCACCTCCGCCTCCCGCGCCCACAGCAACAATTCGTCCTGTCCTTCGGACAGAACCTGCGCCAATGCTGTGCCCCATGCGCCAGCACCTATGACACCGATTTTTGCTTTACCTCTCTGCCCCTCGCTCATGCCTTGACCCCTGCTCCGCGTGCCTTTTCCGCTGCCGGATCCAGTGGCCAGCGCGGGCGTGCTGCGAAATCAAGTGTATCTGTCAGACCCGCTGCAAAGCGTTCAGCCCCTGCCCATGCGATCATCGCCGCATTGTCGGTGCATAGCCAAAGCGGCGGTGCGGTAAATTGCATGCCATGGTCACTGGCCACCTGTTCCAGCATGGAACGAATGGGACCATTTGCCGCCACGCCGCCTGCAACCACCAGATGGGGAACCGCACCATGATCGGCTATGGCCTTTTCGAGACGGTCTTTCAGGCAATCGACCACCGCTTGCTGGAATGACGAGGCGATGTCTTCCGACTTATACTCGCAGCTTTGATGTGCGCGGACCACGGCGCTTTTCAAACCGGCAAAGGAAAAATGCGGCTCCTTTGAACCTTTGAGCGGACGGGGAAGCGGAACTGCCGCAGCATTGCCGGTTTTGGCCAAAGCCTCGACCTTTGGTCCGCCAGGAT
Organism: Parasphingorhabdus sp.; assembly: GCF_036568145.1. Classification (GTDB taxonomy): domain Bacteria; phylum Pseudomonadota; class Alphaproteobacteria; order Sphingomonadales; family Sphingomonadaceae; genus Parasphingorhabdus. The sequence goes on along the minus strand of NZ_DATCTC010000001.1, from coordinate 82,461 downwards.
AACCAAGGCCCAGTATCTTGGCTGTCTTGTCAAACGCCTCGCCCGCTGCATCATCAATAGTCGTTGCCAGGCGGCGATATTGTCCAGCACCTTCGACACGCAATATCTGGCAATGCCCACCAGACGCAAGCAACAGTAGATATGGGAAATCCAGCTCCGGATTGGCGAGGCGAGGGGATAGCGCATGCCCTTCCAGATGGTTGACCGCTATCAGGGGCTTGTCCGCTGCCATGGCTAGCGCCTTGCCAGTCACCAGTCCGACCATCACGCCGCCAATTAGCCCGGGGCCAGCGGTCGCGGCAATCGCATCAACCTGATCTAGCTTCAGATTGGCTTCGGCAAGCGCCGCTTCGATCAACGGAGTTATGATTTCGGCATGGGCGCGGGCTGCAATTTCAGGCACAACTCCGCCAAACGGGGCGTGCACCGCTTCTTGTCCGGCCAGTTTATGGGCCAATATCTGGCGATCCGACGTGACAAGTGCCGCCGCCGTCTCATCGCAGCTTGATTCAATTCCCAATATTACGCTCATATTCCTTTAACTTAAGCTTTGGTGGGATTAGGACAAGAGCCATGACAAACAATAACGATAACAAAGCGAAAATACTGCCCGGCACAGATCGACCTCTACTGATCGGCACACGCGAATCACCGCTGGCAATGGCTCAGGCGAATATGGTGGCGGCTGCGCTGCTTTCGGCTCATGGCTGGCGATCGGATCAGGTCGAACTGGTGCCTATTGTTGCGTCCGGTGACAAAGTACAGGACCGCGCACTGGCAGATATTGGCGGTAAAGCTCTGTGGACCAAGGAACTGGACTGGGCGCTGCACGAAGGCAAAATTGATTGCGCCGTGCACAGCATGAAGGATGTCGAAACGCTGCGCCCGGATAGCCTGATCATTGCAGCTATGCTGGAGCGTGCGGATACGCATGACCGGTTGATTGGAGCTGATTCGATTGATGATTTGCCACAAGGGGCGATTGTCGGCACGGCTTCCCCCCGGAGAAAGGCGCAGTTGCTGGGTCTGCGAAGCGATCTTGATATCCGGCTTATACGCGGCAATGTTCAAACCCGGCTGTCAAAGATCGAGAATGGCGAATATGCCGCGACCCTTTTGGCCGCCGCCGGTCTTCTCAGGCTCGATATGGATGATATTGGCACCGATATACCCCATGAAATCATGCTTCCCGCCCCGGCCCAAGGCGCGATCGGTGTTGAAACGCTAACGGAGTCCAGCCATTTACGCGGCCTCTTAAAGGAAATATCCCATCCCGCCACATTCCGCGCCGTCATGACGGAACGAGCGTTCCTGAAAGAACTATCCGCCGATTGTCACAGTCCGATAGGGGCTTATGCGACGGTTGATGGGATGAGCATCAAACTGGACGCCAAAATATGTTTGCCCGATGGTAGCGAAAGCATCAGAAAAGTCTCGCAATTTGACGTGGGCGATGTTGAGGCTCCTGCCCTGCTTGCTCGAAAATTACTGGGGGAAGCCAGTGCTGAATTGAAAGCAATCTTTGATAAATGACTCGATCGCTACTCATTTTGCGGCCCATTGATGGGGCTCGGAGGACGGCAAAAAGTGCAGAGAAAATGGGTCTACATGCAATCGTCGACCCTCTGTTTGCAATTGAGCCGATGGATTGGGCCCCACCGCCTGCATCGCAATTTGACGCTTTGTTGTTAACCAGCGTAAATGCGGTGATCCATGCTGGCGGTGGACTGGCACAGTATAAGCAATTGCCTGTGCTGGCGGTGGGTGATGCAACAGCCAAGGCAGCGCGGCAGGCGGGTTTGCATGTCGTTAAAACCGGCGATAGCGGGGTGAAAGAATTGCTGGCATCGCTTTCTGCTGGCCAATATCACAGGCTTTTGCGGCTGACGGGTAAAGACCATATAGATTTCACGCCGCCTGAGCATATTATGATGCTGCGTCACGTTTATCAGGCACGGGCTTTACCGCTTGGGGAAAAAGCACGGGCGGCATTGCATGAGGGCAATGTGATTCTGCTTTATTCGCCTAGAGCGGCAAAAATACTGGCTGGTGAGATGGAACGTCATGCTATTGACCGGTCACGGAACGATATTGCTGCTCTGTCGTCCAATATCGCCAAGGCGGCAGGCTCCGGCTGGAAATCTGTTCAGACGGCTGAGCGTCCAACGGACGAGGCTTTATTGTCTTTGGCGGGCCGACTATGTTGTTTATAGGGTTGTTTATAGGAATTGAGGCGTGGTTGCACAGCGCATGAGCAATAATAGGAAAACTGGATGAGCCGGGACTATGAGAAAACCACGTCTGCGGACGGTAAAAGCAATTTGATGCGGAATATTCTGATTCTGATGGTCGTCGCCTTTGTTGGCGGTGTGATTCTGACTGGCTGGATATTCTCACGCTACAATCCTTTTGAGAATGGCCCCTTTGGCAGCAGCAGCGAAACAGCGGCCCCGGCGGCAGGTAATAGTTCGTCAGTTACAGATCCCGCGACCGCCTTGGCTAAACGGGTTAGGGCAGACGGTACCGTCGCCGCGCCGCCACCGGTTGAACCAGTGCCAACTGAAATTCCGACGCTGACACCGGATAAAGAGCGCGCCTTGGCGGTGCGGGTCGCGGATCTGGAAGACCGATTATCGCGAATTAATGTTCAGGCGCAAGCAGCGTCCGGCAATGCCGCGCGAGCCGAAGGCTTGTTGATTGCGTTTGCGGCACGACGCGCACTGGATCGTGGCTCGCCGCTGGGTTACCTGGAAGCACAGATACGGCTGCGTTTTGGCGATGCCCAGCCCAGAGCAGTGACAACAATAGTGAACGGATCGCGCCAGCCGGTGACACTGGACGAATTGCTGGCTGAGTTGAATGACATCAGCCCGACATTGACCAGTGGTTGGGCGGGGACAGATTTCTGGACAGATTTTAAACGTGAATTATCCGAACTGTTCGTGATCCGGAGGGAGGGCAGCCCTTCTCCGGTTCCGCAAAAACGTATGGAACGTGCGAGACGTTATATCGAAAATGGCAATGTTGAGGCGGCAATTGCGGAGATTGAAAAGCTTCCTGGTAGTGACAGCGGAGATGAAATGGTTGGTAAGTGGATGGAAAAGGCACGGCGATATAATGAGGTTCGCCGGGCCCTGGATATCATCGAAACCGCTGCCATATTGGAACCACAAAGGTTAAGCGCGGTCGCCAACACGAGGCAGGGTGTTGAGCCTGCGCAAACTGTGCCAGTGTCTCCGACGCCAGCGCCTTAAAACTGTCTGGCATATGATCGGGAGTGTTTGACTACGCTCAATCTTGCCCGGTCATTCCTGATGGCCGGCCATTCCCATTTGCCACAAGATGAAGGCAAATTCCTCTGCCGTTTCCTCAATCTGGTTCCAGCGGCCCGACTTGCCGCCATGGCCCGCGCCCATATTGGTTTTCAGTAGCAGGATATTGTCATCCGTCTTGGTCACGCGCAGCTTGGCGGCCCATTTTGCCGGCTCCCAATAGGTCACGCGAGGGTCATTGAGGCCGCCGGTAATCAGCATGGGCGGATAATCCTGCGCGGTCACCTGATCATAGGGCGAATAGCTGCGGATATATTCAAATGCTGCCTTGTCGGTAATCGGGTTGCCCCATTCCTGCCATTCACCGGGGGTGAGCGGCAGGCTTTCATCCTGCATCGTGTTGAGCACATCGACAAAGGGGACATGCGCGACTATCGCGCCCCAAAGATCGGGATTGCTGTTTACGATAGCGCCCATTAATTCGCCGCCCGCCGAACCACCCGACGCGCTAATCCGGCCTTTTGCGGTATAGCCTTTGTCTATCAGGCCCATGGCAACATCGACGAAGTCGTTGAATGTATTGGTGCGATGCATCAGCTTGCCTTGCAGATACCAGTTCCGGCCCAGATCATCGCCGCCGCGAATATGGGCGATGGCGTAGACAAAACCGCGGTCAACCAGCGAAAGGCGCGTAGTCGAAAAACTGGGCGGCACAGCATAGCCATAAGCACCATAAGCATAGAGATGAAGCGGCGCACTGCCGTCCAGTTTGGTGCCTTTTTTGTACACTAGAGAAACTGGGATCACGGCCCCGTCGCGCGCCTCTATGGTAAGTCTTTCGGTCGTATATTGGCTGGCATCATAGCCGGAGGGAATTTCCTGAACCTTCAAGGTTTCCAGCCGCTTATCGGACAAATGATAGTCATAAACCGTATCCGGGGTGACCATGGATTCATAGCCGAGACGCAGCTTTTTTATATCATATTCAGGATTGTCATCCAGCCCGGCACTATAGCTGGCTTCGGGGAAAGCGATGCGCTGGGCCTTTGCAGGGTCCGAGTAGGAGCGGATTTCGACCTGATCCAGCCCGTTTTCACGGCCCTCCGTCACATAGAAATCCTTGAACGGCGTCATGTCGGTCAGGTAAAACGCATCTGATCCGGCGATTAAAGTGGTCCACTCACCGGGACTGTCCAGTGCTGCTGTCGCCAGCCGGAAATTCACATGGTCATCATTGGTCAGGATATAGAGCGTATCGTCATGCTCCTCGATCGAATATTCCCTTCCCTTCTTGCGCGGCGAGATCAGCACCTGTTCTGCAGTGGGATTGTCCGCCGGGACCAGACGCACTTCGCTGGTTTCGTTATCACCTGTCGCAATGACTATGAACTTTTCCGATTGGGTCAAACCGACGCCAACGGTGAAGCCGTCCTGATGCTCTTTGTATAGCTCGATATCCTTGTCGATATCCGTGCCCAGCACGTGCAGGCGTGCATTGTCGGTGCGCCAGTTTTCGTTGGCCAGGCCGTAAATAAGGTTTTTGGAATCGGCAGACCAGACCAGGCTCGACAGGGTGCCCGGTATTATGTCTGGTAACGCGTTCCCGCTGGCAAGATCGAGAAAGCGGACCTCGAACCGTTCCGATCCATTATCGTCATAGGAATAGGCAAGCAGCTTGCCGTCCGGAGAGACTGAAAACGCGCCAAGACGGAAATATTCCTTACCCTCGGCCAGCTTGTTTTCATCCAGCATCAAAACGGGGGCGGTGTCACCAGCAACCGGTTTGCGATACCATTTTTTATACTGTGCGCCTTCATCAAAGGCGGTCCAGTAGATCCAGTCGCCATCTTTTTGCGGGACGGAGCTTTCGTCTTCCTTGATCCGCGCCTTCATTTCCTTGAACAATGTATCGGTCAGGGCTTTCTGTCCCGCCATATTCTGTTCAAACCACCGGTTTTCGGCTTTCAGGTAATCGAGCACATCTTCGTCATCGACCTTGGGATAGCTCTCGTCTTTCAGCCAGTGATAGGGGTCGCTGATCGTATAGCCGTGGCGTTCGTAGCTATAGGGCCGCTGCTCAGCAATCGGCGGATTTTCAAGTTTTTCTGTCATGGTCTCTTTTGTATCAGATTGTGCAAAAGCGGCGGTGGCCGCCAGATTGGCGAGCAGCAGGAGCGGAAGCAATAGCGGTTTCATAACGCCTCTTTTCAGTGAAATCGGTGGCGAAAATCAATTGCAATACTTATGTGTTTACCAAGCAGCTAATTCAAGGAGTTTCGCAGCCAATGTTGATGTCCACTTATGAAGCAAGGCTTTCGGCCTTGCGCGAGCAAATGACAAAAGATGGTCTTGACGGGTTTGTCGTACCCATTTGTGACGAGCATATGAGCGAATATGTCGGTGACTATGCACAGCGTCTGGCCTGGCTAACCGGCTTTGGCGGCTCGGCAGGCTCGGCGGTCGTCCTGAAAGACAAAGCGGCGATGTTCGTTGATGGGCGCTACACTATTCAGGTACGCGATCAGGTCGATGGCAATCTTTACGAATATGTTGGCACGGCCGACAAAAGCATGATTGACTGGCTTGGCGAAAATGCACCGGAAGGCTCTAACATCGGCTATGATGCGTGGCTTCATACACAGGACTGGGCCAAATCTGCCGAAGCCAGACTTGCCAAGCGCGGTGCCCAGTTGGTGGCGGTGAAATCGAACCCCATTGACGCGGTGTGGAAAGACCAGCCGGAACCATCTTTGTTGAAACTCGATGTGCAGCCGGATGAATTTGCCGGTAAAAGCGCCAGCGAGAAACGGGCGGACATCGCGGCATGGCTGAAAGAGGAAGGGCTGGACGCGACGGTTATTGCCGCGCTCGATTCGGTGGCATGGGCCTTTAATATTCGTGGCAAGGATATTGCCAACACCCCCGTGCCGCGTGGCTATGCGATCATCAAAGCGGACGGCAGCGCGCAGTTGTTTGTCGCGCCTGAAAAGCTCACCGATGAAGTCAGGGTGCATCTGGGCAATTCGGTTGCACTGCGCGACTATAACGAGTTTCCTGCGGCTTTGACCGAATATACGGACCAGAAGATTGGCGTTGATCCGGAGCGCTCTGTAGCCGCGATATTCGACCAGCTTGAAGGAGCCGGAGCGCAGATCGTCAAAAGACGTGATCCCACGATATTGGCCAAGGCGATCAAGAATGAAACCGAGATTAGTGGCCATAAGGCAGCGCAGGCACGCGACGGAGCGGCGCTGAGTAAATTTCTTCACTGGTTTTCACAAGAAGCGCCAAAGGGCGGTCATGACGAGCTGACTGTTGCCGCAAAGCTGGCCGAGTTTCGCGGGCAATCGGACAAGTTGATGGACCTGTCATTCCGCACGATATCCGGCGCTGGTCCCAATGGCGCATTATGTCACTATAGCGTTAACGAGAAAACCAACCGCAAGATTGAAACCGGCACGCTCTACCTGGTGGATAGCGGCGGGCAATATCGCGATGGCACGACCGATGTGACCCGGACAATGGCGGTTGGCGAACCAACGGACGAGATGATCAAACGCTATACGCAGGTTCTGCAAGGCCATATCGCGCTGGCGAAGGCCGTGTTCCCCGAAGGCACGACCGGCGGGCAACTGGACATATTGGCGCGGCAATATCTTTGGGCCGATGGCGTCGATTATGCCCATGGCACTGGCCACGGTGTGGGTGCCTATCTGTCAGTGCATGAGGGACCGCAGCGGATTGCTGCCTTTGGCGGGTTTAACGAGCCGTTGGTAGCGGGCATGATTTGCTCCAACGAGCCGGGCTATTACAAGGACAATGACTTTGGCATTCGTATCGAGAACCTGATTCTGGTTGAAGAACGCGATATTGCCGGTGCTGAAAAGAACATGCTGGGCTTTGAAACACTCACATTTGCTCCGCTTGACCGGCGATTGATTGACCTTTCCGTCCTGTCGGATAATCAGCGCCAGTGGGTTGATGACTATCATGCGCATGTGCTTGATATTGTCGGCCCGCAATTGGAGGGTGAGGCGCTCGATTGGCTTAAGGAACAATGCCAGCCGTTATAGCGTCCTTGCCTAAAGAGCATGAACGCCAATAAATTCAGGATGACAACACCGAAATGACAACAGAAACCACAGACCCGCGCGCGGGTTTTCGTCTGATTACTCCGCTGCGGGTGCGCTATGCAGAGGCAGATATGCAGGGCATAGTGTTCAACGCCCATTATCTCGCCTTTGCGGATGTTGGCGTGTCCGAATATTTCCGCGAGCTGGTTGCCGCGAACGGGAAGGAATATTCATCGGACAGTTTCATGGGGCTGTTTGGCGGTGATAACTGGGTGCGACATGCCGAGGTCGATTACCGGGCCCCGGCAAAAGCGGACGACCTGCTCGACATCTGCCTGCGCATCACCAGATTTGGCCGGACGAGCTATTCCGTGCTGGTCCATATCGTTCGCGGTGACACGCTGCTCAATGTGATAAAACTTACCTATGTCTGGTTCGATCCCGCGACCGGCGAAGTGGCGCCAGTCGCGCAAGACTATATTGATGCGGTGACGGAGTTTGAGATTATCAAACCGGAACGGGCCACGGTTCCCGCATAATAGATCCGGCAAAGCGGCCCTTAGTCGGGGTCGCTGCCTTGCAGATTTCTGGACTGCGCCTTGCGCCGCCGTAAATTTGCCCGCAACTGCTCGGCAAGCCGCTCTGCTTTTTCGGCTTCCTTGCGCTGTTTTTCAGATGGTGGCTGGGGTTTGGGCATGGATGATATTTGCCAGCGTACAATCAAAAATGCAACACTACTTGACAAGCCGGTAGCCCTTTCGCATAGGCGCGGTGCTTGGGGCAGATAGCCCGGACAAAAAATCAGTGCTGCTGTAGCTCAGTGGTAGAGCGCGTCATTGGTAATGACGAGGTCGAGAGTTCAATTCTCTCTAGCAGCACCATTTTTTCAACTTAGTGCAAATCGGTATCCTGCGGGCAAGGGCGCTGCGCACTATGCTAGTGTGTCTAACTTCACTAACTTCACACCAAGGAAGCGTTATTTTCCGCCAAAGCTTCCTCAAAATGTTGGATTTTTCCAACATTAGAAACTTTCTCTGATACGGGCGCGCCTAACCCGAAAGCGAATATTCAAAACTGAGAAAGAACCTATATGGCACTATCATAATCATAGCGATGGCCATGTAGGACAGCGTTTTTGTTCATATTCGATAACGGGCATCTTGCATGACCATATATGCAAGATGCCGTTACAGTGTGTTTCGTCAAACCTTACAATTTCCAGGCAAGGCCGAAACGGAACAGGTTTTCCTTATGATTGAACCCGTCAATCGAGTCTCTGATAAGCACCTCATAATCTTGATAATCGGTAATACTATAGTCAAGGCGCAAGCGCGCATGCTTGCCTAGACCAATGTCCATTCCCGCTCCGTAACGCAGGCCGGTCTGTGTTTCTTCCGATCTTACGATCTCGACCGCGCTGCCATCCGGGATGTTGAAGCGCGTGCGGACGGCGCCGACATGACCGTATAACAACGCTGCCTCGCTGATCTGATAGCCGAGCCGCGCCCGTGCGCCGAAACTATATTCATGTTCGGCGGCGTAAACCCGGCCGGTCGGGTCGCGTTCGATATTCCAGTTTATATTGGAAATGTCGGCATCCACTTCCCCGCCGATGTAAAATCCCGAATAGACGAACCCGACACCTGCAAACAGGCCGACCGCAGGACCTTGGCTGGCGCGTTGTATGTCAATTGCCGTGCCTCCGGTGCGCGTTCCATCATTGTCGCTGGTTAGAGTTCCATGACCAAATTGGGCACCGACGTAGAAACCAGAAAAATCGGTAGGCGGCACGTCATCTTTCTCTTCGGATTTTGCACCAAAGCGGATCCCTCCGCCGACCAGAAACTGGTTTCGTGTCGTTGAAAAATTGTCAAAATTGCCATTTCCCGTGGGAATATCTGTATCGTCATAAGAGCTCACGGCATATTCCATGCGGATAAAGCCCCGGTTGCCGGCTTTGGCATCTATACCAAGGCCAATTTCCAGTCCGGTCATACGATCACTGTTCACAAAGCTGCTCGCGTCATGATTATATGTGGTGCGGAAATTGGTGCTGGTTAGGCCCGTGCGAACATAAGCGAGATTGCCCCCTTCATCAGCATAACCAAGACGTCCGGAAATGCCGAAACTGTTTTTTTGTTCCACCGAAAAAACCCGGCTGGCACTGTGCAGCCAGTCCGGTCCGTCGAGCTGTCCCTGCGCCTCTATCCCCAGATAGAGCGAGTCAATGAGCATGCCATATCCGGCAACGGCGCCATAGCTCAGCCCGGCATCGCCAAAGTCGGCGGTATTGCTGCCACCGCTCCCTCGCGGTCCGTCAAGCCCGGTGATGAGTGAACCGTGGGCCATGGTGAGTGCCACATATCCGCCGCCCGGAGCGGGCGCACCAATCGTGATAGGCGCGACAGCGTCACTGTGATGTGGTTCCAGCTGCGCCCCGATACGGAACATGAAGCGATTCTGGTCATAGTCATAACCCGCGGCGTTGGAGCTGCGCTCGGCGAAAGTGTAATCGGTACCGACGTATAGATGCTTGTTCAGATAATAGCGCGTCCACAAATTGGCGCTCAGAACAGATTCGGACCGGTCCACGCCGCGATAGTCATAATGCGATCCACGCAGGCCAAGGCCGGCAGCAAGACGGGGATGCGGATTGGCTCTGATCGAAAAATTCCCGGAAGTCAGCATATAGGACGAAGCACCGGGAAGGGTTGTTTCCTCTACGCTGCGATCCACACGGAACGAGGCGGAAAGCCCCCTCGGCCCGCTCCAATCGACCACGGCGCCGAAATCGATTGTCGAGATATCGTCAAACCGGATATCGCGGTAATCCTGTTGCAGATAACCAACAAATAGTTCGCCGGTCAGGCGGTTGCTCAATTTGTGCCGTGCGCCAACCGCAAGCGTGAAGCCGTCGGAATAGCGGGTATAGCCAAAATCATCGACGGTCTGGTCATATTCCCGCTTGTCATAGGCACCCTGGACAAAGATTTCCGATCCTGTGCCCAGAGGATATCCTATTCGCGTACCGATTTCATAATGCGTGCGGTCGCGGTCATCATTGTTGATCGTCCCGGTCAAACTATCCACGTCATCAAAATCAAAATCGTTCACGGTCCCGACCAGGCGAGCGGTTATCGGCTTCGCCTGTAGGAGCAATCCCGCAAAGCCGTAAGCACGTTCATATTGCGTGGGCTCAATCCCATTCACCGCTTCCGGTGACGCACGATTTTCATGATCCCACTGATAATCGCCGCCAGCCACCAGGGTGATGTCGGATGACAATTGGGCCCTTCCGTTCATGCCGACTTGCCAGTCGTCATAATTTTCAGTTTCATTGTCGATATAGCGGCCTATGGCTCCGGAGCCGGAAAACGTGATGCGGTTTTTTTGATCGCCCCATGAAAAGCTGGCACCGGGACGGAATGTTATCAGGATATCATCCACCTCGTCATTGCGGGTGGCATAAATATTGTCGTTATATTCAGTACCTACATCGGCGGTTACATTGAAGCTATTACTCGTTTTGGGAGCAGCCTCTAGGTCGGGCTTGGCGGGAGTCGGGGCGTCCTGTCTGGAGCTATCGGGGGTAACGATTATAGTAGAATCGGGCACCGCCTGAACCACATTTTCCTGCGCAGCCACGACTGTCGGCATTGCTGCCGCTGCCATGATAGCAAGTTTGAAACTGTGCCGACCGTTTCTGCCTAAGGCGGACAATCCCGTCACTTGACCAAATAACGGTTTCGCCTGTTTCTTGAGCACAAATATTCTCCTGTTGTGAAATTAGTCTGGCCGCTGACGCTGAAATGTCTGCTCCAGATCTGCGATAAGGTTAGGGGGGCATCAGGCTTTGCGTTCGCCCGCTGGCGCTGCTCTGCGATACATGACGATTCCGGTGCGGGCTTCAAACAGCTCTGTGCCCCGCTGCCAGGAAAAGGCATGACCTTTGATGTCGGATTGATAGGGCGCTGCGCTCATACAGCCTCTCACCCAGCTGATCGCTGCAGCGGCGGCCATAATCTAGTCCAAGATTAGTCCTGAACATCATGTCGCAATACCCCCATCGGAAAATAGCCCATCGGAAAATAGAATGTGTCGGCGGTCCGACCGCCGACACAAGTTTCGTTAGTTCACTTCATCCGCGGGAACTTCATATTCATGGATGAAGTTTATGATTGCACGGGAATCTTCGGCAGCCTGGGCAAAGGCGGAGAAAGACCCCGAGCCGCTGTAATCGACGTTGTCAAAGATGGTTTCCATGACATTCACCTCTGTCGGAACCCAGCTGTTATCCGGTTGCTGGATCAAAACCGTGACCGTCCTGTCTGCGTAAACGTCCGACCGGTCATAGCTGAAATTGCTATAGTCGATGTTGGAGTAGGTCACGTTACCCTGCTGCACCGTGTTGAGACCAAGAAAACTGTTGATATAGGCCACTTCGTCATTTGTGAGAGCGCTTGCCTTGTCGGAGGCGCCAGCAAGGAACGAAACGGCTGACGAGAGATCATCGGCAGTTAAGACACCATCAATCAAATGGTCAAATTGCGTGCCGGGTAGATCGGTAACGCCCGGTATTGTTCCGGTGGTCATCAATGCCACATAGATCGCAAGATTTTCCAGCGGTGAATCGATCGTCTTGGTTACGCCGTCAACAGTAAGCATCAAACGACCAGCTGCATCCAGCGTGACTTCTGACGCACTATTCAGCATGGTCACGACTTCCTCTGCCCGCCGGTCAAGAACGGAAGCGGGTGCACGGCCAACATTCAGACGGCCAAGCTCGACTTCTTGAGCAAGTGACGGATCGACCGGTGCGCCTTCTGCATCAAGCGGGAGGGGGTTGCCATTCGCATCAACGGGCTGGACAAAGCCTTCCGGTGTCAGGATCGGAACGCCATTTGCATCCCGCAGGATGACGTAAAGATCGCCGTACAAGTCGCCTTTTTTACTACCAGAAGTATCAGGTTGGCCGCCATGTTCATTCTTGCCACCTTTTACACCAGCCCAATCCGGGCGATCTGAATCCTCGGCGTCATCATGGCCGGAAATATCACGGAAAATATCTTCCATGCTTCCCTTGCCCTGACCTTGGCCCGATGTGGTGCCGGGTTCACGGCCCTTGCCTTTTTGGCCCTGGGATCCCGATGATCCTTGATGCGAGTCAGAATCATGAGAATCACTGTCATGCGATGAACTACCGCTGCCGCCACCGCCTGTATGCTGCACTTCGGAAAATTCTTCCGCAGAGCTGCTCGCCAGTGCTGGAATGCTCATACCTGATAGGATGAGTGCAACCGCAGCTGAAGTGGATTGCAGGATTGCCTTGGAATATTTTTTGTCAATTGTCATAAAGAAGCCCTTCGTAAATACAAAAAACCTGATCAGACTCGAACGACGTCGATTAAGAATCCCCAATTCAGGTCACAGGTTGCGTTCCTCTATTACTGAAACTTATTGTTGTGACTCATACGGAAATTTACGTAGTATATTCTGACGTAGCTTCAAATCAGAAAATGTGAAGTTTCAATGACAGTTAGCGCTGTATTTGTGGTGGAAACAGCACACTCTCTGATGGTCAGCCGATCAATCCGTCAACGCCAGGGAAGAGCTTGATCTGGCCGAACTCACAGATTTTCGTGATGATTTAACCGGGGGACACGGCGGCGGACTCGCGCGCTGCATTTTCTCCCGCGACCCGGCCGAAATATGAAGCTGGCCCCAGCATCAGGCCGCTGGCGTAGCCACGACCATCCTGCGAGATGGTGGAAGCGCATGCGCCCGCGGCGAACAGGCCGGGTATCGCGTTGCCATTGGAATCGAGCACTTCTGTATCGGCAGAGATCGTCAAACCGCCCAGAGTGATATAGTAATAACAGGAATTGCTGTAAGATAGCTCGAAAGCGGCATAAGGCCCCTTGTCGAGCGGTTGCAGCCATTCCTTGTCCTTGTGGAATAGCGCATCTTCCCCGCGCGCGGCGCCTTCATTATATTCTGCCATGGTGCGCTGGAGCGAGCCTTGGGGCATGTTGAGCCCCGCTTCCATTTCTGCGACCGTCTCCCAGCCATCGATGAGGCGGTGATTGGCGTGGGCAACCTCGGGATAGGCGAAGATTGCTGAATCCATCACCAGATAGGCCACAGTCTCCGGTTGCTCCATAATCGCCTGCGCGGAGCGCCCGTGATAACTGTCCTCGGCGACAAACCGCTCGCCTTTGTTGTTGACCAGAATCGCCTTGATCAATTGTTCGGGCGGATAAAAGCTGGCCGTGGCAATGATCCCGTCCATCGAACGCAGTTTGCCGCCGACCGCCTGACCAAGGCGAATGGCGTCGCCGTCATTGTTCGGAATGCCCAGCGGCTCGCAGCTGTCAGGAAATTGCGGGGAATAATGGCTGACCATCTCGCGGTTCAACCCGAACGCCCCGGCGGCCAGCACCACACCATTTTTGGCGCGAAAATATTTCTGCCCGTCACTCTGCTTCGCGCGGACGCCGACAATACGGCCAGCGTCATCGCGGATGAACGCATTGACGCGGCTGTCCACTTCCACGCGCACGCCTTCGCGTTCGCAGGCAGTGGTCAAGGCGTCCATGGCCAGAGCGCCGCCGCCGTCACCTTCTTTGGCGACCTTGTGCCCGCGCGGGACGGGCTTTGCGACCTGCTTAAAGGGCCATAGTTTCTCGTTACCGGTGGAGGCCAGGCAGTCATCGGTCGGCGCGATGACCGACTTGCCCTTGTAATGCCCGCGATTGAAAGGCACGCCCTGTGCCTCAAGCCAGTCGAACTGCTCGGCAGAATGGTCGCAATAGCGCCGCACCAGCTTCGCGTCGGGCGCTCCGGTACTGGCCATCAGGTAGTCGTACATATTGTCCGCGCTATCCTCGTAACCCGCCGCGCGCTGGACGTCTGTGCCACCGCCAAAATAGAAAATGCCTGCAGACAGCGCGCTGGCTCCGCCGCCGCCAGAGGCACGCTCGATCACCAGCACATCTGCACCGGCCCGGCGCGCTTCCAGCGCCGCACAGGCCCCGGCAATGCCATAGCCGATCACAACCACGTCAGCGGTATCGTCCCATTGCTTGATATCCGAAGCAGAAAGCAGTTCGGCGGGTTCATTCACATTGGTCATGGCTATCACTCCGTTTCAGGTTGTAACAGGGCGCGGTAACACAGAGGCCCTTATGGCCCCGGCACAAGCACGAATGTGCTTCACCGTTTCGGATTTCATCCGCGTTACTCATCCTCTCTTTCTCTTTATTATGTTCAATTTAGTACAGGGCATGGAGGCCGAGTCAATTTTATTAATAACTTTGATATAATTAAAAATGATAGGCCTGCTCGCGCATGGATCGCTGCTGGGACGGGTGTATAATCATCTGGTGAGAGCGTGATAAAAGCCTGAATCAGCAGGGGCCTGACAGGTATATTGTAATATTGTGCCTGCCGGGCAAATAATCAGCCGAATTCGCTTTCCAATACGCGGCCCTGCCGTTCCACAGGCCAGTTATCAGGGTCGTGAATTGCCTGGATAGCTATGCCGACAATTACGGCAAATATCCTTCGCTCCTCAATGTCCTTTTCCTCATCGGTCATTGGCCGTGAACGGGAATCGCGTTCCAGCAATCCGCGTATCCTCTGCAGAGTGTCCTGGGTCTTCGTTACCTGTTGCTGCCGAAATTCCGTATCGGTCAGCGTCATGTTCCAGAATGCGATCCAGACCTTCCAGTTGTCACGGCTTTCAGCATCTGTGGGCAGCAATGTTTGCAAGCAGGCTGTGGTTGATAACCCGGACTCGACGGCCTGCGTGAACCGGCGCTGTGTGATTTCCAGAGTGTTCAGAAAAATGAACAGCATGAGTTCCCGTTTATCGCGGAAATAATGTGAGATTATGGCTGTGCTGAGATTCGCAGCCTCTGCAATTCGCCGTATGGTGAATTTTTCCAGCCCGTGTTTCAGCAATACATTTCTGGCAATCCCGACGACCTGTTTGCGGCGTTCATCATGATCTACAATACGTGGCAAAATCACTACCCATCAGTTTCGGACGACCCGGGGTCTAACCGAGTGGTAAGATAGTGACAATCGCGCAAATTTCATGAAGGTGCTCAGATTGATCTGCCGATATCGGCGCCGCCGTGTATCGCGCTCATCAGGTCGTTCCGGCCCAGTGCATCGCCAATCAGATGGACTGTTTTGCCCATCGACCGGACGGTATCAACAAGTTCGCGATTGGGCTGCTTGAAACCCACCATCACGACATTGGCCGCTTCCAGCGTCCTTTCGCGGGACGTATATGGCACCCCGATATGGACCATATCCTGTTCGATGCTGCGAAGGCAATGTCCGCCAATAAAATCAAAGTTCCCCGCCATCAGTCTTTCGCGCGCCGCTCCAACCGTGACAGGCGGGAACGGGATTTCCTCTCCCATCTTCTCGAAGCGCGACACCATCGTCACTTTGAGACCAGCGGCCAGCAGGACATCAGCGACCGAGATCGCCTCGAAAGTTCCTGTATCGTCGAAGATTACGGCGTGGCCGGAAAAGCTGGAAACGATATTCTTCGAAAAGACATCCCAGCTCGAATGAACGTGAGGCAAGTGACATCCGGGAACGGGATCGACAGGATATGACACCTGAAACCCGTCCGTGCGCGGTGTGCTTCCTGTTGCCAGAATGATTTCATCGGGATTGATTTCAGCGATCATGTCATCATCAACCAGCGAATTAATGGAAATCTCGACATCAAGGATATCCAGTTCGCTGACCAGATAGTCCACTATCATCCCGAGGTCGGCCCGGTGCGGTGCTTGCCGCGCATAGACCAGTTGCCCGCCCAGCGATTTCGTGGCTTCATGCAGGATGACTTTGTGGCCGCGCAAGGCCGCTGTCCGTGCGGCTTCCAATCCAGCCGGACCGCCACCGATGACAAGTATTTTCTTTGGCTCTATTGCTTGATTGTCAGGCTCAAACGAGTGCGAAGATTCTAGCGCCGCCGTCCGGTTCACCACGCAACTGAGAACGCCGCGGCTCATCATCTGTCCCACACAGCCCATGTTTGTTCCGATACATGGGCGGATACGCGACTCCTCGAGACGCCGGGCCTTGTTGACCAGCTCGGGATCGGCGATCAAAGCGCGGACCATGGATACAAGATCCGCCTCGCCTTCGCGAACAATGGCGCTCGCATGGTCGAGCGTCATGATCCTTCCGACGACCATCCTGGGTTTGCTGATGACCGAAGTGATAGGCTTGTTGGACGGCATTTCCGCGCCCAGCGGATCATCAGCCGGTGCGATCAATTTATGGAATCGCCAATAGCTGCTCATGTGGAGCGATATATAGTCGACCTCATCTTCAACTGCCTTGGAGATCTCCGCGTTGCGTTCGGGCGTCAGGCCGCCTGGGGTATAATCCTCGTTCGGCAGCCGCACCCCGACCGCGATATCATGGCCGATCTCGGCGCGGATAGCGGCGATTATTTCCCTTAGGAAACGCAGTCTGTTTTCAAATGAGCCCCCATATTCGTCTGTTCTGTGGTTGAGGGCGGGTGAAAGAAATTCGTGAATCAGATAACCGGAGGAAGCATGGATATCTATGCCATCAAGCCCGCCATCCCGAACCCGGCGGGCTGCAAGCGCGAAAGCATGAACCATTGCCTGAATCTCGCCGCGCGTCATCTGCATGGGAGAGACATTGTAAAGCGGATTGGGAATCTCTCCCACGCTTAGCGGCGCTTCCAGAGACGGCAGGTAGTTCGGTGACATGCTGGCACCGGGGTTATAGATCTGCTGAAAAAGCTTCATCCCGTAGGGCCGCATTCTGGAAGATATTTCTTCGTAAAATGGCAGGACAGCATCCGACCCCAGCGGAACGAGGGCTCCTTCGGGGGCGAGCACGTTGGCCGCTTCCAGCGTGGACATTCCGACACCGCCGCGCGCCCGCGCCTCGTGATAGGCTATCAGTCGTTCTCCCGAAAGCAATGTCGAGTGGGCAGCCCTGACGATGCGGTTGGGTATCGTGACTGGTCCGACAGCAAGCGGCTCGAACAGATTATCGTATAATGCCATGTTATTCTCCTGAATGTCCTGCTGCAAACAGGTAGCCCATTATCGGTTGAGCGGATTATGGAATGTCCGGAGCCGCCGCCATCAGGTCGGCAAGGGGCCGCTCCTCATCCGTGCTCACACAATGTTCCACCCAGCGATGGAAATGCTGCAATCCGCCTTCGTTTCGCCCGAACTGTACAAATTTCTGAATACCGGATGACAGGATATGCTGCTGGTCCTGCGACATCGGCAAATCCTCGTCTCTAACCACATGCGCGATGAACGACGTTAACTCGGCCGCAGTGGCCTGTTCTTCCTCATTCTGCGCCTTTTTGTGAAGATATGTCTGGACCGTAACGGATTCGCCAACGGTGTTTCCCGGAATAACCTGCGAAATAATCACGCCCCGGCCACCCTGGAAGAAACTGTTGATCGAAACATTGGGGAAGAGAATCCATTCCCCCGAAAACAGAGGCTCCGTCGGCCAGGCTTCGCGAGGCAGGCCCTCCAGAAGAGAGACGCTGTCAAAGCCCGTACGCTCAGCCCGCTTGCCGATATGGCGCAGGCGAAAATGAGGTCCATGATATTGGTAATGGGCAGCATTTCCGGTATCCGGACCGAAAGTCTCCCGATGCAATACGGGGAGATGGTAGAATTCCAGATGCGCATCGAAGGCCAGTTTCCAGTTGGTGCCTTCCAGAGTGGTGCGTTTACCAAAATGCCAGTTTTCAAAGCCGAAGCCACCAAGCATCTCTGCAAATTCGCCCAGAAATGCAGTAAAATCGGCAGGTGCATCGGGGTCCAATATGGCCCAGATCAGGCCTGATTGCTCATGCACCGGAAAACGGATCAGGCCGTAATCGTCTGGATCAATGTCTCCGAAAGTCTCGCGGGAGGCGATCCCGACAAGATTGCCTTCACGCCCGAAAGACCAGCCATGATAGGGGCAGGTGAAACGTGCAGCCTTACCACAGCCTTTTGCGACAGGACTGGCGCGATGCGTGCAACTGTTTAGGAATGCGCGTGCCACTCCGTCTTTGCCGCGCACCAGCAAGACCGGGACGCCTGCAATATCCATTGTCTTGTAGGCTCCAGGCTCATTCAACTCGCAACTTGCCGCGAGCATGAGGGGGACCCGTTTGAAAATCCGATTCTTTTCGGAGGAAAACTGCGCCTCGTCCGTATATTGACGAGCGTCCAGCCTTGCCACTTGCCGCGCCTGCTGAACGGTGCCCGTATCCTGAAGGGCAAGCATCTCTTCGGTATCGGCATAGAGCTGTCGCTTCGCTTCCGCTTTCATCAGCGTTAATCCTCTCTCTGTCTTATTACGGTCAATTTAATACAGGGGGCATAAGGCGAGTCAACGTTAAATATAACATTGATATAAATAAAATAGATAGGCCTGAGGCGGCAGTTAACCGTCCGGGATCGGGTTCATAATAGAGGGGTTTAAACGAGGCCAGGCTGTCTGATATTGACTGACCCGCAGACATTTACCTCATTGTTCGACGGGTAACGCGCAGTTCTTCTTCGGGAACATTTCCTTTACATTGCCTTGCTTTGCGATAGTTAAAAGGCACGGGTCGCAATGAAAATTTGTGAAGGGGTATAATTTAATGAGTGATCAACAGGCCGGAAAAGCGCTATTGGGGCGCACCAAGGCAATTCTTTTGAAGCCTCGTGAAGAGTGGCCGGTTATCGAAGCTGAACCAACCAGCATAGCCGGTGTCTACAAGTCCCATGTCCTTCCCTTGGCAGCAATTGGACCCGTTGCCACATTCTTGCACGCTGTCATTTTTGGTAACAGCTTTTTGGGGGTGACATATCGCCCGTCGTTTCTTTCCGCACTGTCAACTGCGGTTGTCAGCTATATAGTCACGCTGGTTGCTGTGTTTCTGTTGGCACTGGTGATCGATTTTCTGGCGCCGAAATTTGAAGGCACTTCCAACCGGACCAATGCGTTCAAACTGGCGGCCTATAGCGCCACTGCCGGTTGGGTAGCGGCGATATTCCAGCTAATTCCGGGGCTTGGCATGCTGGCCATTCTCGGACTGTACGGGCTTTACCTGCTTTATCTAGGTATCCCGGTCATGATGAAATCGCCAGAGGACAAGTCACTTGTTTACACGGTGGTTATCGTTGCCATCGGGGTAGTCGCAGGGCTTATTTTCAGCGCGGTTCTGGCTCCGCTGATGATGCTGGGCAGCAGCACGCCTTCGTTCAGTGATTCTAGCGGGTCAGGTGGTCTGCCGGGCAGCCTGTCGGGTGATCTGAGCATCCCCGGTGTCGGTTCGATCGACATGGGCAAGCTGGAAGAGGCTGGCCAGAAAATGGCGGCGGCGAGCGAGAAGGCGAAAAGCGGCGAAGCCACGGCTATTGCACCGAAGGAGCTTGCAGAATTGCTTCCCGCTTCCCTGCCTGGTGGCCTTGCGCAGTCCAACCTGAAATCCAGTGGAACATCAGTTGGCGGCATGGCAACGGCAAAGGCATCGGCGCAATATGGTGAAGGCGCCCAATCCGTGAAACTGTCTATTACCGACTTGGGCGCAGTGGGCGGCCTTGCGACATTGGGTGGTGCCATGAACATAGAATCGGAAAGCCAGGACGGAAGCGTTACCGAAAAGATGGGGAAAATTGATGGCCGCATGACCTCGATCCGCTTTGACAGCGAACGCCAGGACGGAAGCTATAGCGTGGTCATTGGCGATCGCTTCAATGTCGAAGCCGACGGCAGCGCTGCTTCGATCGAAGCCTTGCGCGCACTGGTCAACCGGGTTGATCTTGCGAAACTGGAAGCCCTTAGCAAATAAGGACGGGGCATCACGGTTCCGGCCTCAGCCCTGTTACCGTTGCCCTGTTACCGTTAGCCCTGAGCTTGTCGAGCGTGCCGTAATTGTCAGGCGCGGCCCTGGTCGGCGTCCGGCCCGATGGGCTCAGGACTAACGGAAATCCACATATTACCGGCTAATCTCGATCGTTTTCACGCGGGCTTTCGAGCCGTGGACGATCGTGAGAGCCGATTTGGGTACTCCCAATGCCTTTGACAGCAATTTCAACACAGCCCCGTTGGCTTTGCCATCTTCGGGTGTTGCCGTCACGCGAACTTGCAATTGGGCAGCTTCCGGAGCTTCGGCGGGCATCAATATGGTATTCTCGCCAGCATTGGGCGTGACCTTGACTGCGATTCTGCCCTTTTCATCTGCCATTGCAAAAATGGTTTCCGGTGGTGGTAGCTTTGTCTTTTTCGCCATTTCAGCGCTTTGCCTGTTCTGTAATCCGTTTTGGGCCTGTTCTGTAAGCCCTTTTGGCGATTATGCCTGTCAAATGAGGAAGATACCACCCGTTAAGGCTAACGGAAGATGAGATCCCTCCAGCCCACGTATCTCTTGACATATTTCCGCACGCCGCTAAACGACCCTCACAAATTGTGATGTTTCGATATCGCAATTTCCGTCCGAGACAGCAGGTGAGGGTGATTTGACCCTCTTAATTTCCAGCCTAGACGGGGATCAGTTTTTAATGGGCCATGTTTGTATAGGCCCATCGGTACGCGGATCATGTTCCTTGTAACATGGTTATAGCGGCAAAAACCCCCCTTCGGATTATACGGTTGGACTTTTGTCTGACCTTTCGCTCGTCATGCTGGCTGGTTCAGCGTGGCGGAATGTAAGTAATGGGTTCTGGTTTCGGCCAAAGCCCACGTGAAGGAGCAAAATATGGATCGTGGTCAAAAGACCGAAGCCGTTGCTGCGCTGAACGCGACTTTCAAGCAGGCCGGGGTTGTTGTGGTGACACGCAATCTGGGTCTTAGCGTTGCCCAGTCTACTGAGCTGCGCGGAAAGATGCGTGCGGCTGGTGCAAGCTTCAAAGTCTCTAAAAACCGCCTTGCCAAACTCGCTCTGGAAGGAACCGACTATGCCCCGATAGCTGATTTGCTGTCTGGTCCTGTCGCTCTTGCCACATCGGATGATCCGGTGGCGGCTGCAAAAATTGCAGTCGAATTTGCAAAAACCAACGAAAATCTTGAAATTGTTGGCGGCGCAATGGGTGATACCCTTCTGGACGAAGCTGGCATTAAGTCCCTGGCCTCCATGCCTTCGCTTGACGAACTTCGCGGTACGATTGTTGGCCTGCTTCAGGCACCAGCAACCAAAATCGCGCGCGTTCTTGTCGAGCCGGCCGGAAGCCTTGCACGTGTAGTCGGCGCCTATGCCGCTACGGGTGAGTGATTTACACGTAATTAAATTAATTAGAAATTTGGAGTAATTAAAATGGCTGATATTGCTAAATTGGTTGAAGAACTGTCGAAACTGACCGTGATGGAAGCGGCTGAACTGTCCAAAGCTCTTGAAGAAGAGTGGGGCGTATCTGCTGCGGCTGCTGTTGCAGTTGCTGGTCCTGCTGCTGCAGGCGCCGGTGAAGCTGCTGAAGAGCAGACCGAATTTGACGTGATCCTGACCGGCGACGGCGGCAAGAAAATCCAGGTGATCAAAGAAGTCCGTGCCATCACACAGCTTGGCCTGACCGATGCGAAAGCCCTCGTCGAAGGCGCACCTAAAGCGATTAAAGAAGGCGTAGCCAAAGCTGAAGCTGAAGAAATCAAAGCGAAGATTGAAGCAGCCGGCGGTACCGTCGAACTGAAGTAAACAGCATATCGCCATGCTGGACCCGGTTCAGCGGCGACAATGTTTGAAAGAATGAGGGGCGGTTTCCGGTTGGAGGCCGCCCTTTTTCTGTGCCGGAAATTCTATCCCGGGTGATTCGCCCGCCCGGGTTAATATCGGGCAGATATTCCCATGTCCTTATGGCGCTGGGCTTTGCTGAAATCCGCCAAAAATCTAGCGATCTTTGTCCATTAACCTGTTTCAAATAAAATATACTTACAACGATGTACAGGATGAGGGAATACATGGGACGCATAATAAAATGGGCGAGACAATAACGCTCCAGCGCCTGCTGGAAATGCAGAAAAAGGTGTGGAACTTCAAAATTAACGGCGACCCCGAGTTAACAGACTTGGTCGCGCGGGAACAATTGAAGTCTATTGGTCAATTATCCCGTATCGGGTCTTTGGCAGTGTTGCCGCTTACATTGTATATAATGGTCAAGCTGGTCCTCTATGCTGACCCTGTTTTTATCGCGGTGGGATCTTTCTATAGCGCCATCTCGCTGTTCGTGATGCTCCGCAACTTCCGGCGTCAGGCCAGAATCGATGCCGATCTTTTAAATGTTAGTAAGTCGATCAAGGCCATTCATTCAGAAAGTATTCTGGCCGCACTCGGCTTTAGCTGCATCACCGCGATCCCGCTGGCATTCGGGCAACTTCCCTATACTATGGACATGGCGCTGATTGCGCTTGGCAGCCTGATCCTTGGCGGATTTATCTTTGGCAGCGTGCCGCGTGCCCAGACCTATAATCTGACGATAACCACGGTGGTTTATTCCATCGCTTTTCTGGTCGCCGCAAAGTCGGCTGCGATCACCACCGTTGCCTTGCTGATGGTTTTTGCGCTCAGCATCGACTATATTTACCGGCTATTCTTCTTTAACTTTGTCCAGCGTCATGTGCATGGAGCTAAGCTGAAAACTGCCGCAGAAACAGTGCGGTTGTTGCTGCATGATTATTCCGAGCAAAGCTCTGACTGGTTGTGGGAAGTGGATGAGAATCACCTGATCGTGAATCCGTCTGCCCGCTTTGCAACGGCGGTGAATATGCAAATCCGTGACCTGCGCGACCTTCCGCTGGTCAGCCTTTTCGAGGAATCGACCGAGCGTAACCAGCTTGAACAATGTCTGTCGTCCGGGAAAACCTTTCGTGATATTCACGTTCCTATCAAACTGAACGGAGAGCGTTGCTGGTGGAAGCTGTCTGGCCGTCATCTCAAGGCTGGCAAGGGACAGAGCGATCATATTCGCGGTGTTGCTGCCGATATTACCAGCGCCAAGCTGGCGGAAGAACGGGTCGCGCATCTTGCCCATTTCGACAGTCTGACCGACCTTCCCAACCGGGTATTGTTCAAACAGTCGTTGCAACGGTCCATTGGCCGTATGAAACCGGACCAGAAACTTGCGGTCCTGTATCTTGATCTCGACCATTTCAAGACCATCAACGACACATTGGGCCACGGCGCAGGGGACCTTGTGCTGAAAGCCGTTGCCAACCGCCTGGAAAAGAATATCGGCATGGAAGACCTTGTCGCGCGGCTGAGCGGGGACGAATTTGCGATTTCTTTCCGCAATATCGATTCCGAAGAGGCTGTGCAGCGAAGGGCGGGGGAGCTGATCGACAAATTGTCCGAGCCGGTCATGGTGGAAGGCCAGGCCGTCGGAATCGGGGTGAGCGTAGGCATTGCCATCGCCCGCGATCATGGCAATGATTCCGAAGAGCTTTTGAAACATGCCGACATCGCGCTGTATAATGCCAAGGAAAATGGCCGCGGCTGTGCATCCATGTTCCACCAGTCCATGCATGAAGCGGTTCAGGACAGGCGTAATATCGAGCTGGATTTGCGCGCAGCGTTGAAACGCAATGAACTGGAGCTTTTTTACCAACCCCTCGTCAATATCGAAAGCAACGAGACGATAGGCTATGAAGCGTTACTGCGCTGGCACCATAGTGAAAGAGGGCTGATCATGCCCGATATATTCATTCCCGTGGCAGAGGATACCGGACTGATCGTTCAGCTGGGCGAGTGGGTTTTGCGCTCCGCCTTGTACGAGGTCGCCAACTGGCCCGAACATCTTAGCGTCGCTGTCAACCTGTCACCGGCCCAGATGCGAAGCCCCAATCTGATGCCGACCATCGTCAATGCCTTGGCCGCGACGGGTGTTGCTCCGCATCGGCTGGAACTGGAGATCACCGAATCCGTCCTGATGAATGACAACCAGTCGAACGTGGAACTGCTCCACAAAATCCGCTCCCTTGGCGTGCGGATAGCCCTGGACGATTTCGGCACGGGTTATAGCTCGCTGAACTATCTGCGCAGCTTTCCGTTCGATAAAATCAAAATCGACCGCTGTTTTGTTGAAGAGGTGGACAGCCGTGAAGATTGCCGGGCGATTATCCGTGCAGTCACCGGTCTGGCAACCAGCCTTGGCATGGTCACAACAGCCGAAGGCGTGGAACGCAGCGACCAGCTTAACCAGTTGAAAGAAGAGGGCTGCATCCAGGTGCAGGGCTATCTGTTCAGCAAAGCGGTTCCGGCTTCCGATGTCGTGGACCGGGCGGAAACGGACGTGACCAGGAAAGGCAAGCTGCGCGAGATTGGCGAACAGATGGCCGGGCACGGGAAAACTGCGCCGCTCAGAAAAGCAGGCTGAAACACCAGTCATTGGTTTAATGCTGGCTAAGGCGCCAGTGCTGGGCCAATGACTGTAAAAGCCGGGACCATTCACGAATGGATGGCCTGATCTGCCCACAGGTCCCTTGACCTAAATCCAACAAGTTTCTATATACGTCGTTCACCACAGATTTCGAGACAGGGCGTGCAGTTGCGCAGCGCGCCAAAAGAAATGAAATCTGACCGGTTTTCAGGACGCTATAGGCTGCGACTCTCCGCCCCGGAACGACGGGTATGAGGGCTCGTGGCTTTTTGTTCTGGAGCGCCCCACATGATGATTTTCCACCGGCTAACCGCTTCATAAGGCGCGCAAATCCGGTGATGGCGAGAAGGCAAAAATACATGGCGACGAAAGCATCTTCGGTAAAGACAACAGCTCTCACCCCGACCCGCAAAAAACGTATCCGCAAAATCTTTGGCGACATTCATGAAGTCATCGAAATGCCGAACCTGATCGAGGTCCAGCGCGAATCATACGAACAGTTTTTGCGTTCCGATCCTTCGATTGGCTATGTTTCCGGTCTTGAAAAAACGCTGCGCAGCGTTTTTCCGATCCGCGATTTTGCCGGCACCGCCGAAATGGACTTCGTCAACTACCAGCTCGAAGATCCCAAATATAATGTCGAGGAATGTCGTCAGCGCGGCATCACCTATGCAGCGCCCATGAAAGTGACGCTGCGCCTGATCGTCTTTGAAGTCGATCCGGAAACCGAAGCGCGCTCCGTTCTCGATATCAAAGAGCAGGACGTTTATATGGGCGACATGCCGCTGATGACCAAGAACGGCACGTTCGTCATCAATGGCACAGAGCGCGTTATTGTCAGCCAGATGCACCGTTCGCCCGGTGTTCTGTTCGACCATGACCGCGGCAAAACCCACTCGTCAGGCAAGTTCCTGTTCGCTGCCCGCGTCATTCCTTACCGTGGTTCGTGGCTCGACTTTGAATTTGATGCAAAAGATATCGTCAACGTCCGTATCGACCGCAAGCGCAAGCTACCGGTAACGGCGCTGCTGCGTTCGCTTGGTGATGCGATCATCGAAGTGAAAGAGAAAAAGCCACCTTTCGCCATTGGTGAAATGGTGCGCGTTTCCGGTATGAAACAGCCAGCCGAGATCGTGGACATCGACGGCAGCCGCATTACGATCAAAGAGCCCATGGGTGCGATTGAAATCCATGGCAAGATTGAAGACGAAGGTCAGACCAAGAGCGCGGAAATCACCGGCATATTGAAACAGGGCTTTTCCGAAGAGGATATCCTCAACGAATTTTACGGACGCATTGTTTACAAGCGCGCCAAAGACGGCTGGACCATTCCTTTCGTTACGGAGCAATGGCGTGGCCAGCGGCCGACATTTGATATTGTCGATGCCGACAGCGGCGAAGTTGTTTTCGCCAGCGGCACCAAGATCACACCGCGCAGTGCCAACAAGGCTGAAAAAGATGGCATGAAAAATGTCGTTATTCCGACCGAGGAAATTTTCGGCCGTTACAGCGCTTTTGACCTGATTAACGAAAAAACCGGCGAGATTTATATCGAGGCCGGTGACGAAGTGACGGTCGAGAATCTTGAGAAGCTGGACGCTGCCGGCATTGACCAGCTCGAGCTGCTCGACATTGACCATGTGACAACCGGTCCTTGGATCCGCAACACGCTGAAGGTCGACAAGGCTGAAAACCGCGATGATGCGCTGTCCGATATTTACCGTGTCATGCGCCCCGGCGAACCGCCAACCCGTGAAACGGCTGAAGCATTGTTCGAAGGCCTGTTTTTCGATCCTGACCGCTATGACCTTAGCGCCGTTGGCCGTGTCAAACTCAATATGCGCCTCGATCTCGATGCGCCGGATGATTATACAGTCCTGCGCAAGGAAGACATTCTGGCCGTTGTCAAAACCCTCGTCGATCTGAAAGACGGCAAGGGCGAAGTCGACGATATTGACAACCTGGGCAACCGGCGTGTGCGTTCGGTGGGTGAGCTTCTGGAAAACCAGTACCGCGTTGGCCTGCTGCGTATGGAGCGTGCGGTTAAAGAGCGTATGTCGAGCGTTGACGTATCCACCGTGATGCCGAACGATCTGATTAACGCCAAACCGGCTGTTGCAACGGTCCGCGAATTTTTCGGTAGCTCGCAGCTGTCCCAGTTCATGGATCAGACAAACCCGCTGTCCGAAGTTACCCATAAACGCCGTGTGTCGG
The DNA here is from genome assembly GCF_036568145.1 of Parasphingorhabdus sp. Taxonomy (GTDB): domain Bacteria; phylum Pseudomonadota; class Alphaproteobacteria; order Sphingomonadales; family Sphingomonadaceae; genus Parasphingorhabdus. Next base: position 55,530 of record NZ_DATCTC010000001.1, on the reverse strand, counting down.
CGCTTGGGCCAGGCGGTCTGACCCGTGAGCGTGCCGGCTTTGAAGTGCGCGACGTTCACCCGACCCACTATGGCCGTATCTGCCCGATTGAAACGCCTGAAGGTCCAAACATCGGTCTGATCAACTCGCTGGCGTCATTCAGCCGCGTGAATAAATACGGCTTTATCGAAACACCTTATCGCCAGATCAAGGACGGCAAGGTTACCGATGATGTTGTGTATCTCTCCGCCATGGAAGAGCAGAAGCACACTGTGGCGCAGGCCAACGCAGAGCTGACCGAAGATGGCAGCTTTGTGGAAGAGCTGGTGTCGTCTCGTGAAGCGGGCGAATTTTTGATCGCCCCGCGTGAGCAGATTACCCTTATGGACGTGTCGCCGAAACAGCTTGTGTCTGTCGCGGCCTCGCTCATCCCGTTCCTGGAAAACGATGACGCCAACCGCGCCCTGATGGGGTCGAACATGCAACGTCAGGCTGTGCCTTTGGTTAAGGCAGAGGCACCGTTTGTCGGAACCGGCATGGAAGAAACCGTAGCCCGTGACAGCGGCGCTGCAATTGGTGCGCGGCGCGGCGGTATTGTCGATCAGGTCGATGCGACCCGTATCGTGATCCGCGCCCAGGGCGAGGTCGAGGCCGGAAAATCCGGTGTGGACATCTATAGTCTCCAGAAGTTCCAGCGCTCCAACCAGAATACCTGCATCAACCAGCGTCCACTGGTGAAAGTGGGCGAGATTGTTCAGCAGGGCGATATCATTGCTGACGGTCCGTCAACGGATATGGGTGAACTGGCACTGGGCAAAAACAGCCTCGTCGCCTTCATGCCCTGGAACGGCTATAACTACGAGGATAGTATCCTCATCTCCGAACGTATCGTGAAAGACGATGTCTTCACTTCGATCCATATCGAAGAATTTGAAGTCATGGCCCGCGATACAAAACTCGGCCCCGAAGACATTACCCGCGATATTCCGAATGTCGGTGAAGAGGCTCTGCGGAACCTTGACGAAGCAGGTATCGTTTACATCGGTGCCGAAATCGAGCCGGGCGATATTCTTGTTGGCAAGATTACACCCAAGGGCGAATCTCCGATGACGCCGGAAGAAAAGCTTCTTCGCGCGATCTTTGGTGAAAAAGCATCAGACGTCCGCGATACATCGCTGCGTCTGCCTCCCGGTGTTGCGGGGACTGTGGTTGAGGTTCGTGTGTTTAACCGCCACGGCATCGACAAGGACGAACGTGCGCTGGCGATCGAACGCGAAGAAATCGCGCGCTTCACGAAGGACCGTGATGACGAACGCGCCATCCTGAATCGCGCGACCTTCAACAGCCTGAAAGACATGCTGATCGGCCAGACGGCGACTTCCGCGCCAAAACCGATGAAGAAGGGCGCTGAAATCACCGAGGAAGGCCTGGCCGAACTGGAAAATGTCGATTGGTGGAAAATCGCCGTCAAAGACGACAAGGTTCAGTCCGATTTCGAAGCGACCCGTGCGCAATATGACGAAGCGATCAAGGAAATTAACGAACGCTTTGAAGATCGCCGCGAGAAACTGGAACGTGGTGACGAACTGTCTCCGGGTGTTCTGAAAATGGTCAAGGTGTTCGTCGCTGTAAAACGTAAGTTGCAGCCCGGCGATAAAATGGCTGGCCGTCACGGAAACAAGGGGGTTATCTCCCGCATCCTTCCACAGGAAGACATGCCGTTTCTTGAAGACGGAACGCCGGTTGATCTCGTGTTGAACCCGCTCGGTGTGCCATCACGTATGAACGTCGGACAGATTTTTGAAACCCACTTGGGCTGGGCCGCACGCGGTTTGGGCGAACAGGTGACGAAAGCTCTGGAAGAATGGAGACTGGCCAATCCCGATCCACAGGCGGCACCTCCGCCCGACGCGGTGAAAGAGCGGCTCAAGGCCATTTACGGTGAACAATATCATGAGGATATTGACTCGCGTGATACAGCGGAAATCATCGAGATGGTTGGCCATCTTCGCAACGGTGTGCCCATGGGAACGCCAGTGTTTGACGGTGCCCATGAAAGTGATGTTTCCGACATGCTGGAACTCGCCGGACTTGATCGCAGCGGTCAGGTGGACCTGTATGACGGACGGACCGGTGACAAATTCCACCGTAAAGTGACAGTGGGCTATATCTATATGCTCAAACTGCATCACTTGGTTGATGACAAGATCCACGCCCGTTCGATCGGACCATATTCTCTCGTCACGCAACAGCCACTGGGCGGTAAAGCCCAGTTTGGCGGACAGCGCTTCGGGGAAATGGAAGTCTGGGCGCTGCAGGCATATGGCGCAGCTTATACGTTGCAGGAAATGCTGACGGTCAAATCGGATGACGTGATCGGGCGGACCAAGGTTTATGAAGCAATCGTCAAGGGCGACGATACTTTTGAAGCCGGTGTGCCGGAAAGCTTTAACGTTCTGGTCAAGGAAATGCGTTCTCTTGGTCTTAATATCGAACTCTCCAGCTTTGGTGACGAAGATGAAGACGGTGATGATGACGGAGTAGCGATAGCGGCGGAGTGAGGAGTTTAAACTCACTCCCGCCCCAGCATTTCAATTTTTGGGCATAGGCCCCGAAGGAAGAAAAAATGAACCAAGTAACAAATTTCGCAAACCCGATCGCAAAGCCGGAAACATTTGACCAGATTCAAATCGGCCTTGCGTCGCCAGAGCGCATTCGTAGCTGGTCATTCGGTGAAATCAAAAAGCCGGAAACCATTAACTACCGGACGTTCAAACCAGAACGTGACGGTCTGTTCTGTGCGCGTATCTTTGGCCCTGTAAAAGATTACGAATGTCTGTGCGGTAAATATAAGCGCATGAAATATAAAGGCATCGTCTGCGAAAAATGCGGTGTCGAAGTCACGGTAACCAAGGTTCGCCGGGAACGTATGGGTCATATTGATCTGGCCGCTCCTGTGGCGCATATCTGGTTCCTGAAATCCCTGCCTAGCCGTATTGGCTTGCTGCTCGACATGCAGCTTAAACAGCTTGAGCGGGTTCTTTATTTCGAAAGCTATGTGGTTATCGAGCCCGGCCTGACCGCTCTGGAAAAATTCCAGTTGTTGACCGAAGACGAGATGCTCGAAGCACAGGACGAATATGGCGAGGATGCTTTCTCTGCCGGTATTGGTGCTGAAGCTGTCAAGATCATGTTGCAGGATCTGGATCTTGAGCGTGAAAAAGCTGACTTGCTTGAGGAATTGGCGACGACCAAGTCGACGCTGAAGCCCAAGAAGATCATCAAACGCCTCAAGGTTGTCGAGAGTTTCATCGAATCCGGTAATAAACCGGAATGGATGATCCTTGAAATCATTCCGGTGATCCCGCCCGAACTGCGCCCGCTGGTGCCTCTGGACGGTGGCCGTTTCGCTACTTCGGATCTTAACGACCTTTACCGGCGTGTGATTAACCGGAATAACCGTCTGAAACGCCTTATGGAACTGCGCGCGCCGGATATTATTGTCCGTAACGAAAAGCGCATGTTGCAGGAATCGGTAGATGCGCTGTTCGACAATGGCCGCCGTGGCCGCACCATTACCGGCGCTAATAAACGCCCGCTGAAATCGCTTTCCGACATGCTGAAAGGCAAGCAGGGGCGTTTCCGTCAGAACCTTCTCGGTAAGCGCGTCGACTATTCCGGTCGTTCGGTTATCGTGACCGGCCCTGAATTGAAGCTGCATCAATGTGGTCTGCCAAAGAAAATGGCTTTGGAACTGTTCAAGCCGTTCATCTATGCGCGCCTTGACGCCAAGGGTCTTTCGATGACGCTTAAACAGGCCAAAAAATGGGTCGAAAAAGAGCGTAAGGAAGTCTGGGACATCCTTGAGGAAGTGATCCGCGAGCATCCCGTGATGCTGAACCGTGCGCCCACGCTCCACCGTTTGGGCATTCAGGCATTTGAACCGGTATTGATCGAAGGTAAGGCTATTCAGCTTCACCCGCTGGTCTGTTCCGCGTTTAACGCCGACTTTGACGGTGACCAGATGGCTGTCCATGTTCCACTGAGCCTTGAGGCGCAGTTGGAAGCCCGTGTCTTGATGATGTCCACCAACAACATCCTGTCACCAGCCAATGGTAAGCCGATTATCGTTCCTTCTCAGGATATGGTGCTTGGTATCTATTACCTTACCATGGACCGCAAGGGCGAGCCGGGCGAAGGTATGCTCTTGGCTGACATGGCCGAAGTGCATCAGGCACTTGAAATCGGCGCTGTGACCTTGCACTCCAAGATCACCACCCGGGTTCCGCAAACCGACGAGGAAGGCAACCCCATCCTCAAGCGTTTCGAAACCACTCCGGGCCGTCTGCTGATCGCGGAATGTCTACCAAAATCACACAAGGTTCCGTTCGACATCGTGAACCGCTTGCTGACCAAAAAAGAAGTCGGCGACGTGATTGACCAGGTTTACCGTCACACTGGCCAGAAAGACACGGTTCTGTTTGCAGACGCGATCATGAACCTTGGCTTCCGCTATGCGTGTAAAGCCGGTATTTCCTTTGGTAAGGATGATATGATCATTCCGGATTCCAAGGATAAGACGGTTGAAGCTACGCGTACTCAGGTTGCTGATTACGAACAGCAATATCAGGACGGTCTGATTACGCAGCAGGAAAAATATAACAAGGTGATCGACGCCTGGAGCCGCTGTGGTGACCTGGTTGCGAATGCCATGATGGAAGAACTGGCCGCGACGCCTCTGGATGAGAACGGCCGTGAGCGCGAGATCAACGCCATCTACATGATGAGCCACTCCGGTGCGCGTGGTAGCCCAGCACAGATGAAGCAGCTGGGCGGTATGCGCGGACTGATGGCGAAACCTTCTGGCGAGATTATTGAAACGCCAATTATCTCGAACTTTAAAGAAGGTTTGACGGTTCTTGAATATTTCAACTCGACCCACGGTGCGCGTAAAGGTCTGGCCGATACCGCTCTGAAAACCGCTAACTCCGGTTATCTGACGCGGCGTCTGGTTGACGTTTCACAGGACTGTACGATTGTCGAAACCGATTGCGGCACCGAAAATGCGCTGGAAATGAAAGCCATCGTTCAGGGCGGTTCGGTTATCGCGTCGCTTGGTGAGCGTATCCTGGGCCGGACCATGGCCGAAGATATCGTTGACAGCAAAGACGACACGGTTGTGATCAAAGCCGGCACGTTGCTGGATGAAGCTGCCATCAAGGTGATCGAAGATCTGGGCATCCAGTCCGCACGTATTCGCTCGCCACTGGTCTGCGAATCCAAAATGGGGGTTTGTGCCACATGCTATGGCCGTGACCTTGCACGCGGAACGCCGGTGAATATCGGTGAAGCCGTTGGTGTTATTGCGGCACAGTCGATCGGTGAGCCGGGCACGCAGCTTACGATGCGGACCTTCCACATCGGCGGCGCGGCACAGCTTAACGAGCAGTCCAATCTGGAGGCCGTAGCCGAAGGTACGGTCCAGTATCGCGACATGCCTGTCATCGAAGACAAGAACGGACGTTTCCTGTCGCTTGCTCGCTCCGGCATTATTGCCGTGATCGACAATGATGGCCGGGAGCGGTCTGCCGACAAGCTTCCTTATGGTGCCAACGTGCTGATCAAGGATGGTGCGAAGGTGAAACTGGGCGATCGTCTGGCCGAATGGGATCCATTCACCATGCCAGTGATTACCGAGAAACCGGGTATCATCAAATATCAGGACGTCATCGAAGGCAAAACGATGACCGAGCAGACCGATGAGGCGACCGGTATCGCACAGCGTGTGATTACCGAATATCGGGCATCGGGCCGCGGCGCTAACAAGGAAGATCTGCGTCCTCGCTTGACCTTGCTTGACGAGAATAGCGGTGAAACGGCACGGTACCTGCTGGCCAATGGCGCGACATTGTCGGTCAATGACGGTCAGGAAGTACAGGCGGGCGATGTTATCGCGCGTGTGTCCCGCGAGGCTGCGAAAACCCGTGATATTACCGGTGGTCTTCCCCGTGTTGCCGAGCTTTTCGAAGCACGAATTCCGAAAGACAATTCAATCATTGCGAAGGTCGATGGCCGCGTTGAATATCTGCGCGACTATAAAGCCAAGCGCAAGATTGCGATTGTTCCAGAGGAAGGTGAACCAGTAGAATATCTGGTACCGAAGACGAAAGTTATCGACGTTCAGGAAGGCGACTTCGTGAAGAAAGGCGATAACCTGGTTTCCGGTTCACCTGACCCGCATGATATTCTTGAAGTGATGGGTGTTGAAGCTCTGGCTGAATATCTGGTTGCGGAAATTCAGGAAGTTTACCGTCTGCAGGGCGTGAAAATCAACGATAAGCATATCGAGACGATTGTTCGTCAGATGTTGCAGAAAGTTGAAATCACCAATGGCGGTGACACCACGCTTCTTCCCGGCGAACAAGTCGATCTTGAAGAGATGATGGAATATAATGCAAAGCTGACCAAGAAGCAGATTCCTGCCGAAGGTAAGCCGGTTCTGCTTGGTATTACCAAGGCAAGCCTGCAAACACGTTCGTTCATCTCGGCGGCCTCTTTCCAGGAAACCACGCGGGTGCTGACCCAGGCGGCGGTAGAAGGCAAGAAGGACCAACTGGTCGGCCTGAAAGAAAACGTCATCGTTGGGCGTTTGATTCCGGCAGGAACGGGCGCGGGCATGAACCGGGCACGGATTGCGGCTACCAGCCGTGATGCTGCTCTTCGTGCACAGCAGCAGAAAATGGTCGATGCCATGGTTGCTGCCCAGGAATTGAAAGCAAAAGAAGCAGCGGATATTTCCAGCGCCGCTGATAATGCTTTCGATTCTCCGGTAGAAGTCGAAGAAACTCTGGTCGCTGCCGATAATGCCGCGGAACAGCATGAGGCTGAACTGGCGCAGGATGCTGATGCAGCGATTGGCGATACTCCGCTGGGCGATGTTGTCACAGACGGTGAGGGCGAAGACGAGAAATAATTCTTGATCGTTCCAGTCATGGCTGAGTTAAAAAAGCCCCTCCGGAAGTTATTTTCGGAGGGGCTTTTTTTGATGTTTCACATTCGGTTTTTCAATCTATGTGATTAGAGTTCCGGATTTCGGGAGGGGAGTGATCGACGATATGCCGCTCGAAACCATAATGCTTTTTCTGATTACAGACCTGACATTCTGTTTTACGCCGGGACCGGCAACCATGGTGACGGTCAGCCACGCTTTGCCTGCCGGAAAGCAGGGCGGGATGCGGGGAGCTTTGGGACCGATTGCCGGGATCAATATTGGCAATTTCATCTGGTATGCGCTGACCGCTTTTGGCTTGATCGCGATGATCCAGGCTTTCCCGACGGCTTATGCGGTATTGCGATGGTTGGGTGTGGCTTATCTGGCGTTTCTTGGTGCGGCAATGCTGCATGGTGCGAGTAAGCGCCTTGTCCATCAATCTGCCGCCAAAGCAGCGAGTTTCAAGCGCGGGTTCCTAAGCGGGTTGGCGGTTCATCTGTCCAATCCGAAAGCGCTGTTTTTCTATACCGTCATCATACCGCCTTTCGTAGATCCGATGGGCAATTTGTGGCTGCAGTTCGGGACATTGGCGGGGCTGACGATCTTTACCGAAACAGCAGGCCTGACCTTTTACGCGGCCTTGGCATCGCGTTCGCGCCATTTGGGGAGTGCGGACAAGGTGCAGGATGCATTCAGATATGTCGCGGCTTTTGTGCTGATTGCGGTTGCTATCATCATGGCTTATCTCAATCTTGAAGAGAGCGGCGTTGATCTGGCGTTCAAGGGTGTGAAAGGCTGGATGGAGTAAATGGAGTCTATGATGCGTATTTTGCCTTTCTGCCTTGCCTTGCTCGCCGCCGCGCTGCCATTTCCAACATTGGCCACTGTTGGAGAGCAGGACGCGGCCCCGCAAGCCGCGCAAAACAACGCGAGTCAGGCGATTGAGTCGGAATCCGTGCTGGCGCTGAAAGCGCTGCAACTTCTTGACCAGCGTGTTCATACCGCAGGATATAGGCTGGTTTCGGCCAACGCGGCCTATTGCAAAGAAACCGTGCCGAATACGGGCCTGCTGCTGCACGACATACAGCAATATGGTGACAGCGCCGCGGCCCGCTTTGCCCATGGTTTCGCCAGTGACATCGCGGTAAACGCGGTTGCCCCGCGCAGCCCCGCAGCAGAGGCCGGAGTGCAGGTCGGTGATGGCCTGATCGCAGTGGACGGCATAGCGGTTGAGGACGTAGCGATAGACGCCGAAAAGCTGGACGATGAACAGCCGGAATATAGACGGATTGCGACCATAGGTGCGATGCTGGCCAAAGCAGCCGCGGATGGCAGTATGATGCTTTCGGTCATACGCGGCGGGGTGGAGCAGGATATCGAGCTTAAACCGGTACAGACATGCCCCAGCCAGTTTCAAATCCGGGTCAGCGATGACCGCGAGGCTGCGGCGGACGGCAAAATGGTCAGCATTTCATCAACCCTTGCGGAATATGTGCTGGATGAGGGCGAGCTTGCCGCCATTGCGGCCCACGAGCTTGCCCATAATCTTTTGGATCACCGCGAACGGTTGGACGATCAAGGGGTTAATCGTGGCTTTTTTGGCCAGTTTGGCAAGAGCGCCGGACGGATCAAAGCGACCGAGATAGAGGCGGACCGGCTCTCGGTCTGGCTGATGGCCAATGCGGGCTATGACCCGCAATCCGCGGTCCGGTTCTGGACCCGCTATGGGCAGCAATATGACAAGGGTATTTTCTCTGCATCGACGCATTACCGCTGGAAAAAGCGCGTGGAGCTGTTCGAGGAGGAAATGGCCAAAATGGCGGAGATGAAGCCGTTAGATGGCAAATATGCGCCGCCTTTATTAGCGGGGATGGCCCAGTAAACTCCCGCTCCCGTTTAGTCTGAGCCTGTCAAAGGGTGGCTAGGGCCTTGATAGATCGCAAATTATAGAGCCGTGGTTCGACAAGCTCACCCCTAACGGTCTTTATCTGGCTTAATAGCCATCATCTTCATAAGCATCTTTGCACTGCTTGCGCTCTGCCTTGGTTTCGGCGCGGTCCAGACAGGCGTTCAGCTCTTTCTTGCGCTCGGCAAGGACGCGGCGGCCAAGATCTTCCTCTTTTTCGGACTGGGTCTGGGTCGTGGCATCAACCGCTGTTTCCACGGCTGTTCCAGCGACCCTGATCGGGGCCGTCACGATTTTACCGACCGTGCAGCCGCTTAGCAGGGTGAGGGCGAGTGCCGGCAAGAATATCGACGATAATCGCATCGGGGGCATGGATGTCAGGGGCATGAATGTCATGGTCAATTCCTCAGGTGATGGTGTGCGCTTTGGCCAATGAAGAAGACATGAACATGACCGTTCGCGTATCAACCCGCTGGTCTTGCAAGTAATTTTTCTGCCGCAGCACGAATATCACTGCCGATTTCGGGATGCGCCAGCCCCAGCGCCAGATTGGCCTCGACATAACCGGCCTTTGACCCGCAATCATAGCGTGCGCCATCAAAGGTCATGCCATGAAAAGGCTGTTTCCCGATCAATTGCGCCATGGCGTCGGTAAGCTGGATTTCTCCGCCGGCGCCCGCTTCCTGCGTTTCCAATATCCGCATGACTTCGGGTTGCAGTATATAGCGTCCCGGCAATATCAGGTTGGATGGCGCGGTTCCGGCGGCGGGTTTCTCCACCAGTCCCTTAACCTCGGTAATCGCTCCTTCACGCTTGCCCGGATCAATCACGCCATAGGATGGTGTCTTCTCGATCGGGATTTCCAGCGCACAGACAATATTGCCGCCAAGCTGTTCATAAGCTTGCACCATCTGCTTCATGCAGCCGGGACTGCCGACCATGAACTCGTCGGGCAGCAGGATGGCAAAAGGTTCATCCCCGATAATATCACGCGCGCACCAGATCGCATGGCCCAGCCCCAGTGGCTCCTGCTGCCGCACGAACACGCTGTTACCCGGGGAGAGGCGGGTTCCTTCCAGTATCGAGGCATCCTTGTCGCGGTCGGCCATCGTCCGTTCCAGCTCATAAGCGATATCGAAATGGTCCTCGATCATCCCCTTGCCGCGCCCGTTGACAAAGATCATCTGCTCGATCCCGGCTTCCAATGCTTCATCGACGGCATATTGAATCAGCGGCCGGTCAACAACGGGGAACAGCTCTTTGGGCATGACCTTGGTCGCGGGCAGGAAACGTGTGCCCATACCGGCCACGGGAAAGACGGCTTTCTTGATCGGTTTCATGAAAATCGGCCCATGGGAATTAGTTTAATCCTTTAATTTATCCGCAAATTTCGTCCGTAGCTTTTGCAGTTTCGGCGGGATGGTTGCAATACAATAAGGATTGCTGCGCCCTTCATCCGCCCAATATTGCTGGTGATAATCCTCCGCCTCGTACCAGGTTGCCGGTCCTTCTATAGTAGTAACAACGGCTTCCGATCTTTCTGCGGCGGCCCGTTCTATACCGGCGCTGGCCGCTGCGCGCTGATCCTCGTCCAACGGGAATATAGCGGATCTATATTGCGTTCCGATGTCATTGCCCTGCCGGTTGAGCTGGGTCGGATCATGGGTGGCGAAAAATATGTCGAGCAGGTCGTCATAGCTGACGATATCGGGGTCAAAAGCGACTTTAATAGCCTCTGCATGGCCGGTCGTTCCGGAACAGACCTGCCGATAGGTGGGGTCTGGCACGTTGCCGCCGATATAGCCGCTTTCGACGCTCCGGACACCGGCAATATCGTTGAACACCGCTTCGGTGCACCAGAAACAGCCACCGGCAAAAATTGCTTCCTGTGTGGTCATGTTAAACTCCTTTGGGGGCATTGTATCAGGCTTTGTATGTCTTTTAGATAAGTATGTCTTGCAGATATATAAGGCGCTGTCAGTCCTGCGCCTGTCCTCGCCATATCAGATCAGGGACATCATCCAAATTTCACGCTGCGGTTTCAGGCGGATGCCGGTTCGTCGGGGGCGGCTGCGTCATTCTTTGCCCTGGCCTCGCGGCGCTCTGCATCGCGCCGGGCGATCAGCCAGTACATGGCCGGGGTGACGATGCGCGATAGCAGGGTCGAGCTTATCAGGCCGCCAATGATGATGATGGCAACCGGTGCGTAAAGCGCCCCGCCCAGCAGCGCCAGCGGCATAAGCCCGCCTATCGCGGTGACGGAGGTCAGCAGAACCGGCAAGAAGCGCACTTCGCCAGCCTCCTCGATCGCTTCTCTCAGCGGCATTCCGCGCTCGCGCAATTTGGTGGCGAAATCGACCAGCAGGATAGAGTTTTTAATTTCGATTCCGATCAACGCGATAAACCCGATGATCGCCATGAATCCCATGCTGTTGCCTGTGACAAACAGGGCGATGATACCGCCAAATGTGCCGAGCGGAATAACACCCGCGACCACGATTGTTTCACGGAACCGGCGGAATTCGGCGACCAGTACCGCAAAGATCAAAAGCAAAGCCGCCGCGATAATGGGTCCGAAATCGCCAAATGTATCGTCAATTGCTTCGCTTTCGCCGCCGATAGAATATTCATAGCCGTCCGGAAAATCGATCTTGCTGATTTCCTCAACCGCCGCGTCGGTCACATTTGCAGGAATACCACGATAATCGACCTGCGCCGTCACCGAAACAGAGCGCTGTAATTCAAAGCGCTGGATCTGCGGCGGCACGTTGGTCAGATGCGGGTTGCTGACCTGGGATAGCGGGACCGGATCGCCGCTGCGTGTAGCCAGATAAATGTCATCCAGTGCGGAAACAGGCTGGTTTTCATCCAGCGGCAAGCGGACGGTTACCGGATAATTGTCCCCTTCTGTATCGCGGAACGTGGCCGCACGCTCCCCGCTTAAAGCCAATCTGATGGCGCGGCGCGCTTCGCCGGGCGGAATATTCAGCAAGGCCGCTTTGCGTTCGTCCAGCCCGATATCAAGGTCGATCTTGTCGGTGGCTATCGGGTTTTTAACGTCCCTCGCGCCCTCGGTATCGCGCAAAATCCCTGCGACCTGCGCGGCCAGTTGCTTTAATATATCCAGTTCGGGACCGGAAATGCGGATGACGATGGGCGCTTCCACAGGGGCGCCATTCTGGAAAAGTTCCAGTTTCACCCGTGCGCCGGCAATCTGGTCAAATTGCGGTCTCAGGCGGTTGACCAGCGCTTCGCCCTCTTTCGATTTCCATTCGTCCAGTACGGCCAGCACCTCGCCATAGTTGGTGCGCTCTGCACGGGGGCCGATATTATAGAAAACCTGCGGATTGCCGTTGCCGACATTTTCCGCGCGGACCTTTATGCTGGGTTCGGTTTTCAATATTTCGGTGACTTGTTTGACCGCAATGTCGGTTTGATCGAGGCTGCTGCCTTGCTCTGTTTCCACTGAGACGCGGAAATAGGGGGCATCGGCATAGGGGAACAGGGAAAAGCCCATGCTCGGCACCAGCGCAAAGGCCGACAGGCAAAGCGTCATGGCGATGATAACGGTTTTCCACGGCGCACCCAGCGCCATGTGCAGCACTGGGCGGTATAAGGTCTGGATTTTATTGTTTATCCATTGCAGCGCGGGGTTGCCTTCCGGGTCTTCGTCACGGCGTAGCATCCGGCTGGCCAGAAACGGGATCAGGGACAGCGAAATGACGAGGGATGCGGCCACGGTGACCATGATCGACACGAAAAAGGACTCGGTATAGGCACCCGCTCCTCCGGGCAGGAACAGCAAGGGCACAAAGGCGAAAACCAGCACCAGAGTGGAACCGATAACGGCTGTACGGATTTCCAGGCTGGCGTCTATCGCCGCCTGCACCCGGCTTTTGCCCATGCGTAAATGGCGGGCAATATTTTCGGTCACAACGATACTGTCATCGACCAACAGGCCCAGCGAGACAATGAATCCGGCAATGGCGAGCTGGTTAAGATTATAGCCCATCGCATAGATGACCAGCAGCCCCGAAGCGAGAGAGAGCGGGATGGATATCATCACGATGCCGGATGCGCGCGGACCCAGTGGTAACAGGGTGAAAATCACCAGACCAATGGCAACGGCAAAATCGCGGGTCAGTTCGCTTAGCCGCTTTTTGACATCACGGCTTTGGTCAAATTGCTCGATCAGTTTGATGTCGGGCGGCAATATTTCCTGATGCTTCTTTATTTCCTCATCCAGTTGGGCTTTCAGCCGGGTCACGTCGATACCGTCTTTTTGCGTGACCGTCAGGAATATGGCCCGTTTGCCATTGTGCCGCGTGCGGTAAATCTGTTCCTCCGAGCCCCATTCCACGTCGGCAACATCGTCAACCGTCAACAATGTTCCATCCGCGGCGCGTAGCGGCAGCCTCCTGATATCGTCCAGATCACGAAACGCGCCGCCCGCTTCGACATTCAACCGGCGGCCACCGCTTTGGACCGCGCCGCCGGGCAATTCCATCCCCCCCTGGCGCACGGCGTCGGCAACCGCGCTGGCCGGGACTTTCAGTTCGGACAGGCGCGCCGGGTTGATTGCGATGCTGACCTCTGGACGGGGCAAGCCGAATATCCGGGACTGGCGGACCCCTTTATAGCGGGTCAGATTGTCGGACAGGTCATCCGCATATTTTTCCATCCGCCGCCATGACGCATTTTCGCTGACCAGCGCCAGTTGGACGACAGCCGCTTCTGTTGTGCGGACTTTCAGGAATTCCAGCCGTTGCAGATTGGGGGGGAGCTGGTCGCGAATGGCCGATACTTCGCGGACCACATCGTCGAAATAGCCGTCAACATCGCCGGACCAGTTGCTGAATTCGACATTGACCATCGTTCCGCCATCGGTGCTGGTCGATTCGACCTCGACAATATCGTCCAGCCCCTGGACCACTTCCTCGATCGGTTTGGCGACCGTTTCTTCCATATCCTGAGCATCGGCACCGGGCAGCACGGCAATGATATTGACGACCGGAATCGGGAAATGCGGGTCCACCGCGCGGGTGATGTTCATAAGCGCGTTGACGCCCATGACGGCGAGCAGGATGAACATCACAATCGTCAACTGCCAACGTCTTATGAAAAACTCTGCCAGCATCCTAAAAGATATTCTCGTGCATGATTGCGGCGGTCATCATTTCGCGGTGCTGACCGGCTTGATCCGGTCGCCATCGCGTAATTTCTCAACCCCGCGGGAAACAACGACCTCTCCGTCTTTCAGGCCCGATATGATTTCCAGAGCATCGTCGGTAAGCTCCCCGACAGTGACATTGCGCTGCTTCACGCGGTTATTGCCATCGACAACAAAGACCAGCCCTTCGTCGGAGCGCACGCCAAATATCGCGGTTGCGGGGATGGTTACCGCCCCGTTATGGTCGCGTGAAACCTCGATAGCCGCGCTTCCAAGCTGTCCGGAACGCAGCCGGTCATTGGCAGGCAGCCGAAAGCTGAGTTCAAAAGTCCCCGTCCGCTCGTCCGCCCGTCCGTCTTTTTCGCTCACCACCGCGTCGATGGGATCGCGGGATATGGCGGGCACCGAAACCTTGGCGCGCATACCGACGCGGACGCGGGATGCATCGACATCCGTTAATGGCACTTTCAGAACGAAACCCTTGTCCAGTTCCCCCAGCACCATGACCGTTTGTCCGGCAGAGACAATCTGACCTGCGTCAATATCCCTGCTGAGGATGATGCCATCGCCGGGGGCCACAATATTGGCGGTGCGGCTCGCAAAGCTGCTGGAGTTCACGCGGGCCTTGGCGGAAAGCGTTGCCGCTTCGGCTTGTTCCAGCCGCGCCTTGGTTATCCAGCCATCGTCATAAAGGGATTTTATCCGGTCATATTCCGCCTGTGCCCGGTTCAGCTCGGCCTGGGCGGATTCCAGATCGGCGGACACGGTGCTTTTGTCCAGCGCAGCCAGAACAGCCCCGCGTTTGACCCGGTCGCCCTCGTCATAGTGGACCACCGCGACCTGACCGGAAGTGGTGAAGCCCAATGCCACTTCCCGGCGCAGACGCACTGTGCCGGCGGCGGTGATGATTTTATTCTGGGCGGCAGTCTGGACCCTGGCCGTCGCGGCAGGAATAGCGGCTTGCTCTTTCGGCTTGTCTTCCGTGCTTGCTCCGCTGCACCCGGCCAAGGCGGCGGCGATGCCAAACACTAATAATTTACGATAACGCACCGGCATTTTCTGCTCTAGTCCCCCTATTCCCCGGCCCTTCATAAGTCGCCAGACTGCGCTGACAAACAAAAAATTGCGAATTGCAACGTAAATGCCGTGAATTGTGTTCTACGGGTCGCAGTCTCTAGCTTGCGGCGCGCTTCAACCTGTCATTTATGGCCGCCCCAATCCCCGTTTCCGGGATGGGCGCAACCGCGATGCCGGTCGATGCACTGCTATCGGCCAGATGCAAAGCGGCAAACAGCTTGCTGGCCGCTTCTGCCAAATCGCCGCTCTTCGAAAGGTTGTGATCGCCCTCTATTGCGCCAAAACCGATATGATATTCCTGCGCAGTCGCCTTGGTAACATTCAAACGGACGGGTTTGGCGGGGGCATAATGGCTTAACATCTGTCCCGGCGATTCGATTTTGTCGCTGGCAGAGATTATCGCGGGCTTGCCGAGTGCGGTTTCCAGCTCTTCCCGCGTAATCGGACCGGGGCGCAGGATCTGGTAATCATCCCCGCGGACCGCAACGATGGTGGACTCTACCCCGCTATGACACGGCCCGCCATCCAGTATCATCGGGGCATCATTGCCCAGACTGCTGGAAACATGGCTGGCTATGGTCGGGCTTATCCCGCCGCTTTTATTGGCCGAAGGCGCGGCGAGGAACAGCCCGGAAAGCTGTAACAGCTTTTGCATCAACGGATGGGCGGGGCAGCGCAGGGCAATGGTGTCCAGTCCCGCCGTTACCGCTGGCGCGGCCGGGCAAACCGGCGTTTTGGGCACTATGATCGTCAGCGGACCGGGCCAGAATTGCTCCGCCAACCGGGTGGCAAGCGCATTAAACTCGCCCAGCTTACGCGCAGCGGCAAGGTTCGACACATGCACAATGAGCGGGTTGAAATCCGGACGGCCCTTTGTCCGGTATATATCGGCTATGGCATCGGCATTGCTGGCATCGGCGGCCAGTCCATAGACGGTTTCGGTGGGAACAGCGACCAGTTTGCCCGATTGCAGCCTCTGCGCGGCGGCGGCGAGCGCCTCCTTGTCATAAGGTTCTGTGTTATCTGCAATATGATTATTTGAGCCTGACATAATAGGGCGCTATAGCGCAGCGAGATTTCAAGCAATAGCGGATAGATTGAACATGAGCTTTACAGCGCCAAGCAGAGAACAGAATTTCGTCCTGAAACATATCGCCAATATTGGGGCGCTAGCCGAGCATGAGCGGTTTGCCGGCGCCAGCGATGATATGGTCGAAGCAATTGTGGAAGGCATCGGCCAGTTTGCGGCAGGGGAATTTGCCCCGATAAACCGCATCGGTGATACTGTCGGGGCACAGTGGAAAGACGGCGCTGTGACCTTGCCCGATGGTTTCAAGCAGGCTTATGACCAATTTGTCGAAGGGGGCTGGGCATCGATTGACGGTCCGGAAGAATTTGGCGGCCAGGCTTTGCCTTATTCCCTGTCGGCGCTTGTCCTGGAAACCTGCGGCGCTGCCAATTTTGCCTTTACCCTGTGCCCTATGCTCAGCTTTGGCGCGGTTGAGGCGATCCATGCCCACGGCAGTGACGAGCAGAAAGCGGCCTATCTGCCCAAGATGATTTCCGGTGAATGGACAGGCACGATGAACCTTACGGAACCGCAAGCCGGGTCCGATGTCGGGGCATTGCGTGCGACTGCCGAACCGATCACGCAAGGCGAGCATGCCGGGAAATACAAGATCAAGGGCCAGAAGATATTCATCACCTTTGGCCAACATGACCTGACCGACAATATCATCCACCTGGTATTGGCCCGGACACCCGGCGCACCGGAAGGGACACGGGGCATATCGCTGTTCATCGTTCCCAAATATCACCTGGATCCCGACGGCAATCCGGGTGCAGCCAATGATGTGAGCTGTGTTTCGATTGAACATAAGCTTGGCATTCATGCCTCGCCAACCTGTGTCATGGCTTATGGCGAAAATGGCGAATGTATCGGGGAGATGATTGGCGGTGAATTTGGCGGCATGAAGGCCATGTTCACGATGATGAACAACGCGCGCATCAATGTCGGTTCACAAGGTGTGCAGATTGCCGAACGTGCCATGCAGCAAGCCACCCAATATGCAAATGACCGCGTGCAATCCGCACGGGCGGGAAGCGGCAGCAAAGAGCCGGTTGCGATTATCGAGCATCCCGATGTCCGCCGGATGATCCTGCGCAGCAAGGCGTTGACGCAAGCGGCGCGTGCCCTGCTTTATTATGCGACATCCCATGTGGACGGCGCGACACTGGGCATAGAAGGCGCAAAATCGCGTGCCGAAATCCTGACCCCGCTCATCAAAGGTTACGGCACGGACATTGGCAATGAAGTCGCCTCTATCGGTGTGCAGGTGCATGGCGGCATGGGTTTCATCGAGGAAACGGGAGCGGCCCAATATTACCGCGATGCCCGTATCGCTCCGATTTACGAAGGCACTAACGGTATTCAGGCGGCGGACCTTGTCGGGCGAAAACTTGGCCTTGATGGCGGCGATGCGTTGATGGCGCTGATCTCTGACATAAAGGCAGAAGCGCAGGACGAAGACGCACTGATGGCTCTGGCACTGGCGGCAGAAGAAGTTGCGCGCTGGATGGCGGGCGGCGATGCGTCTATTGATGACCGGCTGGCCGGAAGCTACCCGTTCATGACCATGCTGGCGACGGCGACTTGCGGAATGTTGATGAAGAAACAGAACCGGATTGCCGAAGCGGAACTGGCAGGCGGGGATGATGCGTTTCTGAAAGCCAAGCTGGTGACAACGCGCTATTATCTCGATCATCTGGTCCCGGAAGCCATGGGGCTCAAAGCCGCTGCAATGGCGGGGGCCGATATTCTATATCGCCTCGACAGAGAAGAACTGGCGCTCTGACATGGCGGATTCGGGGAATGGCTATTCGGCGACCGATGCGGCTTTGCACCGGATTGCCGATGCTTTGGAGCGGCTGTCCCCGGTCCCTCCCGCTTCCGCTGACCTAAGCCATGGCGCGGCCTATCACTGGACTGGCAAATCCATGCAAGCGATTGAGGGTTTTGCCCCGCTTCCCCTCGATATGCTCACCGGTGTTGACGAGCAAAAGGCCAGATTGCTTGAAAACAGCAAGCGGCTGGCAGACGGTTTTGCCGCGCATGATGTCATGCTGTGGGGGTCGCGCGGCATGGGGAAATCCGCTCTGGTCAAAGGGGTGGTCCGTGAACTGCAAAATGCCGGTAGCGATATAGCGCTGGTTGAGGCGGGTGCGGATATGCTGGAAAGCCTGCCGGATCTATTCGCGATGCTGGGTAAAGAGGCGCGCGCCTTCATCCTGTTCATCGACGATATCGGCTTTGAGGAAGGCAGCGCAGCCCCCCGCTTGCTGCGCTCCATGCTGGAGGGCGGAGCGGCGGCGCGGCCAGCCAATGTGCGGCTCTATGTAACATCGAACCGGCGGCATATCGTCCCGCGGCATATGGCGGAACAGGATGACCCGATTAACCCGCGTGACGTGATTGACGACAAGTTGGCGCTGTCCGACCGTTTTGGCTTGCGGCTGGGTTTCCACGCGGCATCACAGGACGATTATCTGGCGATGATACAGCGTTATGCAGACGTTCACGGACTGGATTTCGACAGCGAGGACGCGCTTCTATGGTCCAAGCAACGCGGCAGCCGGTCGGGCCGGGTGGCGTGGCAATATGTGGTCGAACTGGCCGGACGCGCAGGGAAGCGGCTGGGTTAGAGTGATGTTAGCTGTTGAGCGCTGACGCGCCCGATTATTCCGCATCTGACGCTTCGTCCGTTTCAGACTTTACCGCACCGGGTTTTGACACGCGCCAGATAATGCCGCTCACATCATCGCTGACCAGCAATGCGCCACTTTGGTCAAATGTGACCATGGTCGGGCGGCCGCGTGCTCTTTCTTCGTCATCTATAAAACCGCTGAGTACGGTTTGGGGCTTGCCTTGCGGCTTTCCTTTTTCGTCAAAGTCGACATAGACAACGTCATAGCCTGATAGGGGCTTGCGGTTCCATGATCCGTGCCGTGCGATGATCGCGCCGCTATCAAAGGGTGCGCCCAAAGCCTGACCATGGGAAAATGCCAGCCCCAAAGGCGCGACATGGGCACCAAGGCTATAATCGGGGCGGCGTTCATACTGGCGGTGATCGAGGTTTTTCGGCTTCACGCGCGGGTCAATATGGCCGCGCCAGAAATGCCATGGCCAGCCATAATGAGAGGCAAAGACGACTTCGGTCAGATAGTCCGGCACCATGTCGCTGCCCAGCATGTCACGCTCGTTCACGACCGTCCAAAGCGTTTCTGTAACCGGTTCATAGGCCAGGCCAACGGGGTTGCGCAGGCCGTCCGAATAGACAATTTTATTGTTGGTCGCCAGTTCGATGCGCAAAATGGCGGCCCGTCCTTTTTCCTTATCCAATCCGTTTTCGGCAATATTGCTGTTTGATCCAACGGCGACAAACAGATATTTGCCGTCCGGGCTGGCGACAAGATTGCGGGTCCAGTGATTATTGGGGGCAAGGGCATTAAGATTGGCGACCTTGCGCCCCTCTGCGGTGATTTTCGTGTCACCCTCTGTATATGGGAAAGCCAGAACTTCGTTGGTGTTGGCGACATATAATGTGTCTTCGATAAGCGCCATGCCGAACGGGGAGTTCAGATTTTCGAGCAGGGCAAATTTCTCGTCCACCTTGCCATCGCCGTCATTGTCGCGCAGCAAACTGATCCGGTTGGCAGATTCCGTGCCTGCGCCCGCTTTGCTCATCAACTGGCGCATGATCCATCCCTCGATGCCGCGATTCGTGCGGGGCGGACTATTGGTTTCGGCTACCAATATGTCGCCGTTGGGAAGGCGCAGCATATTGCGCGGATGGTCCAGCCCCTCGGCAAAGCGTTCGACCGTCAGGCCCTCTGCCGCCACTGGTCCTTCACCGTCTTCCCAGGGAACGGCTTCAGCGACATTGATGGTCGGGAAATTTTCTTTCCGGACATCGGTGAGCGACGGGTCAACACCGGTGGTTGCCTCCAGCGGCAATCGGGCGGTGTCACCGCGCATCAGGTAAAAGCCCGCGCCGATGGCGATGACAATGATCAATATCGTGATATTGCGGATATGTTTCAGCATTTATCAATAATAGATAGGGCCGCACCATATGACAAGCGCGCTATGAGATGCCCTATATTATTGTAATCGCTTGGCGATAATCAGCCGCGTTTAGACCGGAACCCTGCCAAATTTCAAAGGTCGTAATACCATATCGCGATGGAAATCAGCGTGCCTGCCGCAAATCCGGCGAGAAGCCCGATAACCGGCTGCCCCAGCAGACCGCCGCCAATGGCGCCGAAAATACAGCCTACCGCCAGAAAGAAACCACCGGCGCTTTTCTTGGAGCCTCTTTCTGGTTCTTGGTTGTTTGTCATATTATCCCCGCGTGATGTGCGATTTCAATTCGGATAGCTCCATGCCCTATTGCGGCGGGTGGGAACAGCTTTTTACCAACAAAGTAAATTTTTGTTCACCATCGCCTTTGACAATATTTCCATCCCTTCGCCCTTAATCGTGCCATACAGCGCGGCCGCAAAGGACGTGTCTTTCTATTGCAGGAGCCTGTCATGCACTTACCCGTATTCATAGACTCCGCCAATTATTCCGATGCCGAGCAGCTTATCCTCAACTTTGGCGAAGAGGCCGGACTGGAAGCCTCGATCAGAGCGGATAAAAGCCGCGCTTTGGGCAATCACCTGCATTATTGCAAATGGCGGCAGGTCGAGCGGATCTGCCTGCTGCTATCCATCGACCATTCGATCGGTACGGTGCATTAGAGATACGGGACAGCCTGAATAATCGAAGTGGCGCTCATCGTGGCATTATCAGCTCTACCGTTTCGGGTCGCAGATAATCTGGGCCGTTGTGCCAGAGCGGACGCTGCAATTGGGGCGTCCATCAATCTGGATTTTACCGGTGCCGTTGTTGGAAATCGTGACTTCCTTTTCCACAAAGACATGGCTGCTCGCGGGCCCGCGCTGGACGAGATCAAGCGTTTGCAGGCGTAGTCCCGAACCATCGAGCACGCTGGAGCCAAGAAGTTCGATTCGGCCCTTTTTCGCCTGACCAGCGATGATGATCTGCCCTCCGCCGGTCATCGCGATGTTGAGCGTGTCGCTATCGACATCGCCGATGGTGAGCACGCCAAAGCCGCTGAGCCGCGCCCGCGCATCGCGCCCGCCCAGCTTGTCTAGAGCAACCGCGCCGGAACCGGAATGGGTGATGCTCTTTACCACAGGGCTGCTGAGCGTGACCGTTACCGGCTCATCTCCGGAAAAGTGGCTGTCGTTACTTGTTTTTGGCTGGACAGATACGATCAACTGGCTGCCATTTTTACGCAGTAGCACCCGGTCCAGCACTTCCCTGTTCGCGGCTTCTGCACTGGCCGATACTCCGCGATCCGTGGAGATGGAGACATTGATATTGCCGATAATGCGAACATCTTCAAAACTGGAAATGGAGAATTTGCGTTCAGCCGCCTGCGCTACCTGCACCGAGTGCATTATTGTTAAGCAGCCAGCCAGAACGCATATCAATCCGGCGAACGGTTTTTTCATAACGGCCGTGCCTCTCCATATTCCATCCAGCCCAGCCATCTGGGAGTTTTGGGCGCATAATGGCCGGCATTATCGAGCAATGCGAAGCCCTCTGCCTCGAATAATTTCGCGACGGGCCGGTGCAGGTGACAGCCACCGGCAATATGTTTCCACACAGGTTCGATCCGCTGCTGCCATTTCTCCGGTCCTTTATCAGGCGCGCGGCCATGTTCGAGGAACAGGATCTTGCCGCCCGGTTTCAAAACCCGCCGCATTTCTTTCAAAACCTGTTTACCATCCTGCACTGAACAAAGGGTAAAGGTGGTGAGAAGCGTATCGAAACTATTGTCAGCAAAGGGCATGGCTTCCCCCACGCCGTCCAGTATATCCATGGCAAAGTCCAGCTTTTGGGCTTCCTTTCGGGTATAGTCGAGCAGCTCTGCCGAGGGGTCAAGCCCGGTCAGCCTGGTGACTTTTGCCCGGTCATAAAATTGCAGGTTGATCCCGCCGCCGCAGCCCAGTTCCAGAACATGGCCTTGCGCCTTGGGCACAATGTGGCTGCGGTCCTTCATCACCGCCGGTTGCGAGCAGGCAAATTTTATCAGCCGCGGGACCGCGTGCTTTTCCCATAGATTAGGCATGGTCCGGATTCCCGCCGGAAACTATGCTGTGATGCTTGTGCCTTCCCATCATCCCCACCTTTGTTTTTTCGTTAATGCAGAGCTTGACGAACCATGCTTCCAAGTCAAGCTTGCTATCGAATCTTAAAGCGTGGTTCGGCAGGCTCACCGCTAACAGGAAAGCATCACTCGCAGGTCACTTCGCCTGACCCCATAGCATTGGTTTCGCAGGTGGCTTTGCCATGGATGCGGACATTCCCGGACCCGAGAATAGTGGTATCCACGGTGCCGTCCGATGCCAGGACAACATTTCCGCTACCGGCGATCTTGATCGAGACATTTTCCGTTTTGAGGGCCTTGCCATTAATATCTCCCGAACCGGCGATCGATATTTTGGTCGATTGCGCGCTGCCAGCGATCAGGATATCACCAGAACCAGCGATTTTGGTTGTGAGCGATGCCGTTTGCAGGTCGGCAATCTTGATATTACCTGATCCGGCCAGTGTCAGAGCCGTGCTTTCACCTTCCATCTTGTCCGCGTCAATATCGCCCGAACCGGCTAGCTTGATATTGCTTAGCGTTGGTGCGGTAACATAGACTGTCGCTGCACCCGATGTCGTGGATAACAGGCCATCACTTTCGCGCCCGACTTTTATCTGTCCGTCGGTAATTTTGTAACGCAATTGTTCCAGTGCATCCTCATCCCCTTCGGCCCGGATGGAATGTTCCGGTCCGGTGGTGAAGATAATATTATCCGGCCCGGCGAGGGTTACGCCCGCAAATTCACCGGGATTCTTTGCGGTCTGTCCAATTGCCGTGCCGCCTTCGAACGTACTGCTGCCGACATTGCCAACGGCCTCGGCAATAGAGCCTTCACAGGCGCTAAGGGCAAGGAAAGGGACGAGTAATAATAGCTTCTTCATCAGAGTCCTCCACTGTGTATTACGTCATTAATACACCATGAAGTTCGCCATGGCAAGAGATCAGATGGAGCGGCCGGATAATGCTTGTAGAACAGCTATTTCAGTGGCTGGCGCACCACCAATGTATCGCATGGCAAAAGGGTTATCAGCGCACGTGCCATGCTGCCCATCCTGTTGGCCCTGAAGCCGCTTGTGCCGTGCGTGCCGACAACGGCAAGATCGGTGCGGCTGTCGGTTATGGCTTGTCTTACAACGGTGCAGGTTTCGCCATATTCCACGGAATAGCCAAGCTTTTCCCGAACATCGTCCGGCAGTTTCAAGCCATCGATAAATTTCTTCATCTGCTTGTGTTGTTCGGTCCGGAATTCATCCGTGATTGCGTCATCAGTGTGCAAGAACCCTTCAAATGGAACGTGAAAGGCATTGACGATATGGGCGGGCAGATCCGGGAAAAGCGCACTTCCGCGTTCCAGCGCATAGGCGGATGGATATGATAGGTCGCTGGCGAGGAGCAGCCGTTCATAAGACGCAGTTGCACGATTTTTTGCGATTAAAATGGGTAGCGGGCTGTGCTGGATGATCCGTTCCAGCTGCATGCCCATAATCAGATCACCGATACTGGCGGTCCGGGCCACGCCGGTTACAATCATCGCTGCGTTGCAGGCTTTCGCATTCTCGATAATTCGGGTGACGACATTGCCGCTCTCGATAATGATCTGCGCTTCCACGTCCTGACTGGCAAGGTCCAGTTCGATCTCCGCCTTGGCCGCTTCAACCGCATCCTCTTCATAAGGTTCCTTTTCCAGAACATGAAGGATGACCAGCTTTGCGCCCCGCGTCTTGGCAAGATTGACCGCACGGTCCATTGGCCGGTCACCACGGGCGGAGAGGTCGGTGGTGAGGAGAATAGTCTGGTCAGAGGTCGCTGACATGGGGTTATGCCTTTCTATTTAACGGCAAATGCCGATTACGCAGGATCGTTTCATTATTCTTCTAGTATTTACTGGACCTAAATCAACCGGGTTTGGGGTCAACAAGGGTGTACTTTATTTTCACGACTTCGGATCAGCACGGATATAGGGTGTTCAGTCGGTTTCATCGATCGTTTGGATTTACATGACTGGCGCTTGCCCCTAGTTACTCTATAATATTTTCAAGCCGAATCCGGACCATAGGAATCGGTGCAGGATAATTACAGACCCCTCGATGTTAAAAATTGCCAGCTATAACATTCACAAGGCCGTTGGCACCGACCGGCGGCGTAATCCGGGGCGGGTGATTGATGTGCTTAATGAACTGGATGCCGATATTGTTGCGCTCCAGGAGGCGGATCGCCGTTTCGGCCCGCGTGCGGCGACCATACCGCCGTTAATGCTCGAACAATATAGCGATTACCGGGCCATTCCGCTGGATGTGCAGACTGACTCGATGGGCTGGCATGGTAATGCGATATTGGTGCATAAGTCGGCAGAGGTCACCACCCATGACATATTGCATATCCCCTATCTGGAGCCGCGAGGCGCGGTGATGGCGCAGATTGAAATGAACGGAATTGATCTGTCGGTCTTTGGCATGCACCTTGATCTATCCGGCCTGTGGCGCCGACGTCAGGCCGGTGCGATTGTCAAACTGACCGAGCAATATGGTACGGATACGCCGACCGTATTGATGGGGGACCTCAACGAATGGAGTGCCTCTGGCGGCTGCCTGAGTGTTTTTGCCCGCAACTATAATTTTGTCGATTGTGGCCGCAGCTTCCACTCACGCGGGCCAATCGCCGCGCTCGACCGGATCATGCATTGCGACCGGTTAAAAGCCATAGCAGGCGGCGTGCATGACAGCGCGGCATCACGCAAGGCATCGGACCATCTTCCGATCTGGGCGCAGGTTGAGCTTGCCTAGAGGCTGATTATTCCGGCGGATATTCCGATGGCTCGCCCGGTGGATATTCCGAAGGCCGCTCGGGCGGGGTTTCGGGAGTGCGCGGCGGCGTTTCCGGTAAGCCGGGTTCGCTGGTCTTGCCGGGCTCCATAGGCGGAGATTCCGGCGGAGAAGCAGGAAAATCGTCCGGCTTGTCCTGTGCAGAAATATTCTGTGCCAAGCTGGTTTCAACCTGTTCTATCATAAAGACTCCTTTGGTTTCCCGCTAAGTCCTTATACCCTGATCTGCCATGGCTGGCCACCCCGCCACCGCAGCTATAATAGGTTCAGGCGATTATGCGTAATAGGCCACGCTTTGCATACCGGTTGCGATCAATTCCCGCTCGCTGTTCCATATGGCCATGTACTGGCTGCTGGCGCCGTGGTCGGCATGGTGGGTTTGCGAATCGATCAACCACCATCCATTACTGGTTGCGGGATGATCGGCGATGATATTGACCTGCCAGTTCATGGAGCTGACCATTGCATTTTGATCGAGCAACCCCATGATGGATGGCGGCAAACTGTCCCCCATGCATAATATCTCTGCCATCGGGTCAAGCCCTTCGCGGTCTTTCAGCCGCATCCAGCGGGTTAGCCGTTGGGTTTTTGTGCTGGTATCGATCCGCTTGCCGACAAATTCCATCCGGGATGTGAAAAATTGTTCCGGCCCGCTGCGAACCTCGTCCTCTTTGGGAAGGGGCGGGAAATCGGGTTGCGGCATATCATGGGCCTTGACCTCTGTCTCGCGCTGGCCCGCAAAGATGAAATTGCAGTGGAGGCCCAATCCCTTGTCACCGAATATCTCGGACTGGACAAAGGCCGTGCTGCGTCCGCGCCGCAGCATTTTCGTCTGTGCGGTCAGCGCCCCGAACAGAGGTCCGGTAAAGGCAATCTGCGCAGACCGGAGGCCTGGCAGGTCATCTTCGATATGGCTGGCGGCATGATAGGCGATCGCCGTCGACAGCCCGCCAAAGGCAGTTCGCCCCTGGGTCCAGCTTTGCGGCAAGGTCACGGGATTGGCGTCACCGCCCGGCCCGCACTGGTTTAAAAGGTCCGATAAGCTTAGCGTCTGGTCGGAATTTATGGTCATCTGATCGTTCATCCAATCGGCTTATCGCGGGAAAAGAACGAAATCCAGTAATAGATTGAAGGTGCGATTTACTTAATTTGCAATTTGGCCTATAGGAAGGGCAGGATTTTCAATCTCTTACTAGGAGATATTTCATATGGGTTACAGTAACACTCTTACGCGCGCCGACCTTTCCGATACCATGAATCGTCAGGTTGGATTGTCCCGTGCCGATAGCGCAGAGATGGTGGAATCCATTCTCGACCATATGATTAACGCATTGATTAATGGGGAAAATGTCAAGATTTCCGGCTTTGGCACCTTTGTCCTGCGCGACAAGGGAGAGCGCACAGGCCGTAATCCCAAGACCGGTGTGGAAGTGCCGATCGCTCCGCGCCGCGTGCTGACTTTCCGCGCCAGCCAGACCATGCGTGACCGCATCATTGCGGCTGGATAGTCTGAATCGAGTAACAAATGACCAAAGACCTCGGAGCATTCCGGACGATAGGTGAACTTTCAAAAGAGTTGAACATCAAGCCGCATATCTTGCGGTATTGGGAAGAGCAGTTTGGTATGCTCCAACCGCTGAAACGCGCTGGCTCACGCAGGCATTACCGCCCCGATGATGTCGAAATGGTCAGGACAATCAACCGCCTGCTCAATGAAGAAGGCTATACGATAAAAGGCGCGCGCAAATTCCTGGCGGCCGGTCAGAAGGGTGGGCGCAAGAATCAGCCATCGGGTCCGACAGGCGAATCCGTGAAGGATGAGGCCGCCTCACCGGTTCCGGCCACAGCCAGCCAGAGCGTCGATAATGGCCTGATGCTAAAAGAGTTAAAAGCAATCCGCGACCAGCTATCGAGTGCGTTGAGCCGCGCCTGATTTGCGCTGATGGCTGAGCCGAAGCTTATCGGGATTAAGTGTAATAAACGACCTTAACGCCCAAATAACCCCAGCGCTTCAAGCTCCCGCTCCAGCGTTACCGCGTCTTTGAAAACATGTCCCTTGATTCCCAGTTTTTCGCTGGCTTCGATATTGTCCGGCCGGTCATCAACAAACAAGCATTGCCCCGCCGTCACATCAAAACGGCGCAGCGCAAGCCGGTATATTGCCGGATCGGGCTTTGCCAGCTTCTCTTCGCCGGAGATGATAATATCGGAAAAATAATCGAATATCGGCTTGCCCGCCCGGAAATGCGGCCAGAATTCTGCGGAAAAATTGGATATGGCGAACAGGCGGACATTGGCGTCATTCAGCCGCTCTATCAGTGCGGGAACACCGTCAACCTCGCCGGGGTTGGTTTCGTTAAAGCGGGGGTAAAAGGCTTTGATAAGGTCGGCATGATCGGGAAACCGGCTTATCAATTCTTTGCTGGTATCGGCAAAAGCGCGTCCGGCATCATGCTGGAAATGCCAATCGGGTGTGACGACATTTTCCAGAAACCATTCGAGTTCCTGCGCGTCATCGATCAGCTTTTCATAGAGAAAGCGTATGTCCCACCGGGAAATCACATTCCCGATGTCAAAAATTACTGTGTCAATTCCGTAAGGCAGGGGGCCTGCCACGAAGCGGGCTTAGCCTTGACGGGCTTTGAACCGGCGATTCGTTTTGTTGATCACATAGGTGCGGCCACGACGACGGATCACGCGGCAGTCACGATGACGGTTTTTGAGCGACTTTAAAGAGTTGCGGATCTTCATTTTGGTATCACACCTTAATGTTTGAAATTTACTATTTGAATGTCTTGAAAACAGCCGTGGCCGCATTGCAGCCCGACATAATCAAGTGGGCAGTTAGGGTTATGCCCAGCCAAAGTCAAGTATTGAGGGGGTCATTCTGGGCGAATCTCACCCAATTTGCGTTCCCAGGCCAGTGCATGGCTCACAATTTTGTCCAAATCCGCATTTTGCGGCTGCCATGCAAAGCGTTCCATGATCGCGCGATTGTCCGAAATCAGCGAATCAGGATCGCCTGCCCGGCGTCCTTCCATTTTGCGGACAATCTTTCGATTCGTGACCCGATCCACGGCGTCGAGCACCTCTAGCACGGAAAACCCCCTGCCATAACCGCAGTTGAGCAAGTGGTTCCGGTCAGGCTCCGCAATTAGCGCTTCCAGCGCATGAACATGGGCCGCGGCCAGATCGGACACATGGATATAATCGCGCACCCCGGTGCCATCTGGCGTATCATAATCGCTGCCGAATATGGCAACACCGCTGCGCTTGCCCAGTGCGGCTTCGACCGCGACCTTGATAAGATGCGTCGCGCCCGCCGTGGATTGGCCGGTGCGCCCTTGCGGGTCCGCGCCTGCTACGTTGAAATAGCGAAGGGCACAGAAATTAAGATCATGGGCAGCCGATACATCGCGCAGCATATATTCGGTCATCAATTTGGACATGCCATAAGGATTGATCGGCACTTGCGCTGTGTCCTCTGTCACAGGGCTTTCCTTGGGTATGCCGTATGTTGCGGCGGTAGAGGAAAAAATGAAATGCTTTACGCCGTTTTTCACAACAGATTCGATCAGGCAGCGGCTTTTGGAGCTGTTATTGTCATAATATTTCAGCGGATTTTCCACCGATTCCGGAACGACAACCGATCCTGCAAAATGCATCACCGCGCCGATATTCTGTTCCTTGATAATTTTCGCGACAAGATCACTGTCCGCGACATTGCCTTCGTAAAATGGCACGTCATCCGGCACGGCCCAGCGGAAACCGGTGACCAGATTGTCGATGACGGCCACCGGCCATCCGGCATCTTTCAGCGCGCATACGGCGTGGCTGCCAATATAGCCGGCTCCGCCCGTGACCAGTATAGTGAAACGCCCCGGCATAATATCCCCCAGAAAGCTGATATTTCCGGGGTGATATCGGGGAAAAGTAGCTATCCGGTTAACCATAGAGCCACGCGGTCGCAATTATTTACCCGCAGGCGGCATAAAATGGGCTAAAGATAGCTCAGGCTTTGAGTAAGGGAGTTGGAATCATGTTTATGGAAAAGCTATGTGGGCCCAGGCTGTTTAGCCCCAGTCTGTTTAGTTCAAGTCTGGTTAGTTCAAGACTGTTTAGAATCGCCGCATTATCCTTCGCATCATTGGCGATGACGGCCTGTGTCGCATCTATGCCTCCTGCCAACGTCACCCGTTTCCATAACGCTCCGACAGCTCCGATCACCACCGGAACCATCTCTATTATGTCGCCAGCCGAATCGAGCGAGGGAACTGTGCTGGAATATGGCACATATACCGCCGCCGTCCGCCGGGAATTGCAGAGGATCGGATATACCGAACTGGCTTCGGGAGCAGAGGATAGCGAATATGTCGCGCGCATCTCTGTCCAGACAAGCCGGCTTTCCGCAGATGGCTCGCGCTCCCCGGTATCGGTTGGCGTCGGCGGTAGCACGGGCAGCTATGGCTCAGGCATCGGGGTCGGTATCGGTATCAACCTGAGCGGCAAGCCAAAGGACAAGATTGCCACCGAATTGTCGGTCCGCATTTCCCGCCGCGCCGATAACCAGGCGATATGGGAAGGCCGCTCCTGGATAGAGGCCAAAGCCGGTTCACCGGGATCGCAACCCGCTCTGGCGGCCTCCAAATTGGCCGAAGCGTTATTCAAGGACTTCCCCGGAGAGTCAGGAACCACTATCACCGTCCCATGAGCATTCAACTTACCGCCGCTTTCGATAGCGGAAACATCACCGTCCACGACATTTCCGGCACCAAGGCCGAGCTGTCGATTCGCAAGGACAAAGACAGCGATTTTTTCCAATGGTTCCATTTTCGCGTTACCTGCGAAATTGGCGATACGCTGGAACTCAACATAAACGGGCTGAAAGACTCTGCCTATCCGCAAGGATGGCCCGGCTATAATGCCTGTGTCAGCGAAGACCGCGAATATTGGGGCCGCGCCGACAGCAGCTATGACGAGGACAAGGGCATATTGTCCATCCGCTACACTGCCGCCAGCAATATCGTGTGGTTCGCCTATTTCGCACCTTACAGCATAGATCGCCATCACGACCTGATCGCGGAAATGGCATCGGTTGAGGGCGTGACCTGTCGCACTCTGGGCCATTCGCTTGAGGGGCAGCCGATAGACTGTATCGAGATGGGTGAGGGCGACAAACAAGTCTGGCTCTATGCCCGGCAGCATCCCGGCGAAAGCATGGCCGAATGGTGGATGGAAGGCGCACTGGAAATGCTCGCCGATCCCGCTGACCCGCATGCGCGTGCATTGTTACAGAAATGCCGCTTTCATATCGTACCCAACATGAACCCCGATGGCTCCTTCCGCGGACATTTGCGGACCAACTATGCGGGCACCAACCTCAACCGCGAATGGCATGAACCAAGCGCAGAAAAAAGCCCGGAAGTCCTGTGCGTGCGTAATGCCATGGACGAAAGCGGCGTAGATTTTGCCATGGACATCCACGGCGACGAAGCCATCCCCGCCGTATTCATCGCCGGTTTCGAAGGCATCCCCAGCTGGACCGAGGAACAGGGCCGCAAATATAACGACTACCGAGACCGCCTCGCCGCCCGCACCCCGGATTTCCAGACAGAACTAGGCTACCCCACCGCAGGCGAAGGCAAAGCAAACCTCTCCATGTCCACCAACCAGATCGCCGAACGCTTTGGCGCGGTAGCCATGACCCTGGAAATGCCGTTCAAGGATAACCGCGAGCTGCCGGACGAAGAGCAGGGTTGGTCCCCGGAGCGGTGCAAGCTGTTGGCGCGGGAGTGCTTGGCGACGTTGGTGGAGGTTTTGGGGTGAGGAGTAGGTAACTCGTGTTTGAGCGGCCTTGAGTATAAATTGTTTGCTATTTTATTTGATTATTCAGGTGACATTGACGTTTAAGAGTAAACACAAAGAGGTTGATATTTGGATACCTTGCGGTAGTTTACTTTCATCAAAATTATGAAAGTAATCATAAAATATGCAGCTCAACGAACTAGCGCACTATTATCTCAATGCTAAAGACGTGATAAAACAGACCGTGGACGCGCTTCCTGAGAACGAAGTCAGTGGTGTTTCCGAGATGTGGGAGGCTTTCTTTGCTAACCGGACGAGACAAGAGGAATTCGATGGCATATTGAATATGCTGAACGGGCGCTATGACAGCACATCTGGTGTGGCGTTGAAAATCAAGGATGAAGACAAGGAAATTTACTCGCGCCTCTATAGTGCCGTTTTTGAAGGTACCAAGATCCCTGATTGTAGTATGTTTGGCAATCCGGATGTGCTGAAAGTAGGAGAAATTTATAGCTACGCCTCCTACCTTCAAAACTACAGCAGAAATCGCGATCTTATTCCTTTCTGTAAAGAAAGGTTCCGTCGTCCAATTCATGTCCTAGAAATCGGGGCCGGCTATGGGGGCATGGCAGAACAACTGATTTCAGCCGGCATAGTGGATAGTTATACAATCATAGACCTGCCAAATAATCTTGTTCTATCCAGCACATATTTGAAAGCTGTGTTTGAATCCTCCTATGAGTTCAATATTTGCGGTCCCCTATTACACTCCAAAGCACTGAACTTTATAGTACCTCAGCAGCTTCAGGATTTGGCTGAGAAAAAGTTCGACTTGGTGCTTAATTGCGATAGCTTGGGCGAAATGCCGGCGTCTGTTGCAAGCACATATATTTCATTTATCTCAGAAGCCTTATCCGAAGATGGAATATTTTATTCTAAAAACGGGCATCGACGTTCCGTAGGAACAACTGAAAAGGTAACGGATTACGGATATGATAGATTTGATTTGCTTAAAATCGAACCTACTCAGGTGCCGAGCCTGGTTTTCGATCATCACTCACACGTGCTATACTTAAAGAAGAAAAGTGCGAATGGCTCGGTAAGCGTATCAGGGACGCTTTTTGATACCATATCAGAATTGTTTCGGTCAGGCATTCATTACGAAATATCTAGTATTCTCAAAGGTGTGGCGAACAATGACTTAAACGCCGAACAAGAGAAATTCCTCACTTATGTTAAAGACATATATGGAAAAGGCATCATCGATCTGAAGATCAAATTTTCTGATGCAGGCTTGCAGGCGGCCGTGGATTATCTTCACGGGATAGAGCTTTTCAATCTCGGCAAGAAAGCCGCAGCAAAACTTAAACTTGCCGACTATGTTCCGCAATCTCGGTCTGCTGTTGCAGAAGCCATCGCGCGGTTTGTACTAATGCAAATCGATAAGGCTTATTTGGCAGATCAGAACTATACTAACGGTGTCAGAACTGAATTTTTGCTCAAGACCATGAAGCTTGACCTGCACAATCCTGTGCAACGGTTGGCGCTGTTCAAGATACGGCAATACAATGTCAGATTGGTCACAAGGCCGTTTACCAAGGGAGATATCCCTGCCGCAGTGAAGGTCAAAAATTTGATTATGAAATAT
This sequence comes from Parasphingorhabdus sp., assembly GCF_036568145.1. Lineage (GTDB taxonomy): Bacteria > Pseudomonadota > Alphaproteobacteria > Sphingomonadales > Sphingomonadaceae > Parasphingorhabdus. The sequence goes on along the minus strand of NZ_DATCTC010000001.1, from coordinate 22,909 downwards.
TTGAGGTAATTGACTCGCATACTTTGTCAAAATGCCCCAATGCTATATGTCACATGTACGACCTGCTATCCACAAGCTCAATAACTGGTTCTGATATGGCAAGGATTCTGAAACTCATATTGGTTTACCCTGTTTTAATCAAACTGTGGATATTCTCGGTCAGAGAAACTTAAGAGCGCTTGAAAAGCAGTCCCGGCGATATTTTGCGAGTGGGTCAAATCAACTGCCGAAGTCTCGTCATAGATAGTGAAATTTGCTAGCCAGCTCTTATCAAAGAAAGCGGTAATTTTATCTGCATACGCAACGGCATCTATGTCGAATATCGGTAAAATCCCTGCTTTTACAAAACCGTAATAATCATGCTCGATATAATCGACGCCCGGTGTGTAAAATGTGGGTACGCCAAGGTGCAAAGCTTCTATTGCCACCCCACTATTCGGGACAAGGGCAATATCACACTGGCTGATAAATTCTACTACAGAAGCCGATTTTGGTTCATCTACTGACGCATATTTCGTCAATTCATGAATATCGGCTTTGCATCTGGGGTGACGGCGAATGTGGATGCTACCTACTTTCGGATGATCTACCAATGCGGCAATAAGAGCAGATAACGCAGGTTCATCAAACAAGTAGCTCAGAAATATTCCTATTCGGAAAGGTGGCTTTCCAACGGAAATGCTAGTCGCATTCTCCTCAAAAGGGGGTAATACGACCACCTTTCCTTTATTTACAATGTCCCGATTGGCTGCGGCCTCTTCGTATAGAGCTAAAGATTGGCGATCGAACAAGACGGCCAGATCATAATTCAACGGAGGGAAATAATTCGCTACAGGAGCATGTTGTAGATAGCATGTTTTGATGTGCCGTGAGCGTGCGATATGGAGCAAAGCCATTGTTATAGGTGAGTGGTCACTGGCTACACAGATTACCTCAATCTTTGAAAAATCCTCTTTTCCATAAATCAACCATGCGGCGCTCGTTATCACGAGTTGGGCGTGAGAGAATGGTGATATAGCGCGTTGGCGCTTTAAGACATTTGAAGCGTACCACAGCTTGCTTAACGGGAAGAGGCATGAAAACCGTCTTAATAACGACAAGGGCTTGCCATTTATCATCGGGTCTAGATCAGACTGGCCAGCGCAAGCGTTAATGCGTTTGAACGATCGTATATTATTCGCTGACATGCCATATTGGAAAATGGATCCGCCAATCGGACGACGAAAAGGATAGTAGAAAAGTATAATGCAAATAAGCAGGGCCATATTACCAAGACCCCTTTGGGAAACCCGGTGTGCAAGCGAAAAGACCTGCTTCAATCTTGGGCGCTTGCGTATGATAGCATCGCCAGCACCGCTAAATCGCTTATGGCTGAAAAATTTCGAGGCCTCGCTTAGGAGGCATTCCAGACTATGCAGTTCTGTGGCTTTATGCTCGTAAACCACTCTTCTTCACCTCTAAATTCTGCTCTATATGTCTAGGAACTATTATCGCAGCCAAAACGAAGGTAAAAAGAGAAAGCGTCAAGGGAGATAGAAACACTATATATTCACTAATATTGGCATGAATGACTTTTGTTATCAAAACAAGAGCATATAACTCTACAATATTGAAAATTTTTCTAATTCCGTAAAACATTTGTCCAAAAATGTAGACTGCTCCAAATAAAAATATGAAGGAAAAAGATTTATTAAGTAAAATCCCAAGGTAAAATCCAGGACTTGAGCCCGCTCCATATTCATTATACATGTCGAAATATGTTGCTTCTCCGACTGCACGAGGATATTCGAATAATATATTGCTACCTTGGAATATCACTCCCCACCTATTCGCCCAAGAGCGAATAATGAGCTTAAGATACTCGCCTTCTCCATTTAGAATGCTCTCTCCAGAAATATACATGTAAAGATGTTCGGAAGAAATGGCCATTCGAGCAATTGACCACCTCAAGGCAAATTCCGGGGTTAAGTAATTCGGTATAATTGTAAACTTACTTTGAAACCCTAAATATAAAAGTAGCATAAATGCCATTAATACAGATAAAAACAAAATAATATTTTTAAAACCAGATGTCTGAAAATAAATAAAAACAAAACAAGAAATTGTGATTGCTATAGAAAGACCATCAATAGTTGCAATTAGACTTAGCAATAATGCCATGACAATCATTATATTAATGCCTGTCCTTTCACTATACTTGTCCTTTATGGACAGAATTATTGAAAGTATCGATAGTGAGCGCGAAATGGCGTAAACAATCCCATTTATTCCGGTTAGGCCTTCTGAAGTATAGCGAGCACCTTCAGTTAGAAAAGTGGCGGTAATTAAATTAGTAAAAATTGCAGCCACAAATATGCTGACTATCAATAGCTTAGGAACCGGTATCTTCGGTATAAATGTAATAATTCGACAGAAGAAATATGCAATAAGAGAGAAAAATGCCGCGCCTGCTACGGTTAATAAGTAAAAATCTAATCTGAATGAGGAAGTATTATAAAAAACCCAGCCCGTTGTGCTCATAAGCCTGTTCAAAGTTAACCAAAATACATCTGATACAAAAAGTACTGCAATAAAACGAAAAGTATTTGTCCTCGCAATTTCACTAAGATCGAGATCGGCTAACTTGTTGTAACTGGGGCGTTTAGCTGAAGATTTGGTGAAACGCATAGTCATCCAATTGCCTTAAAATGTTTGTGCCTGATCAACGTGACCCAAAGCAAGGACACCGCGATTGTGGTGGCTGGAACAACTATGAGAGCATTGTTCGCTACCATTAATATGCCATAGCCGATCAGAAAACATATCAAAAGAACCATAGCCGTATATCCGTAGGTCATCAAAGCTTGTTTCGGCTCTAAAAGCCATGGTAGATAGCCTAGATAAATTGTGGCCAGAGAAAAACCCAGACTATCCGCTGTCATGGCTACTCCTAAGCCCAGAATTATCGCTATTTGATAATCCAATACAGAGGGTGCCAGGATAGAGATAGCAATGCCCGAGAATCCCAAAATTATGGCGATAAATGAGAATGTCCTAAAAATAGGGTGGAATAGACGTTCAAAATAAAGGGGGCGTCTTGCGATCATTGCTCGATAAGGGATTTGGTACTTAACGTTAAACAATAACGACACGCCTTGCATCAGTTGCGCTATTGCTTGGAAAATATGTGCAAACTGTGGAAATAATGATGCAACTGCAATGCGAGGCACTTGCCGATGAATCGCTACCAAACCGGCGCTGCTAATAAAAGCTATATTGGTTTTAATTAAATGCCATCCGTTCATATTAAAAGAAGGGCGTAATTTGGTAGAAACAAAGAACGCCGTGACTGAACCAATTGCAATGAGAACAGCCAAAATAGCTAAGGAAGCAGCATAATTATATCCGGCAAGGTATAAGCCGATTGGAATAAACAGCCACGCACTGCGCAACAATTGAACTCCAAACCAGTGGTGATATTGACGATGAAACTCGAAGTATCTTGTTAGTTCATCAGAAAATTTTTCAATCAGGAAAACCGCACAGATACTTAAGAGCATCGTCAAGGACATGTCTTTCCATGCAATCATCAATGCCGCAATTAAAAGCACTACAGCAAGCAAGCTGATGATTAAGAGCCCGCTTATATATGTACTTTCGATACTCTTACGTTCTGCATGAGTTGCCGTACTGCGGAAAAATTGTAAATGGACCGGTATGGATGAAATCGTCAACGCCATTGCCGCTATGGGGAGCAGGAATATCAAAATATTCCCCCCCGGCACAAATTTTCCTTCAGCCAACACCGTGATGGGACGAATTAGCAGGACAGAAGCGCGCTGTATCAATAAGTAGACGGATTGCATATTGCGCGGTCTTTCAAAATGATTCAGGCGAAGTTAGTGTGACCGATCTGCCGCAATTTCAGGGTCTAGCCCTGATTTGGTAAATATCCGTACTAAACCATTCCTGTCCGGAAAAGTATACAGTGTAACTGCATAGCGCGAGCCTTTTAAAATTGGCCGCCCACCATGAATGCACCGTGTGTCGCAGACTAGCAAAGAACCCGCAGGGGCCGTGACCTCAGTTATGTTATCTGAAATATTATCAAATCTGTATTGACCCAAAGGGTAGGTTGATCGCTGCCCGATCAAATCACGATTGGTTCCATCAATGTAGGAAAATGGGCCGTTCTTTGTAGTAACATCGTCCAAATACCATATGCATTTGATTTGGTGAGAGAATGGCGAGTCTCGATGGTATCCTCCACCAGAGCCAATATTACCACTTTTCGGTATCAACCGGTTTGCCATCAACATCCAAGATTTTGTTTTAATCCCTAAAAAGGCATCAATATTTGAGATGCAGCCTTCAATATCGAAATTTTCAACAAGCTTGGGAATATCTCGCTCGAATTGTAAAATGCGAGTATCAGAACCTAGTGCATCATGCCAAATTCGCCCATTCTCGTTTTTATCGATCGTTTCATCAATTACAGATCTAAGAGCCGCGCATAGATCAGGATCAATAACATTGGGAAATACCTGTGCAGTGTTATCGTTGAGAAATTTAAATCTTCCTCGATTCCCGAAGATGTTCTTATATCCATCAGAGGCAAGGACTTTTATCAAATTTACTGATGTATTTATCATTTCACCACTCAACTTTGCAGATCTGCAAGCACTTCCCTGATAATGGCAGTGTTAGGCTCAATGTCACGATTAACGGTTCTCCCCACTACCTCGTCCAGCATTTTAGGCGGTAATCCGAAACCGGGACGAACGCTACGTACAGCATCCCTTGTTATGACATCGCCCGCGCGCAATGGCTTTACGAAATAGAGTGACCGCCTGAATTTTACATTTCCGTTTTCACTGGATTTGCGGCCATAATTGACTTCGCCCAACGCCGACCAGGCCGTCTTAGTGTCGCGGCATAGCGCCATCAGTTCGTCGGGCTCCAGTGAGAAGCTATCATCAGGGCCACCGCCATTGCGGTCCAGCGTAAAGTGTTTTTCGATGATTGAAGCACCAAGCGCAACAGATGCGATAGCGGTACTATTGTCCAAAGTATGATCCGAAAGGCCCGTAACAAGGCCAAAACGCTCAATCATATCCGGAATAGTGCGAAGATTATAATCTTCGGCAGGCGCTGGATATCCGCTAACGCAATGTAAAATGGCAAGCTCGCGGCATCCGCCGTCTTTCGCAGCCGCAATAGCCTCTTCAATTTCCTGGGCATCCGCCATGCCTGTCGAGATTATCATCGGTTTGCCCGTCCCTGCAACATAGCGGATCAGGGGCAGATCTATGGCTTCGAAAGATGCGATTTTGTAGGCAGGAGCGTTCAGGTCTTCGAGCAAGTCAACCGCTGTCGTATCAAAGGGAGAGCTGAACATTGGAATCCCAGCTTTTTTGGCAGCCTCAAATAATGGTTTATGCCATTCCCAAGGCATATGAGCACGCTCATAAAGCTTGTAGAGCGTTTCCCCGTCCCATAGGCCGCCTTCGATACGAAAATCAGGTGCGTCACTGTTCAGGGTGATGGTATCAGCCGTATAGGTTTGTATTTTAATCGCGTCCACGCCGGCCTTCGCTGCTTCTGTCACGATGCGTAGTGCCGTTTCCATACTGCCATTATGGTTTGCTGACAATTCGGCAATAACATATGGCGAATGGTCTAGGCCGATGGGACGGCCACAAATCTTTATATCCGGTGCAGAAGTCATAAAAGGGCTACCTTATTTTTATCCCATTCGTCTTTTAACAAACCAAAGCAGATTACATCATGATAGCGTGAGCCATCAAAGTGTTGCTCACGTAATATGCCCTCTTTGCGGAAATTGAGCTTAAGGTGAAAGTTGGAGGATCGTTCATTATATGCGATTGCCTGTCCGCATATTTTATGGAAGCCAGCCGTAGTAAAAGCATAATCCAAAGCACATAAACCCATTTTCGCTCCGGTCCCCGGCTTTGCATCCGGAGCGAGGTAAAAGCCCCAGTCCGCTATGCCTCCATCTGCGACTTGGTGCAAGTTAATGAAACCAGTAGCTTGATTCTGGTGCTCATATACAAGCAAATGTCGTTTGGGATCGCACTTTGCTTTGCTGAACCAGGCAGAGTGCTCCTCGGCGCTTATCTCATGGTTCTTATACATAAATTTTCGGACGTCAGGATGATTCCGCCAGCTTCGGACCATATCTAGGTCATCTTGGCACATCCGCCTTACAAAATCTGTATTAGCTGGCATTAAATTCTTCCATAGAAAAGGCCACTCTCTCACGGCCGAGCCCGTCTACAATATGCGAAGAAACTATACTCATCGTTTTGCGTAGCTGGGGGTCAGACAATAGCAAATTTATATATTGGGGAAATTCACGTTCTATCAGACCTGCATTTTCGACGATGAATGCAGCACCACTATTTTCCAGATTTTGAGCCACTAATTTTTGATTATCTGCCAATACTATCATTATACTCGGCAGACCTAGGCAACAACGCTCCCAAGAGGTTGATCCGGCGGCACCGATAGCAAGATCGCAGGAGGCCATCAAGGCGGCCATGTCGGTCACGTTAGACAATAGATCGCAGGGGAACGGCAGGGATCTGGCGCAATCCGTCAGGGAAGCTAAATGCCGGGATTGAGCTCCGACTACAGCCGTGACTTTGCATTTTTCTGGAAGTGGGAAATCGCTCAAAAGGCCCAATATATCGTGAGTGATATTGTCAGGATCGCTCCCGCCCATGCTTATAAGAATATGGCTAACCGTGTCGCGTGACTTGTTACGCAAGCTGGTTTCGCGCATGGCGGCAAAATCGGGCCGCAGCAGCGCGTATGTGGCACCGCATAATATGCGTGCTTCCTTAGGTACAAGGGCCGAATAGTCGGCTGGCATCCGGCCATGGGTTTGATCCAGAATCAAATCACACTGATGCTTGCGATTGGCCAAATCATCGATAACCATCAAATGGTCGCAATATGGAGCAACCGCACTTTCCCATTCATAGTCCAGTGCATAATGGTCCGCAACGACCCAATCCGCATGCAAATCTTTCAGGAACTTGATCGTTGCGTCTGCATCATCGCCCTGACTGGTACCAAGCCAGCCGGAATAGTCCGGTTCTATATCACTCTCGGTGGCTTGTTTGTGATCGAGTAGATGAACAACATGGCCCGCAGCTTTTAACGTATCGGACATTTGCCCCGGATGGTCGCGGCAGATAAAATATGTCGCCCAACCCTCTTCACGCAACAAGTCTGCCAGCGTCAAACATCGCATGACATGCCCGCTGCCAATCTTCTGAGAGGCATCAGCCCGAAAGACGGCAGTTTTTTTCTTTACCATGCGGTCCAGCCGCCATCGATCGGAATATTCGCGCCGTTTACAAAAGAAGACGCTGATGAAGCTAAAAACACGACGGGGCCCTGGATTTCATGAGCTTGACCAATCCGTGACATGGGTACTTTATTTGATAGATCAGCGATAAAATCAGCTTGGGCTTCCTGGACATCCGGATTGGGAAAAGGTCCCGGTGAGAGGCAGTTTACCCGGATACCCTCTGGCCCGTACTCACAGGCGGCATATTTTGTCAGTTGTAGAAGCGCAGCCTTTGCAGTGCCATAAAATGGCGGATTTGCGTGAAGTTTATTCTTATAAATCCGTAAATCGGGACTAACCATGCCATACATGGAAGATATGTTTATGATAGAAGCATCCGAGACGCTTTTTACGGCTTCCCGCAACAATGGGAGTGCCGCCTGTATAAGGTTATGTGCTGCTACCACCGAGACGTTATAGCTGTCGGTATAATCTTTGGCTGATGCCGTTGATATTGTTCCGGAACCTCCGGAATAGGCATTATTGATTAATATGTGCAAAGCCCCTTGAGTGACTTCATCGAGTGTCGCTTTCAGGTCCTTTTCCTCGACAATATCGAAAGCTGCGGCACGGGCGCGAAAGCCGGCCTGGCATATCTTGTCAGCAAGGGCAGAGGCTTTTGAGTGGCTGCGAGAATTAATCAGAACCAGCGCTCCCGCACCCGCCAGGGCCCAGCTCATTTGTTCGCCCAAATAGCCCGTAGCCCCTGTTATGAGTGCTGTTCGCCCTTCCAGGTTAAATAAATTCTGAACAGTCATTATGTTGATTGCCATTGAGATGGATCAAGAAGATTTTCTGACATTTGCGGTCTGCTTTGTTCCATTTCTGCAACTTGTTGCTGCGATAACGGCGGGGATGAAAAGGCTGTAAAATTGGCAAAAAGCTGATCTATAGTTTCTACGCCCATTACAATTCCGTCAATCCAATCTTGTGCATTGACATATGCAAGGCACAGATCCGCCAGATCACGGCGTTCCCGAAGTTTAACTTGTTGATCCAGCCATGCAATCATCTCTGACCCATTATCCGCACCCGCGCGTTTCCAGTGATTGTTATCTCTGGATAGAAGTAAGCCCTGCAAGAATGTGCTTCTTGTGTGCACAGTCAGGCCTCTGGAGCGTTTAACGCCCTTCAGTTCGGCTATTGCATCCGTCCACCGCCAATCACAAAGATTGTAAGGCATTTGTATGTGGTCAACCGAATTATCGGTTAGTGCATCAATCAATTCTACCGGATTTTGTATTGAGACGCCCAAGCTTTCGATCACACCTTCCCGTTGTAGCTTTTGCAGCTGCTGCCATGCAGCGCCATCCCATTTTGTTCGATGAGCTGCGCGATGTAAAAGCACAGTGTCCAAACGCTGGACCTTCAACTCGCGGCATGACTGGAATACGCTCGCATCAACAAAACGTTTTACAATATCGGGCGGGGTATCTGCAGAACAGGATTCAAGAGGGTCAATCTTGGTGATAATCTTGCAGCGGCTTTTCCATCCACTGTCCAGAGCGTTCCCTACGACCGTCTCGCTTGTACCGTAGGCACGAGCAGTATCAAGCTGTGCTACGCCGTTCATAATAGCGGTTCTGATGATATGTCTGGCCGCGCTGATACTTGGCTGACCTGTTGCGTTATTAATACCGTAATCCAGCCCCATCTGAGCTGTTCCCAGGACAAATTTTGACATGTCAATATTTGTTCGGGGACGTTCACCCATACCCCGCATCACTTCCAGTAATTGTGACATAGGTTCCGAAACCGGGTCTTGGGTGTCAGAAAAAATCTTGGCGACATGCAGGTAGTCATCAAGGGTATCAACTGTACAGCGATAGTTCCGCATCGAAACGTCCTGCTCTGGTCGATAAGTCTCCATGCCGTATTTACGAACGACCCAAGGTGTAACATGTTCAAGATCATAAGGGGCATCGGTGCTATTAGCTGCGGCCCGCAAAGCTCCAGCGCGGATAATCTCTGCGCTAACCCCATAAGGTAGACCTGATTTGCTGTTGCAGGACAAATATTGCAAATCGCGCGCTATAAAATCAGCTTCAATCGCATCCAGAAACTCGCCATCGGGCAATAGATTGTCTGCAGTCAGGCGTATTACCGGCGTTTCATCGTCACAATCGCCAATTGCCCCGATAAATCTACCCAGTGTGTTTTCCAAACTGCCGCGGAAAACTTCAATTTCATGTTGCTTTAAAACAGATACTAAAAGGTCATCACTAGGTTCGGTGGATGTCGCAACGATAACATGTCGCTGCTTATTGGCTGCGCGTTTCGCCGCTAATACAACAATCGGTATCCCGCAAACAGGCAATAATATTTTACCTGGAAGCCGGGAAGAGTTTGTGCGAGCCTGCAATACAGCGATAGCCTTCATACCAATAGTTCTTCCAATGTCTGGCAAACTGTATCCTGTTGACCCTCTGTCAAAGTTGCAAACATGGGAATGCTAATCGCTTCGCTGTAATAAGCCTCAGCCTGAGGGAAATCCGATTGGGAGTATCCAAATTGTGCGTAATAGGGCTGCCGGTATATCGGGATATAGTGCAAATTCACCCCTATTTCCTGTTCTCTCAGCTGATCAAAAATGCGCTTGTGGGATGAGGATATTTGATCAAGATTAAGCCGCACAATATAAAGATGAAGCCCGGAATAGCTGTCGGGATGTTGCCACGGAAGCACCAAGGGCAGCTCGGCCAATAGTTTGTCGTAGCGATGAGCCAGTTTGTGGCGTTGTGCCACATAATTGTCTAGTCGCTGAATCTGAGACAATCCGAGAGCCGCCTGCAAATCGGTCATTCTATAATTAAAGCCTAGGTCGATTTGCTCATAATACCATGCGCCATCAGGTTCGTTAGCCATTAATTTGGTGTCGCGAGTAATGCCGTGGCTGCGCAGCAAGTCCATTTTTGCTGCAATTTTCGCATCATTAGTCAAAGCCATGCCGCCTTCGCCCGTAGTAATGATTTTGACCGGGTGAAAACTGAATATGGTTACATCGCTATATTCCCCGTTGCCGATCGGGCGGTTTTTATATTTCCCGCCAATCGCATGCGAGGCATCTTCAATGATGTAAAAACCGTATTGATCGGAAAGTTTTTTAATCGCCTCCATATCGCAGGGCTGACCCGACAAATGGACTGCTACAACAATCTTGGGCAAATTCCCTTCACGCTCAGCCTTCTCCAGTTTTTGAGAGAGTGCCTCTGGACAAAGATTATATGTTCGCGGATCAATATCGACAAAATCAACCTTTGCACCGCAATAAAGTCCGCAATTAGCCGAGGCCACAAATGTGATTGGTGTTGTCCACAATTGATCGCCTTCGCGCAAGCCCAGTGCCAGACAAGCTATATGGAGGGCTGATGTGGCGCTATTTACTGCCAGTGCATATTTCGCGCCGCAATATTCAGCTACTACATTCTCAAATTGCGGTACCATTGGGCCTTGCGTTAAAAAATCAGATTTTAAAACGGCCACGACCTCGTCAATATCACGATCAGTAATATCTTGCCGCCCATATGGTATCAGGGCCATTAAATTTTTCCGATTTTCTGCTGGTTAGCAGCAACCCAGTCCGCAAGTTGATCGGGGCTCATCCATTCAGAATTATTGTCACTGGAATATTCAAAACCTTCAGTCACGCGCTTGCCGTCTTTTATCCTTTTGGGGCAGTTCGCCCATCCGTTAATGGTCGGCAATATTTTGAAATGTTCACCATATTCATAGGTATAATAGGAATCTTCGGGGCTTATCATTTGCTCATGCAATTTCTCTCCGGGGCGTATGCCGACGATTTTGAATTCAGCATCCGGAGCGACAACTTTGGCAAGCTCTGTCACTTTCATAGATGGAATTTTTTTAACGTAGATTTCGCCGCCTTCCATATCATCTAGGGCGTGCCAAACCAATTCCACACCTTCCTCTAACGAGATCATGAATCGGGTCATGCGGTCATCGGTAATCGGAATGACGCCGCTATCCCGTACGGACAGGAAGAAGGGGATGACTGAACCCCGTGACCCCATAACATTACCATAGCGCACGACCGCAAAACGCGTATCATGAGCACCGCTATAGGAGTTTCCTGCAACAAACAGCTTATCGGATGCAAGCTTGGTTGCGCCATACAGATTGACCGGACTGCTGGCTTTATCTGTTGATAGAGCAACCACACGCTTGACGCCTTTATCGATGCAAGCATCGATCAGGTTCATGGCGCCGTTGATGTTGGTTTTTACGCATTCAAAAGGATTATATTCAGCTGTGGGAACGATTTTTGTCGCGGCGGCGTGTACAACTACATCCACGCCATCAAGGGCTCTATACAAACGGTCACGGTCCCGAACATCGCCGATGAAAAACCGGACACGACTATCACCTTCAAACTGCTTCGCCATCTCCCACTGCTTCATTTCGTCGCGAGAAAAGATGATAATTTTTTTAGGATTATATTTTTCCAGGGTCATTGGAACGAAGGTGTGGCCGAAAGATCCGGTACCACCAGTGACTAAAATCGTTTTGTCGGTTAACATTTTTATTCCTTGACTGCATTGTTCCAGGGGGAAGGCGGTTTTTCACTATCGCAAGTTTATCGACCAAAGTAAGAATTGAAGAGTGCTGTTTCTTTGATTTAGAATCCTAAAAGATGTTTATTAAACATAGCAAAAAGATAATCGCGGTTGAATTGATCATTTGCCAGATTTTGCGCACGTTCCCCCATAGCATTTCGTTCAATCTTACTTGTGTTTGCTAAGTTGATTAGGGCGGGTGCAAACAATTCCGGATTTGCAGGAGGAACTGCGATGCCGCATTGATTGCTTTCGACCAAATCTGCAATCCAGCCCGGATAATTTGTTAATACCGGCAATCTTGCTGCTAAATAGTCGAAAAATTTATTGGGCGACGTCCCATAGTAAAATGCCGGAACATTAGCAAGAATCTGCAGACCTACGTCCGCTGATGCAAGTAATCCTGCAAGGTGATTTTTTGGTACGGGGTCATGGAAGAGCACAATATTCCCCAATCCCTCTTTCTCCACCCGTTCAACTAGCGACGTCTTCTCTGCTCCATCCCCGACCAGCACAATTTTTATGCCCTTTGTCCCTCGCGAGTGCAATATAGCTGCTGCATCTATAACGGCACCAAGACCGTTGGCCTTTCCGTGGGTCCCGGTAAATATCGCCATGAAGTCGCTATCACTAACTCCTTCGGGCCGCCACTGCTCGGCATCACCGGCAAATAATTCCAGGTCACAGCCGTTCGGAATAAGAGCGATTTTGCTACGATCCGGTACATAGCGCGCTATACCGTCCACGATCCCTGGGCTAAGCCCAACAAGGCGATCAGCAGATTTATAGCTCACCCATTCCAGAACGCCCATTGCCCATAGTACGATTGGATTAGTTATAACTCCCATCGCTTTAGGTAATTCCGGCCAAAGGTCGCGTACCTCAAAGACAAAAGGTTTACGCCTTATCCATTTCGCAAAGATACCAGGAATACCTGCAGTCAGGGGTGTGCTGGTGGCAAAAACGATGTCTGTAGGTTCTCTTAGCGCGATACTGATGCTCCGAAGCGCAAATTTCATGAACAAAGCACTGCGCTTCAGAAATCCGTCTTTATTGCTATAGGGTAGATCAAATTCGATCACATCTATTCCATCAACAAGGCCGCGGCGTTTGCCTTTGACAAATGGCTTATCAATACCGGTTTTGCCATTAGCAGAACTGCCGCAAATCATTGTGACTTCATGCCCCGAAGACAGTAAGCGACGGGCCATTTCATATGAGCGTGTGCCTCCTGAACCCGCAGGAGTTGAAAAATGCTGGTGGAAATAAAGTATCTTCACGTGTTGCTACTTTGTAAGTCCGCACGCATCAAAAACAATTTTGTCTTGTAATTGATGCGGGGAAATATGCCGAAACTGGTCATGCGCGGTCAGAAATACAATAATATCCGCTTTATCGCATACTTGGTTAGCGTCCATCAGTTCAACTCCCGACTGATTTAACGATTCCGGCAATGTATCAACAAACGGTTCGCAGACAACGGTATTCCCAATAGCTTTACCGACGAGCAATTTTACGGCCTGAACCGCAGGGCTCTCACGCAAATCATCAACATCTGGCTTATAGGCTAGGCCCATGCATGCGATGGTCGGTTTATCCATGCCTTCGGCCAGTTTCGCAACTTGATCGACCACCCAGCCGGGTTTGCTATCATTTACTTCGCGCGCGGTGCGGATGATCCGTGCTTCCTCAGGAGCGCTATCTACGATAAACCAAGGGTCCACTGCAATACAGTGGCCACCTACGCCTGTGCCGGGTTTAAGGATATTAACGCGCGGATGACGGTTGGTCAGCGCGATCAGTTCGTAAACATCTACCCCAAGCTTGGAAGAAATCACCGATAATTCATTGGCAAAGGCAATATTTACATCGCGAAACGAATTTTCTGACAATTTACACAGTTCAGCCGTACGAGCATTTGTCACATGACACTCGCCCTTAACGGCATATTTATAAAAGCGCACTGCAGCTTCACTACATGCTGGTGTCATGCCGCCAATCACGCGGTCATTATTAACGACTTCCTCTATCACTTTACCGGGTAATATCCGTTCCGGGCAATAAGCCAGATTGATATCGCCTTCTGCGCCGTCCAGTTTAGGAATCTTGAGATCCGGCCGGGCATCGCGGAGCCACCCGGCAAGTTGTTCAGTTGCACCAACAGGGCTGGTCGATTCCAGAATCACTAGATTTCCCGCTTCAAGCAGCGGCGCAATCATATCCGCAACAGATTTCACAAAACGCAGATCTGGTTGATTGCCTTCCTTGAACGGCGTTGGCACCGCGATCACAAACACGTCTGCTTTTTCAGCCTGTGTCGTAGCGCGCAGGCTGCCATTACCGACCACTTTGTGGAGCAAATCATCAAGATTCGGTTCGATAATATGCGCTTTGCCGCTATTGATCGTCTCCACGGCCTTGCTATCAATATCCACGCCTATGACGTTCAGGCCGCTATCGGCAAAAACCGCCGCACTTGGCAGGCCCACATAGCCGAGGCCCAGAACTGAAATCCGTTGCATCTAATTATCCTGTCTGATTCAAATCGTATAAATCGTGAATTTTATTGTGCGGCCAGTACATCCGCGATACGAGCCGCAGCCTTGCCGTCCCCATAAGGATTATGGGCACGTGACATTTCAAGATATGCCTGCTCGTCATCTAGCAGATGATTGACCTCTCTCAAGAGCATGGCAGTGTCTGTTCCAACTAGTTCAACGGTTCCGGCATCGACCGCTTCAGGACGTTCCGTCGTATCGCGTGTTACTAGGACGGGTTTGCCAAAGCTTGGTGCTTCTTCCTGAATTCCGCCGGAATCAGTTACCACTATATGAGATTTGTTGAGCAGCCAGACAAAAGGTAGATAGGATTGCGGTTCGATCAGGAAGACATTTTTCACACCATTCAAAACCTTATCAACTGCGGCCTTCACCTTGGGATTGAGATGTACAGGGTAGAGTATCTGCACATCGCCGCGGCGACTTATTTCGGTGAGAGCTTCACACACGCGTTCAATTCCGCCATCATGGTTTTCCCGGCGATGCCCAGTGACCAGTATCAACCTCTTGGAGTTGTCCAGAAATGGGAACTTCCCGCTAAGTTCTGCATCAAGTTTGGTATCTTGGTCTAGCCTCTCTTTTACCATTAGAAGTGCGTCGATAACTGTATTCCCGGTTACATATATGCTGGAAGATGACACATTTTCCTTGAGCAAATTGTCTTGCGACAAAGGCGTCGGTGCAAAATGGAGGCTTGCGAGCCGACCCGTTATTTGCCGGTTAGCCTCTTCGGGCCATGGCGACAATAAATTATGGGTCCGTAGCCCAGCTTCGACGTGACCGACCCGAATACCTGCGTAGAATGCGGCCAACGCGGCAGCAGTTGACGTTGTGGTATCACCATGAACCAACACATAATCTGGTTGGACTTCCGCCAGTATAGCTTCCATGCCTTCCAAAATAGCGGTGGTGATATGAGTTAATCCCTGACCTGCTTTCATTATTTTCAGGTCTCTATCGGGAGTTATCCCGAACAGATCGTTTACCTGTTCAAGCATTTCTGCATGTTGGCCCGTTACACAAACAAAGCTTTCAAAACGGCTATCGGCCTCCAGCGCTTTCACGACGGGTGCCATTTTGATGGCCTCTGGGCGAGTACCAAATACACTCATGATTTTCATGAATTACCCTTTTTCGTACAAGAAGTTTTGACACTGCGCCAAGAAATTTTGGCAGAAACGGAAGAAATAACAAAAAAGTTTATGCGAATTATCCTTCCCAAATAGCTTGTTTGCTGCCTGAGGCCATCCTTTTCTCGGCGGAGAAGTTGACTATAATCTTTACGGATGCGTCTGCAATAAGGAGGCAATGTGTCAACCAGTTTACGGTAGAACGGGATGTGGCAAAGATCGATGCCGGTGAGGATCGGTTAAGAACCCACACAGAGTCATCTGAGTGCAACAACGGTTGTAAATCGTGAAGGCGTAGTGTTTGATCGCAATTCATATGCTCAAAGAGCGCCATCATTAATCCTGTACGGTGCTCGAAGGCAATAGCCGTTGCATAATGGCTATTCGATAGCATATGACTGCAACAAATCAACGCTTTAGAAGCACGTTCATTCGACTGGGGCTTGACCTTGAAAATCGTCTTAAGCCTACACTACTAACAGCTAAATTTAATAGAGGTGCCGGTTTTCACAATGGTTTTTAAAATTGTATCATGGCCCAATTTCTCAACTGAGGAAGCCAATACAGTGCGTGATGTAATCGCATCGAATAAGGTCAATTACTGGACCGGAGATATAGGCCGTAAATTCGAGCAGGAATACGCCAACTGGACCAATGTGAAGCACGCCATTGCCCTGGCCAATGGTACAGTTGCCCTGGATTTGGCTCTTCAAGCTCTAGGCATCGGGCCCGGCGACGAAGTGATCGTAACGCCGCGCACGTTTATTGCTTCTGTATCATCGGTGGTCACGATAGGAGCTACCCCGGTTTTTGCTGATGTCGAACTGGATAGCGGGAATATCAGTCCCCGCACAGTCAACGAGGTCATTTCTCCTAAAACCAAAGCGATAATACCGGTGCATCTTGGCGGCTGGCCGTGTGATATGGATGGTATCATGACGCTTGCGAAGCAGCATGATCTGTTCGTCATCGAAGATTGCGCGCAGGCGCACGGTGCGAAAGTTGGTGATGCTATGGTCGGATCCATAGGCCATGTTGGAGCCTGGTCATTCTGTCAGGATAAAATCATGACCACCGGTGGTGAGGGCGGTATGGTGACCACCAACGACGAAGAGCTTTGGAGCCGGATGTGGTCATATAAAGATCACGGGAAAAGCTGGGACGCGGTATATAATCGTGAACATCCACCGGGCTTTCGCTGGTTGCATGAAAGTTTCGGTACAAACTGGCGCATGCTGGAAATGCAGGCCGCAATCGGGCGGATTCAGCTTACACGCATGGCGGAATGGACGGCTCTTCGCACACGTAACGCGCGTGCATTGCAAGCTATTTTACAAACCTTTCCCGATGCCGTCCGTGTGCCTGATCCCGGCCCCGGATTCACGCATGCCTATTACCGTCAATATGACTACATTAAACCGGACGGACTTAAATCCGGATGGACTAGAGACCGGATCATCGAAGATATAGTCTCGCAGGGCTATCCGGCATTTCAAGGCAGTTGTAGCGAAGTCTATCTGGAAAAGGCTTTTGACGGAACAGGCTGGCGTCCCGAACAACGCTTGCCCGCCGCTCGTGAACTTGGCGAAACGAGTATCATGTTTCTGACACATCCTTCAATTACCGAAGATCAACTCGAAGGATATTGCAGCGCGGTTCGGCAGTCGTTTGAGAAAGCTACGCAGTAGATCTGGCCTAGCATTATTTTACCAATGGGCGTGCTGGATTGCCGATAACGGTGGCGCCGGGGGCAACATCTTTTGTAACAACAGCACCCATGCCAACAGTTGCGCCAGCCCCGATAACAAGTGGCTTATCGGGTGTTCCCTGCTTTAGGATAGCCCCTGAACCGATATAGGCTCCGTCGCCAATATGCACATTGCCATTGCATTTGACTCCTGGCGCAAACGTAACAAAATCGCCGATGACGCAATCATGCTCAACGTAGCTTCCTATGTTGCAGTGAAAGTGATCTCCGATACGAATGTTACTCGTAACCGTGGTAAACGGAGAAAATATCGCTCCCTCACCGACCATGACATCTTTCATGGATATATGTTGTCTAGCAGCAATCGTATAGAATTCGACACCATCGCAGGTACATCGCTCGGCAAGCCGCTTTCTAACCAAGCCATCTGCAATTGCTATGGTTACCCGTTTCTCTGCAATTTTTGATCGTATGAAATGCTCGTAGGACAAGACATTCAGGCTGTTTACGACTTCACCTGAACGACCATCGTCGATAAAGACGATTTCGGCCTCGGCTTGATGTTGCAACTGCTCCTCAAGTAGGGGAGCGACACCTCTGCCACATCCAGAGGCACCATAAACACCATAGAGAATTGATGTTGTCACGGCAAAGTGCCTCTAAATCTCGGCATTGTGGCCTCACCTTCAGCGCTTACTCCGTCTTTTTTGAGTACTTTGAACACTGTCATCGCAAGAATTTTTAAATCTAGCACCAGAGACTGATTATCCACATACCAGATATCGGCCGCAAATTTTTCGTCCCAGCTTATGGCATTGCGACCGTTTACTTGAGCCCATCCGGTGATTCCGGGGCGAACATCATGCCGCCGGGCTTGTTCTTTGGTATAGAGCGGCAGATATTCCATTAACAAAGGGCGCGGCCCTACAAGGGACATTTCCCCCTTGATAACATTCCAAAGGCCAGGCAGTTCATCCAGACTAGTGCTACGCAAGAATTTGCCATAGCGGGTTAGCCGTTCCGCATCCGGTAGCGGATGACCTTTTGCATTAACGGCATCTTTCATCGTCCGGAATTTCAGCAGATTAAACGGTTCTCCACCCAGACCGGGCCGCTGTTGGATGAATAATACGGGATTACCGAGATAGATACGATTGAGAATGGCGACCAAGAGGATCACAGGAAATAGTATCAGTAACGCGGCCAGTGCTGTAACAAAATCGAATGTGCGTTTCATTGCCGCCTACCCTATCGCAGTGAGATGGAATCCAGCGCAATATCAAAACCACCCCCATTTTCCGAAGCGCGGCCACTGATTTCCATCCAATAAAAGCTGCATCCCGAATTTGCGTTGTTTATTTGAAGATCCGTGATTTCTCGTTCCAAGGGAATTCTAATGGTTCGCGGCGCGTTATCCATGGCTTGCGCGCATCTCAGGCTGACGATTATCCGCGCATTGTCAGGGATGGGATCGCGGGGTTTTATGTCCAGTTTTACTATCTTCGCCGGCAATTTGACGAGTTGCCTTGCAAACAGGCCGCCGGAGTTCTGGATAGCGCTTAATTGTAGCTTGCCGCCCGTGACTGCAGCGCCATATTCTCCGGTTGAGAATAGCTGCCAATCGATGGGGTAAAATTCCGGCTCTGCATCGAAAGATCCATTTTTTACGAAAGAGCTGGTTTCTTTCTGACCTGCTAAAAGATGGTATAAAGCTTCGGCTGTCTCGAAATGCTGGTTGAAGGCGAGTGTGCGGATCAGGCCAGCGTCCCGGTAGATGTCGTCATTCTCATCCGGCTTGTACAGCGCCTCGCGCAAGAGTGCGGCATTGACTACGGATACTGGTGTGCGCACTACGGCTCCCCAGAATTGGGACGCCCAGGGCGGCTGTTTTTCCAGCAAACTGGTATATGGCGCTATGAAGCTTTCGTCGGCAAGTGCCTCTGCCATCACCGGGATGATTGCTGATGCAGCAGAGCTGTTCGTGCGTAACATACTGTCATAATGGTTCAAAAGAGCCGGAATGTCTTTTTGCGCTCCGCTATCGGCGATCATCCACGCGGTGATGAGCGGTTGCCGCCGTGTGAGCGATAATGCTTTGCCCATCAGCTCGCGCTTGCTCTGGTCCGCTCCGCTCAGCGCAAGCACTGCAACCGCTTCGGGTGTCACAGGTTCAGCAATAAAGGCTTGCCGGGCAAGTTCGCTCACCTTTGGATCTATCTGGTCAGGGAATTGCCCTGCATTTTCCGCAATGGCTATCTGGACAGATTTTGACGCTATGTTTTCGGCAGCATACCCGTTCGTCGGGGGCAGGGCGATGGCCAGTTCGGGGGCCTTGTTCTTTGCGATTGCACCCATGGCCGTTAGCCCGGAAACCAGAGCGATCGCCAGACCTGATATCCATATGATGCCGGTTTTTAACATAGCAACCTAGTTTCCTATAACAGCTTCAGGCTGGATCGGCGACTTTGTTTCCGTAGCTATACTGATAGGCATAACCATATCCATAACCGGAATGTTGAGGCTGGATTTTGGTCACGATGCCGCCAAATATATGAGCGTGAGAGCTGCGGACACGTTGAATCGCCGATTGGATACCGCGCAGTTTCACGCCGCCTGCTTCAATTGTATAGATCACACCCTCCACGGAATCGGCCAGCAATGGAATATCCGCAAGTCCCAGAACCGGCGGGGCGTCAATTATGACGGTATCATAAGTTTCTGTAAGCTTGGCGACAAGCTCGCTCATGCGTGAGCTGCTTAAAAGCTCCGCGGCATTGGGTGGTATTGGTCCTGCCGCCATGGCGTCAAAGCCATAAGCGCTTTCTTTGTGAATCAACTTGTCCAGATCATTGTCACCTGCCAGATAATTGCTCAGGCCATTCGTGTTTTTTTCACCCAGCATCTGATGCAGGGATGGATTACGCATATCGCCATCGATAAGCAATATCCGCTTCTTGGTACTCGCAAGGACGGCCGCAAGGGCGAGAGCAGACGTACTTTTACCTTCATTGGGCCGCGTACTGGTAAGCAAGAACGACCTTGGCACACCATGATCTGTGAGGAAGGCGAGGCTTGTGCGGATCGAAAGATAGGCTTCCCATGCGACCGATTTTTTGTCGCTGAGGGAACTGATTATATCATCCTTGTCCAGGTCCGGGATCGAACCAAGCGGCGCAATACCAAGCTTTGATTTCAGGTCGGACGGATCTTTGATCGTTTGGTCAATCTGTTCCATGATGAACACATATGCCGCGGCCAAGCCAAGGCCAGCCAACATTGCAAGCGCGATATTGAGAATAAGCTTGGGGCTTGAAGGCGATTTTGACGGTTGAGCGCGGTCAACAACGGATATGTTATTGGTGCCAACACCTGCTACGCCGATTTCCTTGTATCGCTGGAGCAAGCCGTCATAAAGTTGGCGGTTGGTGTCCACCTCGCGCTGGAAAATATTATACTGGATGGAGTCGCGTCGCTCCCCGCTAAATTCATCTTTCAATGAATTAACCTGGGCAAGCAGCTGCTGCTCACGCTCCAGCGCTTCCTGAAAGCGAGAAGACGTACCCGTGCGGGAACGTGTTTCTTCGGCAGCGATGCTCTTGTCGAGGGCGGCAATCTGTGTGGCGAGCGCTTTTGCAGCTGGATATTCCGGTTCAAACAGAACCAGCTGTTTGGCATATTCGGCCTGAACCTTTGCGCGTTCTTCGCGAAGGTTATTAAGTGTACTATTGCTAAGAGCAAGCTTGTTACCTGCCCGCCCACGGGCTTCACTTTCAGCGGCAATCCTGTCGGCAGTTGCTTGTGCCAAGGCGGAATTCAGAGCTTCCAGATTTGCAGAAGCGAGTGTTTTCCGGGAAACGGTTTTGCCGTCCGGGGTCTGTTCCGACGTCAGCGTAATAATCTCTTTATTATCAGCATAAGCGGATAGATTACGTTCCGAATCTTCAAGCTTTTGCTTCAATTCTGCCAATTGCTTTTCAAGAAACTTACGGGCATCGGCGGTCGAACTGAAACGCCTGTCCAGGTTGGATGCAATAAACTGCTCAACCCATGTGTTGGCAATCTGTGCCGAAAGTGCTGAGCTGGGGCTCTCGAAATTGATTTCCACCAGACTGGAGCCGCGGATCGGCGAAATGCTGATATGCTCTTGCAGAATATCTGCCGCAAGTTTGAACCGGGCGTCACGCTGTGCGGCGGATTGTGCATTTGAACCGCCAGCCAGCAGCCCACTATTGTCCGCATCGACATTGAAGGTTTCAAAAAAGCGGTCGTTGGCAGAGAGATTTCTGGCACGGACAACGCGCTCGGCAAGGGAGCGTGATTCCAGCAAGGAATATTGCGTCTGGTAAAACTCCAGATTTTGCCCGACGCTATCGGATGCCGTGACGCCCTCGACATTCGTGACCTTATCCTGTTCGCGGCTGATCTCGACCATTGCCGTTGACGTATAATAAGGCGTCATAAGCAAGGTGATTATAATGCCGAGTGCGATACATGCGGCCACGATAATCGCAATCGCTATCTTGTGGCGTAGCACGGCTTGCCAATATTGGATCAATATCGGCGTTTCGTGAGCCACATCCTCATAAGGATCGACGTCAGCTGAGACGGTCCGGCCACCATTAGATAAACTATCGCTAGATAAAATGTTGTTCATACGCAGACTGTCTGTACCATCTATTATCTTCTAAACAATATGATCAGCGGGGTCGTGATCAGCGGAGATGCCTGAATCAGGTCACGGAACATACGCCGCGCCTGCGAATCGCCCACAACAATGACGTCATTTGCAAAGACTTCAGGATCAGTATAAGCGCCGCGGCGAATATCTTTCAGGTTGTAGAGTCCGGCCAGTTGCTCGCCATTGACGCTCCGGAAAATCACGACATCATTCAGCTTTGCAAATTCGGATGTGCCGCCCGCTGTCGCCACGGCGCGCATAAGAGTCATGCGGCCAATAACGGGGTATAATCCGGGCTCGTCGACTTGACCGTCAACCGTAATAACCTGACTCACGGTTTCCTCAAGGTTGACCGTGACCTGGGGATCACGGACATAGCGGCCCTGCAATCGTTTCTCCAGTTCATCGGCAAGTTCGCCCGGGGTTCGGCCGGACGCCTCGACGACACCGATGAGGGGGAACGAGAGGCGGCCGCTGGCATCAATCTGAACTTCCTTGCTCAAATCCTCGATACCGAAAACGTCGATTTTAAGCTTGTCAAACGGCCCGATCAGATAAGGACGATTGGAACTGAGCAAATCCAGTCGTGTTGGCTCGGGAAGCCCCTCTGCGTTAGATACGACTGTTACGTCTGGGCTGCCACCTAGCGTGGTCGGTCCACCGCAGGCGGGTAATAGGAGAGCCAAGAATAAGATGGATAGGCGTTTCATCATTATCAAAAGTTTCCATAGATTTTGAGCCCGGTTAGACGAAACCGTTTATTGCGTAAACTGTTCATAGACGAGGTGAGCCTAATGACAATATGTAAGGTTTATGATTGGGCTTTAATTGCATTGCGCTGAACAGCCTGCATACTATCGCTAAAAATACATGCCATCACCGCAAACAGGGCGATTAACGAGGG